>NZ_JALCUA010000022.1:0-10168 GCF_022655035.1 Bifidobacterium tibiigranuli | reverse complement strand
CACACTCACTCATGAACAACTAACAACAACCAAGGACGACGGCAACCGCCAACCCTGCGCAAAACAGGCGCCGCCACTGCTCAATTCCGGTGATTTTCCCGCACAACTTGACATGGTGATACACACCGAGCGCGGAGAGCACGAGCACGGAGCCGAACCCAGCGGCGAAGGTGCCGGCGGCGAGGCGGAAGGCGATGACGGACAGGGCCGTTCCCGCCGCGCCGCCAAGCTGGCGGAACATGTTGAACACGCCCGAGGCCTTGCCCATGAGCATGGGTTCGACGGATCCCAGCACGCCCTTCTGCAACGCGGGCCCGGCCAGGGCGAGACCGGCTCCTGATAGGACCAAGAGGACCGCGAGCAGCCAGTACCAGCCGCCGAAGAGCACGGCAGCGGCAAGGCTCGCATAGCCGACGACTTGCATCGCCATGCCCGCCAGCGCCATGTTGCGTTCGCCATAGTGGTCGACAAGCCTTCCTGCGAAGGGAGAGAGTACGGCGAACGCGCCGGTCCAGGGAAGCAGACCCAGTCCAGCGCTCAGCGTGCCCAGGCCGAGGGCCGCGTGCAGATACTGCGGCAGGAAGAACACGACGCCGTACATCGCCGCATACAGCAGGAACGTGGCCGCCACCCCGCCCGAGAGTGCCTTGGAGGAGAACAGGCGCAGCGGCAACAGAGAATGGTCCTTGCCCCGCTGCCTGGTGACGAACGCCACGGCAGCCAGCACGCTGGCCAAGCCGGCCACGCCCGCAGGCAGGCGCATCGCCACGTTCGGCGCCTCGGAGAGCGCCCAGACCACCAGCCCGGACGCGGCCACGACCAGCACCGCGTCAAACGGGTCAATGCGGGAGGCGGGCACGCGCGACTCGGGCAGCTTATAGTGCGCGAGGATCATGCCGGCCAGGCCGATGGGCACGTTGATCCAGAAGATCCACTGCCACGACAAGGACGCGGTGATCAGCCCGCCCAAAGCAGGGCCGACGACCAGAGCCAGACCGCCCACGCCGCTCCATATGCCCAGCGCGCCGCCTCGCTTGCTTGCCGGAGTCGCCGAGGTCAGAATCGTCATCGACATGGGCGTCATCGCGCACGCGCCCACGCCCTGGACGATCCGCCCGGTCAGCAGCCATGCGAAGCTTACCGACAAGGCGCAGGCTGCTGACCCCAAGGTGAACAGGCCAAGCGCGAGGATGTAGGTCCTGCGCCGCCCGATCCGGTCGCCGATGGCGACGCCCAGCAGAAGCAGCGCCGCAATCGTGATGTTGTACGCGTTGAGCACCCACTGCAAGCGCACCACATCCAGGCCGAACTGGCGTCCTATCGCGCCCGAAGCCGTCGTCACGATCATCGAATCCATCATCGCCATGAAGATGCCCAATGAGGTTAGTGCCATCAGCCACCCCTGCGAAACTCTTTGGTTGGACAACGGTGACGTGACCTCCTGGGCACCGCTGTGGTTGCTGGGTCATTCCGCCTCGGAAGAGGTGGCATCCGGATATAACCTATGCATAGGATCTCCTGTTTTATAGTTGAATAATTAAACAATTGTTAAACTATAAAACGGAGTGATGACTACGCCGTAATGGGTGTTTATTTCCTAGTTCAGGGAGTCAAAGAAGTGGGTGACGTACCGGTCGAAGGCCTCGTAGTCGAGGGTGACGTACTTTTCCCGCGCGTCCTTGCGCATGTGAATCAGGCCAGCCTCGCGCAATGTGCGGAAATGGTAGGATCCGGCGGATCTGGTGATATCGACTGCCAGGCCGACTTCCTTGCACGTCACGCCTCGCCCGACTTTTTTCAGATAGCGAACGATCTCAAGCCGAACTGGGTCTGACAGCGCCTTGAATACCTTCGCGGTCGTCTCGTTGTCGTCGGGCGCATTGTGTTCAACAGTCATGCAACCATAATACGAAAACAACTCCCCAAAACTCCGAAACCGTGCATTCTTACGTACGACACGAGTTCGAACATATGTTCTACTGCTTGTGTATTGTATGACCTACCGAATCGGAAACCGGCCACGAAGGAGCGCATAAGGAGGCGAGCTATGGCAGATCGGACTTACATAGCGATCGATCTCAAATCGTTCTATGCCTCCGTCGAATGCGTGGAGCGCAACCTTGACCCGCTGACGACCAATCTGGTGGTGGCCGATGTCAGCCGCACCGAGAAGACGATCTGCCTGGCGGTTTCGCCTTCGCTCAAGGCATATGGCCTTCCCGGTCGTGCGCGGCTGTTCGAAGTGGTGCAGAAGATGGCGGAGGTCAATGAGCGCCGTCGCCTGAACGCCCCGGGAAGGCGTCTCGAAGGGGAGTCTTTCGATGCCGATGAGCTGAGCGCGTCGCCGAATCTGAAGGCGACTTACATCGCCGCCAAGCCCAAGATGGCGCGGTATTTGCAGCGCAGTGCGGAAGTGTATGCCATTTATCTGCGATACGTGGGTGCGCAGGATATCCATGTGTATTCGGTTGATGAGGTGTTCATGGACGTGACCCATTATCTCAAGGCTTCGGGCATGAGCGCGCATGAGATGGCGGTTGCGATAGTGCATGATATCCAAAAGGATACGAAGCTGACTGCCACAGCCGGAATCGGCACGAATATGTATCTGAGCAAAGTCGCGATGGATATTGTGGCGAAGCATATTCCGGGCGATGAGGACGGCGTGCGCGTCGCCGAACTCGATGAGACGTCGTATCGTCAGCTGCTGTGGGCGCACAGGCCGTTGACCGATTTCTGGCGGGTTGGGCGCGGATATGCGAAGAAGCTTGAAGCGCACGGGTTGCTCACGATGGGGGATATCGCTCGCTGTTCAGCAGGCAGATCTTGCGATTATTACAACGAGGATCTGCTCTACCGAATGTTCGGCATCAACGCCGAGCTGCTCATCGACCATGCCTGGGGCTACGAACCCTGCACCATCGAGGAGATCAAGGCCTACAAGCCTGCGGCCACCAGCATGAGTTCCGGTCAGGTGCTCCAAACGCCCTATGACTGGAAGCATGCCCGGCTCGTGATCAAGGAGATGACCGATATGCTCGTCCTGGAAATGGTGGACAAGCGGATGCAGACCGATCAGATCGGGCTGTATGTCGGCTATGAGCGGCTGAACAATGTTGCGCCGGGTACCAGTGCCAGTATCAGCACTGGCCAAGCACGTGCTGCTGGTGCTGGTGCCGCTGACCGTGCTGGCGAGGGACATGCTGGCGGTAGGTATGCTGGCAGAGAAGGTACCGATGAGGAGAACGGCAGCGCTGAAAGTGCCGACGTCGAAAGCATCGGTGCAGAAGGCATTGACGTCGGTGCCGTCATGCGCAAGCCGTCATCGCGAGCCGTGGTGCAGGACCGTTTTGGACGCAAGGTGCCCAAACCTTCACGAGGCACGACGAAGCTTGGTTCGTACACGTCGTCATCCAAAGTCATCATCAAGGCTATGATGGCGCTCTACGACCGCGTGACCGACCCGCTGCTTATGGTGCGCCGGATGAACGTCGTCGTGGGTCGGCTGCGGCCGGCATATGCATCGGGCACGGGGGAGCAGCGCTATGAGCAGCCTGACCTGTTCTCGTGCGGAGACGACGAGGAGGCGGCCCGTCAGGCAGCCGAACAGGATCAGCGCAACGAACTCGAAGTGCAGCGTGCGATGATCGGTGTCAAGCGACGATTCGGCCGCAACTCCATTGTCAAAGGCATGGATTTGGAAGAAGGCGCCACCGGCATCAAGCGCAACGCGCAGATAGGAGGTCATGCCGCATGACGCTTGAAGCAACCCATCGTTACGATGACATCATCGCGATGCCGCACCACCAGTCACGCACCCACGCGCGGATGGCTCTGCGCAGTCGCGCCGCGCAGTTCATGCCATTCGCTGCGCTCACCGGATACGACGCCATCATCATGGAAGCGGCACGCGAAACGCATCAGCGCGTGCTGCTGGACGAGGACGCACAACGCGAACTCAACGCGAAGCTGCAACGCGCCTTGGATCAGCGCGAATCCCGGCATCGGCTCGCAATCACCTATTTTCGCAAGGATGGCAGCAAGGACGGCGGCGACTACATCACCGCAGAAGGCATCATCCATCTTATCGACCGAGAACGGAAAGCCCTCGTGCTCGAAGACCACACGGCGATTCCGCTTGAAGAAATCATCGCCCTAGATGATTTGGATAAGCCGGGTGATGGGAAGATGCGGGTATAGGCAGCGAAGGAGCAATGTAGTCAGTCGAATGTGGGACGGCGCAGACTTATCATGGAGCTATGCGTGATATGCCCAGTTACCCGACTTGGATCAAGCCATCGAGAATCCGATTGTTCTGGATGCTTTCGGTGGTGATTGTGCTTGCGGCACTTGTGGCTGGCGTCATCTGGAGGCCTGGATTTGCGTTGGCCATAGTGGCGGTGCCTTGTATCTACATCGCTGTCGTCATCAGTGTGACATCGTGGCGGCTGAGCCCGCAAGGCGATGATATTCAGGCAAATATTCATCAGCAGATCGTCGAGCGGGTAGGCGACGGCGAGAACTATCTCGATATCGGGTGCGGGAGCGGCGAACTGCTGATCAAGCTTGCGAAGACGTGGCCGGGGAAATTCATCGGCCTGGATTACTGGCCTGGGGAGTGGGGCCAGTTTGCGCGGGTTCAGGCAGAACGGAATGCAAGATTGGAACATGTTCCGCAAATAGCATTCGTTCATGGTTCCGTGTCAAGGTTGCCATTCTCAAATGGCGAGTTTGATCGCGTGGTGAGTTGCCTTACCTTTCATGAAGTCAAAGATGCTGACAACAAAAACGTGAGCATCGCCGAGGCCATCAGGGTTGTAGCGGACGGTGGTCGTTTTGCCTTTGTTGATTTATTCGATGATACGAAGATCTACGGAAGTCGTGAGTGCGTATTGGCTGCTATCCGTGATGCTGGCGGTCGAATCGAGGAACAGACCGTACTGTCCGCAGCACTTCCCTTGCGATGGCCGATGAACACGCCAAAAGTCCTGCGTTACGCCGTCATTATCTCCGGAACAAAACGTGCGTCATAGGCACAATGCGCATCGGCGCCGCTATACCAGGTCTCATGCTATATATCCACGACATTGCCAGCGAACTGAGGTCGGGGTAAATTCAGATTCACACACAACATCTACTGGCTACTGGGAACCGTTTGGCCTGTATGCCAATCTTTTGATACTCGTTCATTGACAGGTATACGGACGGAATGACAAGCAAGGCCGCCAGAGAATCGTACGACACTCATGCGGTGCCCGATTCCCCAGCGGCCTTACCTATGCTATGTATACCGGTTTGCTCTAGCCTGCGCCGATCCAGCGCAACCCGCTCACGCCGTGAAGTACTCGACTCCGGCTTCGAAGATCGGCTGGCGTTCGGTGCCGGGGACGTTGCGGTATAGGCCTGCGCCGGAGCGCTCGGAGTGGGCCATCTTGCCGAAGACGCGGCCATCGGGGCTGGTGATGCCTTCGACGGCAAGCAGGGAGCCGTTCGGATTCACGTCCAGACTCATGCCTGGCACGCCGTTTTCGTCCACATATTGCGTCGCTATCTGGCCGGAGGCCTTGAGCTGGTCGAGCACTGGCTGCGGGGCGACGAAACGGCCTTCGCCGTGGGATATCGCAATCGTGTGGATGTCGCCGACCTGCGTCTTGGACAGCCACGGCGACAGGTCGGAGGCCACGCGCGTATGCACGAGGCGGCTCTGGTGGCGACCGATGGTGTTGAAGGTCAGCGTCGGGCATTCGGCCGTCATCGGCACGATGTCGCCGAAAGGCACCAGACCGAGCTTGACAAGTGCCTGGAAGCCGTTGCACACACCTAGCATCAGTCCATCGCGGTTGTTCAGCAGGTCGCGCACGGCCTCGGTGACCTGCGGCGAGCGGAAGAACGCGGTGATGAACTTGGCCGAGCCGTCCGGTTCGTCGCCGCCGGAGAAGCCGCCGGGAATCATGACGATCTGGCTGCGGGATATCTCTTGCGCCAGACGCGCGGTCGATTCCGCGACAGCGCCCGGGGTGAGGTTGTTGATGATCAGCGTGCTCACCTCGGCGCCCGCCTGTTCGAATGCCGCCGCCGAATCATATTCGCAGTTGTTGCCGGGGAAAACGGGAATCACGACGCGCGGCTTGGCGATGCTCGTGCCGGAACGGCGAGTCGTCTGACCAGCAATATGGCTGATCGTCTCGACCTGGGGGCCGTCCGCGCGGTAGGGGTACACCGATTCGATGCCGCCCTCCCAGACTTCCTGCACCTGCGCGAGATCCAACGTTTCCGCACTCGTACGGAACGCATAATCCGCCGTCGTGGTACCGATTGTGCCCATGCACACCCGGTTAGTCACCTTCGGCAGTGCGGCACCATCGGCCAGTTCCACGAAGAACGAGCCATATGCGGCTTTGAAGAGATCGTCAACCGCGATTTCCGGCTCAAGCGCAAGCCCGATGCCGTTGCCTACGGTCATTTCGAACAGCGCCGCGGCGCTCGCGCCGTAGCCCGGCGTGGAGACCGCTAGCGCGGAACCGTCTTCGATAAGCTCCTCGACGGCGGTCATCGCACCCAGCAGGCCCTCAGTATCCGGAGTCAATCCGTCGGCGGCATAGCGCGGCGCGATGCGCACGACGCGATGACCGGCACCCTTGAACTCAGGCGAAGTGGCGTGGTTCACCGGTCCGATGGCCACGGCGAAGGAGATCAGGCTCGGCGGCACGTCGAGATCCTCGAAACTGCCGCTCATGGAGTCCTTGCCGCCGATGGCGCCCACGCCCAGATCGACCTGCGCGTTCAGCGCGCCGAGCACTGCGGCCAACGGCTTGCCCCAACGGCTCGGCTCAGTGCCGGGCTTGCCGAAGTACTCCTGCAGGCTCAGATAAGCGTTCTCGCGCTTGAAGCCGCTGGACACGAGCTTCGACAGCGACTCGACCACGGAAAGATACGCGCCGGTGAACTGGTCGCGCTCCATGATGTAGGGATTGAAGCCCCACGCCATGGCTGAGGCAGTGGTCGTTTCGCCGAAGACCGGCAGCTTCGCCACCATCGCCAGGCTCGGCGTGAGTTGACGCGAACCGCCATAGGGCATCAGCACCGTGCCTGCGCCGATGGTCGAATCGAAGCGCTCACCAAGCCCCTTGTTCGAAGCGACGTTCAGATCGCTCACCAGCGCGTGCATGCGCGCCGCTAATGTCCCCGAGTTCCACGATGCCGGCGTGGCATAGTTGCTGCTCGGCCCCACTTGCACCCGCTGATGCTTTTCGGCACCGTTCGAGGCAAGGAAGGCGCGGCTCAGGTCGACGATGGCGTCGCCCTGCCAGTTCATGCGCATCCGAGCCTCTTCGGTGACGGTCGCGACAACCGTGGCCTCAAGATTCTCCTGGCGCGCGTATTCGAGGAATTCGTCCACATCGGAAGCGGCGACATCCACTGCCATGCGCTCCTGCGACTCGGATATGGCCAGCTCGGTGCCGTCGAGTCCCGCGTACTTCTTGGGTACCGCGTCCAAATTGATGATCAGCCCGTCGGCGATTTCGCCGGTCGCCACCGACACGCCGCCTGCGCCGAAATCGTTGCAGCGCTTGATGAGCTGACAGGCGTCCTTGCGGCGGAAGAGCCGCTGCAGCTTACGTTCGACAGGTGCGTTGCCCTTCTGCACTTCGGCGCCGAGCTCAGTGGTCGAGGTGACGTCCAGAGACTGCGAAGCGCCCGTGGCCCCGCCGATGCCGTCGCGGCCAGTACGCCCGCCCAGCAGAATGATCTTGTCGCCCGGAGTCGGGGTTTCGCGGCGCACATGATCGGCTGGCGTAGCACCCACCACGGCACCGACTTCCATGCGCTTGGCCACGTAGCCCGGGTGGTAAATTTCGTCCACCTGCCCGGTGGCTAGGCCGATCTGGTTGCCATACGAAGAGTATCCAGCGGCGGCCCCGGTCACCAGCTTGCGCTGGGGAAGCTTGCCCTGCAATGTCTCGCTCACCGGCACAGTCGGGTCGCCGGCACCGGTGACCCGCATCGCCTGATATACATAGGAGCGGCCGGAAAGCGGGTCGCGGATGCAGCCGCCGATGCAGGTGGCCGCGCCGCCGAAGGGCTCGATTTCCGTGGGATGGTTATGCGTTTCGTTCTTGAACAGGAACAGCCAGTCCTCGTCTCGCCCGTCCACGTCGACCTTGACCTTGACGGTGCACGCGTTGATCTCCTCGGACTCGTCCAGCCCGGTGAGCAGGCCCTTGGTCGCAAGCCATTTCGCGCCGATGGTGGCCATATCCATAAGGCATATCGGCTTCGCGTCGCGGCCCAGCTCCTTGCGCATCGCAAGATAACGGTTGAAGGCCTCGCTCACCTTGTCATCGTCGAAGGCGATGTCGTCAAGACGCGTGCCGAAGGTCGTATGGCGGCAATGATCGGACCAGTACGTGTCAATGACCTTGATTTCGGTGATGGTCGGCTCGCGCTTCTCGCCGGCGAAATAGCGCTGGCAGCATTGCGCATCCGCCAGATCCATCGCCAGAGCGCGATCCGCAAGGAAATCGCCCAGGCCTTGTTCGTCCAGTTCGTTGAATCCCCTGAGGATTTCGACTGATCCGGGCTGCTTGACCTCGTCGTTCAGGCTGGTCACCGGGTCGAGCGAGGCCGGCCGCGATTCGACCGGATTGATCACATAGCGCTTGACGGCTGCCAAGTCCTCGGGGGAGAGGTCGCCGGCGATGATGTAGATTCTGGCTGTGCGCACGGTGGGGCGCTCGCCCTGGGAGATGAGCTGGATGCATTCGCTTGCGGAATCGGCCCGCTGATCGAACTGGCCGGGAAGGTACTCCACGCCGAAGATGGCGTTGGATGCGGCGCCGGCTGCGGTATTGTCGCCGGCCTTGTTGTCGATTCCGGGAAGCGTCTCGGAAACCGTATCGACCTGCGGCTCGCTGAACACAGTCGCCACGGCCTGATCGAACAGCGCGGCATCGATGCCCTGCACGTCATAGCGGTTGATCATGCGCAGCCCGGTGATGCCCGTGATGCCCAGAATCGTGACGAGCTCGCTGCGCAATTGCTGCGCTTCAACGTCGAATCCGGGCTTCTTCTCCACGTAGATACGGAACACGGATGCATTGTCATGATTGTCATGCGCCGTTGCGTTTGCCTGTGCCGCGGTGTTTGTCTGAGCCACTCTTGTCCTGTCCTTCGGTCGGTGCTTGAGCACGGAATACACGGAATGCCTATGCGATTATTGTTGGATGCTTGCGGTCTTCACCGAGTGCTGTATTGCACTGAGTGCCATATTGCGTCAAGTGTGTACTGCACTGAGTATTTCGTTTCACAGTGTTTCATTCCACAGAGTGCCGTATGGCTTGTGGTCAATGCAGTGTGACATGACACTGGATAAATGAGCATCGCCTGCACCCGAGGCTGACGGATGCAGGCGATTGCGATCATGCGCTGGGGGTGATGCCCTCGTCCTTGGCCAATGCGGTCAGGCGCGCGTAGATATCCTCGTATGCGGGGATGATATCGCCCAGATCCCGGCGGAAAAGGTCCTTGTCGAGATGCTCGACCTTGCCATCCTTGCTGCCCTTGTTCCACAGGCGGCAGGTGTCGGGGGTGATTTCGTCGGCCAGGAGAATCTTCCCGTCGCCGGTCTTGCCCTCTTCGATTTTGAAATCGACCAGTTGCACGCCGATCTTCGTGAAGATGTCGAGCAGCGCATCGTTGACCGCGCGCGCCTGGCGCGAGATCGTGGCAAGCTCCTCTTCGCTGGCCAGTCCCAGGGCGATGATGCCGTCATCGTTGATGAAGGGATCGCCCAGCTCGTCGGACTTCACGCAGAATTCGAGAATCGGCTTTTTCAGCTCCGTGCCTTCGGCGACGCCGTAGCGCTTCGCAAACGACCCTGCGGCGGTGTTGCGCATGATGATCTCAAGCGGGAACATGTCCATGCGGCGCACCAGCTGCTCGGTGTCGGACAAGCGCTGCACGAAGTGGCTTTCCACGCCTCGGGCCTTGAGCAGGTCGAAGATGACAGAGGTGATGTGATTGTTCAGCTCGCCCTTGCCTTCGATCTGGGCTTTCTTCGCGCCGTTGCCGGCGGTCGCCTGATTCATGTATTCGACCCAGAGAATGTCCGGATCGTTGGTTGCGTAGAGTTTCTTGGCCTTGCCCTCGTAGAGCTTCTCCAGTTTCT
>NZ_JALCUA010000021.1:0-11197 GCF_022655035.1 Bifidobacterium tibiigranuli | reverse complement strand
AGCGCCGCAACGCCCTCAGCCTGCTCACGGCCACGCGCCTGTCGTTCTTGTCTATCAATCATGGTCATCAGTGTCTCAACTTTCAATCAAAAACACCCCCACTTACACAAACAATCTGACACCCTCCATCTCGAATCTCATCGGGGAACGCGACGAAACCACCGACAGCGTGACCCTGGGCGACCACGGCACCAGGTCGAACCAACGCTCGATCAGGCGGGTGCCGATCCTGCCGCCCGACCGCATCCGCCGCCTCCCGTTCGGCACCGGCATCGTGCTCCTGCGCTCCGCCCCGCCCATCATCACCGACCTGCACGCATGGCCCAGCCGTCCCGACGCGCGACAGCTGGCCGCCGACCGCACCGCAATAGAAGCGCTCCTGCGGCACGGCTGAGCGTCCAGGCCCCGCATACCTACCTGTCTGGCACAGCAGCCCGAACAGCGGGCCGCTTCAGTCAGATCGGAGCACGGCTCATGGCCAGACAAGACACCACACCAGCACAAGCAGCACCCCGCCCCGGACCGGGGGAAGGCCGGGCGGCGGATGCGCCGGACGTGCGGGACAGCTTCTACGGGTTCGTGGCCTCCAACCCCCAGTTCACCCATCCCGAAGGCGGCACGCCCCGCCTGTACTTCAAGGCCGGACAGGAGCACTACCGGCCCGAGCCCGACGGCACGTTCACCAAGCTGGAGACCACCTTCCACGACGTGGTGGCCTTCCGTGCCGCCGCCGTGCGCGGCTTCGAGAAGCTGGCCAAGCAGGACTACTTCGTCGCCCAAGGCGAACTGGACACCTCCATCGACAAGGACACCGGCGTCCAGCGCACCCGGTTCATCGCCAACCGGCTCGGCCACGACCTGGCCCGCACCCGCTACGAAGTCGACCGCACCCCACGCCGCGCCAGCCTCGGACAGGAAGCCCCCGCCCGAGACGCCACACCATTTCAACGCCCCGAACGCTCCGGCACGGAGCGCGCCAATCCGGCCATCGGACTGTGAGGGAGGCACATCATGAGCGACGACGACCACACGCCCCACGCCAACCCCGAAGCCGCCGACGGACAGGACTACGCGGACAGCCCCGAGCCCTCCACCTTCGACGCCCGTCCCGACCTGCCCGAGCCGCCGCACCCCATCAACTGGAACCTCCTGGCGGCCAACGACCTGGAGGCCGAACTGCTGGAGCTGAACCGGTGGGTGGACTGGCTGCGCCACACCTACGGGCTTCCCGCCAGCGTGATCCCGCCGATGTGGCACCGGCACCCCGAACTGCTCTGGGAGCTCTCCGCCCTGCACTTGAGCTGGCTGGCCGCCTACGACCCCGAACAGAACGCCGCCGCCCCCTTGGGATGGCACCGCGACTTCGCCGACACACGAACCCGCCTGCGCGAGTGGGTCGCCACCTCCGGCACCCGGCTGGACCGGGACCGGCCCACCCGCCAGACCAGCTGGCCCGGCGAACGGCCAGCACCGCCGGTCGAGGAGACGACCATCGTCAACCGCGACCAGGACTTCGTGGACTTCATCATCGCCGAGGTCGCCAAACGCCAGGCCGCCGAGGACCGGTTCTACGCGGGAGCCGACCCGGAGACAGGCGAGGTCGACTGATGGTGCGGACATACCAGCGCAAGACGACCTGGCGTCCGCGCGAGGAGCGTCAGCTCACCGTGAGAGCGGAGCACCGAGACAGCCCTGATCTGGGAAAACTCACGAAGCTGCTGATCCGCCTCACGCTCCAAGAGACCGGTCAGAGACGCATTGAGCAGTCGGCTTCGCCCACGGCGATGACATCCGACGGCAGGTCAGAGTAAAATAGAACCATCCGCCGCAGAGGCGGGTGTTGTGGTCCCTGACCTCGCCGTCATGGCGGGGCATCTTTACTTGGCCTTCGTGGCCATGTCCTTGCGGCCTTCGGGCTTTTCTCACGAGCAGCATTCGCAGTCAATGACTCTGCGGTGGTTCGGACCACTAGCTGCGGAGAAAAGCCATGAACACACTCGTTGACGACCACATCAAGGTCGATAGCCTCGTTTCCCCTTCCGAGCCCGCCGACGGGCCGACCGCCGTGATCTACCTGCGCGTCTCGACCAAGGAACAGGCCGAGAAGGGCGGCGGCGAGGAGGGCTACTCCATTCCCGCCCAGCGCAACGCGAACCTGGCCAAGGCCGACCAGCTCGGCGCGAGCGTGGTCCAGGAGTTCGTGGACGCCGGCGAATCGGCTCGCAAGGCCGACCGGCCGGCGCTCATGCGGATGATCAAGTACGTGGCCGAGCATCGGATCAACTACTGCATCGTGCACAAGGTCGACCGCCTGGCGCGCAACCGGGCCGACGACGTGGCCATCCACCTGGCCCTGCGCGACGCGGGCGTGATGCTGGTGTCGGCCAGCGAGAACATCGACGAGACGCCCTCGGGCATGTTGTTGCACGGCATCATGTCCTCCATCGCCGAGTTCTACTCGCGCAACCTGGCCAGCGAGACCATCAAGGAGCTGACGCAGAAGGCCGCGCAGGGCGGCACGATCGGCGCGGCCCCGGTGGGCTACGAGAACGTCGGGGTGCGCAACGAGCACGGGCGCGAGGAGCGCACCGTGCGCATCGACCCGGAGCGCGGCGAGCTGGTCACCTGGGCATTCCAGGTGTTCGCCTCCGGCCTGTGGACGGTCTCCGAGATGCAGCGCGAACTGGAACGCCGCGGGCTCACCACTCGGCCCACCCCGAAGCGCCCGGCGCGTCCCTTGAGCAAGACGACGCTGCGCCGGATGCTGCGCAACTCGTATTACAAGGGCGACATCACCTACAAGGACGTGACCTACCGGGGCACCCATGAGCCGCTGGTGCCGCGGGAGGTCTGGTATCAGGTGCAGTCCGTGCTCGACTCGCACGTCTCGGCCGCCGACAAAAGCCAGGTCCATGACCACTATTTGAAGGGCACGGTGTATTGCGGGCAGTGCGGCTCTCGGCTCATCGTGTGCCATGCGCGCAACCACCAGGGCAGCATCTACCCCTATTTCGTGTGCTCGGGACGGCATTCCCGAAGCACCGACTGCACCCGTCACGCGATCCTCATCGAGGATGTGGAACGCTTGATTGAGGAGTATTACAAGACCATCCAGGTCCCGGCGCAGGTGCGTGAAGACGTGGCCGGGATGCTGCATGCCGAGTTCGACCGGCTCATGGCCTCCGAGACCAAGGAGCTCGAACAGCTCACCCGGCAGCGCGACAAGCTGGAAGGCGAGCGCTTCAAGCTGTTGCAGGCCCACTACGCCGACGCCGTGCCCCTGGACATGCTCAAACGCGAGCAATCCCGCATCGGCGCGGCCTTGGAGACGATCGACAACCACATCGCCGCCCACAACAACGAGTACCTGGAAGCACGCGAGAACTTGGAGGACTCGCTCGGCCTGCTGGCCAACATCGCGGACATCTACCAGCGGTGCGACGACCTGAACCGCAAACTGTGCAACCAGGCGTTCTTCACCCGCATCTATATCGACGAGGACGGCGAGCGGAGGGTCAGGGCCGAGTTCCAGAAGCCCTTCGACATGCTGTGCGATCCGGAGGTGCAGGGCAACGCGCTGAACTGGGCGGCCGAAGCGAAGAAAAAGGGCCAAGCTCAAACCGGACCAAGGATGGTTCCTTTGGTCGAAGGTTTGAATTTGGCCCAAGTGGGGTGGCTAACGCGGCTCGAACGCGCGACCTCCTGAACCACAATCAGGTGCTCTACCGACTGAGCTATAGCCACCATGTAGTGTCGACTCCGCTAGCGAAATCGCACAACAGATGGATACTATACACGATTCTCATGCCTTGCGCATACGGCGAGTCGCAGAAGTCTCGTCTGACACAGCCTTAATCTCACATCCCCAACTTGGCTCACACGCGCACTTATCGCGACACGCCGGGCTCTCGGTAACCATGTTCACATCAATCGGAATCGCACATTCAAACCGCTTTGATGTCAGATCTTGTGCGTTTGACACAGCCGTGCAGGAACGCTACTGAACATTATGTTTCCAAGGCATTGATTGCTGGCTTTTTGGCGAGGATCGCACTATACTATGAAGCGAAGGCCGGAGTTGCAATCGGTCGATTAGCCGATGGGTTGCAATGAAGCGCAAAGCCTGAGGAATGCCGAGGGCCCCTACGCAACGCCTTCAACAGATAATTGAAGAACATGACGACGGCGGCAATGAGGCAGTACGGTTTGGGAGGTTTGGGAACCGGGCCGCGGATGTGATTGCTGGTGATTGAATGGTGCTGACGAATGATATAAGGCATCAGGATGATGCCAGAAACCGGCTCAGGTGAGTGGATTGAGTGAATGAAACACACAGGTCGCGCGACGTGGCGCGGCAGCAGGCACAGGAACACAGGGCGTTCCCCCTCGGAGTGGCCCCGGATGACGCAATCTCCGGGGCCACTCTTTTGTCTTGTGCAGCTTGCGGGCTGCCGGACTTACGTCCGTAGGGAGGCGCACGCGATAGACTCGCAGCTGTTTGCCGGTTTTCGCTGTGCCTTATAACCCGCATATGCCTATTAAGCCATATGCGTGTGAGCACAGCGCCTGCTAACACAATGCTTGCCACTGCATTACCCGATCCAAGGAGTCTGCCATGCTTTCATTCACGAACGATTACAGCGAGGGCGCGCACCCGCGCATACTCGAACGCCTCGCCGCAACCAACATGGAGCAGGTGCCGGGCTACGGATCCGACCATTACAGCGAAAGCGCGGCAGCGAAAATCCGCGAGGCGTGCGATGTTCCCGAGGCTGACGTGTGGTTCCTGGTAGGCGGCACGCAGACGAATCAGACCGTCATCGACGCTGTCACACCGCATTATGCCGGCGTCGTGGCCGCGACCAGCGGGCATGTCAACGTGCATGAGGCCGGAGCCATCGAACATACCGGCCATAAGGTCCTCACGCTGCCGGAGCACGACGGCAAGGTGGACGCCGACGAACTCGACCAGTATTGCAAGGATTTCTACGCCGACGGCAACTACGAGCACATGGTCTTCCCCGGCACGCTGTACATATCGCATCCCACCGAATACGGCACGCTGTATTCCAAGGCGGAGCTTGAGGCGCTTGCCGAGGTATGCCATCGCTATGAGCTGACCTTCTTCCTCGACGGGGCGCGGCTGGGCTATGGTCTGACCGCCGAAGGCACCGACGTGACGCTTGAAGACATCGCCCGGCTCACCGACGTGTTCTACATTGGCGGCACCAAGGTCGGGGCGCTGTGCGGCGAGGCGGTGGTCTTCCCGAAAGGCAATAGCCCGAAGCATTTCCTGACGCTGGTCAAGCAGCACGGTGCCTTGCTCGCCAAGGGCTGGCTGACCGGATTGCAGTTCGACACGCTGTTCACCGACGGGCTATATCTCAGCATTGCCCAGAACGCCAACGACAAGGCCGATCAGATTCGCAAGGCGCTGGTGTCCAAGGGCTACGAGCTGGCCTACGAGAACCCCACGAATCAGATCATGGTGAATATGGACACCGCCACCATAGAACGCCTGTCGAAGGACGTGGAGATGGGCTTCATGCGCAAGGTCGACGACGGGCATACGATCATGCGCCTGTGCACCAGCTGGGCCACCACGCAGGAGCACACCGACCAGCTCATCGCGCTGCTGTAGGAACATACCCGCATATCCTTTGTCGAATGGATTATGACGTACCGTTAGCCAGATTTTCCTAGGAATTGCTGCGAACAGGGTCTGAAACAGATCGAAACAAGTCAGCAACGCGATTTCCCGGAATTGTGTTGAGATCAGCTAGTACAGAAATTGGTTCACGCGAATCCCTACAGGTTGATTCCAGATATCGCACTGGACGACCGCGCATTGACGAGACTGTCATGCTCGGGCATGAATAATGATGACAGCCGATGCATAAGCAGCCTCATTCGGCGCATGCGACCAGCGCTTCGACCAGTTTGCGCGAGCCTTCGGCATTGAGATCGTATGCGTCTTGAATGCTGCCGCCGCTGATGGTGATGTTGCGGTCGCAGGCGGCCAGCGCAAATTCCGCGTCGTGCGTTACTACGACCACCGTACGCCCCATATCCGCGAGCCTGCGAATAAGCGCCGCGACCTGCTCCATGTGACGCATGTCCAAGCCGCTGGTAGGCTCGTCGAAAATAATGATCGGACGTTCGGAAGCGACTGCGGCCGCGATGGCCACACGCTGCTTCTGGCCGCCGGACAGCGACAACGGGTGCCGGTCAGCATAAGTCTGCAAGTCGAGCTGCTTCAAGATATCCACGGCCGCATCACGCCGCTCCTGCGGCTGCGCGAGCAGCACTTCGTCCAGCACCGATTCGGTGAACAGCTCGCAGTTCACATCTTGCAGCACCGTAAAACAGGCTTTCAGCCGACGCTTTCGGTTCAGCCGCTCGCCGCTCGGCGCGATAAGCGTGCCGTGGCATCGTCTGTCCAGACCTTGCAGGCAGCGGGCGAAAGTGCTTTTGCCTGCGCCGTTGAACCCGGTGACAGCCGTGACCATTCCCTGAGGCAGCTCTGCACCCGCGATATGCAAAGCCGGAACGCGCTGTCCCTGATACGTGTACGAAAAATCGGAAATCCGGTATGCTCCGTCTTTGCTATGCGCTCCCCCGCTGGTTTCGTCGCAGGAGGTCAGTCGGTCTGTGAGGCCTAGGGTCTGCACGATCTGCTCGCCCGTCACCGGTCTCAAGCCCAAGGTCTGCCGCTCATGCACATCAAGGTCATGCAGCTGTTCAGCGCTCATTTCGCGTGCGATACGACCGTCTGCTATGTACCAAGCGCGGTCGATGAGACCGTCAAGCCAGTAGAGCCGGTGTTCGGCGATAAGCACCGTCTTGCCCTGCTTCTTCCACAGACGCACGATCTGCCGCAAATCAGCAATCGAACGCGCGTCGAGATTGCTGCTCGGCTCGTCAAGCACCAGCACTTGCGGCTCCGCCGTAGAGACCGAGGCGCAGGCCACTCGCTGCTTCCGGCCGCCGCTCATCTGTGCAATGCCGCGGTCAAGCAACGACTCAATACGAAAATCGCCAGCGGTTCCGTCGATTCTGCTGCGAATATCCTCAGGAGACATTTCGAAATTCTCACAGGCAAAGGCCAGCTCACCGGTCACGTTCAGCGTAAAGAACTGGCTTTTAGGATTTTGAAACACCGACCCGACACGACGCGCGATTCGAGCCAGCGGGGTATGCGCGTTGTCATTCCCAGCTACTTCGACATGGCCTTGGAGCGAGCCTTCGAAATAATGCGGCGCAAGGCCGTTCGCCAGTCTGGTGATGGTCGTCTTGCCACAGCCAGAGTCGCCGCATAGCAGAATCACCTCACCGGTTTCAATGCCGCCGCTGATGTCCTGGACTCCGGCATGCGAGCCCCCGCCGTAAGCGAAGGAGACGTGGTCGAAGGCGAGGATCGACTTTCCTGCAGACGGCATATCGCCATTGCGCAGATTCTCGCCCGCCTGCTCAGATGAAAAGTCTTGCATATCGCCGTGCGATTGCGCACGAAGAGGAGCCGAAGCGATGCCGGGCAGGCCGTTATCGGCATTCCGAGCCGTCATGCCAGCACTCCCAAAGAAGTCAGCGCCCACACGGCGAAACAGCCGAGACATAGCAGCCATACCAGTGCATCGGAGAAACGGAACCCTATCCGGGCGATGCTCGTACGCCGCTTGCCAGCGCCGAGTCCGCGCGTGAGCGCCGCTTGGCTAAGCTCATCGGCTATGCGCACGGAATTGGTCATCAGCGGCACCACACGGTATTCCAAGATCTCCGACATCTTGCCGCCGCCGAAGCGCACGCCGCGCATGATCATGGCATCGTTGATCGAACGCTGTTCGGCAACAGCCGTCGGGAAGAACCGAAACATGACCGCCAGCGAGATGGTAACGCTTTGCGGCACATGCATGCGTTGCAGCGCAGCTATCAGCTCGCTTGCCGTGGTGGTGGAGAGCAGCCAGTAAGCGGTCATCGCGCTGGGCAGCAGCTGCGTGACGATGCCTGTGGAGGCATACAACATCCATCCAATGAAGCCGCCAGCATAGGGCAGCACGAACGACGCTACGAGGAAGCATCCCACTATTGCGATGAGGGAAAATACCGCGCCGCGAACCCGGCCGTTGGCAAGCAGCAGCAGGAACGGCGAGATTGCCAGCATACACCGCACCACCAGTATCCAGTAGGCGTCTGCGCCCAGCAGCGTCAGGCAGAAGCACCCCACCGTCAGCACGTAGAAAAGCTTGGTGCGCGGGTCGAAGCGCAGCCAGCCGCGATATTCTTCACTTCCGATGTCCATAAGCGTGCATTGTCCTATCTGCCATATGTCAGACTAAGCCGGCTTTTTCAAAGTGCTTTCGAATCACCAGTTTGGCGAACCACGCGCCCAACACGCCGCCGAGTACGCCGAGAACGGGCAGCGCCGGCAGCACCCAGCCGGGGAACAACCCTGCGAGACCGGCGGAGTACTGTGCGCCGTTTTTGGCCGTCAACGCCCCCAGATAGTCGTTTCTGCCGATGTAGAATGGCAGAAACATGCCGATGCTCCACAGGTTGAACACGCCTGCGGAGATGATATTCACATTGAGGCTGCGGTAGCGCCCGGCCCACGCGATCAGGTCGGCTCCCACCGACGCGGCCACAGCCGTGGCAATCGTGTAGTAATTGCCATGCATCGCGCCCATCAGCACGGCGAGCAGTATGCCCATGATGGTAATCGCCCCGAAACGATGCGATTTCGCAGCCACCATCATGTACGGAATTCCACCGAAAAGCCCGCAGGCGAAGCCCGTGAGCGGCATGCCCACGGGTATTACATGCGTCACGCCGGCGGCGACGGAGATGAGCACGAAATACAAGACGGTATACACGCCGATGGTGATGTAGTCCCGCGTCTGCAGCTTGCCGCTGCCTGGTAGCTGCGGCTTCGTCTCGCCCGCACCAGCGTCGCTGACGCGCGTTGCCATATGTGCCATGGTATTCCTCATATCCGCTGATCCAACTGTGCCTTCAGCCGTTGCGATGATGACGAAACCATAAAAACCATAGGCGCCTTATCGCAACAGACCTCTCATGACTGTAACGGCTATCTCCCGCAAAGTCACTACTATCGCCCGAGCAGAACATGTGCTACGCGAAATATCTGTCGCGGCCGCGGTTTCCCGAAGCATCGCGGGCGAGCGCACACAGCCCGCTGCTCGTAGCCGACGCCGCCGACGGCGACCAGGCCAACGCCGCACAGCGCAAGAGCACGCGCTCCCGATACACCACATCTTCGATACACCACAGATGGCACAATGGTCATATGAGCGAAAACAGCCTGAATCGTCCTGCCTCGACGTCCGCCACCATGCAGTCCATTTCTCGCATTTCTTCCTTGACTATCAATCGGCCCCTTGGCACGCCCTTGGGCGCGAAGCCGACCCGCGTGCTGCTGCTGGGTTCAGGCGAGCTGGGCAAAGAGGTCACCATCGAGCTGATGCGGCTAGGCGCGTGGGTATGCGCTGCGGACAGCTACCCTGGCGCTCCGGCGGCCCAAGTGGCGCATGAGGCGCAGGTGCTCGATATGGCGGACGCGCAGAAACTCAATGCACTCATAGCCCGCGTAAAGCCGGACATCATCATCCCCGAAGTGGAGGCCATCGCCACTGCAGAACTGGCCAAAGCGGCCCAATCGGGCATCCAGGTGGTGCCGAGCTCCGGCATCGCCGCGATCTGCATGGATCGGGAGCGGTTGCGCGTGCTGGCCCATGACGAGCTTGGCCTGCCCACGACGCCGTACCGCTTCGCCGGGTCCTTCGAGGAGCTGCAATCCGGCGCTGAGGCTGTGGGCTACCCCTGCGTCGTCAAGCCGATTATGAGCTCATCTGGACACGGACAGTCGGTCGTCAAGGGCGCAGAACAGCTCGAACAGGCTTGGCAGGAGGCGCAGACCGGCCGACGCGCGGCGAACGACGGCACGGTTTCGCGTGTCATCGTCGAGGCTTTGGTGCCATTGGCCTATGAGCTGACTGTGCTCACCGTCAGCTCCCGCGCGGGCGTGGTCACCTGCGCGCCTATCGGGCAACGGCAGGATCATGGGGATTACCGCGAGTCCTGGCAGCCGGCCAACGTCGATGACGCGACTCTGGCGACGGCGCAGCGCATCGCCTGCACTGCGGTGCTGGGCATGGTCGATCAGGCACAGCGCGAGGGCGAACGCGGCTGGGGCGTGTTCGGCGTGGAATTGTTCGTGCTCGACAACGGCACCGTGCTCTTCAACGAGGTCTCCCCCAGGCCCCACGACACGGGCATGGTGACCATGATGTCCCAGCGCCTGAGCGAGTTCGCGCTGCACGCCCGGGCCGTGCTAGGGCTGCCAGTGACGCAGGAGCATCTGAATCTGACCTTGCGGCAGGGTTCGGTCGCGGCCAGCCATGCGATTGTGATCGAGGGCGAAGGCGAGGCCGTGTTCTCGAATCTGCCCGAAGCACTGGCAGAGCCGGATACCGACCTGCGCATTTTCACCAAGCCCGCCGTGCACGGCCATCGGCGCATGGCGGTGTCGCTGGCGACCGGCAAAGACGTTGACGAGGCGCGAGCACGGGCCGCGCAGGTGGCGGATACACTGCACATCGCGATTAGCTGATGTTTTCATGCAATTTGTGTGCCATATCGGCTCGTTAGCCACCTTATTCGGGTGTCTTCAAGTTGCAATGCGTAGAAATTGTCCGGTTTTCGATGGTATCTGCGTTATGTGTAGCGCTAATTCACCCTTGCGGAGGTCTATCTGCATTGTGTGAGGCGTTAATTCCTTGGCACCCTGAGTATCGCTGTCCGAAAACCGCGGTTCTGACCACCTGATACTCGACTCTCCGAAAAATAGCGCCTCACACAACGCAGATAGACCTCCGCAGCACCTCGATAACGCTACACACAACGCAGATACCCGGTTTGTTGAGGTATGACAGCACAAAGTTCGTCGTCCGCCCGAGCAATCCGTGTCGTTGTAACCTCTGCTTGCTACGCTGTGAGCGTCAATTCACTGCTCCAAATCTTGTGGAAAAGGCATACGCGAAAGGCGGGTCATGGAGAAACTGGAGAAGCTCTACGAGGGCAAGGCCAAGAAACTCTACGCAACCAACGATCCGGACATTCTCTGGGTCGAATACATGAATCAGGCGACCGCCGGCAACGGCGCGAAGAAAGCCCAGATCGA
>NZ_JALCUA010000020.1:0-15012 GCF_022655035.1 Bifidobacterium tibiigranuli | reverse complement strand
GGCTTACGGAATCCTCGATGCTCATGCCGTTGATGGTGTCAATCGACTGCAGCGGCACGAATTTCTGCCGCTGGTTGCGCCGATCGCCTTCGCGAGGCGTGCGAATCGAACCTTGCACGGCATCGCCCTTGCGCAGGCCGTACTTCTTGACCTGACCCATCGAGACATAGACATCGTTGGGGCCGGGCAGATAGCCGGAGGTGCGCACGAAGGCATAGGAATCGAGCACATCGACGATGCCTGCCACGGGCACGAGATCGTCCGACGCCTCCTCGCGGCGGTTGTCGCGGCGTTCATCGCGCTCGTCGCGGTTATTGTTATTGGCATTGTTGTTGCCATAATCCCGGTCGCGGCCGCGCATATGGCGCTGACGGCGATCGGAACCGTTGTTGCGGTCGTTACGGTCGTTACGGTCATTGCGATCATTATGGTCGTTGCGCTCGTTGCGCTCATTACGATCGCTGCGATCGCGGGTGCGCCGCACGAACTCACGCTCATGTTCGTGCTCATGGGCGTCTTCCTTCGCACCCTCGCCCGCGTCCTCGTGGTCCTGCGCAGGCAGCGAGGCGAGAATGTCATTCAGATCGCGCACGGCGTGCGGATCATGCTCCTCTTCCTGCTTCGTCGTGCGATGACGACGGCGGGGCTGATCGAGATCAGACTGCGCGGTATTGCGCTGCCTGCGCTTGTCAGTGCCCTCATTGCGTTTAGGTTCGGGAAGCGAGAGATCCAGCTCGTCAAGCAGATTCGCGCTCTCATCGCTCTTGCGAACGCGGCGACGTATGCTACGGACATGATCCTGCGCAGGATGTTCGTCCTGCACTGGGGTCTGTGACGCGCCCTTCGATGCACTATCAGCTGCATCAACTGCTGACGATGCCGACGATTGCGCAGGCGATGTGGCAGGGGCCGCTGGCGCAAATGGGGTCAACGATGCCACAGCCTTCGCTGATTCATCCTCGCGAACCCCAGCCTGCGCCTTCCCGGCGGCCGAATTGCCATTCTCTTGCACATCCTGGCTGTCGGATGCCTTCTTTGCAGCGGCGCCGCTCTTCGGTTTGCTGCCGCGCACCGTGACGCCCGCTGGCGCCTGCCCGCCCGAACGAGCCGCCTGCAAAGTGGCGAGCAATTCGGGCTTACGCATCGTCGACGTGCCCCGAAGTCTCATTTGCTTGGCGAGCTCCTTGAGCTCAGGCAGCTTCATATCCTCAATATTCTGGCTTGTTGCCACTAGTGTTGCCTTTCCTTGGCTCCCGCCGACACACTGCCGGAGAGCTTTACGAAAAAGATGCGGTAAAAACCGCTATGAACGCTCAAGGCCATCGCAACCGGCCGTTGAACTGAGGTTTACTGTACAACGTGGCGGCGACCAGCGCAAACAAGGCATCATTGCCCAGTGCCATTTCGCCCTATACCACGCATGAGGCGGGGCGGATATCACATTGCCAAACATGCCAATGCAATACATCCGCCCCGCCTCATGCAGTCAATCAGCGCAGTCAATCAGCGCAGTCAATCAGTGCAGTCAATCAGTGCAGTCAATCAGTGCAGTCAATCGGAGCACTCAATCGAAACATCTAGTCGGCTAAGTTATCCAACTGCTTCATCATCTGCCTCGACTACTGCTTCACTTCTTCTCGTGGTAGGACTTCTCGGTGTTCACCGACCACACGTTGCGCTTCGAGGTCTTGCCGGTCTGGATGTTGCCGACGGCCTCGATGGCGCTGGCCATCGAATGATCCTGGTTGTTATAGCGGTGCTGGCCGTTGCGGCCCACGCAGTACAGGTTGCCGAAGGAATCGAGGTATTCGACCAATTCGGGCATATGCTCGTAGGTGTCGAAGTAGGCTGGGTAGGCCTTCTTGACGCGCTCGCGATGCGAGTCGAGCACATCCGTCGGGCCGTTGATGAGCCGCATGCGGGTGAGCTCCTTGATGGCGAACTTGGTGGCTTCCTCGTCGCTCATATTCCAGAAGTCGTCGTTTTCCTGGCAGAAGTATTCGAGGCCGACCCACACCGTGTCGTCGACATCCTTGACCAGGTACGGGCTCCAATTGTTGAAGATCTGCACGCGGCCGACCTTGTAGCCCGGGTCCTGCACGTAGATCCAGCAATCCGGCACGATCTGCGGGTCGCCAAGCGTGGGGATGTCGGTCGTGTTCTGGATGCGCAGGTGCTTGACGAGCAGCCCGATGGTCACGAAGTCGCGATATGGCAGGCCGTTGGCGACATGAATCATGTCTGCGGGGACTGCCTTGACGTCGGCAGTATCGGTTTCGGCGGTCTCAGCAGCGACGGCTTTCTTCGCAGCGGCACCATCAGCCGGCCCTTCGGCCAGCGCATTGATCAGGTCCTTGACCGGCATCGAGGAGATGAACTGGTCGGCCTTGAGCTCGGTGCTCTTGCCCACCGAATCGACGTAGACCACCGAAGCGATCTTGCCGTTCTGCTGGCGAATCTCGCTCACGCGCGCATCGGTGATGACCTTGGCGCCGTTCTCGACGCACTGCGATTCCACGGTTTCCCACAGCTGGCCGGGGCCGAGCTTGGGGTACCAGAACTCTTCGATCAGCGATGTCTCGACCTGGCTGCTGTCGCGCTTCTTCGGCATCATCTTGAGCACCGCGTTCTTGAGCACCGCGACCACGTCGAGGCCCTTGACGCGCTGCGCACCCCAATCCGAGGAAATCTCCTTGGGCGGGCGGCCCCAGACCTTCGTGGTGTAGCCCTCGAAGAACATCGAGTAGAGCTTGCGGCCGAAGCGGTTGATGTAGAAGTTCTCGAGATTGTCTTCCGGCAGCTTGCGGAACATCGAATTCAGGTAGCTAAATCCGACCTCCATCGTGAGCTTGAAGCCGAGTGCCTTGAGCAGCCCCGGGGTCAGCGAGATCGGGTAGTCGAGGAAATGATGGTTCCAGAAGATGCGCGAGACGCGGTGGCGCTTGAGCATGACCTTGTCGGTGAGTTCCGGATCCGGGCCGCCGGGTTCGAGATCATGATGCCGGCCGAGCTTCTTGTCGTCGTAGGACGGCGCGCCCTGCAGCGGCAGAATGTTCTTCCACCAATCCATGATCCGGTCGTCCTTGGAGAAGAAGCGGTGGCCGCCGATATCCATGCGGTTGCCGTTGTGCTTGACCGTGCGCGAAATGCCGCCAAATTCCTTCGTGGCTTCCAGCACCGTCACATCGTAGTGATCGGCGCCGCCGTCCTTGACGAATTCCCACGCGGCAGTAAGGCCGGCGGGTCCACCGCCGATGATCACGATGGATTCCTTCTGCGTCACATTGACCTCCTATAAGCAAATAAATCGTTCATACTCTACCCGATGCAGCTTGCCGTGCCGCCAAAACCGGCAAATATGCACGAATGCACCGCATCATGCGTGTGTTCTGTATATATCGTGGAGCCCTAGCTAAGAGCTGCATGCCATGCGCCTAAGCCCTAAGCCAGATGCAACGCTCAGTTAAATCCACTACTCAGCCAAACCCACTACTCAGTCAAACTCAACGCTCAGCTAAACCCTATGCTCAATCAAGCGAATCGGGGATGTCGATATCCGATTTCTGGACTTCCTCAACGTTCACATCCTTGAAGGTGACGATGCGCACGTTCTTGACGAAGCGCGAGGAGCGGTAGACGTCCCACACCCAGGCGTCGGTGAGCTGGACGTCGAAATAGACGTCCTGCCCGGCCGAACGCACGTTGAAATCGACTTTGTTCGCCAAGTAGAAGCGCCGTTCGGTCTCCACCACATAGGTGAACAGCTTGATGACGTCGCGGTACTCCCTATAGAGCGAAAGCTCGGCGTCGGTTTCGTAGTTGTCAAGATCCTCGGCGCTCATTGACTGCCTTCCTTGTCGTTTTTGCGGCTGCGTCCCAGGCTGCGCCACCAGGCCTGCTTGGACGATTTGCGCTCGGTCGAGGCAAAGGGCCAGCTGCCTTCCTGGGATGAGCCGTCATCCGTTCCCGGAATAGTATCGTGCGTCTCAGCGCTGCCCGCGTCGGCACCGCCCTGCTGCAGATTGCGCGCCAGCGATTCCAGCGCGTCGTCGCCGTCATCGCCTGCGTCGCCCAGCTCGGGCTCGCGAATCTGCGATTTCGGCTGGGATGGTGCCTGCGCTTGCGCTTGTGTCTGTGCGTCGTCACCGGCACGCCCGGCAACATCGGCGTTCCCGCTAGCTTCACCGTGTTCGCTGGAACTGCCGGGTTTGTCGCCGCGCGATTCCTGCGTAGCGCTGTCTGCCGCAGCACTGTTTGCCGCAGCGCCATGCGCATGCTGTTCGATGGCAAGCGAATGCTCGCGGGCACTCAGCGCCTCACGCACGCCGGGATTGTCCTCAATCACATGCATGCCGAAAGCGTCAAGCGACCTGATCGGGTCGTATTCGTCCACCAGCGTTTCCAGCACATGCTGGTCCTGATACTGGCCGTTTTCGGCGTCCCACAGCGCGTCGCGCGAGGTGCCGGCGAACACGAACCCTAGGGACTGGTAGACCCAGAGCGAGCGGGAGTTCTTTTCCGGCACCGAAACCCAGATCCGATGCAGGCCGAGGCCAGCCGGCTGCGGCGCAAAGCCGTAGGTCATCACGCGCGGCATCGCATCACGCGAGTAGCCGCGGCCGCGATAGTCCTTGCCTAGAATCACCTGGATGCGCGCCGAACGGGCCCAGCCATCGATGTCGATGAGGAAAATCATGCCGATGACGATGTCCTCAGCCTTGGCAGACTGATGCTCATCGTCACGAGGGGCATCCGAAAGCACCGCCCATGCGAGCGTGCGGCGGGATTCGGGGTCCCCCACCCCGGATTCGTCCGATGCCAGGCCTTGCGACCATGCGACCGAACGACGTACCCACGCGTGCACGGCGGCCCGCTCGGATTGGGAGTCCTTGCCGGTGATTCTGGATGCGCCGTGGAAGGCGTCCAGAGGGTCGAGAAGGTCCAGATCATCGAGTGTCGCCGGGCGCAGCCGCACCATTTCACCGCGGATGGGCGGGATGGCGATGCGCTCGGGCAGGCTCCTTGGCATCACTTCGTCCAAGGGAGGTTCAGCATTGTCTGACATTCGTTTTCATTCCTCACATCATCGCTTAATCGCTATAGCTGCTATCGTACTCGTCAGGCTGATGGAATCCAGAACGTGACCTGAATTACGCCGGTCGCAACACAGCACGCAACGTATGCAAACGGGCCCGTCTCGTTTGCTCCGATTCGCGCAGGAAACGGGGTAAACGGGCCGGACCCGTTATGCGAAATCGCGTACAGCGCGCACTCAGCCCTTGATCTTGCTCATGACGGCCTTGGTGACGGCTTTGGCGTCGGCCTGGCCGCGCGTGGCCTTCATCACGGCGCCGATGATGACGCCCATAGGCTTCATGTTGCCGCTCTTGAGCTTCTCGACCACGTCCGGATTGGCTGCGAACGCCGCTTCCACGGCCGACTCGATCGCGCCAGTGTCCTCGACGATCTTGTAGCCGTGCTGCTTGACGACTTCGGCCGGAGCGCCTTCGCCCTTGAGCACGCCTTCGACGGTCTGCTTGGCGAGTTTGTCGTTGAGCTTGCCGGAGGCGACGAGCTTCTCGACCTCGGCCACATCGGCCGGGGTAATCGGCAGCTCCTCAAGCGACACGCTGCGTGCATTGGCTTCGCGGCTCAGCTCGCCGAGCCACCATTTGCGCGCGCCAGCGGCCTTCGCTCCGGCCTTGACGGTCGACTCGATGAGATCGAGCGCATCGGCATTGAGCACGTCGCGCATCTGCAGGTCGCTCAGGCCCCATTCCTTCTGCAAACGGTTGCGGCGAGCGCGCGGCATTTCGGGCATCTGGGTTTCGAGCTCGGCGATATGCTCCTTGGTGACGTGCACCATGACCAGATCGGGGTCCGGGAAGTAGCGGTAGTCGTCGGCATCCGACTTGACGCGGCCGCCGGCGGTGGACTGCGAGGCCTCATCCCAGTGGCGGGTCTCCTGCAGAATCTCCCCGCCGTCGCTCAGAATGGCGGCCTGGCGGCGAATTTCGTACTGGATGGTCTTCTCGATGCCGCGGAAGGAGTTGACGTTCTTCGTCTCCGAACGGGTGCCGAGCGGATCGTCAGGCGTGTTGCGCAGCGAGATGTTGACGTCGGCGCGCATATTGCCCTGCTCCATGCGGGCGTGCGAGATGTTCAGCGCGCGCACGATGTCGCGGATGGCGCGAACATAGGCCCCGGCGATTTCCGGCGCACGCTCGCCCGCGCCCTCGATGGGCTTGGTGACGATTTCGATAAGCGGCACGCCAGCGCGGTTGTAGTCGACCAGCGAGTGGTCAGCGCCTTCGATGCGGCCGTCGGCACCGCCCACATGGGTGTTCTTGCCGGCATCATCCTCGACGTGCGCGCGTTCGATCGGGACGCGGAAAATCGTGCCATCCTCCAGCTCGATGTCGAGATAGCCCTCGCCGTTCAGCGGCTTGTCGTACTGCGAGATCTGATAGTCGCGCGGCATGTCGGGGTAGAAGTAGTTCTTGCGGGCGAACTGGCTCCACTCGGCGATATCGCAGTGCAGTGCCAGCCCGAGCTTGATCGCGTAATCGATTGCGGTCTTGTTGACCACCGGCAGCGAGCCGGGCAGCCCCAGGCTCACCGGGGTGAGCTGCGTGTTCGGCTCCCCGCCGAACTCGATGTGCGCCGGGCAGAACAGCTTGGTGTTGGTGCTCAGCTCGACGTGTGTTTCCAGACCGATGACCGGGTCGAACTTGGCGACGGCATCGGCGTATTTCATCAGTTTTTCAGCCATGATTTCATTCCTTCCGATGCGTTACTTCGCGAGATTCTTCAGCCAGGAGGCGTTCATCGAGCGCCAGATCGGGCCGTTCCAACGCTCTTCGAGCGCCGCTTCGAGCGCCGCCGCCGGCTTGTAGAGCAGGTCGTCGCGCTTCTGGGGCGCAATGAGCTGGAAGCCGACCGGCAGACCGTCGTCGCCCAGGCCCGCCGGGATGCTCATGGCGGGGGTGCCAGCGAGGTTCGCGGGAATCGTCGCGATATCGTTCATATACATGGCCAGCGGATCGTCCATCTTCTCGCCGAGCTTGAACGCCGTGCTGGGCGAAGTCGGGGAGACGAGCACATCGACCTGCTCGAAGGCCTTGTTGAAGTCCTCGATGACCAATGTGCGCACCTTCTGCGCCGAGCCGTACCATGCGTCGTAATACCCTGCGGACAGCGCGTAGGTGCCCAGGATGATGCGCCGCTTGACTTCGTCGCCGAAGCCGGCTTCGCGCGTGGCGGCCATCATGTTGGCCGCAGTCTGAGGCACGCCGTCGGCCGGCATGACGCGCAGACCGTAGCGCATGCCGTCGTAGCGGGCCAGATTCGAGCTGACCTCGGAAGGCATGATGATGTAGTACGCGCCGAGCGCATATTCCAAGCGCGGGCAGGAGACTTCGATGACTTCCGCGCCCATGTCTTGTAGCAGCTGCACCGCCTCTTCGAAGCGAGCCTGCACGCCGGGCTGGTAGCCGTCGCCGCCCAACTCCTTGATCAGGCCGACTTTCACGCCGTGCAGATCGCGCTTCGCGCCTTCGCGCGCGGCAGCCGCCATCGGGGGCACGGGCATCGGAATCGATGTGGAATCGCGCTCGTCATAGCCGCCGATGACCTCTTGCAGCAACGCTGAGTCAAGCACGGTGCGCGCAACGGGGCCAATCTGATCGAGCGAGCTGGCCATGGCGATAGCGCCGAAGCGCGACACGCCGCCGTACGTAGGCTTCACGCCCACGGTTCCGGTCAGCGAGCCGGGCTGGCGAATCGAGCCGCCAGTATCGGTACCCAGCGCGAGCGGCGCTTCGAAGGAAGCGACCGCCGAGGCCGAGCCACCACCCGAGCCGCCGGGGACGCGCGTGGTATCCCACGGGTTGTGCGTGGGGCCGTACGCCGAGTGCTCGGTCGATGAGCCCTGCGCGAATTCGTCCAGATTCGTCTTGCCCAGCAGCGGCATGCCAGCCGCTTTGAGCTTTTCGATGACGGTCGCATCGTAGGGCGGCACCCAGCCTTCGAGAATCTTTGAAGCGGCTGTGGTGACGATGCCCTTGGTCACGATCATGTCCTTGATCGCGATCGGTACGCCGGCAAGCTCCGGCAGGCCCTCGGTCTCGCCATTGGCATGCTTGGCGTCGAAGGCGTCGGCCTGCGCCAGCGCCTCATCGCCGGAGACCTGCAGGAAGGCGTTGATCTGCGGCTCGGCGGCCTCGATGACGGCCAGATGGGCTTCGACCAGTTCGCGGCTGGACGCATCGCCGGATTTGATTGCGGCTGCCTGCTCGGCGGCGGACAGCTGTACGAGTTGCGTGGTATCGCTCATCTCACTCCTCCCCTAGAATTCTCGGGGCCACAAACATGCCGGCCTCGGAGCGCGGTGCGCCCGCAAGCGCTTCTTCCTGCGGCAGCGGCGTAACGGCCTCATCGGGGCGCAGGTAGGCTTCCAGCGGCACCGGATTCGCGGTCGGCGGCACATCGTCGCCAGCGACTTCCTGCACCTTGTTGATGGATTCGGCGATGACGTTCAGCTCGCCCTGCAGGCGGGCGGTCTCCTCATCGGTGAGCGCTATGCGGGCGAGATCGCCCAGATGCTCGATTTCTTCGCGTGTAAACGTAGGCATGGCCTCAACTATATGGACCATATGTGACGTTGCTGGGTCGGGGCAGGATTAGAGGTGGGGTTGCGCCAAGTTCGGGGTGAAACTGTGACGAAGTCGGGGTGGTGTCGCGCGGCAGGGTTACGTCGCCTTGTGACCGCTAACGCGAGGCTGCCGTACAAAACGCAACGCAATCAGGCCTCAAAACGTTACATTCTGTACGGCAAGCTCGCGTTAGCGGTCATTGAGCAACGCCAAACGCACTCGCCAGCACGCGCCAGCCTCAGCCCTTGACGTCGCTGCGCCTGATGACGATGACGCCGATGACGTAAAAAACCGCCGTCCAAGCTAGGAATATCAGCCCGCTTTGCCACCATACCGGCGAGAACGGCGCGTGAACAAGCGTCGGATTCGGAGCGGAGTTCGGGCCGCGCATGAAATTGCTGATCGACATATCCGGCAGGCACATGGAGATTGACGCAAGCCACCCGAGATGGGAATTAAACGATGAGGTGATGCTGACGATCTGCGAAAGAATCATCAGCAGGCCGACCAGCGAGAACACGCCGCCGACCGTGGACCGGCACATCGCGCCCAGACCTTGCGCGAGCACGGCCATCAGCATCAGTATGACCGGCGCTCCCAGAATCACCACGAAAGGCAGTATGCTCTGCTTGGCGGGAATCGGCGTCAGCGAGGAGCCTGCAGTCATCGCGAGCATAATCACCCACGACAGCAGCATGCCGAGCAGTGAAAACACGCCGGTGAATGCTGCCGCTGCAACCGCCTTCGCATTCATGAACATAACCCGCCTGGGGTTGACGCTCAGCGACGCCTGCACGCAGGAGGTCGTGTATTCGCTGGTGATGGCCATGACGCCGAAAATGCCGATGACCAGCGCCACAGTAGCGGCATTCGAACCGACAGAGGACCACAGTTCGGCGCTGGACACCGGGTTGGGCGCGCCGAGTTTTTTCCCGGTATTCAAGTCAATGGTGCTGACGTAGGTGATGCTCCACACGCTTAGCGCCGCCATCGCGGGCAGCAGCACTGCGGTGATGCCCATAAGCCACCAGGTCGAGGCCAGACTCGCGAGTTTCACCAGTTCGGCATGCACGCTGCCCCAGAAGCTCAGGCGCAGTCTGCTCGACGCCATGCGCCGCCCGGTCGTGTAGCCGCCGTTCGCGTTGCTCATCGTGCGCCTCCTTGCGTCGTCGTCTGCTCGGGTGGTTGCTGGTTGGAGTCGCTGGTTTGTGATTGTGCCTGCGCCTCTGGCTGTGGTGTCTCTGACTGTGGTTGCGGCGGCGTTTGTGTTTGCTCGGGTGCTGCAACTGGCTGATTACCATCAAACTGCGGGGCGTCCGCTCGCGTGCTAGCTGACGGAGTTGGGGCGACTGATTGCGAGACGATCGCCGGGGACGACGTGTCCAGTTGAGTTGAACCATCCGGCTGCGAGCCATCCGACTGAGTCTGAGCGGCCGCAGCCATTCCTTGTGGTGGCAAAGCTTGCGACGGTAAGTCTTGCGACGACACTCCATACTGCACGGGCGCCTGACCGGGAACTTCGCGCGTCACATATTGCACTTGGCTGTGGGTGAGCATCATGTAGGCGTCTTCCAGCGAAGCCCGCTCCTCGATGAGTTCGTAGGTCACCAGCTGCGCCTGCGCGAACACCTGCGCAGTCCGCTCCAACTGCGCGCCAGTGATGCGCAGCACCGTGCCGCGCTCCGGATCGGACGACAGCCGTGCGGCCTCGCTGATCTGCACCTGATTCGCGCCTTCGAATATTTTTCTGAGCTTATCCGGATCGGGCGTAACGACGCGAATCGCATGAACCGAATGCTCTGCGACGAAGCGGTCGACCGAAGTCGTTTCGAGGATGCGCCCTTGGCCGATGATCACCAGATTGTCGGCGGTCAGCGCGACCTCGCTCATCAAGTGGGAGCTGAGCAGCACCGCTCGGCCTTGACTGGCGTAGAAGCGGCATAGCTCGCGCACCCATTTGACGCCTTCAGGGTCGAGGCCGTTCACCGGCTCATCCAGCACAAGATTGTGCGGATCGCCCAGCAACGCCGCCGCAATCGAGAGCCGCTGGCTCATGCCCAGCGAGAACGACCCGGCTTTGCGCTTCCTCACGCTTTCCAGGCCAGTCAGCGCGATAACCTCGTCAACACGCTTCCTGGGAATGCCGTTAGTCAGGGCGAGCGCGAGCAGATGGCTGTATGCCGACCGGCCCTTATGCGCCGACTTGGCATCCAGCACCGCGCCCACCAGCGCCATAGGTGACGCGCTCTCGCGGAAGGGCTTGCCGTCGATCAGTGCACGTCCGGCATCAGGCTTGAGCAGCCCCAGCGCAGCACGCATCGTGGTTGATTTTCCTGCGCCATTCGGTCCGAGGAAGCCCGTGACCTTGCCATCTTCCGCTGTGAAGCTGACCTGATCGAGCGCAACCTTGCCCTTGAACTGCTTGCTGACGCCTTCGATGGTTATCATGCTTAACCACTCTAGCCCACGCACGTTGCATTTCATCCGCTAACGCGATTTTACCGTATAAAATGCAACGTAATCAGCTCTTAAAACGTTACATTTTGTACGTCAGCATCAAGTTAGCGTACAAAAGGCGACGCTGGGAACCGGACTTATCCACAACACGCCAAAACTTGACCTTTCGACCACATTGCCCGTTCAGGCTTCCCTTCGCGCTTCCACTTTGCTTACGGTGATGCTATGAAAAACAATATCGAAATCAAGCAGCTCATTGACACATCAAAAGCCCAAAGTCGATGCCTGTACGGGGGCAACGCGAGGCAACGCGCTGCAGTAAGGAGGCGGGCTCAAACTGGCGCATTCGTCAATCCTCATTACGGGCTGTATGCCGAACAGTCGTACTGGACCGGTCTGAGCCCAGCCCAACGATACCTGCATGTGCTGCGAGCCTTGGCCCGCAAGCATCCAAACTGGGTATTCACCTCAGTGAGCGCCGCGGCGATATACCAGCTTGAATGCCCATGGTCGCTGCACGACGGAATGGTGTATATCGCCTCTGATTCAGCAATCAACGGATATGCTTCGCGTGACGTGCGTAAAATCTTCGTTGCGCCAATCCATGCGCATATCGTAAACGGTCTGCCAGTGGTGACGCTCGAACGTGCGCTCGTCGATTTCGCATTGCGTCACAAGTTCTCGCAGGCGTTGCCGATATTCGATTCGGCGATGCGCATTTACCAATATTCGCATGAGAAAGTCATCGAAATATGCGACGGTTTACGGCGCGATTGCGGCCCGGTCTTCCGCCTTTTGTATTACGTCGACGGGCGAAGCGAAAACGGTGGGGAGTCGTTCTGCCGAGCGGTGATAATCGAGCTGGGGTTCATCGCCCCTCTTCTACAGCAGGAGTTCATCGACCCGAAGAATCCGCGTAAACGCTACCGAGTTGATTTTGTATGGGTGTTGCCCGATGGCAGAATCATCGTTGGCGAATTTGATGGCATGCGCAAATACACTGATCCGTCAATGACCGATTGGAAGACGACTCGGCAAGTCGTACACGAGGAGCGAGAACGTGAAGAGCCCTGCGCCGGGCCGGAGTCACCACCATCATTCGCATCGACTATCAGGAAGCCTCGTTAGGGTATCCGCTGGCACGAAAACTGCGTGACGCCGGAGTGCCGATGCAACGGATGACGCATGTGCTGCAAGGAACGTGAGGCTGACATACAAAATGTAACGTTTTAAGAGCTGATTGCGTTGCGTTTTGTACGGTAGAGCCAAGTTACCGTACAAAAGGCGACGCTAAAACAGAGCCATTATCCGCGGGGCTCAGGATTTAGGGCCTAAGACTCAGGATTGTTGGACGCCGCGGCCGTGCTGGGCGATCCAGCAGTGCATCGCGACGGCTGCGGCGGCACCGGCGTTGATGGAGCGCACCGAGCCGAACTGCGAGATGTAGACCACGTCGTCGGCCAGTTCGAGCGCCTTGCTCGACAGGCCGGGGCCCTCGGCTCCGAAAAGCATCAGGCAGCGTTCGGGGAACTGATAAGACTCGATTGGCACTGCGCCGGGGATGATATCCAAGGCGATGACGCGGCCTTCGCACGGCTGCGCCGTAACGTCGTCTTGGTCGGTGTTGACACGGTCGGTGTTGCTGCGGTCAGTTTTGGCAGCATCAGCAGTATCGGCATTGTGCCGGGCTGCATCGATTTCACGCTGCATCTGCGCGCGCCATGACGACACGAGTTCCTCGATGCTCGGATGATGCTCGACATGCTGGTACAGCTCGGTCATGAGCGAGCCTTTGCGGTTCCATTTGTGCGGGCCGACGATATGCACTGTTCGGGCGGCGAAGGCGTTGGCGGTGCGCACCATGGAGCCGATGTTGAAATCATGCGTCCAATTCTCCACGGCGACTTCAAAGCCGTGCCGCCCGCGCACATCGAGATCATCGCGAATCGCCTCGACCGTCCAGTATCGGTATCGGTCCAGAACATTGCGTCGGTCGCCTTCATCCAGCAGCGCCGCGCCGTAGCGTCCGCTGACAAAATCCGGAATTGCCGGGTCATCAGGACGCGGCGAGTCGGGGTGCTCCTGCGACCACGGGCCGACGCCAATCTGCCTGAAAACCGGTTCGCCCGAAGCCTTTGCCGCTGCCGTGATAGGGTTCGGCTCCCTCATGCCATGCTCCTCATATACTCGTATCTGTATATGCGCGCCGCTACCGCAGCTCGCGCTCCTCGAATACCTGGATGAACGGCACCGCATGCCGCGAATCGTTTACCGTGTCAACGACTTCGACGAATGAAGCGTCATCGTTTGTACGTGCGGAACTAGGCTTGTTGGCCTTTGCGGTTTCAGCGGTCGCGATTCCATCGCTTGCAGCCTCGCCAGCGCCGCTACTCGTGCTGCCATTCGCGCCAAGACCGCCAATCAGCGTCACTATCGCAAGCACTTGAGCCTGCTCATGCTCCACGATGCTGAAATCGAGGTTCAGCTCGTTGCCATTGCGCAGCGTCACCAATGACGACGTCTGCACATAGGACTTTTCGGACAGCCAGGAATCGAGCAGTATCACACGCTTGCCGCGAATCGAAGGTCCTTTGATTGACGGGTAGACGAAGTCCATGACGAAGCCATCAAGCGACTTCCCTTGGCTGGCGGCGGCATGCATGACGGCAATGACCAGCGGCACAGCGGCAGCGGTCAAAGCGCCTACAGCATCGAAATCACCAAAGTTGAAATCCCGCTCATGCAAAGCGTCGAGCACGGCCTCGCCAGCTAACGCAACGCCGCGCTGGTCAAAGGTCACTGCGGATAATTCGCTGAATGGCTTGCCCGACACCGCGTCACGCAGCATCTGTCTGAGTTCATCCTTGCCACTGACGCCAATCCTGGCGTCGGTGCCTTGCCCGCCATCCCCGGATTCCGGCAGCACACCTCGTTCGTCCGCGCTCATAGCAGTCCCTTTCGCCATTTCGACATTATTGCCTTATTCATACGCCCAGCGTAACCCGCCTCACCGTCATAGCCTCGCCCAGCTCAGTGCATACGGAATCTCTGCCATGCATGACAACAACGACTCCATAGCGCATCACCTGCTGCCATGCATCGGCTGCTGTGGCAAGCAGCACAAGCAGCACAATTACCGCTGCAAACCGTCCACTTCCCCTACTCAGTCATCGGATTCGGGCTGAATCTCGGGCGCGGTAAGCTCGCGCAGATTGGCTTTGTCGGGGTCGATCAGCTCGACCGGCTCGATGACCTTGGTATGGTCGATCTTCTGCAGTTTGCGCGCGGTCACCAGAACGCGCGATTCCAAGGACGAGGCGAACTGGTTGTAGGCTCCTACCGTGCGCGTTATGGCCGTGCCGAGCTTGTTGGCCTTATCGCCGAGCACGGAGAAGCGTTCGTACAACTCACGCGAAAGATCGAACAGTTTCTTCGCATCATCCGTCAGACTCTGCTGCTGCCAGGCGAAGGCGACCGACTTGAGCACGGCCCACAGGGTGACTGGCGACGTGAGTGCAACCTTGCGCGCGAAGGCATCGTCCATCAGCGTCGGGTCAGCTTCAAGAGCCGCCTGCAGCAGCGACTCATTGGGAATGAAAGCGATGACGAAATCCGGGGCAGTCTCGAAGGCATTCCAATACGCCTTGTCTCCCAAGGTTTTCACATGCTCCCGCATAGCCTTGGCGTGTGCCTGCAGCAAGGCATTACGACGTTCAAGCTCTTCGGGACTTGCGGTCTCGGGTATTTCACAAGCCCGCTGGTAATCCGAATACGGTACCTTCGCATCAATCGGAATCGACTTGCCGCCAGGCAGCCGAACGACCATATCCGGGCGCTGAATATGGCCCTCCGGATCCGTGACGACGACCTGCGTGTCGAAATCCACATGCTCCAGCAAACC
>NZ_JALCUA010000019.1:0-17339 GCF_022655035.1 Bifidobacterium tibiigranuli | reverse complement strand
GGCGATGCCGTGCAAGGTTCGATTCGCACGCCTCGCGAAGGCGATCGGCGCAACCAGCGGCAGAAATTCGTGCCGCTGCAGTCGATTGACACCATCAACGGCATGAGCATCGAGGATTCCGTAAGCCGTCCGCACTTCTCCAAGCTCACGCCGCTCTATCCGCAGGAGCGACTCAAGCAGGAGACCACGCCGAATAGGCTCACTGGCCGCCTGGTCGACATCGTCGCGCCGATTGGCAAGGGCCAGCGTGGCCTGATCGTCTCCCCGCCGAAGGCCGGCAAGACCATCACCTTGCAGAATATCGCCAATTCGATTGCGACGAACAATCCCGAAGTGCATCTTATGGTTGTGCTCGTGGACGAGCGCCCCGAAGAGGTCACCGACATGGAGCGCACGGTGCAGGGCGAGGTCATCTCCTCGACCTTCGACCGCCCGGCTTCGGACCACACCACGGTTGCCGAGCTGGCTATCGAGCGCGCCAAGCGTCTCGTGGAGCTTGGTCAGGATGTGGTCGTGCTGCTCGACTCCATGACCCGTCTGGCCCGCGCCTATAACATTTCCGCACCGGCCTCCGGACGCATCCTGTCCGGCGGCGTCGACGCGCAGGCCCTGTACCCGCCCAAGAAGTTCTTCGGCGCGGCCCGCAACATCGAAAACGGCGGCTCGCTCACCATCATCTCCTCGGCGCTGGTGGAAACCGGCTCCAAGATGGACGAGGTCATCTTCGAGGAGTTCAAGGGCACCGGCAACATGGAGCTTCGCCTGAGCCGCGAGCTGGCCGACAAGCGCCTCTTCCCGGCCATCGACGTCAACGCCTCCGGCACGCGCCGCGAGGAGCTCATCACCGCCAGCGACGAGCTGCCGGTCATCTATCGCCTGCGCAGGCTGCTCGGCGGGCTCGAACCCGAGCAGGCCTACCAGACATTGGTGCCGCGTTTGAAGAAAACCGCCACGAACCGCGACTTCCTCACCGCGATCATGCACCAGAGCGGGCTGAACTAAGCAGGCTGAGTTCAGCGCTGACTCTAGGGGGCCGGATGACATTGCAGATGCCATCCGGCCCCTGGCATATCGGGAGCCGAAAATTCAGCACTTACGCAATATGGATGAAAACTGCTCGACTGAACCGTGCGCTACTGTGTGAAGTATGACCGATAGTGATACCGATAGCGAGAACGGCGACTGGCGCAGCACGACCATCGATGCGGCGCAGGCCGAGCATAATCCGAAAGTAGCGGCGGCAGTCGAGCGCATTACGCAGCTGCGTCAATCCATCGACAACATCGACGGCGCGGCTATAGCGTTGCTGGCAGAGCGTTTCAAGGCCACGGCACAGGTGGGCCAGCTCAAGGCCGAAGCGGGGTTCGCGCCAGCGGATTACCAGCGCGAGGACTATCAGATTCAGCGTCTGCACCGCATTGCCGAGGACGCTGGACTGGACCCGGACATCGCTGAAATGTATCGAGAATTCGTCGTCACCGAAACCAAGAAGCGCCACGCCCGCATCGCGGCCGCCGGGGGAGACCCTCAAGTGCTCGACGTCTTCGCGTGACTCTGCGGTGCTTCATGCGCAATTCGCGGTGTATAGGCAGATAAACCTTATATTTCGTCGCCTTTTGCACGCTAACGCGATGTTGCCGTACACAATGTAACGTTATGAGGGCTGATTGCGTCGTCTTTTGCACGCTAGGGTTGAGTTAGCGTGCAAAAGACGACGTTCTGCGGACGCCAGCCATACGACAAGTGGCCCGGAAGCCCTTACCAGGCTTCCGGGCCACTTGTCGTATCCGGCTTACGTTCAGCGCTTCGGCTTCTTGGCCGGAGGCTCGCCGAGTTCGCTGGCGGCGACGGTTACGGTCGGTTCGCTCGACTCGCCTTCGGAGGCTTCGGCTGCTTGGACATCCAGCGGCCCGGTGACGCGGCCGGCTTCTGCTATGTCGTCGATTGCCGCCTGCACTGCCTGCACGCCAGCAGCGGGTACCAGCAGCGTGGCGGAGAGAATCGGGGTCTTCATAGAGACCTTGGCCTGCGACTTCAGACCGCGCAGCTCGGCCAACGCCTTGCCTGCCCACAGCAGGATATCGGCGGAGGCGTCAGCGGCAGATGTATCGGCACCAGCCGTACCAGCCCCAGCAGCCGCCTGCTCATACAGCCCGGCGTCCGGCCATGCGGCACGGTGCACGGAGCCAGCGCCGTCGTGCATCCACGACCACACCTCTTCCGTGGCGTAGGGCAGGTACGGCGCGAGCAGCCGCGCAAAGGCGTCCAAACCAAGGCCGAGCGTCGTTCGCGCGGACAGCACGGCGGTCTCCGTTGGTACCTTTCCGGTTGCGTCAGCGGTGCCATACGCGCGGTTCTTCGCCAGCTCGATATAGTCATCGCAGAACTGCCAGAAGAAGGTCTCGATGGCTTCCAGAGCCTTGGAATGCTCATAAGCATCCAATGCCTGCCCGGATTCGCGCACGACCTGTGCGAGCGAAGCCATGACCGAGCGATCCAGCGCCTCGGTCACGTCCGAAGGCTTCCACACCTGCGAACCGCCTTCGCCGACATGGTGATGCTCATCTTCGCGGCCGATCGCCAGTGCGAACTTGGTCGCGTTGAGCAGCTTGATCGCCAGGCGCCGCCCGATCTTCATCTGGCCCTCGTCATAGGTGGCGTCCAGGCCGAGGCGTGCGGAGGCGGCCCAGTAGCGCACCGCGTCCGCACCGAACTTCTCGATCGGCTCGTTGGGCACGACGACGTTGCCTTTGGACTTCGACATCTTCTTGTGATCGGGATCCAGAATCCAGCCGGAAAGCGCGGTATGCGCCCACGGCAGACACTTGTTCTCCAAGTGCGCGCGATCCACGGAGCTGAAGAGCCACGTGCGGATGATGTCCTGGCCCTGCGGACGCAGATCCATGGGGAAGGTCGCCTTGAACAGCGCTTGGCTGGCTTCGTCCGGCTCGGCCCAGTGCGTCACGATCTGCGGGGTGAGCGAGGAGGTGGCCCAGGTGTCCATGATGTCCTGCTCGGCCATGAAGCCATTCGGCTGGTCGCGCTGCGATTCCGAATATCCGGCTGGCACGTCGCTGGTCGGGTCGATAGGCAGCTGGTCTTCGGCAGGGGTGAGCGGGTGAGCGTAGTCGGCCTCGCCGTTCGCGTCGACCGGGTACCACAGCGGGAACGGCACGCCGAAGAAGCGCTGGCGCGAAATGAGCCAGTCGCCGTTCAACCCGTGCACCCAGTTCTCGTAGCGCACGCGCATGAAGTCAGGATGGAACTGCAGCTCCTTGCCGCGCTCGATGAGCTCTGCGTTAAGCGCCTCGTCGGTGCCGCCGTTGCGCAGGTACCATTGGCGCGAGGTGACGATTTCGAGCGGTTTGTCGCCCTTCTCGTAGAAGTTCGTCATACGGTCGGTCGGTGTCGGTTCGCCGTCCAAATCGCCAGATTCGCGCAGCGCGTCCACGATGATCTTGCGGGCCGAGAACGTGGTCTTGCCGGCGGTCTGCGCGAAGATTTCGCGCCCGCCCTCGTCGGTGATCCATTCCGGCGTGCCCATCGCGATGCGACCGTTGCGCTGGATGATCGGCCGGGTGGGCAGCTTGAGCTCGCGCCACCACTCGACGTCGGTCATGTCGCCGAAGGTGCAGCACATGGCGATGCCTGCGCCCTTGTCCATTTCGGCGGCCGGGTGCGCCAGCACCGGCACCTTGACCTTGAACAGCGGCGAGTAGACTTCCTGTCCGAAATATTTCTTGTAGCGCTCGTCGTTGGGATTGGCGATCAGCGATGTGCAGGCGGCGAGCAGTTCGGGGCGGGTCGTCTCGATGTAGATAGGCGTGCCGTCAGCGAAGCGGAAGGCGATGCGGTGGTAGAAGCCGGGGTATTCGCGGCTTTCCAATTCGGCCTGCGCCACGGCGGTCTGGAAGGTCACATCCCACAGGCCCGGCGCGTCCTTCTGATAGACCTCGCCGCGCGCCAGATTGCGCAGGAACGCCTTCTGCGCCACACGCCGCGGATGCTCGCCGATCGTATGGTAGGTCTGGCTCCAATCCACCGACATGCCCAGCGAGCGCCACAGCGCCTCGAAAAGCTTCTCGTCCTGCCCGGTGAGCTGTTCGCACAGCTCGATGAAGTTCTGGCGGCTGACCGGCACCTGATCCTTGGCGTTGATCTTCTTGCCATCCGTGCCCTCGAAGGGCGGCTTGAAATCAGGGTCGTACTTGAGCGAGGTATCCACGCGCACGCCGTAGTAGTTCTGCACGCGCCGCTCGGTCGGCAGGCCGTTGTCGTCCCAGCCCATCGGGTAGAACACGTCATAGCCGCGCATGCGCTTGTAGCGCGCGATCACGTCGGTATGCGTGTAGGAGAACACGTGCCCCACATGCAGCGAGCCGGAGACGGTGGGCGGCGGGGTGTCGATGGAGTAGACGGCCTTGCGGTCGCGCGAATTGCGGAAACGGTACACGCCCGTCTCGTCCCACACCGAACGCCACTTGCCCTCAAGTCCCTCGACACCCACCTTGTCGGGAAGCGGGGTCAGCTTCGCGTCGATATGATTATCGATGCCATCGTCGGTGGCGTTGCTCTTGTCCTGATCAGTCATGAAGCCCAAGTCTAGAAAGCCTTGGTGACATACTGAAATGGCTACTTCATCGCCAGATTCTGCAGCGGCAATATCTGATCCACCATGTTCGTCGGATAACCTTCGAGCTTGGCCTTGACGACGATGCGATCCTTGCGCGTGTACAGCCAGTCGCTGGCGGCGTCCTGGCTCACCGTCCGTGCGAAAGCCTGCATGGCCTTGCGGTAATCGTCGCCGTTGGTGGCATGCAAAGCGTCCGCGTACTGGCGCTGGGCGTCGCCGTTTTCATAGTGGAACACCGAATTGGCGTTGGCGAAGGCGCTCGCGTCACCGGTTTCGTCCATCGTCATCAGCGCCATCGTATAGTCGCCTTTGGCCATGCGATCGTTCAGCGTCGCATCGTCGACCACCTGCATCTGCACATGGAAGTATCCGCTGTCCTGCAGCTGCTGCGTGACGGTCTCGCCAAGCGCCTGGTAGCGCTGCGGCACGAGGAAGGTCATCGTGCCCAGATACGAGGCGCTGAAATACGACAGCATTGAGGATGCCTTGGCGCTGTCGTGCGGGAACAGGCCCGTCAGGTCCTCATAGCCCGGCTCAAGCTGGCTGACGGGGCCGCCCAAAGCCGCTGCGGCATCGGGCTGCGCGTGCGCGATTGCGGCGGAGTCGACAAGGTAGCGTGTCGCCTGGCGCACCTGCTGGTCGGAGAAGATGGCGTTGGCGTTGTTGTTGAAGGCGAGCAGCACCTTCGACGTGCTCATGCCATCGACGACTTTCAGACTGGGATCTCCCGTGACGCTGGCATCCAGGTTCGGATCGTTGGGTAGCGCCATGTTCACGTCGTTGTTGCGCAGCGCCGACAGCAGCGAGGCGTCGTCGGGGTAGTAGCGCAGCGTTACCTGCGAGGACGCCGCCCGCTGGGCTGAGTAGGCTCCGTTGCGCTTGAAGGTGATGGACTGCCCGGGCTGGTAGCCGGAGATGATGAAGGGCCCCGAACCGACCGCGCCGCGCGCGTAGTCGACATTGGCCTGCGCGTCGTAGACGATGCCGGCCCTGCCGGACAGCGCGCGCAGCAGCGTGGGATTGGGGTTCGCCAAGGTGATGACGATAGTCGAGGAGCCTTGGTTCTCGACTGATTTCAGCCCGTTCAGCGCATCCGAGCCAACGAAATGCCCTTTGACCGCCTGCTGCAACGACCACACGACGTCTGCGGCGTCAAGCCGATCCCCGTTCGAGAAGCGCAGGTTCGGGCGCAGCGTGAGCGTGTAGCTCAGCGCGTCCTTGGAGATCTTCCACTGGCTGGCAAGCCCCGGTTCGAGCTGATTGCTTTGATTGCGCTGCACCAGCGTCTCATAGACGTTGCCGAGCAGCGCCTGCTCGACGGCGTGACCGTCCTGCGTGCGGATGTCGAGCGAGGCCGGCGCCTGACGCAAGCCGACCGTCACCGTCGTATTGCGTTGCAGCGGGTTGATGCCGGGAAGGAAGCTCGGCCGGTTGAGCACCGACCAGGCGAGCCAGACGAGCGCGAACAGTGCGGCGGCGACGGCCACGAAAACGCCCCAGCGTTTGGCGGCGTCGTGCGTGCGGTGCTGTGTCTGCTGTGTCATATGGCGAATCCATCCTCGTTGCCGTGTTCATAGTTGTCGTGTTCGTATCGTGTATTCATGATTGCGGTGCTGGCGGCCCTCATCACGGTTATATCTCAGCCCTCAGCGCGGCCACACTTCGGCCCTCAGCACGGTCATATCTCGGCATGCTCATACCTCGGAGCTGGGGCACGTTGCGTTCAGCGGGCAGTTCGCGCAGTCGGGCTTGCGGGCATGGCATATGGCGCGCCCGTGCAATATCAGCCGGTGAGACAGATCGGTCCATTCCTCGGGCGGAAAGCATGCGGTGATCTCCCGTTCGATGCGCACCGGATCGGGGTGTGTGGAGCGCCAGTCCGAACGCCAGCGCAGCCGGCCGGTCACGCGCATGACATGCGTGTCGACGGGGAAGCCGGGGACGCCGAAGGCATTGCCCAGCACCACATTCGCGGTTTTCCTGCCCACGCCGGGCAAGGTCACCAGCTCCTCCATGCGCTGCGGCACCACGCCGTCGAAGCGCTCCTGCAGCTGGTCAGCCAGCGCGATGATATGCGCGGATTTCGAACGATAGAAGCCCAGCGGATGAATGATGTCCTCGACGCGCTCGGGGCTTGCCGCAGCGAGATCGGCGGCGCTGGGATACTCACTGAACAGTATCGGCGTGACGGTATTGACGCGCTTATCGGTGGTCTGCGCGCTCAGCACCGTTGCGATAAGCAGCTGCAGCGGCGTGGAGAAATCCAGCGCGCATTTCGGCTCGGGTATCTCCTCGCATAGCAGCGCATACTCCTCCTGCATTCTGGCATGCAGCGCGCGCTTTGATTCCCGTGGCATAGTGCCGCGTCCTCAGCGCTGTGCGCCGTGCGATGGGCTCGAATCGGCAGCCGGCTGGCCTGCGGCCTCATCATCGATATCGCCGACGCCGTGGGCACCTTCGGTATCCTGCGCGTCCTGCATATCCTGCGCAGACTGCGCCTCCTGGGCCTCTTGCGCGGCCTCGACCGCTGCGGGCTTCTCGCCCTCCGGCGGGTCGAAGCGGTAGCCGACGTTGCGCACGGTGCCGATCAGATGCTCGTATTCGCCGCCCAGCTTGGCGCGCAGGCGTCGGATATGCACGTCGACGGTGCGCGTGCCACCGTAATAGTCGTAGCCCCACACTTCCTGCAGCAGCTGGGCGCGGGTGAATACCCGATTGGGATGCTGCACGAGGTACTTGAGCAGCTCGAATTCCTTATACGCCAAGTCGATCGGGTGACCGTGCAAGCTTGCGGTGTAGCCGTTCGTATCCACCATCAGGTCGCCGCTGCGAATCTGCCCGTCCTCGCCCTGCTCAGGCACCTCTTCGTTGCCGGCGGTGTGCACCATGACCTGATTGCCGCGCTCGGAGACCAGCCGCAGCCGCCCCTCGACCTCGGCGGGCGAGGCGCTGGCCACGACCACATCCGACACGCCCCACTGCGAGTTGACGACTGTGAAGCCGCCCTCGGTCAGTATCAGCATGATAGGAGTGCTCAGGCCCGTGGCCTGCACCAAGCGGCACAGGGTCTTCGCGGTGGCGAGGTCATCGCGGGCATCGAGGAAGAGAATCGTGTTCTCAGGCATCTTCACCAGGCTCGCGGCGTCCATTGGCAGCACGCGCACGCGGTGGGAAAGCAGGGCAAGAGAAGGCAGCACCGAAGCTGGATCGCCGGCGGACGTCATCAGCGTAAGATCGGTCACGCAACCTCCTCTTTCACGGGTTCTCTGGAAGTACAGAGTATCGCCACAGTCGTTACAACCACGGTCTCGCATCATGCCTGCTGTGTATTGTAGGCGCAGGTTGTGGACACATGCGGCTACATTGAGAACCATATTCTTTAGCAAGGTATTCGCCTGATATCGCCATGATATCGCATGGCCTCGCAGCTGCGGTACATGGGCGGATGGTCCGACCATATGGGCCATGCATATGGGCCATACAGAGAGGAACGATTATGAGCGATGGTTTCGCTGGTGATTCCCGGCCGGGCGGCGCCGCGCCGTCCGGCACGGTCATGATGGTCGTGCAACTGGCCGCCTATGCGATTTTCGCGCTGGCTTGCGCCGCAGGCTGGTTGTGGGGGATTAGTGAAGATGTCGTCACGGTGCTGGCGTTGGCTGCGCTGCTGGTCTTCGTCATCGCTTGGCCGTTGCGCTCCGACACAGTGGCGCGCGTCGTAGCCGCGATTGTGGGCGTGGCTTCGATAGCCGCTGCGGCGCTTCCTGCCGATATCCTAGGCTCGAGCGGGGAATGCATTATCATCCCGGAGACCTCGTTGCAAGCATCGTCCACAGGCACCTGCGCCGCGGATAGCGCCTTGGCCTTGCTGGGGACCGCGATCTCGCATTGGGCCTCGACTGCGCTGGTGCTGCTGGCACTGCTCATCATCGGCGGATTCCTGCGCCAGATGCTGCGCGAGCAGCGCACCGAGCTGGTGCGCTCGCTCTCCTCCTTCGTGCTCGGTGGCGTGACCGCTGTCGCCGCCGGCGCGTGGGTTGTCACCGCCCGGGTCATGCGCGCCCTGCATGATGCGGATGCGCTCAATGTTTCGGCTCCGCTGTTCGCCTCGTCAAGCTCCACCTGGTATGCGCTCGGCGGGCTGCTTATCGTCATCGCCGTGATGGTGGCGCTGGCCATCGTTTCATGCCGCTGGTGGCGTGAGCTGCGCCTGGGGTCGAACTCCTCCGTGCGCGCGGCATGGCTCGGCTTCGTGCTGATGCCGGTGCTGATATTCGGTCTGGCGGCGTTTGCGTATGCTTTCGCGCTGGTGGCGCTGGTGTGATTGCTGGTTGTGCGATTGGGATTGACGAAGGCTGAACTGCTGAACGCGCCTGAACTGCTGAACCGCTAAACGGATGTCTGCGAAGCCGCAAACGTTGCGTTTCGACCGCTACTGTGAGGCTGCCGTACAAAAGGTGACGGAAATCGACTGAATACCGTTGCGTTGTGTACGTCAACACGCGACTACCGTACAAAATGCAACGCAATCAAGAGATTTTCGATGCCGATGGCTGGATTCAAGGCCAATCGGGGCCGGATCTAGGCGAGCCGGGGCTATTCGGGGCCAGTTGTTCAGCCGGCCAGAGCTAAGCGCTCAGCCGATGATGCCTAGATGCTCGAGCAGTATGTTGGTGCCGATCAGAATCAGCACGATGCCGCCGGCGATCTGCGCCGGCTTCTGCCATCGCAGGCCCACGACACGCCCAAGATACAGGCCCGCAGCGGCGAATGCGGCCGTCACGATGCCGATGACCCCGATGACGAAGGGCACGCTGAACTGCATGAATGCGAAGCTCACCCCGACGGCGAAGGCGTCGATGCTGCACGCGATGGCCAGCGGCATCATGTGGCGCCAGCCGAACTGCGGGGTTTCGTGCGCATTGGCCTCGTCTTCGTGCAGCGCCTCGTAGATCATGTTGCCGCCGATCAGGGCGAGCAGGCTGAAGATGATCCAGTGGTCGAAGGACGCAACGTAGTCGTTCAGCGCGGAGGCTCCGATGTAGCCCAGCAGGGGGAACAACGCCTGGAACCCGCCGAACCACAGTGCGGTTTTCAGCGCGTCAAGCGGGCGGATGCGGGTTGCCGCAAGGCCTTTGCCGACGGCGACGGCGAACGCATCCATAGATACGGAAATAGCAATAAGCAATGGTTGAATAATCATATGTGGTATTCAAAGGGTTCATCGCCGGTTTCCCGCCGATGGGCCTCGACGGCTTTCACCGCCTACGCCTCGGATACCGACATAGAACTGCCGGTCTGAAGCCGGCTTTGAATTCACAGCGAATGCTGTCCGCATGTCGTTTAATTAACAGGTCCTACTATACCACCGAATTGCGGAGGCGTTAAGCGGACAGCGCTGTGCGCTGTCCGTAGCCGACGCCGAGGGCCCACCAAGGGCCCGAGGAAACAACGGAGTTCACCCTTGCCCAGTCGCTGTGAGAGCCACAAACCGTCACAACTCCCGCACTACGACAGGGGGTATGCGGGCGTTGTGACGTTTCATCGCGGTTATTCATCACAACTCCCGCACTAACTTGACCCTTATACGGGCGTTGTGACGTATACGGCCAGTCATATGACACAAGCCCCGTATAACCCCCATAATCATGCGGGATTTGTGACGTCAGGATAGCGATTCGGCGGCTGGGGAATGTTCGAGTCAAGGAAAGCGTGCGGACGAATCGTGCTCGCCTACTGCACATAGCCGCAGACACTGCCGCAGATACGGCGAAAGCCACCCGAGTGGGTGGCTTTCTTTGCGGCTGCGATTTATCTCTTCGCGTCCTTAGCGGACGCTCAGCCTCGGCTAGTAAGAGTCCACTGGACTCTTACCTTTGACGCCTCGGGCCCTTACCAGTGTCTTGGCAAGCGCTCCACGAAATCAGGCCTGTGCCGTCAGACGCTCGCGTGCGGCCTTGATCTGCTTGTCGGCCTCATCGACGCCGGCCCAATAGTCGCCGGGCTGCACTTCCTTGCCTGGCTCAAGCGCCTTGTACTGCTCGAAGAAGTGCTTGATCTCGGCCTTGTGGAAGTCGTTGACGTCATCGATGTCCTTGATGTCGTCGAAACGCACGTCGGCGGGCACGCACAGCACCTTGTCGTCGCCGCCGGCCTCGTCGACCATGTGGTACAGGCCCACGGCGCGGCACTCGACCACGCAGCCGGGGAACACGGAGTTCGGGATCATCACAAGCGCGTCAAGCGGATCGCCATCCTCGCCCAGCGTGTTGTCGATGTAGCCGTAGTCGTCCGGGTAGCCCATCGCGGTGAACAGCGTGCGGTCGAGGAACACGCGACCGGTCTCATGGTCGACCTCGTACTTGTTCTTGGAGCCGCGAGGAATCTCGACGACCACGTTGAATGTCTCTGCCATTATTCGTTTCTCCTTATGATCTTCGGCCTGCTTTCGTCGCAGGCCGTATTCGGTTGATTATGGTCTTGAACAGCCCAGCGCATGCGCCAGGCCTTCAATGCCTTACCCGCCCTAGCGTACCCGCACCACGCGAAGGCGAGTGCCGCCTTGTGCGCGGCGCGGATAGAAGGTCAGACGGTCGGTATCTTCGGTACGCTGCGTTCAACGCTCAGTATTCGACACTGAGGATATGCGCGACATCCGCCCACGGCGCGAGGGACACGAAATTGTCCCAGCCCCAGTCGAATTCGCGTCCGGTGAGCTCATCTCGGAGCCTGACCGCGCGATCGGTGGGCAGCCCGTAGTCGCCCAGTTCGAGATGCACCACGGCCTGATGGCTGTTATGCGCGTCGAGATTGACGACCACGATCACCGTGTCCGGCTTGCCGGTGCCGGTGAGTTCGGCCGGCACATGGCGGATGAAGGCGATGATGCTCTCATCCTCGCAGGGCAGCAGATTCAGGTCGTGGTAGCTGCGGCAGGCGGGGTGCGCTCGCCGGATGCGGTTGAGCGATGCGAGCAGCTCGCTGATGCCGTACTGCTCGGCCTGGCTCCAATCGCGCACCTTGACCTCGTACTTCTCGTTGTCCTGCTGCTCCTCGTAGCCGGGGCGCTGCCGGTTCTCGATAAGCTCGTAGCCGTTGTAGATGCCCCAGGACGGCGAGCCCATGGCCGCCAGCACCGCGCGGATCGCATGTCCGGCGATGCCGTTGTCGCGGATGTAATCGGTGAGGATGTCGGGCGTGGTGGGCCAGAAGGTGTTGTGCTGGTAGAAGGCCTCGTCGCTATTGGTTTCGAGCAGGTAATCGTCCAGATTCCACTTTTCGTTGCGCCAGGGGAAGTAGCAGTGCGACTGCGTGAACCCGACGTAGCTCAGCGCGCGCATCATGCCCGGGCGGGTGAATGCCTCGGCGAGGAAAAGCACCTCTGGATGCTTGGCGCGCACGGCGGCGATCACGTCCTGCCAGAAGCGCACCGGCTTGGTATGCGGGTTGTCGATGCGGAAGATGGTGACGCCCGCCTCGATCCACAGATCCATGAGCCGTTCGACCTCGCGCTCGATGCCGGGCATGTCCGCGTTGAAATCGATGGGGTAGATGTCTTGGTACTTCTTCGGCGGGTTCTCGGCGAAGGCGATGGTGCCGTCGGGCTTGTGGCGGAACCAGTCGGGGTGCTCCTTGACCCACGGGTGGTCCGGCGAGCACTGCAGCGCGAAGTCGAGCGCAATCTCCAGATTCAGCTCATGGGCGCGGGCGCACAGCGCCTTGAAGTCGTCCATGGTGCCCAGCTGCGGGTCGACGGTGTCATGGCCGCCCAGCTCGGAGCCGATGCCGAAGGGGGAGCCGGGGTCTTCGGGGCCGGCGACCAGGCTGTTGTTGCGGCCCTTGCGGTTGGTGACGCCGATGGGGAAAATCGGCGGCAGGTAGACCACATCGAAGCCTTGCGCGGCGGCGCGTTCGAGCCCGCTCACCGAGGTGCGCAGGGTGCCGGGGGTGATCTTGCCGGTCTGGGGGTCGCGGGTCGCGCCTTCGGAGCGGGGGAAGAACTGGTACCAGGCGGTGAAGCTCGATTTCGGCCGTTCGACATGGACCGTCTTGGGGTGGCTGGGCGAGATGGCATCGCGCAGCGGATGCTCGACGTGCAGACGCTCAATGACCTCGTTGTCGGCGGCGGCAAGCCGTTCGTGCTCGTTCAGGCTATGGTTGGCGATGCGCTCGGCAGCTTCGCGCAGCGTCCGGCGCTCGCTTGCCGACAGCCCTGCATCGTGCCTGTCCGCCCAGCGGCTGAGCAGATTCGCGCCCGAGTCGAGCGCGTTCTCCACATCGTCATGGACATCGACCTTGATGCGTGCGTCGTGCAGCCAGGAGGCGTAGGTATCCTCCCAGCCTTCGACGATCAGGCTCCAATCGCCGAGCTGGCGACGCAGCGCGGGCCATTCCTCGTCCCAGGGCTTCACGGTGCTGTGCTCGCCGGCCTTGAGCGTCACGGCCCAGCGGTCCAGCCCGGGGTTGACGCAGGTCATCGGCATGCGCAGCATCTCGCGGCCGCGCGGGTTGCGCAGCACGGCCGTTGCACCGATTTTGCTGCGGCCTTCGATGAAGACCTGCGCGGTGACGGAGAAGGTCTCGCCGAGTTCGACGCGCACCGGGAATACATCGTTTTCACGGCTCGGCGTGATGTCGAGCACTGCGACGCGACCGAGCTGCTCGGGCGAATCGGCAGGCAGGGTGGGGGCGGGGGCCTCTTCGCCTGGCTGCAGGTGGATTCGTGGCATGCGCGACTGCGTCGAGGCGGCGGAATGCCGCGATCCTGCGGCTTTCGAATGCCGTGCGCGGTGCGCTTTGGGCGGGACCGGCGGCTTGGTGGAAGACGCGGCGTCCTGCTTGGCGGACGCGCCTGCCGAAGCCGTTGCGGCGGCGGTGCCGGCTGGATCGTGGCGTTTGGATGGTGCTTCTTTGCTTGTGTGGTGTGTAGCCATAATGCCATTGTAAGGTGCCCGCGGCGCAGGATGCGTTTCTATGACCGCATGTCGGCGGCTTTGCCGTGTCGATAACGCGGTGATCAGTGGTGTCGTACCGATTGAAGGCGCTGTTGTGAAGGCATTGTTCGCTCTCGTCGCGTGCGCTGGGTGCTGGTAGATGCTGGTAGATGCCTGCAACGAAGTTATCCACATCGCAGTTATCCACAGGTGAGTTATCCACAACACGCCGAGACCCCAAGCCTTCGACCACAGTACCCGTTTCAGGATGCGCGGGGATGCCCAGCTATGACAGGCTCGTTATCACGCACACTATGACGTTGCGTGCCAACGAAAGGAAAGATCATGAACGCAATGCTACGAAACCGGTTGACGGCCATCGTCGTCGCGCTGGCGGCGGTCCTGATGGCAGTCTGTCTGCCCACGGTCGCGCGGGCTGCCGATTTGCGCAGGCCGGACAACAGCCGTTATCTCGTATACACAGTCGCTGGCAGAGTTCTGGGCCTCGGGGTGGTCGCTCAGGATGACGACACTGATTATTACTGCATCGAAACGGGCTCGCTCGCCTCCTATCAGATCGACGAGGTGCGTGAGATCGCATCCACTGATGACGCGCGACGGCTGGCCTGGCTCATAGACCATTACCGAAGCGGCACCGATCAGCTCACCTATGCCGCGATCGCCGTGCTTGTGCATGATCACTATGACCTGAATCAGGCGCTCTGGGCGCCCCACCGCGAGAGCATCGTTCGCACGCATGCCGGCATCCTCGAACGCGCCGATGCATTGTGGCGCGAAGCCGCAGCGCATGCGTCCTCCGGCGCGAAGATCACGCAGCGCTATGCGCAAGGGCTGCGCCAAGGCGTTGTGGAGGCGATTGTCACGAATACCGCGGGCTCGCCCATTGCCGGAGTGCCTTATACAGTTACGCTCGACGGTCCGGCGCACTTCGAGAACGGGAAGAACTCCATTGCTGGCGTCTCCGGTGCGCAGGCAATCGCGCATAGCTGGCAGGCGACCGGCGCAGGCGAGGTGACGGCGTCCATATCCTATGATCGTCCAACGCTTGAGCAGATCGTCAGCGGGCAGGACTTCGTGCGCTTCGGTGGAATGAAGCAGGTGCGTGGTAGTGCCATATCGTTCACGGTTCGCAAGGATTTCACGCCTTCGCTGGATACTCGCGTGTCCGCGAAAATAGTCGACGCGGGCCAGAGCGTGGTCGATGAGGTGACCTCCGGGGTGCGCGGCGCAGACAGCCACTGGCCGCAAGGGCTCAAGCTGGCGGCGACTGGCTGGTACTTCGACAAACTGGCACCCGGCGCGCTGAACGAAGGTGCATCCGTGCAGCCAGGCGAAAGCGCGGCGGCGTTCCTCAAGCGTTTGGCGCAAGCGGGCCACAAGCCCTCAGCGTACGGAGCTGCGAGCTTTACCGGGCCTGGTCAGAGCGTGAAGGTGAAGGCCACGACGAAGCCTGGCGGTTCCGAAGCGTACAAGGCCCCGGCCGCCGGGGGATTTGGCACCTGGGTATGGGCCTTCGAGCGCGGGACGCTGAGCGAGCAGGCGCGCGAGTATGTTCTTGCCGACGCGGTCACGCCGTTCCTGGAAGTAGCGGAAACCAACGCGCACCGAGCCAAGCTCAACGTGCGGTCCAGCGTGACCGAACACAGCGCAAGCGTGGGATCCGAGCTCAGCGACACCATAACCGTCTCCGGCTTCCCGGACGATCACGGGTCGTTCGCAGGCAGCAAGGCATTCGGCTTCGGACCAGACCGTGCACATGCGCAGGTGAGTGTGTGGTGGTCGGGCGATGCGAATGACGCCGCCAATGATGAGCAGTACCGCCCCAGCACAGCAGGCGTGCCCAAGGAAGACGAGCATCACCGGCGCATAGGGACGTGGGACTACGCGGCTGCCAACGGCACCTTCCGTATTGGAGCCGGGGTGCCTGACGCTCACGGCAAGCCGGTGAACATCCGCGGCGAAGCCCACGGCTGGTACGTGTTCGTCTGGCAGTTCGCGGGCGACGATCGCGTTATGCCGGCGGCAAGCGCGTACGACGATGCCTGGGAGCGCACGCGCGTCGAGGAGTTCGCGCATCCCAAGGCACCGGTGATCACCACGCAGGTCGATCACGACAAGGTCAAAGTCAATGAGCCGTTCAGGGATGTCGCGCGGGTCGTTGGCGATGTGAAGGAAGGGTCATACGTCGAATTCAGCGCGTACGAGGCCGTGGCCAAAAGCGTCAAACCCGGAGCGAATGCCAAGCTGCTCGACAGCGAACGCGTGAAGCTGAGCCATGCGTCAGGCGACCAGAAGGTGCCTAGCAGTCAGGTGCGCTCAGCAAAACCCGGATTCGTGTACTGGAAGGCCACGGTATTCTCGCCGAAGGGCGATGTGCTCGCCACGCATGAACTCGGTGCCGAAGGGGAGGTTGTGGAAGTCGTAGAAGACAGCAAGCCGACGCAGCCAGCCGCGAACCAGCTAAGTCCAAGTCCCGGTCCCGGCAATCCAGCTCCTGATAAGCCGACCGCCGACCGACCTGCTGTCTTGGCCGAGACGGGTTCCTCGGTGGTGGCATTCGCCGGAGTCGGCATCGTCGCAGCGCTCGTCGCTCTGCTTATGGTCGCAGCGATTCGCCGGCGCATGTGAAACAGCAGGTGAGGATGCGTGCGCGTGCGAGTTCGTGCGGAAGTGCAGAAGTGCGAGTGCGTGCGAAAGTGCGAAAGTGCATGGGGAGCAAAGCGCTCGCAGTGATTAGGCTGGTGCGGCAACAACTATGGAGTTGCTGTGCCAGCCCGATCACTACTCAGTGTTTCTTACTCAGTGTTTCTTGGTTGGTGGCTCTCAGCCAGTGGCTTTCAATCAGTGGCTCAGTGTCCCAGCAGCCTACTTGCCGACCAGGCGCGGAATGTAGCGCTGCATCATGAACGCGCCGACCAAGCCGCAGCAGCCCATCAGCACGGCTGCGCCGGCCAGACTCGATATCGCTGTCATCGCTGAAATGGCGAGTGGTCCGAATGCCGAGCCGGAATCCGAGAATACACGCCAGCCGCTGAGGAAACCGGGCATGTCGTCATGCGCGTATCTGGCGGCGAGATCGGAGCCCAGCGTCATGACGATGCCGCTGCCCAGGCCATTGGCCATCGAGAAGAGAATTGCGACGACGATGTACGACCATTCGCTCAGTGCGAAGGGGAGCAGCAGATGGCTGATGCTGATGCCGACCAGCACCGGCACGGCGGCCCAGCGGCGTCCGAAGCGGTCCATGATTTGCCCGGAAGTGTAGAAGAGCGAAAGATCCACGGCCCCGGCGATGCCCATGATGAGCGCGATATGCGATTCCGAGACGTTGAGCTGCACGCCCCACAGCGGCAGAATCACCTGACGGGAGGCGCGCATGGCCTGCAGTATCCCGGCGGCGGTGCCCATGCGTATCAGCACTGGGAAGTAGGTGACGATCGGCAGGCGGTGGCGCGTCGGCTGCTGTGCCGCGTCGCCGTCGGCCCCGTTGCTGGCGTCGGCGTTTTTGCCGCTCTTCGTACTGGTGTCAACGGAAGGAGATTGCGATACCGCAGGCGCAGGTGAGGCGGTTGCGGTAGAAGGCGTGTTTTTATTATGCGATTCCGCGGCGGCCTTGTTCTTGGAAAGCATCTGCTCGGGATCGGGTATCACCCACAGCACGATCAGCACGGTTATGCAGGCGACCACATGCAGCCAGTACACGCTGCGCGAGCCGGCGAACGCGATGACGGGGGAGGCGAGGAACGGGCCGA
>NZ_JALCUA010000018.1:0-25461 GCF_022655035.1 Bifidobacterium tibiigranuli | reverse complement strand
CCTGGCAGTAGGCGTTGTTGTTGCCCTGCTGGGTGCGCGCCACCTCGTCGCCGCCGCTGATCATCGGAATGCCCTGGCTCACCAGCAGCGTGGAGAACAGATTGCGCATCTGCCGCTGGCGCAGCTCATTGACATCATTGATGTTGGTCGGCCCTTCGACCCCGCAGTTCCACGAGCGGTTGTTGCTCTCGCCATCGCGATTGTCCTCGCCATTGGCCTCGTTGTGCTTGGAGTTGTAGCTCACCAGATCGTTCATAGTGAAGCCGTCATGCGCGGTGATGAAGTTCACCGAGGCCACCGGGCGACGCCCGTTCACTTGGTAGAGGTCGGAGCTGCCCATCAGCCTGCTGGTGAATTCAGGCAGCGTGGAGGGCTGCGAGCGCCAGAAATCGCGCACGCAATCGCGGTACCGGCCATTCCATTCGGACCAGCTGGAAGGGAATCCGCCGATCTGGTAGCCGCCGGAGCCCAAGTCCCAGGGTTCGGCGATCAGTTTGACGCGGGAGATGACCGGATCCTGCTCCACGATGTCGAAGAAGGCGGAGAGCTTGTCGACCTCCTGGAACTGGCGGGCAAGCGTGGCGGCCAGATCGAAGCGGAAACCATCGACGTGCATTTCAGTGACCCAGTACCGCAGCGAATCCGTGATGAGCTGCAAGGCGTGCGGCGAGCGCATAAGCAGCGAATTGCCGGTGCCGGTCGTGTCGAAGTAATGCCGCTTGTCGTGATCGACCAGGCGGTAGTAGGACTCGTTGTCAATGCCCCTGAAGCTCAGCGTGGGGCCTTTGTCGTTGCCTTCCGCCGTGTGGTTGTAGACCACGTCGAGGATGACTTCCATGCCGGCACGATGGTAGGCCTTGACCATCGATTTGAACTCGTTGACCTGCTCGCCGCGCTGGCCGGAGCTGGAATAGGAATTCTGCGGCGCGAAGAAGCCGATGGTGTTGTAGCCCCAGTAGTTGCTCAGGCCCTTCTGCTGCAGGAATGGGTCGTTGATGAACTGGTGGATCGGCATGAGCTCGATGGCCGTGACGCCGAGCTTCTTGAGGTATTCGACGACGCTGGGATACGCCATCCCCGCATAGGTGCCGCGCAAGTCCGGGGGAACGTTGCGGTTGAGATTGGTCATGCCGCGCACATGCGCCTCGTAGATCACCGAATCGTGATACGGGATGTCCGGCAGCTGATCGCTGCCCCAATCGAAGTACGGGTTGACCACGGCCGCCTTCATCGTGTGGTCGGCCGAATCGAGCGTGTTCATCGTCGCCACGTCGTCGGACTGGTCGAAACGATACGAGTAGAGGCTTTCGTCGCCATCGATGTTGCCTTCAATCGCCTTCGCATACGGGTCAAGTAGCAGCTTGTGCGGGTTGCAGCGCAGCCCGTTGGCCGGGTCGTACGGACCGTAGACGCGATAGCCATAACGCTGCCCTGGCTGGATGCTGGGAATATAGTTATGCCAGATGTAGGAGTTCTGTTCTGTCATCTCGATGCGAGTCTCGTTGTTGTTCTCATCGAAGAGACACAACTCGACCTTCTCGGCCACCTCAGAGAATAATGCGAAGTTTACGCCGGCACCGTCAAAGCTTGCGCCCAGCGGATACATGGAACCTGGTCTGATTTGCATAGACACTAGTATGGCACAAGCCGGTGTTCTACGTTTGAGGCTGCCTGAGAATCGCCGGAATTCCGCCATTATGTGTGGTGATGAGCACAAGTCTGGCAGTGCTCTTCGCTCTGTGAAAAGGGTCGCGCGCGCCGCCTGAGTGTGCTATAAGCAGCACCGGCGGCCACATGCGCTCAGCTTTTGCGTGAGGATTCCTCGCGCAGACGGCGCAGCGTCTCGTGCTGGACTGCAATGACCGAGTTCGAGGAGACGATGGGCAGGTGCAGCAGTTCGCCCCAGCTCACCCAGGCTGATTCCACGTATTCGTCGGCGTCGAAATGACGGTCCACGCCATGCCAGCGGTCCAGATGCATCACCATGACGTGCGCGATCTCGTCGCTCATGCCTTCGGAGGAATAGAAGGTGCCGACACGATCGATCGTCATCATGCCCGCCTCAGGTTCCACGCCGGTCTCCTCGCGCAGCTCGCGCAACGCGGCCTGCTCCGGATCCTCGCCCGGGTCGATCAGTCCGGCAGGGATGCCGTAGGCGAAGCCGTTCGAGCCGGCGCGGTACTCGCGCTCGGCCAGATACCGGTCATTCGCGGTGTCATGCACCAGCAGCACGACGCTGGGAGCGTGGCACACCACCTGCCGGCGAATGGCTACCGGCTCGCCTTCATGCGCAGGCAGCAGCACGCCGCGATCCTCGACTGAAAACACGAACCCCTGATAGACCTTCTTCGAGCCGGTGATCTGCGCCGACTCATCCATATCGATGCGCGTGCCCTGAATCTCCACCTCATGCTGAGCAGTTCCCAAGGGCATATGCCGTCCCTTCGCCATCCTGCCGTGATCCATTGCGTCATGCCTCACATTCGTTGTGTCACTGGTCGTGTCACCAGTCGCGTCACTGATTGTGCCGCCGTTGCCAGTTGTATCACTGGTTGCGTCGCTATTGCTGGTCGTTTCACCAGTTGCGTCATCCGGTCCGCTGCCGCTGCGCTGAGCCGCAAGCCGCATGCTATCCTGCGCCCCACTGCTGAAAGCCGTCTGCGTGCCGGAATTCTCCTGGGAATCAAAGCCCGTTTGAGCGCCAGCATTCTCCTGAACGCCGGAACCCGCCTGATTGTCGTACTGTATCGACAGCGTCCATGGGTCGGTGTTGCGCTCGATGCGCCGCATCTCGACCGGCTCCTGCACGCCGCTGCGTTTGAGAGCCCGCGGCACATCCTCGATGGCATAACGCAGCCACAGCGATTCGATGGCACTATGGGCGGTGTTGATCAGCGCTGGCCGGCCCGAAGCGCTCCCCTTCCCCGCTGCAATCCCGCTGGCGCGCAAGGAGGCCTCATAGCGCATCTGCTGCAGCGCGTCAGTCGCGGGATGATGGCGCAGATCGCTGGTCACGTACACGTCGGCGGCGCATTCACGCACCTCATCGAACATGGAATCGCCGGATCCGGGCAGCACGGCGACGCCGCTGACCTGCGCTGTCAGTTCACCGCCCACCTGCACGCCGAGCTTCGTCACAGGCAATGCCGCAGCGACCCGTCGTGCGAAGGACTCCAAGCTCATCGGGCGCTCCAAGCGGCCGACGCGGCCCAGTCCTACCGGATGCTCGGCCCTGGAATCAGCTATCGGCGTCAGGGGGCGCTGCTCGATCAGGCCAAAGGCGTCGGCGGCGGCCTGCGCGACGCCGCGATACGCGCAGTCGGCATTGGTATGCCCGACCCAGAGCGCGCAATGGCCGGCATAGAGCTCGCCGACGATCGCGCCACGAAAATCAAGCCCGGAGACGGCGTGCACCGGGCGGAAGAACAGCGGATGGTGGCAGATCAGCAAATCAGCGGACATGGCCAGAGCCTCGCGCACGACTTCCGTCGTCGGGTCAACCGCGAAGGCGATGCGGCGCACTGGCGCGTGCAGATCGCCGACGATCAGCCCGGGCGCGTCCCATTCCTCGGCATACCGCAGCGGGTACAGCTCCTCCAGCACATCAACGACTTGCTTGAGCGTAGGCAATGGGACATCCTTTCTCGAGACTTGATGGTGGCGGCCGTACCCGGTCAGTGCAGCCAGCCAGCCGGTGCGTGCCGACCGGTGTCAGCCCGTATCAGCGTCAGCGGTATTAGTGCGCGGCGAGCTGCCAGTCCGCACCGATGCCGATGGAGACATCCAGCGGCACGGCGAGGTTCACGGCGTGCTCCATAGCGTCCCTGACGAGTTCGCTCACCTGTTCGGCCTCGCCCGGCGCGACTTCGATGACCAGTTCGTCATGAATCTGCAGGATGATGCGGCTGGCCACCCCGGCCTCGCGCAGGAGACCTTCGGCGCGTATCATCGCCAGCTTCATGATGTCGGCGGCGGAGCCTTGGATGGGCGCGTTCAGCGCACCGCGTTCAGCGGCATCCCGGGCCACCCGGTTGGTTGATTTGAGCGCCGGGAAGTAGCGCCGGCGGCCGAAGATGGTTTCGGTGTATCCCTTGCGCTTCGCGGTCTGGACCAGCGATTCGAGATAGTCATGGACCTTGCCGAAGGTCGCGAAGTATTTCTCCTTGAGCACATCGGCGGCCGCAGGGCTGATCTTGAGCTGATGCGCCAGGCCATAGGTGCTCAGCCCGTAGGCCAGGCCGTAGCTCATGGCCTTTACATGGCTGCGCTGGTCCGAGAAGATATCAGCCACGGGCAGGTCATAGACCAAGCTCGCCACGTACTTGTGGAAATCCGTGCCGGAGCGGAAGGCTTCGATCAGCGCCTCGTCGCCGGACAGGTCGGCCATGATGCGCAGCTCGACCTGCGAGTAGTCGCAGCTGAGCAGTGATTCGTAGCCCTCCCCCGGTACGAAGGCGGAGCGGATTTCGCGCCCGGCCGCATTGCGGTTGGGGATGTTCTGCAGATTCGGGTCCACGGAACTCAGCCGCCCTGTAGCGGCCACGGTCTGCTCGAAGGTCGTATGCACCCGCATGTCGCGCTTATTCGTGGCGTCGATAAGCGTCTGCACGATCTGCTTGAGCTTGTTGGTCTCGCGGTGGCGCAGCAGCGCGCCAAGGAAGGCATTGGCCTGCTCGTTATTGACCGATTTGACGTACAGATCCTGCAAGGATGAGGCGTTGGTGGTGTAGGAGCCGGATTTGGTGCGGCGCGTGGGCTTGAGCCCCATGTCGTCGAAAAGCACCTTCTGCAGCTGCTTGGGGCTTTGCAGGTTGACCTCGGTGCCCGCGGCATGCCATGCGATCTCCTGGGCTTGGCTGGCCTCGGCGGAGAACTGGTCGCGCATATCGACCAGTCGTTGCACGTTCACATAGGCACCGGTGCGCTCCATGCCGTGCAGCACATCGGAAACAGGCATTTCGATGGAGCGCAGCAGCCCGAACTGCCGACGCTCATCCAGCTGCGGCGCCAGCGTATCGGCGAGCAGCCGCACGATGGCCGACTGCTCCACGGCACCGTCGAATTCGCCGCGTTCGCTCTGCTCGTCGTCCAGATCGAGCTGCCCTTGGGTCACGGCGTCGGAGGCCTCCACGCGAATATCGAGGAAATGCCCAGCGGCCTGCTCAAGCGTATCCGCATGGAAATCCGGATGGACGAGGTATCCGGCCAGTTTCGTATCGAAGTACGGGGCGTCCAGCTTCAGGCCGGCCGCGCCCAGAATATGCTTGTGCTCCTTGTACCCGTGCACAACAAGCGAGCCGTGGCGCTCATTGAGCAGCGTCTGGAAGGCGTCATGAAGCTCGCCGTCCATGCCGCCGGGCAGCACTGCCGCATGGTCGCCGGCCAGCAATACCACCATGTCAAGCGACGCATGGCCCGGCTTCGGCGACCCCAGAGCGTGCAGCACCCAGGTCGCAGCCATGCCCGGTCCGCATTGCGCGGTTCCGTCAACGATATGCTGAAAATCTTCAGGGGATGCAGCCGGTGCAGCGTTTGCCGCACTATCCAAGGCGTCAGTCGACGGCTGCGATTGCTGGCCTTGTGCCGCTTGCCACGCCGCCGTCTCGGCATGCTGCTGGTCATCGTCGGCAGCTGCCGGAAGGTGCTGCTGCGCCCAGAGCCGCAGCGCCTCGGCATGCTCGATGCGCTCCGTCTGCGGCTGCACGAGGGCCTGCGGCGCATCCTCTTCGATTACAGAACCGGCTTCGGCATCAATCGCGCCAACTGTGCCGAAGGTCTTCAATACGCGCTGTTTGGTACGCGCACCGAATTCGAGCTGGGTGAACAGCCTGTCAAGCCGAGGAGCATCAACTTGGCCGAAGGTGCAATCCTCGATCTTCACGCCGAGATCGAGGTCGCGCACCAGTGCGTTGACCTTGCGGTTGAGCCTGACCTGATCCAGATTGGCGCGCAGCGACTCGCCTTTCTTGCCAGTGATATCCCCGGCATGTTCGATGATGCCTTCAAGAGAGCCGAACTGCTTGATCCATTTGGCGGCGTAGCCGTCGCCCACGCCGGGCACGCCGGGAATGTTGTCCGCAGTCTCCCCGCGCAGCGCCGCCAAATCCGGGTACTGCTGCGGCGTGACACGGTATTTCTCCTCGATCGCGTCGGGAGTCATATGCTTGAGGTCTTTGAAGTGATGCCCCGGATACAGCACGGTGATCGCGTCATCGACCAGTTGGAAGGCATCCCTGTCGCCGGAGAGCACCAGCGTGCGGTAGCCGCGATCCTCCCCCATCGTCGCCAGCGTACCGATCACATCGTCGCCCTCGTATCCAGGCATCTCGATATAGGTAACGCCCAGCGCGGTAAGCATATCCTGGATAAGCGGAAGTTGGCTGAGCAGCTCCTCGGGCGCCGCATCGCGCGTGCCCTTGTACTGCGGCAGCATCGTGTTGCGGAAAGTGCCGCCCGCGACATCAAAGGCGACGGCCAAGTGATTGGGCTTCTCCGCCTCGATCACCTGAGCGAGCATGGTGGCGAAGCCCCACACTGCATTGGTGGCCTGGCCTGCGGACGTCGAGAAATTCTCGACTGGCAGTGCGAAATACGCGCGGAACGCAAGCGAATGCCCGTCGACAACCAGCAGTGTTTCCTCAGAGCCTTGTTCTTCGCTCATATCCTGCCTATCGCTTGCCTGCCAGACTCTTGCCTATTATCACGTTATAACGCTATCACGCGAGGATTGACACCCTGTATCCGTTCACGCTGCACCGCTCACTGCACCATGCACTCAGTGCCTTTTACTCACTGCATCCTGCTTCAGTGCCTTTTACTCAGTGCATTCACTCGGTAGTTTCAGGCTTCTCGTCGCCGTATTTGGCGATGATGGCCATGGCCAGACGCTTCTTCGGAATGCGCTGATCCATCGAGGTCTTCTGAATCCAGCGGAAAGCGCCCTGCTCGGAGAAGTCGGCCTTGTCCATCAACAGGCCCTTGGCCCGGTCGACGAATTTGCGCTCTTCGAGGGTGTCCTCAGCCTTCTTGAGCTTCTCTTCGGTCTTCTTGAGCACGTCCTGCGCTTCTTGAAGCTTCCCTTCGCTGCGTTCCACGCTGTCGAGCAGATCGTTGATCTCCGCGAAGCGCCCCATCGCGACCTCAAGAGCCGGCAGCAGCTTGGATTCCTCATAGGGCTTGGTGACATAGGCCATCGCGCCCGCGCCGGTCGCCTGCTTGACGAGATCAGGCTGCGAATACGCCGTCAGCATCACCACCGGGGCGATGTTCTCATCGCAGATGGTGCCCGCAGCGACGATGCCATCCACGCGCGGCATCTTGACATCCATGCACACGACATCGGGACGGAACTTGCGGGTGAGCTCGATGGCTTCCTCGCCATTCGCAGCCTCGCCCAGCACCTCGTAGCCATTATCTTCAAGCATCGCGACCAGATCCATGCGGTTCACGGACTCGTCTTCGGCCACCACGACAGTAGGCTTGTGCGGCTTATGCTCGGCTGCGGCGGGCTGTTCGCTCACCGTCTCCGCTTCACCTTGCGCCACAGCCTTGAGCTCCTCATCGGTGAGCACGGGTTCGGTGACATCAGGCACTTCTGTTTCCTTCTTCGTTGTAGTCATCTGAAGCCTCTTTCCACAATCACGTTGTCACCCGGAATCCGTCCATGATTCACTGCATCGAATACGGCTCGACCGGCCTGGCGTGCCCTTGGTGGGACTCGAACCCACACTGCACAGATTTTGAGGCTGTTTCCTCTACCAATTGGGATACAAGGGCGTTGCATCGTTGAGCGCGACGCTTGTCGCGTCTCACTGCCACATGGCAATTTACCATACTCATGAGACCGCGCAAGTCGTGTGTCGCAAACTTGCATATGCGGCATGTGCGCAGCAGCTATTTGCCGGTTGTTCGCTGCGGCCGTCAGCCATGCTCTAGGCCGTCAGCGAACCAGCTGCGCAATCAGCGGCACGGGTTCCGGCTGCGAGGACGACTGATGCCGCGCAGCCTGATATCCCTTGTTGGAAGAATATCGGCTGCGCGGCATCAGCACCATGCAGAAAACCCGCAGGCCGCGATGGAATCAGTCGCAGGCGCCGACGGTGTGCACGTAGATGGAATCTGTGCTGCCCGACTGGTGCACGCCCTGGGCGGAGCTGAGCACGACAATCTTGTCGCCGTTCGCGACCTTGCCGGCATCGCGCAGAGTCTTGTCGGTGAAGACCATGAGATCGTTGCGGCTCATGTCGTGGTAGTCGCCCGGCAGCAGGAACGCCTCAGTGCCCCAGCTCAGCGCGAGCCAGTGATAGGTGTGCTCGCTGTTGGTCAGGCCATAGATCGGTGCGACAGGGCGCTCGCGCGAGACGCGCTGCACGGTGTGGCCGGTCTGGGTGTAGGCCACGATGGCCTTGGCGTTGAGCTTGTCGGCCAGATCGACGGCGGCTGAGGAGACGGCGCCCGTGCTCGACATGTCGATGATCTTGAGCTTGGGGATACGGTCGTATCCGTGCTCGGTGGCATAGCTCGAGATGCGGCTCATGGTATCCACCGTCTCGGTGGGATAGTTGCCCACAGCCGTCTCGTTCGACGTCATCGTGGCATCGGAGCCGTCAAGAATCGCGTTGGCGCAGTCGGAAGCCTCGGCGCGCGAAGGCACCGGGGAGTTGACCATCGAGCCGAGGACCTCGGTCGCGACGATAACCGGCTTGGCGTACTGACGGGCCAGCTCGATGCAGCGCTTGGTGACCAGCGGTACCTCTTCGAAGGGCATTTCCACGGCCATGTCGCCACGGGCAACCATGATGCCGTCGAAGGCCTTGACGATCTCCTCAAGGTTTTCCACAGCCTGCGGCTTCTCGATCTTGGCGACGATCGGGATACGGCGTCCTTCCTCGTCCATGATCTCGTGGGCACGGTCGATGTCGGTCGCGAAGCGCACGAAGGACATGGCGATGATGTCGGCGCCGGTCTGGATGGCCCAGCGCAGGTCGGACTCATCCTTCTCGGTAAGCGCCGGCAGGCTCACGGCCACGCCGGGCAGATTGATGCCCTTATGGCTGGATACCGGGCCGGCCACGATGACCTTGGTGTAGACATTGCTGCCCTCGACCTTGGTGACCTCAAGGCGTACCTTGCCGTCGTCGATCAGAATCGGATCGCCCGCGTGGCAATCGCCGGGAAGGCCCTTGAATGTGGTGGAGGTGATGTGCTCATCGCCCTCGATGTCATCGGTCGTGATGATGAATTCCTGGCCGGTCTCAAGCTGGACCTTGTCCTCGCCCTCGGCGTTCTTCTTGAACCATCCGCAGCGAATCTTCGGGCCTTGCAGGTCGACGAGCGCAGCGACGTTGCGGCCGGTCGTCTTGGAGGCCTCGCGCACGTTGTTGTATACCTTGAGATGGTCCTCGGGAGTGCCGTGCGAGCGGTTGAGACGCGCGACATCCATGCCCGCTTCAACGAGCTTCGTGAGGTTCTCCAACGATTCGGTGGCGGGTCCGATGGTATCTACAATCTTGGCTTTACGCATGAATTCCTACCTGTTCTTCCATATTTGTCAACGGTGATGTTGGTCAAATGCAATCAATCAGTCATGTGGGTCGTCGTATAACCCAACTCACTTACAGCAAGTCTACTAGTAAGCTCCCGACGAAGTCCATGAGATGGCCTTGGCGTGTTGTGAACGTTCACATTATCACTGATTCGGTGGCATTGCATGCCTTGCGCTACTGCTGCCCCTTCTGCTGCTCACTCGGTTCCTGCCGCATCTTGAGCACGCTGACCAGCGCGGAACCGCCAATCGCCACGACGATAACCGCCAGCGAAAGCCAGGTAGGCACTTCGGGCACTTGCTCGACAGGGTGCCCGCCGTTGATGAAGGGCAGGGAGTTGCCGCTCAGCGCCTCCATGACGAGCTTGATGCCGATGAAGCCAAGCACCACGGAGAGCCCCACCGGCAGGTACACGAGCTTGTCAAGCAGGGCCCCCAGCAGGAAGTAGAGCTGCTGCAGACCGAGCAGCGCGAAGACGTTGGCGGTGAACACGATGAAGGGGTCCTTGGTCAGGCCGAAGATAGCCGGTATGGAGTCGAAGGCGAACATCACGTCGGTGGTGCCGATGGTGAGGAACACGATGAGCATCGGGGTCCAGAGCCGCACGCCGTTCTTTTCAGTCCGCAGCTTCTCGCCGTCGTACTCGTCGGTGATGCTCACGACCTTGCGCAGGGCCCGGATGACGGCGTTCTCGTGGTATTCCTCATCGTCGTCTCCGCCCATTGCCAGCTTGACTGCGGTAACAATCAGGAAAGCGCCGAAGAGAAAGAACACCCAGGTGAAGCGGGAGATGATCACGGCCCCGATCAGGATGAACACGCCGCGCAGCACGAGCGCCACAGTGATGCCCACGCTCAGCACGTATTTCTGCAGCTCGCGCGGCACGGCGAAATTCGCCATGATGATGACGAAGACGAACAGGTTATCGATGCTCAGGGAGTATTCGGTGAGCCAGCCGGAGTAGAACTCGACGGCGGGCTTCGCTCCGACGATGAGCCAGAGCAGCGCGCCGAAAATCAGCGCCATGACGATGAAGAACGCGATATGCTGCAGGCTCTCCTTGGTCGTGGGCACATGCGGCTTACGGCCGATGACGAACAGATCGACGGCGAAGAACACCGCGAGCACGACAAAGGTGGCAATCATGAAAGCAAGGGGGGTTTCAGACATGAAAGCAAGCATACGGACGGCCGGTGACGGGGCCGCAGCATTGTCCTTCGCGCCTTGAGCAGACGCTCACCTCGCATGGTAGGAGTCCAGTGGACTTCTGCCAGGCGACTCGATTACTTCTGCGCCTCGGTTATCTGCCGCAACTCCTTCTTCAGGTCATGGATCTCGTCACGCAGGCGGGCCGCGAGCTCGAATTGCAGCTGCTCGGCAGCGGTGTGCATCTGCTCGCTCATCTGACGAATCAAATCCGCGAGATCCTGCGCGGGCAGTCCGGCCTTGAGAATCTCCTCATGGCGTTTGTCGGCCTCGTCCTGGTTGAAGTTCGGCAGTCCCAAGTGCGTGTTGCCCGCCTTGCCGGCATTGCGGTAGCCGCCTTCAAGCAGGGTCTGGGTGTCAATATCCTCTTTGGCGAGCATATCGTTGACATCGCTGATTTTTTTGATGAGCGGCTGCGGATCGACGCCGTGCTCGGTGTTGTAGGCGATCTGCTTGTCGCGGCGACGATTCGTCTCGTCGATGGCCTTGTGCATCGCGTCGGTGATTTCGTCGGCATACATAAGCACGGTGCCCGACACGTTGCGGGCTGCACGGCCTATCGTCTGAATGAGCGAGCGATAGGAACGCAGGAAGCCCTCCTTGTCGGCGTCGAGGATTGCCACCAACGACACTTCGGGCAGATCCAGGCCCTCGCGCAGCAGGTTGATGCCCACGATGACGTCGATTTTGCCCTCGCGCAGCTCACGCAGCAGCTCCACACGACGCAGCGTATCGACGTCGGAATGCAGGTACTCGACCTTGATGCCACGTTCCAGCAGATAATCCGTCAGATCCTCGGCCATCTTCTTGGTCAGCGTCGTCACCAGGGTGCGCTCATGCTTGGCGACGCGATCCTTGATCTCGGCAAGCAGATCGTCGATCTGCCCTTCGACCGGACGCACTTCAATCTGTGGGTCAAGCAGGCCGGTCGGGCGGATGATCTGCTCCACCACGCCGTCCGAAAGCCCCATTTCGTAGTCGCCCGGCGTGGCGGACAGATAAATCGTCTGTCCCACGCGCTGCAGGAATTCCGGCCATTTGAGCGGCCGGTTGTCCATCGCCGAAGGCAAGCGGAAGCCGTGCTCGACCAGCGTGCGCTTGCGGCTGGCGTCGCCCTCGTACATCGCGCCGATCTGGGGCACGGTGACATGCGATTCGTCGATGACCAGCAGGAAGTCGTCCGGGAAGAAGTCAAGCAGCGTGTGCGGCGCAGTGCCGGGGTCGCGACCGTCGAAATGCCGCGAGTAGTTCTCGATGCCGGAGCACACGCCCACCTGCGTGAGCATCTCCAAATCATACGTAGTGCGCATTGTCAGGCGTTGGGCTTCCAGCTCCTTGCCCTGCTTGCGCAGCTCCGCAACGCGGACGTCGAGCTCGGCTTTGATGTCTTTCAGCGCCCGCTCCATGCGCTCCGGGCCAGCCACGTAGTGCGAGGCCGGGAAGATATGGACGGATTGCTCGTGGTCGATCACGTCGCCGGTGAGCGGATGCAACGTCGAGATGCGGTCGATCTCGTCGCCGAAGAACTCGATGCGCACGGCGAGTTCCTCGTAGACCGGGATGATCTCGACGGTGTCGCCGCGCACGCGGAAGGTGCCGCGCGTGAAGGCGATGTCGTTGCGCTTGTACTGCATGTCGACGAATTTGCGCAGCAGCGTGTCCCGGTCTATTTGCTGGCCCTCTTCCAGGAAGAGCATGCGGCCGGCGTACTCCTCGGGCGTGCCCAGACCGTAGATGCAGGAAACCGTGGCCACAACGACGCAGTCGCGCCGGGTGAGCAGGTTGGCAGTGGCCGCATGGCGCAGCCGCTCCACATCGTCGTTGATGTTCGAATCCTTCTCGATGTAGGTGTCCGTCTGCGGAATGTAGGCTTCGGGCTGGTAGTAGTCATAGTATGAGACGAAATAGCTCACGGCATTGTCGGGCATGAGCTCGCGGAATTCGGCGCATAGCTGCGCGGCGAGGGTTTTGTTCGGCTCCAGAATCAACGTGGGGCGCTGCAGCTTCTCGATAAGCCATGCGGTGGTCGCCGTCTTGCCGGTTCCCGTCGCGCCCATGAGCACCACGTCGTTCTCGCCGTTCTCGATGCGCGCTGCCAGCTCGTCGATGGCCTGCGGCTGGTCGCCCGAAGGATGGTAGGGCGATTTGACGACGAAGGGCTTGTTCGCACGCTCGATATTGAATCCCATATCCATCCGATCCTTGGCCGTCTGTATTTCCTACTGCACGCGATTTCCTACCGCATGCGACTCCCTGCCGCACACCGAACGGCGTCATCAACGATACGACGAGTCGCGAAGTTCGCTTCGCCATTGTGCAACCAGCGTATCAACACGTTCGAACATTCGTTCGATAGGCTGCGTGGCGTCGATGACCTCATCAGCCAGCGCCCTGCGCTCTGCCTCGCTGGACTGGTGCCGGATGCGCGCCAGCGCCTGCTCGCGGCTCATGCCCCGCGTGCTCATCATTCGCGCAACACGCGTTTCCGCTGGTGCCTCGACCGAGACGATATGCGCGAAGGCGAACGGCATGGAGCCAATCACTTCGGTAAGCAGTGGCACGTCGTGCACGACGATAGCGAGCGATTCCGGGCTCGTACCATTGTCTGCTACCGAGTCGTTGCCTACTGCCGAGCGCTCGATGCGCCTTGCAGCCTCGTAGATCAGCGGGTGTTCGATGGCGTCAAGTCGTTCGCGCGCACCGGGTGCCGCATGCTCGCCGAATACATGCTCAGCCATCCACGCCCGATTCAATTGCCCATCGGCTGTGACGGCCCCGTTCCCGAACTCCTGCACAATCTGGCGCAGTCCTTCGCTATCAGGTGCGACGACCTGCCGCGCCAAGGCGTCATAGTCGATGACGGTTAATCCCAGATTGTTGAGATGCTGCGCCACAGTGCTCTTGCCGGCCGCAATGCCGCCGGTCAGTCCGATTCTCATCATGCCTTCATCGTATCGCGAGGAAGCTCGAAGGCAATGTAAGGCAGCCCTACCCCGGTACCGTTCGGATTCCTGCGTTTCGTGCGCCGAGACGCAGGAATCTTCCCTGCCACCGATCAAACAGCAAGCCAACAGCGCAGGAAGGGGGCGGATACAAGTGCAGCCCGGCCCCTTTCGGGTACCGGGCTGCAACGAACTCGTGAAGCTAGCGAGTCACAAGACCGCCTAGCCTCTCAAGCTCATTTCTTTTCGCTCAGCAGCTGCTCGCGAAGCGCGGCAAGCTGATCGGAACCGGCGAGGGTTCCTTCGTTCGAAGCGTCAGAGGAGTAGTTCGAAGCTTCCGACGAACCAGTGGCGGCAGCGGCAGAGCGTTCGTGATGCTCGTTCTGGCCCTGGCCATCCTCGGCAGCCGAAGCGGCCGCGTTCTCGTTCTCCTTGGCGACGAACTCCTTGTGCTGCTCCCACAGGTCGTGGGCGGCCGCGTACTGCGACTCCCACTCCTCGCGCTGCTGCTCGAAGCCGGCGATCCACTCGTTGGTCGTCGGGTCGAAGCCTTCGGGGTACTTGTAGTTGCCTTCGTCGTCGTACTCGGCGGGCATGCCGTAGAGCGCGGGATCGAAGTCCTCGGAGGTCGCGTCGACGGAGTCGTTGGCCTGCTTGAGGGACAGGGAGATGCGGCGACGATCGAGATCGACGTCGATCACCTTGACGAATACCTCTTCGTTCGGCTTGACGACCGTCTCGGGGTTGTCCACGTGACGGTTGGCCAGCTCGGAGATGTGCACCAGGCCCTCGATGCCGTCTTCGACGGACACGAACACGCCGAACTGCACGATCTTGGTGACCTTGCCCTTGACGATCTGGCCGGGAACGTGGGTGCGTGCGAAGCGCTGCCACGGATCCTCCTGGGTCGCCTTGAGCGACAGGGAAATACGCTCGCGGTCGAGATCGACGTCAAGCACCTCGACGGTGACCTTGTCACCGACCTTGACGACTTCCGACGGGTGGTCGATGTGCTTCCAGGACAGCTCGGAGACGTGGATCAGGCCGTCGACGCCGCCAAGATCGACGAACGCGCCGAAGTTGACGATGGAGGACACGACGCCCTCGCGAATCTGGCCCTTCTTGAGCTGGGAGAGGAAGGTCTCGCGCACCTCGGACTGAGTCTCCTCGAGGTACTGGCGCCGGGAGAGCACCACATTGTTGCGGTTCTTGTCGAGCTCAAGGATCTTGGCCTTGATCTTCTGGCCGATGAACGGCGTCAGATCGCGCACGCGGCGCATTTCGACCAGCGATGCAGGCAGGAAGCCACGCAGACCGATATCGACGATCAGGCCGCCTTTGACAGCTTCAATGACGGTGCCTTCAACAACGCCGTCGGCGTCCTTGATGGACTCGATGTCGCCCCAGGCGCGCTCGTACTGCGCACGCTTCTTGGACAGGATAAGACGGCCTTCCTTGTCCTCTTTGGTGACGACGAGAGCCTCGATCGAATCGCCGACCTCGACGACCTCTTCGGGCTTGACATCTTTCTTGATGGAAAGTTCGCGGGAGGGAATGACGCCCTCGGTCTTGTAGCCGATGTCGAGCAGGACCTCGTCATGATCGACCTTGACGACGGTTCCCTCGACCAGATCGCCATCATCGAAGTTCTTGATGGTGGAATCGACTGCCTTGATGAAGTCCTCTTCGGTGCCGATGTCGTTGATCGCGACCTTGGTGACTTCCGTATTGTTCTCTGCCATTAATTAAGTGGTTTCTGTTTACTAGGTTATGTGGATATTACCGATTTTCAGTTATCGCGTGCCTTTGCAGGCACATACGGATAACAGAATACAAGGAGCCATATCCAAAGAATCATGAGTATTCCGGGCGTGTCGAGCGTTATGTCACGCGCCCTGTCGCACGGCATGTCACGCACTGTGACATCAGACCCGGCGCTCGGCCATCTCCACGACATTGGTCAGCAGCATCGCACGCGTCATCGGGCCGACTCCCCCCGGATTCGGCGTGTAGGCCCCAGCTGCTTCGTAGCAGGCCTTGTCGATGTCGCCTTTGATGCGGTACCGGCCTGATTCCTCATCGAACACCCGCGCAATGCCCACGTCAACGAGCACGGCGCCGGGCTTGACGTCGTCAGGCTGCACAAAGCCCGGATGACCAGTCGCGGAGACGATCACATCAGCACGCCGCAAGTAGCTGCGCACATCCTGGGTGCCGGTGTGGCACAGCGTGACGGTCGCATCGACGCCCCGGCGCGTGAGCAGCAGCGGTATCGTGCGCCCGATGGTGATGCCGCGCCCGAGCACGCACACATTCTTGCCGCCCAGCTCGATGTCGTAGCGGGCAAGCAGTTCCAGGATGCCGCGCGGCGTGCACGGCAGCGGCGTGGCGATATCCCCGGCGACATGCAGCACCAGCTCGCCGAGGTTGTATGGGTGCATGCCGTCGGCGTCCTTGGCCGGATCGATCGCATCGATGATCGCGCCCTGATCGACGCCTTGCGGCAGCGGCAGCTGCACGATGAAGCCTGTGCAGTCCGGATCCTCGTTGAGCGAGCGCACGGCTTCGAGTATCGCCTCCTGCCCGGCGTCGGCGGGCAGCTCACGGCGGATGGAGCGGATGCCCACTTCGGCGCAGTCCGTATGCTTGCCGGATACGTATTTGGCCGAGGCCGGGTCTTCACCGACCAGCAGCGTGCCCAGACCTGGCTGCACGCCACGCTGGGCAAGCGCACGTACGCGCCGCGCCAGATCAGCTTTGATCTCGCCGGCTACCTGCTTTCCGTCAAGCTTTACGGGCATCGTCATTCGCTCTCCTTGCTTTCGTTGATTCCTTCTCGCGCATACGGCACCGCGCATACGGCATCTTTTAGATTATCGTTAGGGGTATCGATTCCTTTTCGTCGCCGATGCATCGGACGCAGGTGCGATATCCACGCTACACCGACTGTGGCGGCAACGACATGTGCAAGGAGGGCTTGCATGACGTTACGAATGAAGGCACTGCGACATGCTGCCATGCTCGCGCTCGCGGCGATTGCGGCGCTGTCGCTGGCAGCCTGCGACGCGGCTTCCCCGGATGCCACGCATTCGACTGCGACGCCCGCGCCCACAGGCCCCATCGCCGTCGTCGCCTCGCTGAACCAGTGGGCCTCGCTCGCCAGGCAGATCGGCGGCGCGGATGTCAAGGTCGTATCCATTCTGCCGCCCGACACGCCCGCTGCGCAAGGCTTCGCGCCGAGCGCGGCGAATATCGATGCGCTGCGGCACGCCGATATCATCGTTGCAAACGGGGCCGGATACGACGATTGGGCGGCGAAGAACCTGTCCAAGGGCGGCGCGATTGTCTCTGCTGCAGAGACCGTGGGCGCGATGGACGGCGACAACCCTTACCTGTGGTTCTCCAAGGATGCGCGCGCCGGCATGGCTTCGGAGCTGGCCGAGGCTTTCAGCAAGGCCCGCCCCACGAAGAAGAAGGCTTTCGCCGCCCGCCTCAAGACCTGGCGCGGCGCGGAAGGCAAGCTCGACGATGAGTTCGCCGCATTCGCCAAGGCGCATAAAAATTCAACGTATGCCTCGCTTGACGCCTCGGCCTTCTATCTCATGGCCGATCTGGGGCTCAAGGATCGCACACCACAAAGCTATGCGCAATCGGCTCTGGCAGCAGCCGGCACGCAGCCGCAGACAGATGCTGCGCCTTCCGTCGATTCGTCTAGCGGAGTCAAGGATTTTCGCAAGCTGCTGGAAGGCAAGCAGGTCGACGTGCTTATCGGCAACGGACGCAAGCCCGATGAAACCGCTGCCGCACTGCTCGCCTCGGCCAAAACCGGCAAGGTTCCCATTGTCGATGTCCCTGAGCAGATGCCCGCTGGTGCTTCGTCGCTTGTCGACTGGGTAAGCTCGCTGGCATCGCCCGTCATCGCGGCAGTGCGCGCGGGTGATGCATCCGGCAATACGCCAGACGGCACAGGTAATCCAGATAACACAGGTAGCTCACATAGCACAGGCGCCTCACCGTCGTCGACAGCGTCGACAGCACAGTCGCCAGGCTCCGGCCAAGACTCCCCCACTGCGTCCAGTTCGCCGCAAGGTTCGCAGAGTTCTACGCCGTCGGGAAAGTAAAAAGCAAGAAGCAAGTACGAGCAGGCATGCGCCGCGTCAGTGGCCCAGCGCGGCCCTGCGCTATTTGCGCTACTTCTTCTTCGTCTTCTTGCTTTCGCCCTCCAAGCGGGCCAGCGTCTGGAAGGCCGGCTCCTTGGGCGCTTCGGTGTGATGCTTCTTGTCGCCCGGCTCCGGATCGGCATAGCCCAGGTTCACGTCGAGCAGCCGCTGCGCCTCTTCCTCTTCGAGTTTCTCGGAGAGCGCAATCTCAGAAGTGAGAATATTGCGCGCACGTGTCAGCATGCGCTTCTCGCCAGCCGAAAGCCCGTGCTCATCCACATCACGCTGGGCGAGATCGCGCACCACTTCGGCGATCTTGTTCACGTCACCAGTGGCGATCTTCTCGACATTCAGCTTGTAGCGCCGCGACCAGTTCATCTCCTTCTCGATGATGGGCGTGCGCAGAATCTCAAACACCTTCGCGACCTCATCGGCGTCGACAATGTCACGTACGCCAACCTTCTTCGCGTTCTCGACCGGGACGTTGATAACCAGCCCGTCGGACGACAGCACGGACAGCTGCAGGTATTCGCGAGTCACGCCCTTGACCGTGCGCTCGCTGATGGCTTCGACCTTCGCCGCGCCGTGACGCGGATAGACGACCATATCGCCGACCTTATACCCCATGAAACCTCCGTGAAAACAGCAATAAACCTGAACAATGATGCCATGTGGGCGGGACTTGAAATTCTCTGTGCAATTTCAAGCGATTTCATGCGACACGTCCGCGTTTTCGTGAAAACCGTGTCTATGCTTTTAGCATGGCTACAGAACCAATAATCAATGATGATCCCGCAGCTCTCGCCGTCGACCCGGGCAAACTCGATAGCGTGAGCAATGCGCAGTACTACAACCCGCACGAGGTGCTCGGCGCCCATATCGACCAGAAGGCCGGCACGGTCACGTTCCGGCTGCTGCGCCCGCTGGCGAAATCCGTCACCATCCTCACGCAAAACGGCGAATACGAGGCCAGTCACGAGCATAATGGCGTGTTCGTCGCGCTCGCACCCGCCAACGAAGTCAACGGTCACTTGGCCGTGCCGGACTATCGCGTGCGCACCGTGTGGGCCGACGGCCGGTCGCTGGTCGAAGACGACCCGTACCGCTACCTGCCGATGATCGGCGAGATGGACACCTACCTGTTCGGCGAAGGGCGCCATGAGCGGCTCTGGGAAGCGCTGGGCGCGCATGTGTTCCACTTCGACGATCCGATGGGAGCCGCCGACGGCACCGCAGGAGAGCCGCTCGTCGGCACCGCGTTCACCGTCTGGGCTCCCAATGCCCGCGCCGTGCGCGTCGTAGGCGACTTCAACGCCTGGGACGGCCGCCGCCACGCCATGCGCGAACTCGGCTCCTCCGGCGTCTGGGAGATCTTCATCCCCGGCATCCAGGCCGGCGACGTGTACAAATACGAGATTCTCACCAACCACGGCGGCTGGATCATGAAGGCCGACCCGATGGAGCGCTCGCACGAGATTCCGCCGAGCACCGCTTCGGTCGTCGTCGACTCCTCGCACGACTGGAACGACGGGCAGTGGATGGAGCACCGCCGCACGACCAATCCGCACGACGGCCCGGTGAGCATCTACGAAGTGCATGCGATGAGCTGGAACCGCGAGCTGAAGACCTACCGCGAACTGGCCGACAAGCTGGTCGACTACGTCAGCCAGGAGGGCTTCACGCATGTGGAGTTCATGCCGCTGGCCGAGCATCCCTTCGCCGGCTCGTGGGGCTACCAGGTCACGGGATACTACTCGGTCGATTCACGCATGGGCAACCCCGATGACTTCAAATACCTCGTCGACCGGCTGCATGAGGCCGGTATCGGCGTCATCATGGACTGGGTTCCGGCGCACTTCCCCAAGGATGGTTTCGCCCTTGGCCGCTTCGACGGCGCGCCGCTGTACGAGGATCCGGACCCGCTGCGCGGCGAGCACCCCGACTGGGGCACCTACGTCTTCGACTTCGGCCGCCGCGAAGTGCGCAACTTCCTGGTTGCCAACGCCTGCTTCTGGCTGGACGAGTACCACATCGACGCGCTGCGCGTGGATGCCGTCTCCTCGATGCTCTACCTCGACTACAGCCGCAAGGACGGCCAGTGGCGGCCGAACATCTACGGCGGGCGCGAGAACCTCGAAGCCATCGACTTCCTCAAGGAAGCCAATGCGACGGCGTACAAGAACAATCCCGGCATCATGATGATCGCCGAGGAGTCCACCGCCTACCCGGGCATCACCGCGCCGACCGACGCCGGCGGGCTCGGCTTCGGGCTGAAATGGAATATGGGCTGGATGCACGACACGCTGCAGTATCTGCACGAGGAGCCGATCAACCGCCGCTGGCATCACGGCGAAATCACCTTCTCGATGGTCTATGCCTATTCGGAGCACTATGTGCTGCCGATCAGCCATGACGAGGTCGTGTACGGCAAGGGCTCGGTCTTCGGCAAGATGCCGGGCGACGACTGGCAGCGCTACGCGGGCGTGCGCGCCCTGTTCGCCTACCAGTGGGCGCATCCGGGCAAGAACCTGACCTTTATGGGCAACGAAATCGCGCAGATCGGCGAATGGGACCACGAAGGCTCGCTCGATTGGGGTTCACTCGACTGGGACGGGCACCGCGGCGTGCAGCGGCTGGTCGCCGACCTGAACGCGCTGTACAAGCGCTCCCCCGCGCTGTGGAGCCAGGATTTCACCCCCGATGGATTCCAGTGGCTCACCAGCGACGACGCCGACCACAACGTGCTCAGCTTCGTGCGCGTCGGCTCGCAGGGCGAGCAGATGGTGGTCGTCGTGAACTTCTCCGGCGAGGCGTGGCAGAACTACCAGGTCGCGCTGCCGAAGGGCGGCCGCTGGCATGAGGCGCTGAACACGGACGCCGAGCAGTATGGCGGATCGGGCATCGCCAACGCCGACTTCGAGGCAGAGCCGGAAGCGTATCATTCACGCGACTGGTCGACCAGGCTCACCATTCCGGCACTGGGCGCGGTATTCTTGGAACCGGAACTGTAGAAAGGCGGAACCTGCATGCTCAACACTTCGGCACATCAGACGAGTCCTCGCACGATTTTGGTCGTCGAGGACGAGCCGGATCTGGCTACGGCCATCGCACAGCGCATCACTGCGAAAGGGTGGACCGCGCGCGTGGCCTCTGACGGCGCAAGCGCGGTACGCGCAGCCAGCCAGCTGAAACCTGATCTGGTCATCATGGATATCATGCTGCCAGTGATGGATGGTGTCGAAGCGACCAAGCGCATCGTGGCCGAACGCCCGGTGCCCGTGCTCATGCTCACCGCCCGTGATGCGGAGTCCGACAAGGTGATGGGCCTTGGCGCAGGTGCCGACGACTATATGACCAAGCCCTTCTCCCCGCGCGAGCTGATCGCCCGGTGCGAGGCGCTGCTGCGCCGTGTGGAGCGTGCCACCATCATCGCCAAGAATCTGGAAAATGAAAAGGTGCTCGACTTCGGGTCGCTGGTCATCGACCCGAGGCAGCGCATCGTCACTATGGACGGCGAGCAGGTGCACCTGACGCCCACCGAGTTCGACTTGTTGGCCACGCTGGCGCGCAAGCCGAAGTCAGTGTTCAAGCGCGAGAAGTTGCTCGAAGAGGTGTGGGACTGGCCGGACGCTTCGGGCACACGCACCGTCGATTCGCACGTCAAGGCGCTGCGCCATAAGCTAGGCTCCGACATGATTCGCACGGCGCATGGCGTCGGCTACGCCTTCGAACCCCCGCAGGATGGCGAAGCCAGCAGCGAACGATAAGCCGAGCGCCTCATTCATGCCACGCAAACCGCACGATTCCAAGTCTTTTGACTCCAAGTCCAAATCATTCGACCCTGTAGCGCTGCGCCGGCGCGCAAACTCACTCAGAACGACGACCAGGCCCATCGGCCTGTTCTCCTCGCTCAAGCTCGAACTGAGCGTGCTGATCGTCATCGCCACAGCCATCGCCTTCATCATGGCATGGTTCCTGCTCAAGGTGGGTTTGAGCGGCTGGATCGCCATGCCGATCACTCTGGCCGTGGCGTTGGGCATCACGTATTTCTTCTCGCGCGGCATGATCGTCCCCTTGCGCCAGATGCGCGACGCGGCGGAAGGCATGGCCGACGGCGACTACTCCGTACGCATCAGCATCGGCACGGACAGCAACGATGAAATCGGCCAATTGGCGCGCTCCTTCAATGAGATGGCCGAGGAACTGCAGCATGCCGACCAGATGCGCTCCGATATGATTGCCAACGTCAGCCACGAGCTGCGCACGCCGGTTTCCGCATTGCAGGCGATGCTTGAGAATCTTGCGGACGGCGTAACCGAGGCGACGCCGGCAAATCTTGAGGCCATCCTCAACCAGACGCATCGGCTCTCCGATCTCATCGCCTTCCTGCTCGACCTCTCGCGCATGGAGGCGGGTGCGGCAAGCCTGCAGATCGAGCAGTTCGACTTCGCTGAATTCATCGATGAAACCGTGGAGCCGCTGGAAATCGCGGACGCGGGGCACGCGCACGACATCGAAGTGCGCATCGCGCCCGACATCATGATTGAAGGCGACCAGGACCGGCTGCAGCAGTTGTTCACCAACATCATCTCGAATGCCCTCAAGCACTCCGCCGATGACACCACCGTGCTGATCGAGGCCCACGAAAACGACGAATTGGGCACTGTGGTAACCAACGTGGTGAATTTCGGCTCGCAGATACCCTACGAGGCCCGCTCCGACATCTTCCGCAGATTCGTCAAGGGGAAAACAGGCCCCGGCACCGAATCGGGCGGCACTGGCCTAGGACTTTCCATCGCGCGCTGGGCCGCACAGCTGCATGGCGGCACCGTCAAGGTCGTGGACGACACGCGCGGTGCCAACTTCGAAATCACCCTGCCGAAATACCACACCGTGGAATAGCGGCTTGGCGTGCTGTCCAAGCTGTCCTTCATAATATTCGAACATACGTTCGATTATGAAGGAGTGATCATGAGCACCGTAGCTCCCACCCGCTCGTCAGCACCCGTGCGTGCCAAGCGGGTCGCCCATACCCGGTCTGTACCAGCTCGGTCTGTACCAGCTCGGCCTACGCGCACTGAATCCACTCACCCTCGTTGGCCCGCTGCTACCGAGCGACCTTACTACTGCACGGCGGTACTAGTGCGGTCGCATAGGCGTCACTGCTACCCCACGCGCCTGCCGATGGCCTTGGAATCAGTTCATGCCGGTTTCCCCTCGGCCGCTCAGCCCGATTTCGCTGGCGGCTTCAGCTTCGATGAGCAGGTGACTGCACATCCCAATACGACCTATATCGTCACCGTGGCGGGCGATTCGATGCAGGGCGCGGGCATCTGGGATGGCGATCTGCTCGTGGTCGACCGCTCGCTTGAAGCCCGTCACGGCGATGTGGTCGTCGCGATGCTCGATGGCGAACTCACCGTGAAACGACTGTGGCTGCACGGTGGCAGTCCTGTGCTGCACGCTGAGAATCCGGCCTATCCGGATTTTCAGCCGGAGCCTCTTGAAGATTTAACAGTCTGGGGTGTGGTCACGGGCAGCTTTCACCCACAGGAAGGCCGTCGCCTCGTCTGACCGCAGGCTGCCGACCAGGGTTGCGCTGCGATTCTCCTGCTTGCGCCAGTGCAAGCGCGGTGAGGACGATGGCACCGCCGCTCCCCAGCACGCCGACGCATTGACGCATCGTGGAGCCAGTGGTGACGATATCATCGACCAGCATCACCAGCGAGCCTTCGACATCAGCGCCGCGCCGCATGACGATATGCCCGCCGACCCTGCCCGCACGCTGCGACGAGCCGCGCATCTCCACCGATTTGCGTGCCACGCCGCGCATCGTCAGCACCGGCGCGACACGCGCATTGACGCCGCTTTCGCGCAGCAGCCGTGCCAGCCTTCGCGCGAGCGGAAGCATATGCCATCGCCCGCGACGCCGCACGGAACGCGACGAAGAAGGCGTGGGCACAATAAGAATTTCCCGGCCGCGAACAGATTCCCTTATACCGACACGCAGCGCCAATGCTGCGAGCGCCTGCGCAAACATCGGCGTGCATTCCTCGTCACCGTGGTCCTTCCACGCCAGAACTGCCTGACGCGCCGCACCCCGGTATGCTGCGCAAGCGTAGCCGAAATCCATCTCCACTCCCCCAAGCGCATAGCAGCGCGGCCGAGCGAAACTGGCCTCACACGAAGGGCACAGCACCATATCGGGCATGTCGCAGCCGGCGCAGCCGCGTGGCAGCACGGCATTGAGCACCGCGCCAAGCATGCCGCGCGCTAGACGCTGCCGCACTGCAACCACCGTCCACGCGAATCCGCCGCCGCTGCCCTCATCCATGCCGCAAGTCCCTACGACAGCCGCGCGATCAGCTCGTCGCACACCTTGAGCGTGTCGTGCGGGCCGGTGACGCGAACGGCGATTGTTCCGGCCATAGCTGCCGGATAGTCATTGCCATCCGGGTCCATGCGGTCGCCGATGTACACAATGGAATCGACCGGCACATCGAGCATCGTGGAAAGACGGTCGATGGCGTAGGCCTTGTCGACGCCGCGCCGCGACACATCGACGCTGGTGGCCCCTCCCGAATGCACGGCGAGCTCAGGGAATTCAGCACCCACCGCAGCGGCCAGCGCGTTCTTCTTCGCATTGTCAGGGTCCCAGGCTTCCTTTTCCTCGATGGGCGCCTCCTGCCCAAGCGCGGAGAAAGTGATCTGGCTGCCACGATCCTCGATGCGATCTCCCCATGTATGTTCGGCCCACAAACCCAATTCGCGGGCATGCCGCTCGAAGGCGGCGATCACGGCCTGACGCTCGTCCGCGCTGAGGTCATAGGCATATTCGCGATGCCATTCGCTGCCGTTCCAGCGGTAGTACCGCGTGCCGCTGGTGGGCATCAGATGCATGTTGCCCCTGCATGCGCCGGCATCGAGCATGGAAAGCACCTGGATATCGACAAGCTCGAAACGCCCTCCTGTGATGATGGCCACGGGTATGAGGCAGGTCAGCGCGCTGATGCGCTGGGCCATCTCCTCGCTCATCGGCCGCTTGGAGCGCGCCAGCGTGTTGTCAAGGTCGAAGGCGACGACTTTGGCCCTGGCCCCCACCCCATTCATATCGAGTTCGGTCCATGCCGGTACGCGGTTGACAGCCATGTCTTCCTCCCCATTGTCCGTTTACCTGGTTCATAATCCTATCGCAATGCCCCCGCCTCGTCCTATCGTGGATGTCATGTCGCGCGTACCTTGGCAAACCCATGTCTACCGAAACCGTCACGGTCGGGGCGTTCGCACCCCTATGTTCGGCGTTCGCCTGCCCCAGTACCGCACCAAAAGCGGACTTTTCGACGATATCGTGGCCTCGCAGATCAGACGGCTGTCCTCGGCATGGCCGCAGCTGATCAAGCCCGTGCAATTCGCCGTCGAGGATGTGCCGCCCGTACAGGACGATGTGTGGCAGGATACGTCGAGCACGACATCGCGCAGCTTCCCCGCCCAGCATGGCGTGCCCGCCAGAATCGTGCTGTACCGCATGGCGTTGCAGATGCAGGTGACGACCCGCATGGAGCTGCAATGGGCGATTCGCGACGAGCTGGTGTCGCGCATCGCCGAACT
>NZ_JALCUA010000017.1:0-25895 GCF_022655035.1 Bifidobacterium tibiigranuli | reverse complement strand
TGCTTGGCATGCAGCTGCGGCCCAAGCGCATGCGCGAGGCTGCGGCGCTCTGGGAAACCATTGGCAGCGTCGACGGTGCCGAGGCGCGCGACGCCAAATGGGGCCACCCCGATCTGCTTCCCAAGCTACCAGGCGACGATGCCGCTATCACCGCCGCAAACGCCACAGACGCTACATCCTCCACATCGACGGATGCGGCTCCGGTTGGCAGCAAGGCCATCGAAGGAACCACAAAGGAGCCGGCAATCGACTGGGACGCCGAGCTGAGCAAGCTGCTCGGCGAGGATCCCGGGGATGATGCTGATAGCAACTTGGGTGACGACGACTCAGGCGATAGCGACTCAGACGACGACAAGCCCACGGCCTAGGAATATATTCAGCTAGCTCATCGACGCCTCATCTGCCCATGTTGCGGTGCCCATAATCGACGCCTCTATCATCGAGTGCCCCTTTCGTGACTATTAGCTTGGATTAGCGTCACGAAAGGGGCATTATCGGGCAGCTGATGCCCTTTTCGTGACGCTAAAGGCGAATCAGCGTCACGAAAGGGGCATTGACCGCAGACAGGACTCACGCAGAGCGCACATTAGGTGCTGACAGCTAGATTCTGACGGCCCTAGGCACGCTCCCCCTCACAGAAAGCGGCTCGGCGCACGGGCGATGCCGCCCGACGAGTCCTTGCGACGCGCGTATGACAGGTGCAGCGTGTCCTCGGCACGTGTCACGCCGACGTACATGAGACGCCGCTCCTCCTCAAGCTGCTCGCCAGGGCTGGGCGAGCTGAACGGCAGCAGGCCCTCCGAGCATCCGATGATGAAGACGTGCTTGAACTCCAAGCCCTTGGCCGCGTGAATAGTGGACAGCGTCACCCCTTGTTGGGTGCCTTGTTGGGTGCCCTGTTGACCACCCGCGCCAATCTGCTCCAAGGCCTCCTGCCGCGCCTGGCCCTGCGCATGTTCCATCCCCGCGCCCTCGTCTTCAAGCGCCGAATGCTGCCAGCCCGCATCTCTGCGCACCCGATAATGCAGATCTTGCTCACGCAACGCGCGGCAGACGACCCGGTGCTGGGCGTTAATCCGAGTGAGCACGGCGAAATCGTCCGGCGCAGCGCCCTGGGAAACCATGCGTGCGATGCGCATCGCCACGCCACGCGCCTCCTCGTCATCATCGTCGTAAACGGTTCTGCCCACCCGCGCGCCGCCTGGCCTGAGCGCCGACAGTTTGAGATAATCCTCGCGATTGGCTGCCGACGCGAGCACGCGATTCGCGCAGCCTACGACCTGCGGCGTGGAGCGGTAGTCGATGCCGAGGTCGATGTCCGCGCTCAACGGCGCGAATTCGCTGGCGAAGCCCAGCAGATCGTAGCTACTCGCCCCCGCGAAGGAGTAGATGGTCTGCGCGGGGTCCCCCACCACGCACACATCGCGATTGCCGTTCAGCCACAGGCTCATCAGCCGGTGCTGCAGCGGCGAAACATCTTGGTACTCGTCCACGGTGAGCCAGCCGATAGCGGCGCGGATATGCGCGGCTTCCTCCGGGAAGTCATCGAGGATGTGGCAGGTCAGCAGCAGAATATCGTTGAAGTCAATCTCCCCATGTGAGGTCTTCACGCGCTCGTATTCCTGCATCACATCGACAAGCCGATCGACTTCCAAGCCGGCGGGCGGCTGGCGATGCGTGGCCGCGCATACCCGCGAATAGTCGGACGGCGCGATAAGCGACACCTTGCACCAGTTGATCTCGGCCAGAATCGCGCGCACTTCGGCGTCGCCGAACTGGTCGGTGCCCAGAACCCGGCGCATGCACTGGTCGATGGCACGGCCCGGCTCGCGAATCACATGCGGGAACGGCGCCTCGCAGATATCCGGCCAGACCTGGCGCAGCTGGTGGAGCGCCGCCGCGTGGAAAGTCGAAGCCGTCACCTGTTCGCCAACGCCTAAGGAGGCGAGCCGCGAGCGCATTTCAGCCGCCGCCTTGACCGAGAAGGTCACCGCGAGCGTGCGCGTAGGGTCCCAGGCCCCGCTCGCACAGGCGTAGGCGATGCGGCGCGTCACGGTGCGCGTCTTGCCCGCGCCGGCCCCGGCGATGATGCGCACCGGGCCGTGCAGGGTCGTGGCGGCGGCCAGTTGGGCGTCGTCAAGTCCCTGCACGATGGCTTCGGCTGATGCATTCATAGCTGCCATTGTGTCAGCCGCACCCCCTAATGGCACGCTGTCCGTGCCCTCGTTGAGTCCTCGCGCTGTCCGCGCTTGCACCTTCAGCGGTATGGGCAGGACGAAATTCGCAAGCCGGTAACGCCAGAAATTGGCATACCGTGTTGGTTTTAGACGCCTATGTATTAGTGTGGAGGTGTGAATCAACGACGCAATCTCATGTTGGCGGCACTCGCATCGGCGGCCATGCCGAGCATCGCCGTGGCCGGAGCACGCAACAGCGAGCAGAATAACGCCACGGATGAGGCGATGGGCATCGATCTGGCGGTTGTGCAAGACAATTCCGGAGCCCTGTACGATGTTTTCGCCTCCGATACCGAGACCGGCAAAAAACGTCTGGCGCGGCGCGTGCATGCCGCGAACACGTTGACGAAGGCGAGGGAGCCCGGGGGCTTGGGATTCGCGATGGATAACGTGCTCGCGTTCGAAGATGGCGCGTCGGATCGGGGGGTCACCGGCAGCACGGCGGTTCTGGTCGCCACGCATCACAATGGGCAGTCCCGCCCGCTTGATCTGCTCACTTTGGATGACAGCGCAAGCGTCGGTACCGCCATCGGCGCGATTCACCGGCTGCGTCCGACCTTCCTGCAGGAGGGGAAATATCCGGCGTTCTCCACTGGGCAGATTCGCGCCCAGCTCACCGCTTGGATCAAGCGGCTGCGTCAGGCCGGCCATATTCCATCGTCGATTACCGCAAGCTGGTCGCGCATATTGGAAACCGAAGGCCTGTGGTCATTCGCCACCTGCCCAGTGCATGGCGGCTTCTCGGACGGCGATTTCCTCTTCTCGGATTCCACCATCACCGCCGTCACCAACTGGCAGGACATGCAGGTGAACGATCCGGCGCGCGATCTGGCGTGGACCTTCGCCAAGCTTGACGAGCCGCATCGCAACGCCGTGCTGACGGCCTACGGGCGCATGCTGGGGTCGCGGCTGGACGATCTGATTATGCTGCGCGCGAACCTGTGGCTGCAGATGGAGCAGGTCGGCGAATTCATTCAGGCGCTCAACCACGCCGACAATGCCAAGATCATGCAGTTCAAGGCGCAGGTCGAACGGCTGGCCCATCAGCTCGCCGTGGCGACGCAGAGTCACGCCGCTGCCGCCCCTGCCGTACGTTCCGCGCATGCCACACCGGGTCAGGCACCGTCAACCATCACAGTCGGCACGCTGCTTTCCGAGTCGGAGCGCCGCCGCGCCGCTCTCGAAGCCGCAGAACAGGAACGTGCCGGCGAATCTCAAGACGGCGACGGAACCGGGCAGATGGACGCCACCGGCGAATCGGACAGAACCGGTTCGGCACAGGCGAGCCGGACAGCCGCGCCTGTTGATTCGGATTCCACGGCAGACCGTCCGGTGCAGTCGAGCAGGCAGTCCAAGCAGTTCGGACAGTCCAGGCAGCACTCTTCATCGGCGACGATGGCCATTGCTCCTTCGTCATTGCAGCGCCCGCAGGGTTCCAACGGTTTGACTGGCAGCGACGACGCCTTCAATGATGACACGTTCGATGGCGGCTCATTCAGCCCCAGCGACACCTCCACCATCGTCATCCCGCTACTCGAACGCGAGCAGCGCGCCTTGCGCGATGCGCAGGAGGGCCTGGACGGCTTCGACCCGGACGACACGACGAGCAGCGGCGTGCATATCTATCCCGACCGCAACGAGTATCCCGATTACGACGCGAATGCTCGGCAGGAATCAGGCAGTGCACCGCAGAAGTCTGGCAGTGCCGGAACGGTCAGCTCAGGCGGTGCGAATAGCACGAACCTCGTTTCTGGCGACGCGCAGTCAACCGACGCGCAGTCAGTCGACGACACGAATGACACCACGCCGAAAGCGTAAAGCGCTGGGTGCGGGCACAATGGCTAGGGACATAACGAAGCTGCGCGTCATACGAGTCTCATATGCGACACGTGTGACGCGCAGCGAATGCTGTGAACGCAAGTTTGAATGATAACAACAAGGAGTAATGATGGATATCGAACTGGGCATCCAGAACGTGGCGCGGCCGGTGAATTTCAGCAGCGACGAAAGCGCTGAAAAGATCGGTTCGCTTATTGCCGATGCAGTGGCCAACCAGACCATGATCGACATCACGGACAGCAAGGGCCGCCGCATCCTGGTACCCGGCCGCGCCCTCGGCTATGCCACGATCGGCTCCGAAACGCGACACGCCGTCGGCTTCGGCGCGCTGTGACCAAGCGGCGCTGCGACCAGGCGATTGCTTCGAATCACTCCTGAGCATACCTGCAATGCGTGAGCATGAGACTGTTGTTTTTACAATGGATTTCATGCCCACGCATTGTTTTTCGGTGTTGTTTTTCGGTTTTCAATGCACACGCCGGCCGAAACTAGCCAAGCGATGAAGCTCCCGATGGGTTAATCGGATCAATCGCCCCTCGCTCGATGATCTGCGCCACGGTCTCAGGATCGGTCACATTCTCGCCTAGCAGATTCGGCTTGCCTTTGCCGTGCCAGTCCGACCCTCCGGTGGTCAGCAGCCCGTAGCGCTGCGCGAGGGCAAGCAGCCGGAGGCGTTGCGCTGGCGCGTTGCCGCGATGCCACACTTCCAGCCCGTCCAATCCCTCATCTACCAGCGCGTGAATCTGCTCGTCGCTGAGCAGCACGCGATTGCGGCTGGTGTCGGCCGGATGCGCGACGACGCTCACACCGCCGGCCTCGCGTACAGCATCCACCACTTCCAGCGCTGTCGGCGAAGCCGTGGGCACGTAATACTTGCTGCGCCCATTTACCGCCCCCTGAAAAGCCTCGGAGCGCGTGTCGTAGACACCAGCGGCGACCAGCGCATCGGCGATGTGCGGCCGGCCAATCGTGGTGCGTGACCCTTCCTTGACCTGATCGAGTACGCCGTCCCAAGTGATTGGAAAGTCCTCGGACAGCCGCTCCACCATGATCTTGGCGCGGCGGACGCGGCCATCGCGGGTTCTGGCGAACATGCCGGCGATATGCGGGCTGTTCGGATCATATTGGTAGGCGAGCATGTGAACAGAGGTCCGGTCGAATTCGGCAGTGATTTCGGTGCCGCGCAGCAACGGCAGCCCCAGCCGCTCTGCGGCGCGCTGGGCGGGAACCCACCCGCTGGTGGTGTCGTGATCGGTTATCGCCACGCCGAGCAGCTGCATTGCTTTGGCCTGCCGGACCAGCTCTTCGGGAGTCTCCGTGCCATCGGAAAAGACCGTGTGGCAGTGCATATCCCAGCCGGTTTGCGGACGCTCGGCACAATCGTCATACGTCATGCAACCATCGTAAGCTGTGACACAGCAAACAAGCGCATATGAAGGCGTAAATGTCATCATGTCGCCGCAATCGTGAGGCTGCCATAACGCATAACGGCACACGGCAGCGTCATGATCATACGGCGATTCATCACAGCGACATCACTTGTTGAGGAACAACAGAAGGACCATTGTGGACGACATCAAGAACCCAGCCCTATCCGATAGCGGAACGAACGCCGCAGACGCTGTAACAGCAGTAGTCGCTGATGCCACAGCGTCTGATACCACAGAGTCTGACGCCGCTGCGCTGCACAGGAGCGCTGTCCCTGCCCCCGCTTCACGCTCGCCGCTTACCCCGTTCACGCCCGCGCTGGCCGGGCTGCGCCACAGCGCGACCTGGAATTATGCGGTCATGCTGGCGTTTTCGCTCATAGCGTTGCTGGTGTCGCTGATTCTGTCAGCAGAGACGCTCCAATTGGCCCATAACCCCAAGAAGCTGCTGGACTGCGATGTCAACAGCGTGCTGTCGTGCTCGACGGTCGCCGAATCCTGGCAGTCCGAAATCGTCAAATTCAACGGGCTGAGCTACCCCAATGCCTTCTTCGGCATCGCGGCGGAAAGCGTGTTCGTCACCATCGCCGTCATCGGCCTGGCCCGCATCCGCATACCGCGCTGGTTCGCCGCCGCCACCTGGTTCGGTGGGCTGTTCGCGTTGCTCTACGCCTACTGGCTGTTCACCCAGTCGGTTTTCGTCATCCGCGCCCTGTGCCCGTGGTGCCTCGTACTCATGTTCTCCACCACAATCCAGTTCATGGCGCTCTCCCACGCCACGGCCAGCGTGCAGCATCTGCCTGATCGTGCGGGCCTCAAGACTTACTACCGCCTCAATTATGACCTTATGGTCGATGCGGTGTGGATTCTGTTCCTCATTTCCATCATCATGGTCAAAGACGGCGCTGCAATCTTTGGCTGACTTTGGCTGAGCGTTCGTCATCCCCTTGCTCTGTCAGCCGTCCTCAACCGTGACACGCTGAGACTCACTAGCCGCAACTCTCACCAGCCACACCTCACATTACTCGGTGAGCGTGTCCTTGATTGCGCCAACGAAAGCATCGAGGTCGTCGGGCTTGCGCGAGGAGATCAGGCGCCAGCCGTTGGCATTGCACACATGCAGCACCTCATCGACCTGCGTGCCGCCTGCGTTCTCGATATCGGCCTTGATATAGCGGCAGCTGCTTGAGGTCTTGCCCGGCAGCAGCCCGGCGTTGACCAGCAGCCACGGGCCGTGGCAAATCGCGGCGATGGGCTTGCCGGCATGGGCGAAGTCCTGCGCGAGCTTGATGGCGGCCGGAGCGACACGCAGACGGTCCACATTGCAGGTGCCGCCGGGAACGACCAGCAGATCGTAATCCGCCGCATTCACGCTGTCGTAGGTCGCATCAGGCTGCACGGTTTCGCCCTCATAACGGTCATGCTGCACGGTTTCAACAGGGTCCAGCGATGCAGCCGCCAGAGTCACCTGTGCCCCTGCGGCCTTGAGATCGCGCAGCGGCCGCGTCATCTCAGTCTCCTCGATGCCCCAGTTCTGTACGATGATCAGTACCTTGGCCTCTTCGATAGCCTTTGCCATGTTCATAACTCCTTCGCGAGCGATTGTTCCGGGCTGCAGCGCGGCGTTGACGCCGCAGCCGCATGTCGCCGGTCGATATGCGGCCAGCCGTGCTCATGACACTGTGCTGATTATGCCACTTGCACTTATGACACTGTATTGCCTATAACACTTACGACGATACCGGCATCGCGCGCCGCATGGGCAGTTTCAAGCCCGACGCGAAGTGAACGATCTCACATGACGCGTCTAACCTAGCCGTGTCGCGTATGGCAGGCGGCCGCATACACTGGTGGGTTATGACATTACAGGACCTCTCCCCCAATGCGCAGGACTATCTCAAGGTCATCTGGGGATTCCACGAATGGGGGCGCACCCCTGTGCAGCCCTCGGATCTGGCGAACAAGGCGCATGTCAGGCCTTCAACCGTCTCCGGTGCAGTGGCCCGCCTCGTCTCGGGCGGCTATGCCCGGCACGACCCCTATGGTGCCATCGAACTGACCGACACCGGCGAGCAGTACGCGCTGGCTATGGTGCGCCGGCACCGGCTGCTAGAGACCTTCCTCGTCAGCGCGCTGCACTACTCGTGGGACGAAGTGCACGCCGAAGCCGATGCACTGGAACACGCCGCTTCGGACATGATGATCGATCGCATTGACGATATGCTCGGTCACCCCGCGACCGACCCCCACGGCGACCCGATTCCCCGTGCCGATGGTTCGATGCCAAACGTCGCCGAAACCCCGCTGTCCGAGGTAGAAGCCGGCGCAGCCGTCACCATCGAGCGCGTCAGCGACGAGGATCCCGAGCTGCTACGCTACTTCGATGCCCAGCACATCACCATCGGTACAACGCTGCGCGTCGAGAACCAAGACAAGACGTCCGGCACCATGACGCTCTCCCAATTGCATTCACCGGTTTCGGCAAACAGCTCGGAAAGTATCGATTCCGGCTTAAACGACCAACCTGCTGCCGCCCCAATTACCCTGCAATTCTCATTCGCCGACAGCATCCACGTGCGCGTGCTTAAGGAAGATACTGCAGCAGGAACACACCAATAAATAGCCCTACGTCCCCGTTGCCGCCTTCCTCGGCGCTCCTACTCCTGCTCCTGTCAGCGCGTCTCATGCTCTGCAGTGTCTGACGGCGACTCCTGCGCCTGCAGCCGCGCCTTGACCTTCTGGGCGTATTCGTCGACATAGTCCTGGCCGCTGAGCTTGCGGATGGCCTCGGTCACACGGTCGGTCAGCGAGCGCAGCTCATCATGCGTGATATCGTCTGGTTCCTTCTTCGCCACGGTGATCGACTTGCCATAAATCACCATCGAATCGCCCTTTGACGGAATCACCTGCCCCGGCTTCTGCAGCTCGCGGCTGCCGATGACGGCCGTGGGAATGATCGGGCAGCCGGTTTCCAGCGCCAGCTTCGCCACACCGACATGGCCTCGGTAGAGCCGCCCGTCGGGGCTGCGCGTGCCTTCGACATGGATGCCGAAGAGATGCCCTGCTTCGAGGATTTCACGAGCATGCGCCAGCGCACCCAAGGATTTGGAGCCACCAGAGCGATCCACAGGGAAGACTCCCACCGAAGTGAACCACCATTTCTGGAATTTGCCTTTGATACCTTTGCCTTCGAAGTATTCGGCCTTGCCCATGAAGTGAATCATGCGCGGACTGGTCAACGGTATCAGCGCATCGTCGATGACGGCAAGATGGTTCGAGGCGATGATCGCGCCGCCTTGCTTGGGAATGTTCTCGACTCCTCGGCTTGACGGGTTCATGCGCCAGCGGGCGACGGGGCCGAGTCCCTTGACGAACAACCAGTAGAGCATGGCTCTCCCTTTCGCGCGGCGTTCGACGGCCACCGCCTTATGTGCAGCGGCATGGTCGTGATGCGCCAAGTTGTTACGGCACCTCTATTAGAGTGGTGCCTATGACTGAACTCAACAATAGCAACGGCGAAGATACGAGTCCAAACTCCACGCCGAAAAACGGCTCGAACGGCGTCAATAATGCCGCTGACGGCGATAAGGCCGACGCCGCCGACGCTGCCAACGCCGACGAGCTGTGGGCCGAGTTCGAGAGCAGCCATGCCGACGATTTGGGTGATGTCGCGCATTCCCGCAGCGCGAAGCAGTTCGAGAAGCATGCCAAGCGCAAGGAGAAGGAGGCGCTGCTCTCGGTCAGCGACCTCGATGAGGGAACCTTCGCCGACGACATGCCGAGCGCCAGCCACGGCCCACGCGATTTCACAGCCTCAAGCTGGCTGGATGCCGACGATATGCTCGACGCGCAGGACGACTTCGTGCCGCCGAACCCGAAAATCGGTCATATCGATGCCACGACACTGGTGTTCTGGGGGCTGCTGCTCGTCGGCATCGCCGGCACCATCGCGTCGGTGTTCTTCCACCAGTACACGGGCATACTGGGCATGTTCTTCGGCCCCTGCGCACTCATTGGCGGCGCAGGACTCATCGCCCGTCATCGCGGATCCTCGCAGACCCGCGATGACTATTTTGACGACGGCGCCAGAGTCTGACTCGTTCGACCCGCTAGCGCTTGGCCTGAGCTGCGGCGAGCCAGCGGTCGAGCAGCGCCTGAGCCGCACCGGAGTCGACGGTCTGCTCCGCGATCGCGTAGGCTGCCTTGAAACGCTCGATGAAATCGCCCTGCGGCACCAGATGTCCATCGGCCACGATGGCCGACGCGGCGTTGAGCAACGCCGTCGAACGCGACGACACGCCCTCGCCCGCAAGGAAGCGGCGGAAGATGGAGGCATTGAGCTCCGGCTCCCCTCCCCTGAGTGCGCTGACATCGATGCGTTCAAGTCCCAGCTGCTCCACCGGGTCGAATTCAATCTCGGTGACTTTGCCATCGGCAATCTCCCACACGGACACCGGCCCCGTCGGTGCCAGCTCGTCCAGGCCTTCGTGCGAGGTGTAGACCATGCCGCTCTGCCCGTGCTCGGCGTACACCTGCGCCATCAAAGGGCTGAGCTTGCGGTCTGCGCAGCCGATGGCCACATGCTGCGGCTTGGCGGGGTTGGTCAACGGACCGAGCACATTGAACACGCACGGAATGCCCAGCGCAGAACGCACCGGACCTACGAAGCGCATCGAAGGATGGAAGGTCTTGGCGAAGGCGAAGGTGATGCCCACCTCGTCGCCGATTTCGGCTACGGCCTGCGGTTCGAGGTCAAGCGGAAGACCCAAGGCTTCGAGCACATCGGCGGCACCGCACTTCGAGGAGGCGGCGCGGTTGCCGTGCTTGACGATTTTGACGCCGGCCGCAGCAGCGACCACCGAACCCATGCTCGACAGATTCACCGTCGCGGCGCCATCGCCACCGGTGCCCACGATGTCGGTGAGCTCGCCGCCCACATGCAGCGGCACGGCATGCGCGACCATGGCCTGCGAAGCTCCTGAAATCTCATCGGCGGTCAGTCCAAGCTGCTGCTGCATCGCCAGCACGGCACCGACAGCTGCCGGATTGGCGTCGCCGTTCATCAGGTCATCCACGAACCATCGAGACTCCTGTGCGTTCAAGTGGTCGCCACCGACCAGCTTCGTGAGAATCGACTTCCATGTGATCTCGGACATAAGCCCTCCCTGAGGCGTGATGCTGCTGCTCATGGCACAGCGCCATGACGATGCCCTATTCTACTGTCTTCCCGTCACAGAATGTTTTCGCGTTTCCATATGTTGGTTCTGCTGGGCATATCCCTGCGTTTTCCCCTACTCAAACACATGACTGTGCCTAGCAGACATCACCATGCGAATAGCAAAGCGGCGAGCACCGTTGCCAGTGTTCGCCGCCCTGCGTCATTTAATTGATGGCCGTTCAATTGATGGCCGTTCAATTGCCGACTGTTCGATTGCCTGCTGTTGAATCGCAGCTCAGCGTGTCATCGCTTCGCCGTCACTCGTTCTGACCGTGGCACATCTTGTACTTGCGCCCCGAGCCGCACGGGCACGACGCGTTCTTGGAGGTGCCGGGGAAGGTCTTCCCGTCCGACCATGCCGTCTTCGATTCCTCGCTCTTGGGCCGCTTGCTCGCAGGAACCTTGCCCTCGGCGTGGCTGAGCGGAGCCGGACCGACGATGCCGGGCTGGGCGCTGTCGTCCTCGTCGCTGTCCTGGGTAGAAGCAGCATCGGGGTCGCCTGGCTCGGAGCTGATCGCCACCGCGTCACTGGCCTCGCCGGTCTCCTCAGAAGACGAGGCAATACCAAGTGCCGATTGAGCCGCATCGACCGCAGCATCCTCGTCCTGCTCGGTTTCCAGGTCCTCGGTGCGGGCGACCTGCTCGACGTCGACATGGAAGAGCAGCTGGACGCTTTCCTCCTTGATGGCCTCGATCATCGAGTTGTACATCTGGTAGCCTTCGCGCTGGTATTCGACCAGCGGGTCGCGCTGGCCCATGCCGCGCAGGCCGATGCCATCCTTGAGATAGTCCATCTCGTAGAGATGCTCACGCCATTTGCGGTCAAGCACCGCGAGCACGACACGCCGTTCGAGCTGACGCAGGCCTTCGGCGCCGATTTTCTTCTCGAATTCGGCGTACTGGGCTTTGGCGTCTTCGACGAAGATGTCACGCAGCGCCTCGACGGCCTTCTCGTGCTTTAGGTCAGTGACCTTCTTCTTGGCCTCGTCCATGTCGACGCCGACCGGGAAGACCATGTTCAGGGCCTTGAACAGCCCCTCCCAGTCCCAGTCCTTCGGCTTGTCGGAGCCGTTGTTGGCACCCTTGATATAGCTTTCCGCAGTGTCGGCGATGAAGCGCTCGACATCCTCGTGGATGTCCTCGCCCTTGAGCACCGCCTGACGCTCGGCGTAGATGACCTTGCGCTGCTTGTTCATCACGTCGTCATACTTGAGCACGTTCTTACGGATTTCGAAGTTGCGCGATTCCACGGACTTCTGCGCGGTGCGCACGCCCTTGGAGACGCTCTTCGACTCGATCGGCTCGCCTTCAGGCATGCCCTTGGTCATGACGCGGGCGACGAGCTGCGTGTTGAACAGGCGCATCAGGTCGTCTTCGAGGCTCAGGTAGAACCGGGACTCGCCCGGGTCACCCTGACGCCCCGAACGGCCGCGCAGCTGGTTGTCAATACGCCGCGACTCGTGACGTTCGGTGCCCAGCACGTACAGGCCGCCGAGCTCGGTGACCTCCTCATGCTCGCCCTTGGCCTGCGCCTTCATCTCGGCGAGCGTGCCGGGCCAGCGATCCTCGTACTCCTGCGGGGTGTCGTCAGGCGAATAGCCTTCGGACTTGAGCTTCTGATCGGCCAGGAACTCGACATTGCCGCCGAGCATGATGTCGGTGCCTCGTCCGGCCATGTTGGTGGCCACGGTGACGGCGCCCTTGCGTCCGGCGACGGCGACGACCGCAGCCTCGCGTCCATGCTGCTTCGCGTTGAGGACCTGATGCTCGATGCCGGCGACATCAAGCAGCGAGGAGACAATTTCGGAGGATTCGACCGAGGCGGTGCCCAGCAGCACCGGCTGGCCCTTGAGATGGCGCCTGGCCACGTCCTTGACGATGGCGGTGAGCTTCTCCTTCTTGGTGCGGAAGATCAGGTCGTCCTTGTCCTGGCGCACCATCGGGCGGTTCGTCGGAATCGGCAGCACGCCAAGCTTATAGGTGCCCATGAATTCGGCCGCCTCGGTTTCGGCGGTGCCGGTCATGCCCGAGAGCTTGTCGTACATGCGGAAGTAGTTCTGCAGGGTGATGGTGGCGAAGGTCTGGTTCTCGGCCTTGACCTCGACGCCTTCCTTGGCCTCGATGGCCTGGTGCAGGCCCTCGTTGTAGCGGCGTCCGGACAGGATGCGGCCAGTGTGCTCGTCGACGATGAGGACCTCGCCGTGCGTCACGACATAGTCCTTGTCTCGCAGGAAGAGTTCCTTGGCCTTGATGGCGTTGTTGAGGTAGCCAATCAGCGCCGTGTTGCTGGGTTCGTACAGGTTGTCGATGCCGAGGAAGTCCTCGACCTTCGTAATGCCTGGATCGAGGATGCCGACGACCTTCTTCTTCTCGTCGACCTCATAGTCCTCGTCGCGGGTAAGCCTGGGGACCAGCCGCGCGAACTGGCGGTACCAGCGCGTCACGTCGCCTTCGGCCGGGCCGGAGATGATGAGCGGGGTACGGGCCTCATCGATAAGGATGGAGTCCACCTCATCGACGATCGCGAAGTTATGCCCGCGCTGCACCAGTTCGTTCTTCTCCCATGCCATGTTGTCACGCAGGTAGTCGAAGCCGAACTCGTTGTTGGTGCCGTAGGTGATGTCGGCGTTGTACTGCTTGCGACGCTCGGCAGGCTTCTGATCGGTGATGATGCAGCCGACGGTAAGCCCCAGGAAGCGGAAGATACGCCCCATCAGCTCGCTCTGGTAGCTCGCCAGATAATCGTTGACGGTGACCACGTGGACGCCCTTGCCGCCAAGCGCATTCAAATACGCGGGCAGCGTAGCCACGAGTGTCTTGCCTTCACCTGTTTTCATTTCGGCGATATTGCCCCAATGCAGCGCCGCGCCGCCCATGAGCTGCACATCGAAATGGCGCTGGCCGAGCGTGCGCTTGGAAACCTCGCGCACCGTGGCGAAGGCTTCGGGCATCAGATCGTCAAGGCTTTCCCCATCAGCAATCCGCTTCTTGAATTTGGCGGTCTGCCCCTTGAGCTCGTCGTCGCTCAATGCGGATATCTTATCCTCAAGAGCGTTCACGGCCTTCGCCACGTTCTCCAGCTTCTTGATCTGGTGGCCTTCGCCCATACGAAGCGCCTTGTCGACGATGTCTACCACGTTTTTGCTCCCTGATCCGTCTTGTTCGTTAAAACGAGCATACCCCGGCACCGTTGGGCCGGGCACAAACAGTCTATATAGTACGCGAGTGCGCCGATTTTCATGACAGGCTGGCGTCGATTCGTGCAGCAGCCCCCTTTCATCTCCTTTCGTACGATGTCTGGGGTTCACTCCACGGCTTCTTACAGCCTATAATCCGGCCTGACGCTCGCCGCCCGCATCTGAGACGTAACGAGGGGCCGTACATCGCATTGATGCACGGCCCCTCGTCCTTGTTAGTTTTGCGGGATTTCTGCCATCATTCCCCGGGAACACGCTCGCTGAAGGCGAATTCCCTAGGTCTGAATTCCAGGTTGACTCCCTATGCCGGTTTTCAGCCCTTGGTGACTTTGGCGACGTTGTCGGCGGTATCGATCTCGAACACGCCGTAGCTCCATCCGTGACGGTGATAGACAACCGATGGACGGCCCGTCTCCTTATTGACGAAGAGGAAGAAATCGTGGCCGATCAGTTCCATTTCGTACAGCGCCTCGTCGATGGTCATCGGATCGGCGACGTGCAGCTTGCGGCGAATCACAATCGGAGTGTCGCCGACCTGCACCTCGACGGATTCGCCGGGTCCCAACTCAGAAGCGATGGCGGCCTGGGGACTGTTGTTCGGCTCTTCGGGCTCTGCCTCCGGCTCCTCGGGCGGGAGGATGGTTCCCAGATCGACCGGGGCCGGGTTGGTGTAGCCACGGCGATGGTCCTTGCGCCGGTCGCGCGTACGGCGCAGCCGCAGCGTCAATTTATCCAGCGCCATGTCAAGCGCGCTGAACTCATCGGTGCTCGATGCCTCGGCACGTACGACGGAGCGACCTGCGATCACGGTGATTTCCACGCGTTCGGCCGTGTCCGCCTGACGAGGATTGCCCTCATGTGAAAGCACGATCTGCGCGCGCTGTGCGTCCGGGGCGATGGCGGTCACACGATTCATCTTGCTTTCGACGACATCGCGGAACCTCTGCTTGATCTGCGTGTGACGTCCGGTTACGACGATTTCCATGTGGACCTCCTATCTCAAGCGGTTTCCCGCTATATGTGTCGGACGGCGTCTTCACTGTCCGGGTACGACTCATTGTAATCGAAGCTTGGGTTAACGCAGCAAAGACTCGCGGCAAACAACTCGTTTCGCGAACGTTATGCAATCGACACCGAAAGTCTTGCTACAATGAAGCGGTTGAGATCCTTCGGTGGCCGCGGACACGCTTATGGCGGGTCTGAGGAACTTCCGGGCTCCACAGGGCACGATGGCGGATAACGTCCGCCCAGGGCGACCTGAGAGATAGCGCAACAGAGAACAGACCGCCTGGCCGCATGGCCGGGTAAGGGTGAAACGGCGGTGCAAGAGACCACCGGGCCCCTGGTAACAGTGGGTCGCATGGCAAGCCTCATCGGGAGCAAGGCCAAGCAGAAGGCGTAACGAGCTGCTCGCTCGGGCCTTCGGGTAGGCTGCTAGAGCCTGGCGGCAACGTCAGGTCGAGATGGATGGCCATCCGTGCGCTTTGGCGCACGACAGAACCCGGGGTATGAGGGGTCTCAACACTCCTTATCGTTCAATCGTTCAGCGACGTTCGGCGGTATTCGCCCCATCGTCAGCAGCAACGTCAGCGCTAACGTCAAACAGCTCATGCGCCACGATCTGCAGCACCGCCGGGTCATGCCCTTTGCGCCCGCCGGCGCTCCACAAACGGCGTTTGCGCACCTGGCGATCAAGCCCACGCGTTTTGTGTTCGACGGAACGCCCAAGCTCCCACGCCGATTCCTCGAACGCACCGTGTTTGTCTGCTTCATCCACGACCTCGGCGGCCAACGGCCGTTCGACTCCCTTGCGCACGAGTTCGTTGATGGCACCGCGTCGCCCGTACATCCGCCCGATGCAGTAGCGGACCGCTGATTGCGCATACGCCCGGTCATCGATAAGATTCACCGCGCTCAACCGCTCGATGACCTCTTCGACAACGTCTGATGCATAGCCTTTGCCAAGCAAGCGTGTTCGCAACGCCCCGGATGGGCGCGCCGCAGCATCCAGCAGCGTCAGCGCCGCCTCCCGGCATGCATCGAGACTCTGCGGATCATCAGGCCCGCGCTGCCCCCGGGATTGCGCCCTGGGCGAGGTGTCGTCGGGGTTTCGCGCGTGTCTGCGCGACCGGCGCGTGCCACCATACGGCTTCCGCGAATGCGCATCGCGGAAGCCAGAGTGGCCGAAACTGCTGCGACTGACACCGTGCAAACCATACGATGATGCCGTTCCAGACCCAGCGTCATGAGCATGCCCAGCGCCGTGAGCGTGCCCAGCAATGCCAGAACCGGCAGCTTCAGCATCATCAGTCTGCGCGCCGAAGGAACCGGCATGCCGCAGGGGCGCAGCTGCCCCACCCTGAGTGGTTTTCCCTGCCGCATCGCCTTGGGCTGCCAAATCAGTCTCTTTGGCTCGCCTTTCGGGCTGCTCCGTCTCCGGTTCGCCCTCTTCGACAACAGGCGTGTGGCTGCTCAGGAACTCTTCGGCGCTAATCATCGGCTATGCCTTGGCTGCGGCAGCCTTTGGGGCTTTGGCCTTGGAGTCGCCTGACTCGCCCGCGCTGGTTGCGTCATGAGCCGCATCACCGCCGTCTGCATCACCACCAGCTGCGTTATCGGCATCGTCAGGGTCCGGCGTGTCGTCGGGAAGCAGACCGAAGGCGATTTTCACCTTGCGCTCAATCTCATCGGTAATCGCCGGATTGTCCTTCATGAACTGCCGCACGTTCTCGCGGCCCTGGCCAAGCTGCTCGCCGTCGTAGGTGAACCAAGAGCCGGACTTCTTCGCCACATTGCATTGCAGCGCCATGTCCAGCACGGAGCCTTCCTTCGAGATGCCCTCGCCGTAAAGCACATCGAATTCGGCGAATTTGAAGGGCGGCGCCATCTTGTTCTTCACCACTTTGACCTTGGTGCGGTTGCCCACGGCCTCATCGCCGTTCTTCAGCGTCTGAATGCGCCTGATGTCCAAGCGGACCGAGGAATAGAACTTCAGCGCCTTGCCGCCGGTGGTGGTCTCGGGGCTGCCGAAGAACACGCCGATCTTCTCGCGCAACTGGTTGATGAAGATGGCGGTGGTACCGGCCTGCGCCAGTGCACCGGTCATCTTGCGCAGCGCCTGGCTCATCAGCCTCGCCTGCAAGCCAACGTGGCTGTCGCCCATCTCGCCTTCGATTTCGGCCTTGGGCACCAGCGCCGCCACCGAATCGATGACGATGACATCCAGCGCGCCAGAACGAATCAGCATGTCGGCGATCTCGAGCGCCTGCTCGCCGTTGTCAGGCTGCGAGACAATCAGCGAGTCCGTGTCCACGCCCAAATGCTTGGCATAAACCGGGTCCAAGGCGTGCTCGGCGTCGATGAACGCCGCCACTCCCCCGTTCTTCTGCGCATTGGCGACCACATGCAGCGCCAGTGTCGTCTTGCCAGAGGATTCCGGACCGTAGATCTCCACGATGCGGCCACGGGGCAGCCCGCCTATTCCCAAGGCCATATCCAGTGCAAGAGACCCGGTGGGGATGACCTCGACGTCTTGCGCGGGCTTGTCGCCCAAGCGCATAGCCGACCCCTTGCCGAAGCTCTTCTCGACCTCCTGCAGCGCGGTTTTCAGCGCGGCCTGCCGCCGCGGGTCCTCGCCGCGTAAATCTGTCACGTTCGCCTTCGACGCGACTTTTGCCTGTTGTGCCATGTCTGCTCCTTACGTTGTACAGCTCTCGTCACATCCCACGGTATGGCGTGACATGCCGCCTCGGCAATCCCGACAGACCATTGTGGTCGAAGGCTTGCCATTTCGACACGCCGAGCGTCTCTCGTCTCACAGGGCCCTCAGCCGCCGAATCCGAAGCGGCCGCAGAGCCGTTGATGGCTGGAAGCCGCCAGTGTGTGTGGAAGCCGCCGATGCATGATCTGCGCTGAAAATACTATAACCCAGCATACGAACATTTGTTCGAATATGCTACGGGAAACACGGCGTGTCGTCCGCAACCGCGACGAACGTCGTTCACCGCACTGGCACCGCGAAGCCCAATCAGCGCGCTGGCAGCGGAGGCGCGTTGTGGTCCCTGCCCCATCGCTTGGAATCAGGAACATCCATCTGGTCGCACAGCACATTCCAGACGACGCGCGGCTCGACGCCCGCTGCGAGAGCCTGCACCACGCTCATGCCCTCAAGCGCGGTGAGCTGCTGGTCATGGGCAAGACTGCGGCCATAGCTGCGGCCGAAAATCTCCTCAAGCAGCTCCCAAAACTCCCGTTCGCGCACAGCACCTCGATCTCATAGTTCCTGCCATATCTCGTCTCAGCGAATTCTACTCCGCCACAACTACGCACGCCGTTGCCCTCGCACACGCATGACTTGCACACAAGACTTGCATACGCACGAAAAACCCGCCATCCACAGGTGGCGGGTTTCGTTGTCGTTATATTGCCGGATACGACGCGATGCTCACAGCTCGACGGAATCGAGATAGTCGGCGACCATGCGCAGCATCTGCGCGGTGCTCAGTCCCAGCGATTCGGCGATCGAGCCAAGCAGCTCGGAGCTGGCTTCCTTCTGCCCGCGCTCGACTTCGGAAAGATAGCCGAGCGAGACGCCGGCCTTTTCGCTTACCTCGCGCAGTGTCTTATGGTCCTGCGTGCGCAGATCGCGCAGCACATGCCCTATCGCCTCGCGCAGCGACATATCCCTGCTTTCGCTGGTGGACTCGCGTTTGCGCGAAGCCGCCCTGGGCTTGGACTGCTGCTCGGCGTCCTCGGCCTGCCACATGCGGCTGAGCGCAGCCTGCCGCTCATCCTTGGCCTTCTTCGCAGCCCGCGCGCGTATCACCTGCTGCTGGGCGAACATCACCGCCCTGCGCTGTGCGGGAGTCAAATCGCGCATACGCGCATTGCCCGCCTGAACCGGCCGTGTCGACAGGGTGGTTACATCCGTCTGTTCGTTGGTGCGTGTCATCGTGTCCATATGCGCCATTCCTTTCGGCTCGTGTTCGTAAGGCTTACACTATGAACAACACCGGGAAGACGAGATTATTCCTGTGAATTCACTGTTAGTTCGCTTAGGTTTTCCAAAACATGCAGCACGCTTTGCTGGCGCACCACTTCACGCGTGCCGTGGCAGTGCAGCTCTCGCACGACAGTGCGCATATGCCCGGAAGCCGAAATCGCAGCCGGAATCACCAGACCAACGTACACCAGCCCCGCAGGTTTGCTGCCGTCCGGTCCGGGCCCCGCAACGCCGGTGGTCGACAGGCCGATGACTGCGTCATAGCCCGGCTGGCAGTAAAGATTCGCCGTGGCCTGCGCCATCTGACGCGCCACCTCGGGATGCACCGCGCCTTCGCGCCGCAGCAGCTCGGCGTCCACGCCCAGAATCGAGGCCTTGGCGGCGATGTCATAGGTGACCGCCGAGCCAAGGAACACCGCCGAAGCACCCGGCACACGCACGAAGGCGTCGGCCAGCAATCCCCCAGTCAGCGATTCCGCAGCGGCTATTTTCACGCCGAGTGTCTTGCAACGCGCGAGAATCCCAGCGGCAAGCGCGTCGCAGCGACCTCGCATATCCGATTCATCGTCGGACGTCTCGGTGCGAGGCACACTGGCTATGCCAGCCATACCAGTCGCGTCAACCATGCCAGTCATGCCGACTGATCGCCGCCGGCCGAGGACGCGGATCGACGCCCGCCGAAGGTGTTGATCAGATACTCCCCGCCGGAATACAGGCATAGCGCAAGCGCGATATAGATAATCGCCTGCGTGACGCCATGGTAGACATTGACCCAGGTAGGGACCTCATCGCCCGAGGCAAGCGACCACATGGGCGTCAGCAGCATGCCCAGACCAACGCATTCGGTCAGGGTCTTGTATTTTCCTGCCCGCGAAGCGGCGATGACCTTGCCGCCGCTGTCAATGACGAAGAAACGCATCACCGTGATGCCCAGCTCGCGAATCAGGAACAGAATCGTAACCCACCAGAACACCTCGCCGAATGCCGAGGCCACGACCAGCGTGGCCAGAATCAGCAGTTTGTCGGCGATGGGATCCATAAGCTTGCCCAGTTCGGTGACCTGATCGTACTTGCGCGCCATCCAGCCGTCCAGCTTGTCGGTGGACGCGGCAACGACGAAGAGCAGCGCCGCAGCCCATCGCAGCCGTAGGTTCTGCGCGCCCCAAGGGCCGGCGGCGATGTCCGCCCAAAGGAAAATCAGCACCAGCACGATACGGGAATAGGTCACCAGATTCGGTGGGCTATTCCAACCGTCCCATAACGATGTCTTATGTTCATCCCGTGTTTGCATACTATTCACCCTATTGCGAACTCATTACCGCACATGCGCATATCGCTGAAATCGAAGCTGTAATCGGCAAAGTCGCCAAAACCAGCAAAATCAGCAAAATCAGCAAAACCGGTGACAACTGCCGCGCTGCTCGAATTATTCGCCCAGCGCATCGTTCGCCTCGCCTGCCGCTCCCGCCGAAGTCTGCAGCGAATCGCTCTCCCCGCGGATGAAGGCGAGCACCTGCTGCAAGTCCTGCGGCTGCACCAGCACCTGCCGGGCCTTCGAACCCTCGGAAGGTCCTACGACGCCGCGCGATTCGAGCAGGTCCATCAGCCGCCCAGCTTTTGCGAATCCGACGCGCAGCTTGCGCTGCAGCATCGAAGTGGACCCGAACTGCGTGGTGACGACCAGCTCAGCCGCCTGCAGCAGCACATCCATATCGTTGCCGATATCCTCGTCAGGCTCGACGGCATGCTGCTCGGCTTCCTTGGCCATCTGCTCGATGTCGTCGCGGTAATGCGGCTTGCGCTGCGTGCGCACGTATTCGACCGCCTTGCGAATCTCGGATTCGCTCACCCACGAACCCTGCACGCGCAACGCCTTGGCCGATCCCATTGGCAGGAACAGCGCATCGCCCTGACCAATCAAGGTCTCCGCGCCCACCGAGTCGAGGATGACGCGTGAATCGGTCGCCGACGACGTGGCAAACGCCAGCCGGGATGGAATATTCGCCTTGATCAGGCCGGTGACGACGTCGACCGACGGGCGCTGCGTAGCCAGCACCAGATGCACGCCGGCGGCGCGGGCCAGCTGCGTGATGCGCTGGATCGAGCTCTCCACATCGTTCTTGGCCACCATCATGAGGTCGGCCATCTCGTCGACCACGACAAGCAGGTACGGATATGGAGCCACCTTGCGATTCGAGCCGAGCGGGGCGTGGACTTTGCCGGCGCGCACGGCCTCGTTGAAGTCCTTGACATGGCGGAAGCCGAAGAACTGCAGGTCGTCGTAGCGCGCGTCCATCTCCTTGACGACCCATTCGAGGGCCTGCGCGGCCTTCTTGGGGTCGGTGATAATGGGCGTGAGCAGATGCGGGATGCCTGCGTAGGCCGACAGCTCGACGCGCTTGGGGTCCACCATGATCAGGCGGACCTGCTCGGGCGTGGCCCGCATGATGACCGAGGTAAGCATGGAGTTGATGAAGCTCGACTTGCCCGAGCCAGTGGCACCGGCAACGAGCAGATGCGGCATCTTGGTCAGATCGGCAGTGACGAAATGCCCTTCGACGTCCTTGCCCACGCCCGCGAGCATCGGGTTGGCGTCACTCACCGCCTCGTCAGAGCGCAGCACATCGCCCAGATGCACGATTTCGCGGTCGATGTTCGGAATCTCGATGCCGATGGCCGATTTGCCGGGAATCGGCGACAGGATGCGAACGTCGGAGCTGGCCACTGCGTACGCGATATTGCGCTGCAGGTTAGTGACCTTCTCGACCTTGACGCCTGGGCCAAGCTCCACTTCGTACTGGGTGACGGAGGGGCCGCGCAGGAAGCCGACGACTTTGGCGTCCACCTTGAACTGCTGGAAGGTGGAGGTCAGCGCGCGAATGACATTGTCGTTGGCCGGCGTGCGCACGGCATGCGGCTGCCCTTTGGCCAGCAGGTTCAGGTCGGGCAATTGGTACGGCGCCAGCGCATCGTCAGGGATGCCGGCGTCATTGCTGTTGTCGCTGCCGTCGTCGGCTATCTCACCCGTTGCGGCGTTCACCAGCATGGCATCGCCGCCATCCTGCGCCGACCCTGGGGTGCCGATTGCCGCCCACGGGTCGGCCATGGCAGAGCCGGGCGCTGCAGCGTGTTCGCCGTAACCTGCCTGTGCAGCGCTTCCCAACGGATTCAACGCGACCGTAGGCTGCGAATTCTCCGCGTCGTCATATGCGGCGCGGTCATACGTCGGGTTGACGATACGCGGTGAACCGGCGTTGCCCTGCAAGTGCAGATCAGCGCCATCGTACGTTGCTCCGGTTGCCCCGGTACCCTGCGCAGCGCCAGTAGGCGCGTCGACCGCTGGGAACTGAGCGCTCTCGCCGTGACTGCGCGCAGCCTTGTCGAATGCGGTGTCATTCTCGTAGCGATCCAAGGACCCGCTGTCTGCATCCGCTCCCTTGCGGGAGAAGCGCGACAGGAACTTCGCCCACAGTCCACCCTTCGCCGCCTTGTCATCCAGCGTCCGCTCCGCCTCGTCCGCGTCATCGTGCGAAGGCACGCCCTGTGCGAAGGATAGCGTGCCCTCGCCGACATGCACCTCGTTCGGGAACTGCTCAGTATCATCATCGGCATTGCTGGCTGCTGCACTACGACGACCGAACACGCCGCGAATGCGATCAGGAACCTCATTGACATGCATACGAGTGATCAGCAGCAGGGCAAACAGCGCGGTCACGACGAAAATGAGCACGGCGAAGCCCTTGGACAGGCCCCACGAAAGCGGAGAGCCGAGCGCGAAGCCGAGCAGTCCGCCAGCGCCCTGTATCTCGGACATATTGAAGCTTCGCGTGTCCGAAGCCACCAGCGCATCGATAATCGAGCACACGGACCACAGCAGCAGCGACCAGCCGGTCACCACCTTGGCATTGTCCGAATCCGCGCCGCTGTTGCGCATAAGGCGTATCGAAAGATAGGTGAGCAGCACCGGCAGCACCACGCTCATGACGCCGAAAACGCCCGAGGCGAAGGTGTGCAGCGCCCTGCCCAGCACCCCGTCGACGCGGAACCATTCCGAGGCGACGAACGCTATTGCCAACACCAGCAGGATGAAGCACCAGCCATCGTTGCGGTTCTGAGGGTCGTATTCGCCGACGCCGCTGATGGTGCGCACGATTTTGCCAAGCCCTCGAGGCACGGCGAGCAGCGCCTTATGCCAGAACGGCTCGGGTTTGAGCTCGCTGGCGGAGCCTTTGGCATCGCTCGAGGCCCCCTTCGCCTTGGAGCGCGGGGACTTGGCTGTGTTGTTTGATGAAGATGCGGTTCGTGCCATAACGCCCTTGATTCTACCGGCTCCCGTTCCCATCGACTTTTCATCAGATTTCCATCGACTATGATAGGCAGATATGACTCCTGCAGAACGTGCCGTCGCAGTCGCATTTGCCCGCAAGAACTGCGCATTGGAAGCAATGACGCCCAACGACGCCACGAAACGGGCAGCGGATGGCTATGCCTTGGGCAGCTCGGACGTGCGCCAGCTGATCGAGATCGCCGACCGAGACCCGCATGACGCGGCAAGCGGCGTGTTCGCCAGAACCGTATTGCTCGCCGAGCGCGGCTGGGAGCCCACAGGCGATCTTTCAGAGCTGCAGGCCATTCACCATGCACTGTTCGATGGCGTGTACGACGACGCGGGTCTACTGCGCACCAAGGATGTCAAGGACCACAGCATGCAGCGCGCCGCCTCGCACAGTTCGGGCGATTCAGCCAACGAGCCCGATCGTGATGCCGGCCGTGACGAGGATCCGGAGGCGTTCTTCCCGGCCGGACTTATCGACACCGGGGCGATGAACATCTCCACCGAGCTGAGCGAGAAGCACAATCTGCGCAATCTCGATCGCGACGATTTCACCCATGAATTGGCGAAGATCTATGACGAGCTGGGCTATCTGCATCCCTTCAAGGGCGGCAACGCGATGGTGCTGCGTATCTTCGCCTCGCGGCTGGCACATGACGCGGGCTGGGATCTGGACTGGGGCCCGGTGAGCCGGCAAGCCTACAAGCACGCGAAGCGGCTGGCCTATACCGGCGATATCAGCGGCTTCGAGCAGCTGTTCGCCGCTATTCAGCGCCCGGTCAATCCCACGCGCGTTTTTCTTATTGCCGGCTGGGACCAGGGCCCGGCGCACTGACACGCTATGATGTACGCTACGCTTCGGTCACATTACCTGCTTCGTCCACATCGCCGAGGTGATGGTGAGCGTAGCCGGTCGCATTCGCGTCATGCTCGTCAAAGGCTCCTGCATCCGCCTGTTCGATAACCGCAAGCGCATGGTCCACCAGCTGCGGGTCGAGCGTATTGAGCCAGTGAATGCGTGGGTCGCGCCCGAACCAGCCCATCTGCTTGCGCGCCAGCCGCTTCGTGCGCTGGGCGATCTGCGCGAAGGCCTCATCCTCGCTGATAGTGCCATCGAGCGCCTCAAGAATCTGCTGATAGCCCAGCGCACGAGCCGCAGTGACTCCTAGATGGGGCCGCAGCCGGCGCACCTCATCAACGAATCCTGCCTGCCGCATCGCTTCGGTGCGGATATCGATACGCCGGTCGAGCTCCTCGCGCGGCAGATCCAGCCCGATTTGCACGGCGGGCATGACGTAGCGATACTGCGGCAGACTCGCCGAGTACGGCTTCCCCGTAATCGCAATGACCTCCAAGGCGCGAATCGTGCGGCGGGGGTTATGCGGGTCCATGCGCGCTGCGGCCTGCGGATCCTTGGCCTGCAGCTCGGCGTACAACGCGCCCGGTCCTTCGACGCGCGAGCGTTCCTCTAGCTGTGAACGCACGGTCGGGTCGGTCGCCGGGAAGGAAATGTCGTCAATCGCGGCACGCGCGTACAGCCCCGATCCCCCGACGAGAATCGGGCGGATATTGCGCTGCTGCAGTTGCGCGATGCACGCCGTGGCGAGCTGCTGGAATCGCGCCACGCTCATAGCGTCGTCGGGCTCGATGATGTCGATGAGGTGGTGCGGCACCGCTTGGCGCTCCTGTGGCGTGGCCTTCGCCGTGCCGACATCCATGCCGCGATACATCTGATAGGCGTCGGCGTTGATGATTTCCGCCGTATTCCCCCGCTCACGCAGAGTTTCGGCGAGCGCGATGGCGAGTCCGGTCTTGCCCGAGGCGGTGGGGCCGATGATGGAGACGACCTTGCGCGTGCTGCCGCTCATCGCGCCCGGTTCAGGGCTGTTGCTGCCAGCGTCATCGCGCACTAGCACCGGCACCGAAACACCGCTCTCAGATGCCGTGGCCGTCTCTGCGCCCGCTTCCGCACCCAAAGTCGCGCCGGATTCCCATATTGCATGCATATGCGCGATTGTAGCGATGCGCCGCCACCGGACTGGGCGACACGTTGCGCCTGCAAGCCGCGCATATACGCCGTATATGTTCAGAAGGGCGCATATCCATGAAACTATCCAGTCAACCGTCAGCGCCATGCGGCTATGATAGGGAACCGTGATATTAGACCGTCATGACCGCATCAACACCGCCGAAATGCAGGCGAGGCTCGAAGCGGCAAACGCCAACAGGACGTCGTTCAACGGTAGCGAGATCACCGAATTCGTGGATCTCATGCAGGTGTACGAGGGGGCGATGTACGAGATCAGCACGAAGCTGGATGTGCTCGACAGCGAGTTCCAAGTGCGCTTCGAGCACAATCCCATTCATCATTTGGAACGCCGGCTCAAATCCGTCGATTCGATTCTGGAGAAGCTCAGGCGCAAAGAGCTGCCGCCGACCACCCAGTCCATCAAGGACAATCTTTTCGACGTGGCCGGCATCCGAGTCATCTGCAACTATCGCGACGACGTGTACTCGGTGTCGAACTATCTTTCGGCGCAATCCGACATTCAGGTGCTGCGGGTCAAGGACTACATCAAGAATCCGAAGCAGAACGGCTACCGCAGCCTGCACGTGATCTACGCAGTGCCGGTGTTCCTCTC
>NZ_JALCUA010000016.1:0-26535 GCF_022655035.1 Bifidobacterium tibiigranuli | reverse complement strand
GTTCTTGCTGCGCTGTTGTACCGGCCGCAGGGTCTTTGCGATCGGCGTGCGTGCCTCAGCCTTCGCTGCACGCTTGCCCGGCCATGTGAACTGATACCGCTCACGGGCAACGGGATACCCCCCCCCCGCAGTTTTGCCTATTCGGTCAAGCAGCGCTTCTGGGTTAACGCCCTTGACGACTTCACCTGTTACAGGATCGCGCACTTCCGTCGCTACATCCGGAAAGAGCTCAATAAGTTTCTGCACGTTTTCTTCGGTGAGATCAGGCGTTTCTTTGGCGATCTTCTCGATGCCATCCACAGCGGGCTGTTCGTTCAACATCTCTCGATTCATTCCTTCACTCGGTTTGGTATTCATTATTCACGTGCAGAGACAAAGCCGGTCTCTGGCCTGCTGTGGCTTCGACGTGTTGCGGTTTTTTCTCGGCGGCTGTCACTGCAAGCAAATTGCCGAACGACAGGGCATGAAGTTCCTGTGTGGTCAAACCGGTTTCCTCACTAATGGTAGTCGTTGATATCCCCCGGTCGCGATTCGACTGCGCGACAAATCGAAACACCTTAGACTGCTCAAGCGCGATGCCGTTGGGTTCGCCTGCCCGATAGCCTTTCGCCGTCAGTGCCGAGCACATGCTCCGATACTCCCAGTCTGTGAGTCTGCCGATCTCATGCGCACAACGAGCCATCGCCATCGCCGACACCTTGAAGTATTTCTTCGCCGCAAGAAGGTCCCTTAGTGAAGCATGCACTGGGACTATTGCCTTCACTCTTCGTTCCGGCATCAGCAGATTCGCCGCGAAGAGATGAGCTTCAGACTCTACATCCCGCGAAGGCATAGACGTTCGTTCATCCAACGAGTTCTCATGCATGACCAGATGGCCAATTTCATGTGCTATATCAAATCTGATCCTCTCTGCGGACTTCTGCAGATCGACCGCAATGTAAGGCACGTTGTTAAATACAAAACTGAAGGCATCCACCTCTTTGCCTACCGAGGGCAAACTGAACACTCGGATACCATGCGATTCGGCAAGAGCGGTCATATCGGGCAGCGGGTTCTCACCGTACCCCCAATCACCCCGCAGCATGATCGCCGTCTGCTTCGGCGTGCTTGATGAGTCAATCTCATCCATCGGCAAATCGCATTGTGGCAGATGAAAGTGCTCCTCAATCCAGTGGAAGAACAACAGCGAGTACCTGCCGTGCCCGACTGCGGAACGACGTTGCCTAACAGTCGATTTACGCAGCGAACGGAACCAGACCTGTCCTTCAGACAAATCACCAATGTCTGGATCACTGGGTGATGGCGTGAAAAACGATGGCATGGTGTGAAGCGCTTGCGATAATTCTCGCAACTGCGCGGCAGGAGCTCCCTCTTCCTCATAGTTAGCAATCGTGCGGGAAGTGACACCCAAGCGTTCTGCCAACTGCACTTTGCTTAAACCTGCCGTCTCGCGAGCGCAACGTACCCGATTCGGATTGAGCGCGGCTCGTCCCTGCTCAGAGTTCGGAAATGGCGACTGCAATATCGTCAACTGCGACATCGTCATCTTTTCCACGCTCATCGCCCCGAGCCTCCATCACTTGATCGTTCATGGTTACGTCGTCAAGCACAATACGCTTGTCCCACCCAATGATGCTACCCTCGTCGTCGACTCCAGCCGGTAACGCCACTTCAAGCCGAACGCTATCTTCATCGTGGAGATATACCGCAAACCAGAGCGTCTGAGGGCGAGAGGACAGGCTGCTATTGAACTCAGCAATCGGGAGCACCTGCTGATAAGCATGAGTGTTTTGACGCAGTTCAAGCACCGTGACATTCCCGGGTTTGTTCTTCAGCCGAAGCTGCTCCGTTGCAATTCCCGTTGCCTTGTTGCCCTGCACGAATGCCAGTCCGAGGCCATCGGCACGATAGGCGCGTGGTGCGGTGCGGTTGTCATCCTCTCGTTTGGCGCTCCACCCCTCCAGAGTGTCTACCGAAGCACGAACTTCGGAGACGAACAAATGATAAAAATTCGATCCAGCAGCGCTCACTTGCGAGTGAAGATCATCCGTCTCGTTTGCAGATCTCAATGCGAGCACAGCAGCAGAACGAAGAATACCAGAAGAAAAACCGAAAATTCTCTGAAACTCACTTTCGGCGTTTCCACCAGTAAAATTTCTCTCGATCCCAGCCAAATCACCTTGTATTATCGCCATGTCAATTCCTCTCATTCGTGTTTGAAACCAGAAATTAAAGTCAGCATATCATGAGGTTTATGCAAAGGAGACACGAGGAAAGCGCGTACTCACCGATCTTGCGTGTGCAAGAGTCGAATTAACTCTTTTCTGGCATGTTGAAGCTGATCCCAGAGTCGATTGCGCATTTGAATCTGCGTTGTTCGCGCATGCGCCTTCTCGAGTCGTTGAATTTCTTCCCGCAAAGCCGTTACTTGTCTATTGACTGCAATGCGATGAGCAACTCGTGAAAAATCGGCATTACCAAGTATCACTAGTGAACAGATCGAATCCCGGACTTCCTCCAAATTCGTCCCGGCCAATCGCAGACCATGCTTGGAGAATGTCAGTTGGTCGGCAATATAAAGGTGACTTTCAGCAAGTCGCTGGATTCTCTGCTAGTGCGACGATGACCGGCAGCAGCCTTGGGAACGGGCCGTGCGCGTGCTAGTATGGCTCCCGAAGTGCCGGGGTGCCCGCAAGGGCTGAGAACACACCCGCAACACCTGATCTAGACAGTGCTAGCGAAGGGAGCCATATGACTCAGGTCATCCGCATACTCGAAAACGTCCGCGCAACGACGCCGCTCGTCCATTGCATGACGAACAGCGTCGTACCAGAAATCACCGCCAATGTATTACTGGCAATAGGCGCCGCGCCCGCCATGATCGACCTGCCGGAGGATGCGCGGGTTTTCGCCGGTCTCGCATCCGCCCTGCTCATCAACGTCGGCAACGGCTTGGGCGAGCAGCATCAGGGCATGCGGCTCGCGGTCGATGCCGCTGAATCCGCGCATACGCCGTGGGTTTTGGACCCGGTTGCCGTGGGCGGCCTGCCCGTGCGCACTGCACTGGCACGGGAAGTATTGCAGCACCATCCCGCCGCCGTGCGCGCCAACGCCTCGGAGATCCTAGGGCTGACCGGCGAAAGCGTAGGCGGCCGCGGCGTCGACGCCACCGATGAGGTCGAAGCCGCTCTTGGCGCGGCTCGCTCGTTGACGCAATCCAGCGGCGCTGTCGTGGCGGTTTCCGGCCCGACCGACGTCGTGATCTCGCCCGACCGCACCACGCGCATCACCGGCGGAAGCCCGCTGATGCCGCTCGTCGTAGGCACCGGATGCTCGCTCGGCGCAGTGGTCGCCGCCTGCATAGCCGCAGCCCGATCGGCGCAGCTGCCCGACCATGACGGCGTTGTGGCGGCGCACGCGCTGTTCGCAGCAGCCGGCACGCTGGCCGGTCAGCAGGCAAGCGCCCCGGCCAGCTTCCGCACCGCATGGATTGACGCGCTGTACACCGTGAAGCCCGACGAAGTCGTTCAGCTCGCGGCAATCGAGGAATCATGACGACGGCGAAGCCCGGCCTCACCGACAGCGTGGACTGGCGATTGTATTTCGTGACCGATACGCCGCTTGCGGGCGGCCCCGAGCGGGTGCCGTGGTTCGTGGAGCAGGCGGTAATCGGCGGCGCAGGCGTCGTGCAAATCCGCGACAAAACCCTGCCGCACGACGATTTTCTTGCGCTCGCGAAAGCCTGCGTCGAAGCCAATCAGCGGGCATATGAGCACTGCGGCAAGCAGGCGGCGCTGGTGGTCAACGACCGGCTTGAGGTGGCCGAAGAGCTTGGGCTCAATGTGCATATGGGTCAGTCCGACGGCGATATTCGCGAGGCGCGGCGCAGGCTTGGCGACGGACTGCTCATCGGCCTGTCGATTTCCAATCAACGCGAACTCGACGCCGAGCTTGCCGACCAGAGCGCCGACGTGCTGGGGCTTTCTCCTATCTGGAACACGCCTACCAAAACCGACACCGAAGCGGCCTTGGGCCTTGACGGAGCCGCAACGCTCGTGCAGCAGACCGCTGGGCGGGCGAAAACGGTTGCCATTGGCGGCATCAACCACAGCAATGTTCGCTCGGTTATCGGCACCGGAGTCGATGGCATCTGTGTCGTTTCGGCAATCGCTGCGCGTCCCGATCCGCAGCAGGCCTCTGCCGAACTGCTGAAAGCGTGGGACGATTCCAGCGCTTCTGTCTGACCGAATCGCATACATACTCATACTCAATGGTCGATATTACGAAGTCTGCATTCTTCGGATTCGACCCAGTTCAGCACAACCAACAAGCCGGTCATTACCCAGATGATCGCCCCCGAATCCGGGAACAATGGCATCCCTTATCAATGAAGAAAGAAGCAATCATGCAACACACAGTCATGCAACGCGTATCCCAGCAGCCACCCGTCACCTTCAGCATCGCAGGCTCCGACCCCAGCGGCGGCGCGGGCACACAGGCGGACCTGAAGACCTTCTGCGCGCTAGGCGTCTACGGCGCGGCGGCGCTGGCGGGCCTCACCGTGCAGAACACGCAGGGCGTGCGTCAGGCGGTCGCCGTGGACCCGCAGCTCGTGCGCGACCAGATCGATGCAGTATTGGACGATCTGCCAATCGCTGCGACCAAACTGGGCATGCTATCCAATGCCGCTGTAGCCAACGCCGTCGCGGACGTAATCGAAGAGCGTCGCGAGGAATTCGGGCTTGTAGTGCTCGACCCGGTCATGGTGGCGACCTCCGGCGACCGGCTGCTCGAAGAGGACGCGGTGGATGTCATCCGCACGCGGCTCATGCGCCTTGCCGACATCGTCACGCCCAACCTGCCCGAAACGGCCGTGCTGCTGGGCGACGATGTGCTCACGGCGCGCAATGCCAATGACTTGGAGCAGCAGGCCCGCGCGCTGGTGTCGGCCGGCGCACGTTCGGCGCTGGTCAAAGGCGGGCATCTCGATGACGACGTGCTTACCGACGTGCTGGCGAGCGCTGAAGGCGTCACGCGATTCGCCAGTCCGAGAATTCGCACGCGCAACACGCACGGCACCGGCTGCACGCTGAGTTCGGCCATCGCGGCCAGCACTGCTCTGCACGGCGACACAAGGGCCACCGGCGTCTCACCAGAGGCCGTCGTCAACGCGCGCGATTACCTGCATCGGGCCATCGAAGCCGGTGCCGATTGGCGGCTGAGCCGGCACCCGGAAAGCGGCCACGGCCCGGTCGATCACCTGGTAGACCAACAGCGGCGAAGGCTCAACGCGAAACTGCGGCAGCAATCGTCAGCGTCCCCGGCCGAATCGACCAGCTACCGCTACTGGTAGGGCCGGCGAAGGCGAGCGCGCTATATCATTACCACATCATTGCCGCGCCCGCCTTGCGGACCGTTTGTGCGGACCTCTATCGAGAAGATACAGCTTAAGAAGCCGCGGTTATACGGAATACACAATCCCCGCGAAGACATGGTCATTTAGAAGATGAAGATACAGTCCGCTGCACCAGCCTGACCACAAGCAGAAAGACCATCGCAGCGGCGAAGGCCACGGCGATGTACGCCCACATCGGCGCGGTGATTGCGACGACCTGGAACAGCTTGTGCAGCACGAGTAGCGCGGCGGGCGCGCCGAGGGCCATCGTCACGCAGACAAAGGCACGCAGGCGGGTGAAGGGGATGCAGCTTCGGACGACCGCGACCATAGAAGTGGCAATGAGCAGCACGAACATGGTGGTCTGGTTCTGCAGCGCGCCGAAGGGCGCAATCAGGCTCGTGACGACGATGATGCCGGTCACGGCTATGGCGAATGGTGCCGCCGAACGCAGCGCAGTGGGCAGGAACCTGCCCCGGATGCGCGCGGTGCTCGATTCGAAGATCGTCAGGAACGACGGCCATGCCTCGATGAACGCATCAACGAGCGTGATCTGAATCGGGATGAAGGGGAAGGGCATGTTGAGCGCGAGACAGAACAGCGATACCAGCACCGAGTAGATCGTCTTGATGAAGAACACGGCGGCCGTGCGTGTCACGTTGTTGACGACCTTGCGGCCTTCCAGCACGACATGCGGCAGGTAGGTAAAGTCCGAATCCAGCAGCACGACCTGCGAGATCTGGCGGGCCGCGTCGGAGCCGGAGGCAATCGCGATCGAGCAGTCGGCCTCGCGCAGGGCCAGCAGGTCGTTGACGCCGTCGCCGGTCATGGCGACCTGATGCCCGGCCCGCTGCAATGCCTGCACGAGCAGGCGCTTCTGCTTGGGCGTCACGCGGGCGAATACCGCGTATCGCGTACTCAACTCGTCGAAGACCTCGTCGGGCGCATCGGCGTCGACCGTGGACATGTCGACCGCGTCGTTCCAGCGTTCCAGCCCGGCCTGTTTGGCAACGGCGCTGACGGTGTCAGGATGGTCGCCCGAGATGACCTTGACATCGACGCCTTCGGTGCGGAAATACCGCAGCGTCTCCTTGGTGCGTGTGCGGATGTTGTCGCTCAGCGCAATCAGATACAACGGCTGCAGATTGCCGGGGAGCTGCTCCTCGTCGCTCCATTTGCCGGGCAGGTAGCCGACCGCGACGATTCGCAGACCTTGGCGCATCAGGTCCTGGGCCTCCTGCGGCAGCTCGCCGAGGATGCGCTCGGGAGCGCCGAGAAACACCGTGCCCGCGTCGGCGAATCCGATGGCTCCCCATTTGCGCTTCGAGGAGAAGGCGATGCTGCCGCTGGCCTGGAGCGGCTGAGGCGTGCTGCCAAGGTTGCCCCCGTCGGCCTCGTCGCCAAGCCAATGGCGTCGCAGCGCGGCTATGGTGGCGTTGTTGTCGTCGCTCGCTGTCAGGTAGGACGTCATTAATAGATTGCCGTTCAATGCGGCTGAGCTCTCGGTTGCTGTGCCTGCTGCACCCGCTGTACCCGCCGCAGTCACAGCATCAGCACCGATTCCAGTCGCGCTACCCAGCGCAACCACCGATTCCACGGTCATATTGCCGTCGGTCAGCGTGCCGGTTTTGTCGAGGCACAGCACGTCCACATGGGCCAGCGTCTCCAAGGAATAGATGTTCTGCACGAGTATGCGCATCTTCGCCAGCCTGATGACGCCGGTAGCCAGCGAAACGGAAATCAGCAGCACCAGCCCCTTGGGCAGCATGCCCAGCAACGCGGCGGACGACGAGACGACCGAATCGTACATGCCGCCGTGCCGCAGCAGCGTCGATTCCAGGAACAGCGCGATGCCCAGCGGGATGATGAGCCAGCTGGTGAAGCGCGTGACCTTGTTCATCGAGTCGAGCAGCTCGGAGTGCACGCGCTTCTCGCGCCGCACCTCGTTGATGAGCGAATTGGCGTAATTATCGTCGCCCACATGGGTCACGCGCGCATAGCAGCGGCCCGACACCACCGAACTGCCCGAGAACAGCTCGTCGCCAGCGACTTTGTCGACCGAATCGCTTTCCCCTGTCAGCAGCGATTCGTTGGCTTCCAGCGTGCCGGAAACCACTACGGCGTCATTGCAGATCTGCTGTCCCGAGTCGAGCACGAGGATATCGTCCTTGACGATTTGCGACGCCGGAATCTTCGTCTCCACGCCGTCGCGCAGCACGATGGCATGCGGCTGGTTGAGAATCGCCAGCTCGTCGACGAGCTTTTTGGCCTTGAGCTCCTGCGCGATGCCGATGATGACATTGAGCAGGATAATGCCGAAGAACAGCATATTCGAGTAAGCGTGAACTGCGAAGAGCATAATCACGATGGCGAGGTTGAGCGCGTTGAACAGCGTGAAGATGTTCTCGCGCAGGATTGCGCCCACCGACTTGGTGATGCTCTGTGCGCCGGTCTCCCCCTCGCCGTGCTGCCGCCGCTCCTCGACCTCCCAGCCGGCGAGTCCCACGACGGGCGGCTTGCCATGTGCAGTGCCGGTGCCATTCGGCATCGCGTTTGCTATTGCATCAGTGTCCATCAATCAGTCTCCATAAGTCAATCGTTGTAAACCAGTCGGCTCGGTGGCTATATATAACAGTATCCATCAAACAGTGGCCATCGACAGGTGTCTGCACGCGGCGGGCATCTGTGCTATGCGGTGAGCCCGTCGTTACGCATAACAATGGTCATGCTAACTGGCTGCGGCTGAGCCGATGCTAAGAAATCGGGAGACTATGAGGGCTGAATGCTGTTGAATACTGTGAAAACTGAACACTATGCTGTCTGAATGCTCAGCCGTCTAAACGCTATGTCTTCTGAACGCTATACCGTCTGAATATATTGGTGCAGCGCGGTGAACGGCTTGCGGTAGACGAGCAGCATGATCAGCGAATCAGCCAGCAGCGTCAGCGCGCTGATGATGGCCAGCACCACGAACTGGTACTTGGCTGCGGTCAGCGGGTCGGCACCGGCGATGACCTGGCCGGCCATCATGCCCGGAATCAGCACGATGCCGCTGGATGCCAGCTGCGATATCGTGGGAATCATACCGAGTTTCACCGAGGAGATAATCGAGCTCTTCGCGGCCTCGAAAGGCGTGGCGCCGAGGCTGAGCAGCATCTCAATCTCATACCGGCGCGAAGCCATATCGTCGAAGAAGCGGCTCATCGCCACGGCTATCGCGGCGACCATATTGCCCAGCAGCATGCCCGTCATCGTCACCACGATCTGCGGCGCGTACCATGGGTGCGGGCGGACAATCAGCTGGGTGGCGAAGACGAACTGCAGCAGCGCGCCGACCAACAGCGTCAGAAACACATCCAGCGCCAAGCCTTTGGGGATGTTGGAGGCGCGGCTCAGCGTGATCTGGATGGCGGCCAGAATCATCACCGCGACGAGCGCGAACACAAGCCACGGATTATTCGCCTCGATGACGAATTTGATGACATAGCCCATCGCCAGCAGCTGAATCAGCGAGCGCAGCGCCGCCCACAGCATCTGCCGGCCGACGCCCAGCCGCATGACAATCGACATCCCGGCCGCTATGGCAACCAGAGCGACGGTTATGACAAGGCCCCATATGTCGATGGGGTAGCTTCCCGCTGCGGTAGGCGCGGCGGCTGCAGTGGCTGTGGCAGCGGCGGACGTGGCAGCGGCGGCTGCTGCTGTGGTTGTTGCGGATGCATCAGCAATGATTGCAATAGCTGCGATGCTCATCGTGCGTCCTCGCCTTCCTGAGCGTTGTGTGAAGCCTGTGTAGTTTGCGGAGTTTGCGAGGCTTGTGAGGCCTGCGAAGCTTGTGCATGAGCGGGTTCGGGACCTGGCTCGCCCGAATCGCCACGCTGCGCCTCGCGGGTCAAGGTCACCTCGCTCAGCACGCCGTCGCGCAGCCGCAGCGTGCGGTCGGCCCGCCCGTCGGCGGCACGGTGCCGCACGCGCATAATCGCCATATTCCTGCCCGCCGCATGGGCAAGCATTCGTCCCACCTTGTCGGCGTTCTCGTCGTCCAGCCCAGCGTCGACCTCATCCGCGAGCAGCACTTTCGGCCCCGTCAGCAAGGTCCTCAGCAGGCAGACCCGCGCCTGCTGGCCCACCGAAAGCTCCTGCGGCGGGCGGTCGAGCTCGATGTCGCCGCAGCCGACTTCATCGAGCGTGCGGCGCAGGGTCTCCTCGCTCGGACGGCTCTCTTCGGGCAGACTACTATCGTCCGCGCGCTGATGCACCCGCAGGCGATATGGCATCATGATGGCCTCGCGCACAGTGTCGCCTATCAGCGTCGGACGCTGCGGCACGTAGGCCACCAGCCGACGCCAGCGCTCCGGAGTCATGCTCGCGGCATCCGCACCGTCAAGCGTCATATCGGCTGTGGCATACGGATTGAGCCGGGCGATTGCGGTGAGCAGCGTGCTTTTGCCTGAACCCGAAGGCCCGACGAAATCAACGATCTGCCCAGCGTGCAGTTCAAATGCGAGATCATGGAAGATGGTTGTGCAGCCGTCCGCATTCGCCTCATCATTATGATTATGCGACGCGTGAACGTCAGTCGCATGCGCGTGCTGCGGAACCCGGCAGCTCGCATGCTCGACCACGAGCCTGATAGCAGCGGGAGGTACTGTCGTTGAAGTCATAAGAACCATGCTACGGAGCCGCTTGCCCCTGCCGATTCGACGGCGATTCTCAGCAGATTCTTAGCGAGTCGCTTTTTCTGCAAATTCCTCCGGGGCGGACAGGCAGTAGGCACTGGCGCTGATCAGCGAGCCCAGCACCAGCGAGGTGAGGACGTCAGTCGGGTAGTGCACGCCGAGGATAAGCCGCGAGGCGGCGACCACGAGAGGCAGCAATACGAGAACGACGATAAGGATCTTCGCCGCCCATTGGCTGCGCAACGAGGATTCGACGCCGTGCGCCGCGCGCGCACTGGCACGCATGTGCATGATGACGAGCAGCAGAGCGCTCAGCGCCACCGCAGTGGCGACATGGCCGCTGGGAAAACTCGGGTCGTGAGCCAGCGCACCCAAGGGCGTGGCCGGTCGATTGCGCCGCACAATCAGCTTGACGGCGAACGTCACCGCGAGGGGCAGCGCAGCGACTAGCGCCGCGCACACTGCCGCCTGCATATTGCGAGACCGCCATAACACCACCCCAACAAGCACAGCCATCACCGGGCCCATAACCAGCGGCGCATATATCGTGGCGATACCCTGCGAAGCCGCCACAAGCCAAGTGGGCGCCCGCTGAATCTCCGCAAGCATCACCATCTCCGCCGCATAGTCCGAGGCGCTGTGCTTGAGTATCAGGCCAAGCGGCACAACCGCGATCAGAACGGCAAGCGTGGCAATCAGCAGCAGCCGGATAGCAGGGCGCGCGGCGCGGCGGCGCAGATTGCCCAGCACAGCATTCGATGCATTCAACGTATTCATCACATTCATCACGTCGCCAGTATGGGGTCACGACCCTTAATGTTCACTAAGAATATTGCTGCCGTTCACTTTCACACCATATTTGACTCATACTTTTGAACTCGCTCGAAAAAGTGTGAGCCTGCAGTACCGGATGCGGCACCGGATTTCTTAGCACTCGCTCAGCATGCTGCTGGCATGATGGAACTACCAATGTTTCTATACTTGCTATACATGGCAGACTCACGTAATGGGACGAGAACGATGACAGACGATGCGCAGCAGATGACTTCATACGCGCTGAACGACCCGGCGAAGCTGCTGCAGCCACGGCTGTTGCTGCTGGAAGACGACGAGCGGCTGGGGCAGATCACCAAGGAGCTGCTTGATGACGACTATCGCGTGGAATGGGTGACGTCGGGTGCCCAGGCGAAGTCGCGTTTTGCGGCTGGCTCCTTCGACGTAGCCATTGTCGACCGGCGGCTGCCCGACATGGATGGCCTGGAACTCGTGCGCTCGCTGCGAGCCAGCGGCGTCACCACGCCGGTGCTGATGCTCACCGCGCTGGGCGCGGTCGAGGACATTGTCGATGGTCTCAACGGCGGGGCGAACGACTACCTTACGAAGCCGTTCAGCTTCAAGGAATTGGACGCCCGACTGCGGGCCATGCTGCGCGGGTACGACGCCGAGCGCGGTGATTCGTACGGCATCGGCGACTGGGTGTTCCACGCGCATACCGCCATGGCGGAAAGTCCGCAGGGCGATCTGGTGTCGCTCACCGCCGCCGAAGCGGCCCTGCTCAAGGTGATGTGCGATTCGCCCGATCACGTGTTCAGCCGCGCCGAGCTGCTGGGCACCGCCTTCCGGCCTGACGCGGTGGAGGGCACAGTGGACACCTATGTGTCGTATATCCGCCAGAAAACGACCCGGGATATTATCCTCACGGTGCGCGGGAAGGGGTACGTCCTGGGAAGGCCAGAGCAGTGAGCGGGCGTAGGCGGGGCGCAGCTACAGGCCCGCTCACCGGTAACAAGGCGTCGTGGTCGATCAGTCTGCGCATCGTGCTGACTATGAGCGTTATCACCTTCATCGGCGCGATCCTGCTTATCATCGGCGTCATCTGGGGGTCACGGCGCGAACTCAGCGAGCACGACATCAATCCCAACGACGTGAATCTGCCGGCCGCATTCCAAGGAGCCTCGGTTATCGACAGCCGCAAGGCGCTGCTGCTCATCGTGATCTTCGCTCTCGGCATCATCCTCGCCGCCGGAGCGGTCGGCTGGTTCTTCTCCCGTCAGGAAATCCGCCCCATGCAGGAGGCTCTTCGGCTGCAGCGCAATTTCGTGGCCGACGCCAGCCATGAGCTCAAAACGCCGCTCGCGGTCATCGGCGCCCGCACCGAGCTGCTCGACCATCGGCTGCAGCAGGGCAAGCCGCTCGACCCGGTCATCAATGACCTGCGCGACGACGTTTCCCGCATGGACAGCGTGATCAACGACCTGCTGCTCGCGGCGCAGGGTGCCCAGCAAACTGTCCCTACCGATGTCGTAGCGAGCACTCGCCGCGCGATACATTCGGTCGCGCTGCTGGCCGATAAGGCAAGTGTCCGCATCGATTTCGACGCTCCCGAGCATCCGGTCGTCGTGCGCGGCGGCAAGACCGGCATCGAGCGGTGCATTGTCGCCGTGCTGGACAACGCCATCGCCCATTCGCCGCGCGATTCCTCCATCGACGTGCGCGTGCAGGCAGGTAATGCAGAAGGCATGATTGGCGCAAACAGCACAAGCGGCGCAGCCGATGCGGCGAACGAGAACGGCTTCAGTTGGAAGGAGCGCGCGACGAGGGCGAATCAGGCCGAGATTCTCGTGCGCGACCACGGCGAAGGCATCGGCAGCGACCCCGAACGACTCTTCCAGCGCTTCTCCCGCGCCGATTCCGGCTCCTCGCATCAGGGCTACGGCCTAGGGCTGGCCCTGGCCCGCGACATCGCCATGCGTTACAACGGCTGGATCGATGTGGCGCAGACCGGCGGCCAAGGCACCACCATGCGCATCACCATCCCGCTGATGAATGGTCAGCTGTAGCCGTCTCATTCACGAACGACCCGCGATTTTCCAGCACAACACATGCGTGTGATACCTTCTTTCCCAGCTTTTGGACATCTGATTTTCAGCTTTACGGCATAGCGTCGGGCGGACCGCGCGGGCGGCGCTCGGAACGCACAACAGACGACAAGAAACGAGGATTGACTTTATGGACACCACCGCTCAGCACAGCATGCACCAGGACAGCAGCGACATCACCGCCGATGCACACGCCGGCATCAATATCGACACCGATGCGCATGCCGCCATCCGCATCATCAAGGGCGATATCCTGCACACCCCCACGCCGGACGCCTTCGAAGTATGCGAAGACGGCTACATCATCGTCGCCGACGGCACGGTGCAGCGCATCACGTCATCCCTGCCAAACGAATACGCGAGCCTACCAGTGACCGACTACAGCGGCTCGCTTATCATCCCTGGATTCAACGACCTGCACATCCACGCCCCGCAGTATCCGATGGCCGGGCTGGGCTTCGACTACGAGCTGCTCCCCTGGCTTGAGCGCTACACCTTCCCGGCCGAGGCGAATTTCGCCGACCCGGAGATAACGCAGCGCTGGTACAAGCGTTTCCTCAACAAGCTTTGGTCCGTAGGAACCCTGCGATTCAGCGCGTTTGCGACGCTGCACGCGCAGTCCACACTCGAACTGATGCGTCTGAGCCAGCAATCGGGCCTGCGCCCGGTCATCGGCAAGGTCAACATGGACCGCAATGCGCCGGAAACTCTGATCGAAAGCACCGACGACAGCCTCGCCACCACGCAGGAGCTTATCGAGAAGTCCCGCGAACTCACGCCCGACATCGGCTTCATCATCACGCCACGCTTCGTGCCCTCCACCACGCCCGAGCTGATGCAGGGCCTGGGCGAGCTGGCCGAGCGCTACGATCTGCCGGTGCAATCGCATCTGGACGAGAACCTCGGCGAGATCGACTGGGTGCGTGAGCTGCATCCGGACATTCCTAGTTATGCCGAGGTCTACGAGCATTACGGCCTCATGCCTGAGGGCAGGACGATCATGGCCCACTGCGTGCATACGAGCGAACGCGAGCGCGCGCTGCTCAAGGCGCGCCGCGTGTACCTGGCGCATTGCGCGCAGTCGAATATGAATCTCACCAGCGGCATCATGCCTGTGCGGCGCGACCTCGACTACGGCCTGAACATCAGCATTGCGAGCGATGTCGGAGCCGGCCATGTGCCCGACATCAACCACCACATCGTACAGTCGATCGAAGCGTCGAAGATGCTCAGTATGCTGCCCGAGCATCAGGGCGAGCGCCCGCTGCGCCTGCCCGAAGCCTTCTCCATGGCCACCAAGGCCGGCGGCGCCTTCTTCGGCCGAGTCGGCTCTTTCGAGCCGGGCTATGATTTCGACGCGCTCGTCATCCACGAAGACGACAACCCGCTCAGCCTCTCCCCGCAGGAGCGCCTCGAACGCTACATCTACACCGGCGACGACCGCAGCATCACCCATCGTTTCGTCGCCGGGAGGGAGGTGCCGCTGCCCTTCCCCGAGGAGTCTGAAGTGTCTGAAGTGTCTGAGATATCTGCGGAGTAAGTGGTGATGTAAAGGCACAACAGCTCAGACTCCCACTTTCCCTGTTCCGTGCCTTCGCAATCAGGAGACATCGTCGAGCAGCAGCTGCAATAATTCTAGGTCAATATCGAAATCCGTTTCCGTCAGTCGATCTCGGTGAAGCTGACGATATTTTCCAGGCGACATCGCATGAACGCGTTTGAAGCTATTCGAAAAAACCTCTGCGCTCCGGTATCCCGCCCGCTTCGTCACCTCCCCGAGACTGACATCCGACGACAGCAGCAAATCCGTCGCCTTCTTAATCCGTATATGGTCAATATAGTTTTTCAGCGTCATCCCCGATATCTCATGGAACTCACGAGACAGGTAACTGCGATTCATATTGAGAGCGCTTGCGACGTCGATGAGTTTAATCGGCTCTTTGTAATGTTCCAAGACGAAGCCCTTCACCTGTCGAATGAGCGGGTTCGATTGCGTCACAGCACGCATGCCGCTTTCGAGAGTCATCTCCTCGGCAAGCAGGTGAAGAAAATGATATGAGATGGAATTGAGCTCAAGCTCATCCGTGACGCTCCCGCTGTTATGGGAAAGGCAGGCGACCACGAGTTTGAGAAACAACGTCGGATACCGCACAAAAAAGACATCATGCCCTTCGGTCAGACCGATGCCCCGAAGGAAAGGTTCGCTGAGCTTGTCCACCAGCGATATCCATAGATACAGGCAGGGATGCTGCGAGAACGACTGCTGCACAGCATCCGATCCGGGACGGGAGAGAAAGCCGTCGCCGCGCCGCAGCGTGAAGCGCATGCCTGAGATGAAGAGCTCATCCTCGCAGTTGAGCATCAGCCGTATCGTGTTCGCATGGGGGTTCGGACTCAGCGGATCATGGGAATGCACAGAGGTCGACCGGGCGATGCCGCATGACACGAATATCGTGCTGCTTATCTTCTTCTTCGGTTTGAGAGAGTATCGCGTTATCGGACTATTCATCGGTCATTTCTTCCCTAGTCGTATGCCGCGCACTGCAATGCGGTAGCTACATATCGGACACTATGAAATCTCCGCTGGCCTGACGCCGCGCAATCACATAACAGGTCTCGATTACGCATCATCACGCACTGGCAGACAGACATACATTACCTCTGCATCCTATTGCATGATGTCCTGAATAATCCGTTCGTGGAAAGCCTCGTCCAGCTTGAACTTCTTGTGATACACAACCATGGATATCAGAATCATCACAGCAGGCAATCCACACATAATCAATCTGAACAGCAGTTTGTTGCCATCACTGACACTTGCTATGGTCGACGCGCCAGTCATACCTACCATCAGAGAGATGAGTCCGACCGCCCCGTTCGACAGGGCACCCGCGAATTTATCGAGAAGAGGCCGCACTGCAAGCGTCAAGCTGACGTTCCGCTTCCCGCTTTTCCACTGTCCGTAATCGACCGTATCGGTCAGTTCAAGCAGAAAAGAAGTGAAGATGATGGGCTGCGGTGCCAGGAACATCACCGAGGCGATAATGACGATAGCGGTATTCGACCCTGCACTGAAAAGCATCGCCAGCGATATCAGCATCACCAGCAGCGCAGCAAACAGCACTTGCTTGCGTGAGAAGCGCCGTGTCAGCAGCGGATAGAACAATACCGAAATCACCACGGCAAGCGTGGCTGTTCCGAAGATGGTCGAGTAGCTGGCGGCATTGCCATAGATATATTGGAAATAATACGTCATCAGCGTCGAGACCAAGGCCAGCGCGAAGTAATAGCACCAATTGGACACCGAAAGCCATGCCAATTGGTCGTTCTTGAGAATGATGGAGAACACCTCCCTAAACTTCGTCGGCTCCGCGTCGCTCTCCTTATGCGTTGGTTCCAATTCCTTGACGCCGAAGAAGGCGCAGAGCGCAGAGAACCAAGTGAAGCCAAGCACGATTACGGAGAAGAACAGCCAGCCCGATTGCTCACCGCCAAGCAATCCTTTGCCAAGCAGAACGCTCGGCATCACGAAGATGGTTACCAGCAGCTGACCGATGCCTGCTCCCAGACGCGCAACGGCACCGACTGTGTTGCGCTCATCGTAGGTCGTCGAAATGGCTGGGATCATCGACCATAAGGCGATGTCGTACAACGAATAGGAACCATCCATGATGAGAAACAGCACCGTGAAGAGGACGAGGTACAGCACAGGATTGGTAAGATTCGTATGCCCAAGCGTGGTGAACAACATGACGAAACTGCAAGAGCAGACGATGCCTCCGGCGAGGATCCACGGTTTGAAGCTGCCGAAACGAGTTTTCGTATTGTCGATAAGCGCTCCGAGAAAAGGATCGACCACTAATTCCCCCATCCGGACCACTACGATTATCGTCGATACAATCCCAACCATTCTATGGTTGTAGTCGGGGTCGGCACTGTTGAACAGCGGACCGGTTATGAATCTGATGAGATATAAGGAGAACGCAAAATAAAAAACGTCGTGTCCAAGCAGACTCAACAAATAGAATAGGTAGTTGCGCCTCTGTGTTGTTTTCATATTTCCTCACTACGTTGTGAATTTCTTCGATGTTCAACTGCTTCGAGACATGCAAGACCAGCTGATTGACCGCGTCAGGTTCGCACGGAGCTGCCCTGCATTGCCGGCCATAAAAAAGATGGCTCCGCCGGCGCGTTGGCTCGGCGCTTGTGCGCAACGAGCCAACGAAAGTCATACGTTCTGCCCGAACATATGCCGTCTAGGAAACTGCCCAGAAGTCCCGGCACGAATCTCGCACGGGCACGGGTGATTTCAGCGAGAGGAGACAGCGGCCACCAGACTCCGTACTGCTTGGCGAATCATCATTAATCCATCGCATACGGTGCAGCGGATGGCTAGCTGGCTGGCTACCGCTGCAGATCGGTCAGTATATCGAGATTCCTGCCCGCCAGACCAACGTATGCACCTTGTTCCTTCGCCTCAGGAGAATCAGGATGTGCGATGAGCCACTTGTTTTTGGCAAACAGCGCTTTATCGTCTTCGCCCTTGGCCGTGATACGGGGGCGTTGCGTATTAGTGCCGCGCACCAGCGCAATGATGACCCGGAAAGGCCCTTCTTCGCGAGCAGGCGCATAGTGCATCGTCGTTTCGTAATACAGCACCGCCGTTCCCTTCGGCACAAGAAACGCTTCTATCTTCTCCGTATCCAGCTTCCAATCGACGACATCGGCCTTGTGCGCAAGCATAAGAATGATGTCATCAGCGGCGACCAGCACTTCTATGCCGCGGTGGCATTCCAGGCAATTCAGTGCCGTATTGCTACCATTGCAATATCCCACCTGAATATCAATCCCGCCGAAGACATGGTCCCGCAAATCGAAGGCGGCCGTCTCCTTTTCAAGCTCCGGGTTGCTTGGAACGTAGATGGTACCGTCAGCGGGGGCATCGGTCGTATCCGTCAGCACTTTCAGCAGATGGGAGAAATCATATTGCCCTGAGATGACTTCCCCGTATGGTTGGAATTCCTTATCGTGAACTGTATGCAGAATCATGAATGCTCTTTTCCTCATTGAAAATATCTTCATTGAAAATGGCTGGGAAATTCGGCGGAATAGCAAGACGATTCATCGCCGAATCGTAATCATGTAGCGGCCGACCAAAACCGATACCGTTCTGGTCGGCCGCGTATAAAATCTCGAAGAGGTGCCTATTGCAACGCCTATTTCAGCTCTTCATCGAAGCAGACTGCGACCTTGCCACATTGCCCGCCATCCATAAGGTGGTAGGCCTCATCCGCCTTTTCCAGCGGGAAGCGGTCAGTGACGAGATCTTCGGGGTGAAGCTGCCAGCGAACCAGCTCTTCGACCAGAGTCTCCATGCGCGCCAAGCTGGTGACCCAGCTACCGTAAATAGTTTTCTGACCATGCAGCAGATCTGGGCTGGGTGTGAAGTGCACCGTTCCTCCCTCACCCACAAAGGCGATCTTGCCCCACGCACGAGTCGCACGTATGGCGGTGGCACGAGCCGGATCAGCACCGGATGCGTCAAAGGCGCGTTCCACGCCATGACCTCCTGTCAGTTCAAGCACCTCATCGACGTTCTTGTCGGAGACAGGAAGATATTCGTCGGCCAGTCCAAGCTTCTTCGCCAATTCGATGCGATATGGATTCGACTCGATGCCAATCAGCTTATTGGCACCAAGCTTTCGGCACATCATCAGCGTTGCCAGACCCACCGGTCCAAGACCAGTGACAAGCACAGCATCATTGCCGCTGACGCCGACTTTTTCAATCGCCTCGTATGCGGTGCCGAAACCGCAGGCGACCTGCGCTCCGTCCGTGTAGGTCAGGTAATCGGGGAGGGCGATAAGATCCTGCTCATCGCACAGCACATAATCCTCCATGCCTCCATCACGCTGCCAGCCATAGGCCGCACGCTCGGGCGACGAACAGGAAATCTGGTAGCCCATACGGCAGTCATGGCAAAGACCGCAGCCATGAATGTGATAGACAATTACCCGCGACCCCTTTTTGAATCTTTTCACTCCGGGGCCTTCTTCAACCACTTGACCACATGGCTCATGACCTGCGACCTTATTCTGATATCCTTCAGGCCCCTTGCCAGTATGCTCGCGATAAATCGCACGAATATCGCTGCCGCAGATTGTCGACGACTTCATCCGCACCAATACCTGCCCATAGCCTGGCGTCGGAATCGGGATATCCTTGATATCGACCGTGCTGTTGCCTGGCAGATATGCGCCCTTCATTGTGCCTTTCATATGATCACCAATCTCCTTTGATTACCTAGTTGTCCGTAGTCGGAATCCGGCAACTGCGCCGAACGGCAGCTGCCGCGCAATTTCCGACAATCGCAACGATATGCTTTCGGCTCCGCGCAGGGACAGTTCAGAACTCTTTATTTGTTGCGAGTATCCCTTGTTCTGTGACGACTTTCATTGCCTGTCGACTCTTTGGCGAACCTCTGATTCCAGCATCTCAATACCAGCAATCGAACCAGAACCGTCGCTCTTGAACCGATTCGGCCGTGCCATGGGAATCACCTTCTGCACGCTGTCTGTCAGGCACTTTTCATCTGATTCGAGAAAAGAATCGACGATCCCCTGCACTCTTCAGCATTGGCGAGATTTCAGGGAAAACTATATTCATCCAGCAATCATGATGTCTTTTCCCTCAATGAACCCTCAGCAAAGCGGATAGTTTCGATTGCAGCAATTTAAAGAGAGTATCATCTCAAATTGGCTACAAAGGCTGTGGCCGTAGGCACATGCCACTTTCGAAAGGTAGGCAAGGAGTTATGAAGGCCGTACGTATCTATGGGCAGGACGATATTCGGGTCGAGGATGTTGCGATCCAGGATCCGCGGGCGGATCAGGTGCAGATCAAGGTGAAGAACTGCGGCATCTGCGGCTCCGATCTGCATGCATATCTTGAAGGCTGGGGGCTGCCCACCCAGCCGCACCCGCTGACCGGCAAAACCGTGCCAATCACGCTCGGGCACGAGTTCTCCGGCACGGTCGTGAAGGTCGGCACCGACGTGACCGATATCAAGGTCGGGGACGATATCGCCGTCGAGCCGCTGCTCGCCTGCGGCAAGTGCGACAACTGCCGCGCAGGCAACTACAACTTCTGCGATAATGTCGTCGCCGAGGACGGGGCCGGCAACTTCCTGGGCTTCTCCGAAGACGGCGGCATGGCCGAATACGCCAACATCGACGATGTCTTCGCCCACAAGCTTCCCGAAGGCATGAGCTACGAGCTGGGCGCGCTGTGCGAGCCGGTTTCGGTCGCCTATGAGGGCATCAAGAAGTGCGGGCTGCGCGAAGGGCAGACGGTCGCGGTCATGGGCGCAGGCCCGATCGGCCTGAACACCGCTCTGCTGGCGCGCATCGCCGGCGCGAACCGCGTCTATATCTCCGACGTCTCCGAGGTGCGCCTCGACAAGGCCCGCGAGCTCGGCTTCACCGACGTGCTCAACCCGCTCAAGGACGACGTCAACGCGGTCATCCGCCGCGACTACCCCACCGGCGTCGACATCACCTTCGAATGCGCCGGCGTGCAGGCCACCTTCGACACGGCGCTCAAGATCACCCGCCGCACCGGCAAGCTGCAGATCGTGGCGCTTTTCGGCCATCCGACGACCGTGAACTTCACCGACGACGTGATTATGCAGGGCATCGACATCATCACCACGCTGTGCTACAACAACAGCTTCGACACGGTGCTGGGCATCATGAACAACCATCGCGCCGACTTCGAGCCGCTGGTCACCAAGAAGGTCTCGCTTGACGACGCCGTGGAGCAGGGCATCAAGGCCCTGTCCTCCGACAAGTCGCAGGTCAAGATCATGGTGTCGCCAGAGGCGTGAGTCTCGTGAACAAGTTTATGGCTGCACGGTTCGCGCAGTATGCGCAATAAACAGGGCAAATAAACAGAAGCACGCAATGCGGGGCATGTCGTTGTATGGCGATGTGTCCCGCATCTTCTGTATCCATCCGCTACCCGCCACTGTTATCCGCCCATTGCCCTTCCCCGAGGTGTAGAAGACGAATCATCACCTTGTACACCATTACGTAACATGTTCGTAACGCATGCACCATAGGTTCCAAACAGCACTCCACAACAGTGTGGGAGCACGAACTCGCGCGGCTTAGGTCAGTTCAAGACGGCTTGAGAGACGACTTGAAAGACGGCTTGAGCCGATTCGCAGCGAGCTACAGAAGAAGGGACAGCGCATGCATATGCGATTGCGCAACATTATGAACAACGGGCGGCTGACGTGGCTTGCCGCGCTGCTCGCAGCAATTCTGGCCTTCGCGGGGCTGGCCGGCGCGAGCGCTCAGCCGGCTGAGGCGGCGCAGGATCCGGCGGTGGCCGGCAAGACCTTCACCATCGCCACCGACACGACCTACGCGCCGTTCGAATTCCGTCAGGGCGGCAATCTCGTCGGCATTGATATGGACCTGATCAGAACCATCGCAAAGAACGAGGGCTTCAACGTCAACATCCAGTCGCTCGGCTTCGCCGCAGCCTTGCAGGCGCTGAACTCCAATCAGGCAGACGCCGTCATCGCCGGCATGTCCATCACCGACGAACGCAAACAGATCTACGACTTCTCCGACCCGTACTACGATTCGCAGCTCACGTTCGCCGTCAATAAGAACGACAACAGCATCAATTCGCTGGGTGATCTCAAAGGCAAGTCGGTAGCCGTCAAAACCGGCACGCAAAGCGAGATCTGGGCCAAGTCGATCGCCGAGCAGTATGGCTTCACGGTCAAATCGGTCGATCAGTCGGCCACGCTTGTCGAACTCGTGAAATCTCACAATGTGGCGGCCGCCGTGGATGATTATCCGGTGATGGCCTACGGCATCTCGCAGAACAACGGGCTGAAAACCGTCGGCGAGCCGCATCCGGTCGGCTCCTACGGCTTCGCAGTGAACAAAGGCAAGAACGCGGCGCTGCTCAAGGCCTTCAACGATGGTCTCAAGGAGCTGCGCTCGAACGGCGAATACGACAAGATCGTCGCCAAGTACACCGGCGGCACGAGCTCCACCAAGGCTGCCGCCTCTAGCACGGCAGCCAAAGGCAGCGAATCCACGGTCACCGATGCAACCAAGGCGCTGGCCAAGCAGGCCAAAGGCAAGCACTACACGATCGCCACCGACACGACTTTCGCGCCCTTCGAATTCCGCGAAGGCGGCAAGCTCGTCGGCATCGATATGGATATCGTCAACGCCATCGCGAAGTCGCAAGGCTTCGACATCGACATCCAGTCGCTCGGCTTCAATGCCGCACTGCAGGCGCTGAGCTCCAACCAGGCCAATGGCGTCATCGCAGGCATGTCCATCACCGACGAACGCAAGCAGATCTACGATTTCTCCGACCCGTACTTCCAGTCGGGCGTGCAGATGGCGGTGGCGAAGAACGACACCAGCATTACGAAATACGCTGATCTCAAAGGCAAGACCGTCACTGCGAAAACCGGCTCCGAGGGCGAAAGCTACGCCAAATCCGTCGCCGGCAAATACGGCTTCACCGTGAAATCCGTCGACCAGTCCGCCACCATGTATGAGATGGTCAAGTCCGGCAACGCCGCCGCCGTCTTCGACGACTACCCGGTGCTGGCCTACGGCATCTCGCAGAACAACGGCCTCAAGGCCGTGACGCCCAAAGTGCCCGAAGGCTCCTACGGCTTCGCAGTGAACAAAGGCAAGAATCCTGAGCTGCTGGCGGCCTTCAACGTCGGTCTTAAGGAGCTGCGGGATTCCGGACAGTATGACAAGATTCTCACGCGATACCTTGGCAATAACGCCTCCGCATCCGCAGACACCAATGCGGTGAAAACCGTCAAGAAGACGAGCTTCTGGGACTTGGCTAAGCAGTCCTTCCCCGCGCTGATGACCGGTTTGCGCAACACGCTTATCATCACGGCGCTGTCATTCATCATCGCGCTGATTCTCGGCCTGGGCTTCGGCCTGATGCGCGTAGGCACGAACAAGGTGCTGGGCTGGATTGCCAAGATCTACGTGGCAGTGTTCCGCGGCACGCCTGTGCTGGTCTGGGCCTTCTTCTTCTACTTCGGCATCCCGCAGCTCGTGGGGCATTCGCTGCCCAACTGGCTGTGGATATCCGGCCTGCTCACGCTCTCGCTCAACTCGGGCTCGTACCTGACCGAGATCATCCGCGGCGCGATCCAGTCGGTCGACATCGGCCAGACCGAAGGCGCGCGTTCGCTTGGCATGACCAGCAGCCAGACTCTGCGCAAGGTCGTGCTGCCGCAGGCCGTGAAGATCGGCACGCCATCGATCATCAACCAGCTGGTCATCATGCTCAAGGATTCCTCACTGCTGCTGACCATCGGATTCGCTGACCTGCTTTACCAGGCGCAGCAGCTCTACGCCTCCAACTTCCGCGTCACCGAGACGCTGCTGATGGTCGGCATCATCTACTTCGTGGCGATCACGCTGCTCACTTGGGTCGCGAACATCGCCGATAGGAGGCTGAACAAGTAATGAACGCAACAACACCTGCCACCGGTCTTACTGCAACCGCTGTGGCCCCGGCAAACACCGTCATCACCACAACCGATGCCGCCGAAATCGTCGTCGACGCGCACGACCTGCGCAAGAACTTCGGCAGCACCGAGGTACTCAAAGGCATCGATCTGACCGTCACGAAGGGCGAAGTGGTCTGCATCATCGGCCCTTCGGGCGCGGGAAAATCGACACTGCTGCGCTGCCTGAACGGCCTTGAGACCCCCACCTCGGGCAGCATCGTCGTCAACGGGCACGATTTGGGCGACAAGGCCACCAACATCGACAAGGTGCGCGAGCAAATCGGCATGGTCTTCCAGCACTTCAATCTCTTCCCCAACATGAGCGTCGAGGAGAACATCACGCTCGCGCCGACTATGGTGCGCAAGGTTCCCAAGGCCGAGGCGCATGAGACCGCGCTGCGGCTGCTCAAGCTCGTCGGACTCGAAGAGAAGATCGACGCCCGGCCCGCCTCGCTTTCCGGCGGTCAGAAGCAGCGCGTCGCCATCGCCCGCGCGCTGGCGATGAACCCGGCCGTGATGCTCTTCGACGAGGCCACTTCGGCGCTCGACCCGGAAATGGTCGGCGATGTGCTCGGCGTCATCGAGCGCCTGGCCGAACGAGGCATGACGATGATTCTGGTGACGCACGAGATGGGCTTCGCGCGCGAGGTCGCCAGCCGCGTCATCTTCACCGATGCCGGCGTGATCGACGAGGAAGGCACCCCCGACGAGATCTTCGGCAATCCCCAGAGCGAGCGCCTGCAGTCCTTCCTCTCGAAGGTGCTGTAGCAGGGGGCTGGCTGCACTTTAGTTGCATCCCGCTATCCCATTTGAAACGTCGCCTTTTGACCGCTAACGCGACGCTGACGTACAAAATGCTACGTTCGAAGGCATGATAACGTGACATTTGCTACGGCAGGGTCGCGTTAGCGGTCAAAAGGCAACGTTTCTCCTGCATTCCTTCACATTCCGCTCCGCACAACACCGTCCAACGGCATCAAAGCAGCCCAAATGTGCCCAAGTGTGATATTTCATACACGCAATTCCGTATCGTTAGTGGCGATACAGCCGTGCCAATGAAACGTGACGACACTACTATGGTCACTATGAACGATTCCACATCCTGGGTCAATCCGCTGCGCGATCCGCGCGACCTGCGTCTGCCGCGTATCGCCGGCCCATGCAGTCTCGTGATCTTCGGCGTCACCGGTGATCTGGCTCAGAAAAAGCTGCTTCCCGCCATCTACGATCTGGCCAACCGCGGCCTGCTGCCGCCCAGCTTCAGCCTCATCGGCTTCGCCCGCCGCGACTGGACCAACGAGAATTTCATCGACTTCGTCAAAGCCGCCGTTGAAAAACGCTCGCGCACCCCATTCAAGGACTCCACCTGGGAGAACCTCGCCAAGGGCATCCGCTTCGTGCAGGGCACCTTCGACGACGCCGAGGCCTTCACGCGCCTGAGCGACACCGTGCAGGAGCTTGACCGCGACCGTGGCACGCGCGGCAATCACGCGTTCTACATGTCCGTGCCGCCGAGCGCCTTCCCGGTCGTCTCCAAGCAGCTCGCCGCCTCCGGCCTGTCGAAATCAGGCGAGGGCGCGTGGCGCAGGGTCATCATCGAGAAGCCCTTCGGCCGCGACCTGGCCAGTGCCAAGGAGCTTGACCGCGTGGTCTCCGAGGTCTTCGACCCCAGTTCGGTCTTCCGCATCGACCATTACCTCGGCAAGGAAACCGTGCAGAACCTGCTCGCGCTGCGCTTCGCGAACACGATGTACGAGCCGATCTGGAATTCGAATTACGTCGATCATGTGCAGATCACGATGGCCGAGGACATCGGCATCGGCGGGCGCGCCGGATACTATGACGGCATCGGCGCCGCGCGCGATGTGATCCAGAACCACCTGCTGCAGCTCATGGCCCTGACCGCTATGGAGGAGCCGGTGAGCTTCTCGGCGGACGACCTGGCCACGGAGAAATCCAAGGTACTTTCCGCTGTTCGCCTGCCCAAGGATCTCGCGGCGAACACCGCGCGCGGGCAGTACTCCGAAGGCTGGCAGGGTTCCACCCGCGTCGGCGGCTACTTCGATGAGAAGGGTGTTTCGCCCGACAGCATCACCGAAACCTACGCGGCCATCCGCCTCGATGTGGACACGCGCCGCTGGGCTGGCGTGCCTTTCTACCTGCGCACCGGCAAGCGCCTGGGCAAGCGCGTCACCGAGATCGCGGTCGTCTTCAAGCGCGCCCCGCACCTGCCGTTCGAGAACACGGCGGTGCAGGAGCTGGGCAAGAACGCCATCGTCATCCGCGTGCAGCCCGATGAGGGCGTGACCATGCGCTTCGGCTCCAAGGTACCGGGCGGCTCCTCGATGGAGCTGCGCGACGTGTCGATGGACTTCAGCTACGGCCGTTCCTTCACCGAAAGCTCGCCTGAAGCCTACGAACGCCTGATACTCGACGTGCTGCTCGGCGACCCGCCGCTGTTCCCGACCACCGAGGAGGTCAACCTCAGCTGGAAGATCCTCGACCCGATTGAAGAATTCTGGTCCACCCAGGGCCGCCCGCAGCCGTATCGCTCGGGCACTTGGGGTCCGGCCGAAGCGGATGAGATGCTGGCCCGCGAAGGGCGTTATTGGAGGATGCCATGATCATCGATATGCCCAACACCCACACCAGCGAGATCGCCCGCAAAATCGACGAGCTGCACGACGAGCGCGGCGAGGCCGCGACCGGCCGCGTGCTCACGCTGCTCATTTCTACGGAAACCGCCGATCTCGAGCATGCGCTGGAAGTCGCGAATGCGGCCAGCCGCGAGCATCCGTGCCGCGTCATCGCCATCGTGCCGGACACTGCTTCCGACATCAACCCGCAGGAGGACGATTCGAACCTCAACGCCCAGGTGCGCTTCGGCGCGGACGCCGGCGCTGGCGAGATCATCATTCTGCACCCGCGCAACGGCCTGATTCGCCATCAGGACACGCTCGTGATTCCGCTGCTCGTGCCCGACGCGCCCATCGTGGCGTGGTGGCC
>NZ_JALCUA010000015.1:0-35565 GCF_022655035.1 Bifidobacterium tibiigranuli | reverse complement strand
GGGGGGGGGGTATCCCGTTGCCCGTGAGCGGTATCAGTTCACATGGCCGGGCAAGCGTGCAGCGAAGGCTGAGGCACGCACGCCGATCGCAAAGACCCTGCGGCCGGTACAACAGCGCAGCAAGAACTGGGATGAGACCAAAAACCTCTATATTGAAGGTGACAATCTCGACGCACTGAAGATTCTGCGTGAGACGTATGCAGGCAAGATCAAGATGATCTACATTGATCCGCCGTACAACACCGGGCATGATTTTATTTACAAGGATGATTTCGCCAAGACGGTTGATGCGGATAAGGCCGAAAGTGGCGATTACGACGAAGACGGCGGACGGCTTGTCGCTAACCCCGAAAGCAACGGCCGATTCCATTCCGACTGGTGTTCGATGATGTATTCGCGTTTGCTCTTGGCAAAGGATTTGCTGACCTCAGATGGTGTGATTTTCATCAGCATTGACGATAATGAGTCCGCAGGTTTGAGATTTATCTGCGATGAAGTGTTTGGCTCATTATGTTTTGTTGGCGATGTTTCTTGGCAGCGGACATATTCGCCACGAAATGATTCGCAAGGTCTGGTCAATGAAGTGGAACACATCATTGTCTATTCAAAAAATCCAGGTTGGCAGCCTAAAACTCTGTCACGAACGGCGCAGATGGATGCAAAGTATAAAAATCCCGATAAGGATTATATCGAATGGACAAGCTCAGATCCTTTTGCTCCCAATGCTGTAACTCACCAGGGAATGGTGTATGCCGTTCAACATCCATTCACCGGTGCAATGATTTATCCAACCAATGGAAGATGCTGGTCTTTTGAGCAACCGCAGATGCTTCAATACATGAACGGTTGGTGTGAGTACGAGTTGAAGGATATCGATGATGCTGAGCAGCGTGCCAAGGTTTGTGGAATTGCATCTAGTGAAGTGCGCGCAGGAGTCAAAGCACTTGTCCTCATAAAACCATTGGATGTTTCCAAAGCAGAGGCTCAAGTTGTATATGACCGTGGTCATTGGCCAAGGTTCTATTTCACCCGAGGTGGGCAAGGCGGCATCCGTCGTAAGACTTATCTGGACAGTGTAGGAGGCAAGCTCCCGACGAATCTGTGGCCATACAGTGAGGTCGGTCACACAGATGAGGCAAAGAAGGAAATCAAGGCGCTGTTTGACGGACAGCCTCCATTTGACACTCCTAAGCCTGTTCGACTGATAACACGAATGCTCAATATCGCAACGGATAAGGATTCGCTAATACTAGATTTCTTTTCCGGTTCCTCCACTACAGCTCATGCCGTGATTGCGAAGAACGCTGATGATCATGGCGCGCGGCGGTTCATCCTTGTACAGCTTCCCGAGCGTACGAGTGGTGACTATACCGACATATGTGAAGTGGGTGAAGATCGCATCCGGCGTGCGGGAGAAAAGATCCGCAGTAACATCGAAACGACCAACCAGCAGCCCAATCTGGATGGCAAACAGCAGGCGGTACCAGACATAGGATTTCGTGTGCTGAGAATCGAATCTTCGAATTATAAGGATGTGCGATTGACGCCCGACCAGTTCACTCAGGATGATCTGGATGCTTCCATCGAGAATGAGAAACAAGGACGCACTCCTCTTGATCTGCTGTTTGAAGCGCTTCCCTCATTCCAGCTCGAATACAGTTCTTCCATTGCGACATTGACGGGGGAGCCATTCGATGGCTACACCGTATTCAGCGTGAACGACGGCCAGCTTCTTGCATGCTTCGACGCAAACATCCCGGAATCACTCGTGCGCGCGATGGCGAACCATGATCCTCGCCCTTCGTATGTTGTAGTTGCAGAGAAGAGTCTGCCCAACAGTGCCGCGAGAACGAATTTCGAGGAGATTTTCAAACAGGCAGCGAACGCCATTGATGGTGCCACGAAAATCCGTATCATCTAAGGCGGGCAGTTTCCGATGAAATTCGAATTTTCCCAATACCAATACCAGGCGGATGCGGCGAATGCAGTGTGTGATGTCTTTGAAGGCCAGCCGAAACAATCAAGTGTCAGTTTTATCCGCGATCTGGGTGTCCGCTCTAAGCCGGTATTCAAGCCTGAATATTCGCAGCCGACTGCTGAAGCTGATTTTGGCGATGACGCACCAACTCGTCAAGCCCTGCTCGGCGAGGACGAACTGGACGAAACCGGATATCGTAACGCTGACGTGCAACTGTCCTCCGAACAGGCGCTCGATCATATTCACACCATCCAGAAACAGCAGAATCTTGTCCAATCACAACAGTTGTTCCACGGGCATGGCGCTGTCGAGCTTGATGTTGAGATGGAAACCGGAACCGGCAAAACGTTCGTCTACACCAAAACCATGTTTGAACTCAACCGTAGATATGGTTGGTCGAAGTTCATCATCGTGGTGCCCTCGATTGCGATTCGTGAAGGTGTGGCCAAGTCATTGGAATTGACCGCGGACTACTTTTACACGTCCGGGATCGACGGCAATCAGGGATATGAGAAAAAACTCAACTGGTTCGTCTACGATTCCTCAAAGCTGAACCTGCTGGATTCGTATGCGCAAAGCGCTGATATCTCAGTGATGATCATCAACATGCAGGCATTCAACACTTCCATGAAGGAGAATGGCCGCAGCAAGGAATCGCGCATCATGTTCTCGGAGCGTGATGATTTCGGTTCGAGACGGCCCATCGATGTGATCAGCGCTGTACACCCCATTATCGTTCTCGACGAACCTCAAAAAATGGGTGGGAAAGCCACGCAACATGGCATTGGCCTATTTAAACCACTACTCACGTTGAACTATTCGGCGACGCATAAGGTCAAGCACGATCTTGTATACTCGCTTGATGCCTTGGACGCGTATAACCAGCGACTGGTGAAACGTATTGAAGTCAAAGGTTTTGAACTCAACAACATGCGTGGTACTGACGGATATCTCTATCTGCAAGATATCGTGGTGAGCACTAATAAGCCACCCGTTGCCCGTATCGAGTATAAGAAACTCTCGGCTTCCGGAAACGTGACCACTGCCATGACCTCATTCAATGAGGGTGATGATCTGTACCCGGCATCGGGGGAGCTGGAAGCGTATCGCGATGAATGGCGCATTGCGCCCGATGGCATAGTCCCAGATCAAAATGGTGAATTGGGGTACGTACAATTCCTCAACGGCACGATTCTGCGGCGTGGTGAGATTCTGAACGATGGTGCACAGGCCGATATTCGCCGCATACAGATTCGCGAAACCATCCTGTCTCATCTTGAAAAAGAAGAACATTTGTGGGCACGCGGCATTAAGTGTCTGAGTTTGTTTTTCATCGACGAAGTAGCCAAGTATCGTCAGTACGATGACGACGGTAACGAGCAATCAGGCGAGTACGCTCTCGTATTCGAAGAGGAATACGACCATTGTGTGAAGTGGTTCTTGCAAGGCCGTCTTGATGATGGGCATGGGTACATGAAATATTTGCGAGGAACTTGGGGCAAGAATGTTCATAAAGGGTATTTCAGCATCGACAAGGAGCATCGTATGGTGAATTCCTCGATCAAGCGGGGAAGTGAGGAGAGCGACGATACATCTGCCTACGATCTGATACTGAAAAACAAGGAGCAGCTGCTGAGCTTCGAGGAGCCAACGCGTTTCATCTTCAGCCATTCTGCACTGCGCGAAGGCTGGGATAACCCGAACGTGTTCCAGATTTGCACGCTCAAGCATTCAGATAATGAGGTTGGCAAACGCCAGGAAGTGGGGCGCGGGCTCAGACTATGCGTGAACAAGGAGGGGGTGCGGCAAGATATCAACGTTCTCGGCGAGGGTGCAGTCCAAGAAGTCAATCTCCTCACGGTGATTGCCTCCGAAAGCTATGCCTCGTTCACTGCTTCGCTTCAGAAGGATATTACCAGTGAACTCCGTGAACGTCCTCTCAAGATTGACGATGCGTTCTTCACTAAGGTCAGCATCCCTGCTGAAACCTTGGGGCCTGATCATGTCAATGAAGGTGCCATCGTCTTTACTGTCAAAGAATCCAGTGATATCCACTTCACACTGATAGCCGAAGGGCTTGTTGACCGCGACGGACAATTGACCCAGAAATACAAGACATCCGGTTTCGACGAATTTGCTGTGGTGTCGTTGCCGAAGGCGCTGCAGTCCAAGGTTCCTGCCATCACGTACGCATTGAATACCGTGCTCGAAGGTAAGACCGCAGTGATGATCGGCAATGCGCTCAAGAAAAAGATCTCCAGCAACCCATTAAATGAGAACTGGCAGAAGCGTGAATTCCAGCAGTTGTGGAAACGGATCAACCACAAGTACGCCTATACCGTAGCGTTTGACGATGAAGAGCTCATTGGTAAAGCGGTCCAAGAAATTAATGATCATCTTATTGTCGCGAAGCTGTCGTACACGTTAACCCGTGGCCTGCAAAGCAAAAATGCGTCGCGCGAGGAACTCGTGTTGGGCGAGCACTTCAAGAAGGAAAAGACCCGAACCAGCGATCTGAACGTGGATGCATCGAACGGTGTTTCCTACGATTTGCTCGGCGAAATAGCGCAGGCGGCTAAGATCACTCGAAAATGTGCAGCAGAGATTCTTAAACGCATACGCTGTGAGAAGTTCCTGATGTTCCGAGACAATCCCGAACAGTTCATCGCCAAGGTATCGAAACTGATACTCGATCAGAAGGGCGCAATGGTGGTGGATCACATTTGTTATGACCGAGTCGATGGCGAATACGACTCAAGCATCTTCACCGCAATGAATGGTTCCAAAGATGAGACTGATGCCTACCGCGCGAACAAATGTGTACAGAATTGGGTGTTCCCAGACGGAACCGCCAAGCAGAGCGTCGAGTACAAATTTGCCGAATCTCTTGACACCGCCGAGGAGGTGGCGGTATATGCCAAGCTGCCGAGAGGTTTTCAAATCCCAACACCGGTCGGCAATTATGCTCCCGACTGGGCGGTTGCGTTCCGGGAAGGACATGAGCTGAAACATCTGTTCTTTGTGGCTGAAACTAAAGGCACCATGAATACGCTTGAGCTGCGAGGCATTGAAGACAACAAGATTGAATGTGCCAGGCGGCTCTTCAACGATTTGCAGCTCGCCGGCGATGTCCGGTACGAGCAGGCGGTCACCTATCAGGGTCTTTTGGATGAGGTGAAAGCGTTGCGATGATTGCCAGAAGGGGACTGGTCGTTGGTGCAGCGGATAGTACTCAAGTGCCCAACTTTCCTGCCGTGCCTACAAGGCGCTTATACAATTTTCTATAGCAGCGCAGCGCAGCTTGTAGAACCCGTCCCGCGACGCGGGCATCCCGGTATACGCAGTTTGCGCTGTGCAGGGATGCCCGCAACCGCAATGCCATGTCACCGGCTCATTTCGCGCGGATCAACGATATGATCTTGGAGACCGTGTACACGCAGGCGGAGGTCAGCGCGACGAAGAACCCGACCGGCATGTCGGTGATGACAGACAGTGCAATCGACAGCCACATGCACAGCAGCGAAAATACACAGGACAGAACGCCAGCACGCAATGGCCGCGAGCATAGCAGGCAGGCGGCGGCTGGCGGCGCTACGAGCAAGCTGAACAGCAGCATGGCACCGACGACCGGCACGCTGGCCGTGGTGACGGCGGCGATGACTAGGGTGAACACAAATTCGATGACGCCGTTGTGGATGCCGCGGGCCTCGGCGAGCTCCGGCATGACCGAGCTGAGCAGCAGCGGCCGGGCGATAAGCGCCACGACGATGACGCCAAGAATGGCGAGCGCGGTCATAAGCACCAGATCGGAGTCCGCGACCGCGAGCACCTGGCCGAAGAGCAGCGCATAGACCTGATTGGTGTAGTCGCCGCCGAGACTGAGCAGGAACGCGCCGCCGGCGAGCAGGAAGATGAGCGTCAGCGCGATGACGGTGTCCCGGCGCTGCTTCTTTCTGCCGAGCACGGAGATGCCGACCGCTGCGGCGAAGGCGGCAAGGCCCATGCCGACCACCGAGCTGACTCCGAGATATACGGCTGCGGCGGCACCGGCGAACGAGCCGTGCGGTATCGCATGCGCGAGGAATGAGTCGCCACGCAGCACGACGAAGACGCCGATGATGCCGGCGCTCAATGCCACGACGGTGCCGGCAATCCAGGTATTGGTGAGATACGCGTCAAACATTCGCACTCGCCGCCTTCCGGCTGAGACTGAGGCTGCGGCCATGACTGCGTCTGCTTGTGCCGCGCAGCCAACTTACCAGCCGCGACAGCAGGTAGCATATCGTGACCAGCGCGACGATGCAGAAGCTCACCGACCATGAGTGCCCGCGCATCCACGAATAGCTTTCGTATGAAATCACGATGCCGCCCCATACGCAGAACAGGCCGATGCCGCAGGCGGCGAACATTGCGTTCCGTACGCGCTTGGCCAGCATCAGTCCGCAGGACGCGGGGCCGATCAGCAATGCTGTGGACAGCACGGCGCCGACGGAGATGGAGCTCAGGGCGACGCTTAGGGCCAGCACGACCATGAACGCGGCGTTGGTCGCACCGGTTGAGACTCCGCGCGCGTGCGCCAGTTGCGGTGCAACGGTGGAGAACAGCGCCGGACGCCAGATAATCGTCAGCATCAGCAGGCATAGCACCGACAGCGCGATGACTATGGGCACGACGCTCGGGCTGATGGCGAACAACGAGCCGAAAAGCACATTGACCGAAGCGCTTCCGCCTTGCGGTCGCATGGTCGACAGGCTCAGGAACAGCGAGGTAAGGCCCATGCCGGTGGCGAGGATGATGCCGGTGGATACATCGCGCCCGCGCAGTCGCTCGACGCCAATAGCGTGCATGCCCAGCGCCGCGATGATGCTGGCCGCCACGAATCCCCACAACTGATTGACGCCCAACAGAAACGCTGCGGAGCCGCCCACTGAGGCGAGATCGGTCAGCGAATGCCCGGCGAAGGATTGCCCGCGCAGAACCGTCAGCACGCCGACCAGCGCGGTCGCGATCACCACGACGGAGCCGACGATCAGCGCCGTGCGCACCTCCGGCACCGCCCAGAGCGCGTTGAATCCGCTTACGGGCAGTGTGGATGATGTATTTGGCGCGGCTGACGCGGACTGCGCGAGTGCGAGTGGCAAGACGCTAGCGGCGGTCATCGTGTGAACCATCTTCCTGCGGTGATTGCGACGTCTGCGGTAGCTGCGATTCCTGCGATGCGTTCGGTCCCAGAGCATCGGCGATGCGCCCGGTCTCGTTGTTGTATCCAGCGCGTCCAGTACCTTCAATGCCCTCAGCATCTTCGGGATTTTCAGCATTGTCCGGATGATGCCCCGGCTCGCTGCCTTCGTCGGCCAGCACCACGATGCGGCCTTGCGTGCGCAGCACGGTTATGGGGTGCTGATACAGCTCGCTGAGCACGTCGGTGCGCACGACTTCGTCGGTGCGGCCGACCGCCGAACGGCCCTGCGCGAGGTAGACCACGCGATCGAGCACGCCCAGCAGAGGGTTGATGTCGTGGGCGGAAAGAATGATGCCGATGCCCTTGGTGCTGCGAATATGATCAAGCAGTGCCACGATGTCGGCGCTGTTGGCCGGGTCGAGATTCGCCAGCGGCTCGTCGAGTAGCAGCAGGGCCGGGTCGGCGACGATGGCGGCGGCGATCATGATGCGCTGCTGTTGGCCGCCGGAAAGCCTGCCTACGGGGCGGTCGGCGTATTCCAGCGCGCCGACGCCTTTGAGGGCGATATTGACACGTTCCCAGAAGTGCTTTCCCCGCAGGGAAATGCCGAATTTCTGCCCGTCGAGCCCGAGCGCCACGAAGTCCTTGGCCAGCAACGGCAGGTCGGGGTCGAGCTCGATTTTCTGCGGCACATAGCCGATGACGCCTGTCTGCAGCCGTTTGCGGCCGAGCACGGTGACGCTGCCTTCGAGCGGCGTGGTATCGCCGAGGATGGTTTTGAGCAGCGTGGTCTTGCCGGCGCCGTTCGAGCCGATCAGCCCTACGAACTCGCCCCGGCCCACGGTTAAGTCAATGCCGTCGAGAATGCTCCGGCCCCCGAGGTTCACTCGGAGGCCGGAGACGTTCAACAACGGGCGATTGATATCGTCAGTTGGCTTCATAGATATTTATTCTAGTGTTTCAGTTGACGTCTTGTTGGCGGCGGCCTGCGTGAGCGCGTTGAGCTCTGCCAGCATCCAGTCGACGTAGTGCATCTTGGTCGGCATGGTTTCGTACGCGCCGACGATCGGGATGCCATTGGCCTTGGCGGCGGCCAGATACTTCTTGGTCAGATCGGAGACGACCTGCTGGTTGTAGACGAAGGCGGTGACCTGCTTGTCGTTGAACAGCTGCATCTGGGTGGCGGAATCCTGCGCCGAGGGGTCCTGGTCGTTCATGATATCGGCCTGCAGGCTCCACGGGGTCTTGATAGTTACCTTGGCGTTGTCGAGCAGGTAGTTGGCCACGGGCTCAGTTGCCGCGACGGAGACGTTCGGGTACTTGTCCTTGAAGGTGTCAAGCGCCGTCCAGTACTTCTGCACGGAGGTGTCGAAGGACTGGAGGTTGCTCGCGTAGTCCTTGGCATGCGAAGGGTCAAGGCGCGTGAGGGTGGCTGCGAGGGTGGACGCCACGGCGGGCATCGTCTCGGGCTTGTACCACAGGTGCGGGTTCTTGGTGTTGTCGGGAAGGCCGAGCACCTGCTGCGCGCTGATAACGGTGCGGTCGGAGCTGGAATGGCTCTTGAGCATCTTGTCGAGCCAGTCGTCGTAGCCGACGCCGTTCGCGATGACGATCTTGGCGTTGGCGATCTGCTTGGCGTCCGAAGGCTTGGCCTCGAAGTCGTGCGGATCGGCGTTCGGATCGCTGATGATCGAGGTCACCGAGACGTGCGAGCCGCCAATGGACTGCGCCACGTCGCCGTATTCGTTCTCGGCCGCCAGAATCTCGATCTTGCCGTTCGAGTCGGTTGCTCCTGAATTCGAGTTCGATGCGCCGCATCCTCCGGCGAGCGCCATCGCCGCCACCAGCACTGCGCCTACCGCAGCCCTTGCCACATGTTTCATCTGCATGAGACTCATTCCTTTCATGGCCGCCGCGTGGACCCGTATCGTTATTGTCATGGTTCGCGCGCGCGGCATTCATATGTAATGAAAACGGTTATCATTGTAACGGGTCTGGGGTACAGCGGAGCGACACAAGAGGATTGGGGCGCGTTGCGCGTGGTGTTGGCGGTGGTTGCTGCAACGTTCGGTATCCGCGGCATTGCTGCGGTTGCGTGGTGGATGAGCGGGGAATCGGAGGCATGACGCAAGTATGTGAGCGCACACACCATCGGGTGTTTCGGCCTCTTGAGCCATGTTGTCAGAGTGACGGAGTGTCGGAGTGCTGATTGCTGATTGCGCGGCATGCCCGAGTCTCCATACACAAGTCGGCTGTTAGGAATTTGCGATGGCGGAATTCCGCCATTCGGCAAAGCTAACTGGTGACTTGTGCACAGCATTCTGGGCGTGTCGTTTCGTCGGCTTCGGAATATGGTCCAGAGCATGGCCCGGAATATGAATGGCGGGGGCCGATCGCGTCGTGCTGAACCGTCTACGCCACAAGGTTCGTCGGCGTGCCGTCGTGCAGGTAGGCGCGGAGATTGGCGAACAACTCGTGCAGGCGCTTGTCGAGCGCTTCGTCGGTGGCGTAGCCGATATGCGGCGTGAGAATCGTGTGCGCGGCGTGCAGCAGCGGTTCATCTGCGGGTAGCGGCGGTTCCTCGTCGAACACGTCGATGCCGGCTCCCGCGATCTGCCCGGCGTTCAGTGCCTCGGCGAGCGCCGCGTTGTCGACGACCGGCCCGCGGGCCGTGTTGATCAGCACCGCGTTCGGCTTCATCAGACTGATGAGCTGCCTGCTGACCAGATGCGCCGTCTGCGGCGTGGAGCTCACGTGCACGGTGATGATGTCCGCTTGGCGCATTACATCGTCCAGCGGCAGGAATTCGATGCCTTCGATGTCGCGTGGCGTGCGGTTCCATGCCACAATCCGCGCCCCGAACGCCTGGGCCAGTTCCGCCACGCGGCGGCCGATGTTGCCGGTGCCGATGATGCCGAAGGTCTTGCCCGCGATTTCGTTCCGGCGCAGCCCCTCGCTGGTCTGTGCCGAACGCGCGGCGATATCATTGGCCTTCACGTCACGCAGGAGCGCCAGCGTAAGCAGCATGACAAGCTCGGCCACGGCCTCGTTCGAATAGCCCGGGCAGTTGCTCACGGTGATGCCGTGCTCGCGGCAGTAGTCGAGGTCGATATGATCGAACCCGACAAATGCCACCGCGATGGTGCGCAGCTTGGGGCAGTGTTCCAGCACGGAGCTGCGCAAGGGGAGATTCGTCACGACCAGAGCCTCGGCGTCCTTGGCGCGCTCGATGAGTTCGCCGTCATCGGTGGGCCGCGTGTCGTAGGAGCGCACCGTGACATCCTTCGGCAGCGTGTCAAACTCGGCCTGCAGCGCGGCGTCCGGCACTCCTAGCGGCTCCAGAATCGAGATAACTGTGTCCGAGGTAGTAGTGTCTGATGCGGCAGCATCTGCATCGTTTAGGTCAATCGCCATAATTCATCCCATCGCATCCGAAGGCAGCTTTTCAACCACAGTGTACGCTTCGCCGTATTCCATACTTATATTCCTGTATATTCTTGTGCCTTGCGCTTTCGAGCCGTATTCCATGCTGGACAGAGCGGCCGAACAAACCGTTGAATAAGTCGCTGAACAAACCACCGAATGTGGCGCAACGCCGTATTTGTTTTGTCCGTCAGCCGCGTGTATCGTTAAAGAGTTGCCCCTTTAGCTCAACGGTTAGAGCAGCGTCCTTTTAAGTCGTGGGTTGTGGGTTCGAATCCCACAGGGGGCACAACGACGGGGCTTGAATGCCCCAAAACGTTGCAATAGCAACGATATGCGCAAATAATAGATAGCAACATGACGGGGCTTATTACGCTTTTCTGACGGGGCTTTTACACGTATAATCCCGATTATGTATGGACTCGGCACAGTGTATAAAAAGACCCGCATACGCAAAGACGGCGGGCAAAGAATCTTCTACGTGGCGCAAATCCGCATGACCATCGACGGCGAAACACGCCGCATAGAGGGGCAGGGCAAGACGCCGCAGGCGGCGCTACATGCACGAGAGAGAGCAGTAGCAAGAGCACTGGAAGGCACTACCCGCACACCACAGCAGCCGCAGCGCACAGGCACGCTACTGGCACTCATGACCGAGTGGAGCGCGACCCGTGAAGTCAAGAGCCGAACGCGGGAACACACCGAAAGCGTCATCAAGAATCACATAGCATCTACCGCTATCGGCGGCAGGATGCTACGCAGCATCAAGAGCACAGACATAGCCGCCTTACTGGACTCACGCGAGACACCTTGGACGAAGATAGCGGTATATAAGGCGCTACGCTCCTACATGACCTATGCACTCCGAACAGGACTTATAACCGCTGACCCTATGCGAGATATACAGAAGCCGAAAGCGCCGAGAGCACAGCACGCAAACTCACCCGCAATGGATGAGAGAGCAACAAGGCTACGCGGGATGCTTGCATGGATGCGAGCGACTGGATGGAATAAGGAACACCCTATGTATTGGGCACGCATCATGCTGGCACTCAACGGACTGAGACCCGGTGAGGCGAGAGGGCTAACATGGGAAAGCATCCAAGACCTAAACGGCAAAGGTATAGCACGAGCGGTCATACACACACAACTGGGCTATACCGAGGGAACACTGACCCTCATGACCGTGAAGGGCGACGTTCCCCGAACCGTTGTCCTACGGCAGCAGACCGTCGATGCACTTAAAGCGTGGAAAAAAGTTCATACAGGATTACGGCGACGCAAGACGTGGAAACCCCGTAAAGGATTCGAAGACATGGTATGCGTCATGAATGACGGGAAGCCCTTACGACAGCAGGACGACGACAGGATGTGGAACGACCTACTAACGGAAGCACAGAAGAACTACAAGAAAAAAATCTACTGGACGATGGCATACAACAGACACATCGCCGTGAGTCTCATGCGTGACGCAGGAGTTCCCGCATCACTGGTAGCAAGCATCATGGGACACACCATAGCCGTCGAGGATGCACACTACTACCAATCGCAACTATCCGCACAGCGAGACGCTATGGCGACTATGGACGACTATATAGTCGAGCACACCACACCAAAGAGCGAAAAATCTGAGAGCGATTCTGACGAGGAAAATGTTGTTTCTCGACCGACTACCCGAAAACAAGGAAATCGGACAAAACGCGATGAATGAGCGATTATATGCATGGATGACAACGCGCATATAATCGCCGTCGATTCTGACGAAAAAGAAAATAAAAGAAACCACCACATACCGGCAGATATGTGGTGGCTGAACATGAATGCAATAGAACAATATCAAATCAAGTTTTTTAAGAATCGCCGTCGATCCTGGTTTTTCTCTGTTTTTGCTTATAAGAAGCCCTACCCCCTATATGGAAGGGTGATACACGGGGTGGCGCCGCACTCCACACCTATCACGCTACTGGCATCGTGATTACATATGTAATCCTTATTACTTCACGCAATCCCTACCACAAACGCCCGCAAAAAATCGTCGTATATCACCGCGACTAAAAATCCTTGTGTAATCCTAAATACGTGTATGCGTCCATCCCCGTGGCGGCGGGCAACGGCGCTATTACACGCATCCCCGCATTCTTGGTTCGATGGCAGTGGGAACATGAAACCACTGGCCGAGAGTTATTCCCGTTCGCTTAGTGTTCTGACCTGGAGGTTAAACCCCTATCACGTGGCGCTACCACACTGGCTATATGGCGCTATTGACCCTGATAACACTATGCTGACATGACCTACAAGCCCGACTACACACGCAAGCACCCCTACAGTCCGCCGACCGGATGCAACCTATATTCATGTCCCCATGCATCCCGTCCCCGTAGAGCATACGGGCGGCGATACACAGCATTCATGTTCGTTTTAAGTTTTTACACCTTATATATATCAAAACGCGATGATGGCGAAAAGTCATGCATCGATCGACAGATGAGAAACTTATACATCACACCGTATAAGCCCCTGAAATCAGCATCGAGAGGTGGCGAAAGGCCAAAAATCGCGTTTTGTTAGATAAGGGTTAGGCAAATCGACAGCGATATTACCTACTAACTACTAACAGAGGAGAAAGGAACATGAGGATAGGCTACATACGAGTGAGCACAGCGAAACAGGCACAGACCGGCACATCACTTAACGAACAAGAAAATACAGTGAGAGATGCAGGGGCAGAGACCACCTATACAGATGCTGGATGGAGCGGCAAGAACACATCACGTCCCGGACTGGATGCAATGCAGAAAGCACTTCACGATGGGGATACCGTCATCGTCTCAGCACTGGACAGGCTGGGCAGGAGCACCGCTGATATCGCACAGATGCTACATGACTGGAAAGACCGTCAGATCACGTTGATTGCAGTGAGGGACGGCATAAACACGAGCACACCTACCGGCACGATGATGGCGCAGATTATGGCAGTGGTCGCTGAGATGGAGCGAAGTTTCATTCTGGAACGGACAGCAGCGGGCAGAGAAGCGGCAAAGGCAAGCGGCAAAGTCGCAAACAGGCCACGCAAATGGAACACCAAAAAAGCAAAGCAGGTGGCACACCTGAAAGCAGACGGATGGTCTATATCGGAGATTGCAAGGACGCTTAACGTCTCACGCGATACCGTGAGACGCATGATTGCTGAGGTGCAGGCATGAGATACCCCGCACGCACCATACAGCGAGCACACACACTGGGCATACCCGTATCACTCATGCACGCCGTAGATGAGATGGATGACCACTCACTGGACTACTGGCAGGGTGTGAAAAAAGAATGCGTGACGCATGGCGAGGACTTTCAAGAGACCTTATGGGCGCTGTTCTACCCCTTCACACCCGAAGGCATGAGCGACTAAAACACAACAACAAGGAGAAAGGACATGAATACATACATAACACTTACAGCGCAACTTGCAGACCTTACGAGCATATATAACGCACTGGTTCAGCATTACCTTGGGCCGTTCGTCATCATCGGAGCCGCAATCTTCGCAGTTTGGTTTTTCATCAAAAAACAACCGAGGCCGCTACTGGTATCACTGGCTACCGCACTACTCACCGCCGTCATACTGTATTCAGCACCTGCAGTAGTGGGACAGCAGAGCACGCTAGTGAAAAATGGATCCGAAATCGCAAAGCAAATAAACTAGAGGAGAAAGGACATGAATACATCCATAGAAGAACTCAAAAAAATCAATGAGCAACTCGAACCGCTAGACCGACAGCGCGAGGCTGCACTCAGGCGGATGCTAAAAATCGATTCCGACATCATGGAGGCTACCGATGCCGACATCATCGAGGACTTGCAGGAGCAGCGTGAGCGAGCACGAATACATATCCTAACCATTCTCACACAAATGGAACCCTTGTTCCGTCAAGCCGGGTTTGACTGCTGACCACTTACACACCACGCTGACCACCACATGCACATATGTGGTGGTCTTTGTTTTACCAAAAACAAAAACATAAAAAACAACGCCACGCATTGCATCCGCAATCGCATGGCTAACAATCAATATGAAGTATGTTATGTATTGTGAGGCGAGCGTGTTTATCTTGGGAAGCCCGGTCTTGCCGGGCTGACACGCCTAGATGTAAGCATGGATACTGATGTATCCATTAGCGGCATCTTTTTACTTTTTTATTACTTATATTATTGTTGCTGAACCGTGATTGCGCAGATAGAGATCGTGGTTCTATACGGGTTTTTCGAGTTTTTATATATTACCCCTGAGTTTTTGGAGTTCCATACCGATGGTAAGAGCACAGGTAAGACGATAAAAATCGACGGGGCTTAACTGACGGGGCTTCGGTATTGAGGCTTGAAAATGGCGGAATAACAACGATTCTTCACAATATGTTCATATCCCACAGGGGGCACAATGTTATGCTGGCAGCGAACGCCTACTGCTGTAACGGTTTTGTTGCATCAAATACATGGATTGGGACCGCTGGTGCTTGTCATACCCGGAGTCATGCCGACAGTCCCGTATGCGTTGGTGGACTCTGGTAGGGTTGAATCATTCCGTACGGAATAAGTCTTGTCGAAGGCACTTAAGGGAGCGCATGCGGAGCTTGCATGCTGAGGTTAGAATGATCGATGGCTAGTGACTGAATAATAATGGGTTTGGACGCTTTCGACAGCAAACGAATACGTTGATGCATCGATGCGAGGGGCCTACCCATGAATAACTTCACGAACAACCAACCATCCGGGCAGATTGTGCTCTATCAGGGCGACGATGGCTCGCCGGCCATCAGCGTGCGGCTGGAGGATGACACTGTATGGGTGACACAAGCCCAGTTAGTAGAGCTCTTTAAGAGTTCCAAGGCGAACATCAGCGAACACGTCGCTAACATATTCGCGGAAGGGGAACTAACATCCGAAGCAACTGTTCGGAATTTCCGAACAGTTCGTCAGGAGGGGCATCGCAAGGTAACGCGAACACTTACCTACTACAACCTCGACCTCATTCTCTCCGTGGGCTATCGGGTGAAAAGCGCCACCGCTACACGTTTCCGCATCTGGGCTACAGGCAGGCTTAAGGATTATCTGGTCAAAGGTTATGCGCTCAACCAGCAGCGCTTGGAACAGATTGGCCAAGTGGTGCGTATTCTGGGACGCTCAACGGATGAGCTGATTGCCGGCTCGGCCGATGTGCTGGCCGCTTACCTGCCTGGATTGGAGCTGCTGCGCGACTACGACGAGGGCCGAATCGCCACGTCGCCGCACGAGGTTCCCGGTTGGACGTTGACAATCAACGAGGCGCGCGAGATCATCGCTGGGCTCAAGCAAGCATTTCCAGACGATGATTTGCTGGGCAATGAGCGTGGCGATAGGTTGCAGGCGGTGGTCGAGGCGATTTACCAGAGCTTCGCGGGGCAGGATCTCTACCCAACCGTGGAGGAGAAGGCCGCGAATCTGCTATATCTGACGGTCAAGGACCACCCGCTTATCGATGGCAACAAGCGTAGCGCCGCTGCTCTCTTCATCACGTTCCTCGCCAAGAACGGCGTCCTCGACGATGCCGAAGGGCGTCCGGGCATCACCAGCAATGCGTTGGCGGCGTTGACGTTGATGGTCTCCATGAGCGATCCCAAAGAGAAAGACGTCATGATTGCCCTGCTGATTCGCATGATCAGCAAAGACGGTAAGAACGGCGAGGAAGGCATGCAGCAGTAGGTGCACAGAGCTGGACAATATTTTCATATAGAATTTCGGGAATTCTGTATGCTGTTTCGACATGCGATTAACCTGCATAACCCCTTATAACTAACGACGATAGCCTGACGGTGGCGTTTGGCAGCGACTCGTTTTAGAGTGGGTGCAGTTTTGCAGAACGTGCAGAACAATCGCAGATTTGGCAGAATTGCCAAAAGGGGAGTGATCATGTCGGATTTGGCATGGAACTGGGTGGCTTTGGCGGTCACCGTTGTGCTGTTTGCAGGCTTGGCGTGGCTGAGCCGCAGGCGGCATGTGAATTTCAGCATCAGAGTGATTGTGGCGACGGCGCTGGGCATCGTGGTCGGCGTGGCGTTCAAAGAGCATGTGGAGTTTGTCGCGGCGTTCGGTGAGGTGTGGGCGCATGCGATTAGCGCGATTGTGGTGCCGCTGCTCGTATTCAGCGTGATTTCGAGCATCACCGGACTGGGGGAGTCGGTCAGGCTGCGCAGCATCGGCTTGAAGACCGTGTTCTTCCTGCTGCTCAATACCTTTACCGCGGCTACGATCACCTTGGGCCTGGCGATAGTATTCAAGGTCGGTTCGGGCTTCAGCGGCGCGCAGCCGGCCGGCGCGCATCACAAGGTGGTTCCCGGCGTGCTTGATACGCTGGTTGGCCTGTTTCCCTCGAATTTCGTGCTCAATTGGTCGCAGAACCAAGTGGTTCCCATCGTCATCTTCGCGTTGATTCTGGCCATCGCATTCAATGAGGCGTCCCGCACGAAGCGCGGCGCGCAGGCGGTGCAGCCGTTCAAGGTCATTGCTGACGCCGGCAATGTCGTGCTGTCGAAGGCCACGCAGATCATCGTGGGCTTCACGCCGTATGCGACGCTGTCGTTGATTGCCGCTGCGGTGAGCAACAGCGTGGTTTCGGCGCTTGTACCGCTGGTTTCGGTGCTGGTCGTCGCCTACATCGCCTTGATTCTGCAGCTGTTCATCGTTCAGCCGGTGATTCTGAGCGCTGCGGCGCACCTCAACCCGATTCATTTCTTCAAGGCCTTCGGGCCTGCCGGAGTCGTCGCCTTCACTTCGGAAAGCAGCATCGGCACCATTCCGGTCACGGTCCGCCAGCTCAAGCGCGGCGGCGTTCCGGACGATGTCGCCTCATTCGTCGCCAGCCTGGGCGCCAATCTCGGCATGCCGGGATGCGCCGGCGTATGGCCGGTGCTGCTCGCCGTGTTCGCGGTGAACGCGCAAGGTCTGAACTACTCCTTCGGGCAGTACCTGCTGCTGATCGTTCTGGCGTTGCTGGTATCCATCGGCACGGTCGGCGTGCCAGGAACCGCGACGGTGACCGCAACCGCACTGTTCGCCTCGGCGGGCCTTCCCGTGTCCTTCATCGCCGTCACCCAGCCGATTTCGCAGATCGTGGACATGGGCCGCACCGCGGTCAACGTTGCGGGAGCAGCGAACACGGCCTTCATCGTCGCCGCCTCCGAACATGAGCTCGACAAGGACCTGTACTACCAGCGCAAGCCCTGGGATGACGAAGACGATCTCGGCAGCCAGCCAGTCGCATCAGTTGCCGAGCCCAATGATCAGGCCGTTTCCGCCGCTGATTCTGGCGCATCCGGTGAGCCGTCCGCAAATGCGGCTGCAGCATCTTCTGCCGCAGTGCCCGCTTCGAATTCGGTCAATCTGTTGTCGCTGTCGCCGAACGCTGCGCTTGAGGGCACCGGGGGAGAAGCCTGCGGCGTGTCCGACCACGGATCCTCAGAGCAGTAGGAGCCACGCAGCATCGCGCAACTGTTCATTTGGCCGTCCGAAGCAATGACATGCTTCGGACGGCCATTGTATGTTCGGCATGATTGAAATGCATGCGTACACCATGACTATGCCATCTATTAAGCAGATTTCGTGTGCGACTGCTGCGACAAGGCCTTGCGAAGCTTGTTTCCGCATGTAAAGATTGGCGGAATTTCAAGGATTTTGCGAAGAGTGCGATGAGTACATACTTTTGTATGTGCTGAATAGACGAAAAAAGTGCTGAATAGATGTTCGCGAGGGTATGTGCCCTTGGCAAAGCCATATTTTTCGGGTTTTCCATGTAGTAAGCACTTTTTTCGTCTATTAGGCACTTCGCAAAGTAGACCCCAAATTGGGTGTGAAGCTTTGTGGCGGAATACCGCCATTCTTGAGGATCTGCGCGTGGGCGTTTGCACGTATGAGACCGCATGATTCTCTCGAATCTGCTTAATAGATTCGAGAGAAACCACTATGCGTGCGATTCAGGTGCTCAATATCCGTCTGCACTGTCTGTGCCGCTCAGCGTGCAACTGCCTGAATGGCTTATTGAGGTGCTTGATCGTGAGGCCCGCCGCATGGGCATTAGTTGGCAGGCTGTCATGAAAGTCTGGCTCACTGAACGGGCCGACGCCAAACAAGGCAGCTGATTTTCTGACGACACTTCTGGCGACGATTCCGGTGCGGATGGTAGCTCCCGACGCGCGTGGCGTCGAAGGGATGCGTCGGGCGTATCGTTGCAATACAATTGGTGCAGAATGACAATGAGGGGGCGGCATGGCGGATCGGATTGCTGACGGCATGGAATCCGAGCGAACCGTTATGGCGCAAACGGACGACGCCGCTAACGTCGAGGATGCTGTAGATACCGCTCGTGATGCTGACTCAACGGATGTCTCTGACATATCTGGTGCCACCCACGCTGGCAACGCCGCGAATGCCCAGACCCCGCAGACCGCCCAGCCCCAAGTCCTGCCAACTCCCCAGCCGGTCGGCGACAACACCGCCATCGAGATCATTGACGGCGCTATCGCCACGGTCGACGTATCCAAGCATCCGGTGGCTTCGATACCCGAATCCGATCTTTCCCTTGCCGACATCGAGCGCAGCCGCTCCCGGCCCTTGCAGTGGAGCGTGTACGGCGTCCTCGTCCTGATCGCGCTGATCGCGCCGTACTGGCTGGGGCGCACGCTTGCGGTGAATCGGACTGCATGGCTGGTGGAGCACCTAAGCCTGCTCAACGTGCGAGGCGTGGCATTCGTCTCGTGGACGGTCACGCTGCTCGCCATCACCGGGCTTGGGCTCATGATCGTCGACGTGCGCAAATGGCTGTGGGGCACCGTATTCGTCATCGGCCTGGCTGCCGAGCAGTTCATCGCCGGCTTGTGCTTGCTCAGGTTCAACTTCTGGTATTCGACCTACGTGGTGTATGGCAAATCGGCTGGCTTGGCGAACGCCGCGAACCTCGGCATCATCGCCGCCGGCTTCGGCCTGGCCGTCTTCGCCGTGCTCTGGGTCGGGCTGCTGGTGCTGGTCAGGAAGGATTCGCCGCTCAACGTGCTCACCCGCAGCTGGGCCTCGTTCATCATGTTCTTCGTGATCGAGCTGATTGCTTTGGGCATTGTGCTCGGTGCGCTGCTGAACATGTTCTAGACGCATATGTTCAGCGTTTCCTGCGCCGCCCAGTCGCAGGCTATTCGTATAATAATCGATTGGCGTGTTTCGCCCGCGGATACAGAGCGCTTGCAGCATTGGGTTGCAGGCACCGCGCAGTGATTACAAGGAGGATACCGTGGCACTTACGGTTGAAGACAAGCAGGGTATTATTTCGCAGTATGCGACGCACGAAGGCGACACGGGTTCCCCCGAGGTCCAGGTCGCGCTGCTCACCAAGCGCATCAACGACCTGACTGAGCATCTCAAGGAGCACAAGCACGATCACCATTCGCGTCGTGGTCTGCTGCTGATGGTCGGCGATCGTCGTCGTCTGCTTGACTATCTCAAGCGCGTTGACATCGATCGTTACCGTTCCCTGATCGAGCGACTCGGCTTGCGCCGATAGTCAACTGTTGCCCGGGCGACTTGTCGTCCGGGCGTTTTTGCATCGCGGACATGTGCGGCGCGGCGTCAGAACCGCGCGGCAGGTGGTATAACTCAAGACGATAAACTGATACAACTCGATATAACTCAAGATGACGGCAGCCGAATGCGAGCCGCGCGGTGAACAGCAGTGGACAGTGATGGACAAGGCGCAGAAGCATTCGTGAAGGTGTGGCGAGAAGCAATGCAGCGTGCATGTGAAGAAACATGAAACGTCGCAAAACGCAAAACATGAAGCATGGCGAAACACAAGCTCACAGGATTTTCGGCTGAAGCGTGCGACTGCGACCGCAGGCAATAGGCAAATGGTGCGCAGTAGCAGACGAAGGCCGACGAGAATAATAGAACAGCAAAAATACTCAAGACATAAGTGAACAATGAGATCCGAATGAGGATGCGCGGCCAGGTATGCCGCGTCGGATTGGGCGCATGGGCGCCAAGCAAACGGATTGGCTTATTTGGTTATGTTGCGTAGGAAATAGAAACAAAACAGAAGGAGGAACCCGTGGAGGGTCCCGAAATCAAGGCCGCTGAGGCCGTTATTGACAATGGTTCATTTGGCAAGCGTACATTGCGCTTCGAGACGGGTCGCTTGGCCCAGCAGGCGGACGGCGCAGTAGCCGCCTACCTCGACGACGATTCGATGGTGCTTTCCACCACGACCGCCGGATCCAGCCCCAAGGAGAACTACGACTTCTTCCCGCTGACCGTCGACGTCGAAGAGAAGATGTACGCAGCAGGCAAGATCCCCGGCTCGTTCTTCCGCCGCGAAGGCCGCCCGTCGACTGAGGCCATCCTGGCCTGCCGCATCATCGACCGCCCGCTGCGCCCCCTGTTCCCGCACACGCTGCGCAACGAGGTGCAGGTTGTGGAGACCGTGCTCGCCGTCAATCCTGACGACGCCTATGACATGATCGCGCTGAACGCCGCTTCGGCATCCACGCTGATCTCCGGTCTGCCCTTCGGCGGCCCGGTCTCCGGCGTGCGCCTGGCGCTCGTCGACGGCCAGTGGGTCGCCTTCCCGCGCTGGAGCGAGCGTGATCGCGCCGTCTTCGAGATCGTGGTCGCAGGCCGCGTCATCGAGAACGGTGACGTTGCCATCGCCATGATCGAGGCCGGCGCCGGCAAGAACGCCTGGACCCTCATCTATGACGAGGGCCAGACCAAGCCCGACGAGGAAGTTGTCGCCGGCGGTCTGGAAGCTGCGAAGCCCTTCATCAAGGCGATCTGCGAGGCGCAGAACGAGCTGAAGGCTCAGGTCTCCAAGGAGACCAAGGACTTCCCGCTCTTCCCGGAGTACACCGACGCGCTGTATGCGCGCATCGACGAAATCGCGCACGAGCAGCTCAACGAGGCGCTTTCCATCGCGGAGAAGCTGCCGCGCCAGGAGCGTCTGCACGAGATCAAGAACTCCGTGCGCGAGACGCTCGCGGGCGAGTTCACCGAGATGGATCCGGCCGAGAAGGACAAGGAGCTGGGCAACGCCTTCAAGGAGCTGCAGCGCCAGATCGTCCGCCGCCGCATCCTGACCGAGGACTACCGCATCGACGGCCGCGGCCTGCGCGACATCCGCACGCTGTCCGCCGAGGTCGACATCGTGCCGCGCGTCCATGGCTCCGCGCTCTTCCAGCGCGGTGAGACCCAGATTCTGGGCGTCACGACGCTGAACATGCTCAAGATGGAGCAGCAGATCGACGCCATCTCCGGTCCGCAGACCAAGCGCTACATGCACAATTACGAAATGCCGCCGTATTCGACCGGTGAGACCGGCCGCGTCGGCTCGCCCAAGCGCCGCGAGGTCGGCCACGGTGCACTCGCCGAGAAGGCTTTGGTGCCGGTGCTCCCCGATCGTGAGGAGTTCCCCTACGCCATCCGCCAGGTCTCCGAGGCTATCGGCTCCAACGGCTCCACTTCGATGGGCTCCGTGTGCGCTTCGACCATGTCGCTGCTTGCCTCCGGCGTGCCGCTCAAGGCTCCGGTCGCGGGCATCGCGATGGGCCTGGTCTCCGGTGACGTCGACGGACAGCACATCTTCAAGACGCTGACCGACATTCTGGGTGCGGAAGACGCCTTTGGCGACATGGACTTCAAGGTGGCGGGAACCTCCGAGTTCATCACCGCCCTGCAGCTCGACACCAAGCTCGATGGCATCCCCGCTGATGTGCTGGCTTCGGCGCTGAACCAGGCCAAGGAAGCCCGCACGACGATTCTTGAGGTCATCAACGAGTGCATCGATTGCCCGGCCGAGATGAGCCCGACCGCGCCGCGCATCATCACCACGACCGTCCCGGTCGACAAGATCGGCGAGATCATCGGACCCAAGGGCAAGATGATCAACCAGATTCAGGAAGATACCGGTGCCAACATCGCCATCGAGGATGACGGCACGGTCTACATCTCCTCCGAAGGCGGCGAGGCTGCGGAAAAGGCGAAGGGCATCATCGATTCCATCGCCAACCCGCATGTGCCGCAAGCCGGCGAAACCTTCAACGGCAAGGTCGTCAAGACGACGAGCTTCGGCGCATTCGTGAACCTGACGCCCGGCACCGACGGCCTGCTGCATATCTCGCAGATCCGCAACCTGACTGACGGCGAGCGCGTTGAGGCAGTCGAAGACGTGCTCAAGGAAGGCGACACCGTTGAGGTAATCGTGCAGAGCGTCGACGATCGCGGCAAGATCTCGCTGGCCATCCCCGGCTTCGAAAGCCAGGAATCCTCGGCACCGCGCCGTTCGCGCGACGATCGTGGCGACCGCCGTGGCGGCCGCGACGACCGTGGATACCGCGGGCACCGCGATGACCGCGACTACGATGACCGTCCGCGTCGTTCGCATGACGACCGTGGAGATCGCGGCGACCGCTATGAGCGTCGTGACGATCGCCATGATGACCGTCGTGACGACCGTCACGATGACCGCGGTGACTATGGCGACCGTCCGCGTCGTTCGCATGACGATCGCTCGGATCGTGATGATCGCCGTGGCGGCTACCGTGGTGGCCGACGCAACGACCGCAACCCGCGCTACGCTGCCGACGATCACTACGACGAGTACAGCGCCGATCGCGCCGAGCGTTCGGAGCGCCCGCGCCGCCGCGTGCGTCGCGACTTCGATCCCTTCGAGGACTGATTATCCGACTGATTGCCAAGACACTGAGCTGCTGAGACACTGAGCTGGCCCGAGTCGAATCGACTCGATAAGCACAGCTTTACAGCACGAGAGGCCCGCCCCGGTTCATAGCCGGGGCGGGCCTCTCGTATGCTCTCGCGGTCAGCGTTCTCTGTATAAGTTAAGCAGACTGTTTGTCAGCCGATGGTCAGCAGATGATACACGGAGTGTGGGCGTGCCTCTACAGCCCCGCCCCGGCCAGCGCATGATCGATATCGCGGATGAGGTCGTCGGTGTCTTCCAGCCCTACGGCCAGGCGGAAGAAGCCGCGATGGAACTCCTGCGGGTAGAGATACTGACGCTCGTCGTCCTCGCCGAGGAACACGATAAGGCTTTCGTCATGGCCGAGTGAGACGGCCGACGTGATTACGTTGAGCTTGGAGACGAAGCGGTTATGCCCGTCGTGGTCGGTGTCAAGGCCAAAGGCGAGCACGCCGCCGAAGCCTGCGTCAGGCCGGGCGAGCTGCCGTGCCGCCACCTCGTGATGCGGGTGCGATTCGAGCCCGGGGTAGGCGACGAAGCGCACCTGCGGCAATGATTCCAAATGCTTGGCGACAGCTAGCGCGGAGGCGTTGTGCTGCTTCATGCGCAGCGGCAGCGTCACCGAGCCGCGATTGATGAGCCAGGCGTTGAACGGCGAGATGATGCCGCCGTAATTCACCTGATACGTGAATCGAATCTGGTCGGTGATCTCCTTGCGCGTGGCGATGGCGCCGCCGAGCGCGTCGCCGTGGCCGTTGATGTACTTCGTGAGGCTTTCGATCACGATGTCCGCGCCGAGGTCGGCCGGGCGCACGTTGAACGGCGAGTTGAAGGTGTTATCGACGCTGAGGAGGGCGCCCGCCTCATGCGCGATCGTCGCGGCGGCCTCGATATCGGTCACCTTGAGCGTGGGATTGGCGGGCGTTTCGATATGCACGAGCTTCGTGTTCGGTCTGATGGCGTTTGCGATGTTGCGTGCATCGGAGGAATCGACGATGGAGGTTTCGATGCCATATTTCTCTGGCAATATCTGATTGAGCAGTCGGTATGCGGCGACATAGGTTGTATCGGAGAAGACCGCGTGATCGCCGCGATTCAGCACTGTGGTGAAGGTGGCGGCGAGTGCAGCTACGCCGGAGGCGAGCACGACCGCGTCCTCGGTATTTTCGAGGTTTGCGAGTTTCGTTTCAAGGTAGCGCTGGTTGGGATGGCCGTTGCGGGCGTACAGGTTCGTGTCCGAGCTGGACCAGTTGATGTCGGAGGGATCGTAGGGCAGCGCGTAGGCGTTCGCCAGCGTGATCGGCCTGCGAATCGCCCCGGTTTCGGCGTCCACGCCGTTGCCGAGATGGATGGATTTGGTTGCGAAGCCAAGCGGCGTGCCGTCGAAGGATTCGCCATGATGTACGAGATTTGAAGTCATAGTCCCAGTCTGCCAGCATCGGGCCGTTCGTGCATGTTCGGCGAAATCCGCGAAAACGTGCGCTGAAGCCGTTTGATAACCGCTCATAGAAAGAAGCGAATAGCCATAGTCGCATTCATAGCCACAATCACAGTCGTATTCGCAGCCATATTCACGGCGCGTTGCGTTGCGGTCGGTCGCTTTCTGCGCGTGCTGCGAAACCACCATCCTTGCCCTTTGCGAGAATGGAGAGGCAAGCAAACGTAAAGGAGCGAATATGAGTGCCGGACTTATTGTTCTTATCATCGTCATCGTGCTCGTCGTCGGCCTGGTGCTGTGGGGCATGGGTGCCTACAACGCGCTGGTCGCGCTGCGCAACCGCGTCGGCAACGGCTGGGCGCAGATCGATGTGCAGCTCAAGCAGCGCGCCGATCTGATCCCCAACCTCGTCGAAACCGTCAAGGGATACGCCACGCACGAGTCCGAGGTCTTCACCCAGGTAACGCAGGCCCGCGCCAAGGCCCTGTCGGTGGCCGGCGACCCCAGCGCCACCACGGCTGACCGCGCACAGGCAGAGAATGCGCTCTCGCGCACGCTGGTCAACCTTCAAGCCACCGCCGAGGCCTATCCGCAATTGCAGGCCAACCAGAACTTCATGGATCTGCAGGGCCAGCTCAGCGCGCTTGAGCAGAAGATCGCCTACGCGCGTCAGTTCTACAACGACGTCGTGCTCAAATACAACACGAAGATCGAAACAGTGCCCAGCAACATCATCGCCGGGATGTTTCACTTCACGCAGGCGCAGTACTTCCAGACCGACGAAGCTGACCGGCAGGTGCCGCAGGTCAAGTTCTGAGCGGTTAAGGTTTGGGCGGTCAAGTTCGAGTGTTCTGAACTGCCTGCCTCTGCGCAAAACGGTCGACTTGCGCGGTCAAGCAGCTTTGTGCAGCTTCAAGTCGTGATCAATTATGACGCTGCCTGCGTGATTCCCAGCCAGCGTCAATCAGTGCCAGCGTCAACCATAGATTGCCGAGGTGAGGATTCCCATGACAGCGAAACGTGCAGTGCGTTCCATCGTCGCGGCGCTCGCGATTGCCGTCGCCAGCGTGCTGGTCGCCTTGGTGGCGGCCACTGGGTTGGGCGGCGCGTCCGCCGATCAGAGCTATCACAGCCTGAATTACGACGTCACGGTGCTGGGGAACGGCGATCTGAAAATCACTCAGCTCATCGACATGAAGCTCAAGAAGCGCGATGGGGGTAGCCCGTGGCGGCAGCTGTACCAGCAGTACAAGCTCAGGCAATCGAACCTGACGAATATCGCCGACGTCTCCGTAAAGAACGTGACTACGGGGGAGCGCTACGGCGAAATCGCCCCGCAATCGCCCGATGGGGTCAGCGAATCCGATTGGAATGAGCGCTACGCCAAGCACTGGTACATCGCCGATGTGACGGACGGCGACGACAATCCCCAGCCGTATGCGCGCGATGACCCGGCGACCGGCAAACCCATCGACGCCGACCGAACGGTGGAGATCGGCTGGAATATCCCGTACACCAAGAAGGCGGACAGCCTTAAATTCGAGGTGTCCATGACCTTTGAAGGGGTGTCTACGGCCTACAGTGATGTGGCGAAATTCCAGTGGGAGCCGTTCGGCGACAGCAACCAGGTTCCCATCGGCACCGTGACTGGCACTGTGCGGTTCCCCGAGGGCGTCACCTCGCGCAATTCCTGGGCATGGCTGCATTTCTCGGGCACGTCGACGACGTCGCGCGCCGATGACGGCACGCTGCATTTCACGGCCCACGATGCCCGCAACGGGCAGCATCTTGATCTGGTCGCGATGTTCGATGTCCATCAGTCGCATGGCGTGGCGAGGACCAGTCCGGATGCGGCGAAGGACGCGACCATCAGCGATGAAACCAGCCAGGAGACCCTGTGGCGTCAGGAACAGCAGAGCCGTGCCCGACGGGTGCTCGCGCTGGCCCTCGTGCTGTGCCTCGTGGGATTGGTGCTCATCGTCGTCGGCGTCGCAGTCTCGATTCGCAGCAACAAGCAGGCGCAATACCACGGCGATATCGAATACTGGCGCGACCCGCCGGATATGAGCCCGGCCAGCGCCGCCAAGATGCTGGCGGTTATGCGCAAAGTGTCTTCCAGCGCGTTGAATTCGCGGCAGATGGCGTCCACAGTATTGTCATTGGCATCGAAGAAGGCCATCGCCATCTACCCCGGGGCGGCGAGCAACTATCGCGGCATCGACATGAGCCAGGCGTCGGCCGCGCAGATTTCAGCGATGCTGCAGACCGACACGAGGACGCCCAGGCATATGAACGACACCAGCACAATCGTGATTATGCCGGTGTGTGTGAACGACCGGCAATCGCTGCGGCTGAGCCAAAGCGAGGAAGGCGCGCTGCGTCTGCTTGAGGCCGGTGCCGAGCGCGTCGGTTTCCCGGTGTTTGACCTGCATGAGATGAAGGCCGCGTTCAAGAGCTGGGAAAGCGGCTACAAGGTGCAGGATCGCTATACGACCAGCGTCAGGAACGAATTCGCCAGGCTCGGGGCTACCAGCGCTGTGGGCGGCTTTGCCAAAGTGCTTGGCAGCCTCACTGTTTTCGTTGGGATTATGGGACTATTCGCGCTGACGGCGAATAAGCAACTGGCGCTGGGGCTGATTGTGGGCGGGCTGATCTTGTTCGGCGGCCTCTTCGTGCTGTTCAGCTCCAAGGGCACCGGGTTGACGGAGCAAGGGCAGAATCTGGCAGGGCAGGTGCTCGGGCTGAAACGCTATCTTGAGCATTTCAGCGATTTCTCCGACCGCGGCCCTGCCGATCTGGTGCTCTGGGATCGCTACTTGGTTTACGCCGCTGCCTTCGGCATCTCCAAGGTGGCCGTGAAGGAGCTATCCGCAGCCTACCCCGAGCTGAGCGACCCGCAATGGCTGGATGCCAATGCCGGTGGCTCGCTGCTGTACTGGCAGTATCGCCCGCTGCTGTGGGGCATGGCGGCCGGGCAGCTGGGCGGCGTTGGCCCGAATGCGGGTGGCGGGTTCGCTGCTGGCAGCTTCGACCCCGGTTCGCTCAGCGCCAATGTGGGCGATATCGGCGCGCAGCTCACCGCGAGCTTTGCAGACTTGAGCAGCACCATTCAGGCCGCCAAGCCGTCCTCGTCTGGCGGGTCGTTCTCTTCCGGAGGTTCGTTCTCCTCAGGCGGATTCGGCGGCATGGGCGGCGGTTCGGGTGGCGGCTCCTTCGGCGGGCGGTGAATCGGGCCGGAAAACCCGATGACGCTGGCCAAGGAAACCCGTTCGCGAGATACGCCCTGTACGCCCTGCGCACAGCAGGTCAGGCTAGACTTGGCTTCGAGATTATAGACAATAGGAATTCATTAGGAAGGAAAACATCATGGTGCTGCACCGTAATTTAGGACCATACGATACGACTGCCATCGGTCTGGGCGAAATGCCGCTGACCTTGGAGAACAACCTCGGCGAGGCCAAGGGGCTGGAAACGATTCACGCGGCGCTGGACGCCGGCTGCCGCCATATCGACACCGCATGGGCTTACTACTGCTCGGGCGGCGAGGAGCAGACCGGCGAGAAGCTCGTGCGCAAGGCGCTGGAAAGCTGGGACGGCCCGCGCGATGAGGTCAGCATCGCCACCAAAGTCGGGCACTTCCGCAACTTCACCGACGGCGTGCCGACCTGGGACGTCGACGGCAGGCCGGAGACCCTGATTCGCAACGGCAAGCTGTCGGCGCAGGCGCTCGGCGTCGAGTCCATCGACCTGCTGTACATGCACCGCCCCGACCCCAAGGTGCCGTACAACGAGTCCATCGAAGCCATCAAGCAGCTGGTCGACGAAGGCGTTGCCAAGCGTGCCGGCATCTCCAACGCTTCGATCGAGCAGATCGACACTGCGCGCGCAATCCTCGGGGATTCGCTGATTGCCGTGCAGAATCAGTATTCGCCGATCTATCGCGACACGCAGGACACGCTTGACTACACGGCCAAAGTCGGTCTGGCCTTCGTATGCTGGAGCCCGCTCGGCGGCTACCGCAAAGCCAAGGACGAGAGCAAATTCGACCCCTTCCGCGCACTGGCCAAGGCCCGTGGCGTCAGCTACCAGCAGATCGTGCTGGCGTGGGAGCTGGCCAAGGGCGGCCACGTCTTCGTCATCCCTGGCGCACACCGCCCCGAGACGATTCTCGACAGCCTCAAGTCCGGCGACCTGAAGCTCACGCCCGAAGAGCTCGCCACCCTCGGCTGAGGTTGCACAGGCTAAGCCTGCGCTGGCCTCAGCGTCGCCTTTTGACCGCTAAGTTGAGGCTGCCGTACAAAATGCAACGTTTCGCAGCCTGATTATGTTACGTTTTGTACGGCAGCCTTACGCTGGCGTGCATAATGTAACACTTTTGGTCGATTGAGCAGTTGAGCCATCGGGACATCGGATAATCAGGTTGGCGGGCACTGCGACTATTCGCCGACGGCGCAAAGCACCGTCCTTCGCGCCCTTCGCGGGCGCTCACTTCGCCTACGTACCAACGATGCCTAACGGCATCGTCCTTCGCGACCTTAGTGGTCGCTCACTTCACCTACAGACAGCACACCGTGCTGTCTGTTTTACGGTTCAGCTGGACTATGCGCTTTACGACTCAGCACAGCGAGGCGCGATAATCCGGGCTTCATACCATGATTGGGACTATGACCGATTTCTCTTCCACCACGCATGGCAGCCCGCAATTCGATGACGCGATTCTCGACAGCAGCACGATGTCGCCGACCGACAGCGCGGGCAACCCGATTCCGGTCACCATACCGATTGATCTGGCTCCGGGTGTCAAGGTCGTATACACCACGCGGCTGGGCGGCGTGAGCCAAGGTGATTGGGGCAACTGCAACTACGGCGGCAAGGGCGGGGAATCGCCAGAGCGCGTCGCGGCCAATCGCATCGCCTTAGCCAAGGAATTGAACGCGGATTTGTCTTTAGTGAGTCAGATTCACTCCGGCATCGCCGTGGATACGGACGAGCTGGCTGACAAACGCAATGCGCCCTTCGGCATCGATCTGTCGGGAACAACCAAATCGGGCAATGGTACCGTCATCGAAGCCGATGCGCAGGTCACCTCCCGCACCGGCCTCGCCCTTGGCATGTTCGCCGCGGACTGCATGCCGGTGCTGCTGGCGGACCCTGAGCACGGCATCATCGGCGCAGCGCATTGCGGTCGGGGTGGCCTGCTGCGCGGCGTCATTGGCTCATGCGTCGAGCTGATGGTGAGCAAAGGCGCGCAGCCGCAGCATATCGTCGCCACGTTGGGCCCGCGCATCTGCGCGGATTGCTATGAGGTCGGCGGCGAGATCGCCGATGATTTCGACGCGCATTTTCCGGGCAGCTATTCGCTGACGCGCTTCTCGGGGCCGGGCGTCGACCTCGTGGCTGCCGCGATGCAGGAGCTGGCCGCCGCTGGCATCCCGCGCGACAACGTCATCGACTCCCGTCCGCGTGTCGCTGCCGCAACCCAGTATCTGAGCGAAGACGAGGAGCTGATTGGATTGTGCCTGCGCGATGACGAGGACTCGCCGCGCCTGAGCGAGCGCATCGCCAAGCTGCGCCATCCGATGTGCACCTTCGAGAATCCGCTGTGGTACTCGCATCGTCGCAGCTCGCGGGCGAACAAGGCGCACGAAGGCCGCATGCTCGCGCTCATCGTCCAAAATCGCTGAGTCGAAATCGCTGAGTCGAAATCGCTAAGTCAAAATCGCTAAGTCAAAAACACTGAGCAATGAGCACTGCAGATTCCGCAGTCACTTCAGCCTCTTGTGCAGGCGTCTAAGCTGACGCCTCTGTTGCCCATGCGCAGTTGCAAACGCTAGACTTGGGTTCCATGGAGCATATCAACGTCGTGATTTCCGGGTTCGGGCCATACGAGGGCGTCGAAAGCAATCCCGCCTATGAGGTGCCTGCCGCGCTGGCTGGTCGAGGGCTGGGCGAGCGGGGCGATGAGCGCGACGATGCGCTGCGCGACGTCGAGGTGTCGATTACGGCGACGCGGCTGCCGATCAGCTTCGGGAGCGCTTGGCCTACGCTGCTCAAAACCATCGAGGCCGTCAATCCCGACATCGTCATCGCCACCGGCCTCAAGCAGGCGTCGCATGGCATCCGGCTTGAGCGCTGCGCCATCAATGTCATGGATGCGAGTCGGCCTGACGCCGACAACGCGCTGCCCACGCGCCTGCCCATCGATGCGCAGGGGCCAGCCGCCTACTGGACCAGACTGCCGTTGCGCTCGATTCTCGCCGATTTCACCCGGGACGGCATTCCCGCCTCGCTGAGCTCGGACGCTGGAACCTTCGTATGCAACTCGCTGTTCTACAATCTGCTCAACTGGTCCTCGTCGCAGCCGCGCGTGCTGTCGGGCTTCGTCAATTTCCCGATGCTGACAGATGCCGACGGCACTGACGGCGCGCAGCTTGGCCTGCCGATGAACCAGCAAATCGAGGCGGGGCGAGACGTGGTGCGCGAAGCCGTCCGGTACTATCTGCAGCCGTCATCCAGCGATATTCTGCTTGAGTAGGTGCAGGGCATTGCAACGCATTGTGCCCGGCGCAAACCGCATATCAGTCGCGTATCAATCTCATATCAGCGCGGGCGACTTCGCCTTCAACGCCTTGTAACTGCACAGTGGTGCTGTTTCTTGTAGCGGTATCGCTAAGGATTGCGCGAGTCTGCGGGCAATGCGCAGTTTCGTGCGCTAGAGTGCAAGCAGTGATGAGTTTTTATGGCACGCTAGGTGCCGGCGGTGAAAGGAAACAACATGGTGGAGGGCTTCCCAATCGTCCTGCGGGGATATGACAAGGACAGGGTCGATGAGGCGTTCACTCAGTCCCGGGAGACACTGAACAGTCTTCGCGAGCAAGTCAAGTCGAGCGACGATACGATTCTGCAGCTTCAGGCCCAGCTGCAGGAGGAGAAGAACAACGCCAAGAAGGCGTCACAGGGTAATTCCTTTGCCTCGCTGGGCGCGAACGCCCAGCAGATGCTCGCATCGGCGGAGCAGACGAGCACTGAGCTGCTTGAGCGGGCCAAGCAGGATGCTGCTGCCACGCGGGCAAGTGCGCAGGCGCAGGCGCAGACCCTGCTCAACAACGCGAAGCTGGATGCGCAGCGCATGATTGACGACGCTGACGCGAAGGCCGAGGCAACCGTTGGCAAGGCGAAGGGCGAGGCGGACACGCTGAGCAAAAGCACTCGTGCCGATGCCGACCAGCTCACTTCGCAGACGGCCAAAACCGTGGCCGAGCAGCGCGACGCGCTCGAAATCGAACTGAGCAACGCGCGCGAGGAGCACAACAAGCGACTCGCTTCCGAACGCGCCTCGCAGGAGCGCGAAATCGCCGATATGAAGGCGCAGGCGACCAAGGAGGTCGCCGAGCAGCGCAAAACGGCGAACGATGAGATCGCACGGCTCAAGAGCGAGGCGAATGACCAGATCGAAAGCGCGCTCGCCGAGGCGAACAAGAAGCTTGCGGATGTGCGCGAGCAGGTCTCGCATATGATGACCGAGGCCAAGCGGCAGGCGGGGGAGATCACCGACTCTGCGAATGCGAAGGCTCGCGAGATTCTTGACGAGGCGCAGGTGCAGCGCACGCAGATGATCAGCCAGGTCAATGCCGAGTCTGAGCAGATTCGCAACGATATCACCGCGCAGCAGGATGAGGCGACCGCCAAGGTCAACGATCTGCTCGATCACCTCGAGCAGCGCCGTGCCGAGGCCAAGCAGGAGGCGGACGAGTTGGTCGGCCAGGCTAAGACCGCGCGCGAGCAGGCCGACGCCTATGCCGCTGCCAAGCGCGAGGAGGCCGATAAGGAAGCCACCAGCATTCTCGACAAGGCGGGTCGGGATGCCGACCGGCAGGTCGAGGAACGCCGCGCGGCCGCCCAGTCTGAGCTTGATGGCCTGACGATGCATATCAAGGAGCTGCAGGAGCGCGAGTCGGGAATCACGCAGAGGGTCACGGAGCTACGTTCGCTCTTTGCGAATGCGTTCTCGGGCTTTGATTTCGCCGGGCCGCGGGAATCCGGTGCCGACAACGTGCCGGTGCTCAACGCGGTTGCCGCCAACGATAGCGCCAATCAGTCCGGCCAAGCCGATGACTCCGCGCCGGAGGAGGCTGCTGCGCCGGACGCCGGTCAGGATGCCGAAGCGGCGAACGAGACACCTTCGGAGCAGTCTGCATCAGGTGAAACGGCACAAGCCGCTGCCGCTGCTGCATTAGACAACGAGGACGCGAACGCTGAATCCGCGCAGATCGACCAAGACCAGGATGGCCAGGAATCGTCCGGTCAGGAAACGCAGGAAATCGCGCTGACCGACTGAAACGTAGCTAGCGCAAGGCCCGGTAGGACTTAAGCAAAGCCAAATAAGGCGGTTGAACCCGACGAATGCGTTGGATTCAACCGCCTTTGTTATGTGTCTCGTTATGTGTCTCGTTATGCGTATCGATTTTGTCGGCCGCGTATTGCGCTGCTTCTTCATGCCCGGCGGCTAGACTCGTGGTGGAATTCCGGCGACGTGAGCGGTGCTATTGCCGCAGTCACGCCGCACTATGCAGAATCGGCATCGGCCGGGTTTGGTGTCAGATGGCACTTGGCTTGGTGCGTTGCTGATTCGTTGATGAGAATCAAGGAGCAGTATGACTGAAATCAAACCGTTGAACGAGACCAGGCTGGAAGAGCTGCGTGAGGGCTTCGAGTCCGGGGCCTCCAACCGCCTCGCGATGAACGCCGTCACGACGTCCGGCATCGATAAGGTGGCGCGCAACTACGACCGTTCGCGCCTGTTGCAGCGTCATTTCTCGGTGACCGTTGATAACGGCGAGGTCACGAATCAGAATCGTTCCGGCCGCTGCTGGCTGTTCAGCTCGCTTAACGCGGCGCGTTTCATCGCCAAGAAGTCCATGGATATGGATCAGTTCGAGCTGTCGCAGAACTACGCGATGTACTACGACAAGCTTGAGCGCGTCAACTATTTCCTGAGGGATGTGGCGGCGCTGGTCCGCGCCGGCGAGTCTGCCGATTCCCAACTGATGCTGCATTTGCTGGCGGATGTGATGGGTGATGGCGGCCAGTGGACGATGGCGATGAATATCTACAAGAAGTACGGTGCCGTGCCCAAGCCGCTGTTCCCGGAGACGCAGTCCTCGGCGAATACCAGCCAGATGAACTACGAGCTGCGCTCCATGCTGCATACGCAGGTTGCGCGGATGTATGCCGAGCCTTCGCGCATCGACGAGATCGTCGATGAGGGCGTGGAGGCCGGGCATCGCATGCTGACGATTCACTTGGGCGAGCCGCCGAAGAGCTTCGACTGGGAGTGGACCGACAAGGATGGCACGTTCCATCGCGATGGCGAAATCACGCCGGTCGAGTTCTGGAACAAGTACATCAACGCCGGGTTCGAGGACTATGTGTGCCTCGTTGACGACCCGCGCGCCGAGCATCCGAAGGGCAAGAAGATCGGCATCGAGCATTTGGGCAATGTCGCCGGCGGCGACCCGACCGAATACCTCAACGTGCCCAACCAGTTCATGAAGGACTGCGCGCGCAAGATCATGGCCGAGCAGGGCATCCCGGTGTGGTTCGGCGCGGACTGCCACCCGATGATGGACCGCGACAACGGCGCTTGGGCCACCGACCTGTTCGAATACGGCAGCGTCTACGGCTTCGATTTCGACCTCGACAAGGAGCAGCGCGTGCGCTTCGGCGATTCCGCGATGAACCATGCGATGGCCTTCTGCGGCGTCGATGTGGCCGAGGATGGCACGACGACCCGTCGCTGGCGCGTCGAAAACTCATGGGGCGACAAGATCGCCGACAAGGGCTACTTCACCATGAGCGACGACTGGTTCAGCGAATACGTCTATGAGATCGCCGTCCCCAAGTCCATGCTCCCCGAAGAGTACCTCCAGGCCCTATCCGAACCAGCCCAAATGCTCCCCGCCTGGGATCCAATGGGCGCGTTGGCTTAAGAGGAAAAGCCCTGTGGGCTTTTCCCAGCCAACACGCGCCGAGGGCCGGCTTACGCCGGTCCTCGGTACTCCGCAAGCACCACAAAAACTCAAGCCCTTCCGCACAAACCCAACCCCGGGCGCGTTGGCCTATCCCGGTCGTGTGGAGTCCAGTGGACTTTTCCGCGAGAGCCCTGAGAGCCGGTTTACGCCGGCTCTCAGTAGTCCCCGTGGATTGCTCAGCGTGACTGTTATTTACCAAACCCGACTACCGGCGTTGGCCTAAGGCGGTACAGCGTCACGGCTGTGCTACCGCAAATGAACGCGCCGCATTCACGCAACCGTACGCGACAGCACATCAGCGCACACCAGCACCCAGCAGCACTTATCAGCGCTCATCGCCATCGTCGGCAGGGAAGCGGATGCCGGCGCTCTGGCGCATCTGCCAGAGCGTTTCGCACACCTTGCGGCTCTCCTTGAGCCAGCAGGAATATCGCGATTGCTGTGCCGGCTCGGTCGAAGCTTGGATGGCGTCGGTGAAATCCCGTACTTCTTCGCTCATCGGATTGCCGGTTGGGGATTGGCAGATCTCTCGCATGGTGCCGTCGCCTTCCACAAGGCGGACGCTGCCGAGATCGCCGCCGTTGCCGAAGCTGAGGATTTGCCGGCCTGCATATATTTCGGAGCCAAACTGAGAGTTGACGGTTTTCGAGATGAGCAGGGTGACGTCGAAATGCTGATAATGCAGCACTCCGGTGCCCATGGCGTCAGTGCCGGTCGGAAGCAGCAGGGGATGGTATTGCGCGGAAAGCGGCG
>NZ_JALCUA010000014.1:0-37781 GCF_022655035.1 Bifidobacterium tibiigranuli | reverse complement strand
GCTTCGGCGCGGACGCCGGCGCTGGCGAGATCATCATTCTGCACCCGCGCAACGGCCTGATTCGCCATCAGGACACGCTCGTGATTCCGCTGCTCGTGCCCGACGCGCCCATCGTGGCGTGGTGGCCAACCAATCCGCCTGCCAATCCTGCCAAGGATCTGCTCGGCGCAATGGCCCGCAGCCGCATCACCGATGCTGCGAACTCCGACAATCCGGAGGCGACGATGGAGCGACTGCGACGCAATCTGTGCGCCGAGGACGTCGATCTGTCATGGACGCGGCTGACGGTCTGGCGCGCGATGCTCGCCTCGATGCTTGACCAGCCGCCGTACCTGCCGATTCTCAAGGCCAAGGTGAGCGGCCCGAAGAACTTCCTGTCGCTCGATTTGCTGCGCGCCTGGCTGCGCCTGCGGCTCGATGTGCCGGTGGAGCTGGAAATCGTGGAGGATGCAGTCGCGATAACCGGCGTGTACCTGACCCGCGAGGACGGCGTGGTTTCACTCGAACGGCCCGCCGAGGATCAGACGGTCGTGCGGCAGCCGAATCAGGCGCCGCAGCCGATTTCGATGCCCATCCGCACCGACGAGGACTGCCTGAGCGAGGAATTGCGCCGTCTTGAGCCCGATGAGGTCTACACCGAGGTCATCAGTTCCGGCTGGGATTTGATGTACAGCTAGGCCAAGGCTGATAGCTCGGCAGGCTGGCTTAAGCCGAGTGCTTGGCCTGTGCGTATGCGAATGGCTGCGGCCGCGTTTGTCGGTTCGCAGCCATTCGCATACGTTGGCATATTGATATGTGATTGATGCGTTGGCGCATAATTGGTGCATGGTCGGCGCTTGGGCAGACGCGCGGCCGGTGCTTCAAAACAGCAATGTCGCGATAGGCAATGTTGAGATAATCTATGCAAGGCAACAAGTTCAATATCCTAAGGGGAGAATTACCATGGCCGAACGTCAACTTGTGGTGTATCGCGACGGCGACACCATCGCCCAAGCCGGGGCGCAGCGCACTTTGCTCGCGATACTCGACACGCTCAGCGCGCAGCCGCAGCCCGAGCGCTTCGATCTCGCGCTCACCGGCGGCTCCGACAGCCTGAAAGCCTTGAGCTATATGGCCTCGAACCCGCTGACGCAGGTTATCGACTGGTCACGGGTTCACATCTGGTGGGGCGACGAGCGTTTCGTCGCCGCCGATGACGAGGACCGCAACGCCTTGCAGGCCCGGCGCAGGTTCCTGGATGCGCTGGTCAGCGATGGTCGCCTTCCTGCGGCGAATATCCACGAGATGCCCGCCGACACCCGCTCCCCCGAGCAGGTCGCCGCCGATGCCGCCGCCAGTGACGCGGGCGATGACACAGCTAACGACACAGCCAACGATGCCCTGTTGGATGCCGCCGCGCAGCAGTACGAGCAGGAGCTCGTAGCCGAACTCGGCGAGCAGCCGGTGTTCGATCTGCTGATTCTCGGCATGGGCCCGGACGGGCATTACGCCTCGCTGTTCCCCGGCCACACCGAAGTCAATATCACCGATCGACTCGTCGTCGGCGTCAACCATTCGCCAAAGATGCCCCCGCTGCGGCTCTCGCTTACCGCACCGCTGCTGGCCCGCAGCCGTCGCACCTGGTTCTTCACAGCCGGAGCCGCCAAGGCCGATGCCATCGCGCAGGTCTTCGCCAAGCCCGACAACCCCGCCTACCCCTCGTCATTCGCCGCCGGCACCGAAGAATTCATCTGGTTCACCACGGCCGATGCCGTTGCGAAGGTGCTGTAAGCAGTCCTGCAGACGGAGGAACTTCGATTCGGCTTCGGGACCATCGGGTTTCGGGGCCAGCGAGCTTAGGACCAAAGTCACGTCCATTGACTGCGCACAGAATAGGCGCGTATCATATTGCAAATGGTTCGCAATAAGAAGTCCTCTTCACACTGTGGAAATTCACACAGCGGAAATTCCCGCAGCGGAGATCCGCGCAAACGCGTGCAGCATAATGCCCAAGGTCGGCCTGTTCCGGTTACCGTGCTGAACGGCTTTCTCGGCTCAGGCAAGACCACCATGCTGCAGAACTTGCTGCTGCAGGCCGGGAAGCGCACGCCGCGCTTGCGTCCCGCCGTGATCGTCAACGACATGAGTTCGCTTGATGTCGATGGCATTGTCGTCGAGGAAACCGAGATCGTGAGCGAGCAGCAAGGCAATTTCGCCAGCATCAGCGGGGGCAGCGTGCACAGCGACGAGCTGCTGCCCAAGCTGATCGGCATAGCCGAGACGATGCTCGATACGTGCGATGCCGAGCACATCTTCATCGAGACTTCGGGAAGTACCCGACCTTGGCCTTTGATCAAGGCGCTTACCAATCATTCGCGGCTGCAGCTGCACGGTTTTCTCTCGCTTGTCGATGCGGCTATGCTCCGCGACGATTTCGACTATGGTGAGTCGATTGCGGCGCAGGTGGGCCGGCAGCTCGATGCCGGAACGCTCGGCGTCGAAACCCTGATCGCCGAGCAGGTGATGTTCGCCTCTGAAATCTACCTAACCAAACTCGACAAACTGCAGCCCGAGCAGGTCACGTGCACGGCGGCGGCGCTGCACCAGCTGAACCCCTTCGCCGGCATCACCGGCGTACGCTTCGGCAGCGTGCAACTCGACACGGTGCTGGAGCAGCCACGGTTCCCGCTGGACCGCGTCCGGCAGCTCGGGAGTGAGATCGAAGCATTCGACACCGCGCATCCCGAGACCGGGCGGCTGGCCTCGCTGGTGCTTGACGATCCGCGGCCCTTCCACCCCCAGCGGCTATGGGATGCCTACACGACCGCGCTGCCGCAGACGCTTTATCGCAGCAAGGGCATGACATGGATCCCCACCCGTGACGACAAAGTGCTGCTGTGGAATCAGGCGGCGGGCGGCGTGGATCTTGGGTTCTTCGGCTATTGGAAGGCTGGCGTGCTGCAGCGCGAACGCCGTGCCGAATTCGGCGAGCCGATGCCCGAAGAAGGCACTATGCAACGGCGTCTGTTGCCCGTCGAGATAGCAGGGCTCACCCGTGAGGTCAACGCAATCGACCCGATTTTCGGCGATCGCCGCACGAGCATCACCCTGCTGGGAGAAGAGGCCGATACGCGGGCATTCCTCGCCCGACTCCAGGAGTGCCTGTGCACGCCCGACGAGGTAGCCGCCTGGCAGCGCGGCGAAAAGTTCGACGACCCCTGGCCGCAGCAAACGCTCACCGTCGGCCCGCAGTACGCAGACGGACGCCGTCGTTAGGTGGTTTCGAGCTGCAACTGCACAGTAAGCGGTAAGATTCCTTAAAAGTATGTATGATGAAGGCGTGAGAGTCGAAGCCGATGAGGACGCGCCGGCGGATGTTGCCGAGGCGGTCGCGAACGCGGAGAAGAACAATCTGTTCATGTCACTGGACGAGGTGCTGGCGCGCTCAAAGAAGGAGCGGATCACGCTCAACGTCGACAGCGACGTGGTGTCGTATTTCCGGCGATATGCAAAAGAACACGGCGCGAAATATCAGACGCTCATGAACGAGGTTCTGCGCGGTTCGGTCGAAAAACAGCTTCTGACGAAATAAGCTTGAGGAAAGAAAAACCTCTGCAAAATCGAAATCCGCCAAAGTCTTTACCGATGTTCACTGACACCTGCGCTAAGACCTGAGTCGGCCCACGCCATACAGATGAGTGTCATTGTTCAGTAGCTTTGGGCTTCCTATAGTCTGATTTTGACGAAAACCGCCTTTAGTAGTAGATTCAAATGACTACAATAGTAGAAAATGGTCAATAGCAGTCATTGCAGCACAGCATGCGGGCGGAAGGAGCCGGTATGGCCCGTTACGAGAGCATCAGGAAGACGCTGTATCGGTCGCAGAGTACGGAGAAGCCGCAGGACCGGGCCGATCGGGAGTATCAGCTGCGGCTGGATGGCCCCAGCGTCGTACGCTCTGGCATGCTGTTCAACGGCCATGAAGTGTTCGCCGTGCTATTTGTGGAACTGGTATCCGCAATGGACCAGATTCGGGAGCAGGAAACCACCGTCGAAACCCTATGGGCAGGCCTGCCCGGCGTGGCCAAGCGGGCGTATCTGTTCGGCCTTTTGGGCAACGAAATGCTGAGCACGAACCGAATCGAAAACGTGCATTCCACGCGCAAGGAAATCGGCGACGCGCTGAAGGCCGCATCAACGAACCAGCATGGCAAGCGCTTCAGTGAATTCGCACGGCTGTATCTCGGGCTGACCGATCGAGAGCACCGCCCTAGGCTGCCCGAAACACTGGAAGATATCAGAAGCATCTATGACCGCGTTATCGCCGGCGAACTCGATGAAGCCGACAAACCAGATGGACGCCTGTTCAGAGCCAAGGACGTCTTCATTGCCGACGAGTCCACCGGCAGGCAGATTCATCGCGGCATCGCGCCCGAAGCGGCGATTGAAGTGCAGCTGACCAAGCTCATCGCACTCATGCACAGCACGGACATCCCGCCACTGCTCAGGGCGGCCATGTGCCATTTCATGTTTGAATACATTCATCCGTTCTACGACGGCAACGGGAGGACCGGCCGCTACCTCTTCGCGCTGCAGCTCAGCCAGCATCTGTCTGTGCCGACGGCCATCTCGCTCAGCACGGTGGTCAGCGAACGCAAAGGCAGCTATTACAAGGCCTTTGACGAGGCGGACGACCCGCTGAATTGTTCGGATGCATCACTTTTCTGCTACCAGATGGCGAAATTCGTGTCTCGCGCGCAACGCAACATCGTCGACGAACTTTCCGAAAAAAAGCGCATGCTCGACGAATCATTGAGATTCCTGAGGCAATACGGCAACAGCCAGCAAGGCCAGCAATTGAGCGCGGATGCGCAAGGTGTGCTGTTCGTGCTGATACAGGAGAAGCTGTTCGGTCAGCCTAGCAACACTGTAACGCGCGTAGCACTCCAAAACGCTTTGGACATCGGCAAGGAAAAAGCAGCCTCCATCACACGAAAATTGGAATCCGATGGACTCATCAGCACGCACGGTGCCAGACCGATCCATTACACGCTGTCCAGCAAGGGTTGCGAGCTATTCCTGCAGATGGAGCCGTAGCGACTGTTGTTCCTGTGCCGTGGAACAGCAAGAGTCGCCAAGCCACATATGAAAATCTACGTTGGGCGATACCGATAGGCAGCGCGCTTTCACACCGTCTTCATGGGCGATGTGGAATGATGGAAGAAGCGCGATTACAGGAGGCCATCATGGATAAGAAGCTCTACGACTACGATCCAATGATCTACGACGTGATGCGCGAAAGTGCCATACGTCTTGGCGGGAAGTATATATCGCTGGCGCGCCAGTCCAAAACCGATGCGGAACGTGAGGCATTCTTCGCCGCCGATAGAGGCGTTCAGCAGGAGGCGGATCAGGTCGATCGTCATAATGTGAATGCCGTTAAGACAAAAACAGCAGAGTTCGCCGATAGACTCAACGCCATCATGAATCCATCAGCCCATCATCGGCGAATGGCAGCGTAGTGCAGAATTACGAGCTGAACGAGCCGCAACTCACGGAAATATTCGAAGAGCAAATCGCCGCTAATTTTCGGTTGGCCATCGTCGAGACTTCGCCGACCCTCGCTATGGTGGCCGCACAACCCGGAGCAGGCAAGACGCGCGCGGTTGAGGATGCGCGCGAGGCGCACAACGGTGTTGTCGCCATTGTCGGAGACAACTTTCGAAGATTCCATCCGTCCTATGAGACCTTGATGGAAAACGACCCATTGCATATGCCCGAGGCGACTGCACAAGCTTCAGGACACTGGGTCGAGATGAGTCTGAATTGGCTGCGGCGCAAGCATCGCAGTCTGGTCATCGAGACGACGATGCGTCATCCAGAAGCCAATGAGCACACATTGACTCAGTTCAGGGACTCTGGATACCGCACCGAAGCGACCATCGTGGCGACGCCGCCGCAATTGAGTCTCATGGGCACGTTAATCCGATATGTAGGTCAGGTGGAGAGTCAGGGAGAAGGACGTTGGGTTGGCGCTGCGGCACATGACGAGGCTGTGGAACAGTTGCCACGCACGTTAGCAGATCAAATCAGCAAAGGCAATATCGACCATGTCACGGTTATTGATCGCGCTGGCGAAACCCTGTATGACGCCGATGTCAATGCCGCAAACCGTAGCGCAGCAACATCGTCAGCCCTACAAGCGATTCGTCAAGGCCAGCGCTTCGACGCCATCCCGCCCGACCAACAGCAGCAATGGGTCGACGATTGCAGCCATATCGAACGGTTCCTGCACGAGCATCCCGGGCAAACGAAGCTGCGAGACGTTTATGCAGGGATTGCCGCCTCAGCGCGCTGAAAACCTAAGCTGTTGGGTAACTATAGGCAACTATAGGCAACTATAGGCAACTATAGGCAACTATGAACCGCCGCAGCGTACGTTTTGACGCACGCTCCGCAGCCTCGTATTGGAAAACGTACGCTAAGCGCTAGTCAGCGTACGTTTTCCAATACGCACCTCCTCAGCGTGTAGCAAAACGTACGCTGAGGAGGTGCAGAATGTATCGCGCCCAGACACCAGACAAGAGCGGGCGCGAGGGCGAGGCCCGCTACGCCTCGATCTCGGGGCGGCCGTCCTCGGCCCACAGGGTGTGGAAGGCGCCGGGGGCGTCGACGCGCCCGTAGGTGTGCGCGCCGAAGAAGTCGCGCTGGCCCTGGATGAGGGCGGCGGGCAGGCGCTTCGAGCGCAGGCCATCGTAGTACGACAGCGAGCTGGAGAAGGCCGGGACCGGGATGCCGTAGGTGGCCGCGCGCGCCACGACGCGGCGCCAGGACTCCTGCGCCTCCTCGATGGCGGTCTTGAAGTACGGCGCGAAGAGCAGCGAAACGTTGGCCTCGCCGGACTCGAAGGCATCGGAGACGACATTGAGGAACTGCGCGCGGATGATGCACCCGCCACGCCAGATGCGGGCGACGGCGGCCAGATCGATCTTCCAGTCGTATTCCTTCGCGCCGGCGTTGATCTCGTCGAAGCCCTGCGCGTAGGCGACGATCTTCGAGGCGTAGAGCGCATGGCGGATGTCCTCGATGAAGGCCTCGCGCTCGTCGGCGGGGATGTCCAGCGAACCGCTGGGGCCGGTCAGCTGCTGCTTGGCGGCCTCCTCGCGCTGCTCGGCCTGGCTGGACAGGCCACGGGCGAACACCGCCTCGGCGATGCCGGTGACCGGGATGGCCAGCGAAAGCGCGGTCTGCACGGTCCAGGTGCCGGTGCCCTTCATGCCCGCGTGGTCGACGATGAGGTCCACGAGCGGCTTGCCGGTCTTCGCATCGGTCTGATGCAGCACTTCGGCCGTGATCTCGATGAGGTAGGAGTTGAGTTCGGTGGTGTTCCACTGGCCAAACACGTCGGCGATCTCGCCCGGCTCAAGGCCCAGGCCGCGGCGCATGAGGTCGTAGCTCTCGGCGATCAGCTGCATGTCGGCGTATTCGATGCCGTTGTGCACCATCTTGACGAAATGGCCCGCGCCGTTCTCCCCGATGTGGGTCACGCAGGGCTCGCCCTCGGCGACCGCCGCGATGGACTTCAAGATCGGCCCGAGCGTCTGCCAGGATTCCTCGGTGCCGCCAGGCATCATGGACGGGCCGTTGAGCGCACCCTCTTCGCCACCCGAGACACCGCAGCCCACATAGTGGAAGCCGCGCGCGCGGATGTCCTTCTCGCGCCGAATCGTGTCCATGAAGTAGGAGTTGCCGCCGTCGACGATGATGTCGCCCGGCTCCATCGCATCGGCCAGCTCGTTGATCACCGCGTCGGTCGGCGCGCCGGCCTTGACCATGATGATGGCGGTGCGCGGCTTGCTCAGCGACGCGACGAACTCCTCGACCGTCTTGGACGGCACGAACTTGCCTTCGCTGCCATGCTCGGCCATGAGCTTTTCCGTGCGGTCATAATGACGGTTGTACAGAGCCACGGTATTGCCGTGATGCGCCAGATTGCGCGCCAGGTTGGAGCCCATAGCTGCCAGCCCGATAACTCCGATGTTTGCTGTTGCCTCGGCCATATGCCTCGCCTTTCGAGTCGATTGCGCCTGCCACACAAGCGCATGATCACAACGCTTTTCAGTCTATCCCCCGCCCTGCACCCGCGCGGCCACGATTCACGCTGGGCAGTGAGATATCATTCACACAAGTCGCGCAGGTGCGCCCGTGCAAGGGCGCAGTTACGTTGGGCACGGTACGTTGGAACGCGGTTACGCACCATCCGCGTCGGCACCCACGTTGACGCTTGCGCTGGCACCAGCGTCAGCACCCGCATTGGCACTCACACGCCTGACGATAAGCCTGCGCAATTCCTCAAGCCCTACGACCACGACCGGAATCACCACCAGATACAGGTACTCAGCGCCATGCAGCGGTGCGGTGTGGAACACGCCTTGCAGTATCGGCACGTTGATGATCGCCAGAATCAGCACGATTTCGACCACGATGCCGATGGTGATGGTCTTGTTCGAGAACGGCCCGATCGCGAACACCGAGCGCGTGTCGCTGCGGCAATTGAAGACCATGCCGATCTGCGCGAAGACGATCGCGGCGAGCGTCATCGTGGTCGCCGCCACATACACCGGGTCGAGGTCGTTGCCCAGCCCCGCCAGCGGCACGCCGGGCCAGCCATTGAGCATGTTGACGAAGAAGTAGCCAAGCATCGAAGCCGCCGTGCCCAGCAGCCCGTACCAGAAGAAAGCCTTGAACACGATGGCACGGTTGAGCAGCCGCTCATTCGGATTGCGCGGCGGCTGGCGCATGATATCATCCTCGGGCGGCTCGGTGCCCAGGCCCAGCGCGGGAATCATATCGGTGCCCAAGTCGATGGTCAGAATCTGCATCGTCGTCATCGGCAGCGGCACGAGACCGCCGGAGAACAGGTAGACCGCGCTCGGCACGGCTTCGGGCACATTCGAGTTGAGAATATAGAGCAGGAAGCGCCGGATATTCGCATACACCGCGCGGCCTTCCTCGATGGCATCGACGATCGAGGCAAAGTTGTCGTCGGTCAGGATGATGTCCGCCGCCTCCTTCGCCACATCAGTGCCGGTGATGCCCATCGCCACGCCGACATCGGCCTTCTTGAGCGCGGGCGCGTCGTTGACGCCATCGCCTGTGACAGCCACGATATCGCCCATACCCTGCAGGCAGCCGACGATGCGCAGCTTCTGCTCCGGGGCCATGCGCGCGAAGATGATCTCTCCACGCAGGGCCGCTGTGAGTTCGTCGTCGCTCATCGCCTCAAGCTCGGTGCCGGAGACGACGCGGGCATGCTTGTCGCGCACGATACCGATGCGGCGGGCGATCGCCAAGGCAGTGCGCCCATAGTCGCCGGTGATCATGATGATGCGGATTCCCGCGCGATGGCAGGTCTGTACAGCCTGCGCGACCTCGGGGCGCGGCGGATCCACCATGACTTCAAGGCCCAGGAAAGTCAGGTCGCGTTCGATGCGTTCGGGCGTGCAGAGTGCAGCGGAGTCGGCGTTATCGGCGGTGGCGCTAACGGCGCTGGCGGCGTTGCGATTGTTGCTTTTCGCGCCGCCTCTGTTATTGTCATCCATCTCCTGCGGGTTCACCGCGCGGCAGGCCACTGCCAGCACGCGCAATCCCCTGTCGGCGTAGGCGTCGTTCGCGGCCATAATCGCAGCCCGCTGCTCGTCGCTCATCGCGACATCCTTGCCGCCAATGCGCACACGGGTGGCAAGCGCAACGATCTCATTCGGCGCGCCTTTGGTGAACGCAACCAGCCCTGTACCGCCGCCATCATCGTCTGTATTACCTGTATTATCTGTGTCATCCTTGGCATCCTCGCAAATGACGGTCATCCGTTTGCGCTGCGAGTCGAAGGGCAGCTCGCGTCTGCGCGGCATCCGCTTCGCCTCGCGCTCGGGACTCAGGCCCGCCTTCTCGCACGCCACCAGCAAGCAGGCTTCGGTCGGGTCGCCGTACACCTGCCTACGGGCGGAGGCGGTTTTGTCGTCATTATTACCGACGTTGGCACCATCAGCTTTGACAGTGGCATCGGCGTGGGTTTTGGCTGTATCCCTATCAACCTTGTTACTGTCGTCTTCGCTGCTCGAAGCCGCCGCACCATCCACAGCCGGCCCCGCAGCCTCCGCAGCTGGCCCCAGCCGCGCATCGTTGCACAGCGCCGCAGCGGTCACGAGTCGGCGCAGGCCCTCGTCATCCGCAGCCAGCCAGCGGCGGCCGTCGCTGCGGATCTCGCCCTGCGGCGCATACCCGCCTCCAGTCACCTGATATTCCCGGTCGGGCGTCCACAGATATTCGACCGTCATCTCGTTCTGTGTCAGCGTACCGGTCTTGTCGGTGCAGATGACCGACGTGGAGCCGAGCGATTCAACGCTCGACAGCTTCTTGACGAGCGCATTGCGTTTGCTCATGCGCTGCACGGCCATCGCGAGCGCCAGCGTGACCGTCGGCAGCAGCCCTTCAGGGATGAACGCCACCATCATGCCGAGCGCGAAGATGAACGCCACGGCGAGCTGGCTGTGGACGAACACGACATCAAGCGTGAAGAACACGGCCCCGATGCACATGGCAAGAATCGTGATCTGCCGAGTCAGCCGGTTGAGCTCGTGCTGCAGCGGGCTGCCCGTGTCCTCGACGTTCTGCGTGAGCCGCGCGATGGTGCCGAATTTCGTATTCATGCCGGTGTACACGACCACCGCGCGCGCATTGCCCCGCACGACCGAAGTACCGGCGAACACGAGATTGGGAATCTGCGCAGCAGGCTGGCCCGCTGCGGCCTCCGCGTCAATCGCCCCCGCACTCTTGCGCACCGGCGTCGACTCGCCGTTCAGCGTGGACTGATTCACCTGCAAATCGCTGCATTGTACGAGCCGGGCGTCGGCGGAAATGCTGTCGCCTTCTTCGAGCACGAACACGTCGCCGGGCACCAGCTCCTCGGCGGGAACCTTGCATTCCTGTCCCTCGCGAATCACCGTGGCATACTGCGGCAGCATCTTGCGCAGCGCCTCGGCCGCCTTGCCCGCCTTGTACTCCTGCCAGAAACTGAACACGCCGTTGATGATGTTGACCATCCACACGGCAATCCCCAGCTCGCGCATATTCGCCAGAAACGCGACAGCCCCCGCCGCCCACAGCAGCAGCGCCATCAAGTGCGTGAAACAGCGCAGAAAGACGAATATGACCGGCGTCTTCTTCTCTTCTTCAATCACATTCTTGCCGTGGCTGGCGAGCAGGATTTCCGCCTGCGACTGCGACAGGCCGTCTTCGCCCGTTTTCAGCGCCTGATACACATCCTCGGCATCCAGCGCGCTGATTTCGTCCATCGAATAGCCGGAAGCCCTTGCGGTAAGCGTTTTCATCCTGGCACAGCTTTCCTTGCGAGCGCCCCCACATTGCCGACGCCCCTTACCAAAATATGGTAGTCGCCGCCCGCCGGTTTCGCCAAGGAACAGCTGCGGAATACAGCGGTACAATATACATCGAGCCGCGCAGACGAAGGCGACGACGGCGCACCCGCTCGGTTATTGCCGCGCTTGTCACGCTTGGCGAAACGCCAAGGCTGCGTGCGATGCCGGCAGCCAGCTGCCAGAATTGAACAGTCGCCGGAATTCTCACACACGTTCACACACGACTCGGAGCACAAGGACAGGAATGCGATGCCACGTATCAGCGAAGCGAATCTCGAGGAGCACCGCCGCAACACGATGAACGCCCTGCTCGACTGCGCAGAGCATATCGTGAAAACCCAAGGCAACAACGCACTCACCCCCGCTGCGGTAAGCCAAGGCGCAGGAATCGCCCGAAACTCCATCTATCGCTATGTCGACAATATGGACGATCTGCGCCACAAGCTGCTGCAGCGCCATCTGCCCGACTGGCGCAAAGCGCTTGAGGATGGGCTGGCCGACGTGAGCGACCCGGTTGAGATCATCGCCATCTGGGTGCGCATCAATCTTGAGCAGACCTCGATCCACGGCCACGGCTGGATGATGAAACTGCACCCGACCAGTAGCGCTGCGGCGCGTAAGCCCAAACCGGATACCAAACCTGATGTCGGCAATGACGGGTCTGAAGACAAGCCGGATTTCCACGCCACGATCGCCATGCCTGTCGCCCGCGCATGGCGGCAGCTGTGCCCGCACTCGCCCCGCGTCGGGGCCACCATCACCAGAGGCCTGGTGTCCAGCGGCATGCGGCTGCTTGAGTCCGCGCACGACGATGCTCAAGCCCGGGCCATCATTGCTCAGGTCGACCAGGCCGCGCGAGCCGTGGCCCAGTCCATGCGCGAGGACGACGACGCTGCAGACGGCACTGGCCGAATTACACCAATGTGATTAATGCAACATTTACACATTTGCGAGCGAGCGGGCCATATGGCCGAAATCTCTTGCCGCTGTAGGCATCCGAGAGTGTGAAGCACTATATCTAGTGGCCGATACCCCGACACGCCACTAGACATGGTGTTTATTTCTAAATCACATCCATGTAATCTATCTACCCAGACACACTTACATCAGTCAACCGGAGGAAAGCCATGACCGTCACCGTCTTCACCAAGTATCGCTGCCCGCAGTGCGAGGCCACCAAGCGCCAGCTCACCAAGCAGGGCATCAACTTCGAGGTCGTCGATCTGGCCGAGAATCCCTCCACGCTTGAGCAGCTGCAGCAGGCCGGCTTCCGTCAGGCCCCGATCGTCATCACCCCCGACGCCTCGTGGAGCGGATACCGCCCCGACCTCATCAAGCAACTCACCAAAGAGACGGTACTGGTATGAGCGAATCGCAGACCGACGCACTGAGCGCACCGTTGTACGAGGCGGAAGGAGCGGCGATCGGAGCGGTCGTCTTCTTCTCTTCCGCCTCGGAAAACACCGCGCGCTTCGTCGCCAACTGCGATTTTCAAGACGAGGGCATCAACGTCTACCGCATCCCGCTGCGCCCCAAGGACCCAGCGCTCAACGTGCGCGAACCCTATGTCCTCATCGTGCCGACGTATGGCGGCGGAAGCGCCCACAAGGCCGTGCCGACCCAAGTCAAGCAGTTCCTCAACAATCCAGATAATCGGCAGTACATCCGCGGGGTCATCGCCTCAGGCAACTCCAACTTCGGCGAGGCCTACTGCATCGCCGGCGACATCGTCTCCGCGAAGTGCAAGGTGCCGCTCATGTATCGCTTCGAGCTCATGGGCACCCCGGAAGACCAGACAGCAGTGCGCCAAGGGCTGCTCGACTTCTACACGAAAGAGCGCGAGCCGGCAGCAACGACCGTCTGAGGCTCTGAAATCCTGGGAGCCGTTTCGGCCGATGAGAGTGGAGAGTGATTGGCCAATAAAACTGAAGCGGACTGGCGAAGTCCTTACATATAGAGATATAGAGCATATACAGACCGTTATAAACGGTTTTCGCAGAACGTGCAGGACTGCGGTGCCATGCAGAACCCATCGCCCGCAGTCAACCTGAAAGCCGCCACGAACCCCTTTCTCCCAACGCATATCGCCGCAAGCGCCATACGATAACACCACAATCACACCTAATCACACGCATCACACCACACCGGAGGACAGCCCCATGGCAATCACCGACAGCACCGCGCTGGTCATGGACAACACCAGCGACACCGCGGACCAATACGACCCCGCGCACGACTTCCACTCGCTCAACGCCATGCTCAACCTGTACGACGCGAACGGCAACATCCAGTTCGACAAGGACAAGCAGGCCGAGCGCGTCTACATGACCGGCCATGTCGCCGAGAATACCGTGAAGTTCGGCTCCACCGCCGAGCGGCTCGCATATCTCATCGATAACCAGTACTACGACAAGGCCGTTTTCGACCAGTACAGCCCCGAATTCCTGGACTCCTTCTACGACCACATCGAGTCCGAAGGCTTCGAATTCGATACCTTCCTCGGCGCGTTCAAGTTCTACACGTCCTACGCGCTCAAGAGCTTCGACGGCAAGCAGTACCTCGAGGACTTCCCGCAGCGCTCCGCCGCAGTGGCTCTGGAACTGGCCTCCGGCGACGAAAACCTCGCCGTCAAGTACGCCGATGAGATCATCTCCGGCCGCTTCCAGCCCGCCACGCCGACCTTCCTGAACCTCGGCAAGGCGCAGCGCGGCGAGCCAGTCAGCTGCTTCCTCGTACGCATCGAAGACAATATGGAATCGATTTCGCGCGGCATCAACGCGGCCCTGCAGCTCTCCAAGCGCGGCGGCGGCGTGGCGCTGCTGCTGAGCAACCTGCGTGAGCTCGGCGCGCCGATCAAGCATATCGAAAACCAGTCCAGCGGTGTCATTCCGGTGATGAAGCTGCTCGAAGACTCCTTCTCCTACGCCAACCAGCTTGGCGCGCGCCAAGGTGCCGGCGCGGTGTACCTCAATGCGCATCACCCTGATATTCTGCGCTTCCTCGACACCAAGCGCGAGAACGCCGACGAGAAGATCCGCATCAAGTCGCTGTCGCTTGGCGTCGTCATCCCCGACATCACCTTCGAGCTGGCCAAGCGCAAGGCCCCGATGGCCCTGTTCAGCCCCTACGACGTCGAGCGCGTCTACGGCAAGCCTTTCGCGGACATCTCCGTGACCGAGCATTACGACGAGATGGTGGCCGACGACCGCATCCGCAAGACCTACATCGACGCGCGCGAGTTCTTCATGACCATCGCCGAGATCCAGTTCGAATCCGGCTACCCCTACATCCTCTTCGAGGACACCGTGAACCGCGCCAACCCCATCGAAGGCCGCATCACGATGAGCAACCTGTGCTCCGAAATTCTGCAGGTCCAGGAGCCCAGCGTGCTGAACGAAGACCTCACGTACGCCCACGTCGGCCGCGACATCTCGTGCAACCTCGGCTCGCTCAACATTGCCAAGGCGATGGACGGCGGACTGACCGGCACCGTTTCGACCGCCATCCGCGCGCTGAACGCCGTCTCTGAGCACACGCAGATGAACAGCGTGCCTTCCATTCGCCGCGGCAATGACGAAGGCCACGCCATCGGTCTGGGCGAGATGAACCTGCACGGCTTCCTCGCCCGCGAGCACATCCATTACGGTTCCGAAGAGGGCCTGGACTTCACCGACATGTACTTCATGACGGTGGCGTTCAACGCCTACAAGACCTCGCACGAGCTCGCCGTCGAACGCGGTCACGCCTTCAAGAGCTTCCCGACCAGCGACTACGCGAAGCCGGCCGGCCAAGGCAACTACTTCGACAAGTACACCGACGGCCGCCGCTCCCTCGAACCGCGCACCCAGCGCGTCAAGGAGCTCTTCGAACACTTCGCAGTGCACATTCCGACCGTGCAGGACTGGGAGGAGCTGCGCGACGCGATTCTTCGCGACGGCATCTACAACCAGAACCTGCAGGCCGTGCCGCCGACCGGGTCGATCTCGTACATCAACCATTCCACGAGCTCGATCCACCCGATCGCCTCGAAGATCGAGATCCGCAAGGAAGGCAAGATCGGGCGCGTCTACTACCCCGCGCCGTACATGACCAACGACAACCTCGAATACTTCAAGGACGCCTACGAAATCGGCTGGAAGCCCATCGTCGACACCTACGCCGAAGCCACGCAGCATGTCGATCAGGGTCTGTCCTTGACGCTCTTCTTCCCCGACACCGTCACCACGCGCGACCTGAACAAGGCCCAGATCTACGCTTGGCGCAAAGGCATCAAAACCCTGTACTACATCCGCATCCGGCAGCAGGCGCTAGAGGGAACAGAAGTGCAAGGCTGCGTCAGCTGCATGCTGTGATGAGTGTGTAGGAGTTGTCGTGGTGGGAAAGGGAGGCATATTATCCGACACGCTCCAAGGCCGCTCGGCCGGTCATACGGTCGGACAACATGCCTCCCTTTCCCACCACTCACGCTAAAGACGCTCATCTCAGCATGCATCAGAGCGCAGAGGCCCTTGTTGAGCGTATAAAAACATAAAACATATGAGAGGAGTCAGTGATGACTGACAATACGAAGGACGAGACGCTTGAGGCTACGTCTACTGTGGATCCGATGGAGCGGTTCCCGCGGCTGACGTACCATCCGGTGACGCGCGTTCAGGCGATCAACTGGAACAAGATTATCGATCCCAAGGATAAAGAGGTCTGGGATCGGCTGACGGGCAACTTCTGGCTGCCCGAGAAGGTGCCGCTGAGCAACGATATCCCTTCGTGGGGCACGCTGAGCGACGACGAGCAGACGCTCACCATGCGCGTGTTCACCGGGCTGACGCTGCTTGACACCATTCAGGGCGTGGCGGGCGCGCCGCGGCTGATTCAGGACGCCATCACCCCGCATGAGAAGGCCGTGTTCTGCAACATCACCTTCATGGAGGAGGTGCACGCCAAGTCGTATTCCTCGATTTTCGAGACGCTGTGTTCCTCGAAGCAGGTGGATGAGGCCTTCGACTGGTCCGAGCTGAACCCGAATCTGCAGAAGAAGGCGCAGATCGTGCTCGACTACTACAACGGCGACGACCCGCTCAAGGTGAAGATCGTCTCGGTGCTGCTCGAATCCTTCCTGTTCTATTCGGGCTTCTTCCTGCCCTTCTGGCTCTCCGCGCACGCGAAGCTCACCAACACGGCGGACATCATCCGCCTGATCCTGCGCGACGAGGCCGTGCACGGCTACTACATCGGCTACAAATACCAGATCGGGCTTGAAAACCTCAGCCAGGAGCGCCGCGACGAGCTGCAGGACTACACGTACGAGCTGCTGCAGGATCTCTACGATAACGAGGTCGAGTACACCGAAGACCTGTACAAGGGTGTCGGCCTGGTCGACAAGGTGCTGGCCTTCGTGCGCTACAACGGCAACAAGGCGCTCATGAACCTCGGCTACCCCGCGCTGTTCACCGCCGAGGACACGCAGGTCGACCCGGCCATCCTGACGTCCCTGAGCCCCAACGCCGACGAGAACCACGATTTCTTCTCCGGCTCCGGCTCGTCCTACGTCATGGGCACCGCCGTCGAAACCGACGACGATGATTGGGACTTCTAGGGAGTCCTAGTTCCCCGGGGTGGCCATAACCGGCCACGCGAGCTGTCGAGAGGCCCGGAACCGCATGTTTCTGCGGTTCCGGGCCTTTTGTATGCCCTCTGCTATTTGACAGAGGAGGACAGCGATGAGAACGAATACCCATTGGGAATGGCACGGGGGTGGCACGAGCACACCTGTCTGGTGCAGGCGGGATGGCTCGCAGACCGGAAAACGGCACCGGCGTGCCGTCGAGGGCGTGCCATACCGTGCCACAGCTAGGTGTTCAGAGAGCCCACGATCCGCGCGATTCCGCGGAAGTTCGAGGTTCGTGAACCCGAGTGGCACGAAGTGGCACGCCAGTCCGCTTGCGTCTCTTCGAGACCGCAGGAGGACACGATGAACACGACGAGGAAGCAGAACGGAGCATCCAGACGCGAGGGCTGGGGCAGCCTGCGCAAGCTGCCTTCGGGGCGTTGGCAGGCGCGGTATCCGGGGCCGGACGGCGTGATGCACACCGCCCGCACGGATGACGACAAGCCGCTGACGTTCCTGACGAAGACCGACGCGCGAACCTGGCTGGCCGGGGTGCAGACGAAGATCGCCCGCGACCTGTGGGAGCCGCCCGCGACGCTGGCCGCGCGGCTGCACGCCGAGGCGGAGGCGGACAAGGCGAGGTCTATCGGCTTCGCGGAGTATGCCGAGCGCTGGATCGAGATGATCCGCACCCAGCCGGGGCGCGGCGGCAAGCGGCGCGCCGCCGGGACGGTCGTGTCGTACAAGGGCAAGATCGCAGGCTACTTGGTCCCCGAGTTCGGCGACACGCCGGTGCGCGACATCGACGTGCCCCGCATCCGGCAGATGACCGAGCGGCTGGACGCGATCCCCTCGCCGCTGAATCCCCGGTCGAAGTTCAACAGCATCTCGCAGCCCGTGCTCATCGTGCTGATGATGATCCTGCGGCAGGCCGCGCGCGACGGCATCATCTCGGCCGCACCCGACATCTCGATCCCCAAGCAGGCCACGGTGAGGCACGACCCCGACCATGACCCCAACGAGGACATCGCCAGCCCCGCGCAGGTCGAAGCGCTCTACGCGACCACGCCCCAGCCGTACGCGATCATGGTGCTGCTCGCCGCATGGTGCCAGCTGCGGCGCGGCGAATGCCTGGGCTTGCAGCGCCGCGACATCGAATGGCATCCCGACGGGGCCGCGACCCTGCACGTGCGACGGCAATTGAACGCGCACACCGGCGACTACACGGACTTGAAGAGCGACGCGGGCAGGAGGTCGCTGAGCATCCCGCCGCTCATGCTCGACCGGCTTCGCGAGCACCTGCAAACCAACGTCGCCCCCGAAGCCAAAGCGCCGGTCATCCCCACCAACGCATGCGGCACGGTTCCCCTGTCGAACACGCGATGGGGCTACGTGTGGATCGAAAGCCGAGACGCGGTAGCGGGACTGCCGCACCGCTTCCGGTTCCACGACCTGCGGCACACCGGCTTGACGTTCTTCGCGCAGGAGGGAGCGACTCTGGCCGAGCTGATGCGCCGTGGCGGCCACTCCGATATGCGCGTCGTGCTGCGCTACCAGCACGCCACCATGACCCGTGACCGTGAGCTGGCCGACCGGATGAGCCAGCGCATCACCGCCATCACGTCATCCACGGCCACGGCCGTCGCACTCGGCGCAGGCGAGGGACATGACGCGACAGCCACGGACGGCGATGTGTAGGCGGTGCACACCTGTCCGACGAACCAAGCAGATCAGCAGCAAATCCAGCAGAAAGGCACGACCATGACAACCCGAATTCACCCACCCACAACTGACCGGCGACTGGTCTCGCTGGCTGCGGCCGCCGAGCGATACGGCATATCGGTCAAGACCCTGCGGCGGCGCATCTCCGACGGCACCATCCGCGGCTACCGCGTCGGCCGACTCATCCGCGTCGACCCCGACGAACTGACCCAACGCCTCCTCATCGAGATACCATCACGCTGAAACAACCGGACACCCCGCGCTTCCGATGAGATGTTCGGGCAGGTATGAACGGGGGTGCCAATTTGGCACTCCCGTCAGCCGCACAGGCGAGAGTCGTGCCGGAAACGACGGTGGTTCAAATTTTGCACCACCGTCACGCCTCGGCCTCAGTCACACGGTTCCGCCAATTTGGCGGCACCGACAAACCACTGCTGTAGGTTTCCACGGGGGTGCAAACTTTGCACCCCCGTCTGCTTTGCCGTGCAGCATTGCCGGGAACTGACGGTGGGGGAAAATTTCCCCCACCGTCGAGCAGTCGTATGAATCGAACGGTGGTTCCAAATTGGAACCACCGTGAAGGCACCCGTACGGTGCCGCAAATTTTGCACCACCGTGAGAGCCTTTCGACCGCCTGCCAAAATTTGGCACACCGTGGAACACCGACCAGCAGCAGACGCGAGGACACTGACGGTCCCGGAAATTGTCCGGCACCGTCCCTTCCCGGTATCTGCGGGTACGGCCAACGCTTCCATCACGGGTTCCTTCCACCGAGAATCTGGCTGTCAACAGACAGGTGCGCACCCGTTCCCCAGAAAACGCCGTTGTGGCGTGTCGGATGCGGGTATCGAGAAGATTCACGACTGCATCGGGCAGATTCTCACGCCACCGCGTTGTGGGTGCGCCGGTACACGCCGGGCGTCACGCCGATGTAGGCGCGGAACAGGCGGATCGGATAGCTCAAGCTATGCCAGCCGACCTGTCTGATGGCGTCCTCGACCAGCAGATCGGTCTCCCGCAGCAACCGGGCCATCTCCTCGATCCGCAGCATCGTCAGATATCTCATCGGCGTCTTGCCGTAGGCATCGCCGAACACGCGCGAGAACTGGGACTCGGACAAATGCACATGCTCGGCAAGTTCGCCGGTCGTCCAATGACGCGCGAGGTCACCCCGCAGCAGCTCAGCCGCCTGCATAGCCTCCGAGCGCAGCGGAACGAACCGGCGATGACGCGGCATCGTGGGCCGCAGTCGCTCCCGCTGCGAGCGCGACAGGCGCACTGGTGAGACTCTGACGAAAGGCGCGATGGCATCGGCGATAAGGAACCACAGCGCCTGAATGCGGTTGAACCGCGCCGCATAGTCGCCTGTGCTGGTCAGCTGCACCAGCTGATCGAGCCACGGCGCTATCTGGTCCAGCTTCTCCACGCCGAAGTGGAGGAGCTGGATGGGTTCGACATAGAGCTTGCCCATCAGCTCACGCGCATCGAGCCGGTCAGACAACAGACCGACGTGCGTCCAGAACACCTGATCGATCAAGTAATCGGTGTCGATGCTGATGAATGTGACCGTGCAGTGGCCCTCCGGCTCGGCGGAGTGCAACCTGTTCGCGCATATCAGCACCGCGTCCCCGACGGCGACCGGTCGCTGACCGAGCTGAGAAGACAGAATCGCCGTGCCGTCACGTATCACGGCCAGCGTCACGCAATCGAACGCCTCCGGGCCTATGGGTTGTGTAAAGGATTGTGTGCGTGCGGCAATCGGGTGGAAGTCGTTCATGGCGTGCCTCAATCAACGCTTGGGATTGTTCTGTTCCAGTTGGCTGTCTGTGGCCGATGGATATGCCGAGTTGGGGGAATATCGGGACGAGTCTGAGAAAGATAGACCTGTCATGGGGGTTGCCTCACGGCAGAGGCCCTGTGCTCGGTTGGATTGCCTTTGCTAAACATGCTCAGAACGTTCTCGCTCGCGCGATGGAACGGTATGCATCGGATCATGCGCTATCACCAACATCGCTGCACTAGTCGATTGGTCTCATGAAGCAGGCGGGTCATCTTCTCGATCCTGAGCATCGTCGGATACGTCATGGGTGTTGCCCGATAATGGAGGCATGGCAAACCCAGATGAAGATGAACCTTCTACTTCGGCCCCAAGGCGTCGACGGCGTAGCGACGCGATCGCGAATCGAGCCCGGCTGCTGGTGGCGGCGCGGGAGGTATTCATCGAGAAAGGTCTGACGGCCACTCTGGACGAGATCGCACGTCATGCTGGGGTCGGGGTGGGGACCATGTATCGTAATTTCCCTTCGAAACCGGATTTGATCAACGCGGTGTATCAGGATCGTGCCCAGCAGCTCGACGCGATTGTGGACGAAGCACTGGCTCAGAAGGATTCCTGGGACGGCCTGGCTCTTTACATCGAACGGATGAACGCTTTCCTTGACGCGGATCGTGGCCTGCGCACGATGGTGATGACGACACGGGCAGGGGCCGAGTCGTGGGCGGAGGGCCGCGTGCGGCGCTCTCCAAGGGTGCAGCAGCTGATCGTGCGGGCGCAGGCGGATGGTTACCTCCGTCAGGATGTCACGCTCTCCGACCTCTTCCTCATCGATGTGATGATCGACGCCGTGCGCGACTACACCGTGAATGTGGACGCCGACCAGTGGCGTCGGTGTCTCGCCGTGGTGTTGGAGGGCCTGCGGTTGCGGCCGGGGCAGCCTTTGCTCCCCGGTGTCCCTATGTCTCGTTCCGATATCGCTGCGGCGATGGAGGACGTGGGTCAGCGCCGCGCCGTTGGACGCCCGCCGCGTTAGTCCGTCGATACGAAGTCACCCGGTATCGAGAAGATGGTTTCAGTCCGGTTCATTGAGGTGCCATTCGGCGGCAGACTCGCGAGTGTTCCAGAATTGGGCGTATCGCCCGCCGGCAGCTAGCAGCGAGTCATGCGTGCCGTCTTCAATGATGTGTCCGTGGTCAAGGAAGAGGATGCGGTCGGCATGGCGAATCGTGTCGAGCTTGTGGGCGATGACAAGCACCGTCTTGTGACGGCTGAGTGCTTCGATGGCCGCTTGGACAGCAGCCTCGTTTTCGGGATCAAGCGCGGAGGTGGCTTCGTCGAGGAGGATGATTGGCGCGTTCTTAAGCAGTGCACGGGCAATGGAAACGCGCTGGCGTTCACCACCCGAGAGCAGTAGTCCGCCCTCGCCGACGGGAGTATTCCAGCCCTGCGGAGCACGGGCGATGATGCTGTCCAATCTGGCAGCCGTCGCGGCCGCTCGCAGTTCTTCATCGGTGGCGTCGGGTCTGCCGAGCCGTACGTTCTCGGCAATCGTCCCGTCAAACAGGTAGACGTCTTGGAAGACAATAGCCAAGCGCGACATCAAGTCTGTCGTGGCAATGTCACGTACATCGGTGCCGCCGATACGCACGCTCCCGGTGTCGGTGTCCCAGAAGCGAGCGACGAGGCGGGTGAGCGTCGTCTTGCCGCTGCCCGAGGGCCCCACGAGCGCCGTCGTTGTGCCCTCGGGCAGCCGCGCAGTGATGTCTTCGAGAACGAGGCGGTCGTCATAGCCGAAGCCGACATGGTCGAACGCGATGTCGTTGCCCGCAGGAACAACGGGGGTAGCGGGTTCAGGCAGCGATGCAGCATCGAGGACTGCGGCGATACGGTTCAGTGACCCTTCATTGCGCTGAACGGTCGATGCCAGCCCAGCCGCTTCATTCAGCGGTTCTACGAAACGCTCGATGAGCACGAGGAGCGGCAGCATGGACACGGCGCTCGTCCATCCGCCAAGCACAAGTGCTGCTGCAGCAGCAAGGATGAGCGTGAATGCAAGTTGGAGCGCGAGCGCAAACCCGACCCGGCCGGGCGTCGATGTGCGCAGCACCTCTGCGGAGACGTTGCGTCGGCTGGCGAGCGCCTCGTCAACGAGTCGGGCGTTTGTGCCCTTCGTTCCGTAGGCGCGCAGCACTGGCTGCAGCGACGCATACTCGATGATCTTGCCAGCCGCGTCGGCCTGAACCGCTGCCTGAATAGTGTCTGCTTTCGCCGACAGACGGCTCGCCCATCGAAATACGAGCAGCAAGAAGGGGATCGCGATCGCCGTGATGAGCGCCAGCCGCCAATCGAAGACTGCGAGCGTCACGACGATCGTTGCCGGGGTGAGCAGACCAGAGATCAGTGGGCGGATAAGGTGGGCGGCAATGCCCATGATGTCCACGACACCTTGGCCGAGCAGGGTGCTGAGCTGGCCGATACGATCTGCGGTATACCATCCCAGCGGCAGGTTGCTGAGATGGTCGCCGATGCGAGTGTGTAGCGCGAGGGACAGCGTCGAACTCGACCGCAATGCCGAGCGCAGGCTCAGCCAGTACACGATCGCGTAGAGTGCCGATGCCATGATGAAGGCCCATAGCCACGGCCACACGGCGCTCGGATTGCTGCCGAGCAGCATAAACAGCACGGGGACCGTCAGAGCAAACAGCGCTCCTTGGGCAATGGCGTTCACGCACTGCCATACGATCATGCGTTGGAGCGTCCTGCGTGGTCGGGGTTCAAGAATACGGAGCAGTTGACGGATCATCGTGTTTCCTTTCTCCCGCTCGACTCCGATGTTTCGCTATGACCGGGTGCGCAGTCGGCCCCTCCTTGTGCCATCCACAGCCGCCTATAGAGCCCATCATCGGCAATTAGCTGCTCATGGGTACCCCGCTCGACGATGTGGCCACCATCGAGGACGACGATTTCGTCGGCGGTAGCGATGCTGCGCAGCCGGTGAGCGATGACAAGCACGGTCTTGCCGCGCGTCAGGGCGCTCAGTGCGCGCTGGATTTCGTGTTCTGATTCGGGATCTGCGAAGCTTGCCGCCTCGTCGAGCACGATGATCGGGCGGTCGGCGAGGATGGCTCTGGCAATGGCGACCCGCTGCGCCTCGCCGCCGGAGAGCAGCGCATCTTCGCCCGCGACCGAGTCGTAGCCGCGGGGCAGCTGCAGGATCCGCTCGTGAATCTGCGCTTGCGTTGCCGCCGCGACGACCTGTTCATCGTCTGCGTCCGGACGAGCCAGGCGAATGTTTTCACGGATGGTGTCATGCAGCAGCCGAACCTCCTGAAACACGAATCCGACATTCGCATACAGGTCGTCGCTGGGAATCGCCGTGACATCGGCCCCGCCGATGCGAATCGTTCCGGTGGCCGGGTCGTAGAATCGCGGGATTAGCCGGGCAAGCGTCGTCTTGCCTGCGCCTGATGGGCCGACGAGCGCAGTTACCGTGCCTGGTCGAAGCTTGAGGTTGATGTCGTTCAGCACCGGATGGTCAACGTCGTATGCAAAGCCCAGTTTGTCAAGCTCAACCATGCCGTCGTTCGGTGCCTGTGCCGGCTGAGCAATGTGAACCACCGGGGTGGATAGCAGAGATTGAATACGCGCTTGGGCGAGCCTGCCGGCGCGCAGATCCTGTTCGGCATAGCTCATCGCGAGCACCGGAGCTGACAGACCTGCACCGAGCACCGCGAATGCGAGCACGTCAACGCCCGACATCGTGCCAGTCGTCACGAAGATGCTGCCAAAGATGAGAATCACGAGAAGCATTACTCCGGGTGACAACGTCAGTTCGGACAGCGTCCGAGATGCCACGAGCGGGTCAATGAATCGTTTCCAACCGGTGGCGAATCGCTCTGCGGCGTCGGCGAAGCGCCGATACGACCGCTGGGACTGGCCGAACGTCTTCACGACGGCGACGCCGTTGACGAACTCGACGGCTGTCTCGTTGATCTTCTGCATCGCCGGAAACATCTTCCCGAATCCGCGCATAAATCGTGCACCCGCCTGGCGAAACAAGACGATGCCGACGGCAAGCGGAACGAGCGTGATAAGAGCAAGCCGCCAATCAATGAGGAAGAGATACGCGAGCGAGACGACAGGAGCCACGATCGCGGCAGTCAGTTCCAACGCGGAATGCGCCACGAGATGGTGCAGCGCGTCGACATCGTCGCCCACCGCCTGCTTCACGACACCGGACGAGTGCGCGTTAAACCACCCGAGCGGGAGACGCCCCAACCGTTCAATGAGCGCCCGCCGGATGCCTAGCTGAAGGTCATTCTCCGCGTAATGGCTGATCGTGCTGGCGATGATCGCCAGCAGCAGCCGAACGACGACAGCGATAGCGGCGATAACCACGACGAGCCACGCCCGATCGGCATCAGGCGATGGACTCAACAAAATCCGTCCAAGCTCCACGACGGCGATCGGCGGAATGGCTCCGGCCGCGGCGGCGAATGCCTCGACAGCGATCGCGCCGATGAGACGCCCGCGGATTGGACGAATAAGCGAGGGTGACGTGCCCCCAGGCGCGTCACTCATCTCAAGCGCCCCGCTGTTCCTCGTATGTCAATGCTCGTCATGCAAGACCTCCATGAGACAGCACCGTGTTCGACACCGCACGGCCACGACTATTAAATTTAGTGGAGATTATGTCTCCGGAAAGCTATACTATCACCTTTGTTGAGAACAGTTCTCGAAACGGTGTGTCCGAGACACCGTCGTTGACTCTCGTCAACGCGTCTTGAACGGATTCTTGCCGAATAGCAGAGAAGAGTGAGTCACAATGCACGAGATGCAGCCGCCGGAAGCCGATGCCGTGTTCGGTGTCAGCCGCCGCCGTACGGCCATCTGGATTGCCGTACTCATCCTTCTGCTGATCGCCAGCCTCCTCGCCGTGGGTATTGGCTCCGTGACAATCCCACCCGCCACCGTGGCACGGATCCTCACGCACCAGCTGTTCGGATTCCCGCGCACACCATCTTGGAGCAACGCCCAAGAGCTCATCGTGACCCAGGTACGCTTTCCCCGGGTGTTACTGGGTATGGTGGTCGGTGCCGGGCTCGCAATCTCAGGCATGGCATTGCAGGCGATGACCCGAAACATTCTCGCTGAGCCATATCTGCTCGGCGTCGTCGGCGGCGCGTCCACAGGCGCGGCCCTCACCATCCTGTTCGGCGTCGGCGTTGGCATCGGAGGCAGCCAACTGACCGGCAGCGCATTCGCCGGAGCACTCCTGGCCATGGCACTGGTACTCGGGCTCGGACGGAGCGGCGGCCAGGTTACGTCAACCCGTTTGCTCCTGGCAGGCGTCGCAGTCGGTTATGTCCTCAACGCCGCGACGAGCTTCATGATCTTCGCCGCGCACAGCGCACAGGGGGCTCAGGACGTTCTGTTCTGGCTGCTCGGTTCGTTGGGCCTCGCCGATTGGAACGCCGTGAGCATCAGTGGGATCATCGTGGCCGTCGCGTTCCTCGTCTTACTGGGATGGTCCCGACGACTCGATGCGCTGTCCATCGGCGACGAAACCGCCAGATCACTCGGCCTGTCACCATCGCGGGTGCGAGTCGAACTGCTCGTCGTTGTCGCATTGTGCGTCGCCGCGGTCGTGGCAGTCTCGGGCGGCATCGCATTCGTCGGCCTCATCGTGCCGCACGTCGCCCGGCTCTGCACCGGCAGCGTCCACCGCGTATCACTTATCAGCGCGGCACTCATCGGTGCCATTTTTCTCGTCTGGGCAGACGCCCTGGCCCGCGCAGTTCTCGCTCCGGCGGATGTGCCCATTGGCATCATCACCGCCGTCGTTGGCGCTCCGATGCTGTTCATTCTGATTCGGCGCTACCGCGCCTATGGGGCGTGAGACGCGATGATTGAAGCCAGCAACGTGTCTTTCTCCTTCGGTGACCATCAGGTGCTCACCGAGGTTAGCTTACGGGCCCATACCGGCGAGGTTGTAGGCATCATCGGCCCCAATGGCTCCGGTAAGTCGACGCTGCTGCGCACTCTGTACGGGGCGTTGAAGCCCAGCTCCGGTTCGATCCAAATTGATGGCGTCCCGCTCGCGTCCATTCCGCTCGCAGCCCGCGCTCGTCGCATCGGCGTCGTCGCGCAGGAATCACCATCCGAGATTCCATTGACGGTCGCGGAAATGGTGCTGCTAGGCCGCTCGCCGCACCGCAAATCCTTCGAACGATACACCGCAGACGACCGCGCACTCGCCATCGAGGCGATGAGACGCGTCGAGGTCGAAGGCATTGCCCGAGCCAACTATGCACAGATCTCCGGAGGCGAGAAACGACGCGTCCTAATCGCCCGTGCCCTTGCGCAGAACACCGATCACCTGCTGCTCGATGAGCCGACCAATCATCTGGACATCCGCCACCAGCACGGCGTGCTCCTGTGCGTCCGCAGCCTGGGCATCACGACGGTGGTCGTACTGCACGACCTGAATCTCGCCGCGCGATATTGCGACCGCATCGTACTGGTCTGTGATGGAAAGGTCGTCGCGGACGGCACACCGAATGAAGTGCTGACACCGGAACTCATCGAACCGATATACGGAATCCGCGTACGTCGTATTGATGAACCCGATTGCGTGCAATTGGTTTTTCGGCCGGAGTCCCCGATTCCTGCATTTCGCAGTACAACACAACCGAAAGGAAACAACCCACAATGAAATATCTCAAATCCATGCTGGCTCTCGCGGCGTGCATGGCGCTCTCCGCGTCGCTGGCCGCCTGCTCGTCGAACACCACATCGAATTCATCTACGTCGAACTCATCTTCGGCCAGTGCCAGCGAATTCCCATACACGTTCAAGCAGTGCGGCAACAGCTACACCTTCGCCCACGCCCCGAAGATCGTCGTCGACACGCCGCAAGCGGCTGCTCTCGTCGCTGCAGCCGGCGGCAACGAGACCGGTCGCGTTGTTGGCTACACACAAGGCGGAGACGAACCCCTTGGCACCGCAGCCTCGACCATGAAGAACGTTCCTCAGCTGTCGAAAACCGCCCCGCCATCAAAGGAGGCCATCGCCTCGCTCAGCCCCGACCTGTTCGTCACGCACTACCTCGACCCTCAGCTGGCAAGCCAGCTTAAAAGCCTCGGCATCCAGGCCCTCGTCGTCAACAACGGTTGCCAGACATACCCGCAGATGCACGGGAATCGCACCGGGTATGACGCCAACTACAGCGATATCACAATCCTTGGCCGTCTCCTTGGCACCAGCGACTATGCTGCAAAGTCCATCTCCGCGATGAAGGCGTCAATCGCCGGCACCGAAGCGAAGGCAAAAACTCTTCCGAAGCAGAAGGTCGGAATGCTTACCGCTTACTCTGGCAGCTTCTACGGCTACGGCTCTGCCAGCCTCGAACACACCATGCTGGCATCGCTCAATCAGACCAACTCCTTCGCTGACATGACTGGCAGCTTCGTGCCACTCAGCACGGAAAAGCTCATCTCGGCCAACCCATATGCGTTGATCGTCGCCTATGAGCCGGGCTACGGCACGACCGAAGCGCAAGCCAAGCAAGCGCTGCTGAGTCTTCCGGGAGCTGATAAGCTCGATGCCGTCAAAAACAATCGAGTCATCGCAATCGACGACATCTACCTGACTGCCCTGCCTGCCGATGGGCTGAAGACGCTCTACACGCAGCTCAGCGCACTTAAGTAACCACTCACCCCTGATTCCCTGTCCCGTTTGGAACAGCGCCGACGTGCGTCGTTCCCCAAACGGGGCAGGGAACCAGCTTCTCATTCGGGGTCTGTAGTACTGACGACTTGCTTTTATAATCGGTGATATTCCCAACTCTAATCACAGCGATCTTCGCTGTGAGTCTCCTTCGCCCTATGAAAACATAAGTCCTTCTGCGCCCCGATAGCGAGTCTCATTCAACATCACTTCCTCCACTCGCCTTAGGCGCGGCATCAGACACCTTGTCCCGGCGCTCAACCAACCACACTCAATTGATCCGCCCGCACCCGTACTACACTCCCTTGTTATCGATGCCCTATTCGCCGTCTGCTTCTTCGCTTCAGAATGAATGCACGTATTTTACGGCGGGGCCGTAGTGCGCACCTCTCCTGCAAGGACGACCTTGCGGGAGGCAGTGATGAAGGGCGGCGTGCTTCTGTTCCACGGCAGCGGTGCTGCCGCGCGCGCCTATGTCGAGGCCGGCCGTTCCCACGCTGATGAGTACTACCTCGGCCCAGACCGCGCGGTGGCCGAGTACGCGGTGATCGACGCGAACGGCGAGGTCGCCGCCACCCGCTCCCTGACCGCCGAGGAGTACGAGGCGTGGGTGGATTGGGTCAACCCGGAGACCGGGGAGTCGATGGGCACCCCGCGCAAGGCGGGCAAGGTTCGTCGTGGGTCGCCGTTGTTCGCTGAGATGGTCATCAACGCCCCCAAGAGCCTGTCGGTCGCCGCCGCACTCCACCCCGAAGTCTCCGATGCCCTCGATGTAGCCCAGCGGGATGCGGCGCGGGAGATTCAGCACTTTCTTGGTCAGCACTCGGTCACCCTCGCCGGGCCGCGCGGCGCGCAGGAGGTCCTGCCCGTCGAGCACATGCAGACCGTCTCGATCACGCATAAGACGAGTCGTGCGGGTGATCCGCACCGGCATATCCATTTCCAGATCGGCACGAGGGTGTGGGCGGGCGGGAAGTGGCGGGCTCTGACCACGGCGGCGTTGTTCCAGCAGCAGGGCGCGATCCGTGCCTTGGGCACTGCGGTGATCGCCGCGCACCCCCAGCTCGCGCAGACCCTCGCAGACCACGGGCTGACGCTCGATTCCGTGAGCGGCGAAGTGACCGAGTTGGAGCCGTTCAACACAGTCATGTCGAAGCGGTCGGCGCAGATTAGGCGCAACCTGGAACGTATGGAGGCCGAATGGCAGGAGAAGCATCCGGACGAGAGCATGGGGCCGGTGCTGACGGCGCGGATGCAGGATGCGGCGTGGGCGTTCCAGCGGCCCGGCAAGAAGCCCGCCGACCTCAAAGACGAGCAGTGGTGGCAGCAGGAACTCCGCGACGCAGGCTACGACCCAGATAAGTTGCAGCACCGCGAGATGGTTGCACCGGTGTCGCTGGATGACCTCAGCGTGCAGCAGGTTGCGAGTCGCGCGCTGGATCGCTGCGCGGCGGCTGCATCGACCTGGAATCGTCACACTATCCAAGAGCACGTCACAAGGATTACCACCGAGGCGGGCGTGCAAGCGATCCCGGCGGAGTTGCGCGAGTTCATCGACCTCGCCACCGGCCTCGGCGTCTCGGATTGTTTCTCGGTGCTGCCGCCGGGCATGGCGCAACCCGAACACGTCGCCCACCTCACCAGTCTGGGCGTCCTCGCCGCCGAGACTGCGCTGCGCGACCAGCTCACCGCCGCCGTACCGGGGCGCGAGCCAAAGCACCCGAATATCGCTGAGGCCGCACGCAAGGCCCGGCTGGATACAGGGCAGACCGTGGCCGCTTCTGCGGTGGCCTCGACAGACCCGCTGGTGATTGTCGAGGGTGCGGCGGGCAGCGGCAAGACCACCATGCTCGGCGTCGCCATCCAAGTCGCAGCCGAGCACGGCAGAGCGTCGCGGGTGGTTGCGCCGACCCTGCGGGCGGCGCAGGTCGCCCACGACGAACTCGGCGTGCCCGCCACCAGCGTCGCGGCGCTCGTGTATGCGCATGGGTGGCGGTGGAACAAGGACGGCGTATGGACACGCCTCAGCCCCGGCGACCTCGATCCTGCGACGGGGAACGTCTACAGCGGCCCGCCGCGCGACGCGGTGCTTGCGGAGGGTGATCGGGTGATCGTGGACGAGGCCGGGATGCTCGACCAAGACACCGCCCACGCCCTCCTGACCGTCACCCAAGAAGCAGGAGCGACGATCGCGTTGGTTGGCGACCGCGCACAGTTGCCCGCCGTGGGTCGTGGCGGGGTGCTCGACATGGCTGCGCAGATTCGTGGCCGTACCTACGACATGACCGAACTCCATAGATTCACCGACCCCGAATACGCCGCACTCACCCTTGCCATGCGTGACCGGGAGCACCCCGGCGATGTGTTCGACCAGCTCTCCGCAATGGGCCTCGTGACCCTGCACGCCGACGAAGATGCGGCCCGCGAACACATCGCCACCCAGACCCGCGACGGGGAGGCGATCACGTTTGCCACGAACGACGAGGCAGCCGAGGTGAACGAGCGCATCCGCGCCGGTCGGGTCGAGCGCGGCCAAGTGGACGACACCATGACCGTGACCGGCAGCGACGGGCTGAGCATCGGCGCTGGCGACCTGATCCAAACCCGGAAGAACAGCAGCGACCTCGGCGTGGCGAACCGGCAGCAATGGATCGTGCGACACGTCACCGACGAGGGCACCGTCCACGCCCGCGAAGTCGGCGGCGCAGGAAAGCACCGGCGCACCGTCGCCCTGCCTGCCGAGTATGTGAGCGAATGGACGCACCTGTCCTATGCCGCCACCGCCTACGGCGTCCAAGGAGCAACCGTCGATGCCTCGCACACAATACTCAGCGAGGCGGCGAGCGCGGCAGGCGTCTACGTCGGCATGACCCGAGGCCGCCAGCAGAACCGCCTCCACGTCGTCGCGGAGAACCTGGCCGATGCCAAAGCCCAGTTCGTTGAGGCGATGGAACGCGACCCGGCAGACCGGGGCCTCGACCACGCCACCCAGCAGGCCGTCCAAGCCGTGCAAGGCCTCATCAAGGATGGCCCCGTGCAGCTCGCCACCGACGAACTCGTCCGCCTCACCGTCGAAGCCGAACGCGCAGAACAGGCGGCGAAACGCTGGGAGCAGACCGCAGCAAGGTTCGACGCCCAACGTGCCGCGCACCGGGATGAAGACGGGCAGAGCGCCGCTGTCCTGGCCAAAGCCGAGAACGATGCCGAGTACATCCGCGCCGGAATCATCGGACCCCTCACTGCACAGACCGGAGCGGACAGCGTGGCCTATCTCGATGCTGTCAAGAGCGAAGCCGCTGCGCGCGCCCAGCTCGACCGTGCCGGACTGTTCGGCAAGCGCAAGGCCCGCACCAAACATCGGCAAGCGAGCGAGCGCGCGCAGGTCGTTCGGGAGCGGGTGCGTCAGAAGTGGGGCGAGCCGCCACGCGATGCCAGCACTCTGTCTCAGTGGACAGCGCAGCAGGTCGACCGGCACGCCGAGGCCGACCCGCGTCTCATCGACGCCACCCAGCAAGTGACCGCCGCCAGAACCGACGGGGAGAAGCTACGGCAACGCCACGAGCGGGAGCGCCTCGCGCTGCTGGTCGGCGAATACGGAGCCGAGCAGGCCCGCCGCATCCGGCTCGGCATGCACGCCCCTAATCCAAAACGAGAAGCCCGGAAGGCCCAACGCCGGGCCGCCGCCGTGCGCAGTCGGATCGAGGAACTGCGCGCCCTGCCCATCCACGAGGCCGCAGCCCGCATCCAAGCACAGCGCAAAGCCGAGGCACAGACCCAAATGCGACAAACACAGCAGACGCGGGAACCCTACCGGCCAAACGCTCGCCGACATGAGCCACCCGAGAGGCCGGGCCACAGTCTTTGACGCGACAAACCCGTAGCGTTCAGAGGCGTCCCATCAATGCGAGCTCCTGGTTGCTTCGACCTCTCGGAACCTGACTCGCGTGAGTCATGCCGCCGCGATGCGTCGGATGAGTTCATTGGTCCACGCGACTGCTTCTTCGACGGTCGGCAGGACGTCGATGTCTTCTGCCGCCTCAGCGTAGAGGGTGTCCCATTGGTCGCCGACGCGGATGGTTGGCCGCCAAGATTGCTGGCGGCGATAGTCGAACAGCCGTATGCAGGTTTGGGCGACTTGGGTGAGGTTAAGATCTTCGCCCTTGTCGAGCAGCTGGAGGTCAACCAGATCCTTGGCGCGTTCGCTGCCCGGACTCGATGCGGCGTGAAGTTTCTGCGCGATCTGATGATCGGCGCGCATCACCGGGACGGGCTTCGGCTCTTCCAGCCCCACTTCGGTGAACAGCCCGGCGAGACTGTTGGAGAGCCGGTACTCGGGCTGCTCGGCGTCGCCAAGCTCGTTATGCCCCAGCTCGAACTTCACCGTGCACCACGGCCTGCCCCGGTAATCCAGCTTCACATCGAACGGCTGCATCACGTACGCGGTCGGCACCGCTGCCGGCCTGGGCGCTGGCCGCTCAACGAGGCGACCTGTGAACCCCGCCCATCCCGCCGCCAGCGCGTCTTCGAAATCGCTGCGGAACCCGGACAGCGATTGAACCCGCGCGGCATCCAAGTCCTGAGTGAACCGCGTTCCCCGCCCATACCGCAGGGCCATGGCGCTGCCGCCCTTGACGGCACCCTCTGGAAGCATCTGACCGACAACAACCAGCGCCATCGACACGCGACGGCGCAACGCCAAGCCTTCCGATCCTTCGAGGTTGCGGATGCGCTGTTCCAAAGATCGCACGCTCACCGGTGCGCTGTCGTAGCTCATGGCCGTAGTCCTTTCCTGACCTGCCGCCACTCTGTCGTGGTCAGCAAACCGTCCTGTCGCGTCTGCCGCGCCGCGTCCAGTAATCGTTCGGTCTCGATGCGCCCGCGGCATTCGAGGATCGCCTCGGCCATCGGCTGCGACGCCAAGCCTTCATAGAAGGTGGTGCGTGCGTCGGCGGGAACCTGCGTCAGCTCGATGAAGTCCGGGAGCTTGGCGCGCACCCGGCGGGGAACCGCGACCCTGATCCGCCGCGGGTTCACGTCGGCAAGACCGAACAGGGCCAGCACCGATTCCCCGTGCAGGTACGCGCCGTCTCCGACCCGCAGCAAGGCCTCGGCGAACTGGTCGAAGCGCGTCGGCGGGATGTCCGGCACACGATACAGGCCATAGGTGACGTTCGTCAGACCCCCGCGAGCCGCAAGCTTGGGCATCTCGATCGCAGGAACCCCAGCATCCGTCGCGTCCTTGGTCGTGACATAGCCGTAGTTGTCGTAGGCGATCTCGCGTACGACATCCCGGTACCTCACCTTGACAGTCATGGCGCAACTATACCGCAAACGGTAGAGTTGTGCCATTGCTCTAGACCGTCCAGTTCTGTGTCGATTCGGAGGCGAACCACTCGCTGCTCACGGCCATCCAGTACAATAGTGAACGTGCATCCGGCCCGTCACAGCGGGCCGAACCAGATCCCCAGCACGAGTGGCACGCAGAGGGCACGGAGTTGCCGCTGCACCGCAAAAACCGCATGATTCCGCGCTTCTTGACGACAATTGGGACTTCTAGAACACTATTGGGCGTTCTAGGAAGTCCTAGTTCCCCGGGGTGGCCATAACCGGCCACGCGAGCTGTCGAGAGGCCCGGAACCGCATGTTTCTGCGGTTCCGGGCCTTTTGCTGTTATATAGGAACGGCCTTATTGGAGAGTAACGGCGTCACGAAGCCTGCGCAACATCGGACGCTGCTGGCCTGTCCTCGCCGAGGGCATCGTCCATGTCCTCCAGCGTGCGGCCTTTGGTCTCGGTGAGGAACTTCGCCACGAAGAGCAGTGAGATGAGCGCGAAACCGGTGTAGATGCCGTAGGCGAGACCGAGGGAGATATCCTTGAGGCCGGGGAAGGTGACGGTCACGATCCAGTTCGCTACCCACTGCCCGGCGGCCGCCAGGGACAGCGCGGCGCCGCGGATCCGGTTCGGGAACATCTCGCCGAGTAGCACCCAGATCACCGGGCCCCAGGACATGCCGAAGGCGATCACGAAGACGTTGGCGGAGACCAGGGCGATCGGGCCTGAGGCTCCGTTGAGAACCGGGGCGAGTTGGCCGGTGGCGTCGGGAACCATAGCGGCCGTGCCGAAGCAGACCGCCAGTACGGCCAGGGAGATCGTCATGCCGACCGAGCCGATCATCAGCAGGAGTTTGCGCCCGATCCGATCGACCAGCAGGATCGCCACGATGGTCGTCGCGATGTTGACAATCGAGGTGATGACCGAGATGGTGAACGCCGACGAGGTGTTGAAGCCGACCGCCATCCACAGGGTGTTCGAATAGTAGAAGATGACATTGATGCCGACGAACTGCTGCAGCATCGAGGCGATGAGGCCTATCCACACGATCGGGTAGATCTTGCCGGTGCGCGAGTTCTTCAGATCCCGCCAGGAGGGCTTGGTCTCGCCGGCGAGGCTGCCCTGAATGCGGTTGATGGTGATCTCGAGGTTCTTCTCGCCAAGCAGCAGGGTGAGCACCTTGCGGGCCTCCGGAATGCGGTGGGCGGCCACCAGATAACGCGGCGATTCGGGAATCGTGAAGGCCAGAGCGCCGTAGATGATTGCCGGGACGGCAAGCACCAGGAACATCCAGCGCCAGGCCTCCAGCCCGAACCAGAGCATGCCGTCGGGCTGACCAGTCGAGGTGGCATGGACCAGCAGGGCGTCGACCAGCAGGGAAAGGAAGATTCCGGTGACGATGGCGAGCTGCTGCAGGGAACCGAGCCGACCGCGAATCTGCGGCGGCGAAACCTCGGCGATATAGGCAGGGGCGATAACCGATGCGAAACCGACGCCGGCTCCGCCGATAATACGGAAGACGATGAATATCACGAGTCCGGCGGTGGTCTCGGAGGCCAGCACACAACCGATGGCACTGAGGATGAAGAGCAGGGCTGCGATCTTCATCACCATCAGTCGGCCAACTCGGTCAGCGACGCGCCCGGCGGTCATCGCGCCGATCGCAGCGCCGATGAGCGCCGCAGCGACGGCAAAGCCGAGAGCTCCCGCGCCGATGTGCCAGACTTCACCAATGGCCGAGACCGCGCCGTTGATGACGGCGGAGTCGTAGCCGAAGAGCAGACCGCCGAGAGCGGCGACCGAGGCGATTCGGATGACTCCTCTGGAATCGCCTCCGGAGAGGTCGGGTGTGACTGCTGTGTGTTGACTCATGAGAGATGCGTCCTCCTTTGGACTTGGGCCGGCACTGGCTCGACACCGTCGCCGGATGCACCACTACGTTGTTGGTCCACCGTTCGCCTGCGTCAAAATGTACCGTTTCCTGAGAATAGCCTAAGGGTGATACATCCTGCTCAGGCGGTCAGCTGCTGGACCCGTGGAGGCGCCACGGCGGGACCCGCACTACTGCAATCCCCGTTGGCGTAGTGCGATCGAAACGCACACTGTGCATGGTAGCTTTCTAGCATAGGAACGTTGAAATCCCAACGATTATCCTTCATGACGATATAACACGAAATGTGCGTTTTCTGCGCACTATGCAAAGTCGGACTGCCATAGTGCGCATCGATCTGATGATGTGACTGAATGCGAAGCGCGCACAGTCAGATATGCGTAAGGCCCCCGAACCTGAGCGGTTCGGGGGCCTTACGGCATTAACAGGGGATGGAATCAGAAACCATCGTAAGAATCATCCAATATCTTTGAAGATCTTCGCAACAGCGTCATCGAAAGGCGTTGACAGCACATTCGGGGTGCCGGAACCCGTTCTGCGAGAGGTCACACCGAACACCTGCCCTCGATTGGCGTCAGTACGGGAAATCAGCCACGGGCCTCCGCTGGCGCCGCTTCCCATGCCGCACTCCATGCGCATGTCGCTGCTCCACTGAAAACGCTTATACGTTTTGCCTTCGCAGTAGTGCGGAATCCGGCCGGTATACGGCGGATCGGTCGGCCAGCCCCAAGTGCGAACATTGTTCTGCCGCTGTCCAAAGTTATACGAGAGGCCATTGCCGCCCACCGTATTCACCAATGATCGGCCATTGCGATTGTGGACAGTAAAGAAGGCCTGGTCTCTGCTGTTATCTGAATTGTTAATCCATTCCTTGAATGTTATCGCATTGTTCCAGTTCCACAGGCCGTATCTGGACACTCCATTGTAATACGCCGGGGCAAAGGCTATGTTGGTATGCCATCCCTGATGCGCGCCGTCATGCACGCAATGCGCTGCGGTCGAGACCACGCTTTTGTTCGGGCTATTGATCGCAGAGCCCGAGCACACATAGTTCGAACCTCGATATGTGTAAAACACTTTTCCTACGTTCGTTGGGACGTTCGCGCCCGAGCTGGACTGTTGATCCGATTCAAGTGGCGCGGATGGCTGCGTTACGTCTTTTCCTTGCATGATTTCGCCCGAAGAACCGTTGTTATTATCGTTGCCATTATTGCCATTGTTACGATCAACGGAGCTTTTTTGCTCGTCTTCAGTAATCGCGTCATCAGCCGGGATGGCATTGCGCATTTTCTCTTCGGTCCAATAGCCCGCAGGGTCGATTCCCTGCTGCCCGGAACGGATGTTTGGCAACGGCGGCGCCTGCGCAGTCACGGCCATATCGTCAGTTGATTGATTGGGCAACGGCTGCGAATGGGCGAACGGCGAAATCAGCGCCAGCACAATGGCAGTGACGAAGAAACTGACTCCGGCACCGAGTATTCTGCGTTTTGAGCATAGCGTACGCATTAAAAACTCCCTTGTTTTTGTTGTGTAGTGAGTAGATTTTGTTATGTAATGGATATATTTTTGTTGTGTAATAGATATTTTTCTGTTGTGTAATTGATAATTTTTGTTATGTAGCGGATGATTTCCGCTACGAAATTATGCTACGGTACGACAAATCAAGATACAAGGATCGATTGCGCACGCTTCGCTCTACGAAGCTTCGAAGATCGACTCGGCTCCCCCGGTGCGCAGAAGATCGGAAGCGCGTCATTCAGCGAGTCAGCGATCATGCTCTTCCCTTTTTCAACTGCTCAATAACCCCTTTGAACATCGTTGTGCATTCTTCGTGAAGAATCGAGACAGTCGGTTGGCTTTATACAGAGAATGACGCGGCAGCTATGGCGCATTGGGTTATCCGCAGCCGGGTTATCCGCGCTGTGCTATCCACGACACGCCGACGATGTGGATAAGTCCGAGCGTTCGACCACATACCCTTGTTCCGCTTGCACGGCCGCGAACCCGGCCGATAGCGTAGGTAGCAGCAATCACCTATGCTTGAAAGCATACGAAAGGAACCCGGCCATGAACATGCTCATCAACAGCCTCCCCACCCTCGCGGCAATCCTCGCTGTCGGCGCGGCCTTGGCCAGGATCGTCCTGACCGGCAACCGAAGACTCGGCACCCGCATCGACGGCGTCGAAGACAGTCTCAATAAGCGTATCGACAGCGTCGAAACTAACCTCGGCAAACGCATCGATGAAAACAGCAGTGACATTCGAGCCCTAGACGCTAAACTCAGCAGCGAGATTCAGGCCACGAATG
>NZ_JALCUA010000013.1:0-40824 GCF_022655035.1 Bifidobacterium tibiigranuli | reverse complement strand
AGCATCTGCTCGGGATCGGGTATCACCCACAGCACGATCAGCACGGTTATGCAGGCGACCACATGCAGCCAGTACACGCTGCGCGAGCCGGCGAACGCGATGACGGGGGAGGCGAGGAACGGGCCGACGAAGTACCCGACCCTGGTGGTGCCGCCGAGCAGCGACATGGCGCGGGCGCGGTACCACAGCGGGGTCCATACGGTGAGGAAGGTGTGGCGTGCGAGGTTGAAGGCGGCCGAGGCGATGCCGATCATCAGCACTCCGACGGCCAGCATGGCGAGGTTCGGGGCCCTCCAGCAGATGACCGCTGACACGATTGCCACGATTGCGGACAATCGCATGGCGAAGGTCTCGCCCCAACGCGCGACGATGATGCCTGCGGGCATGTCGCCTATCACCACGCCGATCATGAGCAGGCCGGATATGATGCCCGCCGTGGCAACATTCGCCCCCAGCGCCGTCGCGGTCAGCGGCACCACCGGAATCAGCGCGCCCTCACCGGTCGCGAAGAGAATCGCGGGCATATACACCGGCACGAACAAGTGCCGCAAAAAATCCGTCTGATCCGCCTTCGCGTTCTGCTCCATACCGTGCGCCATCCCGGGCCGTGCCTCCTCTTCGTCCTGTGTCACTGTTTCATTCATCCTGCGTGAACCGTCGTAAGCGTAAGTAAGGAGTTCCCGTCACAGCCCAGTGAGCTGTACCTGTGGCCACTAGTTGTTTGCGCAAGAATTCCCTGCTGACCCTAGCAGTATAGCGTGTGCCTGTATGCTGCGCGGTTGCTCGATTCAATACATGGAATAGTCAAGCGGCATGCGCATCAGGCCATGCTGCGCGGCGACTGCCAAGGCATGCAGCGGGCATCGTTCATATCGCGACGGTTTTATGCTACTGGTGCTCATGTTTGGTGATGTAGCCAATGAGCGTCGCTCCTCGGGTTTCGGTGACCGCTGCCACCGCGATACGTTCAATCGGCGGCTCATGTGCGAACGGACGCCAGACGAGCGTGGAGCTTGTCTGCACCGTATACGCCGGACGCAGGGCCACGAGCGTGTGGTCGTGCAGGAGCTGGTGTTCGAACAGCGTGTAGCGGTCCGTCCCCCGGACGAGTTCGGGATTCCAGCCGTGCTGTCCTATCCACTCAATGGTGTGATGCGCGAATCCTGGGGCGCGGTCGGCGTCGAACCAGAGGAGCCTATAGCGTGCCATATCATCCCATGCGATGCTGGGTTTGCGCGCGAGCGGGTGATTGTGTGCCATGACGACGCCGAGCGGATTGGTGGCGACTACGTGTGACACGAGACCGTCTGCGGAGAACGGCGGGCGTATGAAGGCGAGATCGAGCTTGCCGTGCAGCAGCCCTTCGATGAGCGCGGATGACGGCTGCGCGATGAGTTCGATATTCGCCTTGCTGCTGTATAGATTGAGCTGGTGCTCGACCTGGGCGACGAGGCTGGTGTCGATTCCGGGACTGATGCCGAAGGTCCAGTGCTGGTCTGCTCCGTCCAGTTCCCGCACTGCGTCTTCGAATTCCGTAAGCAGCACCGACACCTTGTCGAGGAATTTCGCTCCGGCGGCGGTTTCGACCAAACCTGCATGCATGCGCTCGAAAAGCCGCGTGTCGAGGCGCTGCTCAAGTTTGAGGATTTGCTGGCTGAGACTCGGCTGCGCGATGTTGAGCCGTTCGACGGCCTGCGTCACCGAGCCGGCTTCCGCGACCGCCAAGGCATACTGTAGATGTCGTATGGAGATGTCATGCACGGAATCGTCCATCATATGAGCCCTCTCCTCTCCCGTTAGTGCTGCTCCGTGGCGCAGGTGCAGCCCGGAGCGTTTGTGCGCTGGAGATACCGCGATGTCGCGCTAATGCAATATCGGCGCAGTGACAGCACAACATCGGCATAGCATCCACAGCCATCTCCACGGTCATAGGTATTCGCCTATATCGCTATCGATATTGTAACTGCCCTGCCGCATCATTTGGCGTCGTAGCGTTGCGGATTGTCCGCTGCAGCTGTGTTGGCGGCGCATTTTGGATAGCTCGGAACAGGAAGCATATTGATGAATTTGGGAAAAAGGCATCCACATGGATGGGGCGCATACATCGCCGTGATTTCAACATTAGCTGTGGCGCTGGCGGCAAGCGGTACCCCTTCGCCGACATATTCGGATTTGACGGCGGCTTGGCGGCTGTCTCCTGCCGCACTGACGATTGCCTATGCCGCGTACGCGCTCGGCGTGGTGATAACGCTGCTGACTACCGGGGGCATATCCGACCGCATCGGCAGAGTGCCGGTCATCATTGCCAGCATGGTTGTTCTGGCGCTGTCATTGGTCTGCTTCGTCGCCAGCAATGTCGCCATGCTGATTGTCGCCAGACTGGTTCAGGGCTTGGCGACCGGGATGCTCACCGGGGCGGCGAGCGCCGCATTGATCCAGACCCATCCTCATGGTGATGTGAACGCGGCTGCTGCGGCAAACAGCATGACCACGTCGCTGTCGATTGCGATAGGCGCTCTGCTGTGCGGATGGATTCTTGATGCGGGCGGAGCGATTGCGATTCCGTATATTGTGCTGCTGATCGCCACAGGCGTGAGCATCGCGCTGGTGCTGGTCTTCCTGCCTTGGGATGCGCGTCGCAGCGGTGCTGGTCTATTCGCGATTCAGCGACTGTCCATTCCTTCGGGCATGAGAGCGGAATTTGTGCTGGCGGCGTTATGCGTCACCAACGCATGGTCTGTCGGCGGCGTGTATCTCGCCTTGGGCGGGACCTTGTCGCGCGAGCTGCTGGGCATTGGCGGCCATATCGTCACGGGCATTGTCATCATGGCGGTGCAGGGAGTGGGTGCCATCGTCCAGTTTGCATGGATTCGGCTTCATGTGGCGCTTTCGGAACGGGCGATGATCATTATTGCGGCCATCTCCTCCGCAGTCGGCATATCCTTGACGGCTTTCGGCGCAGTCGAGGCGCTCGCTGTGCTGGCTGTTATCGGCGCGTTGCTCAGCGGCGTCGGGTTCGGGCTGGCATTCATGGCTGGCACCCGCATCGTATCCGCAGCGGCGCCGGAGAAACGCAAGGGAGAAGTGATTGCAGCGTATTTTGTCGTCGCATACGCGGCGATTTCGGTGCCTGCGGTATTCACTGGACTGCTCATCGGTCTGCTAGGGGTCTCAGCCGCCTTCGTGACGTTTGCCGTCATCGTCTGCGTACTGTGCATCGCCATCGGCCTCATGCTTACCGCCATGCGCAACCGCATCGGCTCAGATGACCTTGCTGATTCCGCCGAAAGCTAGGGGTGCGTGATGCAAGGAAGGCGCGTATTTTGCCGATTTTCACAGCGCCTGCATCACCCGAGAATGTTCGCAATGACTGCCTGAAGTGCGTTATCGATTGTTGATGAACTTGCCAGCCAATGTATGCACCTGCCTGATCTCGCTTGAGGATAGCTCCCATTGCCTGAGTTCCTCTGCGATGAGCTCTGGATGCTTTTTGCTGATATCCCGTAACGCGTTCCCGACGGATTTGCGCATATACAAGCTGCTGTCTTCCTTGTGGGCGGATAGTAAGCGTATGGCTACTTGCGGATTCTCCTTGAAATATGGGCGGCTCGTCCATATTCTCAACCCTTCCGAAACGGCCCTGCGCGTGTTCGCGCAATCGCTATCGAACCAGTTTTCGATAACCGGCAGCGCCTGTTCGTAGCCGGTCAGCCGGCAATAGCTGTCGAATGCCTTTGCCAGCACCTCTTGGATTCGCCAATTATCATGCCGGCTCACTGTGTCTCTGAGGAAGAGCAGCGCATCGTCGTTCTCGGCTGCGCAGTATCCCAACATAAACACGCCCGCCTCTTGAACTTGATAATTGCCGGATTCATAAAGCGCCAATCCCATGGCATAGCATTCTTCCAGCGAATGAGACTCGTAAAATTCCTCGGCGTCGTCCCGTATCAGCGTGAAGCTGATTTTTTCGGAATATCTCTTTTCGAGGAAGGCGAGGAAATCCGTGTAATCGTTCATTGTGGTGTCTCCGAGTCCGACTGTGCGCTACGCCTTATCGATAGCTCTCAAACCGCTTATTGCTTCAATTGTAGATGTGCCGCGGCACGCTTTGGTCGCTTCTACTTGACTTTCCCTAACGGAAAATATTATGCTTTCCTTATCGGAAAGTAAAAGCCTCGAACTCTCTTGCGAGGCACGGCAGTGAAGGAGCCCATCATGGATAACAGTAATAACAGCAATGAGCCGTCTGCAACGCAGGCCAAAGAGCTCCTCGACTCTCTCGCTGTCGACCGGCGGGCCCTCAGCGGCAAGGCAACCGTGTCTACCTGGTACGCCCTGCTGAGCGGGTTCGTGATGTTCGCCTTCGCAGTGATGTCGGGTTTCATGATTCGAGAGAACAATCTTGCCTTGCTTATACCGATTATGACGGTATGCGTTATTTTTATCGGCATATCCATCTGGTATTCGCTTCGTTCGGGCGTAGGCATCGTCCATCCCAGAACCAGAAAAGCTGGCGTCCTCTACGTGCTCAGCAGCGTAAGTTTACTTGTGGGACTCTTGGGAGGCGTAGCTGTCGCGCTGTTCACGTCGCTGCATTGGGTGGTCTTCTGCAGCATTGCCTTGCTGTTCGAAGTGCTAGCTGCGGCGTTGTTTGTGCTGTATGGCCGCGAGCAGCGCCGTGCCATCGAAGCAGGCGAGTGAGCCGATGACCGATGCGACGAAAGTTCCAGCCAAATTCGATGAGCTTATCCATGAACCCACCAGAATGCGCATCTGCGGTCTGCTGGCCCAGACGACTGCGCTGAGATTCAGCACGCTCAGGGACACGCTCGGCGTCAGCGACGCCGTCTGTTCCAAACACGTCAAGGCGCTCGCCGATCGGCATTACGTCAGCACAAGCAAAGTCAAAAGCGAGAACAGCAATCACCAGGTGTCGTGGATATCGCTCACCAAGCAAGGCCGCCGAGCCTTCGACGGGCACATGAACATGCTCCGCAACATAGCCGAGGGCAAGTGATTGCGGGGAAAGGGCATCTGCGAATTTCTATCGGGGTGTGCGTCGCTAGATCAGAAAACAATAATTTAGTTGACTTTTACACTACATATTGTTATATTAAATCAATAGTTGACTTTTGCACTACAGGGCGAATATGGTGCCAAGGAGGTTGTCGATATGCTGAGCGAACGGACGCGAGTGGCATTCGAGAGCCATGATGGGGTTTTGACTGCGGAACAGGCGCAGACTCAATCCATCAGCCGAGAAGCTTTGCGCAAGGCGGTGGGTCGAGGCGATTTGCTTTGGCTGTCTCATGGTATCTATGCGTTGCCTGATTATCCGATTGACGACATGATGGTGGACCAGTACCGTTTTCCGCGCGGTGTGTTCAGCCATGAGTCGGCGGCTTCCCTCTATGGCTACACTGTGGCGACGCCCGCGTTCTACCAGATGACTTTTCCCTACGGATATCACAGTGAGAGCATCAAAAGGCAACGGATCAAGCCTTTTTTTGCGACTCCGGTGCATTACGAAACCGGCCGATCAACAATGGACAACTGGCTGGGAAACGAAATTAGCGTGACTGACCGCGAGAAGACACTGCTGGATGTGCTGGTCGCAAAGGAAATTTTTAGTGACGTCAAACAAGAGGTGCTGCGGACTTACTTGGCTGACCCGGACAAAAATCTCGATCGGTTGGGGCAATACGTGAACAAACTTAACGTCCCTACGCGCATCAGGAAGGTCTTGACCGATGCTGAATGAGCAACAGATGCGGTTCGCCGTCGTCCATAAGGCCCATCGGTTTGGCATCGAGCCCCAGCAGGTGTTCCAGCTTTGGGCACATGAACATGCTCCGCAACATAGCCGAGGGCAAGTGATTGCGGGAAAGGGGCGTCTGCGGGAGTGTATCTCGTTCACTTGCGGCGATTTGGCGCTGAATCGCCGCAAGTGCTTTAGCTTTATGTACCTTATTGTGTTCTGACGTGTGTAATTTATGGTGCAGTACGTCTGAATTATTCATCCGAGTTGCATTCGGCTGCTGATTGAACAGCTATTAAGCAGATTTGAGTGAACGAGATGGTCGGGCGCGAGAAAACACTCATATGTCAGTTCTCGGAAACGTTGGAATTCCGCCAAAATGTAGCGAGCAAATTTGGAGACTACTTTGAGAAGTGCTTAATAGACGAAAAAAGTGCTTAATTAACGGGTGACCGATGACGTTGGTTTGCCGGTGGCTTATGTGGACGCTTGCCCGAGCGGGCAGATCGGGCAAACCGCGTTGTAGACGCTTACTAAGCACTTTTTTCGTCTATTAAGCACATGCATGAAGTATGCGGCGTGTGCGCAATCATGTAATCATTGGAATTCCGCCAATCCGAACTGTGTGGCGAAGCTCCGTGAAGCCCTGTTTGAGCGTTTGCGCATGGAAATCTGCTTAATAGATTTCCATGCGCCTCTCATTCATGCCTGTTCGTCTACGTCAGTTGTTGCTGGAACCGGAATTCGAGCCGGTACCGCCGCCGAAGCTGCCGCGCATGCCGCCGAGGCCGATCTGGCCTTCCATGATGGACTGGGGCGAGCTGATGGTGCCGTTGTCGTTCTGCCCGATGACGGTCACGGTGTCGCCGGACTTGAGGTCGCTGATCTTGCCCTTCGAGGTCACCGTGACCGGCGTCGAGGAGGAGCCTTGAACGGTTACCGTCGTGCCGTCTGCCTCCTTAATGGTGATGGTGTCGCCGTCGACCTTTGTCACCGTGCCGCGTGCGCCGAAGCCGCCCATCATGCCGCCGCTGCCTGAGCCTGAACCGGTGCCGCCGTTCCGGTTTCTCATGCCGTAGCGGCTGTACGATGACGCGGAGGAGGCCGGTGCTGTGCTCCGGCCGAGGAAGAAGCCGCCGGCGCCGAATATCAGCGCCGCGACGACGACAATCAGTATCCAGGTCACCGTGTTGATCTTGGGGCCGTTTTCGCGTGCGACAGCAACCGAAGCGGCGGAGCTGGGTGGCGTGGAAAGAATTCGCGCCGTGTTGGGATTGTAAGCCGGTCTCGGCTGCGACTGGATGGGCTGCGACTGGATGGGCTGAGACTGTTGACCGGGTTGCTGGATATATGGCCCTCGGGCTTGGCCTTGCTGGGGTTGAGGTTGAGGCTGCTGCGGCAAACTCTGTTGTGGTTGTTGTGGTTGCTGATACTGGGGCTTGCCTTGATTCGGCTGGATGTTGTTGCCGCTCTGAGGCTGCGGATTAGGATTGGTCATGATCTTGCTTGCTTTCTTGGTACATGATAATTGTGTTGGTACATGCTGTATCTGCCGGCCTATGCGACGTCGTTGACGTCGTCCCTATACGGTCCTGCTGCCTACGCCGCGCTACTCATGCCGCAGCGCCTTGACCGGTTTCAGCGACGAGGCCCGGATGGCCGGATAGCCGCCGAAGATGATGCCGATGGCCACGCTGACGCCGAAGGCCAGCGCCACCGAGCCGAGCGTGATGACGGGTTTGATGTCTGCAATGGTCATGGACGACAGGGCGAAGGCCGTGCCGACGCCTAGAAGCCCGCCGACGGTCGACAGAATCGTCGCCTCGATGATGAACTGCAGGGAAATCACCCATCGGGGTGCTCCGAGCGCTTTGCGAATGCCTATCTCTCGGGTGCGCTCCGAAACCGTCACGAGCATGATGTTGGTCACGCCGATGCCGCCGACGACAAGCGATATGGCCGCAATCGCCGCCAGCATGGTGGTCAGTGACGAGGTCATCGACGAGGTGGTCGAGAGCAGTTCGGACTGGGTGGTCACGGTGAAGGTCGCGTCGGCCGGCTGGATGCCCATCTGGCCGGCGATGATATCGGTCGCCTCGGCCGCCGCATTGTTCACGGCCTGCGTCGATTTGGCTTGCAGCGTCAGCGAGGAGAGATTGCCGTAGCCGGTCAGCGAACGCTGGGCCCGGGCGATGGGCACGATGACATCCTCGTTGACCGAGGAGCCGCCGGTCGTGTCCTTTTCAGCCATGACGCCGTAGACGGTGAACGGCGTGGAATCGACGGTTATGGTCTTGCCGACCGCGTTATCGCCGGAGCCGAACAGGGTCTGCGCCAAGTCGGCGCCGATGACGGCCGTATTGCGGGCCAGCGTATTGTCGATGGTCTGGAAGGCCGTGCCCTGGGCCAGCTTGGTGTCGGTCACCGTGAAGTAGTTCGGGGTCACGCCGAGCACCTGCGTCGAAGTGGACTGCGAGCCGTAGGCCACCGTGGTCGAGGTCGAAACCTGCGGCACGACCTGCGCCACATCCGGCGCGGCATCCGGCTTCTGCAAGGCATTCGCAGAAGCCATAGTCAGGCTCTGCGCGCTGGTTGATCCTGAGCCAGAGCCTCCGCCGGCATTCCCGTATCGGCTCATGCCGCTCGACACGGTGATGATATTGGTACCCAGCCCTTCGATGCGGGAGGTCACCGAGGCCGAGGCCCCGGAGCCGACGCCGACTAGTAGGATAACCGAGCCGACGCCGATGAGGACACCCAGCAAGGTCAGCGCCGCGCGGGTCAGGTTCGAGGCGATCGAGCGGAACGCCGAGGAGAAGATCTCGCCCAAGCCCATCAGATCACCTCCGTTTGCGCGGGGTCGCCTGCGTTGCTGCCCGCAATCGCTCCGCCATCCCCGCCTGCCAAAGCGGCCAGGTCCGGGTCTGCATAGCCTTGCAAAGTCGCAGCCAGCGGTGAATCAACCGCTGCATATGGCGTTGTCGTTGCCGCAGTCGGCGCAACAGCACTATCGGCGATAAGCCGGCCGTCTTTCATAGTGACGACCCTGCTGGCGCGCGCGGCCACGTCATCCTCATGCGTGATGAGCACCACCGTGCGGCCTTGGGCGTTGATTTCGGCGAATACATCAAGAACGTCCGAGGTGGCTTTGGAATCGAGATTGCCGGTCGGCTCGTCGGCCAGAATCAGAGCCGGCGCGTTGACCAGCGACCTGGCCACGGCCACCCGCTGCTGCTGACCGCCGGAAAGCTGCGAAGGGAAGTGCTTGGCCCGCTCGGCCAGACCGACCATCGAAAGCGCCAGTTCGGCCCGCTCCTGGCGCTCGCGGCGGGCGACCCCGGCATAGGCCATGGGCAGCTCGACATTGGCCAGAGCCGTCATGGTCGATATGAGGTTGAAGGACTGAAAGACGAAGCCGATCTTGCGGTTGCGTATCAGCGCCAGATCGCGGCCGCGCAAATGCGAGACGTCGTCGCCGTCCAGATAGTAGCTGCCGCCATCCGGCTCGTCCAGCAGTCCGAGAATGTTCATCATGGTCGATTTGCCCGAACCCGAGGCACCCATGATGGCGAGGAATTCGCCCGGTATCACGCGCAGATCGACCCCGGCGAGGGCCTGCACCACCGACTCGCCTTCGCCGTAGGTGCGACGCAGATCGTGAATCTCGATAACGGGGGTCTGCGGGCCGTCATTCGTTGAGGCTGCGAGTCCGATTGGCTGCGCCGCCACGGGTATTGCTGCTTGCACTGGTATTCGAGCCGTCGACTGGACAGGCGGTAGCACTTCGGTTTCCGACCAGTCGCGCGGCGAGCCGCTCAGTTGACCGTTCGCATCAAGCTGTTCGGACGCGCCAGGCATTCTCGCAGAAACGTCGGTGAGCGCATCGTCGCTGGACGCGTTGCCGGTGGACGCGTTGCCGGTGGACACATTGTCAACCGGAGCATCGGCGGAGCTGTCATTCGCATTGCGCATCAGCTCAGCCCCGGCTTCCCAAGCCTGAGCTACGGCCCATCGAGCCGCCGCCTAGGCCTCCCATGCTGCCGCCCAAACCACCATAGCCGCCGCCTCCCAAGCCGCTGCGACTGCCGTAGCCGCTTGTGGTGCCTGAGGTCGCGCCAGTCGCCGTATCGGTCGAGATCAGCACCTTGTCGCCGGATTTCAGGCCTGAGGTGATTTCCACCGTCGAATCGCCCTGCACGCCGACGCCGACCGTCTGGGTCGTTGCCTTGCCGTCGGAGCCGATGAGTTGCACCGTGCCGGACGAGGTGTCCGAGCCGATGATCACCGCATTGCTGGGAAGATAGAGGACGTTGGAAGCCGATTTGGTCGTGATGGATGCTGTGGCGGTCTGGCCGAGTTTCAGCGTGGTCGGATAATCGCTCAAGGTTATGGTGACAGGATACGTCGTCACGGAATTGGAAGTCGTGGCGGTCGGCGAGATGGCTGCGACGCTGCCGGTTCCGGTCTGCCCGCTGATGGCCGGGAAAGTGACCGTGGCCGCCTGGCCGGCCTTGATATTGGCGGCATCCGCCTCGGCGAAGTTGCCGATGATCTCCAGATTCTTGTTGGATTGCACGGTGATGACCGTGCTGCCGGAGCTGGTGGAGCTCGAAGAGGATGACGACGTGCCAGCGCTGCTCGCCGCAGCAGAGCCGGATCCGCCGCTGCTGCCGCCGTTACCCGAAGCCAATGCGGAACCGGAACTGCTGCCCGAGCCTGAGCCCGAAGAGGATCCCGAACTCGAAACCGACGAGGAGCCGGAGCTGACCGCATTGGTCGAGCCGGTGACGTTTTGCCCCACTGCGTAGTTGACGGCTGTCACCATGCCATCAATGGGCGAGACGATCGCCGTATTGTCGGCATCCGACTGGGCTGTTGACAGATTCGATTGGTCGGTCGTCAGCGAGGCCTGGGCGGAGGCCACCTGCGACTGGGCCGAATAGACCTGCGCTTGGGCGGAGGCCACTTGTGAGGCCAGTGTCGAGGCTGAGCAGTTCGATGCGGAGGAACTGGAATCAGCACTCGAACCGCTGTCTGTGCGGGCCGTGCTGGTGGAGCCGCTGCCGTTGGAACCTGAGCTGCCGGTGCTGCTGACAGTCGCTGCCGTCGTCGGGCAGCCGGCGGCCTGATTCGCCTGCGCCTGCGACAAGGAGTTGTTGGCTGACGTCAATGAGGCGTTGGCTGACAATATTTGGTAGTTGGCCTGATTTACCGCGGCTTTCGCCGAATCGAGCGCTGTCGTGGCGGTAGTCGAGGTCTGCGTCGCCAGCGTTTGCCCTGCCTTGACGGTGTCGCCGACCTTGATCGAAAGTCCGCTGATGGTGCCGGAGTTGACAAATGCCAGATTATCGACCGTCTGCGCCGTGACATTGCCCTGTGCCGACACCGTGGCCGTCACCGAGCCACGTTCGACGCTCGCCGTGCGCTGCGTGCCGATTGACGATTTCGAACGCGAATTCACCGCCGGAATCACGACTAGCCACGCCAGCAGACCAATCACGATAACGGCGATAACGGCGATAAGAATGATATTGAGCCAATTGTGTTTTTTTGCCGCGATCTGACCGCTTGCCCCGGTTTTGGCTTCCGCACCGGCACTAGCTTTCGCGGCATCGTTTCTTGCCACGATTTAGTTATCCGCCTCAACAACGAATAAAAGCTCCCATTCGTGACAAAAAGCAATGGGAAACCGCTGAACTTTCCATGAGAAGGGCTGGTTTCTGAGAAAGGCAGCAGGTATGCCCACATTATTATTGTCCGAATTTTGTCCTGATTCGATGCCTGCACCGCGCTGGCCGAGAACGCAAAAAGACTAAGAACCTTGTGATTCCTAGCCTTTGATGGTAGCGGGATCAGGATTTGAACCTGAGACCTCTGGGTTATGAGCCCAGCGAGCTACCGAGCTGCTCCATCCCGCGTCGGCTGCCTTCAAGCAGCTCTATATACAATAGGTGCGGAATCCTAAAAGTCAAACCGTCGGCGAGTTTCAGCGCCCAGCGAACGATGGACGAGGATGCCTTGCAAGTATACGAATCCCTTTGCGCACAAGGGCTGCAGGCAGTGAAAACGTCGAATAAACGCAGCGACACGAACCGTATTCAGTGCGCCGGTCGTCGCTTATCCGTGGCCCCGCGATAATAGGGATATGCCTATCAAGATCCCAAGCGGCCTGCCCGCTCGTGACATCCTCGACTCCGAGCGCATCTTCGCGCTGGAGAAGCCCGAGGCCGAACAACAACGCGTGCGTCCGCTGCGGCTTGTGATCCTTAACCTCATGCCCAAGAAGATCGAGACGGAGACCCAGCTGCTGCGGCTGATCTCCAAATCCCCGCTGCAGGTGGATGTCGATTTCATGAAGACCTCGACGCATGAGGGCACGCATGTCAGCTCCGACCATCTGGTGAAATTCTACGAGAACCCTGACGAGTTCGCCGACAACTACTATGACGGACTGGTTATCACCGGCGCGCCGGTCGAGCATCTCGACTTCGAGCAGGTCGACTACTGGCCGGAGTTCAAGGAGATCGTCGACTGGGCCTCACGTCATGTGTTTTCGACGATGTATCTGTGCTGGGGCGCGATGGGCGCGCTCAACTATCGCTACGGGGTGCGCAAGGAGCTGCTGGACGAGAAGATCTTCGGCGTCTTCCCGCAGTATCTGCAGGACGAATACTGCTTCCTGACCAATGGCTTCGACGAGATTGCCCTGCAGCCGCATTCGCGCCTCGCCGGGGTCAACGAGGCCGATGTGGCGGCCAATCCCGACTTGCAGGTACTGACCTGGGGTCCGCAGTCCGGGCCGGGGCTGATCGCGACGCGCGACTTCTCCGAGGTCTTCGCGCTGGGGCACTGGGAGTATGGCAAGTACACCCTCGCCGAGGAATACAAGCGCGATATGGATAAAGGCATGACGAACGTGCCCTTCCCGCGCAACTACTTCCCCGACGACAACCCGAACGTGGAGCCGCTGTTCTCGTGGCGCGCGCACGCGAACCTGCTGTGGCGCAACTGGCTCAACTGGGTCTACCAGACCACGCCGTACGACCTGCGCGAGGTCCCGCAGCTGCGGGCGGAGAAGCGCCTGGGCACCGAACGCTCGATCCGCCATGCCCCGGGCAGTCCGCGCGCGGACGGTTTCGCACCGTTCGAAGGACGCAGCTACGGCATGGGCCGCGCAATTCCCGAGTCGGACTGACTCCTAGTACATTCATCACGCAACGAGGCTGGTTTGCGTGACGTTGCTACTAGGACCCACAGGATTAGGGCCCGGAGCGCAGGGCATGGAGCACGAATCAGGGGCGAGCGGGGCGCACGATAACGCACAGCTGACGCAATGACCACTATGTGACCCGCGCAGGGCCTGGGGTGACCACTATGTGGTCACCTTTGTCAATCCGTCGTTTCTCCCACACGCCCAAGCACGCCCGCTGCACGCCCAGCACGCCCCCAGCCAGGCCCGGCGCGCTCTCAAACGACACCCAGGCACCACCCGCGCAGAAACGCCGTGCGCCGCTTGCCCTGCAAGGGCTGCGGGAAACTTGCCCATTCACGTCGTATGATTGCCTGATATCGGCCACACCGTGGTTACGGCAACGCATGCGCCCACAGGCAATGAGCGGGCAATGAAATGGCTTGCGCTGTAGCTAGGATATGACCATGACGCAGGTAACCGGGACGTTACATCGTTTCGGCAATGAGGTCTAGACTGAAAGCTGTTGCAAACAGCAGGTTAGGAGGAATGGATGATTGGTGTGAGCGGGGTAGGGATATCACTCGCGGCCGGCTCCTTCCAGGTGCCGAGCGTCGACGAGTTCATGCCTCCCGAGATCCTGTTCCAGGGGACTCCTTTCGCGTTGAACCGCATTATCATCGTCCGTCTTATCGCGACGGTCGTGCTGCTGCTGATGCTGGGCATCACGGCGGCGCGGGCCAAGCTCATTCCTGGGCGCTGGCAAGGCGCCATCGAATGGCTTATCGAGTTCATCCGAGACAACATCGTCTACCAGGTCATGGGCGAGCTGCGCGGCAAGCAGTATGTGCCGATGATTACGACGCTGTTCATGACCATCTTCGTGTTCAATCTGTGCGGCATCATCCCGGGTCTGAACATCGCGGCGACGGCGACCATCACCATGCCGCTGCTGTTCGCGCTGTGGGCGTTCGCCCAGTATTGGGTTGCGGCGGTGAAGGGCAAGGGCTTGGGCAAGTTCCTCAAGGACGAGCTACTTCCGGCCGGCGTCCCGTGGCCCATCTACATCATCCTGGTGCCGATGCAGCTGCTCGACATCGTGCTGATCCGGCCATTCTCGCTGACCATTCGACTCTTCGCGAACATGATCTCCGGGCATATCCTTGTGGCGCTGTGCTTCGCCGCCACGCAGTTCTTCCTCATCGACGCCGCGAACAAGGCGTTCATCGGGCTTGGCGCGGTCACTTTCGTGGCCGGCTTCGTCATGACGCTGTTCGAGGCCTTCGTGGCCGCCATCCAGGCGTTCATCTTCGCCACGCTGAGCGCGGTGTACATCAATCTCAGCTATCCGGAATGAGTTTCATCCGGCAATAACCAGCTGTAACAGTTTTCCACAATGTGACTTAGTCGAGAACCATAAGAAAGGAAACACAACCATGGATCTCATCACACTCGCCGAGGTTTCCGGCAATCTCAGCACCATCGGCTACGGCCTCGCGGCTATCGGCCCCGGCATCGGCATCGGCATCGTCTTCGGCAAGGCCATCGAGTCCACAGCTCGCCAGCCTGAGCTCGGCGGTCGTATCCAGACCCTGATGTGGCTCGGCTTCGGCCTTATCGAGATTCTTGCGCTCCTGGGCTTCATCGCCTTCTTCATCATGAAGTAAGCGCAGCTGATCGGTAACGGATCGGCTGTGTGCCGACATGAGTGACACGAAAGGAGGCAGGTATGCGTACTGAAGCTGCCGGAGGCATTCAACTGTTTTTGCCTGAGACATATGATCTGGTGTGGTCGGCTATCGTGCTGGTCATCATCGCAGTGTTCTTCTACAAGTTCTTCCTGCCGAAATTCCAATCGGTCTTTGACGAACGCGCCAAGAAAATCGAAGGCGGCATCGCCAATGCCGAGAAGACCCAGAAGGAAGCCGACGAAGCCAAGCGCAAGTACGAGGAGCAGCTGAATACTGCACGCGTCGAAGCGTCGAAGATTCGTGACGATGCGCGGTCCGAGGCTTCGCACATCATCGGCGACGCCCGCACGAAGGCTGAAGGCGAGGCTGCGCAGATTACGGCCAACGCCCAGCGTTCCTTGGAGACGCAGCAGCAGCAGGCGATGGTCAAGCTCAGGGGCGAGGTCGGCACGTTGGCGACCGCGCTTGCAGGCAAGATCCTCGGCTCCAAGCTCGCCGACAACTCGGTGCAATCGACCATGCTTGACCAGATGATCGACGACCTGTCGGGTGACGATCGGTGAGCGGAAACGAGGTGAGGCATGCGTGGTGAAGCTTCACGCCTAGCAGATCGCGAATCCCGCGATTCGTTCGCGGCGCAGTTCAGCGGCATCGGCGAGGATACGTGGCGCATCGGCAACGAGCTGTTCTCTATCACCGCCCTGCTCGACGGCAACGCGGCGCTTGAGCATGCGCTCACCGAGGCTTCGCGCTCCAACGAGGACAAGATGGCCTTGCTGCGCGGCATATTCGGCGATCAGGCCCATGAGTTCACGATGACGATCCTCGCGGATCTCGTCAAGCGCCCGTGGAGCCGGTCGGCGGATATCGCGAATGCGGTCGAGGACTTCGGCGTGGACGCGATGATGTACTACGCGGACCACACCGACAGCACCGCACAGGTTTCCATCGAGCTCGCCGAGCTGCACTCGGCCCTGATCGATCTGCCTGTGGTGCGTGCCCGTCTGCAGGATGAGCGCGCGAATTCCGACGCCCGGGTCAAGCTGCTGCACGACATTCTGGACGGCAGCGGCTTCAACATAGTCACGCTGCGTCTTGCGGAGCACGCGACCGCCAACCTGCGCAAACGTCGCTATCTGTCCACCATCCAATGGCTTATCGGCAAATTCTCCCGGCATATGGGTCAATCGCTGGTCACGGTCACGACGGCGACGCATTTGAGTGACGAGCAGATTGCGAAGTTGGTCGATGTCTATTCGGCCAAGCTGGGCCGCCCGGTGCATGTCAACGCCGTGGTCGACGCCTCCGTGATCGGCGGCATGCGCATCCAGGTGGGCGAGGAAGTCACCGACAATACGGTGCTTGCTCAGCTGCGGCACCTGCAGGACACCGTGAAAGTCGGCGTCTGACAATGAGACTTACCAGTCAACACAACATCAATAAGGAGTGATCATGGCAGAACTTACCATCGATCCCGCCGCGGTACGCAAGGCGCTCGACGATTTCGTCGAGTCGTACACGCCGTCGGACACCCCCACCCAAGAGGTGGGCTACGTGGCCACGGCTGGCGACGGCATTGCGCACGTGGCAGGACTGCCTGGTTGCATGGCGAACGAGCTGCTGACCTTTGAGGACGGCACGCTCGGTCTGGCGATGAACCTCGACGCCAGGGAAATCGGCGTGGTGATTCTCGGCGACTTCGCCGGCATCGAGGAAGGCCAGGAAGTGCGCCGCACCGGCGAAGTGCTTTCCGTGCCGGTCGGCGACGGCTACTTGGGCCGCACGGTCGACCCGCTGGGCAACCCCATCGACGGCCTGGGCGAAATCGCAAGCGAAGGACGACGCATCCTTGAGGCGCAGGCCCCGGATGTGATGCACCGCCACCCAGTCGAGGAGCCGCTGTCGACGGGCCTGAAGGCCATCGACGCGATGACCCCGGTCGGCCGCGGACAGCGCCAGCTCATCATCGGCGATCGCCAGACCGGCAAGACGGCCATCGCGATCGATACGATCATCAACCAGAAGGACAACTGGAAGACCGGCGACCCGAAGAAGCAGGTGCGCTGCATCTACGTCGCCATTGGCCAGAAGGGCTCGACCATCGCTTCGGTGCGTCAGAGCCTTGAGGAATCCGGCGCGATGGAGTACACGACGATCGTGGCCAGCCCGGCTTCCGATTCCGCAGGCTTCAAGTACATCGCCCCGTACACCGGCTCGGCCATCGGCCAGCACTGGATGTACCACGGCAAGCATGTGCTCATCGTCTTCGACGACTTGTCCAAAGAGGCAGAGGCGTATCGCTCGATTTCGCTGCTGCTGCGTCGCCCGCCGGGGCGCGAGGCGTACCCTGGCGACGTGTTCTACCTGCATTCCCGTCTGCTCGAACGCTGCGCCAAGCTTTCCGACGATCTGGGCGGGGGCTCGATGACCGGCCTGCCGATCATCGAAACGAAGGCGAACGATGTGTCCGCCTACATTCCGACCAACGTGATCTCGATCACTGACGGCCAGATCTTCCTGCAGTCCGATCTGTTCAACGCCAATCAGCGCCCGGCTGTCGATGTGGGCATCTCGGTGTCCCGAGTCGGCGGCGCCGCGCAGACCAAGGCCTTGAAGAAGGTCTCCGGCACGCTCAAGATTTCGCTGGCGCAGTACCGCTCGCTTGAGTCCTTCGCCATGTTCGCCTCCGATTTGGATGCGGCCTCCAAGGCCCAGCTGACTCGTGGCGCGCGCCTGACCGAGCTGCTCAAGCAGCCGCAGTTCTCGCCCTTCCCCATGGAGAACGAGGTCGTGTCGGTTTGGGTCGGCACGCACGGCAAGCTCGACGATCTCGACATCGAAGACGTGCTGCCCTTCGAAAAGGGCATGCTCGACTACCTCGACCACAACACGGATATCCTAAAGACCATCCGTGAGACCGAGGACTTCACCGCTGAGACGGAGAAGGCGCTGGATGCGGCCATTGACAAGTTCCGCACGACTTACGTGACGAAGGCCGGCAAGCCGCTCGTCGAGAAGAAGCCGGATGCTGTCAAGCCGACCGAGGTGGAGCAGGAGCAGTTCATCGCGGGAGAGAAGAAGTAAGCAATGGCCTCCCAACTTGCACTGAAATCAAGAATCAACTCCACCACGTCGCTCGGCAAGATCTTCAACGCCCAGGAGATGATCGCGTCCTCGCATATCGCGAAGGCGCGTAACGTGGCCCTGAATGCCAAGCCGTACACGGACGCGATTTTCGATGCGGTGCAGGCGCTGGCTGCGCATACCCATATCGACCATCCGATCATGAAGACGCATGATCGCGGGGACGGCCACGCTCGCGTCGCCGTTCTCGCGCTGACCGCCGATCGCGGCATGGCCGGCGCTTACACCTCCTCGATCATTCGTGAGACCGAAGGACTGCTTGCGCATCTCGACAGCGAAGGCAAGGATCCGCAGCTCTACGTCTACGGACGTCGTGGCGTCTCCTACTACAAGTACCGCAACCGCGATGTGGCCGGCACTTGGGATGGCGACAGCGATCACCCGGGCGTGGAGGTGGCCGAGTCCATCTCCACCGCGCTGATGGACGCCTACATGAAGCCCGAAGGCGAGCATGGAGTCAGTGAGCTCTATGTCGTCTTCACGGAATTCGTGAACATGGTGGTTCAGAAGGTCCGCGTGCTGCGCATGCTCCCCGTGGAGCTGATTCGCCCGGCTGTGGATACCTCCGACGGCATCACGATGGCCGAGCTGGCTGAATCCGACGATGCGGATGATCCAGCCAGCGAGGTCTCGCCGCTCTACTCCTTCGAGCCGAGCGTCGACGAGGTGCTGGACGCGATTCTGCCCAAGTACATCCAGTCGCGCATCCACGAATGCCTGCTCACCGCAGCGGCTTCCGAGACCGCAAGCAGGCAGAACGCCATGCATACGGCCACGGATAACGCCAACAATCTGATCGACAGCCTGACCCGCGAGCTCAACGCTTCCCGCCAAGCGGCCATCACCCAAGAACTTACCGAAATCATCGGCAGCGCCGACGCGCTGAACAAAGAGGAAGAGTAGGAACGCATATGGCTGATAACCAGACCACAGCGGCTCCCGAGGACACGGCGCAAGAGTCGAGTGCGGGGCGCATCACACGCGTCACGGGCTCGGTCATCGACGTCGAATTCCCGGTCGGCCACCTGCCCGATATCTACAATGCCCTGAAGGCCGAGATCAGCGGTGTCGGCCACACCGAGGGCAACACCGCCACGCACATCACCTTGGAGGTGGAGCAGCAGATCGGCGACTCGACAGTCCGTACGGTGGCGCTCAAGCCTACTGACGGCTTGGTGCGTGGCTCAAAGGTCATCGATACCGGCGGCCCCATCAAGGTGCCAGTCGGCGACGTGACCAAGGGCCACGTGTTCGACGTCTCGGGCAACATCCTCAACAAGAAGGATGGCGAAGTCGCCGAGATCACGGAGCGCTGGCCTATCCACCGCAATCCGCCGGCCTTCGATCAGCTTGAATCGCGCACCCAGATGTTCGAGACGGGCATCAAGGTCATCGACCTGCTCACCCCGTACGTGCAGGGCGGCAAGATCGGTCTGTTCGGCGGCGCTGGCGTGGGCAAGACCGTGCTCATCCAGGAGATGATCCAGCGCGTGGCGCAGAACCACGGCGGCGTCTCCGTGTTCGCCGGCGTCGGCGAACGTACCCGTGAGGGCAACGATCTGATCGGCGAAATGCAGGAGGCTGGCGTCCTTGAGAAGACCGCGCTGGTCTTCGGCCAGATGGACGAACCGCCAGGAACGCGTCTGCGCGTGCCGCTGACCGCGTTGACGATGGCCGAGTACTTCCGCGACGTGCAGAATCAGGATGTGCTGCTCTTCATTGACAACATCTTCCGCTTCACACAGGCCGGCTCCGAGGTCTCCACGCTGCTGGGCCGTATGCCTTCCGCCGTGGGCTACCAGCCGAATCTGGCCGACGAGATGGGCTCCCTGCAGGAGCGCATCACCTCGACCCGTGGCCACTCGATCACCTCGTTGCAGGCCATCTACGTGCCCGCCGACGATTACACCGACCCGGCCCCGGCTACGACCTTCGCCCACTTGGACGCCACCACCGAGCTGTCTCGCGACATCGCCTCGAAGGGTATCTACCCGGCCGTCGACCCGCTGGGCTCCACTTCGCGAATCCTCGATCCGCGTTACGTGGGCCAGGCGCACTACGACTGCGCGAATCGCGTCAAGGCGATTCTGCAGCGCAACAAGGAGCTGCAGGACATCATCGCCCTGATCGGCATCGACGAGTTGAGCGAGGAAGACAAGACCATTGTGAACCGCGCGCGCAAGATCGAGCAGTTCCTTGGCCAGAACTTCTACGTGGCCGAGAAGTTCACCGGCCGCGAGGGCTCCTACGTGCCGGCTGACGAGACCATCGAAGCCTTCACCCGCATCTGCGACGGCGTGTATGACGACGTCTCCGAGCAGGCGTTCTCCGGCATCGGCGGCATCGACGACCTTGAGAAGAAGTGGCACGATATGAAGCAGGAATTCGGTGCGTGATGGCCGATAAGAAAGTCCTGCAGGTCAACATGGTCGCGGCCGATCACCCCGTGTGGTCGGGCACGGCCACCTCGGTGACCATCCCTGGCACTGAGGGCCAGATGGGCATTCTGCCCGATCACGAGCCACTGCTTTCGATTATCAAGGGCGGCACCGTGAGCGTGGTGGACCCCAGTGGCGAACGCCACTCCTTCGAGGTCGCCGATGGATTCATCTCCTTCGACTCGAACAAGCTGACGATCGCGGTCGAACGCGGTCGTGACGTGGTCAGAACCTCCGGAGCCGACTAAGCGCTATTCGCTTCGTCTTCATAGCAATGTGGCCCGCAGCACGTTCATTCACGTGCTGCGGGCCACATTTGTTTTGGATGGGGTTGGTTGTACCGGGGTAGTCTGGCCGGTCGGGTTTCTCGCCTTATTCGCCTGACTGTGCCTATTCGCTGGACACGGCGTCGAGCACGGGCTTCTTGAGCGCGCGGCTCGCGGGGGAGACGCTGGCAATCAGGCCGACGACCACGGCAAGCACTAAGAATATGACGAGCTGGCTCCACGGTATGCTCAGCTTCTCCAACCCGCTGCTCTTGTAGACCGAGCGAATCATCGCGCCGGCGCCCGTTCCGATAAGGAGCCCCAGCAGCGTGCCGAAGACGGAGATAATCACGGCTTCGATGGCCAGCATGCCGCGAACCTGCCCGCGCGAGGTGCCGATGGCGCGCAGCAGGCCGATTTCCCTAGTACGTTCGGAAACGCTGAGGGCCAGCGTATTCACGATGCCGAAGATCGCGATGATAATCGACAGCGCGAGCAGCGCGTAGAGAATCACCAGAATCTGGTTGACCATCGAGCTCGTCGTGGACTTGTACTCGTCGTGATCCATGACCGTGACCACGTAATAGGGCTTGACGGCCTTGAGCAGACGCTCATGGAGCGCGGTGAGGTCTTCTCCGGGCTTGGCGATGACGAAGAGATTGCGCGCAATCTGCATCTGGCTATCGGAAAGGTCATTCGCCATCGTGTCGCTCATGTAGATGCCGCCGGCATAGGCCGAATTGGTGACGATGGCACCGACCTTGACCGGCTGCTCCTTGGTGACGGATTTGGTTTTCACGAGCGTGGCCGGGTCGACGTTCTTCGCCTCGTTCATGGCCTGCTGCGCACCCGCCTTGTCTCCGGCGGCCATGTGCTGCTGCACCTCGGCCTGCACTTGGGTCTGGTAGCCGGCCTGCGCCTGCTTGGTGGCCTCCTCGTCGATGACGGTGCTGGTGGCCGAGACGGTTATGGTGTCGCCGACCTTCCAGTTATTGTCATTGGCGATGTTCTTGGCCACGACGAGCTTGCCTGCTGCGATGGCCTGCTCGGCGCTGCCGCCCGTGGTGGTGGCGGCAAACACTTCGGAGAACATTGCGGCGGGCGTGGCGGTGGTTATGGCTGAGTCGATGGACTTGCCGTTGTATTTGACACCCATGACCATGCGATTCGTGACGGTTGACTTCACACCGCTGGTTTTGCCGATTGCGTCAATCGCGCCATGCGGCAGCCTGCCATAGGAAGCCGAGCTGACGGCGAAGTCCGCTTTCAGCCCCGTATCGATGATATCGGCCACGGAGGCCTTGGCGGAGGCTGCAACGACGCCGAGACAGCTGACGATCGCGACGCCGACGAACAGCGCGGCGGCCGTGTTGGCGGTGCGTCGCATGGAACGCGAGAGATTGCGCGTGGCGAGTTTTCCGGTCACGCGGAAGATGCGCGAGGGCAGCCACCCCAGCGCAGAGCCAGCCGGTCTTACCAGCGCAGGCCCCAGCACGATGGCACCGACGATCAGCAGTGCCGCGCCGAATCCCAACGGGTATCCCGTGGTGATGTCGTTGACTGTCTTCCATGGCGTAGGGCCGTTGCCGCCCGCTGTGACGAGCGATTGCGTGAATGCCCAGCAGGCGATGCCCAGCGCGCACATCACCGCGCCGATGATGCCGCGCCGTGTCACCGATTTCTCGGGATTGACCGTCTCGTTCATCGCCTGAATAGGCGGCGCTAAGGCCGCGTCACGCGCCGGGATAGCCGCACCGAGCAGCGAGACGATCAGCCCGACCGCCATGCCGATTATCATGCCGCTTACGGTGGGGGTGCTCTGCCCGCTCAGCGGTGTGCCGAGCTGTGCAAGCCCGACGACGATAAGCTTGATAATGCCCCAGCCCAGCCCGATGCCGATGCCGGAGCCCACGATTCCCAAGATCACCGCCTGGATGATCACGGTGGAGAACACCTGCCGGGGCGAAGCGCCGACGGAGCGCAGCAAGGCGTAGCCGCGCATCGATTCGCGCACGATCATGGCGAAGGTGTTCGCGATGATGAAGGAGCCAACGAACAGTGCGATGATGGCGAAGATGAGAATAAGCGGCTGAATGAAGCCCAGCGCATCCTGAATGGACTTCGTCGCCTCCTTGCGTACTTCATCGCCGGTGACGGCGTGCGCGCGCGAGCCGGCGGGAAGCGCCTTGTTGATATTGTCGGCCAGCTGCTGCTGGGCTTGGTTGCTCAAGGGTGTCGAAGCGTTGCCATACACGCCGATAAGCGCCGAGGTATTCGGGTCGGGCGCTGTCGCGGCATAGTAGTGCCTGGCCACCGACGGGTCGACGCCGATGATGACGGCGCCAGCCTGGCTCGTCTGCGTGGTGAAGATGCCGGAGACGGTGACTTTCTTCGGGCCGTCCTCGTAGACGATGGTGGTGGTGTCTCCCACTTTTAGCTTCGCCTTGTCAGCGGCGAACTGGTGCAGCGCTATCTCGTTCTCGCCCTTCGGATAGCTGCCTGCGGTGAAATGCGCCGAGCGCCAGGGCTCGCTGCTGCTCATGCCGATGGCCATCGTGGGCGCGCCCATAGTTGATACGGCGTTGCCGTCGCGGTCCACCAGCACCGTGCCGGTGATAGTGGTGGTGGCGCTCGCCGAGGAGACGCCTTCGACCTTCGCGATGGTGGTGGCCAGGCTGTTGTCGATCTGGTTGTAGTTCTCGCTGGCACCGCTGCCCGACATCGGCGAAGCGCTGCTGTTCTTGGCCTTGTCGACGCCGCGCACGTACACGTCGTGGTCGGAGTTGGTCGCCATCATGGTGGAGACCTGGGTGTTGAGCATTTCGCGGAAGCAGAACGAGCCGACCACGAAGGCCACGCCGAGGGCGATGGCGATGATCGACATGATGAAGCGGCCGAAATGGCTCCTGGCGTCACGCAGTCCGATTCGAATCATAGGGAGGCCTCGCTGGGATTGGTGGGCTGGGTGGAGGTAGTGGGTTGCGCGGTTGCTTGCGCTGCGTTGTTGGGCTGATTGTCGCTTCCTTCAGAAGCACTCTGCTGATCGTCGTCGCCTTCAGAAGCGAATACCTGAAGAATCTGCTCATAGGAGGGCTCGTGCATGTCCTGGGTGATCTGGCCGTCGGCGAGCACGAGCACGCGGTTCGCGTAGGAGGCGGCGCGCGGGTCGTGGGTCACCATCACGATGCTCTGGCCGTACTCGCGTACGGAGTCCTGCAGGAAGCTCAGCACCTCGCGGCTTGAGCGCGAGTCGAGGTTGCCGGTGGGCTCGTCGGCGAAGATGACGGAGGGCCGGGCCATCATGGCGCGGGCGCAGGCCACGCGCTGCTGCTGGCCACCGGAGAGCTGGCTGGGCCGGTGCCCCAGGCGCTGCTCCAGCCCGACAACGCGCACGATCTGGTCGAACCAGGCGCGGTCGATGGGCTTGCGCGAAATCTGCAGCGGGAGCAGGATGTTCTCCTCGGCGGTGAGGGTCGGCACCAGATTGAACGACTGGAAGATGAAGCCGATCTCCTTGCGGCGCAGGTCGGTGAGCTGGCGCTGGTTCATGGCCGAGACCTCCAGCCCCTCCACGAAGACCTGCCCGGATGTGGGTGTGTCCAAGCCCGCCATGCAATGCATCAGCGTTGATTTGCCGGAGCCCGAAGGGCCCATGATCGCGGTCATCTGGCCGCGCCCGAATTCCACATGCACATGGTCGAGCGCGGTGACGACTGCGTCCTTGGTTCCGTAGGTCTTGCTCAGGTCGACGGCATAGGCCACAACACCGTCCTCGGCAAGCTTTCCGGCCGTCTCGGTGTGATTGATGGTGGTTTTGGGTATGGATGAGCCGTCTGTCTTGTGTGCGGTATCCGCAGTGAGTGACGTGTCCGTGCTGGTTGGTGTGTGCGCCGAGTGCCGTGCCATGATGTCCATTCGTGAGAGATGCCGTGCGACTATTCTGTATGAAATGCTGCATGAGTCGTTCATTGCAGTGGTACAGCGCTGCAGCAACATGTTCTATGCAACCTGCAATACGGTGACGAAGTGGTGACCGTTATTGCAATATGTCTTGCGTTAGCGCCGTCGTGTCGTGATAGCTTAGCACCAGTCTAGCGGGGTGAGACTGCGAATTTCCTGTGAAAAAGCTTATCGTGATATTCGCGCGTCTTGCCATTACACGCAGGAGCGCGCACAGGCCGTTCACGCATCGACGCCCAGCCGGCTTGCTAGAGTGAGATACCGTGCGAATCATAGTTGCTGACTGCCAGGCCGAATACTCCGGCCGTTTGAATGCCTCGCTGCCGCTGGCCAGGCGCGTCCTGCTCATCAAGGCGGACAACAGCGTGCTGATTTTCTCGGAGATCGGCTCCTACAAGCCGCTCAACTGGATGGCGGCCCCGTGCAGCATCAAGGAGATTGAGCCTGCCGGTGCTGATGACGACGTGGACACTGATATTCCCGAGCGGGTGCTGCGCGTATGCGCCGACAAGTCGAGTGACATCCTGGAGATCAACCTGCAGCACATCTACTCCGACGAGGCCTATGAACTGGGCACGGATCCGGGGCTGGTCAAGGACGGCGTCGAGGACCATTTGCAGCGCTACCTGGCCGAGCAGATCGAGCGCATCGGCGAAGGCGCGAAGCTGGTCCGGCGCGAATACCCGACGGCTATCGGCCCGGTGGATATCATGGCGGTGGATGCGAACGGCGATCATGTCGCCATCGAGATCAAGCGGCATGGCGGCATCGACGGCGTCGAACAGCTGACGCGCTACTGCAAGCTGCTCAACCGCGACCCGCTGCTGACCCCGGTGCACGGCATCTTCGCCGCGCAGACCATCACTCCGCAGGCGCGCACGCTGGCCGAGGACCGCGGCTTCGCCTGCCTGATTCTGGATTATGACGAGATGAAGGGCTCACAAGACGGCAGCCTGCGCCTGTTCTGAAATTTATTAAGCACATTTGGATCGGAATACTGATTCAAGCTCCTTGTGTCTTATGTATTGGTTCCCAGAAACGGCGGAATTCCGCCACAATGCTGTGCCTGATTTCGGCAGCTACTGTGTGAAGTGCTTAATTGACGAAAAAAGTGCTTAATTCATGACCAATTGACGGCGGAATACGCTGAACAAACACGTATAAGCACGAATATGCGTTGGGCCTGACCGGAAGCGGTCAGGCCCAACGAGGATATTCACTGCAAGGGGGTTCAGCCCGCGTAGAGGATGTCGACGACGAAGTACAGGGTCGAGTTCGCCGGAATCTTGCTCTGCGCCTTATCCCCGTAGCCTTCGCTCGGCGGCACGACCAGCAGCACCTGCGAGCCGACGGTTTGCCCGGCCAGTCCGTTCTTCCAGCCGGTGACGACCTGATCGAGCGAGAAATCGGACGGCTCGCCGCGATCCCAGGAGGAATCGAACTGGGTGAGCTTGCCGGAGGCGTCCAGCGTCCAGCCGGTGTAATGCGCGGTGACGGTGTCGGTCGACTTGACGACGCGGCCCTTGCCGACGATCAGCGGCTGCGCGACCAGCGCATTGCCAGGCTTGTAGCCGTTAAGGTCGAGCGAGGGCTTGCCCTTGGCATCCAGCGTCACCTTCGGCAGATCGGCGGGAATGTTCTTCGCCGGCGTGCCCTGCGCGCGCGCAAGCGGCTTTGACTTGGAGATGAGCGTCAGCGCCATGATATAGGAGCTGCCGCTGCTCTGGTCGTTGACGCCGAAAGCGATGGTGGCGTTGATCTTCTGCCCTTTGAAGAGCTGGTAGTACCCGGCGTTCATGCTGCTTTTGTTGATGCTCATGGAGCAGTCCGGGGTGTTCTTGGTCCAGGAATTGGCCATTTGCGAGCCGTCCTTGGCGCTGAGCGCGATGCCCTGCGAGCAGACGTGGTCGCCGTCTTCGACGGTGGCTCCGTTGCCTTTCTGCAGCACGGCATAGGTGTTGTTCTCCACGGTCATCGGGGTCTGGAAGGAGACCTTGGGCTCCTTGCCCAGCTCGCCGCTCGCGGTGACGCCGGTCAGCGGCTTCATGCCGGTCGGTGCCGAAGACGACGACGCGGCGCTGGACGAGGACTTCTGCGAGGCGCTGGAGCCGCCGCAGGCGGCGAGCGAGACGCACAATCCCAGCGAGCACACGACTACGGCGGCCCGGGAGAGGAGGGAACGGTTCATAATAATACGCATGGCACACCACACTACCGTCCAACCCTGATTTCTCAGCTTTCGCGCGCTATTATGCCGGGGCCTGTAGAATAGTACTGTTATGACATCTGCACAGAATAAGCGCGAAGAGCCGTCGGGCGTGAAACGGCCCTCCAAACACGCCATAATCATGCGCGGAGTCGTCGCGCCCATACTCGGACTGCTTGCCGTGGCAAGCATCGTGATGGGATATTTGAACGCCACGATCTGGAAGCCCAGCTCTCAGATCACGGCCAAGGCGACGGTTTCCAATACGCGATACCTCGTGACCGACCCCGGCGTGCTGCAGCTGGTGGACTCGCAGGCACGTCTGAAAGTCGACGCCAAGAACGCCGACGCAACCGTCTGCGCGGCGCTGGGGAGCGCCAAGGACGTGGCGGGATGGGTCGCGGGCAACGCCTACACGCGCATCAGCGGGCTGAACGATTGGACGACGCTGGCCACGCAGCAGGCCAAGGTGCAGGGCACGCCAAGCTCCGGCGGCAATGAGGTCGCCTTCCAGGATTCCGACATGTGGAGTGCTGCGCACTGCGGCAATGCGAGCGTCACGCTGGACATCGGGCAAAAGGACGCCAACTCGATAGCACTGGTCGACTTGGGCGAGGATTCCGCCAAGGCCACGGTCTCCATGCAATGGACCCGACAGACGCTTCCTGATTTCGCGACGCCGCTGTACTTCGTGGGCGGGCTGCTGGTGGTGATGATGGTGCTGTCGGCCTCGGTCTTCGCGATGCCGGCGCGCAAGCGACGCAAGCGCATGATATCCAGCGAGCCGGTGCGTTCCAGCGAAGAGGTCGCCATCGGCGAGGCACTGACCGGCAGCCTGCGCGGGCTGACTACCGCAGTGCGCATCAAGCCCAAGTCCGGCGGCGGGAAGCGCCGTCGACACGCTGCCCACGGGGCAGGCTCTCAGGAGGGTGCCAAGGCTCAGGATCAGAGCGCGGCGCAGTCGACGAAGCAGGGGCCAGCGATTATCGACCCGACCTCGCGCAATATGGTCGCCGATCAGCAGGGAGCGGCACCCGAGGCGTCCGTTTCAGCCGGCGGCGAAGGCTTCGCGGATTCCGGCGAGGCGACTTCCGTCATCACCCCGGACGAGCTGCAGGAGTACTTCGCGCGGCTGTCGCAGGAGATCGCAGCGCCCGACCAGCCTCAGGGCGCGGCCGGCAACGACGACGCCACCTCGATTGATTTGGGTTCCGACGATGAGGATGTTGAGGCTGTCGCCGAACAGGTAGGAGACGCTGTGGAGCAGCCGGGAGACACGCCGGTGCAACCAGCTGCTGACGATACTGGCGATGCCGATGATGTTGACAATACGCATGCGCATGAATCGCATGAGTCAGGCGCATCGGGCAAAGACGCCGAAGATGGCGAAGATGGCGAAGATGGCGAGAACGACGAGGAAGGAGAGCGGTCATGAAGGCGCGTTCCATGAAACTGATTGCCGTGGTGCTCTCCGTGGGAATGCTTACGGGCCTTGCCGCGTGCGAGGGACAGGTGCCGGCGGTGCAGCCGTCCGCAAGTTCGAGCGCGACTCCGGATATGAGCACGGCGCAGGAGAAGAAGATACGGCTTGCGACTCTCAAGGTGATTGATGACGCGGATGCGGCGAAGAATGTCGACCTTCTGCCCCAGCGGCTCTCGGGCCCTGAGCTCGACGTGCGCACCAGCCAGCTCACGGTCGCCAAAGCCACTGGCGGGCTCGATAAGTTCGCCACGATCCCCAAGGACATGACGCAGACGGTCATCCCGACCGATTCGGGCTGGCCGCGCGAGGTGTACACGATCACGACCACGACGCAGGATCAGCAATCCAAGCGTCTGCTGGTGCTCAGGCAGGACAGCGCTCGGAGCAACTACCAGCTGTGGGGCATGGCCAGGCTGTTCCAAGGGGCCAAGCTGCCGAAGTTCGCGGTGCCCGACATCGGCGCGCAGCTCGGCCAGGCTGATGACCCGGGGTTGCTCGCCAAGCCGCAGGACGCCGTCAACCGCTATGCCGACCTGCTGCAGAACGGTTCGGGAAGCAGATACGCCGGCGACTTCGCCGACGATTACTTCCGGCAGTCCTTGACGCAGCTGACCCAGACCGTGCAGGAGGGCATGCAGCGCAACAATGGCACGCAGCGGCAGATCTTCAACGCGGCGCCCGACCAGATAAGCGTCATGCGATCCAGCGACGGCGGCGATCTGGTGGTCGCGCGCATCGACTCCGAATGGACCCGCCAGACCGGTCAGGGCCGCGAGTCCCTGCCGGCGAATGACGACGAGAAGGCGCTGTTCGGCGCTGCAAAGCCCACCAGCACGCTCAAGGTAACGTATGTGAACGTGGTCGCGCTCTATGTGCCGCCGGCCAAGGCGCATCAGAAGATCACCGCGGTCGGGGCCGAACGCCAGCCGATTAAGGTCGAGGCGCTGTAGATTTTTGGCGTGGACTGGCGCACTGTGGTGCGTGGCGTGCAATGGCACGCGGCGTGGGTCCCTGCGCATGGGTTGCGCTGTCAGACGCAAGCGCCGGCGGCTGGCGCAGGCGCACGCTAGATTGGTGTGGAGTTGAGTTTGCTCCTATTCGCTACACTTTGGAGGCATGATGGCGGGTCAACAGCAGTACAATCCGGGGATGTCGCTCGCGGGGGCGGTCGACCTTGAGTCGCTGAAGCATCAGGCCGAGGCCGAGCCGGGACAGGCCGGGGGTGCGCCCAAGGCGGGAGGCTACGTCGTCGATACGAGCGAGAACACCTTCCAGGCGATGGTGCAGACCTCCTCGACCTTCCCCATCGTGCTGCTGCTGTGGACGCCCACCGACAGCCGGATGTTCGAGCTGGCGCGGACGCTGGGCGAGACCGTGAACGCGATGAATGGGCAGATTCAGCTCTCCCGCATCGACGTCGCATCGAATCCTTCGATCGCCCAGGCGCTGCAGGTGCAGGGGGCTCCCGCGCTGTTCGGCTTGGTTTCGGGCCGTCCTATGCCGATTCTGCAAGGCTTGCCGCAGGGCGACGAGCTTCGGCAGGTGTGCAACGAGGTCATTCCGCAGCTGGTGCAGCTGGCCCAACAGTCCGGCGTGACGGGCACTGCGCCGTACGCCGATATTCCCGATGATGGGGATGCGGCGGGCGAGGCATCCGAGGCTGAATCCGAGGTGCCGCAGATTCCGCCCGAGCATGCGCAAGCACATCTGCTCGCGCAGAATGGCGACTACGAAGGCGCTGCCGCCGCCTATGCGAAGCTGGTGGAAGCGGACCCTCATGACGAGCTGGCCGCGCGCGAGCGTTCGAAGGCACTGCTGCTGGCTCGTTCGGCGAAGAGCAATGTGCGGCAGGTGCGGGCGCAGGCCGCTGCGGCCCCAGACGACGTTGACGCGCAGCTTGCCGTGGCCGATATCGATATGATCGGCGGGCAGATCGACGATGCCTTCGGGCGACTGCTGGATTACCTTGCGTCCGGGCACCGCGACCAGATCGAACCGGTGCGCCAGCGCCTGCTCGAGTACTTCGCGATCCCCGAGTCCGCCGATCCACGCCTTTCGCGCGCACGTCGCCGCCTTGCGACTCTGATGTACTGATGCATTGATGCTGGTAGGTGTTGAGGCGGTTGCGCGTAGCCGTATGCCGGGGTCCGCGTAGCCGTATGACCGCTATCGCGACCCTAGCGTACAAAATGCAACGTTAATTGGGTCTTTTGCGTCGCCTTTTGTACGCTAGACACGAGTTAGCGGTCATAAGGCTACGTTGATGGGCGTTGATGGGCGTTATGAACCAGATTGTGCTGCATCATCTTTTGGGTGTTGCGCCCATCGCTTGTTCTCAAACGTCACGGTTCCCGCACTAACCTGACCCTTGTGCGGGATTTGCGCCGTATAACCGCTGCCATACGTCACAACCTCCGCATAAAGGTCGAGTTAATGCGGGGGTTGTGATGGTATTTGGCGTTGAAACATTACAACGCCCGCACTGATGTCTCGATAATGCGGGGGTTGTGACGGTTGCGCGGAGCTTGTTTGCCCTGATTGGCAGCAGCGCCGTCGTAGGGCCGTAGGCACTACGCAATGTATGCGATGTCACTGCATGCGGTTCCTGCCGAAGAACTGCTCGAAGTGCGGGCCCTGCGTTGCGAGCTCCTGCTCGAATTCGGCGCGCCAGGTGCCGAAGGGGTGGGCGGCGAGTCCATCGTTGGAGAATCGCGGCTGATCGGTGATTTCCGTGACGCAGAAATTCGGGATGACGAGATTGGTGACCGGGCCGCTGCGTTCCGCTTCCGCCACGATAAGCGGCGCGTTGGCGCCTCCGAACACGTCGATGCTCCACCCGTCCTCGCCAATCCATGCGGAGAAGCGGTTCTTGATAATCGGCTCACCCCCGCGACTGATCAGTTCGGCGGCGATATGCGCGTCGATCTCGCGCTCCGCCTCGTAGCGCGTGCCGCCCACCGACGGCCCCTTGACCGTGACATAGGCCTCGGAAAATTTGTCGCGATAGGTGCTTAGCACGCTAAGCGGATCGGTGCTCACAGCCATGTCGACGCGAACCGCATGGCTGACCAACCGCACGCGCAACGCATAGTTGTCGGCATGCACGTAATAGCTTTGCACGATCAGCGCCGGCGCGTCGCCGTCGTCCAGCTCGGGCGGCATCTCGCGGCAGAAGAAGCGCCGCTCGTATTCGAAGTCGTTCAGCGCGTTGTCCATCACAGTTCCCATACGCACAGTCTAGTCGTAAAGACAGCATGGCCGTAAATACATCGTTCTGGCGCGTAAAGTCGGGAGTGCGTGTAGAGTAGTGGGGTGCTGAGGGCTTGTAGCTCAGTGGATAGAGCGTCCGCCTCCGGAGCGGAAGGTCGTGGGTCCGAATCCCATTAAGCCCACCATATGTTTGTCGTTCATTGGCAGCGTGCAGGAATTGTGTGGCAGTTCTCGTAGTTTCGTCACGGAAACAGCCCTGTTCGCGTGACGAAACTACGAGTTGTCGCACGATGAAGTGTTAGCACCAGAGTGACGCGCTGCACTTGCGGCGCGTTCCATAGTATTTTCCCGGCCATCGGCACACGGCCGCACAGTCGCCAGTGCTACCCTAAAACGCATGTACAGACAAATCGCAGTGCCTCCGGTGGGGCTTCATTCCGTCGAGAAGCAGGAAGAACTAGGGCGTCAGGCCCGCAAGAGCCTGCCCAGGAGCGCGGCGCGGGATTGCTCGATTGACGGCCGCGACCCGGTGGATCTGATTACCGCGCAGGACGAGTCACGGCTCGCCTCGCTGGTGCCGCTGCGCCATGCCCGGATGGGGGTCAGCCCCTTCCGCTTCTATCGGGGCACGGCCGGTCTCATGGCCTACGATCTGGCCGGCCAGGCCGATACCGGGGTGAATGTCATCATCTGCGGCGATGCGCATATCGGCAATTTCGGCTTCTATGCGTCGCCGGAACGCAATCTCATGTTCGACCTCAATGACTTCGATGAGTCGGCGCCGGGGCCGTGGGAGTGGGATGTCAAGCGCATGGCCGCGAGCGTTGCCATGGCTTCCCTGGCGCATGATAACGATCGCAAGGCCGCCGAACGGGTGGCGACCAAGGCCGTGGGCGAGTATCGGCGGGCGATGAAGGACTTCGCGGAGATGCCGATGGTCGATCGATACTATCTTTCCGTGCGCGATGACATGCTCATCGACAGTCTGAATGGGCGCAGCCGCCAGGAGCTCACGCGCGTCACGGAGAAGGCTCGTCGGCGCACTTCGGAGCAGGCTGTCCAAAAGCTCATGGTCACGGGTCCTGATGGCTGGCGTCGGTTCCGCGAGGAGCCTCCGGTGCTGCAGCACTTGCGATCCGCGGATCAGTATGCCGTGAACGAGCTGACCACGCAGTACTTGTCGAGTGCCAGGCCCGATATCGCCCTGCTGGTAGCCAACACCAGACCGGTCGACATCGCGCTGCGCGTCGTCGGCGTGGGCAGCGTGGGGACGCGCTGCTATGTGGTCGCGTTGGAAGGGCCCGACGGACTCCCGATCGTGCTGCAGATCAAAGAAGCGCAGGAATCGGTCATCACTCGCGCCCAGACTTTGCGCGCACCGAAGGCCAAGCCGCTGGATGCCGCTGGCGAAAGCGGGGATTTGGCCGCCGCGCTCTCGCCGACGATGTCTGCGAAAAGCGTGCTGAGCGATGCATATTCCCAAGGCCGCCGCGTCGTCGCCTGCCAGCAGGTGCTGCAGAGCGTGTCCGACAATTTCCTGGGCTGGCTCAGCTTCGAGGATCGCGACTATTACGTGCGCCAGTTCCGCGACATGAAAGGCAGCGTCGATGTGGATACCATCGGCGGGTCGATGCTTGCCCGCTACGCTCGCACCTGCGCCATACTGCTGGCCCGGGCGCACGCGCAGAGCCCCGCATGCTATTGGATCGCTGGGTATCTGGGGAAGTCGGATGTCTTCGACCGTGCGGTGGGCGCGTGGTCTTTGGATTACGCCGACCAGATGGGCAAAGACTACGAGGCATACAAGCAGGCCATTGCAGATGGTCGCGTCGAGGCGTCGGAATTAGCGTAAGACTCTGGGATTCAGGCGCGTTCGGCCACAGGTGGCTTACGACGTGAGCAATGCCATATAAACGCTCATGGCGTTTCGTCCGAGGCTCTCATAGAGTAGTGCCCATGCCTTGCACAACTATTCTCATCGGCAAATCAGCAACCTACGACGGGTCGACGATCATCGCGCGCGACGATGACACCGGCCACGGCAAATTCGATCCCAAGCGCTTCGTGGCGGTGAATTCCGAGGACCAGCCGCGCCATTACCGCAGCACGCTGAGCCACGTGAGCATCGAGCTGCCTGATAATCCCTGCCGCTACTCGATCGCGCCCAACGCACTGCCCAATCGCGGCATTCTCGCCGAGGCCGGCATCAGCGAGCGCAACGTGGCCATGACCGCGACCGAGACCCTGGCCGTCAACGAGCGCGTGCTTGGCGCGGACCCGATGGTGGCGCTCAAGCCGGCGCAAGGCGGCGATGACCCGCAGTCGACCGATTACGTGCCGGAGCAGCCGGGCGGCATCGGCGAGGAGGATTTCATCACGCTCGTGCTGCCGTATGTGCATTCGGCGCGCGAGGCGGTGCAGCGGCTCGGCGCGCTGCTTGGGCAGCATGGCACCTACGAGGTCAACGGCGTTGGCATCAGCGACGTGGACGAGGTGTGGTATGTCGAGACGATCGGCGGCCACCACTGGATCGCTCGGCGCGTGCCCGACGACTGCTACGCCACGATTCCCAACCAGCTCGGCATCGACGACTTCGATCTGGACGACGCGCTGGGCGCGCAGGACAATCACATGTGCAGCGCGGATATGCGCGAATTCATCGCGGCCAATCACCTCGACCGCAGCATGGACGAGAGCCCCGAGCACGTCAGGCACTTGAATCCGCGCAAGCTGTTCGGCACCGCCACGCCGAAGGACCATATCTACAACACGCCGCGCGCCTGGTACATGCAGCGCACCCTCAACCCCAGCGAGGACTGGGATTCGCCCGCCGCGCCGCTCACGCCGATCTCGGAGGACATCCCGTGGTGCCGTGTGCCCGAGAACAAGGTGACGATCGAGGACATCGATTTCATCATGAGCTCGCATTACGAGGACACGCCCTATGACGTGTATGGCACGCAGGGCACCGAGGAATCGCGCCACCGCTACCGCCCGATCGGCATCAATCGCAACGGCCATCTCGCCGTGCTGCAGCTGCGACCCTACGAGTCCGAGGCCAATCGCGCGGTGATGTGGCTGGCGTTCGGCTCGAATCCCTTCACTTCGGTCGCGCCGTTCTATACCAACGTACGCGCGACACCGGAGTATCTGGCCTGCACGAGCGGCGAAGTGACGACCGATGCGCTGTACTGGACGAACCGCATCATCGCAGCCATCGCCGACCCGCATTTCCTCAGCAACAGCGCGGATCTCGAGCATTTCCGCGAGGATATATTGGCTTATGGGCACAGGCTTGTAGCCGATACCGATACGGCAGCCAAGAAGGAAGGCATCGACAGCATCCCCGATATGCTCGAACAGGCCAACGAGACCATGGCCAGCCACCTGCGTCAGCGGACGAACGCGCTGCTGACCCAGGTCCTGTTCACCTCAAGCAACCTGATGAACAACTCCTTCTCGTTGTCTGATAGGTGAGGGGAGACCGGCTGCGGCCGGATTCGGATTCGGGCACGGGCGCAGCATTGAGTCCGGCATCGAGTCCGATGAAATTCCTGGCGGCTCACACGAAATCAGATTGAATCAGATTGAATCTGATTCCTGAATCGCGGCTTCAGGAGCGTTCGCATCGGTTTCGGTGCCGGCACCGAAACCGGACGTAGCGCCGGGGTCGGAGTCGAACGTGGAATCGGAGCCAAATGCAGCATCGCGGCCGGATTGGGTGGGTGCCGTGCTGGTTGCGGCGCTGGGTGTGGTACTTGTTGTGGCACTGGTCGCAGGTTCGGCATTCGAATCGGCATCGTCGCCGTGCTCGGGAGCGGCGTCGGTCCTGACATCGCTCTTCGGCTCTTTGGCATGGCGGGCTGCTTCCTTGGCTTGCTTAGCCTTGCGCCGCTGCAGCGCCTTTCTGGCCTTGTCGCCCTCGAAGCGCAGTTCGGGCTTTGCCTCAAGCCGGGAGAGGCCATACCACGCCAGATTCACGATGTGCGCGGCGAGCTGCTCCTTGCCTATCTTGCGTTGGTTGGCCCAGTATTGCCCGGTGAACACGGTCATGCCTACGAGCATCTGCGCGTAGTAGGGCACGCCTTTGGCAGGCAGATGCTGGTTTTTGAACGATTCGTCGAGAATCTCCTCGACGCGCATACTCACATCGCCCAGCAGCGAGTTGAACGACCCGGCTGGATCGGTGCTCGGCGAATCGCGCACCAGTACCTGGAACCCCTCGGTATTCTCCTCGATATACGTCAGCAGGGCCAGCGCCGTGCGCTCCACGAGCTGGCGCGGATGCTGCTGCGGATCGGCCAGCGCCTTGGTGAGGGCATCATTCAGGGCGCGCATCTCGCGATCCACCACCACTGCGTACAGCCCTTCCTTGCCGCCGAAATGCTCATAGACGATGGGTTTGCTCACTTTGGCGCTCGCCGCGATCTCCTCGACGCTCACCGCCTCGAAGCCCTTTGCGGCGAACAGGGATCGCCCGATCATCAGCAGCTGTTCGCGGCGCTGATACGACGTCATTCTGGAAGCATTGGCCATGTCTCCAGTCTCCCACACCCGGCGAAGATTGGAGATACCGGGCCGTTTGCGTCGCCTTATGACCGCTAACTCGACCCTAACGTAGGAAATGCTACGTTTGAGAGACATATAACGTGACATTTTTACCGTTAGGGTCGAGTTAGCGGTCATAAAGCGACGTTGAGTAGCGCCGATAGGCTTTGGATTGCTTGATTGCTTGATTGCTTGGGCGGCGGTGGCCTGTCCGTTGAAAACCATAGGCTATTGGTATGGATACCACAATGATTATCGGCATCGTCGTACTCGTGGCCTTGGTGATTGCGGCTGTGGTCGCCGCCGTGCTCGTCGACCGTTCGCACAAGCGTCGTGCAACGGGCGCGCACGACGATTCCCCATCGCGTACACGCTCAGCGCAGCAGCCCGAAGCCGCTGCGCCTGCCACCGTGCAGTCCTCTTCCGAGGCTTCGAAGCAGCAGACCGCCCAGTCCGCCGGCGCTCAACCGCCTGCATCTGCTGCACCCGCCGCATCGGCTCCCCAGCAGGCAACAACAGAGTCCGCAGTCAGCCCCACAGCGCAATCAGCAAGTCCCACGCCCGCCGAGCGGCCCGTGGAAACGCCGGAATCCGCCGGTTCGCGCATTGTTCGGCTCAAGGCGAAGCTTGCGAAAAGCTCGAATCCCTTCGGTCGTGCGCTGTTCAACATTCTGGCCAAGGACCATCTCTCCGAGACGGATTGGGAGGATGTCGAGGACACGCTGCTGCTCGCCGATGTAGGTGCCGACGCCAGCGCGCAGCTGGTCGAGGAGCTGCGCAACGATGCCCGCGTCACCGGTGCCAGCGATCCCGCGCAGGTGCGCGATGCGCTGCGCTCCAAGCTGCTCGACTTGGTGGGCACGGACACCGATCGGCGGCTGAACGCTGATAAGAACGCAGCCAGCTCGGACACAGCCAATCCCGACGCCGCCCAACCCGAATCCCCGCAGCCCAGCGTCATCATCATGGTCGGCGTCAACGGCACCGGCAAGACCACCACCGCGGGCAAGCTCGCGCGGCTGTTCGTCGCCGAGGACAAGAAGGTGGTCATGGGCGCGGCCGATACCTTCCGCGCGGCTGCTGCCGATCAGCTTGAAACCTGGGGCGCCAAGGTCGGCGTGAGCGTCGTGCGCTCCGACAAGGACGGGGCCGATCCGGCCTCGGTCGCCTTCGATGCGGCGCAGCAGGCCAAGGACGCCAACGCCGACGTGCTCATCATCGATACGGCCGGCCGCCTGCAGAACAAGGCGAATCTCATGAACGAGCTGGGCAAGATCCGCCGCGTCGCGGAAAAGGTCCTGCCTGTCGACGAGGTGCTGCTCGTGCTCGACGCCACCACTGGCCAGAATGGCATGGCGCAGGCCAAGGTCTTCGCCGAGGCGATTGGCATCACCGGCGTGGTGCTCTCCAAGCTCGACGGCTCGGCCAAGGGCGGCATCGTTGTCGCCGTGCAGAAGGAGCTCGGCGTGCCGGTTAAGCTCGTGGGTTTGGGCGAGGGCCCGGACGATCTCGCGCCCTTCGATGCGGCGGCCTTCGTCGACGGCATTCTGGCCTGAGCAGGCTGACTGACTGGTTTGTTTGGTTATATGCTGACTAAGCTCGACTACCAAATCCAGCCGACTCAACCAAGCTAGACCAGCCAAACCCGTCTCGCACAAACCAGCTCAACTCAGCCCAGCCAGTCCAGCCCAGTTCATCCTCGCCGCGAAGCGCGGCACGCCCGCCGGCAGCTGTGCGTGGCCGCGGAAGGACTTTTGTAAACGCCATGTTACGGCGGCCATGCGGCTGGCGTGCAGTGAGACGCAGCTCACAGCCGGGCCGGATGCGCATTCGACACGCGCAGAACAATCGCAAAGCGCCACGGTTTCGGCGCATTGTGGCGCATGGTGTCAGGGTGCTCCGAGCCCGCGTTATGCCTGTGCGACTAGAGTCAGAATCAGGGTGCGATGGAGGATGGACGTAACATGCTCGTAACCTTGCGTAACCTGACGAAAATCGGAGTGGCGTTCGATATCAGTTGTAGGTTTCTCGCTATGAGGAGCTGCATAACGAATACGGCAGCGCACGGCTTTGACCGGTCGTGGCGCTCCATAATCAATATGAGAGAGGGAGGTAGACAATGGATTCAGGAAATGCTGCGTGGATGTTGACATCCGCGTCTTTCGTGTTGCTCATGACGCCCGCCGTGGCGTTCTTCTATGGCGGCATGGTGAGAGCCAAGGCGGTTCTGAACATGCTGATGCTGTCCGCCGGCGCTTTGGCGGTCACTGCCATTGTATGGACGTTCTGGGGCTGGTCGATTGCATATGCAGGCAAGGATATCGGCGGCATCTTCGGCGATCCCGCCACTGGTTTCCTGCTGAAGGATTCGATGGTCTCTGACCACGGCGTCTTCACTGCTGCAACCAACAATGCCAACCACTACCCGGTGAGCATCGATGTGGCCTTCCAGACCACCTTCGCGATGATCACGGTGGCGCTGATCAGCGGCGCTTTGGCCGAGCGCATCAAGTACAGCACCTGGATGATCTTCGTGGCGCTGTGGATTACCTTTGATTACGCGCCGATGGCGCATATGGTGTGGAACGGCGGCCTGCTGTCTCCCACGGGTGCCATCTCCCAGGCGATCGGTGCTTCGGCCCACGATTTCGCAGGCGGCACCGTTGTGCATATCAATGCGGCAGTCGCGGCTTTGGTGATCGTGCTGATTATCGGCAAGCGCAAGGGCTTCGGCAAGCAGCCGATCAAGCCTCATAACGTGCCCTTCGTGATGCTCGGCGCTTTCCTGCTGTGGTTCGGCTGGTTCGGCTTCAATGCCGGCTCGGCCTTCGGAGCGAACGGCACCGCAGGCTACGCATGGGTCAGCACTACGGCAGCCACGGCAGCCGCCATGCTGTTCTGGGGCTTCACCGAGCGGATCCGCACCGGACATTACACCGCTCTTGGTGCCGCCTCCGGCATGGTCGCGGGCTTGGTCGCCATCACCCCTGCCGCCGATGTGGTTTCGCCGCTGTGGGCCATGGTCCTTGGCGCAATCGCCGGCGTGCTCACCTGCCTGGCATGCAACCTGAAGTTCATGCTCGGCTACGATGATTCGCTCGATGTCGTCGGCGTGCACGGCGTCGGTGGTGTCACCGGCACCGTCCTCATCGGCTTCTTCGGCTCGGGCACCGGCCTGTTCGCAGGCGGCAACTGGAGGCAGCTCGTGGTCCAGATCTGCATCGCGGCAATTGCTATACTGTTCTCGGGCGTTATGACCGCCATCATCGCCTTCGCGCTTGAGAAGACGGTCGGCTGGCGCGTCACCGAGGCCCAGGAGGTCGCAGGCGTCGATTTGTCCGACCAGGGCGAAACGGCCTACGATTTCGCTGGCACTGCCAGCTCGATCCTCAAGGAGGTGAAGTGACATGAAGCTGATCACCGCTATTATCCAGCCTCATAAGCTCGACGACGTCAAGGAGGCTCTTGCAGCCGCCGGCGTGCATGGCATCACGGTTTCCGAGGCCAACGGCTACGGCCGTCAGCGCGGACACACCGAGGTCTATCGCGGCGCTGAATACACCGTCGATCTGATTCCGAAGATTCGCGTCGAGGTCCTGTCCGACGACGCCGATGCGGATACCTTGGTCTCTGTCATCGTCAAGGCTGCCGGAACCGGCACCATAGGCGATGGCAAGGTCTGGGTTGCTCCGCTCGACTCGGTGTCGCGCGTGCGCACCGGGGAGACCGGTTCGGCCGCGATCTGACGATTTGGGCTGATTGCAATCAGTAATTATCAGTAAGTAAGCGATTCGGGGACGATCCATTGTCATGGGTCGTCCCCGAATTTATTGCTGCTGGGCATCTGGCCTGTTGGCTGCGCGGTTTGCTGGAGACACGGTTTGCTGGAGACGCAGCTGAATTGGCATGGCTGGCAGAGGTGCCGGCATAGGCATATAACGCATACAACGTAAGGGGAATTTCTTGGCATCGGCGGTTGATGGTCTGGGAGCGCGGTTCATGGAGTTGAGCCGGCCCGATGATGACGGCGTATATCGTGACGGGGCGAGCAAGCGGGCGGCGCGAACCGCGCTGGCCATGTCGGCCATAGGGCAGCTATGGGATGAGGCGACGGGCGCGCTGCCCTTCGCGCTTCCCGAGCGCGGCGTGGGCTTGGCGGCCGTCGGCTCGCTGGCTCGCGGGCAGATGGGGCCGTGCTCCGATGTGGATCTGGTGCTGATCTACGAGCCGCGTGCGCTGAACGATTCCCAGCTCAATGCGCTTGCCGACGCGCTCTGGTACCCCTTGTGGGACAGCGGCCTCGACCTCGATCACTCGGTGCGCACGCGCCAGCAGTGCGAAGGCGTGACCGATCACGATCTGCCGGCCGCCGTGGGCTGGCTCGATGTCAAGCCGATAGCAGGCGATGCCGAGCTGATTACGTCTACTGCCGGCTCGATTCTCGAGCGTTGGCGCAAAGCCGCCCGCAAGCGCTTGCCCGAGCTGCTGGAATCCGCGCAGTCCAGACTCGACGGCTTCGGCCGCATGGCCTACCTCAACCAGCCCGACATCAAGGAGTCGCGCGGCGGTCTGCGCGACACGGTGATCATTTCCGCGCTGGCGGCATCCTGGCTGGCCGACCGGCCGCATGGAAACTACGATGATGCGGTCGAGCGGCTGCTCGATGTGCGCGACTGCATTCATCTCGCGGCCGCCAAGGACACGAACCTCATGCTCACCCGATACCAGCCGGATGTCGCGCAGACCTTGGGCTTGGCCGATCCGACGCTGCCCGAGGACGAGCGCGCTGCACGGTCCATCGACGACCTGCAGATGCTGCTCGCCCGCATCGGGCGGCAGATAGCGTTCTCGTGGGAGTTCACCTCGTCGCGGGCCAAGCATGCGCTGACGCATGAACGGCCGCGTTTCGCCTTCTTCCAGCTGCTCGACCC
>NZ_JALCUA010000012.1:0-45605 GCF_022655035.1 Bifidobacterium tibiigranuli | reverse complement strand
GGAAGCTAAGACCCAGCACGGCGATGGTACTGCGCTCGACAGGGCGTGGGAGAGTAGCACGCCGCCGCAATTATACTTCACACGAGAGGCCCCGGGGATCACACGATCCCCGAGGCCCCTTCGCACACCCAAACACAATGACGCGTTCATCCGAGTGTAGATGTATGCGCATAAGGTTATTCGGATAACTTACCATCTTGTATTACGATAGTGCGTGTATGCCGCGCAAAAGATACTGACGCGGCAGCGTAATTGTATGAAGGAAAGAACATCTATGGCCCAGAACTATCGTAAGCTGGCGGAACGGTTACGAGCACGGATTAGTTCGGGAGAATTTGCTAAGGCAGGCAAACTGCCCACTGAAGACCAGCTGATTGAAGAATACCAGACTACGCGGTATAGCGTACGAAATGCCATTGCATTGCTTGCTGAGGCCGGTGACGTGTTCCCAGTGCGGGGAAGCGGCGTGTTCGTCCGCGAGAATCGTGGTGCCGATTATCTTTCGGTAGGGATTACGCGCGGCATTTCTTCCGAATATCCCAATCGTTCGGTGACTTCCATCGTGTATGAGCTTGCGTTGATACGGGCTGATGCTGAACTGGCTCGACGGATGCATTGCGAGGAAGGAAGCCAGGCGTGGAAGGTCGTTCGTCTACGCCAAGTAGATGGGCATCCGCTTGCCTATGAAACTGCATGGTATCTTAAGGAATTCGTTCCTTTCATCAATGAGCAGATTGCTGAAGGGTCGCTGTTTGCCTATGCGCGCAACGATCTGGGATTGAATTTCGGATATGTTGATAAAGTGTTGTACGCTGGCAAACTTGACGCCGTATCTGCAAAGATACTGGGACTTCAGGAAGGCGACCCGGCATTGTATCTTGACGACGACTCATTCCTTACCAATGGCAGGCTATTCAACTCTTCACATATCGCCTATCATTACGAGAACACGCGATTCTTCACCATGACTTCTATGAAATGAGTCCACAGTGGCAAGGTATATGGTTGATAATGCTGTCGCAGGTTCAGCGCCGCATGCAATCATCATGCTTGATGTCGATGGGACTCTGGTCGATTATGAGAATCATCTGCCGGATTCCGCAGTGACGGCGATACGCAAAGCTCGTGGCAACGGGCATAGGGTTTTCATCTGCACGGGGCGTAGCAAGGCAGAGGTGTATCCGCCGTTGTGGGAGATCGGATTGGACGGCATGATAGGCGGCAATGGCAGTTACGTCGAATGCGACGGCCAGGTGGTGCTGCACCGTACGCTGAGTTTGGAGCAATGCCGTTGCGTGGTGGACTGGCTGCATGAGCGCAGATTGGAATTCTACCTGGAAGGCAATGACGGGCTGTTCGCGAGCGAGGGATTCGAACACGGCGCGCTGAAGGCGGTGCGGGCTTACAACGCTGCCAAAAGGCATGAGGAAGAGGGCGCTGCAATAACCGTGCGCAGCGTGTTTCCCGATATGATTTTCGGTGCAGAGCTCTATCGCTCCGATGTGAACAAGATCAGCTATGTGTTGAATGCATATGAGGACTCCCTTGTCGCCAAAGCGCACTTCACCGATCTCCAGCATGGCACATGGGGTGGCAAAGGTGCCACTGCCCTGTTCGGAGATATTGGGGTGAACGGCATCACGAAACGGTATGCCATTGACCGGCTTCTTGAGTATCTCGGTGCGGAGCGCACACATACGATTGCATTCGGCGATGCCACAATCGACATTTCCATGCTGGAATACTGTGCTGTCGGCGTGGCGATGGGCAATGCCTCGGACGATGTCAAAAATATGGCCGACTTAATCACCGATGAGGTAGGAAACGATGGACTGGCTCATGCGTTCAGACGGCTCTCTCTGATTTGAGACTTTCGGCATGCTTGTGGAGCGCACACGTACAGTTTGGGCAGAGACCCTTATGCACCCGAACGGAGCGTGTTGGAACGCGACGGAAGCGACAGGCGAGTTGTACGCTCTAGTATGTTTAGTTGTTTGAATAAATTTATCTTCGGCGTGTCGAATCATAGAACTATAGGCTGCTTTTGGCTTGTTCTCAGTGATTATTCATACTGATTTGCTATCGTCCTGCATTTGACAGATGCAGGAACAGCCATATACTTGGAAGCACAAGTTATTCGAATAACAAAGAATAGTGCGAATAACATATACAATCGCAAGGTGGCTTGAATTCCAATGGTGTGGATTCAGTAGCCTGCAATGCCCAAGGAAGGACCCCTTCATGAAGCAATGGCTTACTAACATCGCGCAGAAGGCGCTTGACTTGTTCGTGAAATTCGCGAGCACCAAAGCGATTACCGCGCTAAAAGACGGCTTTGTGCTATCCATGCCCGCTACGCTGGTTGGCTCGATTTTCCTCCTGCTGGCAAATCTGCCGATTCCCGGTTATGCCGATTTCATGGCAGGTCACTTCGGAGACAACTGGAACATCGGTCTCAACCAGATCAACAACGCCACATTCAGCATCTTGGCCATCATCATCGCCGTGGGAATCGGCTATTCCTACGCTCGTAACGAGAAGATGGACGGCATCTCCTGTGGTATCCTGACGCTGATTTCCTTCCTCATCGTTTCCCCCTCGACGCTGACAGTCACCAGCGACACTATCAAGGCCCTAGGTGACAAGACCGCCGAAGTCCCCGGTGTGCTCCCGACGGCGTGGGTGGGTGGCAACGGCATCATCTCCGCCATTATCATGGGCTTGATTGGCTCATGGGTGTACACCACCTGCATCAGAAAGAATATCCGCATCAAGATGCCGGATGTCGTGCCGGAGGGCGTTTCGAACGCATTCTCTGCAATGATCCCCGGGTTCTTCATCATGCTCTATTCCGCAGCAATCTATCAGGTGTGCAAGATCTTCGGTGGTGTTTCGCTCACTGAGCTTATCTTCAAAGTTATTCAGACGCCACTGCAAAGCCTGACCGACAACTGGGTCGGTGCCATCGTCATCGTGCTGCTTATGTCCTTGCTGTTCTGGTGCGGCATTCACGGGCCGAACGTGGTCTCTGGCATCATCTATCCGGTTCTCACTGCCAACTCCTTGGTCAACCAGGGCCTCATTGACAAGGGGATCAAGGTTACGCAGGCCAATGGTGGCCATTATCTCGTGCCGCAGCTCATTGATTGCTTCGCCAAGTATGGCGGCGTCGGATTGACCCTCGGCTTCATCGTATGTGGCTTGTTGTTCGCCAAATCCGCGCAGATTCGCGAACTATCCAAGTTCGCGCTCGCTCCCGGTATCTTCAACGTGAACGAGCCGATTATCTTCGGTTTGCCAATCGTGTACAACCCGATCATGCTCATTCCGTTTATGCTCGGCCCGCTGGTTGCCGTAATCCTCACCTACGGCTCTATGGTCATCGGATTCCTGCCCGCGTTCGGTGCCATGCAGGTGCCGTGGACTACCCCCCCCGATCATCTCCGGGTTCCTGCTTGGCGGATGGCGCGGCGTAGTCATCCAACTACTGATCTTCATCGCCTCTGTCGTGATCTGGTTCCCCTTCGTCAAGATGCAGGACCGGATTTACGTCAAGGAGGAATTGGCCAACGCTGAGGCTAACGCAGAAGCCGCCGCTGAAGCGTAGGCCATTTGCACGGCGCGATTCACGGCATGGGTGGTCGACTCTATGCGGCCGCCCGCGCCGGGTGAATCGGGTAAGGCGCTCCAGTGCCAGGTGCCTCAACGCCGCACGTGCCAACGCATGGCATTGCAACAATTAGCATAGTCGGGCGGCAACGCCGCCACCAATGAAAGGATAATCATGACTCATATCGTGTTGTGCTGCAACCAAGGAATGTCCACTTCGATTCTTGTCAAGAAAATGCGTGAAGCCGCCACTAAGCAAGGCATCGAAGTCGCTATTGACGCCTATCCGATTTCTGAAATTGAAGATAAGGCGCCGGATGCCGCAGTGATTCTGCTGGGGCCTCAGGTTCGTTTTGAGCTTGGCCGCGTCAAGAAACTGTTCCCGAATGTCCCTGCCGAGGCTGTGAGTCCGCAGGATTTCGGTTTGGCACGAGGAGAGAATGTGCTCAAACGCGCATTCGAGCTGATTGGAGAATGACGGCGATGACTGATGAAGAACAACCTATGGATATGGAAATTCTGTGCATGCAGATGATTGTGGAAGCTGGCTCCGCCAAATCGGATTACATGGAAGCTCTGCAAGCTGCCAAGAAAGGAGACTACGCAGCAGCCGAGGCGAAGATGAAGTCTGGTGACGAACATTACGCGATTGGCCATGAACGGCATGCCCATATGATTCAGCAGGAGGCATCCGGCGAATCAGTCACGATGAACCTGTTGCTCACCCATGTTGAAGACCAGATGATGGGTACCGAAACCATCAAGACCATGGTGATGGAGCTCATCGATGTCTACAAGCAGCTTAATGGCCAACGATAAGTCATATGACATGCGACATTTGTCGTATGCCGCACGACAGCTAAGGAGTTGAATCATGGGTTTTCCCAAGGATTTTCTATGGGGTGGAGCAGTTGCCGCGCATCAGCTTGAAGGTGCATGGAATGTGGATGGGCGTGGCCCAAGTATATGCGATGTGCTTACTGGCGGTGCGAATGGGGTGGCTCGCGAAATCACTGATGGTGTGATGGAGGGGAAGAATTACCCGAATCACCGTGGCATTGATTACTATCACACGTTCCGCGAGGATAACGCGTTATTCCGCGATATGGGATTCAACTGTTTCCGCACGTCTATCTCGTGGTCGCGCATTTTCCCCAACGGCGACGAGGAAGAGCCTAATGAGGCGGGGCTGCAGTTTTACGAGGAGCTGTTCTCGGATTACCGCGCCAAAGGCATGGAGCCCATCGTCACGCTTTCGCATTTCGAGATGCCGCTACATCTCGCCCGGATGGGAGGCTTCACTAATCGCAAGGTGGTGGACTGCTTTGTGCGCTTCGCCACCACGGTGATGGAGCGATACAAGAATCAGGTGACATACTGGCTGACTTTCAACGAGGTCGACAACCAGATGAATATGCACACCCCGATTTTTCCATACACGAATTCCGGCATCATGCCTGACCCAGACGCTTCCCCGCATGAGGTGGAGCAGAGTATTTGGCAGGCCATTCACAACGAGTTCGTTGCTGCGGCCATCGCCGTGCGCACAGGACATGAGATCAACCCTGATTTCCGCATTGGCTGCATGCTGTCCTTCGTGCCGATCTACCCGCAGACCTGCCGTCCTGACGATGTGATGCTTGCGCAGGTGCAAATGCGCGACCGATATCTGTTCGGCGACGTGTACACGCACGGCGAATACCCGAAGTACTTGATCAAGCGGTGGGAACGCGAAGGCTTCGACATTCATATGGAGCCGGGCGATCTGGAAATTATTCAAGGTGGCATTGTCGATTTCGTCTCTCTGAGCTACTACATGTCTACGGCTGTGAGTTCCGAAGGGGCCACATCGGTCTCGATGGAGCACAATCTCAAAGGACTGGTTCCCAACCCTTACATCGAAGCCACTGACTGGGGTTGGCAGATTGATCCGGTTGGGCTGCGCTATTCGCTATGTGAGATGTACGAACGATGGAACAAGCCGTTGTTCATTGTGGAGAACGGTGTGGGCATGTATGAAACGTGCGATGAGAACGGCTTCGTCGCCGACGATTCGCGCATTGCATACTTGCGCTCGCATATTGAACAGGTAAAAAAAGCCATTGACTTCGATGGGGTACCTGTGATGGGTTACACCGTATGGGGCTGCATCGATGTAGTGAGCTTCGGCACGGGTGAGATGAAGAAGCGCTATGGCCTGATTTATGTCGATGCGGATGACGAAGGCAACGGCACTTACCGCCGAAGCCGCAAGAAGTCCTCCTATTGGTACCAAAACGTTATCGCAACAAACGGTGAAGAGCTGTAGGATGCCTTCTTCGTTGAAGTGACTGCCCTTTTCGTGACGCTCATGTTGGCATGTGCGTCACGAAAAGGGCATCATGCGTTTGACGGTACATGGCATCCGCAATAACACAGGTCAGACTATGCCCCAAAAGCGCAATCGCAGTGTTCCGGCGCGCTCCATGACAAGGCGAGGCCATACAATGGGGGCACTTATATGTCCACAAGACTCGAAGGAGCGGCAATGAAATATGCGCCATTAGGAACTTCAGGCGTCACGGCTTCGCGCGTGGCCCTCGGCGTGATGCGAATCAATGAGAAGCAGCAGGATGAGGCCGACGAAATCGTAAAAACCGTGCTCGATGCCGGTGTGAACTTCTTTGATACGGCCGATTGCTATTCGGCTGGCGAGAGCAGTCGGCGTTTTGGCCAGGCTCTGGTCGATCTTGGCGTGGAACGCGACAGCATTTTCGTGCAGACGAAGTTCGGCATCTATCGCGATCCGGAATCGAATAACATCACTCGGTACGACTTCTCGAAGAAGCATTTGGTTGCGGCGCTCGACGATGAGCTTGAGAATCTGCAAACCGATTACGTTGACTTCGTGCTCTTGCACCGCCCGGACACGCTGGTGGATGTGGACGAACTCGCCCAGGCCTTCAATGAGCTGCAGACCAGCGGCAAAGTGCGTCATTTCGGCGTCAGCAATGTCAATCCGTGGCAGGTCGAACTGCTGCAGAGCGCGGTGTCGCAGAAGCTCGAAGTCAATCAGCTGCAGTTCGGGCTGGGCCACACCAATATGGTTCAGCAGGAGTTCCACGTCAATATGGAGGATGCGCCGAGCCTCGACCATGATGGTGGGCTGCTGGCTTACTCCCGGCTGCGTCAGATGACCATTCAGGCGTGGAGTCCGTTCCAGTTCGGCTTCTTCGAAGGCGTGTTTATCGATAATCCGAAATTCCCGGAACTCAACGAGGAACTGGATAAGCTGGCGAAGCAGTACGACGTTGGCAAGAGCGCGATAGCGGTGGCGTGGATTCTGCGTCATCCGGCGAAAATGCAGGTGCTGCTGGGGTCGATGACTCCTTCCCGCCTGACTGATATGGTCGCCGGCACCGAGGTGGAGCTGACCGCACAGGAGTGGTACGACCTCTATCTCGCGGCGGGCAACGATCTGCCGTAAGCGGGTGCCGTGCAATCGTGCATTATTTCACTCCTAAACGGTGCGTGACCTCGAACAAGATCATGTACCACGACAAGGCACAGGCCGAGCGCGCCGCCGAGGCCAGCTTCGCCGAGCGCGGCGTGCAGCTGTGGGTCTATCGCTGCGAATACTGCGGGGCATGGCATCTGACGCATCGTGACCCGGACACGGCCTTCGCGTATGGGGCTGGGCACGGTTCAGCGCACGGCTCTACACATGGATCTGCACAGGGCCGCCGCAAGCCTCATTCGCGCAAGCGAGGCTACAAGCCGCGCCGGAAGTAGGTCGTCCTTGCTCATCGGCTGTGTTCACCGAGAGAGGAGCCACGTTACCTGCGTTTGTTAGGTTCGTAAATAGAGATTGTGGCAGATGCCTATGATGCGCTGCCGAGGGGAATTTGCGCATCATATGTGGCATACGTGCGGCGATTACTGACCGAAACCGACCATGGCGATCGATGAAAGGCCTTGCACGACTATGACGAATGCGACGAATAGAGAGAATCAGACGGCAGAAGAACTGGCGACGAACGCCATCATGACGGGCAACGCCACAGGCGCGAGCATCGCTGCGGTAACGAACGAGATGGTCGCCGAGGAGGCTTGGCACAGCCTCAGCCCGGAGGCGACGCTGGACGCCCTGCACACCGCGGCGAACGGCCTGAGCAGCGAGGAATCCAAGCGCAGACTCGGCATCTTCGGCGAGAATGCGCTGGAAGCCGCCGTGCCGACACCCAAGTGGAAAGTGTTTCTGCTGCAGTTCAAAAGCCCGCTGATTGCGGTGCTTATCGTCTGCGGCATCGTCACGATGGCGCTGGATCATCATGTGGATGCCATCGCGATTTTCGTGGTGCTGCTGCTCAATGCCATCATCGGCTTCTATCAGGAGATCAAGGCGAATCAAGCCGTGCGGGCGCTGGCGTCGCTGTCGACGCCGACGAGCCGGGTGATTCGCAATGGGCGCGTGGCCTCGCTTTCGACGCCTTCGCTTGTGCCGGGAGACGTGGTGCTGCTGGAAAGCGGCGACCGTGTGCCAGCTGATTTGCGCCTTATCGAGACTAATAATTTGCGCATCGACGAATCGATGCTGACCGGCGAAAGCGAAGATGCCAGCAAGAACACCAAGGTAAGCGACCGGGATGCCCCGCTGGGCGACCGCAAATCGATTGCCTTCTCCGGCACGATGGTGACTGGCGGGCGCGGGCGCGGCGTCGTTGTCGGCACCGGATCGAACACCGAGCTGGGCGAAATCAACGATCTGGTCATCGGCACGCACGCCTCGACTCCACTTGAGCAGATCATGAGCCGCACCGAGCGCGGCATCGCGATTGCGGTCATCATCGTAGCGCTGTTCGTCTTCATCGGCGGCACGATCATCAACGGCAACCCCACTGATGCATTCCTTTCCTCGGTCGCACTGGCCGTCGCGGCAATGCCCGAGGCGTTGCCGATCGTGCTGACTGTGGCGATGTCGCTGGCGGTTTCGCGCATGGCCAAGCGCAATGCCATCGTGCGCACGCTGCCTGCGGTGGAAACGCTGGGTTCGGCTACGGTTATCGGATCCGATAAGACCGGCACATTGACGCAGAATCGCATGACAGTCGAGACGTGTTCGATCGGGGCAGCGCAGCCGCACGAATGCGTGTCTCAGGAGGATGTCGAGTCTCAACTGTGGAAAGACGACGTGGCGCGTTTGCTGCGAGCCGGCGCGCTGACCAATGAGGCGCATCGGCACGTCGAGGCATCCGGCGAGGTGCGCTATGGCGGTGACGCAGTGGATGTGGCGATGGCCCGTGCGGCCGACGAGATGGGTGCCGTCTCGCAAAGCGACCGCGACTTGCCGATTGTGTTCGAAACGCCGTACGAGCCGGAATTGCGCTACTCGATGACCATACGACGCAACGCCGATGGCAGCTACACGCAATATGTCAAAGGCGCGCCCGATACCGTCGCGGCCATGTGCGCGACGATGGCCGTTGAAGGCGGTAGAAATAACGGCGGGACTGGCGCGAATGTTGATGTTGCTGAAAGCGGTAGAAATAGCGGTGGAACTGGCGATCATAGTGCCGATGCCAGCAACGGCAGCGCGGCGGCCGAGCCAATCGACCTTGCCCGCATCGATGAAGTCTACGAGGCTATGGGCGGCAAGGGGCTGCGCGTCATCGGCGTGGCCATGCGTGAACTCGGGCCGGACGCCCGCCCGCAGGATTACCGTGAACCGGAATCGATGATTTTCCTAGGGCTTGAGGGGATGCTCGATCCGCCGCGTGAAGGCGTGCGCGAGGCGATTGCGCAATGCGCGCAGGCCGGCATCGAAGTCAAGATGATCACCGGCGATCACCCGCTGACCGCGCAGGCGATTGGCGAGCGGCTGGGGCTGCGCCACACTGACAACGCCATAACCGGCAGCGAAATGCTCGAAATGAGCGATGAAGTGCTCAAAGCCCGGCTCAAAGAGACTTCGATTGCGGCCAGAGTATCGCCGCAGGACAAACTGCGCATCGTGGAGGCCCTGCAAGACGAGGGCCATACCGTCGCAGTGACTGGCGACGGTGTCAATGACGCTCCGGCCTTGAAGGCCGCCTCCGTCGGCATCGCCATGGGCGAGTCGGGCACTGACGTGGCCCGCGAGGCCAGTGACGTGGTGCTCACCGACGACAATTTCGTCACCATCACGCAAGCGGTGCGTGAAGGGCGCGTCACCTTCAAGGCCATTCGTGGATCGGCCTTCTTCCTGCTCTCCACAGCGGTCGCGGCCGTGATCGCAGTTGGCGTCAATGTGATTGCCGAAATGCCGCTGCTCTTCATGCCGCTGCAGATGCTCTGGATCAACTTCGTCACCAACGGCGTGCAGGATATCGCGCTCGCCTTCGAACCCGGCCAGGGCGACGAGCTTTCCCGCCCGCCACGCAAGGCGAACGAAGGGCTGCTTTCGGCGGCTATGTGGGCCAGAACCGCGGTGTGCGGGCTGTGGATGGCCATCTGCATTCTCGTCATGTTCCGCGTGATGATCGACGATGGCTATGATGAGACGACCGCGCGGACGATGGCGCTGACACTATTGGTGCTCTTCAACTTCTTCATGTCGATGTCGGCGCGTTCGGAGAACATCTCGATCTTCCGGCTCAATCCGCTGCGCAACCCCTTCCTGCTGATTGCAGCAGTCCTCGCACTGATCGTGCACGCGAGTGTCATGTACATCCCGGCTGCCGCTGCAGTACTGGGTGTCGGCCCGCTTTCGGCAACGGAATGGCTCATTTGCTGGGCGCTGGGGCTGAGCGTGCTCGTCTTCAGCGAGGGGGACAAGCTGATTCGCACGCTGATGGCCAAATACGGCTACCATGGTGCGCGAAGCGGCCTGCGCGCCGCCGGTCACAAGGCCCGCCGCGGTGTGCTGCGCCTGCTGAACAACTCCTGAGGTCTGGGGCTTGGGGTCTGAGGCTCATGCGGCGCGTTCATTAATCAAGCAGGTTACTAGTACATTTGTCACGCAAACGACCCTATTCGCGTGATGTTTCTACTAGGACTGGCAGGTTACTAGTACGGTTGTCACGCAAACAGCCTCATTTGCGTGACAAAGGTACTAGTGGATGGGGCGCATGCGGCGCGTTCGGCCTCTGCCGGTGTTCTGCGACAGGACACCGGCAGCGAAACTTGACACCTACTTACCACTTAACTTAACACCTCTGGTTAGTAAGTGGTAAGTAGGTGGCAAGTTCAGGAGCCGGGCAAGCCGCTAAGCCACAAACGGCCAGATTCAACCGATTGCCCTAGCCGCCTGAGTATGCGTTATTTGTCTGACGGCGCGATTCTGTACCGTTGCTTCGGGCTTCGTGCTGGTTCGGTCGGTTCGATAAGACCCTGTTCGATGAGGTTTTTGACATGATTGTTGATTGTCGTTCTTGAAAGCCCTGAGATGCCGACCAAGTCTTTCGCGGAAACGGAATGCCGCTTGCGCAGCGCATCCAGAATCGCTTGATCGACGTTCTCGCTAGATTGTGAGGACAATTCGCTTGCTGTTATCCGGCGTTTATCCATAGTCAAGCTGAAATATGCAATGGTGTCCTTGGGGTGCGGCGGGCTCATCAGGGCGCTTTCGAGCTGATCCTCGATTTCGCGATATCCCGTTCCCCGGTTTTCCACAACATACCCGCCATCGGGGTATGACGTGGTCTCCAAAATGTTGGACAGCCATTGGTTTCGCGAGGCTGAAACGCCCTCCTGACCTAGGGTGCGAACGGTCACTGCGCCGAATAACCCTCCTGGATTGAGTATTTCCAATCGATCGGCATACAGGTTCACCTGCACTTGCGAGCCGCGAGCCGCCGGCGAGTAGTCACGATGCATCAGCGCGTTGGAGAGGGCTTCGCGCACTGCGGCGACGGGATAGTCGGGTACGTCCTTGCGGAATGCGCCTTCGATGATGGCACCGTTTCTCGTATTTCGAGCTACAGCGGCGATGGCATCCGCAACCATCGCTGGAATGGGGCCGATTATGGTCTGCGTGTCGAGGAATCGGCGGCCATCGCTAGTGCGTTCGGACTTCGTGGTTCCGGGGAAGGCGGTGAATGTGGCGTTCAAACGCGGATAGTATTTTTGCGGGAAGGTTCCCAGCGCCATGATGCCGGCAAGCGTCGGCCTCATATGATGGTTTTCATCTTGGCGGAGGACATGCAGATCCAGCAGAAGATCCTCGTCGCTTTTGGTGCCGAGAATGCGAGGATGCAGTTCGCGTTGACGCCTGATGAATGATTCAACAAGGTGTTGGTCGAGATCGTCGATGGTCGCGTCAGCCACAATGTCGTTATCGAAATTCGGCTGTTCGTGCTCTTCCAGCAGTCGGTCGACCTCGTAGCTGCTCAATCGCATGTCGCCGTCGCCAGTGCGAATGTACGAGCCGCGATACTGGCCGCGTTCGGTTATGTAGCATGGCTTGTCTCTTGGCAGCATCTCCTCGATTCGGGCGCAGAGTACAAGGGTATCTTCGAATGGCAGAATCTCGATGACCGGCCTGACGATTGGAGTGAGCTTGTCGCATTGCGAAATGAACGCATCCTGCATGGCGCGTGCGTTGAACTCTGGCACGGGGGTAAAGCCGTTTTGCTCGGAAATGCCGAGGATTACGGTGCCGCCATTCCCGTTCGAGAAGGCGGAAAGCGTTTCAACGAGTGAAGACGATATCTTGCGTGCGCTTTCCTTGACCTCGCAGGTCTGGGTATCGTTGCCGATCTGACGCATCGACTCAATGAGTGTGCGGAGCTCTTCTGCGGTCATTGACAACCCTCTCGAACTTACCACTTAACTTACCACTTAACTTACCATATACCCGGTTAAGTGTTAAGTTAAGTGGTAAGTAGGTGGTAAGTAGGTGGCAAGTTCATTAATCAGGCAGGTTACTAGTACGTTTGTCACGCAAACGACCCTATTCGCGTGATGTTTCTACTAGGACTGGCTGGTACTAGTACGGTTGTCACGCAAACAGCCTCATTTGCGTGACAAACGTACTAGTGGATGGGGCGCATGCTTCGGAGTTATCCACATTCGGAATATTCGCGTCTGAGTTGTCCACACTCTATCCACAACACGCCGGAATGGTAGCCTTTTTCCACAATGCCCGGAAACTCTCTGCTGCCTGACTGATGAGCCGTAGTGTGAATTGCTATGAGGACTCATTCACGCATTACTCGACTGCTGACGACGGCGAGCGACCATCAGCGATGTGCCATTGCGCAGAATCATGCCGACCAGATGGCTTTGCTCCGGCGAGTTCACTGCAAGCAGGTAGTCAGTCCGTATCGAGGCATATTCGCAGATGCGGAGTATTGGGCGTTGCTCAATCTGACGCAGAAAACCATGCATATTGCAAGGGCGCTCATGATTCTTCACCCGTCATGGGTGTTTGCAGGGCCGACTTCTGCGGCGTTCCACGGCTTTGAGCATCAGTGGTCCATTCACCGTGCAGGCGTGTATATCGCCGATACTGCGAATAAATCCGGGAAACTGCATAGCACGAATCTCAACCGTATTTATATGGCGACGATTCCGGTGTGCGTTATTGGCGGGGTTCGCGTGACGTCGATTGCCCGTACGTTGGTTGACTGCGGAATGCTGCTGCCGTTTTGTCAAGCTCTTGCCATATTCGACTCGGCCTTTGCCTTGACGGCGGTCACAGCAGATGAGGTGAGGGCGGCGTGCGCAGCGATGCATGGTGATTGCGCAGCTATCGAACTGCTGCTGACCTATGTCGATCCGCGCAGCGAGAACGGCGGCGAGTCGATGCTCCGCGGTGCGACCATTGAAGAGGGGTTCGTGCCTCCTGACTTGCAGCGTGTATTCGTGAACCCGCGCAATGGCGCAGAACGATGCCGCGTCGATTTTTCATGGACGCTTCCGGATGGCCGGATTGTCGTGGTCGAATATGACGGCATGGCGAAGTACGTAGATCCGAGCATGACGGGGCGTCGCACCATCAAAGCCATTGTGAACCAGCAGAATCGACGTGAACAGGTTCTTATGGCGGCTGGCGTGAGCATTATCATTCGTTTCGATTACGATGACCTGTTCAACCGCGAAAAGATAGTATCGCTGCTCACTGATGCGCAGGTGCCTCGCCGCTTCCGGCTGTAGCGGCTTCGTTCTCGTATTGTCGTCACGCAAAACTGCTTGTTTGCGTGACGACAATACGAGAACCAGTGATTCCTAGTACGTTTGTCACGCAAACAGACTCGTTTGCGTGACGTCGCTACTAGTGGGCATCGAGTTCTCGCGTATCGGCATGCTGGGCACGGGGGCACGGGGGCACGGGAGCACGGGAGCCCAGTGGGCACGGCGGGCAGGGACTTGGCGAATCACCCGCCAATGGGGAGTCCTGCAGCCCAGTAGACTTGGGCTAAGACGTTGACGTTGGCTGGTGCCTTGTTGCACGACGAGCGCCAGCCGCCGATAGTACAGTAACAGCACAGACCCGTTGAAACGAGAAACATGGCCAAACCGAAGCTCAGCGATGTGGCGAAGCGCGCTGGCGTGTCGGTCACGACAGTATCGAGGGTTCTCAACAATCGCGGGTATTTGAGCGCCGCGACGAAGCAGGCCGTGCATCAGGCGATCGATGAGCTTGGATACCGGCCGAACGAAATCGCACGATCATTGCTTGGCCAGCGCACGTATCTCATCGGTCTCATCGTCCCGACGGTCGCCAACCCGTTCTTCGGCGAACTCGCCGCTGCGATTGAAGGCGCCCTCGCCACCTCCGGCTACAAGATGCTGTTGTGCAACAGCCAAGGGCAGGCTGAGCAGGAACGCGCGTACCTCGACCTGCTTCAGGCGAATCAGGTCGACGGCATCATCACGAGCGCGCATAACGATCTCATTGATGGCTATGCCCATGCGACCCTGCCAATCGTCGCTGTCGACCGGCAGATGGGCGCGCATATCCCCAACGTCCGCAGCGACAATGCGATGGGCGGGCGCATCGCCACCGAGCTTTTGATCAACCAGGGATGCCGATCGATCGTGCTGGTTACCGCAACGGATTCGCCGCAGAATGCCCGCGCCGGGGCATATCGGACAGCGCTCAAGGCCGCTGGCATTACGCCGAATGTCTTCGAATACGGCTTCGATACGCCACGGCAGGCTAGGCAGGCGCGATTGTTCGATTGGCTCGATCGCCAATCCGGGCTTGACGGCCTGTTCGCCACTGACGATCTCACGGCGCTGCTCGCGCTTGAATGGGCGAAGCGGCGAAGCATTGAGGTTCCTGATGCCCTCAAAATCGTCGGGTATGACGGCACGCCGATGGTCACGCAATCCGTTCCTGGTCTGACCACCGTCGTGCAGCCGATCGACCGCATTGCCGAGCGTGCCGTTTCCGTGCTGCTTGCGCGCATCGGTGCCACAGCGTCGGTCAGGCCGCCCGACGAGATTGTGCTGCCCGTCGACATGCATCGAGGATGGACGGCGTAGCCGCAGGCGGCGTGAGCGGCGCGAGTGCCGCGAATACGCACCGCGAATACGCACCGCGAATACGCATGGTCCTAGGCGGATCCGTGCGGGCCCAAACGCATGCAGCAGTATGTATGACAGTATGGCAGCAGCGTACTTCACAGCATGAAGCACGCTGCTGCATGTGAAGCATGCCCAGCTACGCCTGTTGCTGCTGCTCTTCCGACGCAGCCGTGGACTCGGCCACGAGCTTGTTCTCGACGCTCAGAACGACATCGTTGGTCGAAATGGCTGGTTTCTCGCGCTGCGGAACGGTAACGTCCGCGAACGTCGCGGCGTTCGTGACCACGATTGGCGTCGTGATGTCAAAGCCCTCTGACTTCAGGCCTTCCCAATCGACGTGCGCCAACACGTCGCCGCGGCGGACGAAGTCGCCGGCCTTGACCTGGGGCTCGAAGTACTTGCCGTTGAGAGTCACCGTGTCCAAACCGATGTGAATGAGCAATTCGATGCCGCTCGCACTCTGCAGCCCGTAGGCGTGCCCGGTGGGGAATGCGACGCGCACGACGCCATCGACTGGCGAGACGACATCGCCTTCGCGCGGCGCAACAGCAACACCTGGGCCGAGCAGTCCTTGGGCAAAGGACGCATCATGCACGTCGGACAACGCCATAATGTCGCCGTTGACCGGCGAAGTCACATCGAAGTCTGTTGTAGCGCCCGGAATCGGCTCCGGAGCGTTGATGCTGTCGGTGCTGTCGTTTTCAGCGCTGGCGAGCGGCGCGTCCGGGTCGAGCGGAAGCCCCTTGTGCAAGCGGTATTTTCCGTATGCGTAAGTCGCGCCGAACGATAGCACGAAGCTGACCACCATGCAGAGGAAGAACTCCGGAATGCGCTGGGTCTTGATCGAGACGAAGCCCAGAAGACCGGCCGCGCCAAGCGCCGTTGCCACGACGTGGAAGTAGCTGATCAGGGCACCGGAAACCGCCGTGGCGCACATGCCGATGAAGAACGGGAACCGCATGCGCAGGGTCACGCCGAAGATAGCCGGTTCGGTGATGCCCAGCAGCGCTGAGAAACTCGACCCGCCGGCGAGTGCGCGCAGCTTGCTCTTTTTCTTCATGAGCAGGAAGACCGCGAGGCAGGCAGCTCCCTGCGCGACATTCGCCATAGATGCGGTCGCGAAGATAAAAGATCCGCCCTTTTCGAACAGCGCCAGTTCCACCGGAGGGAAGCTCTGGTGCAGGCCGGTGACGACGATAAGCGAATAGAAGAAGCCGAAGACCGCGCCGCCGAAGATTCCCGTGGACGAATAGAGCCACAGGATGCCATTCGTCAGGGCGTCGCTGACCGTGCGCATGATCGGGCCGACGAAAATGAACGTTGCCAGACCGGTGATCAGAATGGTGATCATCGGCGTGAAGAGGAAGTCGATCGTGCCGCGCAGCAGTTTGTGGAACAGCTTCTCGACAACCGACATGAGATATACGACGGCAAGGACGGGGATGACTGAACCTTGGTACCCCGCCTGTGCGACGTGGAGCCCAAAGACATCCCAGAACGGCATCTTCCCTGCCTGAACTGTAGCTGCAACATTATATCCGTTCACCAGTTGAGGCATGACCATCGCTGCGCCAATCGTCGCGCCGAGATACGGATTCGCGCCGAAGCGCTTCGCGGCCGAGAACGCGGCGATAATGGGCAGGAAGGTGAATGCGGCCGCAGCAAGCATGTTGACGAGGTCGATGATGCCTGCGGTAGCTGGCCAGATTCCGGGTAGCCCATCCTTACCGAGCAAGCCGCCTGGTCCGATGATGTTGTGCAACGCCATGAGCAGGCCGCCAGCAATCAGCGCGGGCAGGATTGGCACGAAGATATCAGCAAGCGTCTTAATGAACCGAACGGCCCAGTTGCCCTGCTGGCCCGCGACTTGCTTGACTTCGTCCTTTGTGGCTCCGGTTATGCCGGCCTCGCTGATGAGGGCGTCGTATACCTTGTCGACGTCACCTGGCCCGATGATGATCTGGAACTGCCCGCCGGCCTCGAATGTGCCTTTGACATCAGGGTTCGCGTCAAGCGCCTGCTGGTCAATGGCCGTTTTATCGATGGTGACAATGCGCAGTCTCGTTGCGCAGTGCGCCGCTGCCTGAATATTCTTCGGGCCGCCGAGCGCCGCTAGGACGTCCTTGGCTACCTGTTTATGTTGCATGATTCGCTCCTCGGTGAACAACACGCGGTTACATGACATTGGGTTGACAGCGGGTAAACAAGCTGTCGAGTCTCAGGATAACGGATTTATGTAAATATGTCAAACGATTGACATATCGAGACGACGTGTGCGTGTCGATTCTAAACGTATGGCTGTCTGTTTGTATGGCTAACCACAGTGGGTGCTGCACGTGTTGCCGGAACTTAGCCTATAGCAAACGATTGTCATATTGGTCTATAATGAAATCGTGCAACCGACAGAATATGATCTTTTGGATCTTGCGGACGCCCGACGCCGAGCGGCGTTGGAGCGCGTTCATAACGACCACGACTACCCAGTCTGGCACATTGCTGCGCCCGTTGGCCGCTTGAACGACCCGAATGGCCTGGTCTACTGGCACGGCCGATATCACGTGTTCTACCAGTGGGGCCCTTACGTTCCAGAGGCGAAAGCTGTGTACTGGGGGCATGCGGTGTCAGCTGATCTCATCCATTGGCAGCACGTTGAGCCAGCCATCGCACCAGAGCGTTGGTATGACAAGGACGGGTGCTACTCCGGCAGCGCTGTCGCTTTCGGCGACCACGTCACATGCTTGTACACCGGCAATGTCAAGGATCCGTCCGGCGCGCGGCATGCATACCAATGTGCTTTCGATATGACCGAGGGCGGTGGGGCTAAGAACGGTGTGGCGGTGAGGGGTGAGGCTGGGCGCAGCCTGTCAGCGCAGAAGGCCGACGATGCGCTGCCCATCTGGCGCTGCGAGAAGTGGCCGGACAATCCAGTCATCCCAGTCATCCCGGGTGGCTATACCGCCCATTTCCGTGACCCGATGGTCTTTGGCCGGCCCGGCGACTCGTTCAGCGCCTCGCCGGATGCCGCTTACCGGATGTGCCTCGGTGCACAGCGAGCCAACGAAAGCGGTGCCATCGCACTATTCTCGTCGCCGAACCTGCGTGACTGGCGTTTCGACGGCGAATTGCAGTTCGCAGGCCCAGACGCGGAAGAGCTCGCCGACTTCGGTTTTATGTGGGAATGCCCCAATATTTTCACGCTTAAGGACGAAGTCTCCGGCCGCGAGCGAACCGTGGCGCTGTGGTGCCCGCAAGGACTCAGGCGCGATGGCGAACGGTTCCAGAACACATTCCAATGCGGCTACGTCATAGGCGATCTTGATGGCAACGTTCTTCGTAACTGCACGCGATTCCGCGAACTCGACGGTGGAACAGAATTCTATGCGCCGCAATGTTTCGCGGGCCCAGACGGGTCCATGCTGCTCATCGGATGGGCTGGCAATGCAGGAGAGGACGGCCTGCCCTCGTTGACGAGTGCGGGCTGGCTGCACTCCCTGACCTTGCCGCGCAAGCTTACCTTGCACGGCAAGGTCGTGCGACAGAACCCCGCGCCGACACCGGAATGCTTCGGAGCACAGTTCGAGATATCTGCCGATGGTCTGCCCAAGGACGGCGAGCTGCTGCCACTGGGCGGCCAGCGTGCATGGCGGCTGCAGTTCATCACGCAATACGACGAGCAGGCGATGATTCGCATCGAAGCGGGACGCTGTTCCCTTGACATGCACTTCGAAGGCGGCACAATCACGCTTGATCGTAGTCAAACCTTATATCAAGGTGCCGGAGAGCAAACTTCTGCAATCCGCATCGCAACGTTCGCGCCGGACTGGCGTTCTGGGGATGCAGTGGTTGTCGATTGCATCTTTGATCACTCTGTGCTTGAAATCTATCTCAATGGGGGCGAGGTAGCGCTGACGAGCCGCGTATTCCTCGGCGAGGATGCCCTGAAAGTGTTCTGCACTGCCGATGGGCACCCGATGCCCAACGATATGACGTGCACGTTGCCCCGATAACCAATGGCAGATGCGCAGGTGCCTCGCCGGTTTCGGCTGTAGCAGCAGCGTTCTCGTATTGTCGTCACGTAAACTGATGGTTTCGCGTGACGACAATACGAGAACCAGTGATTTCTAGTACGTTTGTCACGCAAACGACCTTATTTGCGTGACGTCGCTACTAGGACTGCCGAGTTTCTTGGGTATGGGACACGCCAGACCTCCGCATACACTAGGCGTCATGAGCCATCATCATCGCAAACGCAGCTGGGCGCCTGCCCCCGAACCGCTTCCCGAGGGCGTGCATGTCGTTGACGATCATACGCATGTGGCCTCGGTCGTGCCCTTCGCCCGCGAGATGCGGCGGCAGGCCGAGGAGAAGGGCCAGCCGGAGGTGCCGGTGTACGGCGTTGACGATCTGCTGGGCCAGGCCAGCGCGGTCGGCGTGGAGGGCATCATCGATGTCGGGTGCGAGCTGCCGAACCTCATGACGGCTGTGCAGATGGCGCTGGACCACCCGAATACCGTGCATGCGGCGCTTGCGATTCACCCGAATGAGGCGGTTTTGCACGGCCATCGCGGGGTGCCGGGGCCGGATGGTCTGCCGGTTACGTACAAGCCGTATCACGACACGAGTTTCGAGGATGCGCTCGCCGAGGTCGCGCGGCTCGCCAAAGCCTATCCAAGCCAGGTTGTCGCGATAGGCGAAACCGGTATGGATCTCTTCCGCACGGGTGCCGCCGCCACCGACATTCAGCGCGAGGCCTTTCGCGCGCATATCGCGCTGGCGAAAGAGCTGAATCTTCCCATGCAGATCCACGACCGCGACTCGCACAGGCAAGTCATCGAGGCGCTGCTGGCCGACGGCAGCCCCGAGCGCACGGTGTTCCATAGCTATTCGGGCGATGCCGGAATGGCGCAGATAGCCAAGGAACACGGCTGGTATTTGAGCTTTTCAGGCACGGTCAGCTACAAGGGCAATGATGGCATTCGGCAGTCCGCCCGCATCGTCGGCCCGGAGCATATCATGGTCGAAACCGACGCGCCGTATCTGAGCCCCATGCCCTATCGCGGCCGCACCAATGCGCCTTATATGATCCCCTACACGCTTGCCGCGCTCGCCGAAGCCACCGATATGACGATTGCCGAAGTGGCCCAGGCCACGCGGCGCACCACGCACGCCGTGTACGGAGTGTGATTCGGTAAAGAATACAGGCCTGCGGACGCCGCACAGGGGATCAGGCGCAGGGATTCCCATGCAATATGCAGCTCGGCAGCGTACGTTGTACTACACGGTCACGCAGTTCGTATTGGAAAACGTACACTGAGTGCGGATAAGCGTACGTTTTCCAATACGAACTGCGCGAGCAATAAGGAAAACGTACGATACCGCGTGCGCTGCCACGCAATAGGCATCACGTGCAGCTGATCGCATTAACCGCTGCATGGCCGCCCACTTGTGAAGAGAAGTTGGCATCTGTCGATAGGCAGTATAGACTGGCGGCTTGGCTTGAAAAATGCCACATAACATAAGTACAGCACACAGTGACATAACAGTTACATAACACAGTTACAGCACAACCACAACACACTCATACCACAGTGTTCGTCAGCGGTTGCAGGCCAGTGAACACAACGCAGAGGTCTGCGCAATGGAGGATGCATCATGGTGCAGTCGCGTCGGAACAGGGCGTCGGAGCGGTCGCAGAGCAACGACCAACATCGCAAACAGGCTAAACAGGTACATCAGGGACAGCAGGAGCAGCGCAAGCCGACTGGCAAAATCGGCAGGAAGCCCGCGCCTCCCCAGTCGGATAGCACCCTGCTGAAAGCCGACACCTTCACGAACGCGCCGAAGGTCTCGCGCCGCACGCTCACCAAAGAGGAGCGCGAGGAGATCGCCAAGCAGGAGCAGACCCAGCGCCAGGAGGAGCAGCGGCTCGCGCTTATGGCCAATAAGGGCCCGCTGGCTCGCTGGTGGATCAAGGTGCAGCACAGCCCCGACAAGGTTTCCTTTGGCATGGCCATCGTCGCGCTCGGCGTAGTCTATGGCGACATCGGTACCTCGCCCCTGTACACCGCGCAGACCTTCATCTCCGGTCAGGGCGGGCTGGGCAACGTCGACCGCAGCGCGGTGCTCGGCATGCTGTCGCTGGTGTTCTGGTCGATCACGCTGATTACCACGGTCAAATATGTGCTCATCGCCTTGCGCGTTGACAACAATGGCGAGGGCGGCATCTTCGCGCTGTACTCGCTGATTCGCAAATACGGTGCGTGGCTTACGATTCCGGCCATGCTCGGCGGCGCGGCCTTCCTCGCAGATTCGGTGCTCACCCCGGCGGTCTCGATCTCGTCGGCAGTCGAAGGCCTGAAGACGATTCCGGCGTTTGCGCCGGTGTTCAGCATGAATCCGAATCTGGCGCTGACCATAACAGCGGTGATCATCGTCGCGCTTTTCGCCGTGCAATCGCGCGGCACCGAAAGCATCGGCAAGATCTTCGGCGTCGTCATGCTCACTTGGTTCACCTTCCTCGCCATCGTCGGCATGGTGAGTCTGAGCAACGACTGGAGCGTATTTGCAGCCCTGAACCCGGTCTATGGCGTCAGATTCCTCTTCAGTTCGCACAACCTGGCCGGCATCGCGCTTATGGGCACGGTGTTCCTCTCGACCACCGGTGCCGAGGCGCTGTATTCCGATATGGGCCACGTCGGACGCGGCAACATCTACTTCACCTGGCCATTCATCAAGGTCGCGCTGGTGCTGAATTACTTCGGCCAAGGCGCATGGATGCTGCGCAACCAGCACAATGCAGCCTACGCCAATGTCGAGGGGCTTAACCCCTTCTTCGATATGCTCAATCCTGATGTGCGCTATGTCGCGGTGACGCTCTCCGTCGCTGCCGGCATCATCGCCTCGCAGGCTTTGATCTCCGGCGCGTTCACCATAGTTTCCGAGGCCACGGGCATCAATTGGATGCCGCATCTGCAGGTGCGCTACCCATCACGTACGCGCGGCCAGCTCTACATTCCTGTCGTCAATACAGTATTATGCGTGGCTGTTCTCAGCGTGCTCATGCTGTTCCGTGATTCCGAACACATCTCTGCCGCATACGGTTTGGCGCTTACCGTTACGATGATCAATTCCACGATTTTGCTATCGGTTTATTTGCATCATCACCACCATCACCTATTCTCCATCGCATTCTGCGTGTTGTTCATTGCCGTCGAGACGATGTTTTTCGTTTCATCGGCTGCAAAGTTTTTGCACGGCGGCTGGTTCACGATGCTGCTCACCATGCTGATTCTGCTCATCATGGTCACGTGGAATGACGGCACCAAAATCGAGCGCTTGCAGCGCCGCCACATGCGGCCCACCGACTTCCTGCCCGCGCTCGACAAGCTGCACGGCGACTTCCGCATCCCGTATTATTCCGACAACATCGTGTATCTGACGTCGGACACCGAGATGAAGCGGCTGGACACTGACATCTTCTTCTCCATTTTCGCCGACCATCCCAAGCGCGCCCGCGCCTGGTGGGCCATTTCGGTGGAGACTACCGATCAGCCGTTCACCCGCGAGTATTCGGTGGAGAATTTCGGAACGAACTATATATATCGTGTACGCATCCGCATCGGATTCAAGGTCTCCCAGTCGATTCCGGCCTACATTCATCAGGTGATGCACGATCTTTCGCGCACCGGCGAGCTGCCGCAGCAGAAGTCGGCGTACCCCAAGATCGATGCCGACCCGGATATCGGCACGATTCGCTATGTGCTGGTGCACAAGGCGCTGATGCCTGAATCGAATATTTCAATGCGCGAGGCGCTGTCGCTGCGCATGAAGTATGCGATTCGCCATCTGGTCGGTTCGCCGATCAAGTGGTTCGGCCTGGCACCCTACAATCCGCAGATCGAAGTGCAGCCGCTGTTCGTCACCACGCGCCGGCCGCCGCGCCTGCGCCGCGAGACCGTGAAGGCGAATGATGCCCGTCGTGGGTCTGGTGCCGGTGCTGGCTCTGTGGTTGGTGCTGGCGGCAAGATTGAGGTCAAGATTGCTGATTCGTCGGCTAATCCTGGCGTTTCTGCAGGTCTTGCCAAACTCGCTGCCGAGAAGCCGGCTGCTGAGAAGGCTGCTGCTGAGAAGGCTGCTGTCGAAAAGGCTGTTGAGAAGCACACCGAAGCGTCTGCTGCCTCCGGCACGGGGAAAACGAGCAGTCCTCATAATGCGGACAAGACTGCCAAGAAGCCTGGCAAAACGGCCGCCGAACAATCCGCTGAGAAGTCTGCCGCAGCCGCTCCAAAGAATCGCAGAGGCGAGACCGACGGCAAGGCCTGAACGGTTTGAGCGGGTCTGAACGCCTGCTGTGCGCTTGCCGTTCAATGCCCGCTAAACGCCCGTTATAGGAATCGCTTATGACCCTACCGCGTGCGGGGTGGCAAACATGCGTTACAGTGGGCTGTTATGTGCAGATTACTGGGATATGCGACCGCGGGCTTCGACCTAAGCCTTCACGCCATCCTGGGATCGCAGGCGGTGGCCGATTACCGGGCCCTGAGCGAGATCCACAACGACGGCTGGGGCGCTTCGCTGCTGTCCGAGCCGGTGGAACCGCCGTATGTGCCCGATGGCGGCGCTCCCAGCCCGGAAACCGGGACGAGGCTGTATCGCTCCACGCTCGCCGCCGAATTCGATCCGGTGTTCGGCGAACTCGCCGAAGAGCCTGCGCGCGGGGCCTTGTGGCATTTGCGGCTGGCCAGCTCGAATCTGCCGCTGATCCTTGAAAACCAGCAGCCCTTCTTCGCCAACGGGCTGAGCTTCATCCACAATGGCGACATCTCGGACGAGCAGGGCCGCAATATTATTGCCAGCCACGACTATCCGGTTGACGAGAAAATATTCCTTTCGACGGGTGGCCGCAGCGATTCGGCCATGTTCTTCGCGGTGATTCTGGAATACATCGGCTTCGGATTCGCGTTGGACGAGGCCGTGGCGCAGGCGGTGCGCGAACTGCGCCAGCGCTACCCGAAGTCGAGCTACAACTGCATGCTGCAGAGCGAGGACCAGCTGATCGTGCTGTGCGCCGCAGGGCACGAGGAAACTGCGTCGCGCGTCGTGGAGATTTACAACCGCTACGGTCGTGGCGGCAAGGTCTATGATTACCGAACCTTACGCTACCGCGCCCTGAACGACGAGAACGGCGAGCCTGCGGGCGTCGTGGCGGCCAGTTCGGGCTTCAAGCAGGATGAGGCCGACGGCTGGACCGCGCTGAAGAACAACGAGATGCTCATCGCCTCGAATCGCACCGGCCAGTTCAGGCTGCGCTCCATCTAAGTCATTCGGACCGACTCCCTACAATGGTCGTATGACCGGAATCATTCCTACGCTTGCACAGGCCGACGAGCTGCATCGGACGATTGCGCCCTCGCAGGCGGCCTACGACCTCATCCACACGCATTGCGTCATCATCGCGACCATCACCCGCCAGCTGGTGCACCGGCAGAACGCGCTGTTCGTGCGGCGTTGCACGCTGCCCGCAGGCGCTGCTGAGCTGGGCGGGAGGCAACCCGCGTCATCAGCGGACTGCCTCGCCACGAGCAGCTTGTCCCTTGCTGCACCCGCCGTTCCGCCGACCGATGGGGTAAGCGGAGGCAAGGTGCCGCCGTACTTGCTGGATGAGAAGCTTGCGGTCCTCGGGGCGATGCTGCACGATATCGGCACCTACAAGGTCCTTAAGGACGACGGCTCGGACGGGGGCGCGTTGAGCTTCGACGGGCCGCGCTACATCCTGCATGGGCTGCTGGGCTATGAGTATCTGCTCGAACAAGGCGTGGACGAATCGGTGGCGCAATTCGCCCGGAACCATACCGGAGTAGGGCTGACCAGCGAGCAGGTGAAGGCGCAGCACTTGCCGCTGCCGGATGGGGACTACGTGCCGATGACCCTTGAGCAGGAGGTCGTCATGGTGGCCGACAAATACCACAGCAAGTCGATTCCGCCGAAGTTTCTCACGGCCGAGGCTTACGCCGCGAAGGCGGGCCGATATGGCGAGGCCAATAAGCGCCAATGGCTCGATCTCGTGGCCAAATATGGCACGCCTGATATTCCGGCACTGGCGAAGCGCTTCGAGATGCGTCTCGTGCAGTAACAGGCTCACACTTTTTGCGCTTGCCAGAAAAAGTGTGAGCCAAACGCACAAACTATGTTCGATTTTTTATAGCAAGAAACGTTGAAATTGCGCTATTCTTGCCGATAAAACATAACATGGCTTGTGTTCATTTGGCTCACACTTTTTTTGGTCGTCCTCAAAAAGTGTGAGCCGACAATCACTCATCCACGTCGTACACGGTGTCGGCCGCGTCGCAATCGACGTCAGATGAGGTGAGCATGATGACGCTGCGCCGCGTGTCGCGGCTGCGCGAGACCGTGGTCAGCAGGGACAGTATCTCCTGCGATTGGGCATCGTCCAGCCCCAGAGTAGGGCCGTCGATGATGATGACCGATGCTTCGCAGCTAATCGCCCGGGCGATCGCCATGCGCCGCTGATCGACTGCGGGCAGCTCGCGCACGGGGACGCCGGCGTGGATGTCCTCGCAACCGACCCGGCTGAGCAGATCGCGCGCGACCTGTGGCTTGGGCTTCAGGAACGTGCGCCCGGAGGCGTCCATCGCATACACCAGATTCGCCACGCCGTCGAGGTCCTCGCGCAACGCGAAACGCTGCGGAATCATGCCGATGCGGTGGCCGCGAATCTCGCCGATTTCCAGCTCATTGATATTCGCGCTTTTCAGCAGCACCTGCCCGCTGCTCGCCCGGGTGAAGCCGCCCATAACGGACATGAGCGCCGTGCGCTGCTCCTCGTCGTCGACGAATACGGCGTACAGCTTGCCCGCGTGGAACGCCATATCCACGTCATCAAGCACGCTGCGCCCCGATTTGCGGTTGGTTACGGTGAGATGGTCCAGCGCGAAGTTCGGGTAGGACTTGAGCAGCATGGCGTCATCGCGCCGAGAGACGATCTCCCTGTCAAGCCGCGAAGCGATGCGTTCCGTGGGGGCTACTGCGGAGTCGGACGTGGAGTCGGCCGCGTCCTGCGTCGTCGCGGCTGCGAAAAGGGGATTGGCCTGCGACTGGGTGAGTCCGAGCGTCGCTTTGACATGGGCGGCGTTCAATGCTGCGACATCGCCTGCGGCGTTTTCGGATGCTTCGTCGTCTGCGGAGTCTGTGCTGATGGCGTCTGCGCCCACGGCTTGTGCGTCGTGCGAGTCGTCCGATTCGTCTTGCTTGGCGACTGCCTCGGCGGAATGATTGTTGGCGTTTTGCGCGGCCGAATGCTGAGCATCTGAGTCTTGCGCATCGGACGAATTGACATCATCGGCGGGCTGATCGGCCTTGGCAGCGGCACCGGAATCAGCCCCAATCCCGCTTTCCGCATCGTCGTTGTCATCGTTATTGTTATCACCGGAGAGTCCGCCATCGCCCGATATGACCGCGAAATCCCCGTCCTCATCGTCATCGAAGACGACGCTGAACTGCACGGTTCGGCCTTCCGCTGCGGTTTCAGACTCGCCATCCGAGGAAGATGCGGATTCATCGGGCAGCTCGCGTGTCTCGTTGTCGTCGCTCATGTCCATATCCCTTTCGGTGGTGTCGTTTACGGCTTCCGGATTCTCGCGACCGGTCGCCTCCGTTGCGTTCTCAGGCTGCTTTTCGCTCATCGCGCCACCTCCTCACGCGGCTCGAACAGGGTATCGGTACGCAGCAGCAGCGCTCGCAGCGAGGCGATAATGCCCAGACCCAGGCTCGCGCACAGGCCGAGGCCGAGCACCTTCCAAATGATTCCCGCGTTCATGGCGATTGTGCCATTGCTCAGGCCCGAACCGCTCAGCAGCGCCGCCCCGAGCGGCTTGGTGCCGAAGCCTCCGGCGAGCATGCCGATGGCAAGTCCGAGCAGCGTGGGCAGCAGCAGTTCCAGCATGAGCTGCCAGCCGATGCGCGGCTTCGTTGCACCAACAATCAGCGCGGTCGATAGCTCGCCACGGCGGTTGCGCATCGTCAGCGCTGCAAGCGCGAGCAGCAGCAGTGCGCCGGCGATCCACGCGATATCCATCAGCAGCTCCGTCTTCGTATGCAGCGCAACCAATGGGGCGATCTTCTCGTGATAGGCCTCAAGTGAAGGCGACGAAACCGTGTGTGTGGACGGCAGCTTCGCGGCCTTGACGATTTTGACGAATTTGTTGTAATCCGAAACCCCGCTCAGCTGGAACATGATGTTGAGATCGGGCACGGACCAGTTCTTGGCCGTGGTGGACTCGAAGCCATTGGAGCCAAAGGCATAATAACTGGTGTAGATTACGTTCTCGCGGTTGTCCTTCGCGAGCTTCGCATCCGAGCCGTAGCCTTGGGGGGCGTCGCCTGTGTAGGCGTAGATGCCGAGCACTTTGAAAGTGTAGGATTTCGAGGCATTCGAGGGGTCGCCGACCTTGAACTCGCTGCCGACCGTGAGCTTGTTGCGCATGGCCGCCTGCTGCGAGATCAGCACGCCGGTCTTGTCCTGCCCGGTGTAGTTGAGCTGCTTGCCCGCGATGAGCTTGTAGGTTCCCAGATCGTTGGCTGCGGCAGCGTCCTTCGTGTAGAAGCTGCGCAGCGTGAACTCTCCGCCCGTAGCGTTCGAATCCGGCCTAGCGGAGCCCGGAATCGCAGTGAACGATGCGCTTTGGCGCACCGGCAGCGATTCGGTGAACGAATAGGTGAACTGCAATTGCGCCGTCTGCACTGCCGTGGCGTAGGTAGTGTAGTCGTTCCATGACAGATAATGCTTGGTCCAGGACAGGTCCGCGCCGTTGCGCGTGGCCATCGTGGCTGCGGTGGGCCTGATGACCGCCGAAACCTGCTGCGAATTGTATGCCGTGCCATGCGCGGTGTCATTCGCCTGCCGCGTCGCGAGCCCGAACAGGCTGGCGGATACGATCAGCGCCGCGACGACGACGATGCATATGGTGCGCCATAAATGATGCGTCAATGCGGACCATGCGTTCTTGAGAACGAACATGCAGCTCTCCACTTCTCTTGCGGCCTGCGGCAGGACCTTCGAGCCGCGTTACAGCGTTCGGTTACAGCGTAGTCGACGCACGCCCCGAAGCCGTGACGCATGCCGCGCGTGAATCTCGTACGCACTTAACTATGGGCACGCTATGTGACCGTTGTCTTGCGCAATGCTGATTGTCCGCTGCGAGCAATCAGAAAGGGGGCTGGAAACAGGGACTTGGCTTTGCGCTGGGTGGCGGGTTCGCTTGGTTTTCGATCATTGGACAGGGGATTGCGCGGGGGATTGCGTAGTGAATTGGGTAGAGGATTGCGCAGCGGGTCTTGCGTGTTTCGCCACGCCGTATTTATTGTTGTTACATAAAAGTTCGACCCCTCGAATATAGTAATATTGAAACGAAGGTAGAAAGCAATACCCATGATTAAAAATATAGGAGAGACAGGCGCTTCCGCACGTCGCCCACTGGTGACGACCGCGAACGGGCGGTCTCTTGAGGAGATCAATTCGACGATTCACGTCCCCTCCCGTTCCTCGGGCTTCTGGAAGAATCTCGCGGCCTTCTCCGGTCCCGGCGCGCTCGTGGCCGTAGGGTATATGGACCCGGGCAACTGGATCACTTCGATCGGTGGCGGCGCGCAGTTCGGCTACTTGCTCATGTCGGTGATTCTGATTTCCAGCCTCATCGCGATGATGCTGCAGTACATGTGCGCCAAGCTCGGCATCGTCACTGGGCTTGATCTCGCGCAGGCCACGCGCATGCATACCGGGCGCAAGCTCGGAGTCGCGCTGTGGATTTGCACCGAACTAGCCGTGATGGCTACCGACATCGCCGAGGTGATCGGCGGCGCAATCGCGCTCAATCTGCTGTTTGGCATTCCGCTGACTGTCGGCGTGGCGCTTACCGTGCTCGACGTGCTGCTGTTGCTGCTGCTTACGAAAATCGGATTCCGCAAGATCGAGGCCATCGTCGCCGCGCTGATTGCGGTCATCGTAGTCGTGTTCGTCTACGAAGTGGCGCTCGCCAGACCGGATATGGGCGCCATGTTCGCCGGCTTCCTGCCCACCCCCGCGATCCTGAAGCCCTCGCAGCTCACAATGGCGCTCGGCATCGTCGGCGCGACCGTGATGCCGCACAACCTGTACTTGCACTCTTCGATCGTGCAGACCCGCAAGGTGGACCGCAGCGACGAAGCGCAGGTCGACCACGCTGTGCGTTTCGCCGCATGGGACTCCAACATCCAGCTCAGCGTGGCCTTCGTGGTCAACTGCCTGCTGCTCGTGCTCGGCGCGGCGATGTTCTATGGCCACGGCGATGGGCTCGACACCTTCACCTCGCTGTACAACGCGCTGGGCGACTCGTCCCTGGCCGGCCCCGTCGCCAGCGGTGCCCTGAGCACGCTGTTCGCCGTCGCATTGCTGGCATCCGGACAGAACTCCACCATCACCGGCACGCTGACCGGGCAGATCGTGATGGAGGGCTTCATCCGCATGCACATCCCGCTGTGGCTGCGCCGGCTGGTCACGCGCGTCATCTCGATCATCCCCGTGCTCATCTGCGCCATCGTCTTCGGCGGCAAGGAGTCCGCCCTCGACAGCTTGCTCGTCTACTCGCAGGTGTTCCTATGCGTGGCATTGCCGATTTCGATGGTGCCGCTCGTGTGGCTCACCTCGTCCAAAAAGGTCATGGGCAAGCATGCCAACCCGCTCTGGCTCGCCATCCTCGCGTGGGTGGTCGTGGCGGTGCTCACCGGGCTAAACATCCAGCTCATCGTGCAGACCGTCGGTGCGTTGTTTGCGGCGTTGTGACGGTGTTACGCTGCGGTAAGCGGCGGTGATTCCGAGGGTTGAGATAGGCGGCTGCGGTATATGTCAACCCAGGAAGGCGCGGATTGTTGAGTCGTCAACGGGGCGGTCTGTGTAGAGGCAGCGGAGCAGATTGTCGGCGGCTGGGTCGGTGTCTTTGTGCGCGAGCGCGAATCCGAGACGAAGTGCGATGCTGCATGATGCCGTGTTGCGTTCCAGGGCGTTGATGAAAACGGGCATTTCGGGGTGCAGGGTGTGTGCTGTCTGCAGCGCCTTGCGCGCGATTTCAGTCGCGTAGCCGCGATGCCATCGCGCGGGCGTAAGCCGATAGTAGATATTCCACCCAATGTAGGAGGATTGCTTCGACTCGGGGCGTTTCGATGCAGAATGCAGTGATGCGGCGGCTGCAATCAGACGCACGCCGCCGACTCCGATAAACTCGCCTTGCGTGTTTCGCGCAACCCAGTAGCCGATGCCATCGCGTTCCCAATCGGCGAGCCATTCGAGCAGCATAGTCCGAGTCTGGCCGATTGACGTGTGAACGCCGCTGGGCAGATGCGTCCACACGCGCAGATCGGCGTGCAGCGCATGGAGTTCGTTCAAATCCTCCATAGTCGGGCGTTGAAGAAGCAGCCGCTCGGTGTTGGTGGATTCATTGCTGACTGATTCGATGGCATCGGACTGAGCGACGAAGGGCACGTCGTTGGACTCGGCGGCGGAAGAATGTGTAGCGATAGACTCGGCGTTGGTGAATTCCGTGCTGCTCATGCTTGGTTGCTCGTTTGACCGGCAGGAGAAGACGATGGCTCAACTGCGAAGGGGTCATCGTGCGGGTCTTCGGTCCAGCGGTACTCGGTGTGCTCGGCGATGCGTCGCGCGAGTTCGACGCCATACTGCCCGGCGATCCAGCCCAGCGCCATATCGATGCCGGCGCTTATGCCCGATGAAGTGACGTATTTTCCATCGCTCGACCATCGGGCTTGATTTTGCCAGTTGACCTGCGGCCGCACGGATTTCACCCAATTCAGGGCGCGCTTGTTCGAGGTTGCGCACCGCCCGTCGAGCTGACCGGTCGCTGCGAGCAGCGCCGAACCGGTGCAGACCGTCAGGCAATGCTCGCAGCGTGATGCCAAGGAGTCGAGCATGGCGATGAAGTCGGCATCCTTGCTCAGCGGGCGCGTGCCGCCTCCACCAGGAACCAGCAGCACGTCAGGTTTGTCGTCGCTCGAAACCGGCGTCGTCTGCACGGGTACGCCATAGCTGCCGTGCACCAATCCGCCCTGCTGCGACACGAAACGCAGCCGGGTCTCGGCCGGCGACCCGTCGATTTTGCCAAGATATCCCAGCATTTCCACCGGCCCGAACGCATCCAGTGGCTCGAACCCCTCGAACAGCAACACCGCGATATCTAAGCATTCCATGTGATGCACCCTTTCCATGCCTTTGTGTTGAGGCTCATTATGGCATGGGGCGTGACAGGCTGGGCAGAGGTAGCGCACGCGGTCGTGGTAGAGCTTCGTAAATCAAGCGGCGAAACCGACGACGGTTCCGATTGCGCTGCGATGAACGATACGGTGTACCGGCCGTTTACGTCGCGCTTATTTCTCGTCGGTCATTGCTGCGAGTTTCGTGACCGTGTTCCAATTGCGAACCGTGGCGATTATGCCGGATTCCAGAATGCGCGGCTGCACGAGTTGCGCGGCGAGTTTGGAGCGGCCAATGCCGCCCGGCAGCAGGAGATAGATGGCTCGGTCGCCCACGGCGAATCGCTCGGGCAACAATGCGGTAGCGTCGATCTGATCAAGCCGCGCCGGGTCGGGCTGGGCCGAACGATAAATGACATGGAGCTGTTTGGGTGCGTATTCGCCTGCGGGAAACGGGCAGTGCGAGACAATTGCGTCAAAGTAATCATGGTCCCGCACAATCACATCGACAGCGGAACCATATTCGTCGGCCAGCGCTTGGCTGATTCGAGCCGCAAGCACATCATCGAGGCAGCCTTCAGCATCAAAGGCGACCTGTCCGCTCTGCAGATATGTGACGACGCGCTGATATCCGAGACGTTCCAGCAGCGCTCGCAGCTCAGCCATAGCCACGCGCCTATGGCCCGCCACATTGACACCGCGAAGGAGCGCCGCATACCGCTTCATGACCATGTGTGGCTCCTTTCGCTTGGTTTCACCGGTTCTCGTCGGTATGGATGCTGTCGGTGTGGATGACAACGAGTCTGACCGATATCCGCGACATGAGGGCGCGATCGCAGTGAAGCGGGGCATTGGCTGGCAACTCAGTTCTGCCGCCCATTACCTAGTTAACTCCTGCCGTGGAACCTAGGAAGTACCTAGGAAGCTAAACCCTACCAACTTCCTAGGTTCCTAAGTATTCTTCCTAGGTTCCAAGGTTACTTCCTAAGTAACTTCCTAGGTTCGTTGTGGCGCACGGTCGATTAGTCGGTTAATTGGCGACGCTGCTCGTCTCTCCGTGCGATGCGATAAGCCGATAACGGCGTTTCGGGCTGTATTTGGATCCGATGCCTTCCACAAGTCCTTCCTCCATCAGTTGGGAAATATAATCACGAATGGTTTTGGTGGAGACTCCGGCGGCGTTCGCCAGTTCAGAGGTGCTGGCGCTTTGCCTTTCCGCTAGGTAGGCCAGTATGGCCGATCTCATATTGTCGTGCGAGTAAGAAGCGCCTTCCTGTTCGGTCATCTTGCGATGCCCGAAGATAATGCGGAATTCGCTTAATGAGCTGACTGGGATTGGAGGCGGCATCAGCGCATCGGCCAGAGAGCCCTTGATGATCGCGTACCCGGTGCCGCGATTCTCAACCACGTGCCCTGTCTGCCCATCGATGTCCGTGTACGGGGTGTCTTCCAGAATCCTGGAAAGGAACTGATTCCTGGATTGCGTACTGCCTTTCTTCCCGAGTTCATCAACGGTGAGAGGTCCGAACAGACCGCCGGGATTGATGATTTCCAAGCGGTCTGGATACAGTTCCACCCGGACGGGCGCACCTTGGGCGTCGAGCGAATAATCGCGGTGCATCAAGGCGTTCGCAACTGCTTCCCTGATCGCATCAAGCGGGTACTCGGGCACATCCTCGCGCAGGGCACCTTTGATGAGCGCACCGTGTCGAATATTGCGTGAGACAGCACGCAGCGCCGCTACGAGCATGACCGGGATAGGGCCGTCGATGTTTTCTGAATCTACAAACCGATGCCCTCCTGTGGAGGCGTCTCCTTTGATTGCAGTGGGGAAGGCTGAAAACACAATGTTCAAGCGAGGGAAGAATTTCTGAGGGAATGCGCCGAGCGCAAACAGTCCGGCAATTGTAGGCCGTGCAACGCCTTGTGCATCATAGGCCACGACACGGCGATTCGTCATCAGCTGCTCGTCCGTCATTGAGGCGGTGCCGCCGAAAGATCCGCTTCGCTGAATATCCAGCCAGCCAGATAGCAGTTTTCTATCGAAATCCTCGATGGTTGCGTCGTCGACGATCGCAATGTCATTGCGCGCCGTGCGATACTGATTTTCCATGAAACGGTCGATTTCGTACATGGTCAGTTTGTAATCGCCGTCGCCGGTTCGCAGATACGAACCTTCTGGTCTTCCATATCGCTTGATGTAGCAGGGTTTCTGCCGCGCATCCAATTCTGGGATATTTGCCACCACGATGGGTTTGCGCTCATAGTTCAGCACTTGGATATCGGCGAATATGGCGGGGCTGATCAGATCCCGTGCTGCTTGGGCCAGCTGACTTTGCAGTTTCCTGACATCGACATCCACTGCGTGAAATGTCTTTTCAGAAATGCCCAGAATGATAACGCCGCCTGTAGTGTTTGCGAAAGCCACCATTGATTCCACAACGGAGGAGGGGAATCCGCCTTTGGCGTCTTTGATTTCATAATCCGCCAGATCTGTGCCGGCTTCTTTCATAACGGCAATAGCTGCTGCCAACTCCGCGTCGGTGGAGATTCTCGAGAACATAGCCCCTGCCTTATGTGTTTCGCCGCTACAGTATATTCTGCATTACCTAGGAAGCTAGTATATCAAAACTTCCTAGGTTCCTAAGTATTCTTCCTAGGTTACAAGGTTGCTTCCTAAGTAACTTCCTAGGTTCGAAGACGGTTCTTGGCTGGTAAGAGAGGCTTCGGGGAGGGGTAATTCGTAGTATGCCTCCAATTACAGGAATTCGAATAAGTCAGTTTTGTCCGTATTGTCAATTTTGCCGTTTTTGATATAATGACCGTATTGCGTTTCGAATACGCCCCAAGGAGGTCATCATGAGCATGGTGGTGATTGATAAGGCAGTGGTGCAGCCGGATACGCCCTATGTTCTGCAGGGTGACGGCAAGACCTACCGTCTGGATCGCTCGGCTTTCGAAGCTGCTCTGCAGGCAGCCGAAGCGGCTTCGGATAATCAGTCGTTGATTACGACCGGCGAGGCGGCTGAAATTCTGCAGATGTCAGCGCGTACGGTCGCACGTATTCTCGACGCCGGACGTCTACCGTTCTTCCGCAACGGACAGTCAGGTCGGCGCATGGTAGCTCGCGAGGACGTGCTTGCTTACCGAGATGCGCAGATGCATCGAAAGGCTCACTTGCAGGAGGCTCGCGATTTGGCCGATAATCTGGGTCTGTATGATATCGATCCAGCCTCGTTGCCCTTGAAAACTCGGTAGGCAAGGGACTGGAATCGTGAGAAGAGTCGTCATCGATGCAAACATTTTTATGCGGACGTGGTTGCTTGACCCGATGCTTTGCCTTGCCGATGAGGCCTTTTGAACGGATTCGGACATTCTCACGCCGAGAATGTCCGAATCCGTTCAATTGGAGGTTAGTCCTAGTCCAAACGGTTTGAAAGGTTCCCCAAGTGAGCTAACGCCTACTCATTACTCAGCAGGAGTGTCGATGATGGTTGGGGTCTTTTCGCCGGCGGTGATGGCGAAGTCGAAGTTGTTTTCTTCGGGCGCGAAGGGGCAGGTGCAGAAGTAGGTGAACGCGCAGGGCAGGTTCCCTGTCTGGTTGAAATCGAGGTAGGTGATGCCGTCGGGGTCGGTGAAATCAAGGTGAAGAGCTCGCCCGCCGCCGTATGTCTCCTTGCCGGAAGTGGCGTCGCGCAGGAGGATGAAGCCGTAGTCCTTCGTGTTCTGGCGGTTGTCCAGGTAGGCTTTCTTGCCGGTTTTCTCGTCGACCTTGATCCAGGCCGAATCGTCGTTATGCCCCTGCAGGACGACGATTCGGTGCTCTTTGCCGTCGACTTCGACATACAGATCGCCGATGGCGGTTTCGTTGTGGGACAGGTCGCCCAGCACGGCGGAGGTCTCGACGTTCTCCCATTGCGGCAGCGGCACGTAGCGCGCGGGAACGACCCAGCGCTTGTCGGGCTTGAAATGCGGGATTCCTGCGAATCGCTGGCGAGTGATCGAATTCGGGTCGCGCTGGCGCACCGCGAAGGTCCTGCTCGACCCGATGCGCTTGATCAGCTGGGCGCGGACTCCTTCGTAGTCGAAGTCCTCCACATTCACGTCAGCGGTGATATCGACGGTGATCTCCTTGGGCTCGGTCAGCACCTCGCCGTGGTTCACCACGTCCTTGCCCGGCTCCGGCGTGTATATCACGGTGTTGCCCTGCTGCGACCACTGCCCGGGGAAGCCATCGATGGTGATGGTGGCGTTGTCGCTCAGCCAGTCGATGCTGCGCAGCGAAAGCCAGCCATATTCAGAGTTGAGCTGGGCCTCCCGCGCCTCGCGCAGTTTGTTCCATAGCGCGGTGTACTCGTCGTCGCTGAGGTTTTGGATATCCTGATATGTAGTCATGATGACCCCTTTGTGGTGTGTTCCTTACATTGTGTGTTGTTTGTTAGTGGTGTTGTTACGGTCTTGTGGTGCGATATGTGGTTGTGATGCGTGATTGTGTGGCTAGTCGCGTTGCCGGATGAGCTGCGTGCCGTCTTCCAGCGCTTTGGCGATCAGCTCCTTGGAGAGCTCGGTAATAGGAACGATCGGCTCGGGTTTGGCTTCCAAAGGGCGCAAGGGTTTTTCCATCCAGAGCTTGTCGTACCAGGTGCCCAATTTGTAGCCGGCTGCATAATTTCGCCCGACGGGCTTGTAGCCCAGCGCCGCATGGAATCTGGGGCTGGTATCTGGCAGATGTGGGTCGTGAATACCGGTCCTTACAGTGGAGTTAACACCGTTGCCAGTACCCGCAGTACCGTTGCCGTTGCTATCGTCACCGGCCACGTCGTCAAGCTGCGGTGGCAATCCGCCGATGTCGGCCAGCGAATCATCGCGGCGAACGGTGATGCAGGAGAACAGACTGACGACGTGCTGTGCTTTCAGCAGGGCTTCCAACGCTTGGTAAAGGGCTGACCCTATGCGATGCCCACGGAAATCAGCGTCAAGATAGATAGACATATCGGCGGACCAGCCGTAGGCCGGCCGCTCTCCCATAGGATGAGCGAAGGCATATCCCACGACTTGCGACCCGTTGAGATCGGCGACGATGAATGGGTAGCGCGTAGAAACGAGTTCGATGCGCTTGGCGAACTCCTCTTTGGGGGGTATATCGTATTCGAAATTGATAGCCGTTTCGGTGACATAGTGGGCATAGAATTGCGCGATATCGCGGGCGTCCTCCACCCGTGCCAGACGTAATGTGATTGAGCTCGGGCGCTCCTGTTCGGATTGCTTGGGCTGCGAGTCATCCGCCTCAAGGTTCGTCTCGATCTGAGTTTCCTCCGCGGTTGCTGCGGCGATGCTTGCAAACGACATGCGTTATGCCTCCTCTTGGGGTGTGACCCCGGACAGGAATTGCCGGGTGCGGTCTTCCTTGGGATGGTTGAATATCTGGTCGGCTGAGCCTTCCTCTTTCACAACGCCTTGATCCATGAAAACGACATGGTCGCAGATGCGACGCAGGAAGTTCATCTCATGCGATGCGATCAGCATGGATTGCCCTTCATCGGCCAGGTTCTTGATAACCTTGAGCACTTCGCCGATGTTTTCGGGGTCCAGGGCGGACGTCGGTTCGTCCAGCAGCATGAGCTTGGGTCGCAGCACGGCGGCTCGCGCCAAGGCGACGCGCTGCTGCTGTCCGCCGGAAAGCTGATCGGGGAAGCTGTTGCGCTTGGCATACAGCCCGACCTTGTTCAGGAATTCTAGCGACGCCTCATGCGCCTTTTTGGGGGCGTAATGCTTGGCGTGAGTGAGCGCGAGCTCGATGTTCTCCGTCGCGGTGCTGAGCTTGTAGAGATTGAAGTTCTGGAACACCATGGCGGTCTGCTTGCGCAGCTCCTGAACCTGCTGTTTGCTGGCATGCGTGGTATCCACGACATTGCCATCAAATTCAAGCGTCCCGGAATCGGGTGACTCAAGGAAATTCGTACACCGTAGCAGCGTGGATTTTCCCGCGCCGGAGGAGCCGATAAGGCCGATTACCTTGCCGTCCGGCACTTCGATGCTCACCCCGCGCAGGACTTCGTTCTTGTCGAAGCGTTTGCGCAAATCGGAAATTCTGACAACCATAGTGCTGTTCCTTAAGACTGATGACATTGCTGTGAACATTGCTGTGAAGGGTAAGAGAGTTTTGCGAGTCGCAGTGGTTCCTACCCGAGCGTTGCCTTGGCAAACGCTGGTGTCGCCGCTACCGGTGCAATGTCGACAGCCACTGTTGACGAATTGCCCGCAATGGCTGTCGTCGTAGCTTGTGCAGGCTCCCACTCCGGCGCATCGTTGTCGGTTATCGTCCGTTCGTTGCGCTTGAGCCGTTGCTCGATCCAGCGGAAAAGCGCGGAAAAAGCGCCCGAGAGGATCCAGTAGCACAGCGCGAGGGCGATGTACATTTCCAGGAATCGGTAGGTGCGTGAGGCGGCAAGCTGACCGGCCGAGGTCATATCGACCACGGAGACGACGAACGCCAGAGACGTGCCTTTGAGCATGCTCACGAACTGGGATCCGAGGGAAGGAATGGCGACGACAAGCGCCTGCGGGATGACGATTTTGCGATAGGCGGTGAATTTCGACAGCCCGGTGGAAAGCGCCGCTTCCATCTGGCCCTTGTCCACGCCTTGCAGCGTCGCTCTGAATGATTCGGCGGAATATGCTGCGGTGATATTCGTGAAGGCGACGAGGACGAACAGCATCTTGGGGATGCCGTTAACGCTGATGCCGGTGCCCCAGTAGTAATTCGTGTACTGCAAGATAACCGGAATCCCGTAGAAGGCTAGGAACAGCTGCACCAGCTCCGGAGTTCCGCGAGTGAAAGACACGAATATCCCGCAGAGCTGGTACAGCACCGGCGGCCTGTACATCTTGACCAAGGCGAGCGCAAGGCCGAAGATCCAGCCGAAAATGGTCGAAACGATGACGATTTCCATCGTCACGGGCAATCCGGACAGAATCGCCGGAATGTCGGACCAGATGTACGAAGCGTCGAAAATATCGGGCATCGGCATATCCTTTCCCGCTCTCAATCATCAGAGCTAAGAGCCGTTGGAACTATTTGAAACTGTTGGAGTTGTTCGCCGCGCAAGCGTATGCGTATGTGTATGCGGTTATGCCCAGTCAGCCTTCGTACCAGTCATGTCATAGCCCAAGTAGTGCTTGGAGAGCTTCTGCATCGTGCCGTTCTGGTGGAGTGTGACGAGGGCCTTGTCGACTGCGTCCGAAAGCTTCTGACCATCAGCGGTTTTCGGGAACAGGAAGTAGGTCTCCTGCCGCAGCGATTTGAGCAACTGCTTCTGTTCATCGTTTTGCGCCGCGCTATCGGGTATGGCGATGTACTCGACTTTGACACCGAGATCCGTGGCGTAGACCTTCTGGTGGAATCTGCCGCCATAGCCGAAATCGAATTGCCCTTGGCTGATCTGGCGCAGACGTGTGGCGTGATCCACGCCCGTATACACGATGTTCAACGGCTTATTGGGGAAGAGCTTATTGAAGTCTTCTACGAAGACTTCCCATGCTGAGCCTGTCTGATCTGATGGAACAGTGTATCCGCCGAGGTCGGAGAGCTTGGTGAACTTGTGCGTTTCCGAGAATCCGGGCTTCGCTAGGACGGAGGCGCTGTCGCGGTAATGCGGGTATTTCGAGAAGATGAACTTCTGTGCGCGTTCGGGTGTGTAGTTATAGAAGTTTGCGCCTATCTGGTATTTGCCGCTGTCGATTCCCGCCGTGATACCTTGGAAATCCACTTTCTCATAGTTGAACTTATACTGCGGCGTGAGCTTGTCGACTTCCTTGAGCAACTCGATTTCATATCCTGTGAGATTCCCGTTTTTGTCGGCATAGGTCATGGGAGCCGGGTTGCCGGAGGTCGCAACTGTTATGGTTTTGACCGCATTGGCGGACTGCGCCTCGCCGCTTGCATCGCCGCGTTGGCCGCATGCCGAGGTCATGACCATGAGGGCCGCGAGCACGACGGCCGCCGCCGCCCTCCCTCGTTGTTTCGTTCCGAATTTGCGCGAAAACATGGCTTTCTCCTTCTTCTTGTGCCGCACGTTGTTGCATAGCACCAAGAGTGACTGAACCGCGTTGACGGAGTGCATGCTGGTGCCATGTGCGTTGCGTTCACTATAGAAGTGCTCCGAGTTGCGCAAATCGGCGTGCCTATAGCCGTTATCTATAGGCAGTTATCTTGGCGATCGGCTCGGTGGATATTGCTGCTGAGGTAAAAGGTATGCGCCGGAACGCCCGAAGAGCCTTGTATAAGGAATATGTATACCGTTCTACGCAATTCTCGTGGTGACATGAGATATCTTCGGCAGAAAACTAGCGGTGCATAGCTGTGGCTGGCCGATTATTTGGACTGTTCGGCTGTCCTGCGTCGTTGAATCATCATTGACCTACAGCAGTTGGTCTGTACACAAAGGATTTTCCATGGAATTGTTTTCACGCCCCGCTTCCGTCAGCTATGACGACATCAAGCATCAAAGTCCCGAGGAGTTCCGCAAGGAGTGGGAGGAATGGCGGCGTCTGCGCGAAGACTATATGAAGGAGCCGTATGGCTGGCTTTCGCTCACCAGCATCGACTGGCTGGAAAACGGGGAGCCGAAAACGCTTGACGGCTTCCCGGGAACGTGGCTGCAGCAGGGCGACGCGGTAATCTATACGCCTCCGGAGGATGATGGCATTGTCATCACGAATCACGATGCACCTGTGAGCGAGCCGGTGCGCATCAACGTGCCCGAAAAGGGCGATTTTAACTTAGAGGATTTCTATAACGGCGACGTTCGGGCGCAGCTCATCAAACGAATCGGCGTGCAGCATCAATTCGCCATCCGCATACGCGACCCGCACTCCGCCGGCATCGGGCAATTGCAGAGCATTCCCTCTTTCGAACCGGACCAGCGGTGGGTGTTCCCGGCGAAGTTCGAGCCGGCCGAGCAGCATGAGGATGTGACTGTTGGCGCAGTCGCTGGCGAATTGTCGCATGACGAGACATCCATCGGAATTCTGCATGTTGATTTCGATGGCGACAAGCGTGATCTGATCGTCTTCGAGGTGCATAACGACGATTCCGGCGCACGCCGCATCGATGAAGCGACGGGCGAGTACATCTACCTCAACAACCGCGCGAACATCACCAACGAAGGCCACGTCCTGTTCCGCGACAAGACATCAGGCCACGAGAGCTATGGCGGCGCACGGGTCATCGGCTTCGACAACAGCGACCCTGCTTCGGTCAGCTACGTCGATTTCAACCGTTCGATGAACCTTCCCTGCGCGTTCACCGTGTTCTGCACCTGCCCCTTCGCGCCCTTACAGAACACGCTGCCGCTCGCGATCGAAGCCGGTGAAAAGAAGCCCGCCGTCTTCGGCTCGTTGGAGTGAGCGGCTGCTGGTAACGCGGAAAGGTTGTGCTCATGACGAATGAACCCGCCATAGAGATACAGGATGTGACCAAAACGTTTGCGACGCGCGGCGGAACTGTCACTGCGCTTCATGATGTCTCCTTGAGTATCGAACGAGGCACGATCTACGGAGTCATCGGGCACAGCGGCGGAGGTAAAAGCACGCTGGTACGCTGCGTCAACGGTTTGGAGCGCCCGACGCAAGGCGTGGTCAGAGTGCAAGGCGAAGATATCGCTGCGCTGTCGAGAGAAGAGCTGCGTCTGAGGCGCAAGAAAATCGGCATGATTTTCCAGAATTTCAATCTGCTCGACAACGCGACTGTGCAGAAGAATATCGAGCTTGCGCTTCCGGCAAGAAAGCTGGGGCGTGCAAAGACGTCTGAACGAGTGAGTCTCCTTTTGGAGGAGGTCGGGCTCGCCCACAGGAGCGACAGCTACCCTTCTCAGCTTTCCGGCGGGCAGCGGCAAAGGGTCGCCATAGCTAGAGCCATGGCCAATGAACCCGACATCCTGCTGTGCGATGAGCCGACGTCGGCCTTGGATCCGGAAACGACTGACTCAATTCTCGAACTGCTCCGCCAGCTCAACGAAACGCACGGCATAACAATCATGCTCATCACCCATGAGATGAGCGTAGTGACGCGAATATGCAGCAATGTGGCGGTTGTTAACGAAGGCACGCTTGTGGAACGTGGCGCCACGGTTGATATCTTCAAGCAACCCAAGCATGCGGTGACGCGCGGTTTCGTAGACAGCTTCTTCCAGACTAAAGAGGCCGCCGAGAGCCTGCGCAGCCCGTATGTGACGAATCTCGTGAGCGAGGGCGCGTGGATTGTGCGCTTTCTGTTCTATGGAGACGAAGCGTACCAGGCGTTCATTTCCGAAGCTTCGCAGAAATTCGGCATTCAGATCAGCATCATCTATGGCAGTGTCAGGATGATAGGAAGCGCCCCGCTCGGCAATCTGTATGTGCTTGTCAGGGGAAACGCGGATCAGCTGGCTTCGTTGTTCCAATTCGCCAGGCAATCGCAGGTGTCCTGCATACGCATCAACCAGGCGGGAGAAGAGCTATGAGCGCTTTCTTCGAACATTATTTCCCCAACGTCATCATGTATGGCGATGATATTGTCACCAGTTTTTGGCAGACCGTCGTCATGGTTGCGATCTCCTTCGCCTTCGTGGTGGTGCTGGGCACGTTGCTTGGCATCCTGCTCGTAGTGATCTCGCCGGGGCATATTTACGAAAACAGCGCGCTGAATGCGATCATACCCAAAATCGTCAACTTCATGAGATCGATCCCATTCATCGTGCTCATCACCATGCTGCTTCCGGTCACGCGCATAATCGTGGGGACGGGCATAGGAGTGCGAGGTGCCATCGTGCCGATGGTGATCGGGCATATTCCCTTTTTCGCACGCCAAGTCGAGCAGGCACTGCTGGAGGTCGATCCGGGGAAGATCGAAATGGCGCAATCCATTGGTCTGACGCGCCCGGCGATCGTATCATCCGTGCTGCTGCGCGAATCACGATTCAGCTTGATACGGATTACGACGCTGATGGCTATCTCCCAGGTCAATCTCTCTGCGATGGCCGGTGCGGTAGGCGGCGGAGGCCTCGGCCAGATGGCCATTCAGTATGGTTTCTCCCAGTACATGTTTGACATCGCACTGGTCACCCTGTTCCTCCTCGTCGCCATCGTATACTTCTTGCAGCTGCTTGGAAATCTGACCCTCAAACTATCGACTCATCACCAATGAATATGCATCACAACACATATATCACAACAAAAATGGAGCATCCACTCATGAATAACAATATTTTCGATTCCAGCAACGGCGTTCGAACCCGTAGCTACAGGCTGGGCCGGCACCTGTTCCAGAAGGTGTTTGCGGCTTTTGCCGTGCTGACGCTATTTGCGCTGTCCTTGGCCGGATGCGGCAGCTCAGGGGAGAAAGTCGTCAAAGTGGCTTTGAGAGCACCTTATAAGATTATCTATGATGCGCTGAATCAGGAACTCGCAGCCCGCGGAGACAAAATCAAAGTCGTAACCAGCACATATGACACGTCTACTGACACGAGCCAGCTGCTGGTCGATCACGATGTCGATATCGCCGCGACCATCCATTCCGCTGCGCTGAAGGCGGCCCAGAAAAAGAACCCTCCATTCAACGACGTTGTCAGACTCGGCTATATTCATATGCAGGGGTCGTCGTTGTATTCTCATAAATACAAATCTGTCGCGGCGATTCCCGATGGTGCCACTATTTCGATTCCCTCGGATACGTCCAATCAGGCACGTGCCTTGTACAATCTGCAGACGATGGGATTGATAAAGGTCGATATGACGGTTCCATACCCCACTCCTCGAAACATAACGAGCAATCCGAAAAATCTGAAGTTCAAGGAAATCACCACACAACTGCAGGTGAGAACGCTTGATGATGTGGATGCAGGTTTTGTGCTGACCACCCAGGCATATGATGCAAAACTCGATCTTAAATCGGCGCTATGGGGAGAATCGACTGACTTTAAGAAATATCCCGAGCAACGACAGTACATCATTATGTTCACCGTGCTCAAGGAGAATCTCAACAACCCTACGTACAAAAAGGTTGTCGAAGCCTATCACTCGCCGCGAGTGTACAAGGCCTACGTCAAGGAGTATGGCAACGCGCTCGTTCCTGTCGATAATCAGGGCAACGCTGTTGATTTGAAGCAATACGCGTGAAATGAGGGGAGATAAGTCAGGAAAGGCATGGGACCCGGGTCCCATGCCTTTCGTTCGGCTTGCTTCACAGGGCATAGTCAGAAGGCATGTGCATGGCAGCTGCAGTCACTGAAACGATAATAGACAAGGCGCTTCTCGAAATTCGGAACGCATTGCAGGACGAGGATATCGAGACGGATCCGTCAGCGACGGCGCCGTATGCTGAAGACAAATCCGCATTCAGCGGTGATGCTCGCCTTATTGCGGCCGTATTGCTGCCCGAGACGACCGCTGAGGTGCAGAGCATCCTTCGTGTCTGTAATACCTATCGGATCCCTGTGACGACACGGGGCTCCGGCACCGGCCTCGTTGGCGGTGCAATACCGGTCAGGCAAGGATTCGTGCTCAGCACGGAAAGGCTAAACACCATCCGCAAGATTGACCCTATCGGTATGACGGCACGGGTGCAGGCCGGTGTAATCACCGATGCCATCTCCGATGCAGCATCCCAATACGGACTGTTTTATGCTCCGGATCCTGCGAGTTCCGCTGTTTCGAGCATTGGCGGGAACATCGCCACGAATGCTGGCGGCCTTCATTGCGTCAAGTATGGCGTAACGAGGGACAATGTGCTGTCGCTGCAAGTGGTTCTGGCCGATGGCAGTGTCATCGAGACCGGTAAAGGCGTCATCAAGAATGTTGCAGGGCTTGACCTTACCGGATTATTCGTGGGTTCGGAGGGCTTGCTTGGAGTGGTGACCGAGGCGACCGTGCGATTGCGGTCGATTCCAGCGGAAATCAAAACCGTGGGAGCTGTTTTCTCTGGCATACAGGCAGCATGTTCTGCAATCAACGGTCTTTTCGAGCATAATGTTGCGCCCGCCGTCCTTGAACTCATGGAAGTGCCGCAACTGCTGGCCGCCCAACCAAAGTATGCGCGTTTTGCCGTTGAAGGGGCCATGGTTCTTGTGCAGATTGACGGATCGGACATCGACAGCGAAATCGAGCGTGTGACGTCGCTGTTGCGAGACAGTCAGGGGATCATTATTGATGCGCGTGATGCACAAGGCGACAATGTTGACTTGCTGAATCTGAGGAAATCACGACCGCGGCTCCCGCGAGAGGCGATTCGCACCCATGGCGATGTGGCAGTGCCGAGATCTGCGGAATCGACCATGTTCGGCACCGTGATTGCCATCGCTCGTCAGGAAGGGCTTTCGTACACGGCGATCGCGCATGCTGGGGATGGGAATATCCACACTCGATTCTTCCAGATTCCCGCCAGCGAAGCAGAATCCAGCGATATATCAGAACGAGTGAAACGGGCGCAGAGCAGGCTGTTCGAGGCGGCGCTCGCCGTCGGCGGGACGCTGACCGGTGAGCATGGCGTCGGGCTTGAACTCGCCGCTCGTCTACCTCGGCAGCTCGGCGAGGCCAATATGAAATTGCAGCGTGGCATCAAACAGGTTTTCGACCCGGACAATATCCTTAATCCGGGGAAATGGCTTGATGCGGAAGACGGAAAGAAAGACTGACCATGCGTGATGACATCGATTTGCGAATCGGCTCCCCGGTGGATCCTGTGCCTCCCAGCGTGAAAGCTGCGCTGGAACGAGGATATAACGCGCACCGATATATATCGGCACGAGGTCTGCCGGAATGCCGAGCAGCGTGTGCGAATTGGTATAGAACGACACGAGGCGTGATGGACATTGATGATACATCCGTGCTTCCTGTCGCCGGAACGAAGATGCTTATCGGCCTGCTGCCGCTGTGGCTTGGCCTTGATTCTTCCAGCGTCATCGTCATCCCGCGGCTGCACTATCCGACCTATGAGGCGGGCGCCGCGTTGGTGGGTGCGCAAGTGATTGCCGAGGACGATGTCGAGCGATGGCCCGAAAATGCTTCGCTGATCTGGCTGAATTCGCCACGAAACCCTGACGGCGCAATCAATGGGCGTGATTACTTGCAGCGTGCCATAGAACGCGCTCGCCAATTGAACGCGATTATCGTACAGGATGAATGCTATTCCGCGTTCGACTGGACCTCCGAGGGCGACGACCCCACTGCCAGCATTCTTTCAATACCGGGTGCCACACGGCCTGGTGGCGGCG
>NZ_JALCUA010000011.1:0-47386 GCF_022655035.1 Bifidobacterium tibiigranuli | reverse complement strand
TCCATCGTGCTGGCCACCGATAACGTGGTATCCAGCAAGCCCACCTATACGCTCGCCGAGGCGCTTGATTTGGCTGCGAAGGCGCATATAGGCGTGGATGGCCTATATGCGGGTCCCAAGGAAAGCCTGCAGGACGAACCGGCCGTGCAGATGAAATCGCTGATCGAATCGCATGGCGGCACCTTCGTCACGACACGCGACGGCTCGTCGGTCAATGAGCTGGTACGCGACATCGAACGGCGCAAGGACACCGCGAACCGCGCCAACTCCCGCGCGGCGATGGTCGATGCCCCCGGCTGGTGGACGCTGGTGCTGGCGGTGCTGCTCGCTGCATGGCTTGGCTTGGCTTGGAGGTTGCGCCGATGAACGCACTGACACTCTCCCCCGCACTGGGATGGCCGCTCGGCGCGGCGATAGCAGTTGTGATGCTCTCCTTCGCGGTGCTGGCCGTAGCCATGCACATGCGCCACCGCTCGCGCAGCGATGAGACCCTTGCCGCCTGCGTGCGCCGGGCGGTGCTATGTCTGCTGGTCGCCGTGATGGCCCTGACCCCCAGCACGACGACGCCCATCACTTCGCACGCAGTGAACACGACCGATGTCGTGCTCGCCATCGATGTCACCGGGTCGATGGGTGTGAAGGATGCCGCATACGGGCCTGCGAGCGGCATATCACGACTCGACGCGGCCAAGCAGGCGGCCAATGATCTGACGGCCTCCTATCCGAATTCGAGCTTCGCGGCTCTGCGCTTCGGCGTCAGCGGCACTCTGGACGTCCCGCTGACGCCCGATACCTTGGCGATCCGCAACTGGGCGGACACGCTGGCCGTGGAGCCCACGGCGCTATCCACCGGCTCGCGCCTCGACGCGCCGATCGACCAGCTGCTGCTCACCGCGAAATCCATCCGCGCCGAGCACCCGCAGGACGCCCTCGTGCTCTACCTCATCACCGATGGCGAGCAGACCTCGCCCAAGGCCCGGCGCAGCTATTCCTCGTTGCGTCAGTACTTTGACGACGCCTTCACACTGGGAGTGGGATCGACGAAGGGCGGCAGGATACCGCAGACCAGCACGGACCCCAATGCCTCGAACGGCACGCCGCAGTGGGTTATCGATCCGAACACCGGACAGCCCGGCATTTCAGTCATGGATGAGAAAAATCTCAAGGATATCGCCGACGAACTGGGCGGCCAGAGCATCATTCTGGGGCCGGGCAAGACCGTGGCCGGCCATGTCTCCACAAAAGCCTCCCGTCGGTGGCGGATGACCGATGACGCGAAGCAGCGCGAACGCATCACGCCGATCGTATGGCCCTTCGCCATTGCTGCGGCGGCGCTGCTCATCTGGGAGCTAGGCGCATGGATCGTCATGTCAAGGAGGTCACTGTGATGAAAAAGGACGTGACAGGAAGCAATGCGACACGCCATCGCGCGCGTGCGCCGCTCGCCGTGCGCGTGGCATTGGCTGTTCTGGCGGTGCTGCTCGCAGCGGTGGCAGCGGCGTGCATACTGAATATAACCGCCGTTCGTTCCTATAATCAGGCGACCCAGTCCCTCGATACGAATCTCAAATCCGCAGCCGCCCCCAACACGGATCTGGACGCGCTCAAAACCCGTCAGCAGCAGACCGACGCGCAGTTCAACGACGCCGGGGCCTTCGGGCTCCTGTTGCTTCCACAGGTCAAATCGGCTATTCACACCAATTCCCAGATCTCCAAAACCCTGACCACGCGCACAAGCCAGGAAATTGTCAGGCAGCAGGCGGCGGGGCAGGCCAACGTCAATGGCACTGCCGGCAAGGGCAAGCTCGGCAACGGCAAGCAGAGCGACGGACTGAGCCAGGAGCAGCGCGACAAGGTCGAGGCGATGCTCAAGGCGAATCAGCAATCGGCCTCCCCCGACGACACGCAGCCGTCCGGGAATCCCGCAACCCCCAATCCCGGGAGTTCCGCCGTAAGGCCGTGGTGATTCGCCGCGCATGTTCGGTGCACGGGGAATCGCGTACATGGTTTTTAGACACGCGGTTTCCGACACATGGTTTTCCGACACGCCGAACATGTGGATAACTCCAAGCCTTCGACCACATGGCCCTGTCGCGCTTGCCTGCCTGATGCGGCACCGCGTTCAATGGTGCTATGACTTTCACCACTCAAACATTCACCACTCAGCCCTTCACCGACATGCCTACCATCGCCAATCGCCCTGCATACCCGGCAGCGATGCAGGGCGGATCCCCTGCCCTGCCGGGCATGCGCGTACGCGCGCTCGGCACGAATTCATGCCCATGCCATAACGCCGCAGCAGCCAGCCGCGATCTCGTCGCCGCACTCGCGCGCTCCACGACCGAAGCAACGGATCATATGCGGGCAGCGGTCGCCCGCTCCGCAGCAATCGAGTGGGAAGGCAAGGCCGCTGCATACTTCCGAGAGCATCTGCACGCCGATGCCGTCATGTCCGTCCACATAGACGAAGCCGTCTACGCCACTCAGTCAATGCTCTGGCAAGGCGGCGCATCATGAACTGGCGCGTTGCCTCATCCATCAATGGCGGCCAACAGTACACTGCGGCCGCACGCGAAGCGTACGCGGAAATCGCGCGGACTCTGACCGACGACGCCTCGCAATTATCGGGGCAATCCACAGCCTGGTCCGCTGCGGCGCTGCAGCTGGGCCATCATCGAGTCAGCGGCATCTGCCAGTTGGTCGGCAGCGGCATGGATTCGGCGGATGCGGCTGATTTCGGCGCGGATCATGAATCCCTGCCCTATCAGGCGCTTATCGAGCACTGCAACGACAATGCAGCCCAATGCCAATCGCTCAGCCAGGATCTGAGCACCATGGCGGATCTGCTCATTCGGGCCCATTCGCTCTACTCGCAGGCGGAGCACGCCACCCGAAGCGCGATGAACAAGCTGCTGGAAACCGCCGGCACAGTATTCCCCGTTACAGCAGCGGCAGGATTCCTCTCGCTGGCCGCAGGCGGCGTGCTGTCCTGCTCAATCCGTGAGCGCCGTTTCAGCCCCGCAGGAGCTCTGTCCAGCACAGCGTGGGCGCAGGAGGGTCTGCTGAACGCGGCAAGCAACCATGTCAATGCCAAGACGATGGGTCTGAGCACCGTGGGAGCAGGTGTGAACCGCTCTGCGGCCATATTGTCCTTGGGATCCTCGCGCCTCGTCAACCTGGTGCAGGGCAATATGCTGCATGTCGATCAAGTGAAGTCGTCACGGCCGGTGGTGGGCGAATCCCACAGCGTCGCCCAGTCGCTGGCGAATCTGCAGCGTCTTGGTGCGCAGCGTCGCGGCAATGCTGGGGGCAGCGGCCTCGACTACGGAACCATAGCGATTCAGCGCTACCGCAATGCGGACGGTACCGCCTCGTGGCTGGTGACGATTCCGGGCACCGATGGCGAATCGGATTCCGCGTTCGGCTGGCCGCAGAATCTGGAGGTGATGAGCAGCGACGCCGGCCAGCGGATGCGCGGCGACAGCGCTCGCCTGGTGGCTACCGCGATGGAGAAGGCCGGCATCGGGCCCAAGGACGCTGTGGCACTCATCGGGCATTCCCAAGGCGGCATCGTCGCGGCAGCCATCGCCTCCGATATGAAGAATCGCTACCGCATCGAGCATGTCGTGACCGCTGGCTCGCCGGTGGCGAATCATCCTGTACCGAACCGGACATGGATGACGAGCATCGAAATGGAGGACGAGATCGTGGCGGCACTCGACGGGGCGGCGAACCCGGCGAACGAGCATTGGCTGACCATACGCGGCACAGCGCTTCGCGATGCCAAAGGCGCGCCGCCGCCAGCCGGCACCGGCGAACCGAGGCCGCCCGGGGCGGCTCCTGCTCCTATCGCTCCCGTCAACCCGTTTGCCTCCGCACCAGTCGAAGGAGCTGGCGAGCGCAAGGAGATCACCCATCATCTGCGCTACCACCAAGCGGCCTACCGCAACGCGAGCGACCTCGGCTCCCCGGCCGTGCAGCAGCACGAGCAGCATTTCCAGGCCATCGTCGGTGGCAAACTCGAAGAGACCTCCTACTGGCAAGGTCGCATGTCCTGGGGGCCGCCGACCGCCCTGAACGAGCGCATAGCCGCACGCATGGTGGGGCAGCAAGCTGCGCCTGAGAATGGCCGCTGATGAGATTCACAACAGGCCGCGTCGGGCACGCTGGGCCATTACGCAGCGTGACCGACGCAGAACAGACCACAGTGCAAGTTACACACAGTGCAAGCCATACACAGTGCACGCCGCAGAACAGGCCACCGGACATTCCACAGTGCAAGCCGCAGAACAGGACCGTGCTGCGCCAAGAATATCCTGGCGCTGGCGCTGCCCAGCACGCGGAGCGGTTCACGGCTCGAAGTACGCTGTAGCCTATGCAGCTGACTGATATCTCCCCCGCAATCGCCCTGACCTCATTGGATGGCCGCTACCATCGCCAGACCGCTCCGCTGGTCGAATACTTAAGCGAACCTGCGCTCAATCGCGAGCGCATGCGCGTCGAAGTGGAATGGATGATCCTGCTGAGCAACGGTTTCGATGGCAATGCCTCAGCACCGGTGCTTGAGGGCCTGACCCCGCTGAGCGACGCCGAATGCGAGTTCCTGCGCGCCATCCCCGAAGACTTCGACGCGGCCGGCATCGCCCGCCACGCGTCCTACGAAGCGGTGACGCACCACGATGTGAAGGCGGTCGAATACTACATCGACGACGAACTGGACCGGGCAGGCGAGGTTCTCGGCTCAGACAGTTCGCTGCCGGGGCTGAAAACGCTCGTGCATTTCGCCTGCACGTCGGAGGACATCAACAACCTCGCCATCGCGCGCTGCGTGAAGAACGCCATCGAACAGGTCTGGCTGCCCGCAGCCCAGCAGGTGACCGATCAGCTGAACGACATGGCGCAGCGTTTCCGCGCGCTGCCGATGCTTTCGCTCACGCACGGCCAGCCCGCCACGCCCACGACGCTGGGCAAGGAGCTTGCGGTGTACGTGCACCGGCTCGAACGCCAGCTGGGCCATATCGAAGCCCAGGAATACCTCGGCAAGCTCAATGGCGCGACCGGCACCTTCGGCGCTCATATCGCCGCATGCCCCGACGCCGACTGGATTGCGATTTCGCGCGAGTTCGTCGCGAACCGCATGGGGCTGACTTGGAATCCGCTCACCACGCAGATCGAAAGCCACGACTGGCAGGCCGAGCTCTACGGCGCGATCAGCCACACGAACCGCATCCTGCACAATCTCGCCGTGGATATCTGGATGTACATCTCGCGCGGCGTCTTCGCGCAGGAGCCGGTCAAGGGTGCCACCGGTTCGTCCACAATGCCGCACAAGGTCAACCCCATCCGCTTCGAGAACGCCGAGGCGAATCTCGAGTTGTCCTGCTCGCTGCTCGACACGCTTTCCGCCACGCTGGTGGAAAGCCGCTGGCAGCGCGATCTGACCGACTCCACCACCCAGCGCAACATCGGCGCCGCGCTCGGCCACGGGCTGCTGGCCCTGTACAATCTGGGCGGCGGTCTGCAATCCATCCATCCCAACGAGGCCGTCATCGCCCGCGAGCTCGAAGAGAACTGGGAGGTGCTCGGCGAGCCCATCCAGACCGCGATGCGCGCGGCCGAGCTGGCAGGCCTACCCGGCATGGAGAAGCCCTACGAGAAGGTCAAGGAGCTGATGCGCGGTCATGCGATAACGCGCGACGACGTCGAGAAGTTCATTGACTCGCTGGCCTTCGACGATGCCACCGCGAAGCGGCTCAAGGCATTGAGCCCTGCGCAGTACACCGGTCTGGCGAGCACCTTGGTGGATTACGCACAGCAATGAGCCAAAGCGAAGCATCCATGCTGACGACGTCAACGCAGACTGAATCGGCGGCCGCATCCTCGTCGCCGCAGCCGCAGGTACCGCAGCCACCGTTGACACCGACGTCTTCAGCACTGTCACCGCAGCCGGGCATTCGCATCGAGGATGTCGCGCCTGAGCGCACGCATGACTTCGCCGATCTCATGCACGCCGCCACAGCGCTGCTCATAGCCGTGGCAGTCGTTCTTATGGGCGTGTATCTGCGCGGATTCACCTCCGGCGTCGAATCCGACGCTCATAACGCGAGCCGGGCTTTCGACTGGCTGCTGAATATGCCCATCTCGGTCATCCAGCAGCTCACGACATTCGTCATCGTGGTCGGCGTGCTGGCTCACATGCTCATAGGCCGTGAATGGCTGCAGTCCTGCGTCGCGGTTCTCGCGCTGTTCGGCGGCTATGTGCTCATTCGCGTGCTGGCTCTCGCGCTTTCGCAGTTCGGCGACGCATCGCTGCTCGCACCCTTCTATGCCATTGGCACCCCGACGGCGGGTTCAGGACTGCTGCCGGACCTCTATGCGGGCATCGGCGCATTCCTGACCGTTGCGGGGCCGCGCCGACTGCGTTCCACGGTGCGCTGGGGCTGGAACGTCCTATATGTCGTGGCCGTCGCGCTTGTCGTCCTCTCCTGGCACTCCGTGTCCGGCGTGCTCGTCTCATTCGTCGTCGGCCGCGTTATCGGCATGCTGCTGCGCTTCGCAGCCGGCACGCAGAACAAGGGCGCCTGGGGGCAGGAGATCGTCGATGCCGTACGCGCCATCGATGTGCGTCTTGTCAGCCTGACGCGCCGGCATGACGACAAAAACGACGCCGGCGTGCTGCAGACCTCGTTGGACGACGATCTCATCGAGAACTCGCGCATTTACGATGCCGTGGATGAGGCTGGCAGACGCTACATCATCTCAGTCCTCGACGCACAGCTGCATAACGCAGGCTATTTCAACCAGATCTGGCAATGGCTGCGACTCACCGGCGTTTCGATGCGCCGGGACCGCTCGGCCAGCACAGCCAACCATCACCACCTGGCGATGATTCTAGGGCTGTCCCATCTCGACCTGCCTACCATGCAAGCCTATGGCGTCATCGACAGCGGGGAATCCTCGCTGCTCGTCTTTCAAGCCGAGGGCATGGCGCGGCCATGCGATCTCGACACGCTCAGCGACAAGGATGCGGCAGGCGTCATGCGCTATCTCGATGCCGCCAATGCCCGCGGCTACACGCATAGGCGCATCACGCCCGGATCCCTCGCCCGCACCAGTGATGGCGCGATGATGCTGGCTGGCTGGCACAACGGCGATTGCGCAAGCAGCAGCGCGAATATCGCACTCGACCGGGTGCAGCTGCTCAGTCTGCTCGCCTCGCTCATCGGCGTCGAGCGCACGCTTGCCGCAGCACGTTCGGTCTGGGGAGACGACATGCTAATCAGTCTGACGCCATTCTTCCAGAAAGTCGCCGTGCCCTATGCCACGCGCGCGCTGCCCGGCTGGAACAAGCAGCTGCTGGGCCAGCTGCGCACCACCATAGATGCACTGGCGCCTGATGATCGCGCCGAAGGCACGGAGCCGGTGACGCTCTCGCGTTTCAGCCTGCGTTCCTTCGCGATCATCGCTATGGGTATCGTGGCCGTCGCGGTCATTTTCACCCAGCTGCAGCCTGACGAGGTCATCCATGCCGTGCGCAGCGCCAAGATCGGCATGGCATTCCTGTGCTTCGCATTCAGCATACTGGCCTGGGTGGGCGCTTCGGTTTCGCTGGGCGCATTCATGGACAAGGGCAAACGACGGCCTTTCGCGCTGTTCTGCTCGCAGGCGGCATCCGGATTCACTGCTGTGTCGATGCCTGCTGGCGTCGGCCCGGCTTTCGTGAATCTGCAGTATCTGCGCAAAAGCGGATACCGCGGTGCCGCTGCCACGGCAATCATGAGCGCAACCTGGCTGGTGCAGGCACTCGCCACCATCGTGCTGATTCTGGGCATCGGCATCTTCACCGGGCGCGACACGCTTTCGGGCATGATACCGGGGCCCACGCTGATTGTTGTGATCGGCATCGTGGCGCTCGCTTTTTCCGCCGCGATGATCATCCCGCCGTTGCGCCGTCTGCTCGTCGTCAAGTATCTGCCGATTATCAAGGCCTACGCGCGCCAGCTCGTCGAAGTGATCTCGCAGCCCGCGAAGATGACCGGCTGCGTGCTCGGCTCTCTGATGCTCAACATCACCACCGGTCTGGGTTTCTGGGCCGCGCTGCTGGCCTTTGGTCACCCGACGAATCCGATGGAGACGATTTTCATCTTCCTGCTCGCCAATACGCTCGGCTCCGCAGTGCCGACCCCAGGTGGCCTGGGCGCGGTCGAGGCCGCATTGCTCTTCGCCTTCTCCTCAGTCGGCGTGCCTGCGGCGGTGGCGCTGTCCGCCACCCTGCTCTACCGCGTATGCTTCTACTGGCTGCGCATTCCTTTGGGCGCGCTGGCGATGAAGTGGCTCGACCGACGCAACCTCATCTGAATGCGCTCTGCATACTGTCTGCGCGCATCATCCGAACGAGGCATATTTTGCGAATCATTGATGAAAACCGTTGAAAATGCGGCATTCGGGGCGAATGTGCGCTAGTATCAATTGGTGAACGTGGCTTTTGAAGAAATACGAAAGCCCCTGACTCAAGAAGGATGCTTTATGGCATACAACAAGTCTGATCTCGTCTCGAAGATCGCCCAGAAGTCGAATCTGACCAAGGCTCAGGCCGAGGCAGCCGTCAACGCATTCCAGGACGTGTTCGTTGAGGCCATGCAGTCTGGCGAAGGTCTGAAGCTGACGGGTCTCTTCTCGGCTGAGCGTGTCCGCCGTGCTGAGCGCACCGGACGCAATCCGCGTACCGGCGAGACCATCAAGATTCCCGCTTCCTACGGCGTGCGCATCTCTGCTGGCTCGCTGCTGAAGAAGGCCGTAGCCGAGTAAGACTCGCCTTTCGCCATCCATTACACGATGTAATGGAAAAGCCCCGACTCTTGTAGCCGGGGCTTTTCCATATCGTATGCCGGTTCAGCGCGTAATGCGCCTCGCGATATCGGGCATCTGGTCATGCCAGTCGTCATATGACATCACGTCGCGTTATGTCATGCCTCAAGCTGCTGTATGAGACGGCGGTAGTCCTCGCTGGCCTGTGTTTCGAAGGGATCGAGCATCACCGCTTCCGTCCGCTCGGCGTCCTGTCCGGAGGTTCCCAGCGTCAGCCGCGTCCAATCGCAGGAGAAGCGCACATCGCGTTGCAGGGCTTTGGCTACAAAGGCTCCGCGCAGCGCCGCGCGGGTGTCCTGCGGCGGGCGCGTCATCGCTTCGCGTACTTCGTCCGCGCTGATGATCGTGCGCATTGCGCCATGACGCACCAGCGAATCGTAGACCGTGCCGTTGGCCACATCGTGGTAATCCAGATCGAGCTGCGCGAATCGCGCCTCGGCCGCTGCGGGATGACGTCTGCGCAGCGCCTCGAATAGCGTCTGCTTCGCAATCCAGTCCACCTGATTGTCCAAAGCCGCGAAATCACCGGCAGCCAGGCAATCCAGCAGCCTAGCCCACTCATGCATCACCATGTCAATGTCCAGCCGTGGCATCGTCTCGTGCACCTGAGCGCCATAACGCTCAAGAAAACGCGCCACGACAGCCGCATAGTAGCGCTGCATGCCGAGCGCATCAACGGTTGCGCTGCCGCCATTCTTGCCGCTGCCACCGGCCGCAACTAGGTCTGTTGCGCCGTATTCGGCACGCGCCCTGGCGAAGCCTTCCGGGTCCGTGAGTTTCAGCGGCGTGCCTCCACAGTGCACATCGCGGCTGATTGCACGGTTGGCGCTGCTGGGGTCCTGCAACGCGCAGCATTCGAATCCGCTCTCCACGCCGAGCCGCGCCGCCTGTTCGATGACGCACAGCACCAGATGCGTCGTGGCGAGCTTCATCAGACCGGCGTATTGCGAACGGTTCGAGTCGCCGATGATGACATGGAGCCGCCGGTAGCGTTCGGGATCGGCATGCGGTTCGTCGCGTGTGTTGACCATCGGCCGTGCGCGCGTCGTGGCCGACGAGATGGACTCGTCCAGATAGTCAGCCCGCTGCGAGATCACTAGGCCGCGCCCGGAAAGCCTGCCGGCCCCGGAAAAGACCTGTCGCGTGATCAGAAACGGCAGCAGCTCCCGTTCGACATCTCGCAGCGACACGAAACGGCGCACCAGATAGTTCTCATGGCAGCCGAAGGAATGCCCGGCAGAATCGACGTTGTTCTTGAACAGGTGCACGGTCGCCCCTTCGCCGTACGCCGGGCGCAGCCGCTGCTGCGCGTCGAGCGCCAGTTGGCGCATCATCCGCTCCCCTGCCAGGTCCTGAGCCAAGGCCGTATGCGGGTCCCGGGCCTCGGCGGTCGCGTATTCGGGGTGCGAGCCGACATCAAGATAGAGCCGGGCACCGTTGGGCAGATACGTGTTCGTCGAGCGCGAGCGGGTGACGACCGGCCGGAACATCGCCATAGCCACCGTCGCGGCATCGCATGGCTTGTCGGCGCCGGTCACGCTCACGCCGTATTCGGTCTCGATGCCGAAGATCCTGGCGAAGCCGTCCTGCTCCAAATCCTCCTGCGGCCCCTGGGACACGCCGTCATTGCCGCTTTCGCGCAGCTGGGGCATCACTGCCCGCCTTTTTGCACGAAGCTGCCGACGTACTCCTCCGCGTTGGATTCCAAGGTGGATTCGATATCGTCCAGAATGGAGTCCAGCGCATCGCTTTGATCGGCCTGTTTGCTGCTCTGCTGCGCCATAGGGGCGTCTTGGGCCTCGTCTGATTGCGCCGCGTCGGACTGCTGGGACTGATTGCGTTGGAATTGCTGTGGCATATCTCCTCGATTCCTGTCACATGGTATCTGTCATATGGTTGTTGTCATAGTGTGTGAGTTGGCTTGACGTACGCTCTGGCGCGGTTGCGCCAGTATGCCCGTCATGACAGATATGGGGCGAGTTCGTCGATAATCAGCCCGTTGGACGCCACGACGTCGTTCTCTTGACGCCAATGAATCATATCGCCATTCCACTGACGCAGCGTGCCCTGGGCTTCGCATACGACGACGGCCCCGGCCGAAACCGCCGGCACGTCCCACTGATGCAAATCCGGCTCGAAATAGGCGTCATAGGTGCCATCCGCGACCTTGCACAAATCGAGCGACGTCGGTCCCACGCGCTTGATGTCGGCGGGTTTGCCCGCGATGGCCGCGACCACGTCCAGCGCGCGTTTGGACTCCTCGGGAAAATACGACATGCCGTAGCATACGACGGATCCCTTCAGCTCACCGGTGGTCGACGGCATAATCTTCTCGCGTCGGTCTCCGGCTGCGGTATGCCGGATGCGGATGGCGCCCTTCTCCTTGGCGGCCAGGTAGGTAAGCCCAAGCGCCGGGGCGTGCACGACGCCGAGGATGGGCTGTGCAGAACCGTCCTCGTCGAATTCGAACAGCGAAACCGTCACCGTCCATTCGGCCATGCTACGCATGAAATTGATGGCTCCGTCGATGTGGCTCACGCACCAGAAGCGGCTTCCCGGCTCGCACACCTCGGGGCGGGTGCGCCAGAAGCCATCGAAGGGGTCGAGATAGGTCAGTCGGTTCTCGATGAAGCGAATCAGCCGTTCATCGACGTTCAAGGTGACCTGCTCGCCCTGAGGCATGCTCGGCGTAGGCGCTGCCACGAGGTCGCGAGGGGCGAGCTGGTCCCGCAGCGCACGATTGCCCGCATCCTGAGTCACATCGGCCACCTTCAGCGCCAAAACCCGTAGATCCATAGTTTCTCTCTCACCTCATGCCTTATGCTGCCGATGCCCGGTCTGCTGGGACGCCGACCTTGCCCTCAGCAGTCTACTTGCCATCCATGATGTTCATTGTGCTGTGTTGTTCACCGTGCCGTGACGTTCATGCTCCGCTGGCGTTCATGATGCGTTTCAGTGCTGCTGCAGCCGTTTGTGTGGCGTCTTTTGGGGATTGCACGATGTCGTTCTGCACAGTGCCGTTCTGCGCTGCGTCATCGTTCTGCGTCACATCATCGTCTGCCAGCGCGTCTGCGCAGGATGCGGCGGTCCAGCGTTGCGGATCGGACATGTCCATGCTCAGCAGGCCTGTCTTCGAGTCCGGGTCACGCACGGTGATGCGCGACCAGGAGACGGCCGCGACCTGATCCGGCCAACGCTTCACTATCCACGCCCGCAGCCAGGCGCGGGTGTCGTTCGGAGGCTGGATTTCAGCCGTCTGCAACTGCTCGGCGGCACTGGGTTGTTCATCAGCACCGTGCTGTTCGTCGTCGTCCAAGCAGACCGTGCGCGCCCGCAGTTTCTCCCACGGCGAAACCGCAGGATCAAGCGCAGCCCAGCGCAAGTCCAACGCCGCCACGCGGCTGTCTGACCATGAGCAGTCCAACCGGCGGCGCAAGCGTTCGAGCAGCTGCCATTTGAGCAGCCATTCCAAGCGCGAGGCCTCGGCGGCCATGCCCAGCCGCTCATCGTCGTTGGCGTGGCGCACGGCTGCGGTATCGGTCATGGCCTGCCGCCACATCGCCATGATGCGCACGGTCGACTTGTCGGGCCACAGCGGCTCTCCGCGGCTGTCAGTGCCGTACGTCCGAGCGCCGGTCTCGTACACCGCCGAAAGCAGTCTGGCCTGCAGCTGCCATGCGGTGATGGTGCCACCGCCTTCGAGCGACAGCTCGGCCGCAAGCCCCAAGTCGTGCGACACCGTATGCACAGCAGCCACCGGATCGGCCAAGCGGGTCGCATCAATCAGACCCGCGATATCCATGCCGCAGGACTGGGCGTTTTCGAGCATCCACAGCAGCATGCTCGTGGTGCCGAGCTTCAGCGCCTGCGGGGTGTCCATGCGGTTGGCGTCGCCCACGATGACATGCAGCCGGCGGTATTTCCCCGGCGCATGCGGCTCGTCGCGCGTGTTCACGATCGGCCGGTCGAAGGTGGTCTGCAGGCCTATCGCCGTGTGCAGATAGTCCGCGCGCTGGCTGAGCTGGAAGCCCGCCGTCTCACAGCGCTCGCCAAGCCCCACGCGCCCGGAGCCGGCGTAGAGCTGCCGCGAGACGAAATGGACGGTCATCAGCGCCGCGACCTGCTCGAAGGGCACGCTCCGCAGCATCATGTAGTTCTCATGGGTGCCCCAGCTCGCGCCCTTGCCATCCACGTTATTGCGGTGCATCGCAATCGATGCACCTGTTTGCTCGCTGGCCTTCCGGGCCGCCGCGAGCATCAGGCCATCGCCAGCATGATCGTAGCGGACAGCCGCAAAGGGGTCTGTGGTCTCTGGTGCGCTGTACTCGGGGTGGGCGTGGTCGACGTAGATGCGCCCGCCATTGGGAGCCATGACATTCGTGATATGGCGCTGCGGCTCGTCGGTAAGCATGTCGGGGCGGGCCTGAGAGCGAGCCAGACGCCCGCCGCGTGCGTCGTTGACCGGATCCTCGCGCTGATAATCCCATCGGATATGCGCGGTGCGCGGGTCTGCCGCAGCGGCCACAACAGCAAAGGACAGCCGAACTGGATCATATGTTCCCGCATGCACCAGCGACACCGCGTATTCGGTTTCCGTGCCCATTACACGCTTGACGCTCATGAGCGCGCCACCCCCGCAGGACGCAGCGCGACAACCCGGCCACCGGCCACACCGTTGATGCGCGACCACTGCTGCGCGTCGGCATCCAGCACCGAGTCAGCGCTCTCGCCGTACTCCTCCTCGACCGCAGCGCCAAGCAACTGCGCATCGAGCCTGATGTCGCTGCCTGACTCGATGGACTGCTTGACGGCATGGGTTTTGGCCCGATCGATGATGTTTCGCAGCATGGCACCCGAGACGATATCCGCCATGTACAACGGACTCCATCGCCCCTGTTCGTCGCGCAAATCGGCGATATGCCGCCGCTCCTCGCGGGCGTAGATGTCGCTGACCAAGATGCCCGCCAGAGCGTCCGCATCCATATCAGGGTCGAGCGGCAAATCGTCGGTCAGATAATGCCGGACGATCTGCTTCGCCTGCGCAGCGCCGGGCCGATCCACGCGAATTTTCACATCGAGCCGCCCGGGGCGCAGCACTGCGGGGTCGATCATGTCGACGCGGTTCGAGGCGCCGATGACGATGACGTTGTCCAGTTGCTCCACGCCGTCAAGCTCGGCCAGGAACTGCGGCACGATCGTCGTCTCCACATCGCTCGAAACTCCGCTGCCACGGGTGCGCAGCAGCGAATCCATCTCGTCGATGAACACGATGACCGGTCTGCCCGACTCGGCCCGTTCCCTGGCTCGCTTGAAGATTATGCGGATAAGGCGCTCGGACTCGCCGACGAATTTGTTCAGCAGCTCCGGCCCTTTGACCGAGAGGAACACGCCCGAGCCGGTGCCGCTGCCTTCGGCCAGCGCGTGCGCCACGGCTTTGGCGATAAGCGTCTTGCCGTTGCCGGGCGGACCGTAGAGCAGCACGCCCTTGGGCGGGTTGAGATCGTAGCGCTCGAACAGGGCGCGATGCAGGAAGGGCAGCTGCACGGCGTCGCGGATGCGTTCGATCTGCGTGTCGAGACCGCCGATGTCGTCGAAAGTCACGTTCGGCGTCTCTTCGAGCACTAATTCGGTGGCATCCTCGTTGGGCAGCTCGTCGAGGGCAAGCCGTCCGGAAGGGTCGACGCTTACCCGGTCGCCGACGGACAGCGCAATCTGGCTCAACGCCGAGCCGCGCCGCACGACGGACACGTTGCCGGACGTGTCCGCCACGACCAGACGCCCGCCGTCAAGTATCTGCGCGATGCGCCGGACCATGCCCAGACCGTCGACGTCGCGCTGATCGACCAGCACCATATTCTCGTTGAGCAGCACCGTGCAGCCTGCGGCGAGCCGCGTAGCGTTGACGTTCGCCGCCACCGGGACGATCATGCGCCGCGCGCCCGAGATGACCTCGGCGCTGGCGTGACGCACGCCCTGCTCGTCGGTGTGCGAGGAGTCCAGGCGCACCATGACGGCGAAGGTCATCGGCGGCTGGACGAGCTGGGCCAGCTGCGACTTCGCCTTGTTCAGCTCCCTGCCCGCGCGCTGCAGCGCCACCGCGAGCGCATGGTTCTTGGCCATGAGCCGGTCGTTGTATGCCGCGAGCTCCTCGGGGCTCTGCGCCGCGTCCACGCTGTCCTGAGCCGAGGCCATGCCGTTGGCTTCAGCGACCATGTCCTCGGCTGCGCTGGCTGTGTCGTTCTCCATCACTTCGTGCTCTCCCCATTTCAGTTGCTCGCCAATACAATAGAGTACGCATGCATTGCGTCAGAAGCACGATTATGGCCACAATGAACAACGCAACGCGGTCAAACTCAATATGCATGGCAGCCAGTCTTGATGCGTGCGCGTCTGCGCGTGTACGTGCCAAGCCATTGCCAGTCTGCCCACCATTGTCCCAGCGACTCTAGAGAATCGAGGGCATGCACGAACAAAACTCGAAGGTCCTTGATGCAACGCTCGATACGCCAACCCTGTCCCAGCCGGGCCTGCTGGTGATGGATGTGGATTCCACGCTGATTGACGAGGAGGTCATCGACCAGCTGGGCCGGGAGGCCGGCGTCGGCGAGCGCATCGCCGACATCACCGCTCGGACGATGGCGGGCGAGCTTGACTTCTGTCAGGCACTGCGCGCCAGAGTCGCGTTGCTCAAGGGCATGGATGTCGCGGTATTCGACACGGTGTATGCGACGCTGCATTTCACCACCGGTGCGCTTGCGCTCATCGAGACCCTGCACCAGCACGGCTGGAAGGTGGGCGTGGTGTCCGGCGGATTCCATGAGACCGTGGACAGGCTGGCGCAGGAGGCGCAGCTCGATCATTGGATCGCCAACCGGCTTGCTGCAGGCGAAGGCCGGCTTACCGGCGAGGTCGTGGGCGATATCGTGTGCCGCACGACCAAGGAGCAGGCATTGCGCACCTGGGCGCAGGAAGACGGCATAGCTGCGGCCCAGACCGTGGCTGTGGGCGATGGCGCGAACGACATCCCCATGATTCAGCGCGCAGCCTTGGGCGTGGCCTTCTGCGCCAAGCCTGCCGTGCGCGAAGCCGCCGACGCCGCCATCGACACACGCGATCTGCGCCTGGTGCTCGATTTGCTGCGCGACTAGCGAGGCGCGGCATATGCGGCACAGCGCATGCCTTGCACGCCGTCTGCCTGAAATGCCGTAGTTTATGCGTATGTTTATGTTTTAGCGGCAGCGGGCCTGGGGCGTCAGATGCGCGCCGCGCGCCCAATCGGCGGCAGCCATGGCTTTCTTGCCCTGCGCCTTGACCTGCAGTAATTCGATGGGACCGCTTGCCGTGCCGACCCAGACGTGCTTTTTCGTCGCGATGAGAGCGCCCGGGGCCAGATCTGCTGGCGCTGCATCATGCGCTGGCGCATTGGCTGTATTGGCGTCATCTGCGGTGTTGGGCGTGTCGGCGACACGGGCCTGCAAGACGTGCATGGTGATGGCGCTGCTATCGCCAACACCGTCACCTGCAACACCGTCATCTTCGGCACCGTCATCTACAACACCGTGCGCCCCTTCCACATCCACGAAGCACCAGGCGCCGGGGTTGGGCGTGCAGGCGCGTATCTGGCGATCTACGGCGAAAGCCGGCACATCGAAGCGGATATGCGCGTCCTCGACCCGAATCTTCTCGGCGATCTCATAGGCCCCCACCGGCTGCTCCACCGGCTGGATCTGACCGTCCGCCATAGCTTGCAGCGCTGCAGCCAGCAGATGCGAACCATCGTCGGCCAGGCGGGCCAGCAAATCGCCCGCGGTCTCGTGCGGGCCGATCTCGGTGGTGGACTGCGCCAGAATCGGTCCGGAATCCATGCCGCGCGTGATGCGGAACACGGTGGCTCCGGTCAGCGTGTCGCCAGCCCAGATCGCGCGTTGGACCGGAGCTGCCCCGCGCCATTGCGGCAGCAGGGAGAAATGCAGGTTGTACCAGCCCATCGGCAGGGCTTCGAGCACAGTTTCCTTGAGAATGCGGCCATAGGCGACGACGGCCGCTGCTTCGGCCCCTGTTGCCAGCAGCTCGTCGACGAAGGCCGGCTCATTGGGGTCGCATTCGAGCACGGGAAGCCCCAGTTCCAGCGCCGCCTGCTTGACCGGACTGGGTTCGAGCCGGCGTCCGCGTCCGCGCGGCGCATCCGGCCTGGTGAGCACGGCGACCACTTCGAAATGCTCGGTGTCTCCCGCCAGCATACGCAGCGATGGCACAGCGACGTCAGGAGTACCGGCAAACAACACTCGTATCATGTGTTTCTTCCATTCCATTGAAAACTAAAATAATATGATGTGCTCTGAATCGGGCCGAATCGAATCGCCTGTGGCGCCACAGGCGACCTCCGCCACGTCGGTCAGTCTCGGCAGACTACGGTGGCGGCCTTACTGCACCGAGGCAATCGCCGGAATATCAATTCCCAGATCGATCAGCACAGCCCGCAGCCGGTAGGGGTCGGAGAAGCGGATGCCGCGGATGCCGGCCTCGTTCGCGCCGACGATGTTCATGGCCTTGTCGTCCACGAATACGCTGGTGCGGGCGTCGATGCCGAAGGTGCTCAGCGCAAGCTCGTAGATGCGACGCTGTGGCTTGCGCATCGAGACGAGTCCGGATATGACCTTGCCATCGAGCTCACGCAGCGCGGCGAACTGCTGCTCAGCCTGCGGGAAGCTCTCCTTCTGCCAGTTGGACAGTCCCCACACGCCTATGCCCGCGGCCTTGAGATCGCGAATCAGCATGCGCGCGCCGGGAATCGGCCCCGCCAGCGAATCCTGCGTGTGGTCGTAATAGTATCGAATGACTTCGGCCCATTGCTCGCCGTGCTGCTCACGCACCATCGCCAGAGCATCATCCACTGAGCCGCCTTCATCGACCATGTCATCGACGTCATAGAAACCGGAAACCTCGTTGTCGAGAAAACGCGCGATGGTGTCCTGATCGTAGCGCGGAACCAGCGCCGCGCCCGGATCCCAGTTCAGCAGCACATTGCCGAAGTCGAAGATCACATCCGTCACCGGCCGCCCCTGCGCCTGCGACGCATTGCCTTCGGCCTGCAGCAGGTCGTAGCGCATATCAGGTTCTCCTGGATAGCCTTGCACCAGCATCCTCCTTATGACTTCTCGAACGCTTCTGGCGCTCCTCCTTGGTCCGGCTCGCGTCGGGACCAAAGCCTTATCGTGCCCCTACCAGCCGTCGCCGTTCCATGCTTCCATGCCGTGCAGACCTCGTGGGCCGGCCCGCCTCGACTACTGGACTACTGGACCGAAAGCGACGCTGACGACTGGTCAGCGTCTTTTCCGTGCCAATTAGTCTCCTAAGCTGCTATAGCAGGTCCTTGGGGTCGACTTGGAAGCGCAGCTCCCCTGGCTCACGCGCGGCCACATGCCGGGCCACTTCGTCACGCAGCCGCAGCGCGAGCATCGCCCGGCGCTCGGGAGCTGCCCGAATCACCGCCTTGACACGGTCGCGCGTCGCCTCAAGCTCGTGCGCATCCATCGTGCGCGGCGCAGCGATCGGCACTGGCCCCAGGACGGCGGGCATCATCTCTCCTGCCATGTCAAGCGTGGCAAGATCGCCGTCCAATGCGCCCACATGACGCAGCAGCCCCATGACCGCGTCACGTCTGCCCCAGACGCAGGCGCAGGCCACGACTGGCGGCAGGCCAGTCTCCGCACGCTCTTCGAGCTCGCGCATAGCTAGCAATGAGGAATCCCACAGCACCAGCGAACGGGCCAGCACCGGGTCGCTCTCCCCGATCAGCAGCGCCTGGCCGCCTCGGGAGCGCGGCGCGCACAGGGACACCGCCCGCATCCACGCATTCAACGCATCCACACGCGCGTCGACGCCCGGCGCGTACAGACTCGTCCAGGCGTCAAGAATCGCAACCGCGGCATACTCATTGCAGGGAGCGCTGTCATTGCCGGGCGCGCTGGCGTGTTCGCTCTCGTCATTATCGCCGTTGTGACTCGCCGGAGACCGCGCGGCGGCAGCCGGCTGCGGCGATACGGCTGCTTGCGACGACAGACTATCATCAGGCCGCACACGCGGCTCCGCGCCGGGCGTGGCGATCACCAGCATCGGGCGGCATGGCACCGATTCGATGATGCCCTGGCTGGGGCTGGACAGCACCATCGGCACGCCGCGAAACAGGCCCTGCAGCTGCGCGGCCGTTCCTGCGGCGCCCACGCGCACCGCACGCATGCGCTCACCCGAGCAATGGGGGCAATGCCAGTTCGCTGCGGCGGCCCCGCACCATCGGCAGCGCGCCGTACCGTCCTTGCCGCGCATCAACGGCCCTGTACAGCGCGGGCAGCGGGCCTGGCGATGGCATTGCGCACAGCTAAGCGCCTCGGCGACGCCATCATGAGGTATCGAAAGCAGCACCGGCCCACGCTCCAAAGCCTCGCCAAGCGTGCGCACGGCGAAATGCGGGACGCGCGCCCCCACCGTCGCATCAGCCAAACGCGTCAATTCCTCGCGATTGAGCCAGCGAATCCAAGGAGCCTGCTCTTTGACGACGGAACGCAGCGGCTTGATCTCCCGGCTTGCGCCGCTGACCGGCGTGCTGTGACCCGTTTTGCCGCCTGACGAGACCTCCCACTGGCTGATCGGGCTTCGGGCGTTCGCCATCGCCACGAACACCCCGCGATGCGCCTTCGCACGCAGCCGCAGCACGCCGCGCGCGTTCGCATAGGGCATCATGCCGTCGGCGTTCTGATAGGCGGCGTCCTCGACGATGGCGAACAGCCCCGGCCCCTCCACCGGCGCATACATGGCTGCGCGCGTGCCAATCACGCAGCGAATCGCGCCACTTGCCGCAGCGCAGTATGCGCGATACCGCTCGACCGGCGGCAGGGCGGCGCTCAGCACGATGAAGTCGCCATGATACGAGCTGTGCACCGGCTGGCCGGCGTCGAAGGCCCGCAAGCCCAAGCGGCTCAGCTGCCCGGCGATGTCCCGGGTCTCGCGCATGCCTGGCAGCACCAGCACCGCGGATTTGCCGGACGCCAGCGCATCCACGGCCAAAAGCGCCAAGTCGCCAGCCCACCGTTGCGCGCCGGGAAGCATGTCGAGCACGAACGAGGCGAATCCGCCGCCCTCGATAGCATCGCGCAGGCGTGTCGCCGAATCGTAGTCGCGCAGCACCTGGTCGAATTCGCGGTCGAGCGCCGACCGAGTGGCCGCGCGAAGCATGCTTTGGCCCTCGTCCGCTGATCGCACGGATACGATGCCCTCCCGCTCCTTGTCGACCCGGGCGACGCGCGCGGGAACCGCCAAGCGCAGAATATTGGCCCGCGTCCCGCCATAGGCATCGGCGATCATGGTGATATCCTCGCGCATCGACGGCCCCACCAGCGGCTCGGCGCTGAGCACGCGTTCGATGTAGCGCAGGGCGGAGGCCGGGGCATGCGAGGATGCGACCCGGTTCCAGATGACGCCGTTGACCCGCTGGCCGCCGAAGCGCACGCGGACCATCACGCCCGGCAGCGCCTGCACCGAGAATCGTTCATCGATGAGATAGTCGAAGGTCTGCCCCAGATGCGTGGCCTGAACGTCGAGCACCACCTGCACCACCGGCAGTTCGTGCGCCTGCTTGTGTGCCGCAGCTCGCTTGCGCCGCTTGCGGGGCGCCAGCCCGTCAAGCGCGAGCTGTTCGGCATGCGTTTCGGTCATGGTTATAGCGTACGCTCCCGGCGCAGTCTCAAATTTCTGGGTCCAGATCTCGGCCAGCACGGCTCTCGGCAGTGCACGCCGCGCTATCGACTCCAAGCCGCATATGACTGATATGACTGGGCCGCCGCAGTTCAACCTGCAGCGGCCCATGCTATTGCAGAGCTAGAGTCCCCGGTCTATCGGCGGCTGGATCCGTCATACCACCACGGGCGCAGCGGGTAGGAATCCGTGCCCTCCATGTTCGGCTTGACGCACAGGAACTGATGAATCTGAATGTTGTTCAGCTCGAAGTTCAGCGCGCTGCCGGCGATATACAGGCCCCACAGCCGTGCCTTCGGCTCGCCGACCATCGCCACGGCCTCGTCCCAGTGGTCCTGCAGATTCTTGTTCCACTGGTGCAGGGTCAGCGCATAATGCTGGCGCAGATTCTCTTGGTTCACGACCTCAAAGCCCGTATCCTGAATCACCATTTCGATCTCGCCGGGCGAGGCCAGCTCGCCGTCGGGGAAGATGTAGCGGTCGATGAACTGCCCGGCGGTCTTGCCATCGCTGGACCGCGTGCGCGTGATCTGGTGGTTGAGCAGTGTGCCGTTGGGCTTGAGCTTGTCCAGAATCTCCTTGAAATAGGAGGGGTAGTGCTTGAAGCCGACGTGCTCCATCATGCCCAGCGAGCAGATCGCGTCGAAGTCGCCCTCCGGCACATCGCGGTAGTCCATCAGCCGTACCTCGGCCAAATCTTCAAGCCCCTCGCGCCTGATCCAGTCCTGCGCCCAATCGACCTGCTCCTGCGACAAGGTGACGCCGAGCACATGGATGCCACGCTTGGCCGCCAGCACCTCCATGGAGCCCCAGCCGCAGCCGATGTCGAGCAGCCGCTCGCCGGACTTGACGCCAAGCTTGTCGAGCACCAGATTGAGCTTGCGCTCCTCGGCCTCTTCCAGAGAATCCTCTGGCGTGTTGAACACCGCGCAGGTGTACGTCATCGAGGGGCCGAGGAAGAGCCGGTAGAACTCGTTCGACTGGTCGTAGTGGTAGCTCACCGTGGCGGCGTCGCCGGCCTTGGTATGCGGTACCAGACCTTCGGTGATGCGCTTGAATTTGCTCGGTCCTTCGATGGCCGGGCGTTCCGGATGCCTGATGCCGTGCTTGGCGACGGTGGAGAGCATCTTGGCCAAGCCGATTGGATCGGGGCGGTGGAAGCTGTCTTCCAGCTCGGTCAGCTGCCTGAAAACCGTGTAAGGGTCGCCGGGAAGAATCTCCGGAGAGTCGATGTCGCCCTGCAAGTAGGCACGGGCAAGCCCCAGATCATTGGGGTGCTCGACCATATAGTAGACGGCTCTCGAATTCTTGACGACCAGATGCAGCGGTGCATCCTCCGGCCCGAACGACGAGCCGTCGAACGCTGTGACATTCACCTGCCCCGTATCGTCCGCAAACAGCCCGATCATGTCCGCAACGGTCATACCCGCCATATACACGCCTCCATCCACAGGAATATTCCTGCTCTAGCCTAGTTCTCCTATTCGCGCACTGTGTGACGATTTCGCACACGGTAAAGATTTCACTTATACCCAAGGCGCAAAGATTCGGCCCGCGCCTTTCCTCGAATGCGAAAAGCGCGGGCCGAATCGTTCAGTCACCGCAGCGCGGCTTTGAGTTCCTCTACCTTGTCTGTTTGCTCCCAAGTGAAATCGGGGTCGGTGCGGCCGAAGTGGCCGTAGGCGGCGGTTTTAAGGTACACGGGCCGCAGCAGGTCGAGCTCGTCGATGATGGCCGCCGGACGCAGGTCAAAAACTTTGCGCACTGCAGCCTGAATCTGCTCGCGGCTCACGCCCGCCGTTTCGGTGCCGTAGGTCTCGACGTTGACGCTGACCGGGTCGGCCACGCCGATGGCATACGCGACCTGCACTTCGACCTTGTGCGCCAGTCCGGCCGCGACGATGTTCTTGGCCACCCAGCGGGCGGCATAGGCTGCCGAGCGATCGACCTTGCTCGGATCCTTGCCCGAGAACGCGCCGCCGCCGTGGTGGGCCGCGCCGCCGTAAGTGTCCACGATGATCTTGCGCCCGGTCAGGCCCGCGTCCGCAGCCGGACCGCCCAGCACGAACGAGCCGGTGGGATTGACCAGCACGCGGTAGTCGTCATGCTTGAGGTTGCGGCCAAGAACCTCATCGAGCACCGGCTCGATGACATGCTTGGTGAGCTGGCCCAGCAGCCAGTCATGGTCGACCTCGGGGTCATGCTGCGTGGAGATGAGCACGGTGTCGAGGCGAACAGGATGGTCCTGCTCGTCGTATTCGATGGTCACCTGCGTCTTGCCATCCGGACGCAGATGGCTGATGACGCCCTGCTTGCGCACCTCGGTCAGGCGATACGCCAGGCGATGCGCCAGATAGATCGGCAGCGGCATCAGCACTGGCGTCTCGTCGCTGGCATAGCCGAACATCACGCCCTGGTCGCCGGCGCCCTGCGCGGCGTAGCGCTCCTCACGCGAGGCGGCCGACTCCTCGTCGCGCCCCAAGCGGGCCACGCCCTGATTGATTTCGGCACTCTGCCCGGTCAGCGAGACCAGTACGCCGCAGGAATCGGCATCCAGGCCGATGTCGGAACTCGTATAGCCGATGTTCTTCACGACGGAACGCACGATGCTCTGAATATCGCTGTACCCGTCGCTGGTCACCTCGCCGAAGACGAAGAACTGGCCCGTCGTGGCCGAGGTTTCCACGGCCACATGCGAATGCGGGTCCTGACGCAGCATGTCGTCAAGGATGGCATCGGAAATCTGATCGCATATCTTGTCCGGATGGCCCTCGGTGACGGATTCCGCCGAAATCAGACGCTGTTCCATATACTCCCCCTGCTCCTTGTGACCGGAGCTCCGCCTTGTCGTCGCCGGGTCGCATGGACGGCCGCATACTGTGCCCCGGCTCCTTGTTATGCCGCATATAGTACGCCCCGACCCACGACGTGTCACGTCTTGCGTGCACATCGCGAATCGGGGCGGATACGTTATGCTGCCGCGTTCGCTGAGGCCGAATTACGCCGAATCACCGTGTGGCGGGAGCCGGCTATACCGCGCGAAGCAGCAGGAAAAGCGTCAGGAAATCAGTTGCCTTCGCTCAGGTCGTCCTCGCCGAGGGTCTCCTCAAGCAGGCCCTCGTTGATTTCGCGGAAGGCGATAGACAGCGGCTTCTCCTGGTTCTTGTATTCCACGAGCGGCCCGACATTCTGCAGCAGGCCTTCGTTGAGCTGCGTGAAGTAGGAGTTGATCTGCCGTGCCCGCTTGGCAGCGAAAATCGACAGCGCATACTTGGAATCAGCGTGCTCCATCAGATTGTCGATCGTCGGGTTCGCCAGTCCATCCGGGGTGGGCTCAGTGCCAAATGCCATGTTGTTCTCTTCCAATCGTCGTCACACGATGCCGCACCGCATTCATGCGTGCGGCTATCAAAGCATTCAGTATATCGCACCATGCCGATTTCACTACAACTTCCTAGCCCCATCAGGGCTGCGGCAGCCGACCGCCGCGCACAAACCGCCACTTGCCGACACCTCGTCGGATAATCGTAGGGAATTCTGGGTAGTTTCGACTACACTCTTTTATCGACATCCAGATGGCATGCTTCGACGCGACGAGACGTTGAGGAATAGGCGCATAATGGTGGACGCAAGCCACCAAGTGAAGGAGAGAGCGCGAATGAGTGCAACCAAAGTGGGCATCCTGTTCGGCGGCATCGGCGAAGAGCACGATGTTTCGGTCAAGTCGGCATGCGAGGTGGCCAAGAGCCTCGACCCGCAGCGTTACGAGCCGTACTGGATCGGCATCAGCCGTGAGGGGGCGTGGAAGCTGTGCAAGGGGCCGGATACGGATTGGGAGCATGACTTCGTGCCGGCTTCGCTTTCGCCCGACAGAGATGTGCACGGACTGGTGGTATGGCACGGCGACGAGGCCAGTGTCATCCGGCTTGACGTAGTGCTTCCCGCGCTCCATGGAACCATGGGCGAGGATGGCACGATACAGGGCCTGCTGGAACTGTCCGGCATCCCCTATGTCGGCTGCGACGTCGAGAGCTCGGTCATCTGCATGGACAAGTCCTTAGCATATCTGGTCGCCACCGATGCGGGAATCGCGACGCCCGGCTTCCATATCGTCAGGGACGGCGACAGCCCGGACCCGCAGGCGTTGGACTATCCGGTCTTCGTCAAGCCCGCCCGCTCCGGCTCCTCCTTCGGCGTCAGCAAGGTGAGCGGGCCTGATGAGCTGCCGGACGCGCTGGCGCTCGCACGGCAGTACGACAGCAAGGTGCTCATCGAGCAGGCCATCATCGGCAAGGAGATCGGCTGCTCGGTTCTGGAGAACGAGTCAGGGCTGACGCTTGGCGAGGTCGACCATGTCGCGCTGTCCACCGGATTCCTGAGGATTCACTTGGAGAACTCGCCCGAAACCGGCTCGCAGAACTCGCAGTTCATCTCCCCCGCCGACATCCCGCAATATCAGCAGCAGATCATCAAGGATGCTGCAGTCAAGGTGTATCGCGCGCTCGGCTGCACCGGCATCGCCCGCGTGGACATGTTCCTGACCGAGGACGACAAGGCCGTGCTCAACGAGGTCAATACGCTGCCGGGGCTGACCTCCTACAGCCGCTACCCGCGGATGATGAAGGCCGCAGGGCTGACCTTCGCCGACGTCGTCGACCAGCTCATCGCGCACGCGCTGCATGTCAATCGGCGCTGAAAGGCGCTAAGCTGCGCCCCGGCGAGCATCGATAACCCGAAACCGAGATCATTACCAAAGTAAGCCAAGAGCATTGACTCACAACGATCAAAGCCGACGGGAGCACCCATATGAAGCAGCACAGGACTCAAAATACAGTTGCGGAGCATCCTCGCCGATGGAAATGGGGCGCTGCCGTCGCAGTCATTGTCGTCGTGGGCATCGCCGTAGCAGTCATCGGGGCGCAGGGCTTCCTACATCGCCGCCCGCAGGCGGTGCCGGCCACACCGAAAACCGTCAGCGCAACCAATGATTTCGCATACCGCAGCGCGACGGCATATCTGAGCGACGCCTCGCTGCTCAATAGGCAGGGCAACGCGAACTACTCGCCTGTCTCGATGTGGATGGCGCTGGCTTTGGCTTCGCACGGAGCGGATGGCAGCACCCTCGCACAGATGAATGATGTCTTAGACAATCAGGCATTGGCCGACGAGGATTATCGTTCGCTCATGTTGTCTATCAACGGGAAGCGCGCTACCGGCGAATCGGCTATGCAGATGGATAATTCGCTGTGGGCCGACAAGTCAGTCAAGCCCGGCACGGATTTCGTCAAGCTGGCGAAACGTGATTTCAACGCGCAAACCATATCCGCCGATTTCCGCGATGCGAAAACAGCGCAACGCATGTCCGACTGGATCGGCAAGCACACCAAAGGCATGCTCAGGCCCGAAATCACCATCGGGCGGGACGAGGTCATGTCCGTCATCAATACCGTCTACGCCGATGGACGCTGGGCTTCACCGTTCGAGTCCGCGCAAACCACCGATGCACGCTTTCATGGCACCACAGACGACCATATGGTAGCGATGATGCATCAGAGTCTGGAATTGGACGGAGCCGACGGCGACGGCTGGCACCGGGCGGACCTGCCCTTCGACGACGGCAGCAGACTCAAGATCCTGCTGCCAGACGCCAACCGCTTCGAAAGCATGTGTCAGGACGAATCCACGTTGCGTACAGCCTTCGAGGCACCCGCACGGTCCGCGACAACCAATCTGAGCCTGCCCAGATTCACCATCGACAGTGATTTCAATAGCGACGCGACCCTCGCTGTCCTGCGCAAGCTGGGCATGCGAGACGCCTTCAGCCGGAATGCCGCCGATTTCACCAAGCTCACCCAGAACTCCGTGCCGCTGTACATCAGCTCGGTGATTCAGGGGACTCGCATCGCGGTGAATGAGGTCGGCGCGAAAGCCGGTGCCTACACTAAAGTCGGCCTGTCAGCTACCAGCGCACCTGCCAACCCACGCGAGTTCAAGGTCGACCGCCCGTTCCTCTACGAATATGCTTCGCCGGACGGCGTGCCGCTGTTCATCGGCGTGGTGCGCAATCTATAGGACTGTGAGCGCTACCAGGCTTTGAGCGTGCAACCGTTTCACAATGCGGCCACGAACACGCAGGTGTCGTGCGTTGACATTTGAATGGGACGTATGCAAATGCGATCTGAAAAACTCATGAAGGGCCGGATGTTCGCCGGGGCCCGGGCACTCTATCGGGCGGCCGGCGTGGACGGCAAGGATTTCGGCAAGCCCATCGTGGCCATCGCCAACTCGTTCTCCGAATTCGTGCCGGGGCACGTCCACCTTAACAAGGTCGGCCGGCTGGTGTCCGAGGCGGTCAAGGCCGCCGGCGGCATCCCGCGCGAATTCAACACGATTGCCGTGGATGACGGCATCGCGATGGGCCACACCGGCATGCTCTACTCGCTGCCGAGCCGCGACCTGATCGCCGATGCGGTCGAATACTCGGTCAACGCCCACTGCGCCGACGCTCTGGTGTGCATCTCCAACTGCGACAAAATCACCCCCGGCATGCTGCTGGCCGCGATGCGGCTCAACATCCCCACGATCTTCGTCTCCGGCGGCCCGATGGAGGCCGGCACTACGACGCTCGCCGACGGCACGAAGAAAAGCACTGACCTGATCGACGTCATGTATGCCTCGGCCGATGACAACGTCTCCGACGCCGATCTGCTCTCCTATGAGACGAGCGTGTGCCCGACCTGCGGCTCGTGCGCCGGCATGTTCACGGCAAATTCGATGAACTGCCTGGTCGAGGCGCTTGGCCTCGGACTGCCCGGCAACGGCACCGTGCTGGCCTCGCACGTCTACCGCAAGCAGCTCTTTGCGCAGGCCGGCAAGATGATCGTGCAACTGAGCGACCGCTACTACCACGAGGACGACGCCTCGGTGCTGCCGCGCAACATCGCCACCAAGCACGCCTTCGAGAACGCGATGACGATGGATGTGGCCATGGGCGGCTCCACCAACACCGTGCTGCACATCCTCGCCGCAGCCCAGAGCGCCGACGTCGATTTCACGCTGGAAGACATCGAACGCATCAGCCATACCGTGCAGTGCATCTGCAAGGCCAGCCCTTCCGGCCCCTGGGAGATCTCCGACGTGCACCGCGCCGGCGGCATCAGCGGCATCTTGGGCGAGCTGGATCGCGGCGGCAAGCTGCACCGCGATGTGCATTCGATTGATTTCCCCTCGCTGGAAGACAAGCTCAACGCCTGGGACATCATGCGCCCGACCTGCACCGACGAAGCCAAGAAGCTCTTCCGCGCTGCGCCTGGGCACATCATCTCCCCCGAACCGTGGACGCATGAGACGCTGTTCGACGAGCTGGATACCGACCGCGTCAATGGCGCCATCCACGACATCGAGCACCCGGCCGTGACCGAAGGCGGCCTCGCCGTGCTGCGCGGCAACCTCGCGCCCGACGGCTGCGTGGTCAAAACCGCCGGCGTGCCCAAGGAGATCTGGAACTTCCGCGGACCGGCGCTCGTCGTCGAATCGCAGGAGGAGGCCGTGGAGGTCATCCTCAACGACACGCTCAAGCCGGGTCAGGCGCTTATCATTCGCTACGAAGGCCCCAAAGGCGGCCCGGGCATGCAGGAGATGCTCTACCCGACGTCCTTCGTCAAGGGCAAAGGCATCGGCAAGGACGTCGCGCTGATCACTGACGGCCGCTACTCCGGCGGCTCCTCAGGCTTGGCTATCGGCCATGTGGCTCCGGAAGCCGCAAGCAAGGGCCCTATCGCCCTGGTCAAGAACGACGACATCATCAAGATCGATATCCCCAATCGACGCATCGACGTCGAGCTGAGCGACGAGCAGCTTGCCCAGCGCCGTGCCGAGCTTGAGGCCGGCGAGGGCTATGTGGCGCACCGCGACCGCAAGGTCTCGCTCGCGCTCAAGGCCTATGCGGCCTTCGCCCGCTCCGCCGACAAGGGCGCGACCAGAGATCCCGAGCTGATCAACAAGCTCTCCGGTCTCGCCTGATAGCAGTCTGGCTCTGCCCCCCATGCGACTGGGGCGCAACGAAGGAGGCGGGTTGCTTCACGATGCATTCGTGAAGCAACCCGCCTCCTTGTGTGTATGGCACTCCGCATCGAAGCTCTGCCCCTTTTGTGACGCTGATTCGGGTTAACCGTCACGAAAGGGGCATTACGCGTACCTAGCCGGCATCAGCCAGCCAAACCAGCCAACGAAGCCAACTGCGGCAGCTACTGTTCTAGCCCGTATTCCTTGGCGATGATGGCCCAAAGATCTTCGGCGCATTGCTCGACGGTATTGTTGACGATGGTCACGTCGAATTCGCTTTCCGAAGCCAATTCGAGTTTCGCGGTCTCAAGACGCTTGCGCCGCTGCTCCTCGTTTTCAGTCCCCCGGCCGATCAGTCGCCGCACCAATTCGTCATAGTTCGGCGGCGCTATGAACACGTACACGACGTCAAGCCCCATGTCGGCGGCCCTGTCTTTGACGCGCCGGGCGCCTTGCAGGTCGATTTCCAGAATCGTGGGCGTGTTGGAGGCGATATGGTCGAGCACAGGCTGAAGCGGCGTGCCGTAATGCGCCATATTGTGCACAACCGCCGTTTCCAGGAACCAGCCTTGCGCTTCCTTGGCGAGGAATTCCGCTTCGTTCATGAACCAGTAGGTGCGTCCGTCGACTTCGCCAGGTCTCGGCGCGCGCGTGGTGGCGGAAACGGACACCCACACTTCGGGATGATGGGCCCGCAGCTCGGCCTCAACCGTGCCTTTGCCCACGGCGGTGGGACCGGTCAGGACGATGAGCCGGCCTGTGTGGTCAGCATGCTGGGCGCGGGACTGAGTGTAATCCTTCGTATCAGTACCGTCGGTGTTGTCGGTGTTGTCAGTCCTGGTCGTCATCGTCCTGCCCCTCCTCAGTCGCCTCCAACAGCGCCTGTCGTATATCCAGGGAGATGGATTCGGTGGCCATCGATAGCTGGGAGATGTCGGGGCCATGCGAAGCGATGAACCGCGACACGGTCACCAGCACATTGCCTTTAGTTCCTTTGAACACGGTTTTAAGGTCCTTGGCCTCGGCACCCTGCCATCCGTATCCGGGCGAGAGAATAGGACCGGAGAAGCTGGCCGGGTCCACGCCACTTTCCTTCATCCACTGTCCGATGGTCGCGCCGACGATCAGACCGACAGACCCCATGCCGGTGCAGCCCTCATTGAACTTCTGGGCGCAGCTCGCGATGCCGTAAGCCACCGTTTTGCCTTCGTATTCGCCACGCTGCCGGATGGCGGTCTGCAGGCTCGCTCCCTCCTGATTCGAAGTGAGCGATGCCACGAACACGCCGCGGCCGTTGCTGAGCGCCTCTTCGACCAGCGGGCTGATCGAACGCGCCCCATAATAGGGCAGCAAGGTGATGGCATCCGCCAGCATAGGCGAATCCTTCTTGAAATACGCGTCCGCCAGCGCCGAAATCGTCGTCGGCAGCCCACCCCGCAGGCAGTCGACGATGGTGATGATGCCCATCTGGCGTGCCGTGTACAGCACTCGTTCGAGCGCCGCGAAGCCCTTGGAACCGTAGCGCTCGAACATCGAGGTCTGGAATTTGACCGCCGCGGCCCGACCACGCGACGCCTGCAGCATGCGCATCGAGAACATCTCGGCACCATCGGCGTCCACGTTGTAGCCCCAGTTGGTAAGAATCTTGCGGTGCGGGTCGATGCCGATGCACAATGGTCCGTACTTCGCCATCGAATTGCTCAGTCGCACTCCGAAATCAGAGCGTTTCGCAAGCATCTCCGGCTGGCTGGGGCGTTCGGTCATTGGATATCACTGCCTTTCCATGGCGAAGAGCTGGCGTGCATGCTCCTGGATGCTCATGATCTGGTAATCGTCCTTTTTCACTGCCTCAATCGCCATGAGCACGGCCGAGAACTCGGTCATGGTCGTGAACTGCGGCAGGTCGGCGGCGATGGCCGCAGCACGAATCGAATAGCCGTCGGAGCGCGAGCCGCGCGAATTCGGGGTGTTGAGAATCATATCGATGGTGCCATCCTCGATGAGGTCCACGACATTCTTGCCCACGCTGCCTTCGGCGTGCTCGATAGGAGCAGGAGCATCAGCGGCCGTGTCCACGCGGGTCGAGATCTTGTCGACGATCTTCGACTCGATGCCATAGCGGCGCAGCACCGAAGCGGTGCCTTCGGTGGCCCAGATGGTGAAGCCGAATTCGATCAGGCGCACGGCCATCAGCGGCAGCTGGCGCTTGTCGGTGTCGTTGACCGACAGGAATACGTTGCCCGAGGTCGGCAGGCCACCTGCATAGGCTGCAAGCTGGCTTTTGGCGAAGGCGTGCGGGAAGTCGCGGTCGAAGCCCATGACCTCGCCGGTCGAGCGCATCTCCGGCCCGAGCAGCACATCGACGGTTTTGCCCACCGGGGTGCGGAAGCGCTTGAACGGCAGCACGGATTCCTTGACCGCCACCTGTTGGCCGGGGCGGATGATGCCGCCGTCGTCCTTGGGCAGCAGCAGCCCGTTGGCGCGCTGCTGGGCGATGCTCTCCCCCACGACGATGCGTGCGGCGGCCTTGGCAAGCGCCACGCCGGTCGCCTTGGATGCGAAGGGCACGGTGCGCGAAGCGCGCGGATTGGCCTCGATCACGTACAGCGTGTTCGCCATGAAGGCGTATTGCACGTTGATCAGCCCGCGCACGCCGCAGCCTTGCGCGATCGAGAGCGTGGCCTCGCGCAGACGACGCATCTGATCGTCGGACAGCGTGCTCGGCGGCAGCGTGCAGGCCGCGTCGCCGGAATGCACGCCGGCCTCCTCGACATGCTCCATGATGCCGCCGATGTACAGCTCGTCGCCGTCAAAGAGCGCGTCGACGTCGATTTCGATGGCGTCCTGCAGGAACTTGTCGATGAGCAGCGGCGATGGCAGCCGGCCGGACACCACCGTGTCAGCCCGAGCCTCGTCAAGTGCACGGTTGACGTATTTTTCGAGCTGCGTGTCGTCATACACGATTTCCATGCCGCGCCCGCCAAGCACATAGCTGGGCCGCACGAGCACCGGGTAGCCGATTTCATGGGCGGCGTCACGCGCCTCGTCCATGCTCAGCGCAGTGCCGTAGCGCGGCGCGTTCAAGTGCTCGCGGCGCAGGACCTCGCCAAAGAGCTCGCGGTTCTCCGCCAAGTCGATGCTTTCGGGCGAGGTGCCCAGAATCGGCACGCCAGCGGCCTTGAGACGCGCGGCCAGCGAGAGCGGGGTCTGCCCGCCGAGCTGCACGATGACGCCCTTGACCGGGCCCATCTTCTTCTCGGCCGCGTAGATCTCCATCACGTCTTCGAAGGTCAGCGGCTCGAAGTACAACCGGTCCGACATGTCGTAATCGGTCGAGACGGTCTCCGGATTGCAGTTGACCATGATGGTGTCGTAGTTCTTGCCGAGCTCCTGCACCGCGTGCACGCAGGTGTAATCGAACTCGATGCCCTGGCCGATGCGGTTCGGGCCGGAGCCCAGGATGATCACGGCTTCGCGCTTGCGCTCGCGCAGCTCGCTTTCGTCGGCGTAGCAGGAGTAGTAGTACGGCGTGAGCGCGTCGAATTCGGCGGCGCAGGTGTCGACGGTCTTGTAGACCGGTCGCAGACCGTAGTTCCAGCGCAGCTCGCGAATCGTGTTCTCGCCCTCGTCGCCAAGGTTCCTCAAGTGCGCAATCTGCAGGTCGGACAGGCCCGCCAGCTTGGCCTTCTTGAGCAGCCTGGCGTCAAGCGTCTCAGCCTCGCGCACCTGCATGGCGGTCTGGTTGATGAGCGCCAGCTGCTTCACGAACCACGGGTCGATCTTGGTCGCGTCGAAAATCTGCTGTTCGCTGGCCCCGCCCCACAGGGCGCGCTGCACCTGCAAGTAGCGGTTTTCGGTCGGCGTGGACATCTGCTCAAGCAGATCAGTGACTTCCTCGGCGCCCGGACGTTCGCCGTCCCAGCTGAAGCCGAGGTGACGCTTGTCGATGGAGCGCAGCGCCTTGCCCAGGGACTCCTGGAAGTTGCCGCCGAGCGCCATGGCCTCGCCGACGGATTTCATCGACGTGGTGAGCAGCGGATCGGCGCCCGGGAACTTCTCGAAGGCGAAGCGCGGCACCTTGGTGACCACATAGTCGATGGTCGGCTCGAAGCTGGCCGGAGTCGACTGGGTGATGTCGTTGCGGATTTCGTCAAGCGTGTAGCCCAGCGCCAGTTTGGCGGCGATCTTGGCGATCGGGAAGCCGGTGGCCTTTGAAGCCAGCGCCGACGAGCGCGAGACACGCGGGTTCATCTCGATGACGATGATGCGGCCGTTCTCCGGGTTCACGGCGAACTGGATGTTGCAGCCGCCGGTTTCCACGCCGACGCCGCGGATGATGGCAATGCCGATATCGCGCATGCGCTGGTATTCGCGGTCGGTCAGGGTGAACACGGGCGCGACGGTGATGGAGTCGCCGGTGTGCACGCCGACCGGATCGACATTCTCGATCGGGCACACGACTACGACGTTGTCGTTCTTGTCGCGCATGAGCTCGAGTTCGTATTCCTTCCAGCCTTCGATGCCCTCTTCGACGAGCACTTCGTTGGTCGGCGAATAGTGGATGCCGGCTCCCGCGATGCGGTGCAGCTCCTCGATATTGTGCGCGATGCCGGAGCCGAGTCCGCCCATGGTGAAGCTGGGGCGCACGACCACCGGATAGCCGAGCTCATCGACGATGCGATCCACCTCTTCGAGGGTGTGGGCGACATCCGAGCGGGCGGATTCGCCGCCGGCCTTGTCCACGACCTTCTTGAACTGCTCGCGGTCCTCGCCGCGGTTGATCGCCTCAAGCGAGGCACCGATCAGCTCGACGTTGTACTTCTTGAGAACGCCGGCCTCGCCTAGGGCTATGGCCGCATTCAGCGCGGTCTGGCCGCCGAGGGTCGGCAGCAGCGCATCCGGGCGCTCCTTGGCGATGATACGCTCGAGAATCGGCGTGGCAATCGGCTCGATGTAGGTGGCGTCCGCCATTTCAGGATCGGTCATGATGGTCGCTGGGTTGGAGTTGACCAGAATGACCCTGATGCCCTCCTCGCGCAGAACACGGCATGCCTGAGTTCCTGAGTAGTCGAATTCGGCGGCCTGCCCGATGACAATCGGGCCGGAGCCGATGACCATAACGGATGAGATGTCGGTGCGCTTAGGCATTGAGGAGTTCACCTTTCTTGGCGGAGGCCATGAGGTCCACGAAACGGTCGAAGAGGTAGGCGGCGTCATGCGGGCCCGCCGCCGCCTCCGGATGGTATTGCACGGAGAACGCTGGAATGTCGAGGCATTGCAGGCCTTCGACCACATCATCATTGAGATCGATATGCGAGACGAACACCCGGCCGAACTCGCCGTTTCCGTACGGCGAGGGCACCGTTTCGCCGATTGGCGCGTCGACGGCGAAGCCGTGGTTCTGCGTGGTGATCTCGACCTTGCCGGTGGTCATATCCTTGACCGGCCGGTTCGAGCCGCGATGCCCGAATTTGAGCTTGTAGGTGCCGAAGCCCAGTGCGCGGCCAAACAGCTGGTTGCCGAAGCAGATGCCGAAGAAGGGGTATCCGGCTTTCAGGACCTTGCGCAGCAGTTCGACCACCGGGTCGGACTGTTCAGGGTCTCCCGGGCCATTGGAGAAGAATACGCCGTCGGGATGCAGCGCCTCGATCTGCTCGAAGGTGACGGTCGAAGGCACGACCTGCACGCGGCAGCCGCGCTCGGCCAAACGGTGCGGGGTCATTCCCTTGATGCCCAGATCCACCGCAGCGACGGTGAAGAGCGGCTCCTTGCCTTCGAATTCTCCAGCGGGCTCGATGATGTAGCGTTCCTCGGTGCTGACCTCGTCGTACAGGCTCAGGCCTTTCATCTGCGGGGTCTGCCTGACCTGCGCGAGCAGCGAGTCGATGCTGCGCAGCGTGCCTGTCGCTGGATCTTTGAGCGTGTCGCCGGAGAAGATGCCGGCCCGCATCACGCCTGCGGAGCGCAGATGACGCACCAGTTTCCTGGTGTCGATGCGGCAGATGCCGACGATGCCCTGGGCGGCGAGATCGTCGTCAAGACTGCTCGATGCCCTCCAATTGCTCACATTGGGGCTCGGCTCGCGTACGACGTAGCCGGCGACCCAGATGCGCGAGGACTCCGGGTCCTCACTGTTCACACCAGTGTCGCCGATGTGCGGGAAGGTCTGCACGACGATCTGCCGGTCGTAGCTGGGATCGGTGAGCGTCTCCTGGTATCCGGTCATGCTGGTCGAGAAGACGATCTCGGCGCAGGTCGAGCCGACCGCGCCATACGGATCGCCGACATACACTTGCCCATCCTCAAGCACGAGCACGGCATCGGATGGCGTAAAGCTGCTGGCCACGGAATCGTTCTGGTTCACCAAAACCCCTTTTCCCTCGAATTCGTATCGGAACTCAAGATTAGTGGCCGGTTGGGACTCGCGGCCCGGCCGTTCGCCGCTGTCGGTTGCCTTATTCTGTCGTGTTGCTCACACCGGAATCCATCTGAGAGGAAGATATAGCATCCTGCGATTGCGTTGAGGTTTCCTGTGCTGCGGTTTCCTGCTCGCTGGCTTGCTGATCTGTGTTCTGCAGATCGCTGCTCTGCTGATCGCTGGCTTGCTGATCGGGCTGGCTGTCCGCTGGATTGGACGGTGCCGGTTCAGTGGACTCAGTTGCGTCAGCCGAGCCATTTGCAGCGTCCGAGCCAGTTGCCTCAGCCGAAACGGCCGTCTCGGACGACTCGTCGCTTTCGGATGCATCGGCTGCCTCTGCCTCATCGTCCTCATTGCGGACGGGATACTGCTCCTTGTCGGCGCACAGCGCGCTGAGCAGTCCATGGATGAAGGACAGGGAGTCGTCATCGCTCAATGTGCGAGCCAGACTCAGCGCCTCGTCGATGGCCACCTTGTCGGGAACCTCGTCGTTGCGCAGGATCTCCCAGGCGGCGATGCGCAGAATGTTGCGATCGACCACAGCCATGCGGCGAATCTTCCAACCGGTGGAATGCTCGTCAAGCGCCCGATCGATGGTGACGCGGTTATCAGCCACGCCGCGCACGATCTCGATGGCGTAATCAGGCAGCGGGGTCTGTGCCCCGGGCTGTGCGATGCGCTCAGCAAGAAGGGACAGGAAATCCTGTCCCTTCTCATCAGCCTCGTACAGCGTGTTCAGCGCTCTCTTGCGAGCAGTGGAACGTGCCATAAACCGGTGCCGCCTTAGTTCTCGCGGCCCAGATAGGAGCCGTCGCGCGTATCGACTTTCACTCTCTCGCCCTCGCCCACGAACAGCGGCACCTGAATCTCGGCACCAGTCTCCACAGTCGCCGGCTTCGTGCCTGCGCTCGAGCGGTTGCCCTGCACGCCAGGCTCAGTGTGCGTGATGGTGAGAATGACCGATGCCGGCAGCTCGACGCTCAGCGGCGTGCCGTCATGGAAGCTCACGATGCAGTCCGTGCCCTCGAGCATGTACTTGGCCTGATCGCCAACGAGCGTCTGAGGGATGTTGACCTGATCGTAGGTCGTCATATCCATGAACACGAAGCTGTCGCCGTCTTCATAGGAATACTGCAGCGTGCGGTTGTCTACCGTCTCGAATTCCATCTTCATGCCGGCGTTGAAGGTCTTGTCGACGATCTTGCCCGAAAGCACGTTCTTGATGGTGGTGCGCACGAAGGCCGGACCCTTGCCGGGCTTGACGTGCTGGAACTTGGTGACGGCCCACAGCTGGCCGTCCAGATTCAGAACCGAACCGTTCTTGATGTCATTGGTTGTTTGTGCCACGTAAAGTCACCTATTTTCAATCTCATGGGCAGAGTCAAAATTTGCCTCCGCTATTATGCCACAGTGCCTATACAGGTGCGATAGCGCCGCGAATATGTCTATATATGCAAGAATCCCCAAGAGCCTAAGCCCTTGGGGATTGATTCCTTGCGTTCGCTGCCTATGCAGGCAGCTTCAGCGCAGCTGCGTCAGCGGATCGCTCACTTGAGGATCTTGGTGACACGGCCCGAGCCGACGGTGCGGCCGCCTTCGCGCACGGCGAAGGTCAGGCCTTCCTCCATGGCGATGGGCTGGATGAGCTCAACGGTGAAGGTGGCGTGGTCGCCGGGCTGGACCATCTCGACGCCTTCCGGCAGCGTGATGACGCCGGTGACGTCGGTGGTGCGGAAGTAGAACTGCGGACGGTAGTTGGAGAAGAACGGCGAGTGACGGCCGCCCTCATCCTTGGTCAGCACGTAGACTTCGCCCTCGAAATTGGTGTGCGGAGTCACGGACTTCGGAGCAGCCACGACCTGGCCGCGCTCGACCTGCTCGCGGTTGATGCCGCGCAGCAGCAGACCGGTGTTGTCGCCAGCCTGAGCCTCGTCCATCTGCTTGTGGAAGGTCTCGATGGAGGTGACGGTGGTGGTCTGGGTGTCGCGGATGCCGACGATCTCGACGTTGGTGTTGATCGGCAGCTTGCCGCGCTCGACACGACCGGTCACCACGGTGCCGCGGCCGGAGATGGTGAAGACATCTTCGATCGGCATCAGGAAGGGCTTGTCGAGGTCGTGGACAGGAGTCGGGATGTAGTCGTCGACGGCGTCCATGAGATCCTTGACGGACTGGACCCACTTCTCGTGATCCGGGGCGTCGTCGTGCAGCGCACCGTAAGCGGAGGTGTGGATCACCGGGCAGTCGCGGTCGAAGCCGTTCTCCTCAAGCAGATCGCGGACCTCTTCTTCGACGAGCTCGACGAGCTCTTCATCGTCGACCATATCGCACTTGTTCAGGGCGACGAGGATCTTCGGAACGCCAACCTGACGGGCGAGCAGCACGTGCTCGCGAGTCTGGGCCATCGGGCCGTCGGTGGCGGCGACCACGAGGATCGCGCCATCCATCTGAGCGGCGCCGGTGATCATGTTCTTCACGAAGTCGGCGTGGCCGGGGCAGTCGACGTGCGCATAGTGGCGCTTCTCGGTCTGGTACTCGATGTGGGCGATGTTGATGGTGATGCCGCGCTGCTGCTCTTCGGGAGCGGCGTCGATCTGGGCGAAATCATACTCCGGGTTGACATCGGGGTACTCTTCGTGCAGCACCTTGGAGATAGCCGCAGTCAGGGTCGTCTTGCCGTGGTCAACGTGGCCGATGGTGCCGATGTTGACGTGCGGCTTGGTGCGCTCGAACTTTTGCTTTGCCATTATGTTTTGTCCTCCTGGACGTCTCGTAGTTTGCCTGTGCCCTGAGCACCAGGCACCCGCTACATTTTACTGGGTTTCTGGGTCGCTTGCCATAAACGGTGCCCGAACCCAGTCAGCGCTACAAAATCATAGTGCCGACTGGGGACAGATGCACCGTCTGCAGCATCGCGTGTCACTCGCCGCGCTGGGCCTTGATGATCTCGTCGGAGACCGCCTTGGGGACCTCCGCATACGAATCCATCTGCATGGTGAACATCGCGCGGCCCTGCGTCTTGGAACGCAGATCGCCGATGTAGCCGAACATTTCGCTCAGCGGCACCTTCGCGTCGATGACCTTGACGCCAGTGGCATCGTTCATCGACTGAATGGAGCCACGGCGGGAGTTCAGATCGCCCATGACCTCGCCCATGTACTCCTCGGGAGTACGGACCTCGACAGCCATAATCGGCTCGAGGATGACGGGCTTGGCCTTGGGGGCCGCGGTCTTGAACGCCATGGAGCCTGCGATCTTGAACGCCATCTCCGAGGAGTCGACGTCATGGATCTGGCCATCGGTAACGGTCGCCTTGACGCCTACCACGGGGAAGCCGGCGAGGATGCCGGATTCCATGGCTTCCTTCACGCCCGCATCGATCGAAGGAATGAATTCCTTGGTGATGTGGCCGCCGGTGACCTTGTTCTCGAACTCGTAGGTTTCGCCGGACTCGGTGTCCAGCGGCTCGAAGTTCATCAGGACCTTGGCGAACTGGCCGGAGCCGCCGGTCTGCTTCTTGTGGGTGTATTCCTGATTCATGACGGCCTTGCGGATCGTCTCGCGATAGGCGACCTGCGGCTTGCCGACGTTGCAGTCGACCTTGAACTCGCGGCGCATGCGGTCGACGATGATGTCGAGCTGCAGCTCGCCCATGCCGGAGATGAGGGTCTGGCTCGACTCTTCGTCGGTCTTGACCTGGAAGGTCGGATCCTCTTCAGCGAGCTTGGCCAGCGCCAGGCCCATCTTCTCCTGATCGGCCTTCGTCTTGGGCTCGACGGCCACTTCGATTACGGGATCGGGGAAGGTCATCGATTCGAGGGAGATCTGGTTCTTCTCATCGCACAGCGTATCGCCGGTAGTGACGTTCTTGAGTCCCACGAAGGTGTAGATGTTGCCAGCCTCGGCCGAATCGACCGGATTCTCCTTGTCGGCGTGCATCTGGAAGATCTTGCCGACGCGTTCCTTCTTGCCCTTGGTGGAGTCGTAGATGGAGTCGCCGGGCGTGACCCTGCCGGAGTAGACGCGCACGAACACGAGCTTGCCGTAGAACGGATGGGTCGAGATCTTGAAGACCAGCGCCGAGAAAGGATCCTCGATGACGGGCCTGCGGTCAATCTCGATGGACTCATCCTTCGGATCGAAGCCGACGATGGACGGCACGTCCTCGGGGCTCGGCAGATAGTCGACGACCGCGTCCAGCATCGGCTGCACGCCCTTGTCCTTGAATGCGGAGCCGCACAGCACCGGATACGCTTCGCGAGCGACGGTGAGCTTGCGGATGCCGGAGCGGATTTCGGCTTCGGACAGCTCGCCTTCCTCGAGATACTTCTCGAGCAGCTCTTCGTCGGATTCCGCGACCGCGTCGAGCAGCTCCGAGCGGTACTGCTCGGCCTTGGCCTGCAGATCGGCGGGGATGTCGGTGGTGTCGTAGTGTGCGCCCAGATCGCCGGAGACGTCGTTCCAGACGTACGCCTTCATGCGGATCAGATCGACGACGCCCATGAAGTCGTTCTCAGCGCCGATCGGCAGCTGGACGACGAGCGGGGTGGCGCCAAGTTTGGACTTGATGGTGTCTACGGAGTAGTAGAAGTCGGCGCCGAGCTTGTCCATCTTGTTGATGAAGCAGATGCGCGGCACGCCGTACTTATCGGCCTGACGCCACACGGTCTCGGACTGCGGCTCCACGCCTTCCTTGCCGTCGAAGACGGCGACGGCGCCATCGAGCACGCGCAGCGAACGCTCCACCTCGGCGGTGAAGTCGACGTGGCCGGGGGTGTCGATGATGTTGATCTGGTACTTCTGCTCGGGATCGTGCGACTGGCGATTCCAGAAGCAGGTGGTCGCGGCGGACTGGATGGTGATGCCGCGCTCCTGCTCCTGCGCCATGAAGTCCATGGTCGAAGCGCCGTCGTGGGTCTCGCCGATCTTGTAGTTCTTGCCCGTGTAGAACAGAATACGCTCGGTCGTCGTGGTCTTACCGGCATCGATATGAGCCATGATGCCGATGTTGCGGACCTCATTGAGGTCGTTGAGCACATCTAGTGCCATGTGTATTTCCTTACGCTTTCGCTCTTGGACGGATTACCAGCGGTAGTGGGCGAAGGCCTTGTTGGCTTCCGCCATCTTGTGGGTGTCCTCGCGACGCTTCACCGAAGCGCCCAGGCCATTGGAGGCGTCGAGGATCTCGTTGGCGAGACGCTCGGCCATGGTCTTCTCGCGACGCTTGCGGGAGAAATCAGTCAGCCAACGCAGCGACAGAGCGTTCGCGCGGACAGGCTTGACCTCGACGGGGACCTGGTAGGTCGCGCCGCCGACTCGGCGGGAGCGCACCTCAAGGCTCGGGCGGATGTTGTCCAGCGCACGCTTCAAGACGGCAACCGGCTCCTGGTCGGTCTTGTCCTTGACCTGTTCGAGGGCGGTGTAGACGATGTCCTCGGCGATGGCCTTCTTGCCGTCGAGCAGAATCTTGTTGATGAGCTGAGCCACCACGGTCGAACCGTAGATCGGATCGGGCAGCAGCTGATGCTTCTTAGCGGGTCCTTTACGTGACATATCTCTTACTTCGCCTTCTTTGCACCGTACAGGGAACGTCCCTGCTTGCGATCTTTCACACCCTGCGTATCAAGGGCGCCACGCACGATGTGGTAGCGCACACCCGGCAGATCCTTGACACGGCCGCCGCGCACGAGCACGATGGAGTGCTCCTGCAGGTTGTGGCCCTCGCCCGGGATGTAAGCGGTGACTTCGATGCCGGTGCTCAGGCGCACACGGGCGACCTTACGCAGAGCCGAGTTCGGCTTCTTCGGCGTGGTCGTATATACACGGGTGCACACGCCGCGGCGCAGCGGGCTCCCCTTCATTGCCAAAGTCTTCGACTTCTTCGGCTTTGCCTGGCGTCCTTTGCGGACGAGTTGTTCAATAGTAGGCAACTGATTCTCTCCGATTCAGATGATGTATTTCGTCTCTTGTGAAGCCGCCGCGCTGCAGCCCCATCTCGAGCGACTTCGAATCGCGAAAGATAGCCACAGTCCACCGGCCCGATGGCCCTTCATCCTTTCGCCGGCCGCATTGCTGCGCGCGATCAAACGGATGTCGGGATATCCCAATGCCCACGCCTATCACATAAGGCATGCCATTGGCACATACAAGCGTTTATCGTATCACAAGGAACAGCTGCACACAAATCCTCATATCCGACGCCAGCACATCAGCTGCGGACGAAGAAACTTATGCGCCAGTATGTGGAAAACGCCGTAGGCGACAGCTGGACCGAACGTCTGAACTGCGCGACGCAAGCTGCCAAACCACGTCACGATTCTCACGAAATTCCACAGGCATTGTTGCGGGCTGCTGCCATTTCGTGCCAACGCGTCTTGCATCTAGGCTGGGCCGCGGCAGGGACGAAGCCCTCGAACACGACAATATCAACGCAGCAACAGCGAACTTCAGCCTTCGGTCTTCGTCGAGATGCTTTCGCGGCGCATCACACCATCAGTGATGGAGTACAGCGCATCCACGTAGCGCTCCAGGCGCGTATCGTGCGTGACGACGACAATGGTCTTGTCGAGCGAGTGAGCCAGATCACGGAAGATCTCCATGACTTCGAAGGCGCGCGGGCTATCCAGTGAAGCCGTTGGCTCGTCGGCCAGCACAATTTTCGGATCGGCGTACAACGATCGGGCGATCGCCACACGTTGCCGTTGCCCACCGGAGAGGGACTCAGGGTATTTGTTCAGCAACGCATCGATCCCGAGTCGGCTGAGCACCCGGGCAAAGGTGTCCTGATCCAGATTCGGCGTGCGCTTGACTTTGCGCACGAGTTGGAACTGCTCATCGACAGTTAGGTAAGGGACGAGGCTGTAAGCCTGCAGCACGAACCCTATCGAATTGAGGCGCAGCTCTTCACGCTTTCCAGCCGAAAGCCCTTGGTACGGATGTCCGTCGATGGCAAGGGTGCCGGCAGTGGGAGGCTGCAATCCGCCGGCGATCTCCAAAAAAGTACTTTTGCCAGATCCCGATGGCCCAACAACGGCGATGAGCTGCCCGTAGCTGGCGCTGAAATCGACGTGCTGCAGCGCCTGTGTCTGATTGCCGGCACTGCCGTAGACCTTGGAGATGGCTTTCATTTCAATAGCTGTTTTGCCATGCCCGGCCGATCCAGCAACTGTCTTGAGTGTCGTATTCATATCAATTGCCTTCCATAATGGCGATGGGATCGATACGAGCGATGGTGTGTACCGAAGCCAACGAACCAATCGCCGACATAATCAACAGCAGCCCTCCTGCGGCCGCAAGCAAGGGGACGTTGAAACTCATCGGCACTGAAGGAGGAATGAATATCGCGGTGAGCGCGGTCAGGATCGCGCCGATAGCCACGCCGATGAGAGTGATGAGCAATGCCTGCGCAATGGTATTGCGGATGAGGTATCTCGTGAGGATACCTTGCATTTTGAGTACGGCGAAATTCGGTATCTTTTGCATCGTAAGGATATAAAGAAACACAGCGACAATCACCAGCGTAATGATGAACAGAAACACAAGCATAAATTGGAACGTGAGATTCTGCGCGCGATAGCCAGGAAGCTCCTGGATGAAATCGCCGATCGTCAAGCGCTCCACACCATCCGGAGTCGTTGAATGCTGCGCGTTATTGAACACGACAGCACTCGCAGCAGGCACCTCAGCCGGCGAGGCGCCGGTGAATCCATTAGAGCCGGAACCAAATTTCAGCTGGCTCCAAGCGCCCAGGGGCATATAGATCACAGGAGCTACACTCAGCTTGGCGCCGTCGGTGAATCCAACGATGGTGAACTCAGCATTGCTCGACCCGACCGTGATGGTATCGCCTAATCGATAGCCGACGTTACGCAAACCTGAATCGGCGATTACGTTATGCTCATCGAAGTCCTTGCGACCATCAGCAATGCGCAATTGCCGGTAAATGAACTCATCAGTCCGGATGCCGAGAATCTGAACGGTTGTTTTGTCCTGCCCAGAGTCTTTAGCGACAGTTGCGGCAAGCTGCCCGATGCGTGCAGCAGATCCCTCTGAGACAAGCGCCGATGTCTGTGCGGGGCTGAGCGAGGATTGGGTGAGCCCGCCGTCTGCGTCGGCGTTGAGCGCGATGGATTGCGCCTGCCAGGAATCGATGGCCTGACGGTTTGATTCGGCCAGACCGTACGCCAGTGCGGTGAGCACGAAAATGAGGTAGCTGATGAGCACGATCATAACGATGATAAGCGAGAAACGCAGCTTACTGTGCTTCATTTCCTTAAGTGCGAGGAACATGAGTCCGTCGCCTCCTTCGTATTAGCGTTTTCGACAACAGGACTCTCTGCGCAGTTCCCGGCACGGCATCGCAACCCGTCCCGCATGATTTGAAGCAGCATGGCGAAGTCAGCCATGACGTTCCCGACTGTTTTGCCTGCAAGTACATCGCGCACGCAGCAATGGCTGGCCTGCGTGAGCATGCGGACTGCGACGCAGTTCGCATCGCTGTCGCGCAGCGGTTGGCCAGCGATGATAAGCGGGTGGTCGCCGAAAAACCGTTCCACTTCGCTCCGCCCCTCCCCCATTTTTCCCCTGAGGCCGGCAGCCTCATCGTGGCCCTGGAGCTGGTCCTCATTGATCTGCCAGTGCAGCCGAAGCAGATCAGCATAAGGCGAGGAAGTCATTTGATGCACCACTGCCGAGGTGTACCGATAAAAGACGTCAAGAGTATCGTCGGGACTGTCCTGCAAAGCATCAATCAGTCCGCCGTGAATATCGCGCAACGCGATGGCAAGCGCACACCGATAGGCGTCGTCCAAATCATCGAAGTAAACATAGAAGGCGCCGCGCGCAATGCCGGCGTCACGCACGATCCTGGCCACCTGCGCCTCACATAGCGGATGGGATGAGAATTCATGCAGCAGCGCCTGTTCGATGCGCTCGCGCTTAGCCGCGCCGAGACCAAAGAACGTCTGCGTAGGCATGAGCCCCCTCCCTCTGCGATAGCGCTACGACAACCAACAGCTGTTGACACGATGTCAACTGCGAAATCACCATACGCCCTCGTTGACATGGTGTCAATCTTGCTATGCAATTCCGGCATCATTATCTATTCGCTTTCGCGGCTACGGTGTCGCAGACCCCGTGCTGGCGTTCCCCGGACCGGTCGAAACTTGCAGGCCTGACCGGAAGGCGTTGCCGTCGCGTCTGCTGTCGCATGTGCCCTTGATCCGGCGAGTGATCGTGGGTTCGCTGCAAGAACCTGCACCTGCCGGTGCAGGCCCTTCTTCGCCGTGCGGTTCAGGAACGCCTGAAGTCTGTGCGTGTGCGGCGGCGAGACCCGTCTATATGCCCCCGAACAAGGGCCCTCGCCTCTGGAAGCAGTCCGATCAAGCATCCATCTTTTCCGTTGCTGCTTTGGCTAGTGTTCGATAATCAAATTGAGTTTCTCGATTGAGGCATGAACCTGCTCAGGAGAGCCGATGTCCATGATTTCTTGGTTTGCGACGATGATGACGGTATCAACCATGCTCAGCACTTGAGGAGTGATGCGGCCATGCATGATGAGCAATCCTCCGATAATCCATACGCCGTAATGCAGAATATCCATGGCCACGGCTGTGCCATGGCGCGCGAGATCTACAGGTCGCTTCGCCACGATGGGTGCCAGTGCCATGGGAACGCATAGAACTAAGGCGCATGCTCCGAGAACTGGATTGATGAGCAGCACGGCGGCAACGGAGAACAGGAATTGCAACGATCACTAAAACTCGCCGCTCGTAGCTGCCGTTGGCGGGATTCGTGTTGCGCCGGATCTCGCGGCTGATGCTCGACGGGCTTCGACCCAGACGCCGGGCGATCGGGCGGATCGACTGGCCGGCGCGCGGATCGACTGGCCATCGTGATGCGTTCGACCTGGCTCAGATACCGCGAGCTGATGGGTCTGGGCTTACGATACCAGTCTACCGACGCGTGCTCGTTCCTTCCCGTGCTCCTGGTGCGCCCGTTGCGCCATACCTTGCCGGTGTGCTTAGATACTCCGGCCGCGCTGGCCGCCTGGGTGAAGTTCAACCCCTGGTTCAACACTTCGATATAGCGAGCGCGTTTCGCCGCGCACATCAGGCCCCTCCTGGGATAGATAATCCCCCGGTACTCGTAAAATGCGACATCCGTCCCCCCTCTCGAAAGAACAAGCGTTACAACAATCACTAAAACTCGCCCAGTCGTATCCCAGGTGAACACGTCTGGGTTGCGCGATCCCTTCACGGCCGACGGCTTCGCCACCGTCGGCGACGGGTTGGCGTGTGCGGTCGGCGCGGTACTGGGCGGTGTGGCTGCCGATGAGTGCGCGGCGGGTGGCGTGGGGCCGGTGGGCAGGCCGTAGATGCCGACCCCGGCCAGCAGCATGAGGGCGAGGGATGCGGCGATGAGCGCGTAGAGGTGGACTCGAGAACGGGAGTCAGTGGAAGTCTTCATGCCCGGAAGGTACGCACCGCGCCCCGCAGGATTGGTCTTCGAGAGGCTGATGATGCCCAGACTGCTGTGCGCGCGGCTCAGTCTGTTGCGTCTTGCAGGAGGCTCCGGGAACGAGTTCGTCGTTGTCAGCGCTGTCGATGAGGACAGCTGGCAAGAGCTAGGAGGACGGTGGGTCGGGTCAGGCTTTGTCGTGCATGGTCACGGTGTAGCCGTCGGGGTCGAGGAATGAGAAGGAGGCGGCGAGCGTGCTGAATGATTCGAGGATGAAGAGTTGATCAGCGAAGGCGATGGGTAGTCTGGTAAAGTCCTGGTCCCGGAACATGGTGGCCAGCCGTGAGGAGACGTGGTCGAGGGTGAGGCTGCCGAGCGCGAGTCCGGTCCAGTCGAATCCGGGCTGCGTGGATTTGCGCACGGTCCATGGCAGGGCGATGAGGATGAAGGGCAGAGTGGCGCGAGGACCAGGCGCCGCCGACGACGAGAGGCTGATTGCGGCGGCCGGCACTACTGCTCGATCACCTGCCAGGACCGCGCCCGGCAGACACAGTTCCGTGAGCGCTGCCAGGAGCCGACGACAGCAAAATCCGCCGGTCGCCGCCCGCAACCTGCCGCGGAGCAGGGACGGTGGCCATCCTGCTAAGAGGCTCGTCGCCGGCCCACGCCCCCGATGACGACGATCCGGAGCTGTCCTTCGATCGTCATCGCTGATGGGTCCGGTGACGATCGGCTCCGGACCGGCCGGGGTGGTGTCGACACGCGGTTTCTTGACTTGAAGTTGACTTCAAGTTCTATGTTCGATGGTATGAAGGTTGTCACGACGCGTATGTTGGGCGAGATTGACGGGGTGCCGCCCGCCTGGTTGGAGCCTCGCTGGTCGATTGGGCAAGTGGCGGCGCGCACGGGCGTGCCAGCGGACACGCTGCGCTACCACGAGCATGTTGGCGCGGTCATCCCGGCCGGTCGCACATCGGGTGGGGCCCGCCGCTATAGCGACCTCGACGCGGAACGGATCTCCTGCACCCGCTGGCTGCGTGAAGCGGGAGTGCCGATCCCTAGGATTCTCCAGTTCAACAAGCTGCGCGAACAAGGTCGGCTGGGCCGTCAGGGTCGACGTGCCCTGCTTGCCGACTACCGTGACGAGCTGATTCGACGCCGCAAACAGCTCGATGCGTCCATCACCGCGGTCGAGGGCAAGATCGCCAAGTACGACCGTCTGACAGGCAGCGAACAATGAATGCGCATGCACGCGCCTACCTGGCACTGATTGCGGCGGCCTTGTTCTGGGCCGGCAATTACGTGTTCGGTAAAGTCGCGGTCGCTGGCATGAGCCCGTTCAGCATCGTATTCCTGCGTTGGACGATCGCATTGGTTCCACTCGTCGCGATCGCCAAGGTCGTCGAGCATCCCGACTGGATGGCCGTGCTGCACCACTGGCGGTTCCTGCTCATGCAGGGACTGCTCGGTCTGTTCGCCTACAACTTCCTGCTCTACGCGGCGCTGCGCACGTCAAGCGCGTTCGCCGCCTCGCTGATCAATGCGGCCAACCCGGCGCTCATCGCTCTGACTGCCCTCATCGTGCTCCATGAGCGGGTTGGGTGGCGTGGTGGGGTCGGCATCGCCTTGGCCCTGCTGGGCGTGCTCGTCGTGCTCACGCACGGCGATCTTGCCCACCTGCTCACCACGCCGTTCAGCGCGGAGGGTGTCAGATTGTTTGTGTAAGTGGGGGTGTTTTTGATTGAAAGTTGAGACACTGATGACCATGATTGATAGACAAGAACGACAGGCGCGTGGCCGTGAGCAGGCTGAGGGCGTTGCGGCGCT
>NZ_JALCUA010000010.1:0-49579 GCF_022655035.1 Bifidobacterium tibiigranuli | reverse complement strand
GCTCGCCAATTGAACGCGATTATCGTACAGGATGAATGCTATTCCGCGTTCGACTGGACCTCCGAGGGCGACGACCCCACTGCCAGCATTCTTTCAATACCGGGTGCCACACGGCCTGGTGGCGGCGTTCTCGCTCTGTACTCGATGAGCAAACAATCCAATATGGCCGGATACCGCGCAGGTTTCGTGGCGGGGGACTCAAGCATCATTGAGCAGCTCGGCACCCGGTGGGGCACATACGGTCTTGTGCTCTCGCAACCGGTGCAATATGCCATGATTGATGCATTGGCGAACACGGAAGCCGTCAGCGAACAGCGACGAATTCACGCTCGGAGACGGTTGGCTCTGCAAGAAGCCTTTGAACGGTGGGGCATGATTTTTTCTACGGGCAATGTCGGTGGGTTCTTCCTCTGGGGCCATGTTCCTGGGGAAAACGCCGAAAGCGTGGTGCAAAGATTGGCTGAACTTGGCATACTGACCCGCACCGGCGCTGCATATGGTGATGAAACGCATACCTACGTACGCATATCAATCACTGCAAGCGATGCGCAAGTGGCGGACGCTGTAGAACGATTGCATCATGATGCTGATCGGTTAGTGTGAAGTTGGGCGTGGAAGACCCTTTATAAAGGACGACGGATCACCGTCACCGGTGTTGCTACCGCGCGTTACGTATTGCAATAATGGCGGGCTGCACTTTGAGGCGCCGGTCACGAGTTCTTATTCGCTGAGCGGCAGTCCCATTGGACTTCGCTAAAACGACTGAGGCTGCTAACGGTGAATGAGGGAACGCGCTTTTGCGCCTCTGTGCATTCCACGCCAGATTCAGGGCATTCAGGCGGTGGCGAGTTCGCGTTCGACTGCGTGGCGCAGCAGTTCCGAGCGCGTGACGCCCTGGCGTTTGGCGCGCGCGTCAAGCATCTCGACGATGGTGGGCTGCGCCTTGAACGTGACGGTTGTGAGCTCCTCGTCGCTGAGCGGCGGCTTGCCGATGAAGATCTCGCCCTTGCGGTTGGGGTAGTGGCCGTTTTCAGCCTGCTGTGCCCACTGGTCGAACTGCTCGTCCGTTATCTGTACGCCGTTTTCCGTGGTGAATGTCATGGTCCTGCTCCTTAGGCTACATGAGATCGAGTTCTCTGAGCGTCTTCCTGGTCGCGCGCATCGCGTGGTAGACGAGCCACTCATGCTGCTCGCCGATGACGGCGAGCATTTCGATGACGCGCCCGTCCGTAGTGGTGCCGACGAGCAGGTATTGGGTGGGCTCGTCGTCTCCGGGTCTGCGCATTGATCTGATGATGTGGCTGAAAGCATAGCGCACATCGTGTTCGTTGATGTCGGGGTGACGTTGCATCACTCGTGGGTGTACTCTGAGCTGGCTCGGCAAAGGCATCACCCCAATCGTTCCGTGTCATTTCAGTGTAATACAAAATGGTCGAAGCGCTAGACGGATAATCCTGGAGAAAAATGTGGGAGAGCTGGAGTCAAAGGGTTCCAAAAGAATCGAGAACGCTGCTGCAAACCTCAGTAATATGCCTACGAGTAATATACGCATGAGTATATTACTCGTAAGTATAATCCGGAGCTGCATTGTATTTACGGGCTGCAACGAGCAAAACCTCATAGTCAAATCGGCCAACGACATGTTTCGCGAGGCCTTCCATGGCGCTGCAGTCGGCGCGGCCGCAGTGCGCAGCGGCTCCTAGCCAAGGGCGAGGTGGACGGAGATGAGCACCATAGCGATGCCGATGACGGAGTCGAGCGCGATCCAGGCCTGGGCGCTGTTGAATAGGCGCGACATCGTCGCGGACAGCGCTCCCAGCAGCGTGAACCACAGGATGCTGCAGAGGATCGCACCTGCGGCGAATGACCATTTCAGCGTTGCGCCGTAGGTGGCTGCGAGCCCGCCCATCAGCACGATAGCATCCAGATAGACGTTGGGGTTGAGGAAGGTGACTCCCAGACAAGCCAGGATATCCGTGCGCAGCGGCGATTGTTCCATATTGGTAGCGGCAGCGCTGGTAGCGGCGGTGTCAGCTGCGGCGGTGTCGGCTCCGGCAGCGTCGGTCGCAGAAATGTCAGAGCCGCCGTGCCTACGCTCCGCGATAGCTGCACGGCGTAGCGCGCGCACGCGAACGAACACACGTTTGAACGCGAGAATCGCATAAAGCATCAGCACGGCAGCGCCAATCCACGTCAAAGCCGACAGCGCCGAGGGATGGCTCTCTACCACGACGCCCATGCCTCGGGTTCCGAGCGTGACGAGGATGGCGTCTGCCGCGATGCATATGCCGACGATGGCGGGGACGTGGGACCGCGCGATGCCTTGGCGAATGACGAAGGCGTTCTGCGCGCCGACGGCCACAATCAGGCTTGCTTGGCTGGTGAATCCTGTGAGCAGGATGGGGAGTGCTGCGATACTCATACCCATGACAGTAAGGTTTGGTTTTCTGCAAGTCCAACTAATTATTTTGCTAATATATAAGAATTACTTATGTCATTGTGCGGTATCCCACGCGAGCTGTGCGGAAAGGAGACCGTTATGACCGTACGTCGGTCTAGCAAGAGGCTTTCTGGTGGCTTGCAGGCGGTGGGCTCGCAATCGGCTGGTTTACAGGCGGTCAGTAGCTCGCAGTCGGTCGGTTCGGATGCTGCGACCGCATTGTCGGCGGCAATCCGCTCCATTCCCATAGAGCAGCTCACTGCCTTGCAGCAGATTGTGGAAACGGGCAGCTTCGAAGCGGCCGCAGACGAGCTGCGCATCTCGCAATCGGCCATCAGCCAACGGGTGAAGGCGCTGGAATCGCAACTCGGGCAGATTGTGGTGCAGCGCACTAAGCCGGCGCAGCCTACGCGCACGGGTCAGTTGCTGCTGCGTCTTGCCCGCCAGATCGCCCTCGCTCAGGAGGAAGCGATGCGGCAGATTGCGGACGAGCAGCGCGGCAATGAGGTGAATATTCGCATCGTGGTGAATGCCGACTGCCTGGAAAGCTGGGTGCTGCCGGCGCTCGCGCCCATTGCGCGCCAGTCCATCGCCGTGGATATCAGGCGGCAGGACGAGCAGCTGTCGTCCCGGCTGCTGCGTTCCGGCGAGGTGATGGCCGCCATCACCGCTGACGAGAAGCCAGTGCAGGGATGTTCCAGCACAAGTCTCGGCGCTATGGCTTACTATGCCGCCTGCGCTCCGCAGTTCGCCCGGCGGTGGTTCCCCGATGGCATGAACGGGCCGAGTCTCGAACGGGCTCCGCTGATGCAATACGACAAGGACGACAGCCTGCAAAATACATTCATACGCAGCATCACGGCGGCCGCAGTGCACCCGACCACGCATTACGTGCCCACGCCCACCGGATTCATGAACGCGATCGCGCTCGGATTCGGGTGGGGCATGATCCCCGCCGCAAGCCTGGACTCGCTTCCCGCCGGCACGCTGATCCGGCTCTCTGACAAGCCGTTGCTGCGACCGTTGTTCTGGCAGCAATGGCGGCTATCATCGCCGTCACTTGACGCCGTGGCCCAAGCGATTATCGCAGCGAGCCGCAAAGCGCTGGTGGCGCAGGACTAGCGGTTTTTCCCGCATGGTTGGGCATCCAGCTGCTCGCAACTGGAACGAAAGGGCCGCTGACCGCGCGCCAGTGGCTCTTTTGTGCCAGTACACGAAGCAACTGGCAGAAATACGCCGCTGACCGCAACTCAGTGGCTCTTCTGCTCCGGTATGCCTGCGTGGGGATACGGTTTAGCCGAGAAACAGAAATCCCGCAGCCTTTGGAAACAAAGGGCTGCGGGATTATGGGCGGAGGATGCGAGATTCGAACTCGCGAGGCTGTTACACCAACACGCTTTCCAAGCGTGCGCCATAGGCCACTAGGCGAATCCTCCAAGTACACCGACCCCATACGGGTATCGGCACACAACTTGAAGAGGATACCACAGATTGCGGCTGGGCAACAACCCAGCGTGGCGCAGGTGGCTTTGAGACTATGCTCCTTTGTCTCTATGCCCCTTGTGCGACGCAGAATCGCGACAGGAGGCACAACAAGGGCATAAGACCTTAAGCTATGCCCTTGTTGTGCCTCCTGTATGGGTTACCTGGCGCAAAAGGGCATTATGCCGAATTTTGCGCCCATCGCCTAGTCGGTCAGCTAGTCAGCCGGAACCCCGGACTGATCAACCAAACTCCTGACTGACTAACCAACCGAAGACCGAAGGATCAGTAGTTGTTCGAGCCGGGGCCTTCGAAGTGGATGGTGAAGCCGCGCTCATAGTGCAGGAACATGACGGCGCCGTAGCGGTCGACGTCGCGGTGGGTGAACAGCATGCGGATGGCGAAGGTGGTCTGCACGTTGTAGGGCAGCTCCTTGAAGGCCTTGTGGGCATCCCAGTTCGGCGGGGCGATCGCCTGATCGGGCACGTAGGCGTAGCCGTAGCCGTCCTCGTTCACATAGCCCATGAAGGGCAGATCCCAGGCGTTATGATCGGTCAGCGCCTGCTTGAAGTCCTCGACCTGCGCGATTTCCTCGTCGGTGATGCCGAATTCCTTGGCGACCTTGATCGCCTCTGCGGTCTTGGCGGCCGCGTCCTCTCCGTACAGCGACGTATCAACTGTGATGAGTTTGTCTTCTGCCATCGGGGTTCCTTTCCATTGCATGTTGCGTTCCCCCAGCGGGTGTCGCTGCGTTGCTGGCCGTTATGCTTCTACGCTGGCAAGCAAACGGACAGCAGGGGAACCGGTGTCGCCGGATTTCTCCAACACCGTTCAACGTATCATGTTTTGGTTACGGCAAAGGGTCTCGCTGTGGAACGAAGGGCAAAATAATGGTCAATGTGATATATAAGACACTGAAAGACAGCGAGGCAGATTTCACAACACCCGCACGTCGAATGTTTGCGCACTGCCGCCGCACCGTGAGAGAGTGGAACGCAGATCACAGCGCAAGGAGGACGGATGACTTCATCGAAAATCGCAGCAATCATGTCTTTGGCGGTGTCGGCGGCTTTGCTCGGCGCATTGGCAACGGCACCCGCATATGGGGCTTACGAGATTTCGCCTTCCGCTGACACATCGGTGAGTCAGCAGGAGTCGGTGGATTTTTCGGCGGCCCCGCGGCAGATGCCCGATACGAGTGCATTGAACAGCCAGATTCCCCCCGACGCCACCTATGTCTCCCCGGACTACGTCACGCTTTCGGACGGCAGCATGGTTGACGCCACAACTGCACAGCCAGTCAATGATGAAAAGCTTGTGGGCGATGCGAACAAGCCGGCTGACCCGTTGGCGAAAACCGATGGAAAATCGTTCGTTCCCATAACCGTTGGCGAGGCCAAACAGGCCGCAGGCGATTCGGCGGCGCAAGACCAGGCACAATCAGCACCGAAGCGCATGCAGCGTTCCCTGCCGCTGGGCAACGGTTCGTACGGTGCATATTGGGGCACATATAACGGCACTCGCGCCTTCTTCGAATCCGATGGCACGCTATTCGCCCAGCAGGCCAAAAGCGTTATCGACGTCTCGCAATGGCAGGGCAACATCGACTGGCAGGCAGCGAAGAACGCAGGCGTCGAGGGTGCCATCATTCGCCTGAGCTATGGCTGGGACAATGGCTTCGACACCTATGCGCGCCGCAACATCAGCGAGTGCAAACGCCTGGGCATCCCTTTCGGCGTCTATATCTATTCCTACGCACAGGATGCGGGCGACGGCGCATCCGAAGGCTCGGACGTGGCGAGTCTGCTCCGCCAGGCAGGCGTGAGCCCGGGCGACTTGAGCTACCCGGTGTTCTACGATCTGGAACGGTGGACCTGGTCGGGCCATACGCCTCCCACCAGTCCGAGCGTGTATGACGGCATCGTCAACGCCTGGTACTCCAAGCTGAATGCTGCTGGATACCACAATCTCTCCGTGTACTCGTACACGAGCTATCTCAATACGGCGCTGAACTCGACCAACATCCGCTCCAAGACCCGCTGGGTCGCCAGCTACGGTGCGCGCACGGGATTCCCCTACTCTACAAACGACCGAGGATGGCAGTATTCCGACAGCGGCAACGTGAACGGCATCTCCGGATCCGTGGACCTCAACGCCTTCGGCAACAAGAACTATGTCGATAACGACCCTGCGGGCCAGGACCCGAAGCAGCAAGGCGCGGCGCTCACGGACGTGAAAGAAGGGGACTATTATATAGTGTCCTCGTACGCTGATCAGGTCGTCGACATCGCCGGGTCGAGCACGGCTGATTCCGCAGCGGCTGAAATCCGGCAATACAGCGGAGCAGCCAATCAGGTATTTCATATCGCCGCCTTGGGAGGGCAGCGTTACTCGATTAAAGCCTCACAATCGGGCAAGGTGCTGAGTGTGAAAAACGGGCTCTCGGGCAACGGCATGAAGGTCGTGCAGAACAGCTCCACGAATGCGGCCAGCCAGCAGTGGCAGCTGTATCGAAGTGCACGTGGGTACTACTTCATCAAGTCCTTGGCCGACAGCACGAAAAACCGTTTCCTCGATGTCACAGCCGGCAACAGCGCGAACGGCACACCGGTCGAGATATGGGGACTCAACGGCGGCACCAACCAGCGCTTCCGGCTCGTGCCGGTCGGAGCATACCGCCCGGGCGCGAATGGCTGGGTCACCATCGGCAACGCCACCTATTGGTACGATAATGGCGTGCGCTGCACCTCCCAGGAAATATATGACCCGGCCTCGAAGGGCTGGTATTACCTCGACGCGAGCGGGAAGCGCGTCAGCGGATGGTTCACGCTACCTGACGGCCGACGTGCGTACTATGATCCGAAAACCGATGCGATGGTTCATGGAGAGCGATATATCGGCGGCATCTGGTATTTCTTTGACACCACCGGCAATATGGCGCACGACAAGGACGTATGGATAGCCGCGGGCCAGAAGTGGGCCAGATACGACTCGCAGGGCCATATGGTGTACGGCGAGGATTTCCGATACGGCGGCTGGTATTACTTCGACCAGCATACCGGGGCCATGGTGAAAGGCTGGAAATTCCTGCAATCCAATGGCGGCAAATGGGTCTTCTACGATATGACCACTGGCCGCATGGCGCATGGCGAACAATGCATCAACGGGAATTGGTATTACTTCAACGATGCCACAGGCGCGACAACCTACGGCTGGAAAAAGCTTGCGGACGGACGATTCGTCTACTATGACCGCGTCACCGGGATCATGCTCAAAGGGCATCAGGTCATCGACGGTCGCGCATACTACTTCGACCCGGTCACCGGCGCGCTGCACAGCTAGAACACAGCGGCACAGCAGGGGCTACGCGCAGTTGCGCCTGCCGTGCCGCCTAAAGGCCATAAGCCCGGGCGGCAATTGGGTGCGACCAGATGCCGTCCGGGCGCGAGAACTCCTGCGTCCGGGCGCAAGAACGCCTGTCACAGCTCCTTTTCGATGATGTAGCGCGGGCGGTTCTTCGCTTCCAGATAGATCCGACCGATGTATTCGCCGATGATGCCGAGCGAAATCAGGATGAGCCCGCCAAGGAACCAGAGCGAGAACATCATCGATCCCCATCCGGAGACGGCGCGTCCCATGGCGACTGAAACGATGATGTAGATGAGCATGGCAATGCTGCCAAGCATGGAGATGAAGCCTGCCACGGTAACGAGATGCAGCGGCTTCACGGAGAAGGACGTGATGCCTTCCATCGCGAACGAGATCATCTTGGACAGCGGGTATTTCGATTCCCCGGCGACGCGCACGCCGCGCTTGTAATGGACTTTGTCTGTCGTGAAGCCAAGCGAGGGAACGATGCCGCGCAGGAAGAGATTCGACTCCGAGTAGCGGGAGAGCGCCGCTATAGCGGTTCGGCTCATCAGGCGGAAATCGGCATGGTCGGGAATCGTATCGGTTCCCATCCATGTCATGAGTTTGTAGAATGCCTCGGCCGTGAAATGCTTGAAGGCCGTGTCGTTCTCCCGATTGTTGCGTACTCCGAACACGATTTCGTTGCCAGCGCGGTATGAATCGACCATCCGCCCGATGGCGTCGGGATCGTCCTGCAGATCCGCATCCATAGAGATCGCGGCATCGCAGTCGCGCTGCAAGGCTGCGATGAGCCCCGCGTAGACCGCGTTTTGATGCCCCCGATTATGAGAGAATTTGAGTCCCCGATACAGCGTCGGGTTCTTGGCGTGCAGCTCCTCGATGATACCCCACGTGCGATCCGAGGAGCCGTCGTCGACGAACAGCACAAAGCTCGAGCTGCTGATGTCGCCGGTATTCATCAGCGCGGTCAGCTGGTCTTCGAGGACCGCGGCGGTCTGGGATATCACAGGTTCCTCGTTGTAGCACGGTATAACCATGCTCAGCAGAGGCGCCTTTCTGCGATGCGTTTCCTGTGCAGAACCCATAAGAGCGCTGTTGTCTTCCTCGTTTGGCATGTGCCTCAGTATAGCGCAGACGCCATGTGATGATACGGCGGGAATGAGCGATGCACAGAGTCTTCATGTGTCCACGCGGAGCATTACCTTAAAGTCGGCTGATTTGTTCACATATGGGATAGAGCGTGATAATGATGGGGTACAGGCCGAAGTTTCTTGGTGCAGTGGGGGCGCTGATCGTAGCGGCAAGTCTGGCGCAGACGTTTACGTTTACAGCCATGGGTGCGCAGCTGCCGGCCGATAATGCGCAGGATACGCAGGTCGATTCGAGCCAAGTCAAGCAGGGAGACGCTTCGCAGCCTAGCACGGGTGAATCATCCCCTTCGGCTCAGCCATCAGGAAACGGCACGCAAACGGGGGCATCCGCTGCTGCGCCGTCAGCCTCCAACCCATCGAAGGCGCCGACGAGCAGCCAGTCGCCGACGGCCGCTGACCACTCGGCTGTCAATGGCCAGCAGAGCCAGCAGGCTTCGGGTGAATCGCGCAGCGAGGCTTCGCCCGACACTGGCGACACTAACGCGGGTTCAGACAACGGGGGATCTGCCCCTGATCCGAGCGTGCAGGGCTGGGTCGTGAATGACGGCGTGAAGCACTGGTACGATCATGGCGTCATGGTCAAGGACGAGCAAGTATACGATCCGGAAAGCCGCGCATGGTACCAGCTCGATGCGCAGGGCGATGTGGTGACCGGCGAATTCTATTGGTCGCAAACCCACGACTGGTACGACTTCGACAAGACCGGTGCCATGGTCAAAGGCATGGCCTATATCCATGAGCGCAACGGCTCTAAATGGGTGTACTACAGCTTCGATACCGGCGCGATGGCGCATGATGAGCAATATCTGGACTTTGACGGCCAACACACCGGATGGTATCTGTTCGACCATTACACCGGTGCGGTGACCTACGGTTGGAAGTATCTCGCCCAAGGGCATAAGTGGGTGTATTACGGCATTCCTGACGGCAGGATGCGTAAAGGCGAGCAGGACATCAACGGCGCCTGGTATTACTTCGATCTTTCCAGTGGCGCGGTGACTTACGGTTGGAAGTATTTGCCGCAGGGACGCAAATGGGTGTATTACGGCATTCCCGATGGCAAGATGCGCAAGGGTGAGCAGTGCATCGGCGGCGCTTGGTATTACTTCAACGATTGGACCGGCGCTACGTTGTACGGCTGGCAGTGGGACCACGGCAAGCAGGTGTTCTACGATCGCGTCAGCGGCAAGATGGTGCATGGTGCAGTGATGATTGATGGCATGCCGTACTACTTTGACCAGTGGACGGGCCGCCGATACGCCAGGAATGAGATAATCGGCAGGCTGCTTGCGCAAGCCCGCTCCTCGTATGGAAAGAACATCGACGCCCCTGGCATTCTCGCTGCGAACGGTGGGCTGATTTGCCCCTTCGGGCCGTGCATGGCCTGGGTGTGGTGGGTGTTCCATGAATCAGGGCTCGGCATATTCCTCGCTGATGGCGCCGCCTCCGGTTGGCCGCATCACAACTTCGATTGGTACCGGGTGCGCGGCCGTGTCAGCATGACGCCGCAGGTCGGTGACATCGCGTTCTACAAGTGGCCGGGCTGGGCGGATGCCTACTCCGCGTCCCATGCGGGCATCGTCGTATCGGTCAATGGCGGTCACGCGATTGTCGCGGATGCGATATTCGGCGGCATCGGCGAACGCCCTTCGTACAACGTGCTGGTCGGCTACGCACATCCATATTGGGGCTGAGTGCGGCATGACCTCAGCCAGACGCATGATTCAAGCCATCGCGACCGCAGGGGCCGCAGTGGCGCTGCTCGCCGCCTGCGCTGCGCCGGGTTCGGGTTCAGACTCGGGTTCGGCTGTCTCTCCATCGCATACGGCCAAGCCCGCTCCGACGCTCGCCAAGGTGTTCAAAGACGCCCATGTGTCCGTCTGCATGGCAAAGGTGCTGGGGCAGTCCGCCGACAGCCCGGTGAACACGAAGAAGGCGGCGGCTCTGGATTCGCTGTCCTTCCCGGCGTACGCGCAGCAATATCACCAGCAGTGTGGTGCCCAGCTGCAGCAAGTGCAGACCCTGCAGGGACTGGAAGTGTTCACCGGTCTGCGGTATCTGGACGTCAGCTCGCTGCCTGCTCTGAGCTCGTTGCATGGCGTCAGCCGGCTGACCAAGCTGGAACAGATCAATATGTACGGGACGAGCATATCCGACATATCTGCCTTCGGCGCGCTGCCCAAGCTGTCGCAGGTCGCGCTGAGTTCAAACGTATGCGACTTGGCTGCGCTGAAGCAGCTGCCGCTGAAATCGCTGAGCGTGGCATGTCCGACGGCCGATATCTCGCCGATCGACGGCAAGCAGACGCAGCTCTATGTGCATGCGCCGTATGACGAGAATATCGTGCGACGTTCCGCGCAATCGGGCAACACCGTCACCATCCAGAACCAGGATGGCTCATTCGATGTGTACCGCACCGTGTCGGGAGAAGTCCAAGTAACGCATATGTAGCATGGCTGTGCAGCCCTCGGGTTGTGCAGCACAGCAGGTGCGCGTTGAAGCGGGTCCTTTCCTGCGCGGTCTTGCGCGGGAAAAGCGCTATTCGCCTTGCTATTCTGTCGGTACGGTATCGACCTTGCGGTCATTGACGCCTTGCTGTTCCACCGGTGCTGATATTGGCGCGATCTCGCCGCTGTGGCCGTCTGCGCTTCTGTCTTCGACCGCGACTTCGCTCCCACTGCGCTGTGTGCGCTTGAGCACTATGGACTTGGACGCTATGAACGTGGACGTTACGAATCGGATCAACGCACGCGCAGCCGAGTATAACCATTCCAAACCGTACCCGGCGAGCGGAACCATCATGGCGGCGAAGGGGAACACGTACACGCTTTTCGCCTCCCACAGCAGGAAGCACAGGAATCCGGCGGCGATGATGCACGCATTCAGGCAGAGCGCCTCGAAGGCGTCGCGGTTCTTCTTCCGCGCCGTTATGCCACGGATGCAGCCAATAGTGCAGAAGGCATACAGCAGGAATTGGTAGACGTTGGTGAACGAGACGAGCAGTTGGCTGCTGGGCCCGAACATGGCCGCGCCCAGCAGCGAGCTGTTGGCGCGCCGCGGAGAGAGCGACGAGTACAACAGACTCTGATAGGTCGGCTCCGCCCACTCCGAGGCCAGCTTCTGTATGAAGAAGGTACTCGCTGACTGCGGGTCGCTCGTAAAGCCGTTGATAGCGTTGCGAATCGTATCCTGGGCGGCCTGCTGCTGCAGTGCCGTGTTGCCCTTGTAGATGACGTAGTGGTGGATGGCTGAAGCATCCCACCACCCGGGCATCCACGTTGCCCCGCCTGAGTGCGTAAGACCTATCGCAATCCAGGAAAGCTGGGGCAAACCGCCGCCGAATTTCTGGCCCACGATATGCTCGACGAGCGGCACGGACAATCCCGACGCCCAATGAGCCGCCGCAAAGAGAATGATATCAAGCGCAATCAGCCAATACATGCGTTTCCGGATTGCCGAAAGCACGAGCAGAAGCACGAAGGCCAGCACGAAAAGAACGACGGTTCCCTTGATGATCATGGCGAGGGTGCCGATGGCGAAGGCCCCGAAGGTCCATATGGCGGCTTGCAGCGCATCCTGCTGCCGCATCGCCTGCAGCGCGCAGAGCACGGCGAGCAGCACGAAGAACAGTCCTGCGGCGTTGGTGTAGATGAATCCTGCCGACATGAGCAACGGCACGTTGACGGCGAGCAGCAGCACGGTTATCCGCTGCCCTTTTTCACCAAGTCCGATATAGGTGCTGATCTTCCAGATGGCCCACACCGAGGATGCGGTCAGTATGGCATTGAGGATGAGCAGGGCGAACAAATTGTCGGGGCCGACCAGCAGGAAGATGAGGGTGAACCACAGCAGCCCGCCGGTCTGGAACGGATACCAGGAATAATACGAATAAAAGGTGGGATGGCCGACACCGTGCGGGGCGAAATCGTGGAAATGGCCTAGGGAAAGCGAGTTCGCGGACTGGATAAGGCTGGTGGAATCCGGGTAGCTGAAACTGTTTCCGGTTATGTCGAGCGCCAGAACCCAGAGCAGGCATGCAGCGAGCGCATACACGAAGATGAACAGCCCTATGTGGGCCTTCGGCTGCAGCTTGGTCCAGGCGTAGGCGGTTCCCGCGAGGAAAACCAGCAGGACAGCAAACCCGAGGTAGAACATCGGCGTAGGTAGGATCTGGCGAAGATCCATCCGTTCCGTCGTGATGTTGTGGAGCGGCGAGGCATGGGGCGCTAGAAGAAAAAGCCCAGTGTGCGACCAGGATATCCCGGCGAGAAAGGCGGCTATGGCGCAGGCGAGCGCGACCGCCACGGTCTGCAGCACCATCGCGATACGAGCGGGGAGATGCGGCTTCTTCAAGACTGGTATCTCGAGCGAAGCTGGGCCTTGGCTCAGATGGTTGCCGTTCTTCATTCCGCCTCGTTCATTGCTCACGTAAGTTGAAACCGCGTCATGATGCACGATGCCGCAAAACCCAAAGGAAGATCCATCATAACGCCGACGGCTATTCTAGGCATCTTTTCTGATAGAGCAAAAGACGCATAACGCATCTACTTGGAATATCTACGTGAACGGTGAACGGTCATTCATAGCTGCCCGATGATTACTCACAGGCCAGTCCGTCCTTGTCTCTGTCGAGTTCTGGGCGGTATCCAGGATCTCCACGGTGAAGCGGAGCCTTGCCTGCCCGCCGAACTGCAGTGCAGTTAGCATAATACGTACCGGAAGGCTGTGCCGGTTTTGCGGGCTGCGAGGATTGCGGAATGTATTGACCCGTCGTCTGGTCAAACCAGAACCAGCCGTTCCATTCCGGTACATATGTCCGCCCATGCGCCATTTTTCCGGTGTTCTGGTCGAAATAATAGTAGGCGTTCCCTTGCCGTTGCAGCCCGTGCACCATTTTGCCGGTTACTGAATCATAACGGACCCATTTCCCGCCATTGGAACGGACAAAAGTGTCGCCGTGGAACATCGCGCCGGTATATGTATCGAACAGATACCATCCGGTATGCGCGGCGTCGTAGTTGACAAACTGCTCCCCGTGAGCCATTTTCCCTGTAGTCCAGTCGTAGTACACCCACTTGCCGCCATTAACTCCGACGTAGTGTATGCCCTTGAACATGGCTCCGGTAGTAAGATCGAAGAAATACCATCCGCCGTTTTTGTAGTTCTCCCCTTTGACCATATAGCCGTTATGGTCGTAGCGAACCCATTTACCACCGTTAGACCATTGATACACATCTTTATCGTGCGCGATTGATCCGTCCGAATCCGCCCAATACCATGCGTTTGACCCGGGGTCAAAGAACTCCTTGGACGAGGCAACGGTCCCCTGTTCGCACCAACGTCTCGCGGAGAGGCTGTCGGAATGAACCCACCCCGTGTATTCCGGCTGCTGGCTGCATTCAACGGAGGCTTCGGCATTGCCCTCGGCAAATGCAGACGGAATGCAAGTCATCGTGGTCAGTGCCAGGCAAGCGGCAACAATTAGCGAACTGTATTTATGATGAATCATAGAGCGCCTTCGCATCTTTCTCAGTGAAAATGATTGATATAGGGCATTATATGCCAAGTCTGGTATCCAAACGTCGCAACCCCCGCATGAGGATGAGGCATGTGCGGGGGTTGCGACGTATCAGCACGGTTTTGCATCACGATTCCCGCATGAAGGACATGGCGGTGCGGGGGTTGCACAGTTTACGTTTCGGGAAGAATGCTTGGCATGGGAGGAGAACTTCCTAGTGCCTGCGGTGGGCTGGGTGAGCGTGCGAAGTTGTGGTGCCGCCAGCGGCAGGAGCGGCTGCGACTAGCGCTTCGCGCTGCTGTTTGGCGAGGCTGGGGAAGAACAGCATGTTGACTTTCGGCACATGATAGAGGCCCCAGGTGAGCAGAAGGTCGATGATGGTGCGCACGGCGAAGATGACGTAAGGAACCGCGACTCCATGCGTCAAGGCATCGAGCCGGGGAATGACGTGCCCCCACGGTGTGATGCTGTCTTCGACAAGATGAATGCACAGAATCGGCAGGGTGTACTGCCCTACCAGCGACAGCCCTTTGCCCAAGGGGGGCACTGCCTTGTCGATGACCATGCAGATGCCCACGATGCCCAACGTGGCGCAGAACGAGCCGACCAGTGCCAGCAGCGGCCGCTGGCCGTATTGGTTCACGGCCATGCTAAAGCCGCTGAACTCCCAGAAGAACAGTCCCCACACCGCGAACGGCACGATCCAGAGATAACGGTGGTGCCGCAGGAAGCCCAGCACGTCGCCTTGCCGAGCCACATAGCCGATATAGACGAACAGCGTTGCGGTCATGCCCGACTGAATGCTGACGGGGAGCCAGACCACCCGTGCGCTGAAATACCCGATGCAGAAGATGAGGAGGATCCAGAGTGGCGCGCCCTTCATCCGGGCGAAAATATGCATGAGTAAATGGGCCCAGAACAAGGCCAGCAGGAACCAGATGGCCCCGATGGATGCCGGAGCCTTCCACAGGAAGTTGTTGGTTCTGGCACCGGCGCCGTACAGCGCCGTGAGCATCCAATGCCTGAACGCCGTTCTCCCTCCAGTACGGGTCGACCATGCTATCAGCGTGTTCAGCACCACCACGGTCAGGGAGGTTATGCCGTATGTCGCCAGCAGCTCCTTCGATTCCTTGGCGCCTCTGAAAGGCCGCTCGGGATGCATGAAATAGCCTGAGAGGATGAAGAACAGGGGCATATGGAAGGTAAAGCAGAAATGGTACAGATACGCGGCAAGAGAGCCGCTCGCGGGGGCGTTATTGACGATCAGGATGCTGTGTCCGAGTATGACACAGAGGATCGCCACCCCTTTGGCGATGTCGAAGTACCGAATTCTTGAAGCCATGCCCTCATCCCCGTGGTTGGAAGTCAACTGTACAAGTATAGAAGATTTTGTCGGACTTCTCAGCACAAAATATGAGGATATGGAGAAAATGCACACAATGCTGAAGATTTGGCGGACGGACCATTAAGATTACGACAGGTATGATTCGAACGACACGAGGGACAGCCAAAAAATGCCAAGCATGAAATTCGCCAACATCCTGTTGGAAAACAATCCTCGGGCCATAGCCTACCCGGGCATGTACTGCAAGGCTGACCAGCCGGTGGTTTTCGACGATGAGACCGCAGACTGGGTCATGCTGCGCGCGGGCGTCTTCGACTTCACCACGTATTTCAATTCGCTTTCGGTCGCGAAGCTGCGCAAGTACACCATCGCCGAGGATTTCACGTTGCATGTGGAGCTCAAAGGCGCGGCTTGCGAAGTGCAGCAGACGATGGGCGATGCCTTCGCCGCGCATTCCATCCTGGTCGATGGCAGCGTGCAGCAGGTCGCCGCCAGCGAGGAATGGCAGAGCGTCGATCTGCCGCTGCGCGTTGACGAGAACATGGTGATCGTCGGATTCTCCATCACGACGCAGGGCCGCGTCGAGATCAGGAACGGCTTCTACGGCGTCGACTATTCCGGCGAGCTGCGCGATGTCGAGCTGGCGCTGTCCACGACGACGTTCAAGAAGGAAAGCTACATCATCAACAATGTGAATCTGGTCAGGCAGCACATCCTCGAATCCGAGGACGATATCGCCAGCCACTTCCATATGTACGTCATCGACAACGGCCGCACGCTGGATGCGGAAGGCATGAGCGGCGATGGCGTGCAGGTGATTCCGAACGACAACGTCGGCGGGGCGGGCGGCTTCACGCGCGGCATGCTCACCGCGATGGAGCAGACGCCGGTGGCGACGAACGTCCTGCTCATGGACGACGATGTGGCCGTCTCGCCGGAGAGCATCAAGCGCACCTACAACCTGCTGCGCCTGCTCAAGGAGGAGTACCGCGACGCGATGATCAGCGGTGCGATGCTCAACTTCGAGATCGGCGAAGACCAGTGGGAAGATATCGGGTTCATGACGCCGGAAGGCACTTTCGCGCCGTGCAAGCCGAGCATTCGCCTGACGAAATTCGAGGATCTCATCTACAACGAAACCTTCACCACCACCTCGACGATGCGCAAGAGCATGTACGCGGCATGGTGGTACTGCTGCATACCGATTGACGTGATCAAGCGCAATGGGCTGCCGTTGCCCTTCTTCGTGCGCTGTGACGACGCGGAATACGGGATTCGCTGCAAGACACCGTTCATCACTATGAACGGACTGTGCATCTGGCATCTGTCCTTCCATGAGCGTTACAACGCCGCCGTCGAGCGCTACCAGACGACGAGGAACACCATGGTTGCGCAGGCCGTGTGCGATATGGCTCCCAGCTCGGACTTCATGCATGAGCTCAAGAACAATATCCGGCTTGAGCTCAAGAAGTTCGGCTATGAGAACGCCGAGCTGTGCCTCGATGCCTTCGAGGACTTCCTCAAGGGGCCGGAGTTCATCAGCACGCCGGGCATCGCCGAGAAGACCTTCATGGCCGCCAACCGCAACAAGGAGCAGCTGGTGGACTTCGAGACCCTGCAGCGCCAGGCCGACGAGGACCCGGACCTCAAGGGCTTCAATGTCCATGACATCGATCGCCAGCTCATCGATGGCAACAAGCCCCGCACGATTGCCCAGCGGCTTGATGATTTCGTCACCGATAACGGGCAGCGCTACCTCACGAGCGAAGGCAAAGGCTATGCCGTGATTCCCATGCAGGGATGGCTATACCCCGCCGGCGTCATCCGCGGCAAGAAAAAGCTTGTGATCATGGACTGGTACAACCGCAAGGGCGCCATTCGCGCCAAAGACGCGAAGCGCTACCAGCAGATCGAAAAGCGGTATAAGCGCGACCTCAAGTACTACAAGGCCAATATCGACCGCTTGAAGCAGGAGTACGCCGAGGCGCGGCAAACGCTGACTTCCGTCGATTACTGGAAGCACTACCTGAAGATGGCGTGACGGTATCCGCTGCATGCATGACGGTTTGTTGGCGTGCAGCGGAGGCATCGGCCTGCTAGTGGATGTTCGCAGGAATCATATGCGCGACGAACATGCCGATATAGGTGATGGCGATGAGTGCCGCGACGATGCGGTTCAGCCGTGCACTATCCTGCGCATGCATGCCTGCCGTCGGCATGAACAGCATGACCAGCGGCAGGCAGGGCACGAAGTAGCGTCCCTGCATGCCTTCGGCATAGCCGCCGAGCTTTCCGACCCAGATGAGTATCATCGCCAGGCAGATTAGCGAGAAGAAGACCGCCACGCTGGCAAAAGCCGTGAGTTTCTCCGGAACCCTGAGATTGAGCTGGTGTGCCGTCTGCAAGCCAACAAGGACGAATGCCAGCAATATGGGAGCCATGATTGTCAGCGGCAGCATCGTGTCCTGGCTGCCGACTGCAAGCTCGACGTTCCTGCCGATGTTATCGACGCTTTCGACCGAATGATTCAGCGGATTGACCAATGATTTTATGATGGTTCGCACGAGGAGCCACGGATGGGCCATCAGCTGATGGCTTATGCCGCTCATCTTGCTGAGGCTTTTCGCGCCGGGCGCGATCATGCGTACGGCATGCTGCCAGAGGAGAGCCGGGATGACGGCGCACAGCGCAGGGAAGGCAAGAGCGGCGTACTCTGCGGCCTTCCCCTTGGCAGGTGGAGTGATGGCAGACGGCGCGACGGTGTGCGGGGCGATGCCTAACGGAAGTATGATCAGCAGCGCCAGGCTCGTCGGTTTCGTGCAGCCCAGGAAGAACGCTGCAATGGTGAGTCCGAGCAGCACCCAATGCCGATGCCGCGTCGAACGTCTGAGCATGAACACGAATCCGATGAACAGGAACGCGATGGCATTGGTGACCGCATCCGCTGTGGGAAACACATACGAGAGAAACGCCGTCGGCAGCAGCGCCGAAATCGCCAGCAGGCTCGACAGCTCGGCGCTGATGGCTATCGCGAATCCCGTGATCAGCGCGCATGACACCAGCGTCATGATGGAAGCAGTCATGTAATTCCCAGTGCCGAGCAATGATGGAAAATACAGAAACGGCGAATACGCGGCCGTGTTGTTGAATGGCTGGAAGTGACCAGCAGCATCGAGGCCGCCGAATTGCGAGGGGTCCGCAGGATTGGGAATCGCCCTGATCTGGCCTGATGCTACCTGCAAGGCGCGCAGCCATTGATTGGCCCCGTCATTTTGCGCAGGAGCCTTGTCGAACATGATAAACAGCACGCCATAGATCAGAGTGAACACGATGTATGCGCACCCGGTTGCGATGCTGTTGCGCCATGGAGCGCGCACGGGCAGGGCGGGCCGGATAGGCCGAGCATCGGGAACCGACCTCCCACGGGCATGCAGTGGAGGCTTGCTCTGATTCGGGCGCCATGGCTCGAAACGCCTGGCATCATGCGCCGAGTGGCGACTCGCGCCGTCGCCTATCTCATGGGACTCCATCGGATGCCTCTTTCGCTCAACTTGACATCTCCAGTCTAAGGGAATGCGGGAATGATGGAGCGCCACGACGGCACGCCGATCGTTTCCGAGGCGCTGAAGCTCCTTGGGCCCTATACTGGGCTTGGTAATGGTAAGGAATCGGGCACGGTGCCCCAGGGGCTGCTCTTGGGGCACCGTCATGGCACAAGGTGGTTGGCGTGAAGATTGCGGTTGCGGGTACTGGCTATGTCGGGCTGTCGGTGGCGTTGCTGCTGGCCCAGCACAATGAGGTTCATGCGCTTGATATCGTCCCCGACAAGGTAGCGATGCTCAATCGGGGGCGCAGCCCGATCGTCGACCGTGAGATCGCCGAATTTCTCGACGGTAATGCCAGCGGAGAGCGGCCATTGGATTTCGCGGCGACCCTCGATCCGGCGCAGGCCTATGGCGATGCGGAGTATGCCATAGTTGCGACCCCCACGAACTACGATTCGCAGAAGAATTATTTCGACACGTCGAGCGTCGAATCAGCGATTGCCGCCATCCGCGCGGCGAACAGCAGCGCGTGGATCATCATCAAGTCCACCGTTCCCGTCGGTTACACGCAGCATCTGCGCGATGCGCTCGGTGACGACCGTATCCTCTTCTCGCCCGAGTTTCTGCGCGAAGGCCATGCGCTCTATGACAATCTGCATCCCTCTCGAATCGTCGTCGGCGCACCCCAGTCGGACGCGTCGGCCTTGGCTGCAGCCACGCGCTTCGCCGAGCTGCTCGCTCAGGGTGCCGATCTCGCCGAAGCTGCGCGTGCCAATGAGGATGGCAGCCGCGGCATCCCGCAGCTCGTGGTCGGCCCCACTGAGGCCGAGGCCATCAAGCTGTTTGCCAACACCTATCTGGCCTTGCGCGTGGCGTATTTCAACGAGCTCGACACCTACGCCGACAGCCGCGGGCTTAACGCCCAGGAGATCATCCACGGCGTGTGCCTCGACCCGCGCATCCGCGACAACTACAACAACCCGAGCTTCGGTTACGGCGGGTACTGCCTGCCCAAGGACACCAAACAGCTCCTGGCCAATTACTCGCAGGTTCCACAGAATCTGATCTCTGCGATAGTCGACGCGAACCGCACGCGCAAGGACTTCATCGCCACTGAGATAGAGCGGCGCATCGAGGGCATCAACAAGCCAGTGGTCGGCATCTACCGGCTCACCATGAAGTCCGGGTCGGACAACTTCCGCCAGTCCGCGATTCAGGGCATTATGAAGCGCATCAAGGCGCGGGGCGTCCCCGTCATTGTCTACGAGCCCACGCTCAATGCTGCCGATTTCTTCGGCAGTGAGGTGACCCACGATCTTGAGTCCTTCAAACAGCGTGCGGATGTCATCGTGGCGAACCGCTGGAATGATGACCTTGTCGATGTTGGCGACAAGGTGTTTACCAGAGATCTGTTCAAAAGGGACTGACGGGTTCTCTGACGGCTGTCTTGTTGCAGCAGAGCGGATGGGCGATTTGCCGGTGGCTCATACGATATCGGGTTTTCGATTTCGAACGGGTGCCGGGCGAGCGTGCATCATGCGGCACGGTGCGGTATCGTTCGATATAATATTGATGAAATTCAATGAAAAATCGCCGACCGCTCCAAGGTGAGCAGGCTGCTACGGCATTGCCTGATGCCTGGTCTGGCGCGCTAGGGAAGGTTCTGGGTTCTCTCTATGGCAGACGGATCGTATGGCAGCACGGCCGTATCTTCAGCCGCGGCACAGCACGGACGTGAGACGACTGCCTGGCCTTCGACGCTCGGGCGTCTTGCGCGAGCGTGGTGGCTTGCGGCGGCGGCCGTCGTTGTAGCTGCCGTGCTGCACGGGTATATGGCATTGACGGCGGTGGCTCCGGCGTTTCCCTATGATGAGATTACGCTTCTGCAATATGCCAAGTACTTCTCCGGCACTGGCATGTCCATTCCTGTGATGGGCGGAGGGTATTTTCCGGCCTGGTCATTCCTGCTCGCCCCCATCTGGTGGGTCACTGCGGATCCGGGCACGTTTTACCGCATCGCCGTCTGGCTGGGCGTTGGCATTGCGCTGCTGACCATCTGGCCGCTTGCCTGCCTGGTCCGTCGTTTTCAGCTCTCCGCCCCGCAATCCGTGCTCGTGGCCGGACTGGTTATGTGCATGCCGTCGCGCACAGTGCAGGCGGCGTACACACTGAGCGAGAAGTTCCTGATGCTGGCCTTGGCCTGCGCAGCCGTAGCGGCATATCGACTCTGGGAGAAGACCACATATGGGCGCATGGCGATGCTTGCGCTCTTGGTCGCGCTGGTAGTGCTCACGCACGCGCGGGCGATCATCGTGCTGCCAGTCACGTTGCTATGGCTGCTGTTTCTGGTGAAACGCAATTGGCGGGTATCCCTGAGCGCAATCGTCGCAACGGGGCTGCTCGCAATAGCAGGATACCGCTTCGCGATGCGGCTGAATACCAAGCTCTTGGCGCTGCCATTCAACCAGGGTACGAACGTATCCCAAAATCTGCGCTCCCCGTTAGGCATCATCGCCAGTGCGGTGCTTGGCCAACTGTGGTATCAGGTGGTTTCCTCCCTGGGCATTATCATTATCGGCTTCGTGGCGCTGCTGGTCATTATGGTCCGGGATTGGAAGAAGGAGAAGACCTTCGGTCCGGCGTTGTGGCTGCTGGGCGTGCTTGCAGGATCGTCAGCGCTGTCGATGCTGTCCTGGTCGTCGCACGATATGCTGTTCAGCGATGATCGCGGGCGTCTCGACGCTTGGATATATGGACGGTACATTGATCCTTTTGCCGCGTTGATTGTGGCCGTCGGGCTGGCGATGATCATCAGGGGATTGCATGCTTCGCAGCTGTTCTCGCTCTTCGGCATCGGTCTGCTGGTCATCGTGCCGACGGTTTTCTGGGTTGCTCCGCGCGCTGCGACATGGGGTGCCATCACCCCTGCGCATGTTCCGGGCATTCTTCCATGGAGCGGTGCGTTGCCGTTTGCCCAGCAGCAAGACCCTGGCTGGCTGCTCAATGCTCAGCCCGGACCGTACCGCACTTGGGGCTGGCTGACGCCGACCTTTACCAACGACACTCGGTTCTGGCTCTTCGCCTCATTGACGTCAATCGTCTTCTGGCTCATGCTGCTTGTCGCGCGCCAGCGCAAGACGCTGATAGCCCTCGTGCTTGTGGTCGCCTGCTGCTTCGGCGGCGTCCTGTCGCGCCCCGCGGTGGAGGCATACCAGGGCAAGGACGGCGGCGTGCCTCCTGTGGTAGGCACGATGAAGGAGATTTCCGATCGCTACCATGTTTCCACATTGTCATTCGACACTGTGTGCCGCACGAATCCGGGGAATTCGGCATGGGTCCAGAACGTCTTCGCATTCTGGTTCCAGTCCGATCTCAAGCTCACTGACTCATATGGCTCGTTCAGCACCGAACTGGTCATCGGCTGTCAGGACTTTCCCGCAGCGGCATCGGTCCACGCGCTGCAGGTCGGCAAGGAAAGCTCCATTGGCTACCAGCTGTGGGTACTGCCCGGCCATTTGCAGGATGAGCTGAAGGTGGCGGGGCTGGCTTCTTGACGGGGTTGTGTGAATGAAAGGCAGATATGCGAAGCTGCGGCGAAGCCTCTGTCACAATAGTATGAACGCATGAATCGCAACGGTTGCCATGGCGCTTTGCCGCTCGTGGCACCTCACTGATAGGATTGCAAACCGTGAACCAACTGGTAAAGAGGATCAAAGAGCGGTATAGCTATGCTTGGACTGTGCTGCGCGGTCTGGTCAAAACCGATTTCAAGCTGCGCTACCAAGGGTCCTTCCTCGGTGTCGCCTGGTCTGTGCTCAAGCCTTTGATGCTGTTCTGCGTCATGTACCTCGTCTTCGCGAAGTTCCTGCGCATGTCGGACGGCACGCCGACCTATCCCGTGGTGCTGCTGCTGGGCATCAGCTCGTGGCAGTTCGTCACGGAATCCACGAATGTGGGCCTGCGGTCGGTTGTGGACCGCGGCGATCTGCTGCGTAAGATCCACTTCCCCAACTACATCGTCGTAGTCTCCGCCACTGTGGGCGCCCTTATCAGCTTCGGCATCAACCTGCTGGTCGTGCTGGTCTTCGCCATCTTTTCGCGGGTCAAATTCACCTGGGATGTGCTGTGGGTGCCGCTCAACGTTGTCGAGCTGTATGCGGCGACGCTGGCGATAACCCTGCTGATGGCGACGATGTATGTGTACTTCCGCGACATCGCGCAGATCTGGGAAGTGCTGCAGCAGCTGATCTTCTACGCCATGCCTATCATCTACCCGCTGCTGTACGTCACTCAGCACGGCGGACCGCTCGCCTCTCTTGCACGGCTTGAACTGCTCAATCCCTTCGCGCAGATCATTCAGGATATCCGGCACAATCTCATCGCACCGGAAACGCAGCCGACGATATGGAACCAGTTCAGCAACTGGGGCGTCAGGCTGGTGCCCCTGGTGCTGACTGCGTTGGCGCTGTGGCTGAGCATCTATCTGTTCCGGCGCAACAGCCGCAAATTCGCGGAGGTGATGTGATGACGTATCAGCAGGATGAACGCATGACGGTACGGCGCAACTTCGAGGATGCTCCTGTCGTCCTTTCAGTCGACCATATTTCGAAGTCCTTCAAGCTTCCCACGGAGCAGGCGACGGGCCTGAAGCAGGCCGTGATCAACTGGACCAAAGGCATCAAGGGCTTCCGCAGACTCGATGTGCTCAAGGACATCAGCTTCGAGGTGCATCAGGGCGAGTTCTTCGGCATCGTCGGGCGCAATGGCGGCGGCAAATCGACCTTGCTCAAGCTGATTTCGCAGATCTACTATCCTGAGACCGGCCAGATCAGCGTCACCGGCAAGCTTGTGCCCTTCATCGAGCTGGGCGTGGGCTTCAACCCCGAACTGACTGGGCGCGAGAACGTCTACCTCAATGGCGCGCTGCTGGGATTCACCCATGAGCAGGTCGACGGCATGTACGACGACATCGTGGAATTCGCCGAGCTGCAGGACTTCATGGATCAGAAGCTGAAGAACTACTCCTCGGGCATGCAGGTGCGGCTCGCGTTCTCCGTGGCCATCAAAGCCCAGGGCGACATCCTCGTGCTGGATGAGGTGCTCGCAGTCGGAGATGAGGCCTTCCAGCGCAAATGCGACGATTTCTTCACCGAAATCAAGAAGGATCCCACCAAGACAGTTATTCTCGTCACGCATGATATGAATTCGGTGAAGCGCTACTGCTCCCGGGCACTGATGATCGCTGATGGGGAAGTCGAGGCTGCCGGTGACCCTGAGACGGTTTCGCAGCAGTACACGCTGGCGAATCTAGCGGTGCAGCGTGCGGAGGAGAAGCAGCGGCGGGAGGCTCGCGGAGGGTATGCGAACGGTCTGAACGAACGTTGCCCCATTCTGCGCACGAGTGCAGTGTCCTCGCAGGTGTGCTCCGGCGAAGAGCCGTTCGTCTTCGACGTCGAATACCAGTACGACGAGCCGGGGGACTTCTATCTGGCCATCGCACTGCACGACACACGTCGTGGCGGCATAACCTACGACACTGGGGCCAAGGTCTTCAGAGTCAGGCAGCATGGGCATCATACGATTCGCTTCAGCCTGCCGCTCGATGCGTTCAATAACGGCGAGTTCCGGCTGATCACTTCGCTGCGCACCCCGATGGCGAACGATCCGAGGGGAACCGATGCCGTGGGCGTCGCGCTGGACGAGAATTCGTGCAGCTTCGCGATTCGCAACGACAGGAACGACGAATACGCCCTGCTCAGCGACCGCGCCCTGGTCATGACTCCAGTCGACGACTCGCTGATAGAGACGGTGCACTACGAGGCCGCAAACATCGAGGATTCCGCCGCAGAGCATGCTGTAGAGCGTGCCGGCGGGATTGCCAGCGGACGTACTGACGAGCGCACTGACGGGATTGCGTAACTGCGGCAAACATTCACTGTAGAAGGGATTGTGCGCACCTATGAAGGGCATTGTTCTCGCGGGAGGCTCTGGCACCCGCTTGTATCCGCTGACCTCGGTCACATCCAAGCAGCTGCTGCCGGTGTACGACAAGCCGATGATCTACTATCCGCTGTCGACGCTGATGCTGGCCGGTATCCGCGATATTCTCATCATCTCCACGCCGCAGGATCTGCCGAACTTCGAGCGCCTGCTCGGTGACGGCTCGCGATTCGGACTTTCGCTGAGCTATAAGGTGCAGCCGTCTCCCGACGGCCTGACGCAGGCCTTCCTGCTGGGCGAAGATTTTATCGATGGCGATGCCTGCGCGCTGGTGCTTGGCGACAACATCTTCTACGGCAACGGGCTTTCGAAACAGCTGGGCGAAGCGGTGCGCCGCGCTGAGACTGGCGAGGCGACGGTGTTCGGCTACTACGTCGATGACCCTGAACGCTTCGGCGTCATTGAGTTCGATGATGACGGCAAGGCGGTCTCCATCGAAGAGAAGCCTGCGCATCCCAAGTCGCGCTACGCGGTGACCGGGCTGTATTTCTATGATTCGCGTGTGGTCGACTTCGCCAAGAGAGTCAGGCCTTCCGTTCGAGGCGAGCTGGAAATCACCGATCTCATTCAGCTGTATCTCGACGATGGCTCGTTGCATGTCGGCACGCTGGGCCGTGGGTATGCGTGGCTCGATACCGGTACTATGGAGTCGCTCTACGAGGCCGGCGAATTCGTACGCACAGTCCAGCGATCACAGAGCCTGCCCATATCAGTGCCGGAGGAAATCGCCTATGTGCACGGCTGGATTTCGCGTGACGCTCTGGAATCCGCGGCACGATCCTATGGCAAATCAAACTACGGGCAGTACCTGCGGCAGGTGGCCGAAGAGCGGCTGTTCTCCTGATGGAACTCATGGCGCTCATGGAGGCGCGTACGGCATGACATATATATCCGTTTCGTTAAGGTAATGAGCCATGACTGATGTGTTTTCTCCTTCGTGTGTGTTGGTGACTGGTGGGTGTGGGTTTATTGGCTCGAATTTCGTGCGTTGGGTGGTGGAGCATGAGCCGGGTGTGCGTGTGGTGGTGCTGGATGCGCTGACGTATGCGGGCCGCCTGGACAATATCCGGGGCGTGCTGGGCGAGCGGGTCTCGTTCGTGCATGGGGACATCCGGGACGCGGAGCTGCTGGACCGTATCGTGCCGGGGTGCGATGCGATCGTGCATTTCGCGGCGGAGTCGCATAATGACAATTCGATCGCGGACCCCGAGCCGTTCGTGTCCACGAATGTGATGGGCACGTTCCGTTTGCTTGAGGCGGCGCGCAAGTATGGCGTGCGCTTCCATCACATCAGCACGGACGAGGTGTACGGGGACCTGGCCCTGGATGATCCGGAGCGCTTCGTGGAGGAGCGGGCGTACCGGCCGTCCTCGCCGTATTCGTCTTCGAAGGCGTCGAGCGATCTGCTGGTGCGGGCGTGGCATCGCACGTACGGGGTGCGGGCCACGATCAGCAATTGCAGCAACAATTACGGCCCGTACCAGCATGTGGAGAAGTTCATCCCCCGCCAGGTCACGAACATCCTGGACGGGGTGCGCCCGAAATTGTACGGCGACGGGCGCAACGTGCGCGACTGGATCCACACGCAGGACCACAGTTCGGCGGTGTGGACGATCCTGACGCGGGGCCGGCTGGGCGAGACGTATCTGATTGGCGCTGACGGGGAGCGGGACAATATCACGGTTTTGCGCGACATCCTGCGCGTGATGGGCCGCGATGAGGATGATTTCGACTGGGTGCGCGACCGTCCGGGCCATGACCGGCGGTACGCGATCGACTCGTCGAAGCTGCGCCGCGAGCTGGGCTGGATGCCGCAGCACACGGACTTCGAGTCGGGATTGCGCCAGGTGGTGGACTGGTATGCCGGGCATCGCGAGTGGTGGGAGCCGGTCAAGGCCGCCACCGAAGCCCGATACAAGGCGCAGGGGCAGTAAAGGTCCGCTGCTACTGGCAGGCGTCGAAAGACCACGCAACAACACAATCCCAGGAAAACGCCAAGCTGTACATGATGGTGAATTGCGTGATGCAATCGCATCTAACTCGCAGCGCCTGAAATGTTGAGTGTACTGAAAATAGAAGGCAAACTCGGTTTCTATTTCTAGTGTACTGAAAATATGGGTCCATAATCTGTCTAATTTTCAATACGCTGGAAATCGCACTGTCTACGATGCGTGTAAACCGGATATGCTTTGCCGGGTTCGCATAGTATGGTGATTTGGGTTTGTAGAGAATTGTCAGGGGCGGAATCGTCGGAGACTGTCGGGAAGGACGGTGACGTTGGAGTTCGAAGGTAAGGCATGGGTGGAACGTGCCGGATTTTCTATGCTGATAACGATTGTAGGCATGTGACAATATGAACAGATGGATTAAGATCGCCGGCAATGTACTGACCGTGCTTGCCGTTGGCTTCGTGATATGGAAGCTGGCGTCGCAGCATATCGATTACTCGGCGCTGCTCAGTCGGCAGGCCATTGTGCCATTGCTGGTTATCGTCGTTGCTCAGACGCTTATCGTCATCGCCAATGGGCTGCCCTGGACTCTTTTGGTGTCCGCTATCACCGATACGAAAATCAGCTTCCGGCAGACATGCCCGGTATATCTGAAATCGAATCTGATGAAGTACATACCTGGAAACATCTTTCAGTATGTGGGCAGAAACGAATTCGCTGCCCGCTACGATGTTTCGCATATCAAAATCGCTTCGGCGACGATTGTCGATGTGGCGCTGAATGTGCTTTCCGGCTTTATCATCTCCCTGTTATTCTTCCGGAGCTATATATTCGATGTCGTAGCGCATAATCGTTTTGTGGCTATCGGAGCGGTGATTTGCGCAGCTGGGCTCCTCGCGCTGCTCGTTGTGATATATGCAAAGCGCCAATGGGTGAAGGGCGTTGCAAGCCGGTATTCATATCTGCTGTCAGGGCGCAGCATCGTGACCATTCTTGAATGCCTTGCGTACTATCTTTGTGTGTTGTTTGCCGGAGGCGTGCTGTTTGCACTGGTCGTGTACTGGCTGCTCGGCGAGCCTTTTCAGTTGAGTTCATCGCTCATCCTCGTTTCGGCATACACGCTCGCATGGCTTGTCGGCTTCATTACGCCAGGCGCGCCCGCAGGCATAGGCATCAAGGAAGCGGTGATGATAGGCGCGGTGTCCGCTACGGTGGCAAGTCCCGCAGCCATCACCTTGGCCATGGTTGTGACTCGCATTATCATGACCATAGCTGATGTTCTGGCATTCCTTGCCATCCCGTTGATCACTCGTGCCGGGAAGCAGCCGGTTTCTAGCGACTCGCACCAGGCTGAGTCAACGGATGCTCAGTAGCATACGATTTTTGCAAAGGTAACATATGAATATCGTTGTTTTCGGCGGTTCGGGTTTCATCGGCAGCCATATGGTCAGATGCTTGTCGACCGACCCCGGCAACCACATCACCGTGTTCGATCACTCTGTGGCCGCAGGGCAGCGCCAGGGAATCACCTATGTCCAGGGCAGCTTCGCTACAGGCTTTGACTTCGCCGGGCTGGTGAGAGGCGCAGACCTTGTTATCCACCTCATCAGCACATCGGTGCCGGGCACGGAAAGCGGGGCGCTGTCCGAAATCCAGCGCAATGTCATACCGAGCGTGGAGCTGTTTCAGGCGTGCGCCGAATGCGGCGTCAAGAAGGTCGTGTTCCTTTCGAGCGGGGGCACCGTCTATGGCAATTCAGGCAGACAGGCGAACAGGGAGACCGATCTGCCCGACCCCATCAACACCTATGGGCTGCAGAAGCTCATGATCGAGCAGGCGCTGCGGCTGTGCGCCACAACTGGCGGCTTCGACTGCCAGATCATCAGGCTCTCCAACCCGTATGGCCCCGGCCAGAACCCGCAAGGGCCGCTCGGACTGATCACCAAGCTGGTCTACCAGGCCATCAACGGCGAGACCATCCAGATCTTCGGCGATGGCTCGGTCGTACGTGACTTTATCTACATCGATGACGCCGTGGCGTGCATCATGGACGTGATCGGCAACGGCGCTCCCAACGAAACGGTCAATATCGGACGAGGCGTCGGCACGTCGGTCAGCGAGGTCATCGAAACGCTGGAACGGGTGCTGCCCATACAGGTGAACGTGACGCACCGGCCGGGGCGCAGCGTGGACGTTCCGTATTCCGTCCTTGACATCGCGAAATACCGGAGCTTCGGCAGCGTGCGCGAGTTCGTGACCTTGGCCGATGGCATACGCAAAACCTACGATTTCTTTCGGAAAGGACGATCATGAAGAAGCGTCTGCTGGTCACCGCGTCGACATTCCCGCGCTGGAAGGACGACACCGAGCCGAAGTTCATCTATGACCTGTGCATGCAGCTCAAGCAGCACTACGACGTGACCGCGCTGGTTCCCGCTGCTCCCGGTGCGCGCAGCACAGAAACGATGGAAGGCATCCGCGTCAAGCGCTTTAGGTATTTCCCCATCGCCTCGTTGCAGACTCTTGCCTACCCGGGGGCGATTGTGCCCCGCATCCGGGAGAAGAAGGCCCGCGCCCTCTTGGTGCCGTTCTTCTTCATCGCGCAGTACTTCGCCACGCGCCGCGAGCTGAAGCATTGCGACGCCGTGCTGGTCAACTGGTTCGTGCCGCAGGGGGTCACGCAGTCCTTCCTGCGCAGGAAAAAGCCCTATATCGTCTCCGGTCTCGGCGGAGACGTGACCTCGCTCAACGGCTTCCCGTTCAAGCAGCTCAAGCAGCGCGTCATCGACGATGCCGGGGCGGTCACCGTGGTCTCGCGCGATCTCAAACATACCTTGCAGACGCGTTATCGGCATACGCAGCATGTGCAGGTCATTCCCATGGGCGTCGACCTGACCTTTTTCGGCCCCAAGCATCGCGACGAGGCCTTGCGCAAGACGATCGGCAAGCCCATTGTGCTCTTCGTCGCCCGGCTCGCCGAGAAGAAGGGCGCACGGTACCTGCTTGAGGCCATGCAAGGTCTCGACGCGAAGCTGCTCATCGTCGGCGATGGCCCTGAACGCGCGATGCTGGAAGGGCGCGCACGCCAGTTGCAGCTCGATTGCGAGTTTCTAGGGCCGAAGAACAAGACCGAACTGCAATCGCTATATGCATCCTGCGATGTGTTCGCGGCACCGTCGGTGGTGGCGGCGGACGGCGACAAGGACGGTCTGCCGGTCGCGATTCTGGAAGCCATGGCGTCAGGCGCGCCCATTGTGGCCTCGGATATTGCCGGCATTGGCGAAGCGGTGGCGGACGGCGAGAACGGCTATCTTACGAAACCGGGGGACGTCGATGCGCTGCACACGGCAATTGCGAAGGTACTGTCCCCGGGAGACGACGGATACAAGCGTTTCTCCCAGCGTTCGCTTGCACTCGCCGGACGTTTCGATTTCGCGCAGATCGGCGAAGAATACCGCAAGCTGATCGATGCGTTGATCCGTTGATTTGACACCTGTCTTTTTTCAGAAGGAATCATGCTTCTGAAAAACGAACTGGTCAGGCCGACGCGCCGTTCTGTTTTGGCTGAGTGGGTCGGCTGCCTTCCTGCACAGTCGCAAACCCGTCCCACTCGTCCTGTTTGGCCCAAATGGCCTGATACGGCGCGGAATACTGGATCTCCTTGGTGCGTTCGAGCTCGTCCTCTACAAGCCGGCGCTGGATGCGCTGCACTTCGGAGATGATCTGCAGCGCGACGCATACCGTGGCGATCATCAGCAGGGCGACGCCAAGCAGCATCGACTGCAGATGGCCCTTGTCCTGGCCTATTAAGGCGAGCGCGAGAAAACGGATGATCGGAATCAGCCCCAGCACGCCGAAGATGATGGCCGCCCATTTGAAGATGACGTTGGATTTGAACATCAGGAAACTGCGGATGATCGCCCCGCCCGACTTGGCCATATGCTCGAAGATGTTCGAAAACAGCCGCGATTCGCGGGTTTTGGGATTCGTCGTGATCGCGTACGATGCGATGGCGATGCGCTTGTTGCCCGCCTGAATGATCGTCTCCATGCAGTAGCTGAACTCGGTGACGATGTTGAGCTGAATCAGCGAACGCTTCGAATAGGCGCGGAATCCGCTCGCCGCATCGGGAATATGCGTGCCAGCGGCCTTATTCACGACCCACGAGCCGAAATGCTGCATGGCCTTCTTGAAACCGCTGAACTCGCTGATTTTCGCGGTCTGACGGTCGCCGACCACGATATCGGCCTCATGGCGGACGATGGGCTGGACCAGCTCGCCGATGGCCTCGCTGGGGTACTGGTTGTCACCGTCCGTGTTCACCACGATATCCGCGCCATGCTTGAGCGCATAATCCACACCATCGCGGAAGGCGCGCGCCAGCCCCATCGGCTTGGCGTGATGCACTACATGCTGCACGCCAAGGCTGCGGGCCACCTCGACGGTGCGGTCTGTGCAGCCGTCGTCGATGATCATCAGCTGGATATCGTCGATGCCCGATATGGTCGTGGGGATTTTGGCCAAGACGAGGGGAAGTGTCGTTTCCTCGTTCAGGCAGGGAATCTGGATGAAAAGCTTCATGGTTCCTTCGAGTCGTTCCTTCAAATCATTGCGTGATGCTGCTTACGCCAATTGTAGACAGTGAGGGGGAACGTCCTCCGCGCGGCTCGTGGTTATCTTGTTGTCCCCCGTCTTCCCTGCCTGCTGGAACGAAAACGCTACTGAGCAGTCCGACGTTTTCGTTCTAGCAGGCACGGGATAGCGCTACAATCCGGACGCAACCCGCCTAGTCCGTTATGGTCTGCTCCTTGAACACCTTGCCCCAGGCGTCGATGCTGCAGATGTCGGATTCGCGGTATTCCTGGGACAGACGCTCCCAGTTCTTCAGTAGGGTCTGCGATATGCGCAGCCCCTCGCGGACCTGCTGCCTGAACAAGGCGCTGTCCCGTCGGCACCAGGCCACCGTGTTGCCGTCGGGCGAGGTGACGAGCGCGGAGTTGACGCCCACGAATGAGCGCCATATAGCCTGATCGGAGGGGATTGCCACATCCGGCTGGGCGTCCTTAGTGCCGTCGCCGCGCGAAACCAACGCACGGGCTATGGCTTTGAGACCGCTTTTCTTGATGGCCTTGGACGTGGTCGGCGTAAATGGCATGGCGAATTCGCGTGCCGGCGCGGGAACCTCATCCACGTCCGTGATCAGCGTCGTATCGGCGAAGCCCTTGCGCGCCTGCTGGACCTGGGCCATCTTGCCGGGCATGGAATCGAGGATGTATTGCGGCCCGCGCAGGATGTCGCGCAGCCCCATATGCCGCAGTCGCAGCGCGGAGTAGACGAGCTTGATGCCTACGTTGACGTCGCCGTAGAGCATTTCGAAGGCGAAGCGGCGGCTGGGCTTGGGGCAGTGCAGCAGGCCGCAGATCCAGCGGTTGCGCTGGAAGAAGTACTCCTCCCACGTTCTCGACGGGTCCTTGTCATGCCACGCCTGATGCCAGACGGCCACACCGGGCAGGCACACCGTGTGGTAGCCGTGTTCGGCGGCACGCAGCGCGTATTCGGTGTCGTCGAATTTAATGAAGAAGGGCATCGACAGGCCGATCTCCTTCATGATGGCCGTGGGGATGAGGCACATCCACCAGCCGTTGAAATCCGAGTCGATGCGACGGTGGCGCTCGGGCGAGTCGCGTAGCGGGAAGCGCGCGAAATCATGGTTGTAGTCCAGTCCTTGCGACGGTTTCATCCATACGCTGGCGGGGACGAAGCGCTCGCCCTGCGTGTAGAGCACGGTGCGGTTGTCGAGATGCAGCATGCCGCCGCCCACGATGGTGGGGCGTTTGGTGTAGTCGGCGAACTGCAGTGCGCGCAGAATCGCCTCCGGTTCGCTGATGGCATCGTCGTCCAGCAGCAGCGTGTACGAGCTGGTGCCTGCCTTGAGCGTCTCGTACATGCCGCGCGAGAAGCCGGCCGAGCCGCCCATGTTGGTCTGGCGCAGATACGTCAGCCGACTGCCGAGCTCGTTTGCGACCTGCTCGAAGCCAGGCTGGTCGCGCACCAGGTCGGTGCCCTGATCGGTGCAGTAGATGGTGTCGAGGCGCTCCACCAGCGCCGGCTCGTGCGCGATGGTGCGCAGCTGGCGCAGGCAGTACTTGGCGCGGTTGAAGGTGGTGATGGCGATGGACAGGGTGGTGCTGGCGGTGCTGGTGCTGCCCGTGTCGCTCGGTACCGCCGTCTTCTCGCCACACGGCACCGACCATTGCGCGTCCTCGATGTTCAGCGCCGCATCGTTGCCGGCTTTGGCGTCGAACCAGAAATAGCCGCCGTCGATCAGCCCGTTCATGGGGAGCACAGTTTCGATGCTTGCGAAGCCATCGGCGTCGAGCATGGCTTCATCATGGGTGGTATCGACGTTGATGGTGTCGAGCGCGGAGAAGAGGCCGCGGCCCGAGGATTTATACAGTGCAATTTCGCCGATTCCGCGCACCTTCGCGCTGAACCGCACGGCGCTGATGCCCGTCCAGCGCTTCCAATAGCTGGCCGGGAAGGCATTGAAGAAGGTGCACAGCGAAACGTTTCTGCCGGCGAGCACTGTCATCGCATGGCGCGAATCGACGGTGAAGACGTCGTTGGCTGCAGTGCTGGCGTGGTCTTCGATGCTTTCGTTGAGCAGATGCCGCACGGCCTTGCTGTTCATGCTGTCGAACGGCATCTTCTCCATATCGAGGCGAGGGTTGAACACGTCGTCGGTGAGATGCGGCCTCGTCCATTCGATGGCGTACAGGGGGAGCACCAGATCCTGGTCGCTCACAGGGAACACGACGCGGCTGACCGCCTCCCAATTCCGGTCGTCCGTATCGGTGCCTGACTGGTACATAGTATGCATGGTCCTCATTATATGGAACTGCGCGTAAGTGTGCGGGCGAGCGCCGCGTTGGGCGGCGTAGCAACGAGCCTTGATGCTGCTGTTGCCTCGGCGTTGCCCCATTGCGCCGACCTCGTTGGACTGAGGGCTTCGCAGGTCGGTACGGTAGAATGACCTGCGATATGGCGAGTATGGGTTGCGATGCGTGACGCGGCGTGCGATGCGTAGGAAGGCGGTGCAAGCGTGATGCTGGGTGACGGGCAAGTGAGCGCTGGCGTAACGGGCGATGCTGCAGCAGATGGCGAGTCAACAGGCGAGACGCCGATGACGCCGCCGTTTTCGGTGCTGATGGCCGTGTACGCCGGCGACGAACGCGACTATCTGCGTCGTGCGGTGTTGTCGAACACGCTTGAGCAGACTTGCGTTCCGACGCAGTTGGTCATCGTGCGTGACGGGCCGGTTCCCGCGTCGATACAGGCTTTTTTAGATGGGCTGGATGTTTGGCTGGGCAAGGCATTCGCGCAAGTCGGGCGGCATGATTCGCTTCCCGAGATCACGGTGTTGGAGCTTGCGCGCAATTCCGGGCTGGCGCATGCGTTGAATCAGGGTCTGCGGCGCTGCCGGTACGATCTGGTCGCCCGTGCGGACAGTGACGACATCTCGCTGCCGGCGCGATTCGCCACGATTATCCCGCTGCTTGATGGGCCACATGGTGAGTCGCATCGTGCGCCGCAGCATGATTCGCGCGGAGAACGTGAGCATGTCGGCCACTATGACATCGTCGGCAGCGCTATCCGCGAGTTCAGCGGCGATGAAAGGCACCCCGGCCAGGCGCGCACACTGCCAGCCGGTGGCAAGAAGCTGCTTGATTTCGCGCGCGTCCAGTCGCCGCTGCATCACCCGAGCGTGGCCTTCCGCAAGTCGGCGGTGCAGCGCGTCGGCGGGTACCCTGAGCACAGCGGTCGCTTCGAGGACTATCTGCTCTGGGAGCGGCTGATTCTGGCTGGTGCGCGGCTGCATAACGTTGCCGAGCCGCTGGTGCTGTATCGCGTCGATGCGGGCGCATATCAGCGGCGCGGCGGCTGGGCCATGTTCCGCGACGAGCTGGCATTGCAGCGCCGATTCCGTGCGGATGGGTTCACGAGCGCTGCGCAATTTGTGCGTAATGTCGCTATTCGCGCGCTCTACCGGCTCATGCCGACCGGATTGCGTAAGCTGGGGTATCGAGCGCTGATAGCGCTGCGCAATGCGGGACGTAAGCTCGGCGACGTGAGCGGCAGCGGGCGGCGCAAGGCGCAACGCAATCGCGGCAGCGGGCGCAGCAATGAACGTAGCAGCGAACGTAGCAGCGGAAGCAACGATGGGTGTAACGATGGACTCAGCAATGGGCGCAACAGTAGACGAAACGATAGAGGGAGCAGCAGCGACAGCTCCGGGCATGGCAACTCCGAACACAGTATTTCTAAACGCAGTATTTCTGAAATGAATGAGTCAAAGAACCGCAGCGCTCGCTAGGAGAGGCTGACCGCAGCAGCATTCAGTCGCAGCTGCTCTCGCACAACAAGACGGAAACGAGGCATAACGCATATGGAACTGTCCACATGGCAGCAGGCTGTGCCCTTGGTCGTGGCCGTCATACTCGCGATCTATGTGCCGGGCACGCTGATCGCTGCCGCCGCCGGGCGGCGCGGAACCGTAGAGCTTGCCGCGCTGGCACCCGTGGTCTCGCTCGCCATCGCGGGCGTGGGCGGCGTCATCGCTTATCCGCTTGGGATGAGGTGGGAGTGGTGGAGCTACCTCATGTCCTGCGCGCTGGTGCTGGTTGTCGTGCTTTCCATAGCTGGCCGTCGTGAGGCAATGCGGCTGATGCAGCGCGGGCTGCGGCATGCTGAGACCGCGAATCGCGCGTCGTCCGCAGGCTCCATAGATTCCGCAGATTCCGCGCAATCCGGCGCAGCGACCGACACGCTTCAGGCGGATTCCGTTCGTCCGGCTTCGAAGCGCCCGACTCCGCAGACTTTTGCGCAATGCTGCCGCGAGGTCCTGCGCTTATGCCGTTTCTGGCTTCCCGCATGCGCGGGCGTTGCGTTGGCGGCGCTCACCGTGACGTTGCGGTTGATGCGCGCCGTGCCTTCCCCGGAGCAGGTCACGCAGAACTATGATTCGGTGTTTCACGACAATGTGGTCGCCCGCATCATGCTCACCGGCCAGGCCTCGTCGCTGCACGCGCTGCCGCCGATTCGCGAAGTCTACCCGATAGCCTTCCAGCAGTTCGCAGCGCTGGGTGGCAGCGCGGTTCCCGGAGCCAGCGCGACCACGGCCATCACCGCCGCCTGGTTGGTATTCGCGGCGCTTATCTGGCCGATTTCGATACTGTATCTCGTCCGTGTTATTTGCGGCCGCCGTGTCATCTCCGACTTCCTGGCACCGGCTTTGTCGGCCGTCAGCGCCGGATTCCCGTTCCTTCTGCTGGATTGGGGCACGCTGTATTCGATGTTCGCCGCCCAAGTGGTCGCGCCGGTGCTGCTGGCGCTGCTGTGGCGGTGGTGCCGTCACGACTGGAAGGCGGGCAAGGCAACGGCGCTGGACGGCCTCGGCTGGGTCGCCGTGGGCGTGATCGCGGTGTCGTTCTGCCATTTCCGCGTCACGCTGACCGTGATATTGCTGGCGTTGCCACTGCTGCTCGTGTGGCTGGTGCAGGCGGTCGGCGCATTGCGGCGCGCCAATGCCAAGGCCTTCCGGATTGCCTTGGGCGCTGGCGTGCTCGCGGTGGTCGCTGTGCTGGCCGTAGGCTTCAAGATCTTCGTGAATATGTATCTGCGCACCAATTCGCGGCCCATCTCCGGCCATCTCAACGGCGGTCCGGCCTTGCCGACCGAAGATATCCCGTCGGCAATCAAGCGTTTTGCGCTGGGTGTCCCCATCGACTCGACGGATCAGCGCATGGCCGTGTTCTGGCCGATTGCCGTGCTGCTGATCGCTGCCGTCGTGGTCGCGCTGCTGGCGCATACGCAGGAAAGCCTCATTATGGTGGCGTCCTTCGCGCTGCTGGGCTTCGTATTCATCAGCTGCGCGGGGACCCATGCCGATTGGGCGAAGGTGGTGACCGCGCTGTGGTACAAGGATCAGCGCCGGCTCTTCGCGGCTTGGCCTATCGCTGCGTTGCCGCTCATATGCTGGTCGCTGCTCTGGCTGCTCGATATGGCGTCATCGGCGCTGGCTCGGCGCGGGCAGTCAGGTCGGCAGCCGTCGCTTGTGCTGCGTTCCTGCGCGCTGGCGGTGGCCGCTATTATAGGACTGCTGGCCTGCGTCGCCAATCCGCAGGCCGACGGCATGCAGCGGGCAGTCGGCCGGACCTACGCCTTCGCCGCGAACGGCTCGGATGATCCGATGCTTTCGCGCGACGAGTATCTGCTGCTCGGGCGCCTGGGCTCGCATGTGGGGGAGGGCGAAGGGGTGATTTCCGACCCGTGGAATGGCAGCGGATTCATGCTCGCCATAGGTCGGCGCACGCCATATTATGCGCATCTCAACATGCTGTGGGATTACGATCATGCCTATCTCGCACTGCATTTGGGCAATATGAAAACCGATCCGCAAGTCTGCGAGATCATCCAGCGCAACAATCTGCACTGGTACTTGGATATGGGCGGCTCGTACGCGCCCGGCGACCCGCAGCACGCGATATTCGCCGGCATGCGCCCGGTCGCAGGAGTCATGCAGCCCGTCGACCATCAGGGTCGCGCGACTCTGTACTGGATCACCGGCTGCGGGATGGGCAGTCGGCCGTAGCCGGTGGTGTGAGGGGCAGGCAAGCGGCCCTCTAGTAGTGTTGTCACGCAAAATGCCCCATTAGCGTGATATTGGTACTAGAGCCGTCAGCTAGTCGGACTGTCGTCACGCAAATGACCCTATTTGCGTGACGTTTGTACTAGGATTCCACAGCACTGATTTCTATATCATCGATGGCGGCGACGATTTCTGGGTTGCCGGCCAGCAGTTCCGCGTTGGCTGCGGGGCGCTGCCCAAGGCCTTCGCGCAGGCCGCGCTTGAGGCAGTCGAGGATGACCGCGCGGTCCGGCGAGCGCCAGTAGGTCAGCACCCAGCGGCGCAGGGTTTTGAGCAGCAGCTCGGTGTATTCGGCTGCGGTGAAGTTGCCGCGTGAGAATCGCAGGATCCACAGTTTGTTGCGCACTTCGAAGAAGAAGCGCTCGCCCGGGTCGGCGTCGCTGGAACCGAAGACCTTCGTCTTGTGTATGACTTCGCTCGCGGGCACGTAGTAGCCGGTCGCGCGGCGGAGCAGCTTCGTGGTGTATTCGTAGTCGTCGTTCCACAGGAAATACGCGGCGCGGGGCAGCGCGCGGGTGGATTCGATCATGCGCGCGTTGATAAGGCAGGAGACGAATGAGAGCGAACGCACTTGGAAGGCTTCGGCCGATTGCTGCAGCTTCGCAGCGCCCAGCGCGCGCCAGGTGCGCGGGCGCGGCTTGTTCATCAGATGCTCGCGGCCATCGGTCCACAGCGCTTTCGAACCCAGGACGGCCGGCCAGACGCCATTGCGCTCGCGGGCCTCGCCAGCGGCGGCGAGCAGCTGCTCCAAGGCCGTGGGGGTGGGGATGGTGTCATCGTCCATAAGCCAGACGTAGTGGTTCGCCTGTTGGCTGCGGTTGTCGTCAGGATGGTTTGCGGCGTCCAGTATGGCAGGGTCGGTGGCAGCGTCGGCCAGTGCGCGGGCGATTCCGGCGCAGAATCCGCCAGCGCCGCCCACATTGTGATCGAGTACGGTGACTTCGGGCTGCAAGGGGTGCCGCTTCGCCACATCAGCCGCGCCATCGGTGCTGGCATTGTCGATGACGATGACGCGATCCGGCTGCCGGGTCTGCGAGGTCAGCGCGTCGAGGCACTCCTGCAGCAGACCCGCGCGGTTGTAGGACACGACGATGGCGGTGACGGTAAGACTCATGCGTTCCAGTATAAACGCCAGTGGCTAAGCGCGGCTCGGCAAGTGGCACTGGACAGATTCATGCGTTTGGTATCGGGAAGCGCACGAATTCGTCCAGTAGTCCAGTAAACAGACTGCAGTCTGCCGCCCATCGCAAACCATGCTGAATTCGGCCTCCGGCTTCCGAGCCGATTTCACCGTCGTCGCGTAGACTGGGAATCATGCGCTTTCTTCCCGGGCAAGAGCCCACTCATGACCTGACCTATGACGATGTGTTCTTGGTGCCGTCGCGCTCGGACGTGACTTCGCGCTTCGATGTCGATCTGTCTTCGGACGACGGCACTGGCACCACAGTGCCGATTGTGGTGGCGAATATGACCGCCGTATCGGGCCGACGCATGGCGGAAACCGTGGCGCGGCGCGGTGGCATGGCCATCATCCCGCAGGATATCCCCACCGATGTCGTGGCGAAGGTGGCAGGCCGGGTCAAGGCCGCGCATCCGATTGTGGATACGGCCATCACCGTGCACCGCGACGACCCGGTGGCCGCGGTGATCTCGCTGATTCCGCGACGCACGCATGGCGCCGCCGTGGTGGTCGAGAGTGGCAAGCCGGTCGGCATCGTCTCCACGAAGGACTGCGAAGGCGTGGACCGCTACGCGCAAGCCGGCACGGTGATGACGCCCGAGCCGCAGGTCGTCAAGCTCTCCGATGTCGAGGGCGGCGGCGAGCACCTGCGCGAGGTGTACGGTCAGCTCACCTATCATCGCCGCTCCTTCGTGCCGGTTGTCGATGACGCCGGGCTGCTCGTGGGTGTGCTCACGGCCAAGGGCATCGTGCGTTCGAGCATCTACCGCCCTGCGCTCGATGCGCAAGGTCGGTTCCGCATCGGCGCCGCCATCGGCATCAACGGCGATATCGAGTCGCGTGCGCAGGCGCTGCTTGAGGCCGGGGTCGATACTCTTGTGGTCGACACGGCTCATGGCCACCAAGAAAAAATGATCGCGGCGCTGCATCGCGTGCGCACGCTCGACCCGAAGGTGCCGATCGTGGCCGGAAACATCGTTACGGCGGCGGGCGTCGAGGACCTGATCGAGGCCGGAGCCGACATTATCAAGGTGGGCGTAGGGCCGGGAGCCATGTGCACCACGCGCATGCAGACCGCCGTGGGCCGCCCGCAGTTTTCGGCCGTGCTCGAATGCGCCGAAGCGGCGCGCAAACTTGGCAAATCCGTCTGGGCCGACGGCGGCGTGCGCCATCCGCGCGATGTCGCGTTGGCCATCGCCGCAGGGGCCAGCCAGGTCATGGTCGGCTCGTGGTTCGCCGGCACCTTGGAATCGCCGGGCACGCTCCAAGTGGACGGCGAAGGCCGGCGCTACAAGGAAAGCTTCGGCATGGCCTCGGCCCGCGCCGTCGCGGCTCGCACCGCAGGCGTTGATTCCTTCGACCGCGCGCGCAAGGCGCTCTACCAGGAGGGCATCTCCTCCTCGAAGATGTACTTGGATCCGCAGCGCCCCGGCGTCGAGGATCTCATCGACGAAATCACCTCAGGCGTGCGCTCCTCATGCACCTACGCGGGTGCACGCAATCTCAGGGAATTCGCCGAACGCGCCGTCGTCGGCGTCCAGTCCGCCGCAGGCTATCAGGAAGGCCGCCCGCTGCCGCAAGGGTGGCGGGCGTAGTGCACCTTGGATAGGGCCGTGTTGGAAAACGTACGCTGAGTCGCTGTCAGCGTACGTTTTCCAACACAGCCTTCGTGAGCAATCAGAAAAACGTACGCTTAGGCTCGGTGCTAGCGGGCTCGGTGCAGCAGGCTCGGCATCAGTACCGAGCCTGCGAATGCCCGCTCAGTACTTCATGCCCATCGCGGCGCGCACCTCATCGAGGGTCTGCTCGGCGATGGCGTTGGCGCGGTTGTTGCCGTCGTGCAGGATGTCGCGGATCGAATCCATATCCTTGGCGAGCTCGGCGCGGCGCTCGCGGTGCGGGGCAAGGAACTCGTTCACCGAGTCGATGACGTACTGCTTCAGCGCGCCGGCACCCGCGTCGCCAATCTCCTCGGCGATATCCTTCGGGTCGCGGTCGGTCACTAATCCGGCGGTCGTCAGCAGCGCGGAGACCTGGGGGCGGGCGATGGGGTCGAAGGTGATGCGGCGCTCAGAGTCAGTCGGGCTCTTCTTGATGAGCTTCGTCGTCTCCTGCGCGGTGGCACCCAGCATGATCGAATTGCCGTAGGATTTGCTCATCTTGCGGCCGTCCAAACCCGGAATCTCGGGCGCCTCGGACAGAATCGCCGAAGGCTCGGGGAACACGGGGTGCTTGGGCGCGTAACGCTCGTTGAAACGCCGCGCGATGGTGCGCGTGATCTCCACATGCGGCAGGTTGTCCTTGCCGATCGGCACGACGTTGGCCTTGCAGAAGAGGATGTCGCACGCCTGATGCACGGGGTAGGTCAGCAGCAGTCCGGTCAGCGCGTGGCCGGAGGCCTCCATCTCGGACTTCACGGTGGGGTTGCGGTGCAGTTCGGCCTCGGTCACCAGCGACAGGAACGGCAGCATCAGCTGGTTTTCGGCCGGCACCGCGGAATGCGTGTAGATCATGGTCTTGGTCGGGTCGATGCCCGCCGCAAGATAGTCGAGCACGAGGTTGAGCACATTGTCCTCGATATGCTCGGTCGTGTCGCGGTCGGTGATCACCTGATAGTCGGCGATGATGATGTTGGAGTGCACGCCCTTGTTCTGCATGGCGACACGCTCCTGAATCGAGCCGAAGTAGTGGCCCAGGTGCAGTCGGCCGGTCGGCCGGTCGCCAGTGAGCATCGTGAAACGGCCCGGATTCGCGTCGAGCTGCGCCTTGGTCTGCTCGGAAAGCCGCTTCGCCGCTAGGAAGCTCGCGCTCATCTCATTGCCCGCTGCAGTCATCTGCTGGTCGTCGCTCATGCCATGTCCTTTGCCGCACCCGCCGAAAAGCGTGTGGAAACCGTTCGAAAATATCGCTTTTATCGTAAAAGTCCGAGCAGACAAGCCGGTGCGGCGCAACTGGTGGTACTCTCTTATGTGATGAATCGAACGCAACAGTAAATTTCAGGGGGTCAGATGGGCCGCGGACGTCAGAAAGCCAAGCAGCAGAAAATAGCCCGTAAGCTCAAGTACTTGACAACTGATACCAACTACGACGAACTCGCCAAGGAGCTGCGCGTTCAGGAGCAGGGCTCTGACGTAGCTGATTCTTTCGCTAATGCCGGAACGGTGTACGCCGATGATTCGACGTCGACTCGTGGTGGCGATCGCGCTGGTGCGGTCGAGAGCAAGCCTGAGTCACAGTCGCCCGTTGACGACGATCTTGACGAGTACGCCAAGTGGGCCGCCGAAGCCGCCGCGAAGGCAACCAGCGACGAGTTGCCGGTGACGCCGGCCGCCAAGCCGAAGCCGCATCGCATTCCGATGCCGGTGCCGAGTGCGCTGTCGAAGAACGGCGCATTGCACAAGACCGGAGCGGCGCACAAGACGGGCGTGCCGCAGAAGGTCGCGGACGGTGCTGGTGCCGAGCCGCGCGACGCAAGTGCCAGTGCTGCCGACGAGTCGGGCAAGGCCAGCAAAACTGGTGACGCCAAGGTTGCAAGTAAGGCTGTGGGCGCTGGGTCTGCAAACACGGGGTCTGCGAGCAAGACGCCAAAGGCTGTGAAAGCTGCGAAAGCCGCGAAGCCCTCAAGTGGCACGGCACGCAAGTCGGATGGCCAGACCGGCAAGACTGCGAAGGCAGCGGGCGCGTCCGCGAGTCGGTCGGCCGCCGCGACCAAGGCCAAGTAGCTTAATAGGCGCGACTCGAACTCCATGCAACGGCCTGTGCCCCTTTCGTGACGCTAAATCGTGATATGAGGCACGAAAGGGGCAGAGCGCTGTAAAGAATGCCCCTTTCGTGACGGTAATCTGCATTCAGCGTCACAAAAGGGGCAGAGTCGGAACCGGAAAGGCCTAAGCACATGAAGAATGAGCTGGTGTATCAGTCGACCGACTACACCTGCGCGCCGGCGACTATGGTGAATGCGCTGCGCTATCTGTTCGATCGTGACGAGATACGCCCTGATGTGCTGTGGTCGGTTTTCCGCGCCTCGCTGGATATGTACGGCTCTGACGGCAGTTTTGGCGGCGATGGCACCTCGCCGGACGCCATGCTCAGCCTGGTCAGCACTTTCAACATGTATGGCGAATCCGGCCAGTTCCCCATTAGGGCACGGCTGCTGCACGGCGAGGATGCGCTGGCGGGTGAAACTGACGAATCGGGCAGATTGGATACTCCGTTGCGCCGGGCAATCGCGTCGGGGCTGGACGGCATCGATGCGAATCAGCCGACTCGTGCGCAGCGCAATGGTGAGAACGCTTCCGACGCTGCTGTTCAGCGCACCAGCATTCAGCACATTGATGAGGCTGCGCATAATGTCAGCCCCGGCGCAGTCGGCGTGGCGCGGGTCTGGTCGAACCGGATGAACGGGCATTATGTGCTGGTCACCGGTTTCGGCGCGCTGCCTGATGGTGCCGCCGCCGTGCGCGTATTCGACCCGTACAAGGATTCCAAGGTTGACGGCGTGCAGGTGCAGCGCATCGAGCATGAGCCCGCGCAGGCCAATCGGCTGATTGCCGCCTCGCTATTCGACAGCGGGGAGCGCACGCCGTACGCCTTGGTGAATGACCGGTATGAGCGCCGCGTCATCGTCATCGGGCGCCGCGAATCGGCCTGAATCCGCCCCGAACGTCGTAGCACCGCAATACAGCCGCAATCCGTCGCGAGCTTGCCGCGGCGTGCTGTGATAAGCGATTATAACGAATGCCGATAGCGCAATGTGGCCGCTGCGGCGTCAACGGCAACAAAGGTACTTTATACTGACCTGAGCCGATGCCGCGCATGGACCATCATCTGTGGACGGTATCGTATGGCCGGGCGCTTGACGTTACGGGCCAGCCGATCAGGGATGGCCGGTGGCCGACGGTGCCAGCCGAACAGAGATACGCAAGACATGTATCAGACAGGGAAGAAGCATATGAACGTTCTGAAGAACCGTGTTACCACCACGCATCGCAAACTGGCGGTGTCCGCTGCCGCAGCAATCGCGGCCTTGGGCCTCGCGCTGGCCGGATGCGGCTCGCAGGGTTCCACCAGCTCATCGTCGAGCAGCGCGTCTGGATCGAATGGCTCGAACAGCGCCGTCGGCAAGCCGTTGGATACTGCGGCCTACGACAAGATCATCGCTGCAGGCTCCGTGGCCGACAGCTCCACGGTCGATGCCAGCACCTGGGCCTCGGCGGTCAAGAAGGCCGGCGTGCTCAAGGTAGGCGGTACCAAGACCTCGGCGCTGTTCTCGCTGCAAAGCCCGGACGACAACAAGGTGCGCGGCTTCGATGCCGGCCTGTCGCAGCTGCTGGCCCGCTACATCATCGGCGACGCGAAGACCGACGTCAGCGTAGTCACCTCCTCCACGCGCGAGGCCGTGTTGCAGAACGGCACGGTGGATTCCGTGTTCGCCACGTATTCGATCACCCCTGCGCGCATGCAGAAGATCGATTTCGCCGGCCCGTATTACGTTTCGCGCCAAGGCATTCTGGTCAAGTCCACGAATACCAGCATCAAGTCCGTCAAGGATCTCGACGGCAAGAAGGTCGGCGTGCAGGCCGGCTCGACTGGCCCGCAGGTCGTCAAGAAGGCCGCGCCGAAGGCCACCGTGCAGGAGTTCCAGGACGATTCGCAGCTGGTGCAGGCCATCAAGCAGGGCCGCATCGACGCTTATGTGGTCGATCAGTCGCTCGTGCTGGGCGATGTGGCCAAGGAACCCAAGGCGCTCAAGGTCGTCGGCAGTGGCTTCGGTACTCCGGATCCCTACGGCATCGGTCTGCCGAAGGGCTCTGACGCCAAGCCGTTCGTGAACGCATGGCTGAAGAAGATCGTCGCCGACGGCACGTGGGCGAAGCTGTGGAAGGCCACCATCGGCGACCGCACCGGCGTCACCACGGTGCCGAAAGTGCCGACCATCGGCTCGCTGAACATCAAGTAGGCGTCTGCTGAGTGAGTGCCTGCTGAGCGCCTGCCAAGTAAGCGTTGACTAAGTGAGTACTTGCAAGGCGCAGCGTTAGCAAACGAAAGCAATCTCAAGCCAGGCGGGGCGAAAGCCGAGCAGCCGCCAGGCACATCCGAATGAGGGTCGTTCGGTGGCTGATAAAGTCGGCGTATCTGATGCATGAGATGTTTCAGATACGCCAGCTAGCTGCCGAACGGCCCTTGATGCTCACATGACCGGTCGCTGAAAGCCGCAGCGATCAGGCGACCGATCACGTCAGGCAATAACGGCAATAACCGATTAACCGACTACAAGCCCAAGGCGGTGGCGTATGCATCAGGATTCGCTATGGGGTACCATGTCCTATCTGGCCGGGCGCTTCGGCCATGACTATGTGATGAGCTACGGGGTGACGCTGCGCATCGGCGTCATCTCGTTCATTATTGGGCTGCTGCTCGCCATCCTGCTGACGATGGCGCGCATCAGCCCGATTCCGCCGCTGCGGACGGCGATTTCGGGCTATGTCGAAATTTTCCGCAATATTCCGGTGCTGTGCCTGCTGCTGTTCATCGTGTACGGCCTGCCGGAGGTCGGTCTCACGCTGGACTATGAGCCAAGCGTCATCGCTGCGCTCGTGCTGGTGTCCTCCGCGTTCGGCTGCGACAACCTGCGCTCGGGCATCAACGCCGTGGACCCCGGGCAGATTGAGGCCGCGCGCTCGCTAGGGCTGTCGTTTGGCGGCATCACGCGCTCCATCGTGCTGCCGCAGGCGCTGAGCACCGTCGTGCAGCCGATGGTCACGCTGTTCATCTCAGTGATCATCAGCTCCTCGACTGGCGCGCTCGTGCCAATCGCCCATGACGAGCTGACCGGGCTGGTTTCGCAGATCAACACCAAAGAAGCGCTGGGCATACCAACCTTCGTGGTCGCCGCGCTGTTCTACGTGGCCACGGGGCTGGTCATCGGCGCGATAGGCCGCATCATCGAAAAGAGGGCCGTGATATGGCGATGACACCCACCGAAGCCGCGCTGTTCGAAGCCGCAGGTCCGCACGCCCGCCGACGCATCCTCATCGGCACCATCGCCACTTCGCTGGTGTTCGCGGCGCTCGTCGTCTGGCTCCTCATGCGACTGGACGCCAACGGCCAGTTCGACCCGCAATATTGGGATCTGTTCGCCAGCGTCAACACCTGGAAGTTCCTCGGTGCCGGTTTCATCGGCACGATTCGGGCGTCGCTGAGCGCAGGGGTCATCGCGCTCGTCGGCGGCCTGGTGCTCATGTTCGGCCGCATCTCGGGAATCGCGCCGGTCCGCTGGCTCGCCACGGCGGTGATCGAATTCGTGCGCGGCACGCCGACGCTGCTGTTTATCTACTTCTTCTTCCTCGTGCCCTCGCAGTTCGGCATCCATATGAGCACCTATTGGATGGTGGTCATCCCGGTGTCGTTCTACGCCTCCGCCGTGCTGGCTGAAGTGTATCGCGCCGGTGTGCAGGCCGTGCCGGCCGGGCAGCGAGAAGCCGCGGAATCGCTGGGCTTGGGCCGCTGGCAGGTGTACAGCTCGGTCATTCTGCCGCAGATGTTCCGCATCATTGTGCCGACGATGGTCACGCAGCTGGTCGTCGTGGTCAAGGACACCACCTTCGGCTACGTCGTCACCTACCCCGAGATGATGCAGAACGCGAAGGTCATCGTCGCCAACTCCACCAGCATGCTGCCGGTCTACCTCGTGGTCGCCCTCATCTACATCCTCGTCAACTACGCCATCTCCCGCTTCGCCCGCTGGCTTTCGAGCCGCTCCGACGTCAAGATCCTTGCGGCGTGAGGGTTGGGGACATCATTGGTTCTAGTAGTGACGTCACGCAAACAGGTGATTTTGCGTGACGCTGCTACTAGGAACGCCGATTGGTAGTACTGTCGTCACGCAAACACGGCCGTTTGCGTGACGACAGTACTAGGACAGTGACGCTAGTACGAGTAACGGGGCCGGTGGCACGCAAAAGTGGCGCGTTACGCAACTACCAGCGGCAGCAGAGGGCTGAGGTCATCGCGCTCGCCGACGGCACTGATGTGGCCGGCGGTTTTCTCCTCATCCCATGTGGTGATGCCGCAGGCCAGACGCAGCCATACGTCCGGGTCGAGTTCGATGACATCGGGCGGCGTGAGATTGTGCGGGTCCGAAGCCGGGCCATCGAGAATCTTGACGGCAGCCCACGGGGCCACACGCACCTCGACGCCTGGCCCGGGTGCCCTGCGTTCGAGCAGGAACATGGAGTAGCGCACGGCCAGTGCCCAGATTGGGCGCGGGAGGTCGGAAGAAACGGACAGGCGCACCGCCGCGTCGGTCTGTGTTGCCGGGCTTTCGGCTGGAACGGTTGGAGACGGCAGTCCTTGCGACTCCAACGCGGTTTGCGCCGCCTGCGCCCATTGGTGCAATGCGGCCTTGCCTGCCGCCAGATCCTGTTCACGTATCGCTGCCATAGCCTCCATTGTGCCAGCGCATTGGACGTGGAGTCGGACGTGATGGTGCAATCCGTGCGGATTGGGCGTCATATGCCGCCTCAGCGTACGTTCTTATGCACGCTCCCATGCTCCGTATTGGATAACGTACGCTGAGAAGCGGTTATCGTACGTTATCCAATACGAACGTCGTGAACGTGTAGGAAAACGTACGCTGAGCAGGTGGCGGCGCACGTTGCCCGAATCCGCTGCCACGTACGTCGCGTACGTCGGGCATAGTGCCCATGCCGCGCATGGCACCCGCGCCGCCAAATATTAAGACTCCCGATACCTGGTGTTTCAGCGGTCGTGCTAAGCTCAGCGCTGGAAACGTATGCAATAACGAGTCGTGACGGCGAATGGGCAGCAGTGCAAAAGTTAATGTGGCGTCGTTCGGCTCGGGCATAATCGGGCATAATGTTTCATGGAGAACAATCCGTCAAAGGGAGTCAGGTAATGACCGAACACACCGCACCCATGTCACCGACCACGCCGGGCGAATTCGCCGACGAAATTCGCAAGGAACTCAAGTATACGCAGGGCGTGACCGCCGAGCAGGCGACGCCGGCCGATGTGTACGTCGCCACCGCGACCGCAGTGCGCAAGCACCTCGTGGATTCGTGGGCGAGCACGCAGCATGACATGGTCGCTGGCAGCACGAAGGCTGTCGGCTACTTCAGCGCCGAGTTCCTCATGGGCAAGCAGCTGCTCAACGCGCTGCTCAACGCCGGCCTGAGCGATCAGTTCTATGATGCGGTCAAGGAGCTTGGCTTCGACGTGCAGGATGTCATCGACTCGGAATACGAGCCGGGACTGGGCAACGGCGGCCTGGGCCGGCTCGCCGCGTGCTACATCGACTCGCTCGCCTCCAAGGGCGTGCCCGCTTTCGGCTACGGCATCCAGTACCGCTACGGCATCTTCAAGCAGGAGTTCGACGAGCAGGGCGCTCAGGTCGAGCGTCCGGACTACTGGCTGGCCAACGAGGAGCCGTGGGGCCATATCGACTACAACCGCTCGCAGCGCGTCAACTACGGCGGCAGCGTCGTGGAAGAAGACGGCAAGAAGGTGTGGAAGCCGGCGTGGTCGGTGCGCGCAGTGCCGGTCGACTATATGGTGCCGGGCTATGCGTCGGGCCGCGTGAACACGCTTCGGTTGTGGAGCGCGAAGTCCTATGACGAGTTCGACTTGCTGGCCTTCAACAAGTCCGAGTATATGGACGCCGTCAAGCCGCAGGTCGCCGCCGAGAACATCTCGAAGATCCTCTACCCGGAGGATTCCACCCCGCAGGGCAAGGCGCTGCGCCTTGAGCAGCAGTACTTCTTCGTCGCTGCCTCGATTCAGGACGCGATTCGCGTCTTCTACCCCGGCGAGGAGAACCCCGACCTCACTACCTTCCCGAGCAAGATCTGCTTCCAGCTCAACGACACGCACCCGGTCATCGGCATCCCCGAGCTCATGCGCGTGCTCATCGACGAGTACGGCTACGACTGGGATACCGCGTGGTCCATTACCAACAAGTCCTTCAACTACACCTGCCACACGCTGCTGCCGGAGGCCCTTGAGGTCTGGTCGGCGAAGCTGATCGGCGAGCTGCTGCCGCGTCATCTTGAGATCATCAACAAGATCAACGAGCAGTTCGTCGCCGAGCTGGGCACCAAGACGAACGACAGCGCCAAGATCGACCGCATGCGCATCGTCACCGACGGCGAAGACCCGCAGGTGCACATGGCCTACCTCGCCACCTATGGCGGCTCGCACGTCAACGGCGTGGCCGCGCTGCACTCGCAGCTGCTCAAGGACGTCACGTTGCGCGACTTCTCGGACGTCTACGGCGACAAGTTCACCAACGTGACCAACGGCGTGACCCCGAGGCGCTTCATCAGGATCGCCAACCCGCGCCTGTCCGCGCTGATCACCGAAGGCCTGGGAACCGACCGCTGGCTGAGCGATCTGGACATGCTCGAAGGGCTGGTGCCGCTGGCGAAGGACGACGAGTTCGTGAAGAAGTTCGCCGCCGTCAAGCAGGCCAACAAGGTCGCGTTCTCCAACTACGCCAAGCGCGAGTACGACTTCGACATCGACCCCAACACCATGGTCAACTCCATGATCAAGCGCCTGCACGAGTACAAGCGCCAGAGCCTGAAGATCCTCTCCGTCATCTCGCAGTACGCCGACATCAAGAGCGGCAAGGTCAGCGCGGACGACATCCTGCCGCGCACCGTCGTGTTCGGCGCCAAGGCCGCTCCCGGCTACAAGATGGCCAAGCTCACCATCCAGCTCATCAACAATGTGGCCCGCGTCGTCAACAACGACCCGGACGTCAAGGGCAAGCTGGCCGTGTACTACCCCTGGAACTACAACATCCGCCTCGCGCAGCACCTCATCCCCGCGACCGACCTCGACGAGCAGATCTCGCAGGCCGGCAAGGA
>NZ_JALCUA010000009.1:0-100256 GCF_022655035.1 Bifidobacterium tibiigranuli | reverse complement strand
GTACCTTCGCATCAATCGGAATCGACTTGCCGCCAGGCAGCCGAACGACCATATCCGGGCGCTGAATATGGCCCTCCGGATCCGTGACGACGACCTGCGTGTCGAAATCCACATGCTCCAGCAAACCGGCCGATTCCACGATGTTCTTGAGCTGGGCCTCGCCCCAAGCGCCGCGCACCTTGTTGTTGCGTAGTGCTGCGGACAGCGAGCTGGTCTCTTTGTCGAGCCGGGTCTGCTGCTCTCCGAGCCCTTTGAGCTGCTCGCCAAGCGCACCCATCTCATGCTTGCGGCCCTCTTCAATCTGCGCGACCTTGAGCTGCAAGGAATCGAGGTTCTTCTGCACCGGGGCAAGCGCGGAAAGCACTTTGCTCTGCTCGGCCAAGGTCTTGGCCTGCGCCTCCTGTTTTCGCTTCGCCTCAGCTTCAGCACGCTCGCGCTCATGCTCCAGGCGAATCTGCTCGGCGCGCTGCGCCTGCGCAAGCTGCGAGGTGACGAAGGACAGCTGCTGGTTCAGTCCTTCGCACTGGGCACGATACTGGGCGCACTGCGCGGTAAGCTCGCCGATCTGACGAACTGATTGCTCATTCAGCGCCTTCTGCTCGGCAAGCTGCTCATCGCCTGCCCCTCGCGCCGCGTCCTGCCCCTTCGCCTTGCCCAGCACAAAACCCGCGAACAGCGCTAACGCCGCCACGAGCAATATCAGTATCACAAGCACCACAGGATTATCGAACATATGTTCTATTACAATGCATGCCGTGGACGCAGGAAACACGCCGCGAAAACAGCCGAAACGGGCGGGATCGCCAAAGCCGACAGTACCCCAACCATGATTTCGCCAGCATCCAACAGCTGGCAATCAGCCTCTAAAAGTCAACTGTCTTTATATAACCGACCCCACCACGGCCCGCCGCCACAACACTCACCACACGCTACGATCTGACCAGCCTGCCGATGGCCGCAGAGGCTTCGGCCAGCTTCTCATCGGCCACTTCACCGCCCTGCGCCGAAGCCTGCCGGACGCAATGGTTCAGGTGATCGTCAAGCAGCAGCAGCGCGACCGATTTAAGACCGGAATTGGCTGCGGCAATCTGCGTGAGCACGTCGATGCAGTACTTGTCGTCCTCAACCATCTGCGCGATGGCATGAACCTGCCCTTCGACGCGGTGCAGCCTGGCCAGCACCTTGGCCTCGTCCTCCCCATATCCCTGCATGTTGCCTCACACTCCTTCACTGACGACTCGCCGCCGCGCCGATGGCCCGCGAAACGATAACGCGCTCGGCACATCGGCTACCGACTCTCCGAACAGCATATGGCACCATATGCCTCGGATTTGCCTATACCCTCCTAGGGTATGTTTACAGTTCATTCTAGGCACTACCCAACCCAACAAACCAGCCTCCGCGCCCTCAGCGGAACGCCACAGCACAAAGCTCCGCGCCGCACGACACCCCGCGCGAGCGAAGCGCATGCGTTTATTTTGCAACAAGCGACCGTATCCGTTTGGTTGTGGCCACTCGAACTGCGATGATAAGAAGTTGGGAATCATAAGGAGGAACCGGTGGGATTCGATCTGTTCATGGCCGTCGTAGCCATCGTTCTGGCCATTTTCCTCACATGGCTGACGCTGTGGCTGTTTTTCGGCCAGAATCTCGGTGACACCGACAATGGCACCGCCAGCGATGCCACAGCCGTCCACAACGCCACCGATGCCACAGAAAACGGCGGCAATCAGCGTTCAGGCGCGTCGGAGGCAGGCCCGGAACGCACCAGTCATATCCGCAATCTCATGCTGCTGAGCGCGGTGCTCACCCTCGCGATTATTGCCACGACGCTGCTCGACACCACGAATACGCACGTCGCGCCGTCATGGGTCACGAGCGTCTGGCTGCGCGCCATATTCGCCACGCCGATTCTGTTCTACTGCGGCAGGCCGATTCACCGCGTCGGCTGGACGGCCCTGTCGCATCGCGTCGCCAACACCGATTCGCTGGTGATGCTCGGCTCGGCGCTCTCCTACGCCTACAGCCTCGTGCTCTGCATTGCGCCGAATCTGCTGCCCGCAGCACTGTACGAATGGGGCTTCGCCCTGATGGGAGTAGCCATAACACTGGCTTTGCTGTGCCATCAATTCAACGCGGAAACAATGTCGCCAGCCAAGGAGCGGGTGCTGGCAGGCCGAGCCCGCATCTCGCGCATCGTCGTGCCTGCAGTCCTGCTCGTCGCCACTTGGGCATTCGCCATCGAAATCGTGTTCGGCCCGCAGCCGCGCCTTGCACTGGCCGTCATGTTCGCCTCAATCGTGCTCATACTCGCCGGACTCATCATGTCGGCGGCCTGGCTCGCTTTGGAGCGATTCGCAGTACCAGCCAAGGGTTAACCCACCGCGAACCGGCCGCCTCAAGAATCCGACACCGTGCTGGGAGGCGCGATTCAGTTATAATCCCGGGGAATGCGGTATTAGGAAGGGCTTGTGGCTGGGAATACTTCACAGCCACAAGCCCTTTGCGTTCAGGTAGTCAATCAGCTTTCTTTCAGCGGATCCTCGGGCATGGTGCTCAGCTCAAGGTGCTCGCCGCCGGTCTGATCCACCAGCACGGTGTCGCCATCGTGCACCTGGCCCGCCAGCAGCATGCGCGCCATCTGATCGCCGACCTCGGTCTGCACTAGGCGACGCAAGGGCCGCGCGCCATACGCCGGGTCGTAGCCCATATTCGCCAGCCACTCGCGGGCCGCATCGGTCACGTCGAGCGTGATGCGGCGGTCGGTGAGCCGCGCGGCGACTTCCTTGACCTGGATGCTGACGATGCCGCCAAGCTCCTGGCGTGTCAGCGGGTGGAAGATGATGAGATCATCCAGGCGGTTGACGAATTCGGGCTTGAACTGCGCGTGCACCGCGTCCATTACCGCAATCCGCTTCGCGTCGTCATCGAGGTCCGGCTGTACGAGGAACTGCGAGCCGAGGTTCGAGGTCATGATGAGAATCGTGTTCTTGAAGTCGACTGTCCGGCCTTGGCCGTCGGTCAGACGACCGTCGTCCAAAACCTGCAGCAGCACGTCGAAGACTTCCGGATTGGCCTTCTCGACCTCGTCGAACAGCACGACCGAGTAGGGCCTGCGCCGCACGGCCTCGGTGAGCTGGCCGCCCTCTTCGTAGCCGATGTAGCCCGGCGCCGCACCGATCAGGCGGGACACGGAGGCCTTCTCCATGTACTCGGACATGTCGATGCGCACCATGGCCTTCTCGTCGTCAAACAGGAAGTCGGCGAGCGCCTTCGCCAGTTCGGTCTTGCCCACGCCGGTCGGCCCCAAGAACAGGAAGGAGCCGGTCGGGCGGTTCGGATCCGAGATGCCCGCACGCGAGCGGCGTACGGCGTCGGAGACGGCGCGGATGGCTTCGCTCTGGCCGATGACCCGCTTGGAAAGCGCGTCCTCCATATGCAGCAGCTTCTCGTTCTCGCCCTGCATGAGGCGGCCCACTGGGATGCCGGTCCATTCGGAGACGATGCCCGCCACGGAATCGGCGTCCACATGGTCGGGGACCATCGGCTCGCTGCCAGACATATCGCCAGTCACGCTTCCATCAGCGCCGCTCACGCCACCGTCAGCACCCGCAGCGTCGTCGGCGTTCTCAGCCGCCGCAAGCTCCTTCTGAATCGCCGGAATCTCGCCGTACAGAATGCGGCTGGCCGCTTCGAGATTGCCCTCGCGAGTGAACTTGTCGGCCTCGACGCGCTTGGCATCGAGCTGGGCGCGCAGCTCGCCGACCTTGTTGTGGCCAGCCTTCTCCGCATCCCACCGCGCCTGCAATCCGCTGAGCTTCTCGCGCGCATCGGCCATATCGGACTCGATCTTCTCAAGCCGCGCCTTCGAAGCCGGATCCTGCGCCTTCTTGAGCTGCATCTGCTCCATTTCCAAGCGCGTGACCTTGCGCTGCAGCTCGTCGATCTCCTCAGGCTGCGAATCAAGCTCCATGCGCAGATGCGCTGCCGCCTCATCGACCAGGTCGATGGCCTTGTCGGGCAGCTGACGACCGGAAATGTAGCGGTTCGACAGCGTGGCCGCAGCCACGAGCGCATCGTCGCCGATCGTCACCTTGTGGTGGGCCTCGTAGCGCTGCTTGAGCCCGCGCAGGATCGCGACCGTGTCCTCCACACTCGGCTCGCCGACGAACACCTGCTGGAAGCGGCGTTCAAGCGCCGGATCCTTCTCAATGTTCTCGCGGTATTCGTCCAAGGTCGTCGCGCCGATCAGGCGCAGCTCGCCTCTGGCCAGCATGGGCTTGAGCATATTGCCCGCGTCCATCGAGCCCTCGGCAGCGCCCGCGCCGACGATGGTGTGAATCTCGTCGATGAAGGTGATGATCTGCCCGTCGGCGTTCTTGATCTCCTCAAGCACCGACTTGAGCCGCTCCTCGAATTCGCCGCGATACTTCGAACCGGCCACCATCGAGCCGAGATCCAGGCTGATAAGTCGCTTGTTCTGCAGCGTGCTCGGCACATCGCCGGCCACGATGCGCTGCGCCAGCCCTTCGACCACGGCCGTCTTGCCGACGCCCGGCTCGCCGATCAGCACTGGATTGTTCTTGGTGCGACGCGACAGAATCTGCATGACGCGGCGGACTTCCTGATCGCGCCCGATCACCGGGTCGAGTTTGCCGTCCTTCGCCGCCGCCGTCAGATCGGTCGAATACTTCTCCAATGCCTTGTAATTGCCTTCGGCGTCCGCGCTCGTAACCTTCTTGCCGCCGCGAATCTGCGGCACGGCCTTGCGCAGCGCCTCAACGGTCACGCCGTTGGATTTGAGGATATCCGCGGCCCGATTCGGCGCGGCCTGCGCGATGCCAATAAACAAGTGCTCGGTGGACACGTAATCGTCGCCCATCTGCTGCATTTCCTTCTCGGCCTGCGTCAGCGCCAACGACAGCTGCCGACTGGCATCCGGCTGGGATGTCGTCGAGCCGCTGGCGCTCGGCAGCGCCACCAGCGCATTGCGCACCTCGGCCCCGATATGCTGCGTGTCGCCCCCGGCAGCCTGAATAAGCGCCGGAACCACGCCGTTCTCCTGACGCAGCAAAGCGTCCGCAAGATGCAGCGTATCGACCTGCGCGTTGCCAGCCGCCGACGCGCTCTGAATGGCGTCGCCTATCGCCTGCTGGGCCATCGTGGTGAACTTCTGTTCCATATCAACCTCCGTCGTCAAGCGCCGCAGCCAGCCCCGGTCGCAATCGCAATCGCGTCCCGAGGCGCGTCCGCAGCGCATCACATCAATGTCTGATATGTTCAACCAAGACAGTCACCATTCTATTCCCAAAACTTGAGCGCAGTCGACTCAAGTTTTGGGATCATATGCAAACCGAATCTTAGACAGTCGCCCCGTCGCTTTGTCGTTTCCACTGCAAGATTCTCCGCAACTCACGTTTCCATTCGCTAACACAACGAACCAGTGCATCACAAGCAGCAATATGCTGCGCGATGCCTATGATGCAATCATGGTCGAGCTGAGCAGGCGCATGCCGCACGTCACCGCGTTCCCCCACGCCTTGGGCACCGGGCTGCTGATTCATACCACTCGGCCTTTGGACGACGAGCTGCATCGGCGCATCGGCGACTTCATTGACGAATACGAATCGGTGCTGTCGCGTTTCCGCAGCGATTCCCTCGTGGCAGCGATGGCGAGCGCCGAGTTTGGCGGCACTTTCGACTTCCCTGATTGGACGCTGCCGCTGTTTAAGTTGTATGACATCTTGGCAGCGGCGAGCGCAGGCGCAATCGACCCCTGCATCGGCGAGGATATGATTCGGCTGGGCTATGGAGCCGATCTGACCTTCACCATGCAGCCCGATGCCGCCAATCACCTCGGCGCTATTCATGGTCGCCCGACCTGGGAGCGCGACGTGGCTCGCGATGGCGCGACGCTGCGCACGACCCGCCCCGTCCAGCTGGATTTCGGCGCATGCGGCAAAGGCTACCTGGTGGATTTGCTAGGCATGATGCTGCGCAAGCAATCTGGATCTGCTTCGGAATTCCTCATCGACGCAGGTGGCGACATGCTTATCGACTCGCGCGATTCCATCGATATCGCGCTTGAAGACCCTTCTGGCACCAACAATGCAATCGGCATCGCGCATATCAGCTCGGGCGCGTTCTGCGCCAGCGCGCCGAGTCGAAGACACTGGGGCGAGGCGCATGGGCTGCGGCTTCACCATCTGCTCAACGCCATCGACGGGCAGCTAGTGAACGATATCGCCGCGACTTGGGCCTATGTCAATGCCAACTCATCCAGCGTTAATTCACCCAATGCCGACTCACCGAGTGCCGCCCACGCCGGCACCCGCCTCCCTACCGCCGCCTTCCCCGGTGTCGAGTACCCCACTGCCCTAGCAGACGGCCTGGCGACCGCGCTTTTCGTAACCGAGCCTCGCCGTCTGGTCTCGGTGGCCGATTTCTCATGCGCCCAGCTCCTCGCCGACCGCCGCATGGTCGCAAGCCACGACTTCCCGGCAACGTTCTTCACAGCGGAGTAGCCTTTTGATCGCTAACACGACCTTACCGTACAAAAGGCTACGCAAAACAACGAAATTCCGTAACCTTTTATACGGCAGGATTGCAATTCCCACATAATACAGAAATCAGATACATCCTATTTTGCGAATACTTGTAATGTCACATCATCTATCTAACGGCTTCGCTTAAAACTACCGAACCCGTCGCTGAGAACCAGATACTCGACGTCGCAATCCCAGACGCGCGCGGTCTAATGCAGTTGTTGGCCGAGATCCGACAACCAGCGCCGAAAGATGCACTGCACTGATTTCGCCTGATCGAGGTGCAGCGTGTGGCCGGCCTTCGGCAGGCACACGTATGTGGCCTCCTGCAGCGTCCGGTAGAGCGCGAAGGCGTCTTCGTAGCCGACCATGGTGTCGTTTTCCCCGACCACGATGGTGACCGGGCGGCGATACTGGCTCATGTACTCGGCGGGCGTTTTCGCGAGCGCCGGATTTTCGGCCAAGTACCGCACAGCCACATTCTCGCTGTTGCCCATAAGGCCGGGCAGTATATAGCGTTTGAACAGTTCGAAATTCTCGGCGCTTTCCACCACCGCCGTGGCCCGATACGCTGCGACTTCCTGCTCGGCGGCATCATGAGGAAGATCCGAAACGTGATACATCGTCTTCTTCGGCAAGGTTCGCGCATTATCGGCAGCTACAGTTTCAGGTGCCAGGAGGAACATCGAGCGAATGCGGTCGCCGTATTGCGCGGCCAACGCGGACGCCAGCAGACCGCCGAAGGAATACCCCACGATTGCGAAATCGGTTTCGGCGAATTCTTCGATCAGATAATCGCCCAGCGTCTTGAGCACGTCGCTGGCTGATCGTATGTCGAAACCATTGCGGCTCTGGCCTAGGCCGGGCAAATCGATGTAATACCGTTGCCACTGATCATGCTGCGAAAAGCAATGTTCCAACGGCAGCAGGGAGCGATGATCCAGTGGGAACCCATGCAGCATAACAATGGGGAACCCCTCGCCTATTTTCCTGACGAATACATGCTCATTGCCCATTGCCGCACACATCTCCCATCTCATCAGCGAGGAACGAACAACTCGCTGCCCTCTCTGCAACACATGCTACATCGGGTTTCCCATGCTTCGGTGCGTAGTCTTTCCGTTTTTTTGGAGGGGGCACGGCCACAAGATTTCAGACTCCGCTACTCTGCAGAAGCGAGGACTCGACATTCCACACACAAACGTGAAGAACCGCTCATACGCATAAGTCGGCCGATAGCATTTGTGAGAGGCGGAATTCCGCCAGTCTACAACGCTATCGGCCGACTTTATGCGTGAGAGTCAGACCCTATAATACTCAGTCCGTAAGCGCGAACTGGCTGTTGTAGAGGCCGGCGTAGAAGCCGTCGGCCTTGAGCAGCTCGTCGTGGGTGCCGCGTTCGACGATGTCGCCGTGGTCCATCACGAGAATCATGTCGGCGTTCTTGATGGTCGAAAGCCGGTGCGCGATCACGAAGCTCGTGCGGCCGACGGTCAGGGCGTCCATAGCCTTCTGGATCAGCTCTTCGGTGCGGGTGTCGACCGAGGAGGTAGCCTCGTCCAGAATCAGAATCGGCGCGTTCTGTACCATGGCTCGCGCGATGGTGAGCAGCTGCTTCTGGCCCTGCGAGAGCGAGGCCTTGTCGTCGAGCACCGTGTCGTAGCCCTCGGGCAACGAGCGGATGTAATGGTCCAGCCCGACGGCCTTGCAGGCGTCGATGATCTGCTGATCGCTGACATCCGTGCGCGCGTAGGCGATGTTCTCGCGTACGGTGCCCTGGAACACCCAGGTGTCTTGCAGCACCATCGAGAACTGGTCGTGCACATTGGCGCGCGGCACGGATTTCGTGTCGATGCCGTCAATGGAGATTGAGCCGCCGGTGATCTCGTAGAAGCGCATGAGCAGGTTGACCATGGTGGTCTTGCCCGCGCCGGTCGGCCCGACGATGGCGACTTTCTGACCGGCCCGAACGGCGGCGGAGAAGTCATGGATGATGGTCTTCTCCGGCGAATAGCCGAAGCTGACATGCGCGAAGTCCACATCGCCGCGCACGCGCACGGGGTTGCCTGCGGCATCGCGGCCAAGCAGCGGCTGCTTGGCGCTTTCGTCGGCCATCTCGGGCTCTTCGAGGAAGCCGAAGACGCGCTCGGAGGCGGCGGCGCAGCGCTGCAGATTCTGGAAGGCGGTCGCGAACTGGGCGAGCGGCTGGGTGAACAGGCGAATGTACATCATGAAGGCCACGATGACGCCGAATTCGATCTTGCCGTTCAGCGCGAGCGCGCCTCCGACCGCGCACACCACGACGAAGCCGAGGTTGCCCACGAACATCATCAGCGGCATCATCAGGCCGGAGAAGAACTGGCTCTTCCAGCCGGAAGCGTAGAGGTCGCCGTTGTAGCGCTCGAAGGTGCGGATGGAGTTCGGCTCGCCGCCGTAGGCCTTGACCACGGTGTGGCCGGCGTACATCTCTTCGACGTGACCGTTGACATCGCCCAGCGCCTTCTGCTGCTGCACGAAGTACTTCTGCGAGAACTTCATGATAAGCGACATCAGCGCGAAGCCAACCAGGCTCGCGACGATGGCGCACAGCGTCAGAATCACGTTGTTGGCGAACATCATGACGAGCGAGCCGAAGAACAGCGTCACCGAAGTGATCAGCGCGCCGACGGACTGGCCGAGCGTCTGGCCGATGGCGTCCACATCGTTCGTGATGCGCGAGAGGATGTCGCCGTAGCTGGTCTTGTCGAAGTATTTGAGCGGCAGCTTGTTGATCTTCACGCTGATCGCGCCGCGCAGCTCCTGGGCGGTGCGCTGCGTGACAGTCGCCATCATCCACGACTGCACGTAGTTGAGCAGCGCGCTGCCGACGTAGAGCGCCACGAGAATCCAAGCGATGCGGTTGACCGCGCTGAAATCGATCGAGTGCATGATCGGCTTGCCGTTCACGATGGCCGGCATGCCTTTGACAATCTCGTTGGTCATGTCTCGCAGGCGGTTCGGCCCGACGATCTGGCAGATCGTGCCGACCGCGCCGAGCACGAGCGCGATGATCATGGCGGGTATGTATTTGCGGCAGAATCGGATGAGCTTGCCCATCGTCTGCCCGAAGTCTTCGGGGCGCTCGACTACGGCGCCTCGTCCTCCTCTTGGTCCTGGCATTGTGTTTCTCCTTAAAGCCTTACAACCTTGTGTTTGCCCGTATATGCGCGCATGTGTCGGCCGGCATCTGCGCACCTGCGCAGCGTCTCGCGGCCAATATCACGCGCCTAGCCTCACGCGGCCAGCTCGTCTGGGCTGAGCTGAGACTCGGCGATTTCGCGGTATACGCTGCAATTTTCCAGCAGCTCGCGGTGGGTGCCCTGCCCGACCACCTTGCCGTCGTCGAGCACGACGATGCGGTCGGCGTCCATGATGGTGCCGATGCGCTGGGCGACAATCAGCTTCGTGGAATCCTTGGCTTCCTTGGCGAGCTCGTCGCGCACGGCGCGGTCGGTCTTAAAGTCCAAGGCGCTGAAGGAATCATCGAAGATCAGGATTTCAGGGTGGCGATACACCGCGCGGGCGATGGAAAGCCGCTGCTTCTGGCCGCCCGAGACGTTCGAGCCGCCCTGCGCAATCGCGGCGTCATAGGTGCCGTCCATGGTCTCGATGAACTCATCGGCCTGCGCGACTTCGGCAGCTTTGCGAACCTGCTGCTCGTCGCCGAGGTCCTGCACGTCGTTCGCATGCTTCATCAGCTCGGCTTCGCGCCTGCGCCCCTGAATGCTGGACGTGTCGACCAGCTCGACGTCCGCGGAATCCTGCGGGCGGTCGCCGTAGCGGATATTCGAGGCGACCGTGCCCTTGAAAAGCACCGACTGCTGCGGCACGTAGCCGATTTTGTCGCGAAGAGCCTTGAGCGTGTAGTTGCGCACATCCACGCCGTCGACCAGCACCTGGCCTTCGGTCGCATCGTAGAAGCGCGGCACGAGGTTGACCAGCGAGGACTTGCCCGAGCCGGTCGAGCCGATGAAGGCGACCGTCTGGCCGGGCTGAGCGCTGAAGGTGATGCCTTCGAGCATCGCTTCGCGCGAGTCCGGGTAGGCGAAACTCACGTTCTTGAACTCGACCGTGCCCTTGGACGTTGTAGCTGCGGTTGCGGCGGTGACGGCACCAGCGACACCGGTGCTGCCCACCTCAGCGCCATCGGTCACCATCGGTCACCATCGGATCGGTGTCGAGCACCTCGAGGATGCGGGTCGCGGACACATCGGCGCGCGGCAGCAGCACGAAGACCATGCTCATCAGCAGGAAGCTCATGATGACCTGCACCGAGTAGCTGGAAAAGACGACCATATTCGAGAACAGCGTGAGCTTGTCCTTGAGGTCGGCCGCGTTGATGAGATAGGCGCCAATCCAGTAGATCGCCAGCATCAGGCCGTTCATGACCGTGTTGATAAGCGGCATCATGACCGACATGGAGCGGTTGGTGAACAGGTAGGTGTTGCTCAGCTCCGCATTGGCCTTGTCATACTTCGCCTCCTGATAGTCCTCTGCGTTGTAGGCGCGCACGACGCGCAGGCCGGTGAGGTTCTCGCGGGCGACGAGGTTGATATTGTCGGTCAGGCGCTGCATGCTGCGGAATTTCGGCACGACCATAACCATGATCACGCCGATGACCACGAGCAGCACGCCGACGGCGACGGCGGTTGCCACCGTCCAGTCAACGCCCTTGCCCGCGATCTTGCACACGGCCCATACGGCCATAATCGGCGATTTGACGAGCAGCAGCAGACCCATGGTGACGAACATCTGAATCTGCGTGATGTCGTTGGTCGAGCGGGTGATGAGGCTCGCCGTGGAGAAGCGGTTCATTTCCGCCGGTCCGAAGGATTCGACCTTGCGGAATTCGAGCGAGCGCAGACGCTGGCTGAATGAGGCGCCGACCCGCGCCGCGACATAGCCGGTTGCGATCGCGCACAGCACGGAGCCCAGCGAGATGAGCAGCATCTTGCCGCCGGCCACCCAGATGTCGTGCATGTTGCTGCCCGGGGTTTCCACGAGCCGCGTGATATCGGACATATAGTCCGGAAGTTTGAGATCAAACCAGATCTGGCTCACGATGAATATGAGTCCGATCAGCAGCTGCCCGATCTCCGATTTGGAGAGATATTTGCAGATGCGCAGCATGTATTATCCTTCCTTAAGGATTGTGATGATTCTTTTGGATTCTTATTGAATATTGATTCTTGAAAATTCTATTCGCAATTTGCTTCGTTTATTAATTTCTCACGGTGTTAGATAATACGCGTGGAAATCGAGAAGAAACACCGTTTCCGGTAAAACGTCATGAAATTCTCCCAGCGCGTATTTTTGCGACGCTATGTCCGGTGGGGATATTGGCTAGTGCCGAATTGAGGGACGTCTTGCCGGGATTATGCCGACTCGGTCTGTCAACCGGCTAGCGCCCTACTCGTCATGCGGCAGGCTCGCGAAGGCCTTCTCGATATCCTCGCGCGTCGGGCGCGGCTCGCCTGGCTTGCAGATCGACATATAGACATGAAACTCGGTGACCAGATCGACGAAATCCCGAGTCCGCCGCTCGCCCATCTGCGTGAAGATCCAACAGATCGCCGACCGGGCCTCGTCACGGTCCTTGAGCGCTTGCTCAAGCCCGGCGTCGGTTATGGAAACAAGGATATTGCGCCGATCCTTGACATCGACCTCGCGCGTTATGAAGCCCTTTTTCTCCAAGGACGAGAGCACTGCGGAAACGCGACCCGAGCTAGCCCGCAGCGCCGAGGCGAGCTGGGAGGGCGTCGACGTGCCCTGCTTGCGCAGATGGCGCAGCACGAACGGCTCGCCGCTGGAGTACCGCTGGTAATGCTTGGCCGCAAGCGAACGCTTGCTCATGATATTGGCGAGCAGCGTCTCGTACGCCTCCTGCTCGAACCCCATACGAATTCCCTCTTCCCGTTTTTCGTGGCATACAGCTCTAGCATGTGCCCGTGTGGCGCATGGCCGTTTGGCATGCACTGCGCATTGCTTGCTACCACATTGCCTGCCGCCACGTTGCTTGCACCACAGCGGCCGTGCCATTCATATGCATAACCCCGCATATACGGCATGCAAAGCTCCATATACTTGATATATTACCTCACACTATAAACTTTTCACAGTATGTGCTATTCGAGGAATCAAATTATCAGGTCAAGCCCAACACGCCCGGGATGATATACACAAGTCGGGTGATAGCGATTTCAGTTGGCGGTATTCCGCCAGTCGAAATCGCTATCACCCGACTTGTGTAGAGATGCACAAAGAGGACTGCGGCCCTTAATTCACTGACGGTGCCGAATAGGGCACCGTCCTTCGCGACCTTAAGGGTCGCTCACCTCACCTACGGAGCGACGATGACAGCGTCATCGTCCTTCGGCCCCTTGGCGGGGCCTCACTTCGCCTATGAGCAACGCACTGCGTTGCTCATGTAACAGCTCAGCGCAGTGCTGTCTGCTTAACGGTTCAGCCAAGCTGCCACTGCTGTGCCTGCGCGCGGCCGGACCAGAAGGCGGCGTAGCGCGGGTTGCTGGCGAACAGCTCCTGGTGGGTGCCGAGCGCGGAGATGCAGCCATGCTCCAGGAACGCGACGCGGTCGGCGTTGGCGATGGTTTCGGCCTGATGCGCGATGATGAGCACCGTAACCTGGCCTCGCAGCGACTCGATGGTGGTGCGTATGGCCTTGGCGGTCACGCCATCCAGCGCGGCGGTCGCCTCATCAAGCAAGAGAATCGGCGCCTTCTTGAGCAATGCACGGGCGATGGAGACGCGCTGGCGTTCGCCGCCCGAAAGCAGCTTCCCGCCTTCGCCTACCGAACCAGCCCAGCCGCCGGGGATGCGCTCGGCAATCGGCGTGACCTGCGCAAGTTCGGCCGCGTGCAGCACCTCCGACTCGCTGGCGTCCGGGTCGCCCAGCGCGATATTCTCGCGCAGCGACTCGTTGAACAGGTACACATCCTGGAACACGAGCGAAAGCTGAGCAGCACGATCTTCGTCACTCAAATCCTTGACGTCGACGCCGCCGATGCGCACCGCACCCTGATTGGCGTCCCAGAAGCGCGCGATAAGCCGCGTGACCGTCGTCTTGCCGGAGCCGGACGGCCCGACGAGCGCGGTGACCGTGCCAGGTTCGAGTTCCAGATCCACGCCGTCGAGCACCGGCGCACGGTCGCCATAGCCGAAGATCACATGGTCCAGCTGCACGGCGTTGTCTGCGGGCTGCGCGCGGGAAAGCTCGGGAACGGCCATCTCCGGCTCGTTCAACACGTCGGCGACTTCGTCGAGCTGTAGCTCGGCACGGCGCAATGTCGTCAGCAGTTCGGCGAGCACACGCAGCGGGTTGATGACCTGCGAGGTGAGCGCGATCACGGCGATGATCGCCACCGGGTCCACATCGCCCGACACGGCCTGCAGCACGCCGAGGCCCGCCGCGATGCCGAAGACGAAATCGATCACGATGCGCTGGGGAATCATGCTGACTATCGATGACCACAGCGACTTCCTGCCGGCCTTGCGCCGCGCCGCGATGGCGCTGGCAAGCGGCTGGTACTGCGTGCCGTGGATACCCGCCGAGCGCAGCACCACCTGCTGGTCGGCGAATTCGAGCAGCCGCCGGTCGGTTTCGAATTCGGCCTCATGTATGCCCGCCTCGGCCTTGGCGTTGCGCCGTTCGCCCCACCGCGTCACCAGCGCGACAACCGGAATGGCGATGACGAGCGCCAGCCCAATCTGCCAATTGAACGCCAGCGCGACAATCGCCACCGCGATCGGCACCGTCACCGCCGTGACGACCGGGATAAGCGCATCCGATATGGTCAGCGCAACCGACATCGTGCCGCTCACCGCGATGCCCGACGCCGCCGCCTGCGCGTTGCCGCCGAACCAGCCCAGCGGCAGCCGCACCATATGGTCGGCGAGCCGGCCCTGCATATCGCGGATGACATCAACCGTGACGGCAAACGAATGGTTCGAGGAGAGCACGACGAAAACTGCGTTGATGAGCGCGGCCACGGCGAGCACCACGAGCCACAGCCACATGCCGTGCGTATCGCGCCGGAACATCGAGACGAGCAGCGGCACGAGAGCCGCCAGCGCCGCGCCCTGCGTCAGACCGTTGATCGCGGCGAGGATGAGAAATACTTTGAGCGCACGCCTGGACGACTTGTCGCCAATTGCCATCAATGCCTTGATCATGAGCGATCCTCCTTGCTGATAGCGGTGGTTGCGTTGGGCGCTGCGGCGCTGCTTGCGGTATTGGTTGTAGCGCTGTCTATGTCACTGCTTGCGACGCTGGTTTGAACGCCCTTATCACTTTGCTGTGCCTGCCACATATCGGCGTACGCTCCGGGCGCATTGGCGAGCTGCGCGTGCGTGCCGGACTGGATGATGTGGCCACGGTCGATGACCAGAATATTGTCCGCATGCTGAACGGTTTGCAAGCGATGCGCGATGATGACAACCGTGCGGCCGACCACCAGATCCGACAGCGCGCTTTGAATCTCCGTCTCGGTTTCCGGGTCGGCGGCCGAAGTCGCCTCGTCCATGATGAGAATCGGCGTGTTTTGCAAAATCACGCGCGCAATCGACACACGCTGCGCCTCGCCGCCCGAGAGCAGCGCATCCTCGCCGATAACCGAATCGTAACCGCATGGCAGCGCCATGATGCGCTCGTGGATATGCGCAGCTTTGGCGGCGGCGATGATATCGTCCATCGAGGCGTTGGAACGTCCCAGCGCGATATTCTCCTTCAACGACAGCGATGGAAGCTGCACCTGCTGCAGCACGAGGCCGACGTTCGCCCGCAGCACCGGCTCCGTCATCTGGCGCACGTCGACGCCGCCGATGCGTATCGAACCAGCGTCCACATCGTGGAATCTCGCCAGCAGCAAGGCCAGCGTGGATTTGCCGGCTCCCGATGGACCGACCAGCGCCACGGTGCCGCCTTCGGGCACGGTGAAGCTGACGCCTGCGACGGCTTCATTCGCAGGCTCGCTCGTATCAGAAGCATTGGAGCCGTTCGTTGTGACGGCATCTTCACTGGCAGAGCTATTGCCATCTTCACCGGCACCATCAGCGCCATCCACCTGCGGATAGCTGAAATGCACGTCGTCGAATTCAACCGTCCGATTCGCCGGGCGCAACGGCTTACTGGGCTGCGGCAGCGGCGGCTCGTTCAGCAGTCCGGTGATGCGCTCCACCGCTTCGCGGCCCTCGCTGTAAGCCTGATTGCCGGAAGCCAAGGTGATCAGCGCACCGGGCAGCGAAAGCGCCACCAGCGCCACGACCAGCGCCTTGGCCGGTTCGATGCTTCCCTGACCCACGAATATCACGCCGCCCAGAGCGACCATCAAGGTCACAACCGGTGCGGAAAGCCAGATGAGCGCCACGGCCTGCGCATGCATCTGCGGGCCGACGAGCCGCGCGAAGTCACTGATGAAAGCGTTGCTCGTCTTGCTGAATCGCCACGAACCTTCCTTGGCACGCCCGAAAATCTTGAGCACGGCCACGCCGCCGACGTAGTCGACAATCGCCTCGCTCACCGCGGCGAGACTTGCCGCGATCTCGTCCATTACCCCGCGATTGTCGCGCGGCGACATCAGCGAGAAGGTGGCCATGTAGAGCACCGCCGGAATCAGCGCGATCAGCCCCATGCGCCAATCCATCACGAAGCAGAACACGACGCCCACCAGCGGCGTGACCACGGCTGAAATGATATCCAAAACGCTGTGCGAAACCAGATGGTGCAGCGATTCGACATCGTCATTGAGCGCCTTGCGCACGCGGCCCGCGCCGTTCGCATCGAACCACCCCAGCGGCACGCGGCCCAGCGTATCGGCCAGATTGATTCGCGTCCGCGCCTGCAAGTCGATGTCGGCGATATGCGTGAGCAGCATGCCGAGCGCCGCGATAAGCGATTCCACGCTCACCGCGATCAGGTAGAGCATCACCGCATTCCACGCCGTATGCCCATCGGGCCTGGCCGGCACCGCCATAGCGTCAGCGAGCCAGAGCAGCGCGATATATGGCATGACGCTGAACAGCGACGCGATGATCTGCAGTGCGATGGCCGCAATCAGCTTGCCACGCACCGGGCGGAAGAACTGCATCAGCGAGGCTTGGCTTTGGCTGGATTTCGCGTTCTTGCCGCCTCGCGCGTTCTTGGCCTGTGCGTTGCCGTTTCGCTGGGAATTGCTGCCGTTCGATGACTGGCGAACGGCAGCCTCTCGTTTGCGCCGCGTGGGCGCAACTCCTTGCGCGGCAACGGAATCGCCCGTCACCACAGCTGTTTGCCTTTGCATTCCTGCTCTTTTCTCTTCAACCGCTTCTCGTGTTTTCACGTTGTTCGATAACCGCTTTCACAACCGCTTTTCTGGAGGTATGCGTCGTAAACTAGGAACTGCGAATCATGTCCGAAGCTTCAAACCCGGTGAGCGCGATATCGACTTTGCGCAGCATCACCGCACGCTGATCGGCTGCAATCAAGGCCTGCGAGGCTGCCGCAGAAGACGGTGCCGACGGGGATGACACCGATACAGCTTCCATTGGCTGCGATCCGGCTGACCGAGATTCCGCCGATTGAGACGATGACACTGGGTGAGCTGGCACAGCGTGAGACGACACTGCGTCATCAGGCTGCCCCATTTTCGCCCAATCGGCTTTGAATCGCTCGCGATCGACATGCCGCGACGCCCATGCACGCTCTGCATCGCCATCATTGGCGCAGTGGTCAAGATCGAGCATATCGGTGCCGCGCCGCTGATCAAGCACGATATCGAATACCATATCGACGGCGAACGCCGCATCGGCCACGGAAAAGCCTCGCGCAGCCAGCGCATCGGCAAGCATTTGCGAGGAACGCACCAGCTTGGCGCACACGACGCCTCGGCTGATCGCATCGGCTGCACCGGGCATGGCACCGAGGACATCCCACACCCGCTCCACGGTCCGCGTGAACAGCGAGCGCCAGCTGTCATCAGCGCGCACATTAAGCTCGAGCCCAGTCAGCCCCACCTCTAGCGCCAATTGCAGCACATCATCCTTGGTGGGCGCATAGCGATACAGCGTCGCCTGCGAGACGCCAAGCCGCTTGGACAATGCCAGGAACGTCAGCCCTTCAATCCCCATCGCCAACGCCGCACGGCCGATTTCCTCCGGCGACAGCACCGGAGGTCTGCCAGCGCCACGCCGCTTCGCAGGTTTACTGATTCTGCGGTTTGGCACAATTGGCGCAGATTGAGCCAAGTTGCTGCGCGATTCGCGCGCAGCAATGACCGAACCGTCGCGTTGCTGCGCCTGCGGATGGCCCGATGCCATGATTCGCCTCGTCTCACGACTGCCGCGACGGCTGGCTACGGCTTCGTACGGCTGCTCTGAAAATGTCATATTTTCGGAGCATACACTCAAAATTCATAAATCGCAAACGATTATCATTAATAATAGAAAATCGCGCAAATTGCTGTTCCCCCTCGCTCACCCGTCATCTATTAAGCACATTTCCCTGCGAAGCCCTCTGCACACGGTCTCCCGAGGACTTGCCGTACGCTTAGAATCGGCGGAATTGCAAGGATTGCACGACAAGCATAATGAGCCCATACTTGTGCAACTGCTTAATAGACGAAAAAAATGCTTAATAGACGATAAGAACCCGCTGATCGGGTGCCGCTGCCACTGTCAGCCTGTCTTACGACCGAAGATTTCTGTTGCATCGTGCACCGATACCACTGTGAGCTCTCCAAGGGGCATTCAATACGTTTATTCAGCACTTTTTTCGCCTATTAAGCACTTGGCAAAGTAGACATCGAATACAGCGTGCAGCACTTCGGCGGAATACTGCCATTCTTTGGCAATATCACATAATCATTTCGGCGCACAAAACCTATGATTCCCGCAAATCTGCTTAATAAATTCGCAGAGCACCTAAACCGGCAGACCAGATTCCATAGCTATCTGGTTCGCAACTCGTCTACGGCCCCGTTCCCCGCACCTTAGCAGGTGCTTGACCTCACCTGTGAACAACCCATCGGGCTGTTTATGTAAAGGTCAGCCTTATGTCACTTGCCGGACAATATCCGAAGCTCCTGCTCGCTCAATTCAAAATCTTCGGCCGCGAAGGAATCGCGAATCTCGTGCGGGTTGCGGGCGCTGGGAATGACGAAGAGGCGCTGATATCGCGTCAGTTCCCAGGCGAGCACGACGCGCTGGTAAGACACTCCGCGCTCGGTCGCGACCGCACGGAAGGGGTCGTAGGCTGCGTGGTCGAAGGCGTCAAGGAAACCACCCAAAGGCGAAAAGCAGATGTAGGCCAGACCCAGTTCGGCGCAATGCCGCATGGTCCCCTCCCCGTCACGGCAGGAGGGCGAGAACTGGTTCTGCACCGCGACGAGATGGCTTCCGAGCACCGATGCGGCGATATCGATCTGATGGTTGTCAACCCGCGAGATTCCAGCGCAATGCACGACTCCTTCATCAATCAGTTGCCGCAGCGCGCCCATCTGGTCCTCGTAGGGCACCGCCGGATCAGGGCCGTGCGAAAACAGCAGGTCGAGCGTTTCGACGCCGAGCCGCTGGGCGGATTCCTTCGCGTCGCGAATCATCGTCTCCGGCCGAGAATCGGCCAGCCAGCCATAGCGGCTGCCCGCAGTCTGCAACTGCTGGCGTGAGGCAGCAGCATCGCCGGCATTCCCTGATTTCTCGCCGCTCTCCGCCCCGCGCGCAAACGCCGCACCAGCATCGCAGGTGCGGCGGAACCCGGTTTTGGTGGCGACCAGCACCTCATCGCGCGGACCGTCCCAAGAGCGCAGGGCATCACGAAGCAAGAACTCCCCGTAGCCCATATCCTCCGGCGCGCCGATGCCCGGCTGACTCGGCAGGTAATACGACCACGCGGTATCGAGGTAACGCACGCCCGCATCCAGCGCGGCGTGAATCGTGTCGATGGCTTGCTCACGCGAACTCGGGCGCCCCTCGATTGACAATGCCATCAGGCCCATCCCGATGCGCGGGACCCGGAAGCCCGAAAGCTCAGCCGTACCACCGCGATCTGTTGCGTTCTGCTGTTGTTCCTGCTGCATGAAGCGCCCTTCTAAAATTTCACCTAATCTTCTGGCGATATGTGCCACAATTGCCACAATATTGTTTGGCAGTGCTGGTTAGTTGCTGGTTAACTGCTGATCAGTCAGGAAAATCGCCGAGGTCAATCGTCGGCGTCGCCAGCCCCAGCGCCTTCATCTCGACGACGGGGTTCATGAATTCGCGTTCGCGGGCGATCAGTCCGTCGCGCATATCGAAGCAATACAGGAAATGATTCGTATACTGCACCGGATCATGCCCGGGTAGGTTCAGCGTGCCCGAACCGTCGCATTCCGCCCAGACCACATCGGCGTCGTTGGTTGTCCAGATAGCGATATCGTGCCATTGCCAATCCGGGAAATGCTTGGCCGACCACAGGTCGTAGCGTGCAATCGACTCGCGCCCCTGCACGAACACCGGTTCGCCGGTGTCGGAGGTCCACAGCCCCGAGATTCCATCCTCGCAGAAGAGCTCATGCCGACGCAGCAGCGCATCGCCATGACCGGAATGCAGAAAAGTCTCAACCGTCGCGCGGTTGCGTGCGCGCCGCACGTCATCGTCAGTTGCCATGCCTCCATCATGGCATAGGGGTGGACGGGCATAGCATAGCCGCCGCAGCGCAGCAGTTCTCAGTTCGCCGCACCGCACCGCTTTCATCGACACTTTTGTCCGCGGGCGCGGCCATGATGAAGGCACAACCGAACGGGAGCTCGAAAGGGCTGAGAGGAAGTCGCGGACTTCGACCGAGAACTTGACGCGGGTAATGCCGCCGTAAGGAAACGAGTTGTTGATGTCGCCATAGCTGGCGGCTTTCCGCATCCTTGTATTCTGGCAGTGCCATGCCATACATGGCCTGCCGTCGCGCCGCCGTTCGCGATAACTGAATATCGCATATCACATGATTAGGGTCATGGAAGGGGCGCACCACCTCACAGGGTACGGCCTTTCCAGCGACCCTTTTTTCGTATCATGACGGCTTGCACCGCGCTGCTCCGCGCAGTACAAGCTGCCACGATACGCGCAACGGAAGGGAAGATCGCATGATCGTCAACGGAACACAGGAGGAGGTCGCGACGCCGATAAGCGTCGCCGACCTTATCGCAAGCAAAGGGTTGGACGCCAACCGGGTCGCCGTCGAGCTCAACGGCGCCATCGTGCCCAGAGCCCAGCGTGCGCAGACCACGCTCAAGGGCACCGACACGCTCGAAATCGTCACTTTCGTGCAGGGAGGCTGACATGCCGATACCACAGGGATTCACCCCATCAGCATCGCAAACGCAGCTCGAAGCGCGCCGCACCGCGTTCATCACCCCACCCAACCCGTTGACTATGGTCAGCGAAAGCGAGGTGCGCGATGCGCTGACCGAACGCCATTCGGCAGCCACGCAGGCCAAACTCGACGCGGCGCACGTCGCCATCGCCGGACTGGGCGGCCTCGGCTCGACCATCGCGGTGGCGCTCACTCGCATCGGCGTGGGGCATCTGCACTTGGTCGATTTCGACCGCGTCGACATGACCAATCTCAACCGCCAGCAGTACTTCCTCAAGGATGTCGGCGAGTACAAGACCGAGGCGCTGCGGGCCAATCTCGCCCAGATCAATCCCTTTGTCGAGGTCACTATCGACACCACGAAAGTCAGCGACGAGAACGTGAGCGCACTGTTCGCCAACGACGACATCATCTGCGAGGCCTTCGATGTGCCGGAGAACAAGACGCTGCTGGTCAACGCCGTGCTTGAGCAGCTGCCCGGCAAGAAGCTGGTCTCCGCCTCTGGCATGGCGGGCTTCCGCAGCTCGAACCTGGTCGAGACGCGGCGGGTGTCGAGCAACTTCTACTTCTGCGGCGACGGCGTCACTGCCCCGAAGCCAGGTGCCGGACTTATGGCACCGCGAGTAGGAATCGTGGCTTGCCATGAGGCGAATATGATCACCCGCCTGATTCTGGGCGAGCAGGAAGCGTAGGACCGCATTATGAGCAGCACGAATATAAGCACGGCACCCGAATCCGACACCACCATCGACATTGATGCTCTGGTCGGCACCACGACCAACACGGCGATTCTGCCGGAACCGGACGCACACGCCTATGACGCGATCGAAACCGGCGACGGCGATCCGCTGATACTCGGCGGGCACCGCTTCACCAGCCGTTTCATCCTGGGATCCGGCCGCTACGATCTCAACCTCATCAAGGCAACGATCGAGAACGCCGGCACGCAAATCGTGACGATGGCGCTGCGCCGGTGCCGCACGACCGAAAACAATCTGCTCGATTACATTCCCAAGGGCATCACCATGCTGCCGAATACCTCCGGCGCGCGCAACGCCGAGGAAGCGGTGCGCATCGCACGGCTGGCACGCGAGGTATGCCATACCGATTTCGTGAAAATCGAAATCGAGCACGAGCAGCGCTATCTGCTGCCCGACAACGCAGAAACCATCAAAGCCACGGCGATACTGGCCAACGAAGGCTTCGTCGCCATGCCCTACATGTTCCCCGACCCGATTGCCGCACGCCAATTGGAGGACGCGGGCGCGGCCTGCGTGATGCCGCTCGGCTCGCTGATCGGCTCGAACAAGGGCATCCGCATGCGCGATTTCATCGAGGTCATCATCGCCAATGCTGGGGTGCCGGTCATCATCGATGCGGGCATCGGCCGGCCAAGCCAGGCCTGCGAGGCAATGGAGATGGGGGCCGACGCCGTGATGGCCTACACCGCGATCGCCAGCGCGGGCAACATCCCGCTCATGGCCCGCGCCTTCAAGCACGCCATCGCAGCCGGCCGGGCCTCATATCGCTCCGGCCTCGGCACGGTGACCGAGGGCCACGCGGTCCCGTCCAGTCCCACCAACGCCTCGGATTATATCGGCTGAGAGCACGCGCTGCGCTGGTGCCTGTCTGGGCATCAGCGCAGCATCCGTTGTATAGCGTCACCCTTGGGGCAACTGGCAGGAATACGCCGCTGATTGCTCGTCAGCGGCCGATTTGTTCCGTTTACGACCTAGCAGTGGCGATGCGGCCCGATTCGAAGCGCGACAGCGCGCCGGTGCGGGCGATGCCAAGGTAGAGGAACCACATCAGTGCGCCGGAGACGATGGCACCGGAAACGCAGCTGGCCACGATGTATATGATGCCGAAGTCCCCCATGCTGTCCATGCCGGCGTAGGCCGTCACGAGCGACCAGGCCGCGCCGCCGATTGCGGTCATGACGCCCGAAAGCGTTGCGGTCCAGACGTTCCAGAGCTTATACGCCACGATCAGGAAGCCGATTTCAGCGAAGACGCCTTGGACGATTCCGGCGACCAGCGAACCGGCCGCGCCCCACTGGTTGCCGAGCGCCAGCTCAAGCAACGCGCCCACGGTTTCGGCGTACAGCCCGGCTCCGGGCTTGCGCACGATGATCAGCGCCAGCACGCCGCCGAAATACCAGAAGCCGTTCAGCGCGCCTTCCAATCCGGGGACGAAGCCTTTCAGCACGGCGGTTGGGGCGGTGACGATCAGGTCGAAGGCCCAGAACACCAGGCCGGATGCCACGCCGATAACCGAGGCGACGGTAATATCGACTGGACGCCAGCGATACCAGTGGCGGCTGCGCGTAACGACGCTGCCGCCGCGACCTTGCGCCGTGCTGCCCGCCGCGTTGTTTGCAGACGATGGCACAGACGATTGTCCGTCAGATTGATGGTTATTGTTGCTTGCAGACATTATTCTCCTCCGATGCTGCTGCCCGCCCGCCCCAAAAAGGAACCGGCAGACATAGGTATCACGAGAAGGAATACCAAGATAGGCATTGACTTCGTTCGACGGTATTAGCCGTGTCACGTTCAACGGTCGGAGATACTATCTCCCTCTCAGCTTTCCAGCTCCCGTGTCTTGCAAGGCCACACCCTAGCACGCTCAGGGCATCGCGCACAACCGCGCCACGTCACATGCGACACGCCCGGATTGGAATACACAAGTCGCCCGATAGCGATTTTCGATGGCGCAATTGACGCGAGTAGAAATCGCTATCACCCAACCTGTGCACCTTAACCCGGGCGTGTCACAGGGGAAGCGACGAAGAATAGCCGAGGAACGCAAAACCTGTTCATAGTAGAGTAGCTATCAGCACTCATTCACCCTTGCGCGAGAAGGCGGGGCAAACGATGACCACGACAACAGACAGGCGACCGGCGCAGCCGACTCCGGCCACGAAGGAACGCAGCAGGCGATTCCCGTTCTACGCTGCCTCGACCTCGCTGCAGCGCGAGTTCGTCGGCTTGGTGCTGGCATGGTTCCTTGCCGGGGCAGCGGCGACGCTGTCGATGGTTTTCATCGGCGTCGGGGTCAGCAATGCCGGCGTGCTGCTGATCGCAGGCGTCGTGGCGCTGGCCACCACGCTCGTGTGCATCGTCGTGCCCGCGATCGGTGCGCACCCGGTGGGCGGCATCGTGATATGCGCGATCATGCTGCTGTCGGCGGCGGCGCTGTCCATAGCGATTCCGCTTGCCCGGCCGTGGCTGCTTGTCGTATTCCCGGTGCTGTGGTCGGCGCGCGCCATGAGCCGACAGGTCGGCCTGTGCATCGCTCTGGCGGCCGTCATCATCGTGATCACCGGGCTGTTCCAAGGCACATCAGCCACCATCATGCTGCTGCGGCTGCCCAGTCTGCTCCCCATTATGCTGATTGTTGCCACCATCACCATATTCATCTGGCATATACGCGATGGCGCAAGTAGTGCCGGCGGCGCAGGCAACAACGGCGCAACCGGAGGCAGGCGCGGAGGCGACGAGAACGCCGCCAATCCGGCCGCCGCGGCCGAGCGTACCGGTGCCGCCGTGGGGCCGGAAAGCAGCCCCGAAGCGCTCCATGCCGCCGCCTACGACCGCTACGATTCCGACAGTGCCGCCACTGACCCTAGGGAATTCGACCGCAGCGCCGCTATCAATCACAGCGCCATCGACCACAGCGCCATCGACAGATATGCCCTTATATCGCACGATCTGCGAGTGCCGCTGACCTCCATCATCGGGTACATTTCGCTTGAGCTGGACGGCGATCAGATCAGCGATGAGACCCGCTCCCACCTCGACATCGCGCTGCGCAACGCCGAACGCCTCAACTCCATGCTTGCGCCGCAGACGATGGTCAACCGGGGACTCGGCTTGGCTGAGGATGCCGAAAAAACGGCCCAGCGCACCGACATCATCCCGATCATCAACGAGGTGCTGGCATCATTCGGCTGGCAGATGAACGAGCGCGGCATTCGGCTGCGCACCAGGCTCGACGACAGCCTCATCGCGGTAGCCGACGAAGGCCAGATCCGGCTGCTGCTGTCCAATCTCGTCTCGAACGCCGTCAAATACAATAAGGCCAACGGCAGCATCTTCGTCAGCGCCAGTACCGCTTCGGGCAATATTCTCGTGGAAATCTCCGATTCCGGAGTCGGCATACCGCACGAGGAGCTGGACAGCATCCGCAGCATGTACTATCGCGCAAGCAATGCGAAGGGCTCCGACGTCGATGGCAGCGGAATCGGCCTGTACACATGCGATATGATCGTCCGCCGCCTGCACGGCAGTCTCGACATCACCTCCGAGCCAGGCAAGGGAACCACTATCACCGTCAGATTCCCCTCATCGCCGCAGCTGTTCGGCGCGAGCGAGGCCCTCACGCCCCAGCAGGCCTGAGGCGAGGCAGCCGGCATCTCTCCCCCATTCCCCCGGCATGCTCCTGAGGCATTGCCTCTCGCAATCATCGGCTCGCGCGCGTCAGCGGTCAGTGCGCGCTCAAGACTTATGCAAATCCTGAGCGAAGCCTGCGGATTTGCAGCGCTTATGCGCCGACACTGCGCCACCCTTGCGTAAATCCTAGGCGAATCCTGCACAGTTGCGGCGAGGCTGCGCGACATTTGCGCGAAACCTGAGCGCCTCGTATCACGTCCGAAACAGCACAATCCTTTCATGGTCTTAAGTTGCAAACCCCGAGCGTTGCACTGCTGAACAAAGCACTGAAAAAGGCACTGTTGAAAGGACCTGACATGGACCGCACACTGACGCCCGTCACATCCATCGATGATGGTTTTGCCGGCTGGAACGTCCCCACGGAGGATGACGATCTGCATGATCTGGACGACGACCTTTCGCTGCTGCGCGAAGACTTCGCCCACGTCGAGCACCCGCTCATCGGGTGCGTCATCCCCGCCTACAACGAGGAGAGCACCATCGGGGACGTGATTCAGTCCCTGCTTGACCAGACGCTCACCCCCGACGAAATCCACGTCGTCATCAACAATTCCAACGACCGGACTTTGCAAAAAGCCCGTGAATTCGCCGGGGTGCACAGAAAATCGAATGCCGAGCGCACCATGGTGTGCGCCGTGTACATTCACGACATCGGCAAGAACGCGGAGAAGAAGGTCGGCGCGCTCAACTACGGCTATTCCATGATCGCGCCTTTCGACTACGTGCTCGGCGTCGACGGCGACACGGTGGCCGAGCCGGATGCGGTGGCCACGCTGCTCAAGGAGATCGAGTCCGGCCCCAAGATCGGCGGCGTCTCGGCAATTTTCACCGTCGATGATTCCAAGATCAAGGGCCCTATCGCCTCGTGGCTCGTCGCCGGGCAGCGCGCGCAGTTCGCGGCGTTCAATATCAAGGCGATGCAGCATCATCGCGTCATTCCTGTGCTCGGCGGCCAGTTTTCGCTCTTCTCAGTGCGGGCGCTCGAAGAGGTGGCGAAGCGGGAGAATCAGGCGACCCCGTGGATCATGAAAAGCGAGGTGGAGGATTCCCTGCTCTCGCTGCAGATCAAATCCGCCGGCTATGAGACGATGCTCAGCGCCAGCGCACGGGCGTACGTCGGCGGCATGACCACGCTGCGCTCCCTTGACGGCCAGCAGGTCAAATGGAACTCCGGCGCCGTCGAGCTCATGCGCTCCAATCCGAGGCATCCGAGTCTGACGCAGCGCTGGATGGAGCATATCTCCATGTTCTTCAACGGCTACAATCGCTTCGCCTTCGCGTTTTTGCTCATCTCCTCACTTTCAATCAGCGCGTTCGAGTTCTACCCGATCTGGATAGCGCCCACCGTCGTCGCGATTCTGCTGAACCTGAAGATCGCGCTGAAAATCCGCAGCCGCAACTTCCGCGACATCCTGTTCGCCGTGCTGTTCGTGCCGGCCGAACTCTATCTGTGGGTTCGCATCGGCCATTTCGTGCGATCGTGGTGGAAGTCGCTCTTCGGCGGGCAAAGCGACAATTGGGCCGCTCAGGCCAAGGCCGAACGCGGCCGCGGCAACGCCTACCTGGTCGCGCCGATCATCGAGGTCCTCGTTCTTGCGGTGTGCCTGTTCGTCCAGTTCAAGCTGCCGATTGCCGTGCAGACCGCCGTCATCCTGCCGTTGGGATGGTGGTCGCTGGCAGTGCTGACCGTCACCCAGACCTGCATCATGCTCGTGTCGCTGCTGCGGCCGACACACGGTGCCAAGGTCTGAGCCGCTGAACCGCCACGGCGCAACCCGAGCGGCGCACTACAAACATCCCAAGCACCACAAACACTTATCAGCAACCGCACAACCAACCGTCAATCGAGCAATCGAACGACACCCAAGATTCGACACGATTTTCGACACGATCGGAGTGAACCATGAAGAAGAGAATTTTCACCATCGCCGCTGCAAGCCTTACGGTGGCACTCGGCCTGGGAACCTTGTCCGGCTGCGCCAGTCTGGAAAGCCTGACCGGGCTGTCATTGCCCAGCTCCAGCCCATCCGCCACGGCAAGCGATGCCGCAGCGACCTCCAAAACCCCGGATGACGCGAGCGGCAAGCATTCCAAGACCGGCTTCCTGTCGCCATTCAGCGCCAACGGTGCCGTGCATATCTATACGAATATCGAAGGCATCGACTATGTGCTGGCGGTCTACCCTTCGCAGACCACGCCGGACCCAAGCGCATGGTATCCGAAGGGAGACAAGCTGTTCTCGATGAACCTGCAGGCCTACGACCTGTCGACGGACCTGCGGGCGCCATATCTCAACAAGCGCATGGTATATCTGTCGACCGTATCGATCACCAGCACCCTCACCACGATGTCGGGGGCCACCGGCTCCTCGTCCTCCTTCGTACGCCACGGCAATGCCGCGCAGCTCACCTTCGACCCGGAGCCCCTGGTCAACGGCAACGCTGGCATACTGCTGATGTCGCCCAAGGGCATTTTCGACATGCGCAACCAGACCATAGGCGACCTGCCGCTGGACACCATCGGCATCACGCTCCATATGCAATTCTCGGTGCATGTGCAGCGCACGGCCGGCAGTCCGCTCTACGATGACCGCACGGTAGGCATGGACGTGCCGATCGGCATCACCCCATCGACGAAGGCCACGGTTTCAAAGTCGGTGCCGGTCGACGCCTTCTGACGTGGGCGCATGTCATGTCACGGTATGGCATCCTATGACATAGCGTGACATGACATACTGTGACATAACACAACATGGGCACCCTAGCTCTAGACAGCAAGCGAACGCGGATTGGAAGGAGGTGCGATATGCGCTGGTTCCCATCGCACAATAACAGGCGCGGCAGGCGCGTCGTTTCCGGTGAACGCAGTGTTTCCGGTGAACGCAGTGTTTCCGGCACGCGCAAGTCTTTCGACGGGCACAAGTCTTTCGGCGGGCACAGATCGTCCGGCAGGCATCGCCTCTTCGACGGGCACGGTGCTTCCGGCGGGCGCAAACCGTCCGGTCAGCGTAGCCCCCTTGGCCAGCGCAGCTTCGCCAACGGCTTGCGCACGACGATTGCGGCTGCGACCGTGCTGGTCCTCGTGCTGGTCACCTGCGCCTGGACCGCGATCAGGGCGAATGCCCAGTTCGCCCAAGCACCGCCGCGCTATGCTTCCACCGACCAAAATCCCTTCGCCGGGGCCGGACTCTACGTGTATCCGGACTCGCAGGCGGCGCGGGCCTACCGGAGCGCTTCGAGCAGCCAGCAAAGCCAGCTTTCCGTGCTCGCCAGCACGCCGACCGCGATATGGCTCACACCCGACCATGTCCCTGCGAGCGCCGTCGAACCGTATCTGCACAAGATCCTTGCCGATGCGCAACGAGCGCACCAGACCGCCGTATTCGTCGTGTACGGCTTCCCGAATCGTGACTGCGGCAACTACTCAGGCAATGGGATTCTGGCGGACGAATACCTCGAATGGGTGCAGGCAATCACGCTCGCGCTCAGACAATCCGCCAGTGCGCCAATCCTCATCCTCGAACCCGACGCACTGGCGCTTTCCACCCAATGCCGGCCCATCGCCGCGAATCTGCCACTGCTGCGCATCGCCGTGGACTGGCTCTCGACCAGCGGCGCCTCGATCTACATTGACGCCGGACACTCCGCATGGGTTCCCGCGCGCCAGATGGCCTCCCTGCTCCAACGGGTGGGCCTGGGCAAGGTCCGGGGATTTTCGCTTAACGTGTCGAACTACAACAGTGACGCCGACGAGCAGCGCTATGGGGATGCGATAAGCCAGCTCACCGGCTCCCACTACATTATCGACTCGGGGCGCAACGGCGCGGGGCATGGCAACGAACCCGCCTCGGCATGGTGCAATCCGAACGGGGCGCGCATCGGCACGGCTCCAGGGGCAGCGCCATACGGCAGCCAGGACGCATTCATGTGGATCAAGCCGCCCGGGGAATCCGACGGCCCATGCAACGGCGGGCCCGCTGCGGGCACGTGGTGGAATGAGCGCGCGCTGGGCATGGTATAGCGCGTAGTGCGCACTACGCAGTTAGCACTATGCGTAGTGCGTAGGGTCCCTACGACGCAGTGCTTCTATGAAAGCACGCTGCTGAGCTCGCGCCGCGAGGACAGCCGGAGCTTGGCGAGCACCTTGCGCATGTGGAAGGCGATGGTAGGTGTCGCCAGATACAACGACTGCGCGATCTGCGCATTGGTCCGGCCCTGGGCCGCGAGCATGGCGATTTCGCGTTCACGGGTGCTCAGCGATTCGATGCCCGAAAGCACCGCCGGATCCGTATCGTCAATAAGCGCCAGGGCACGGCGCACGGCCGGTCTGGCACCAAGGGTGAGGAACTGCTCCGCAGCCTGCCGCAGCGTACGCGCCCCGCCCGCTGCATCGCCCAGACTCAGCTGCATCCGTCCGGCGTCGCTGAGCGCCTGAGCCCGCACGCGCGGGGCCGGCGCCCCGGCATCGTCAGCGCCACGAACGGCGGCGCGGTAGGCGCGCAGCGCACGTTCTGGCATATCATAGGCCTCCGCCACGCGCCCTTCAAGCCAGCTCATCGAACCATAGATCGGCGACCAATCCAGACCGACGTGCTTGTGCAGTTCGGCGAGCTCGCGATCGGCCTCCTCGGCCCGGCCCAGCGCGGCAAGCGCATCGACCCGATAGGTGAAGATGGAGCGTCCGGCAAGCCATCGCCCTTGCAGCGCCTCGGGCGAGAGCGCATCGAGCACGGCTTGCGCATCGCCATGCATGCGGGCGTGCTGCACCTGGGCAAGCAGCTCGAGCTCGGCGCCGAAGGTGTCATAATCGGTGACGGTGACCTCGTGCGCGATGCGCCTGTTCTCGGCATAGGCGTCCTCGTCGCCGGCCTGGGCCGCCAGCACCGCACGCAGCAGGAAGACCAGCGGGCGCGAGGAGACGTCGATGCTGTCGAGCGCACCAACCGCAGCCTCTTCAAGCATCGATCCGGCCTCGGAGGTGCGCCCGGCAAGCCACCAGCAATAGGCCAGCAGCACTCTTGCATGCCCTAGGCTCCAACCCATGATGCCATCCGCCGCCAGCGCGTTCGCCGCTTCGAAATCGGCCGTCGCCGCTTGCACGGCTCCGATGCCGGCATACACGCCGCCACGGCAGGTGAGCGCATCAGCGAGCGCCGGCGACGCTTTGGCGTTCGCAATAAGGCCGGAAAGCGCGCCAACCTCGCGCTGCACCCGTTCGAGGTCGCGCACGCGGGCGGCTGCGGTGACGGCAAGCCCTGTGGCGCGCAGCAGAATCTGCCCGGCACCAGGCATCACGGCGAGCCGCGCGTCGCTCAGCGGCATCGCCTCATCCTGCACACGATGCGCAAGTTCGCGCACATCGTCAAGCAGGCCCAGCACCGGCGTGTAATCATCGGTGGTGAGCTGTACCATAACCGCCATCATCGTGATATGCATGCGCAACACAGTGTCATCCGGGTGCTGCGGCTCGCGCGCCAGCAGCTCATGCACGAACGCGAGCGCCCACGGCACGTCTCCGGTGATCTGCCGGGTCTGCAGCAAAGCCAAGTCGCGCACCGGATCGGGGTCGAGCGCCTCAAGCTCGGGCAGCAGATCGAGCACGATGGGACTGATGAAGTTCGCGCCGGCAAGCACACAGGCTTCGACGATCAGCTCGCCGCGCACAGCCGGGTCGACGAGCATGGCGGCCCGCCGCAGATAGATGATGGCGCGCCCCGGGTCGCCGGACGCTTCGGCAGCGCTTGCCGCCGCCCGCACACGCTGCAGGAGATCCGCCGTGAGGCCGTCGCCGCGCGCCGTCGCCGCATCAAGCCGACACAGCAGAGCGCGGTGCGGGTTGGCGACCTGTGCGGAAGCGGCCTCAAGAATGGCGATGCGTCGCTGGGCGTCGAGCCCTTCGGCGATGGCGGCGGCAAAAAGGCTATGGAACGGGCGGACGCTCCCAGGCGCGGAACGCACGAGCAGGCCTGCGGCGATGGCGGCCTCCACATCGACCGTGTCGCCGAGGCACTGTGCGATCGCCTCCACTTCGCGAGCGCCCACGCCGTCACGAAGCAAGGCGGCAATCTCGAGCGCGTGACGCACCGCAGGCGTCGCATCGGCGCTGCCTTGCGCGAATGCCTGCCCAGGGCAAGTCGGCAGATGCACCCCCGAATCCCAATGCGAGCGGGTCGCGCCGGGCGCTGGTTCCATGGCGGCAACGACCGCGTCAATATAGAGCGGCAGACCGCCGGAAAGCTCGCGAATGCGGCTGGCCAGCCGCAGCGATATTTCAAGGCCATGCACCCGGGAGACGTATCCGCGCAGCGCACGGGCATCGAGCGGCGCGAGTTCGATCTGCTGTCTGCGCGCCCAAGCGTCAGGTTCGGCGGCGAAAATCTCCTGGGCTATCTCACCAGTGCGCGGCTCATGCCCGCTGAGCACCACGCCTGCGCCGGAGAACGCAAGACGACCCAGCACGAAACGCAGCGCGCGCAATGATTTGTCGTCGATCCATTGCGCGTTGTCGATCACGACGAGCAAGCGTCGCGTCCCCGAGGTGCCCCGTGAAAGCACAGACAGCAGCGAACGCACCACGCCCGAGAATTCAAGGCCGGTCGCCTCGCCCACCCCCGCAAGCACTCCGGTGCGCTCGCCCGCAGCCCGTGCGACCTTGTCGATAAGGGCGAACGAAAAATCAGCTTCGAAAGCGTCGGCACTCACCGAGACCACGCGGAAGCGGTCGGCTGCCTGTTCAAACTGCCGCAGCCAGGTCGTCTTGCCCACCCCGGGAAGCCCTGTCACCGAAACGAGTTCGCTGCCGCCTGCCCGAAGCCGCGCAGCAACCGCTTCAGGCTGTTCCTCCGGGGGAAGCGAGGGATAAGCGACAGTGTTCATGCGGATAGCCTATCAGCCAAAAGCACTATCCACGTCAGATAGTCTTTGCAGTTTCTTTAGTAGCGTACGCCAATCTGCCGTTCAATGGAATCACACAGAAACTACACGCACTGGCCGGGTCCCACGGCTCGCCCCACAGCAAGGTTTGAGAGAGGAATACTCATGTCCAGCAACGGCACAGCACCGCAACAGGCACGCACGGCGATGATTATCGAGGACGACCCGGATATCGGCAGGCTTATCAGCGATATCTTCCAGCACACGGGTTTCACCACGCGTATCTACACCAACGGCGAGGACGCTATCGAGAGTCTGCAGCAGCGACCGGAGAGTCTCGCCATCGTAACGATCGACGTCATGCTGGGCAATGGCATCGATGGCTTCGAGACCATCCGCCGCGTCCGCGCGCTGAGCGATGCCTATATCATCATGATGACCTCGCTGAACGAAGAGAACGATGTCGTCGAGGGGCTCGCCGCCGGCGCGGATCAGTACATCCGCAAGCCATTCAGGCCGCACGAGTTCAGGGCCTCGCTCAAAGCCTACCTGCGCAGAGCGGATCAGCCCACATACCCCGACGCTGGCTTCGAGCAGGCGATCGGCGGCCCCGTCACATCGTGGTCCATGCCGAAGCTTCGACCCGTGCCAAGGCTGCAGCCCGCAGCAAGCGCAAGCGCCGCAGCGACCCAGGTGCTGGAACGCGTGGACATTGGGGAGACGACCGATTCGACCGCGTTCGATATGCAGGAATACGAGAGCTCCTGGATTGAATACAACGGTCTGCGCCTCAACACCCTGAGCCGCGAGCTGCTGGTGAACAATGTGGAAGTGCAGCTGACGAAAACCGAATTCAATCTCATGACCCTGCTGTTGCAGAGCGGCAGCCGGGTGCGTTCACGGGCGAATCTGGCCTTGGAGCTGCGGACTGGCAAGAAATTCGTGACCAATTACGTCGTCACCGATGCCGAATGCCGTTCGATTGAAGTGCATCTCGCGAACCTGCGCAAAAAGCTCGGCGAAAACACCGGCGGCAACCAATGGATCCGGACCGTGCGCGGCGTGGGGTATAAGCTCGCCAAGGAGATGTAGCCTCATAAGGGAATACGCAAGTCGGGTGATAGCGATTTTCGATGGCGGAATTCCGCGGGTCGAAATCGCTATCACCCGACTTGCGTATTGCAGCCCGGGCGTGTCGCGCGGAAACCACACCGGGACACAAAAACCGCCGTTCGTTGACCTCGATGGTCAAGGAACGGCGGTTTTTTAGATGCCAGTAGCGGCTCTAACAGTCACTCAGATTGCGCGCGGACGATCTTGCCGGTGAAGGACTCGTTCTCGTCGGCGTCAGCGGCCTCGCCCTTGTTCCAAGAGAACATACCACGAAGCTTCGGGCCGACGGTTTCGAGCTGCGGGTGAGAGAACTCTTCCTGCAGTTCCTTGAACTTCGGAGCGCCAGCGTTCTGGTCGTCGATGAACTCCTTGGCGAAGGAGCCATCCTGAATGCGCTTGAGCTGGTATTCCATGTTGGCGCGCGTGTGCTCGTCAATTACCGTGGAGGTGAAGTCGCCGTACTGGGCGGTGTCGGAGCAGCTCCAGCGAGCCTTGTTCAGGCCGCCTTCGTTCATGAGGTCGACGAGCATCTTGAGCTCGTGGAACACTTCGAAGTAGGCAATCTCCGGCTGGTAGCCAGCGGCGGTGAGGACCTGGAAGCCCATCTCAGTGAGGTGGTTGATGCCGCCCATGAGGACGTCCTGCTCGCCGAAGAGATCAGTCTCGGTCTCTTCCTGGAAGGTGGTCTTGATGGCGCCTGCACGCAGCGCGCCCAGCGCCTTGGCATAGGCCAGGGTGATGGCCCAGCCGTCGCCGCGCGGATCCTGCTCAACGGCAGCCACGACCGGCACGCCGCGGCCTGCAGCGTACTCGCGGCGCACGATGTGGCCCGGGCCCTTGGGGGCGACCATGAATACCGGGTGATCGGCGGACGGCTTGATGTAGCCGTAGTTGATGTTGAAGCCATGGGCGAAGGCGATTGCGGCGCCCGGCTTGATGTTGGGCTCGATGTCGTTGGCCCAGATGGTGCGCTGGAACTGATCGGGCGCCAGGATCATGATGACGTCCGCCTCGGCGGAAGCCTCCGGCACGCTCTTGACCTCAAGACCCTGCTCCTTGGCGAATTCCACGGACTTGGAGGTGGGGCGCAGACCGACGACGACATCGACGCCGGAATCGCGCAGGTTCAGCGCATGAGCGTGACCTTGCGAGCCGTAGCCGATAATCGCAACCTTCTTGCCCGCGAGGACAGAGAGATCGCCATCGTCTTCGTACCAGATTTGTGCTGCCATAATATATGCACTCCTTATTTGTGCTGTTGAAAATTCAGGTCATGGCGGCCCCCACACGGGGCCAGCCGCCGTTCAAGCGGCGTATGCAATCGGATTTTGTCCTACTAACCGTTGCCCATCATACTCGAAACCCCGACGGCACTGTGCCGCCATGTCGTTTCGGGCGTGATGCCGTCGCAGGACGCACGATCTGCGCATTGCTGCACGGGACGTCTACTTGGTGAAATCGGCGTCCTTGGTCTCGCGGCAGGTCGCCACCGCCACCAGACAGCACAGCGCCATAATGGCGAGATACAGCCCGACGGAGCGCACGCCCCAATTGTGAGAAAGCCACGTAGCGATAGTCGGCACGAAGGCCGCGCCAACGATGGCCGCGAGATTGTAGCCCAGCCCGGAGCCGGAATAGCGCACATTCGCGTCGAACAACTCCGGCAGGAACGCGCCGATCGGCCCGAAAGCGATGCCCATCAGAGCGAAGCCGACGCACAGGAACACCATCACCTGCACGAAATCGCGCCGTCCCTCGCCCATCAGCAGATACGGGAACACCAGCGAGAACACCACGAGAGCGCACGAGGAGAGCATCAGCACGCGGCGGCGTCCGACCCTGTCGGCGTACAGGCAGGAGAGCACGATGAACACGGCGAACACGCAGATCGCGACCATGAGCATGAGCAGATACTCCTGATTGGTGAAGCCAAGTCCGCCACCGCCCTGCGCCACGCTTTTCGTGCCCCAGGCGAGCGACCATGTGGCCAGCGTGTAAAACAGCGTGTAGGTGACAGCCACGACGAACGTCGCTTGGAGCACCTGCTTCCAATGTTTGGTAAGCACGGTGGTGAGCGGAGCTTTGACCACGCGGTGCTCCTGCTGGGCGATGCGGAAGATCGGCGTCTCCTCCATGCGCACGCGCACGATGAGGCCGACGATTACCAGCACCGACGAGAGCAGGAAGGGCACGCGCCAGCCCCAGGCGAGCATCGCCGCGGAGTTGGTGGTCGCTTCCAGCACGAAGTAGGTGCCGTTCGACAGGAAGAACCCGATCGGAGCGCCCAGCTCGGGGAAGGAGCCGTAGAGGGCCCGTTTGCTTTCAGGCGCGTTCTCCGTGGCGACCAGCGCCGCACCGGACCATTCGCCGCCCAGCCCGATGCCTTGCACGAAACGGCACAGGCACAGCACGGCGACTGCGACCACGCCACACTGCGCGTACGTCGGCAGGCAGCCGATCAGGAATGTGGCCAGTCCCATTGTGAACAGCGAGACCACGAGCGTGGTCTTGCGGCCGAGCCTGTCGCCGAAATGCCCGAACACCAGCGAGCCCAAAGGCCTGGCGATGAAGGCGATGGAGAAGGTGAGCAGGCTCATGAGCAAGGCCACGGTGGGGTTGGTTTTCTGCGAGAAGAACAGCTTGGGGAAGTAATTCGCCGCCGCCGTCCCATAGGCATAGAAATCATAGAATTCGATGGCGGTGCCGACCATAGAGGCCGCGATGACGGTTCTCACCGAGTCTCGGGCCATAGTGCCGAGTTTTGCGATGGCCGTAGGCTCGTGCTGCCCTGCCGATGCGGACTGCCCTGCCGGCCTGCTGCCTGCCATGACATGTGCTGTAGTCATTTGCGATATCTCTCCTGAAACGTTGCGCGACGCACCGAGACTGCTCTCGGCGGCTGCGCGGCGACCACGTATGCGTACTGCGTACTGCTTGCTTTCGGCTTCTTTGGAGCGTTGACCTTGTGAGGCGCAACAAAAAAGCCCCGCAACTCGTGCAGGGCTTGTCACATGATGTGCGATATCGCGGCCCTGCCTTCATTGACGGGGCCGAAACGAATGTCGAATCAATCCGCCAACGAAGACGGAATAATAATTCGTTCGGAAACACTGCGTTCGGAAACACTGCGTGCAGAGAAACTGTGTGCAAAGACACTGCATTCAGAAGTAACGTGCGCAGCTGCGGCGCATAGCGTCATATTCATGGTCATCGTGGCGGACCTCCTCTCATCTTCGTACGGTTCTTGACGGGCTGTCTGCCCGATTGGTTGAAAACATAGGACGCATTGGTCAGAAGCACGCCAGGGCGTCCACATAGTGGACATTACTGGCGTGTCGGCGCTCGTGCAAACGCACACGTACTGCCGATATGCAGCCACGCAACCATACGCAGCTATACAACGCAGATACACGCGAATATACACAGACATACGAGTGCGCCCGCAGGCGTGAAGCACTGCGGGCGCACATCGGATTGGCGGCGGCTAACGGGCGTGTTCAATGCAGCTGCTCTGCAACTGCACTGCTGATGCGCCCGGTAACCTCAGCTGGCTCAGCTCTTCGGCACAGCACCCTGCTGGGAGTGGTCGTACACCGGCTTGTTGTCTGCACTGAACTTGTAGACGCCGATGCTGGCCTTGCTCGGGTCGCCATTGCTGTTGAACGGGCCGATGCCGGCCTGCCCCACGTAATGGATCTCCTTCTTCTCCTTGAGCAGCGCGAGGCAGTCCTTGTAGGTCTTGCACTCGGTGCCGCCCTTCGCGCCGGAGACCGCCGCGAGGTTCTTCTGCACGGTCACGCCGTCCACGGCGCCGCCCTTCTGGGCTGCGAGCGCGGCGAGAATCGAGCCGTCATAGGTCTCGGCGGAGTAGGTGAAGTCCGACAGCCCGGGCTGGATGGCCTTGAGCTTGGCCTGGAAGGCATCGCTCGGGTGAGCGCCAGGAATCGTGCCGGTGGCGCCCGTGATCAGGCCCGGCGTGAAGTCCTTGGAGTAGTCGGCCGTGTTGCCATCAGTCATGTACATCTTGGAACCGGTGTTCAGGCCCTGGCTGGACATCTCCTTGACCAGCTGCTTGGTCTGGTCGAAGGCAATCACCAGCGTGGCATCGGGGTTCGTGGCCTTGATGGTGCTGACCAGCGGCGCGAAGTTGGTCTCAGTCGGGTCGAAGGTGTCCTTCTCGCCATAGACGACCTGCACACCCGCGGCTTCGGCCGTCTTGACCACGACATCGCGGAGATTGGTGCCGTACTCATCGTTGAACACCGCGATGGCCAGCTTGCGCACGCCATCCTGCGCGATCACGTTGCCGAGCACTGCGCCCTGCACGGAATCCGGCGGCACGGTGCGGAAGAAGTACGGGCTGACGCCGGAGAGGCTGGGCGACGTAGCGCCCATCGAGATCTCCGGGACCTTGGCCTCGCTGATCGACTTGTAGACGTTCTTCACCACCGAACTGGAAGCAGGCCCCAGAATAACCGAAGGATTCTTGGAGAGCACCGACTGCGCGCCGGAGGTGTTCTGATCGGCGTGATCGGCGTCGGAGACGTCGGCGGTCGCTGTCGTGATCGGCTTGCCGAGCACGCCGCCTGCGGCGTTGATATCCTTGGTGGCCAGCTTGAATGCCGAGGTCTCGGCGGGTCCCAGGTAGGCCAGCGAACCGGTCTCCGGGAACAGCGCGCCCAGCACGAAGGCGCCGGACGACGACGAGCTCGAGCTGGAGCCGGACGACGACGAGCCGCAGCCAGCCAGGGCCATAAGCGCAGCAGCCACCGCGGCCGTCGCGATAAGCGGCAACTTCTTGTAACGGGCATTATTCATCAGCAATCACCCTATCTTTCCTCTTCAGGCCCGCATCTGCGGGCGATGGTTCGGGAACGGCAGCGCATACGGCCGCCGGTCTTGGTGATGAATGTAAGCGGGCGATGCAACGAGGGCGTGTGCCGAATGTTTCCACCCAGTGATGCTGGTAAACTGCCCGAAACATTGCCGACACATGGATGCGTCAGCGGTAGAGAAGCACGGCAGCGGAGAGACAGCAGCCCAGAGGCACATCAGCATAAAGACATAGCGGTACAGGAACACATCAGTACAGAGGTACAGCGGCGCGATCGGCCATAACGGCTTGCACAACAACGAAGCGGCCCGGCGGGCAATCCCGTCGGGCCGCTTGGCCGTAACGAACGAATAAGGCGATATCGTCGCCCAATTGCGCTCTCAGCATTCTCAATTCTCAGCGCTCTCAGCGCCCTTCTTCTTCGACTTCCTCTTCAAGGTTGCCCAGATAGAGCGAAATCACCTTGGGGTCGTTGAGCAGGTCGCGGCCCCGGCCCGAGTAGGCGTTGCGGCCCTGGTCGAGCACGTAGCCGCGGTCGCAGATCTGCAGGCAGCGCGATGCGTTCTGCTCGACGATGATGACGGAGACGCCGGCCTTGTTGACCTCGCGCACGCGGATGAAGGTCTCGTCCTGCAGCATCGGCGACAGGCCTGCCGAAGGCTCGTCAAGCAGCAGCACGGAAGGCTTCATCATCAGCGCCCGGCCCATGGCCACCATCTGGCGTTCGCCGCCGGAAAGCGAACCGGCGAGCTGGTCCTTGCGCTCGGCAAGCTTGGGGAAGATCGAGCAGACGTAGTCGAAGCGCTCAGCGAACAGCTTCGGAGCCTGGAAGGCGCCCATATGCATGTTCTCGGCGATAGTGAGCGAGGGGAAGACGTTCTCGGTCTGCGGCACGAAGCCCACGCCGCGGGCCACGAGCTTGTCGGCGCGCATATTGGTGATCTTCTCGCCGCGCAGCATCAGCTCGCCCGACGATACGTGCACCAGGCCGAAGAGCGACTTGAGCAGCGTGGACTTGCCAGCGCCGTTGGGGCCGATGATGCCGACGATCTCGCCGTCGTGCAGGGTCAGCGATGCGCCGTCGAGGATGTTGACCCCGGGCAGATAGCCGGCCACCAAGTCGATGGCGTCCATAAGCGGCTCGCCCTCAGGTTCGCCGACGTGGATTTCGGCGCGGGATACTACTGCTGTCTCGCTCATAGTTCGGCTCCTTCCGCCTGCGTAGCTGCCGGAGGCTGCTCCACCTCTTCGATATCCTCGATATCGCCCAGATCGATGTTGGCACGCGCGCCCAAGTAGGCGTCGACCACGGCCTGATCGTTCATCACGCTCTTCGGCTGGCCTTCCGCCACGATCTTGCCCTCGGCCATAACCGTGACCCAATCGGCGATATGGCGCACCATGTTCATATCGTGCTCGACGAACAGCACCGTGGTGCCGTCCTCGCGCAGCGACATGATGCAGTCGAGCAGTGATTGCTTGAGCGCTGGGTTCACGCCGGCCATCGGCTCGTCGAGCATGACCAGCTGCGGGTCGCGCATCAGCGCCCGGGCCATTTCCAGGAGCTTGCGCTGCCCGCCGGAAAGCGAGCCGGCGAAATCGTCCTTCTTCTTGATGAGCAGGAAGCGTTCGAGCAGCGATTCGGCCTTCTCGATGTTCTGCTTCTCGTATTTGCGCCACCGCACCGGGAACAGCGAGGTGAGCATGCCCTCGCCCGGCTGCACCGGAGCTCCGAGCAGCATGTTGTCGAGCACGGTGAGCCGGCTCATGACCTTGGTCAGCTGGAAGGTGCGGACCATGCCCATGCGGGCCACCTTTTCAGGCGAGACCGAGGAAAGCGGATGCCCGTCGAACTGCCAGGCGCCCGAATTCGGCGTGTCGAAGCCGGTCATGAGGTTGAAGAAGGTGGTCTTGCCCGCGCCGTTCGGCCCGATCAGAGCCGTGATGCCGTGGCGTTCGATCTCGAAATGCTGCACGTCGACGGCGGTGACGCCACCGAACTTGCGGGTGACGGAGTCGGCCACCAGAATCGGATCCGGCTTGGGCACGCCCGGCGTGTTGTCGACGAATGCAAGGTCCTTTTCCACCTTGTCGCCGAAGGCCGTGGAGATAAGCTCCTCGCCTTCCGGCGCCTTCGTCGCCCACTTGGCCAGATCGTGGAATGGAATGTTTTGCTCAGCCATGGAACGCCAACTCCCTTCGGTCGCCCATCAATCCTTGCGGTCTGAAAATCACCAGGCACATCAGCGCGATGCCCATGATCACCCAGCCCAGCGCCTCGACCTGGTTGGAGGAGATGATGGTGTCGGGAATCGTGTCGCGCATCAGCTCCTTGATGAAGGTCAGGCTCACCCACAGCAGGCACGAGCCCAGGATAGGCCCGAGCACTGTGGCCGCACCGCCCATGAGCAGAATCGTCCAGGTGTAGAAGGTGACCTGGCGGCCCAGCGAATCAGGCTGCACCGACCTCGGCAGCACGAAGAGGATGCCTGCGAGAGCACCGAACGCGCCACCGAGGAAGAGCGATTGCAGCTTGAAGCGCGTGACCGGCTTGCCCAGCGAGCGCACCGCGTTCTCGTCCTCGCGGATGCCCTTGAGCACGCGGCCCCACGGCGATTTGAACCAGCGCCAGGTCAGCAGCGCGGCGATGAGCACCAGCGCCCACCCGACGAGACGAATCCACCAGGAATCGGCGACATTATTTGAATACGTCCACAGCAGGAAGGTCGACCGGCCCGAAGGGAAGGGTGAAGCGCCCTCGAACTGCGTAGTAAAGTTCTGCGGGGAGATGCCGCCCGAGCCGCCGGTGATTTTGGTCATCGAGGTCGATCTGCCGACGATGCGCACAATCTCGGCGGCGGCCAGCGTCACCATCGAGAGATAGTCAGGCCCGAGCCGCAGCGTCGGTATGCCCAGCAGCAGCGCGTAGATGCCTGCCAGCAGCAGCGCCATGCACACCGAGGCGAACAGGTTCCAGCCCATCGACTGGCTGATGGCGAAGCCGTAGGCGCCCAGCAGCATGAAGCCCGCCTGGCCCATGTTGAACATGCCGGTCATGCCGAAGTGGATATTGAGTCCGATGGCGGCCAAGGCGTATGCCGCCGTGGTCGGGGCGATCAGTTCGCCCAGTGAATTGGATATCAGGTTCATGAAATCCATGATCAGCCCACCCTTTGCAACTTACCGAAGAGACCCTGCGGCCGCAGCAGCAGGACGATGATGAGAATCGCGAGCGCACTCGCGTAGCGCATGTCGTTGGGAATGAACAGCGAGCTCATATCCGCGACGATGCCGATGATCAGCGAGCCGACCAATGCGCCGTTCGCCGTGCCCAGGCCGCCCAGCGTGACTGCGGAGAACATGAGCAGCAGCAGTACAGCGCCAGTGTTCCATGCGATGCCGTTGAGGTAGATGCCCATGAGCACGCCAGACAGGGCGGCGAGCGCGCAGGAGAGAATCCACACGACGCGGACCACCTGCTCGACGTTGATGCCGGAGGCGGAGGCCAGCGCGGCGTTGTCGGAGACGGCTCTGGTGGCGCGTCCCAGCCGCGTGCGGTACAGGAAGAAGGTGACGCCGATAATGACGATGATGGCTATCGCCGCCGATACCAGCGTGGCCGTATCAGTGGTGATCGGGCCAAGCTGGAATCCTTGGTCGACCGCGGTCGTGATGCCTTTGACATTGCCGCCGAAGAAGAACTGGAAGAGATACTGCAGCACCATCGACAGACCAATGGTGACGATCATCTGCTGCATGGTGCCGACATGCTTGCGCCGCAACGGCGCCCAGACCAGCTCGTTCTGCAGCAGTCCGGAGGCCGCGCCGATGATGATCGCGAAGATGGCCGCAGCCCACAGCGGCATATGGATCATCTGCACGCCGACGTAGGCCATAAGGCCGCCGAGCGTCACCTGCTCGCCGTGCGAGAAGGAGCTCAGGCCCGTGGTGCCGTAGACGAGGTTCATGCCTACGCTCATCAGCGCGAGCATCAGACCGAAGATGATGCCCGAATACAGCTGCTGCCATACGCGTGCCCCGAAATTGGCACCTGCGGAGTTGCCTGAGCTGCTCTGCGTGGAAGCGCTGGAACTGGAGGAAGATCCAGAGCTCGCTGAGGCGCTGCCGCTTGCGCTGGGGCTCGAAGTCGTCTCGCCCGGCTTGTCGAAGCGTACGACGCCGCGCTGCTTGGAGAAGTCGCTTTTCTCGATGTCCACCGTTTCGGCGTTGGCCTTAAGGCCGTGGTCCTTTGCCACCCCGGCGTCAATGGTCGCCGTGTACTTTCCGTCGGCCGTGACGCTGAACGCCCACTTGCCGGTGTCGTCGGTCGTCGTCGTGGCGCTTTCCTTGCCGGATAGCGTCACCGTCGCGCCCACGACCGGATTCCTGTTGGCATCCTGCAGGATGCCGTTGACGCATCCGTTGGTGCCGGTCGGATTGCACACCGGAACCGGCTGCGCAGCTTGCGCAGCCGTGGACCATACGCCACTTATGGCAAGCAGCAGCATTAAGAACATCGCACTCAGCAGCATTCGTGCCGGGTATTTGCGCAGTTTGCGCCGTACAGCTGTCATATCGCGTCCTCCCCTCGATTCCCTCTTAACCTAGGGATGGGAACGGCGTACTTGGTTGCGCCCAGATTTCCGTCAGGTAACCAGATGCGATCCTATGTAACCGGGATGTTGCGGCGATAGGGTATGAGCGGGAGGTTTCAGCGGCGCATGGGTTCAGCTGAGTCAGCGGCTTAGGTGGCGCAGCAGCTCGATGACTCGGCGGTTCAGCAGCATCATCAGCATCAGCGGTTCATCAGTTCAGTAGCTCAGCGGTTCAGCGAACCCATCCACCAGCCCAGCGCAAGGCATGCGAGCGCGGCCAGCACCGTGATGGCCAGATACGCCAGAGCGCTCCATTGGCGGCGGCTGCGCACCAGCGATGTCATCTGGTTGACGGCCGTCGAGAAGGTCGAGAATCCGCCGAAGAAGCCGATGACGAACAGCAGATAGGTGCGCGCGTCGACCGCATGGTTCATGAAGGCGGCTGCCGCCAGGCCTACGCAGAACGTGCCGACGGCGGTGATCACCAACGTGGAGAAGGGAAACGCGCGGCTCCACCAGCGCTGGATCGAGGTATCCAGGATGAAGCGCGCTACAGCGCCTAGGCCGCCGCACAGGCATACGAGTATGAAAGTCGTCAGCAGCATCAGCGCACTTCTCCTGTGATGGGATCGGGTATCAGCGGGATTTCGGCCGTGATCGGCTTCGGCTCGTACGACAGTGGCTGCGTCGGATGATTGGCGAGTTCGCCAGCAGCGTATCCTGTGGAAACTGTTCCGGCGTTATCAGGGGTGTCAGGCGCGCCGGGCTTGCTTAGTCTGCCTAATGTGCCAGCCGTGTTGGTCTTGCCGGCCTGCGGCGTACCGTTCTGCCCGATTGCCGCGGCAACGCCATAGGCCGCTGGCGGTTCGCCGTCCACATAGTGAGCCGGTCCGCTGAGATGCCCTCTCCCATCAATTCCCGGGCCGGGCGCCGGCTCGGCTGTCAAGGCAATGTCCGCAATCGGCACCGTTCCCGCCGCATGCGCCGGACCGCCCGTTCTGGCGTGCCTGCGACGGCCCTGCTGAGAGTTGAGATTCGCGACGACCTGCATAAGCGTCGCGGCGCGTTTCCTTGTCATGATGCGCGAGGACAGCAGCGAGCCAGCCAGCGCGGCGAGGATGCCTGCGGAGAAGGAGACCAGCAGATACCCAATCAGCTCCCAGCCCGCGCCGCGCCTCAGCAGCAGGAAGCTCTGCAGCATCAGCATCGATGTGCTCGACATTGAGCCCCACATCCCGATGCCTGCGCCGCCGCCGACGAGCTGGCGTGTGCGTCTGCTCAGCCACGAGGCCTGGGACATGTACGTTGTCAGCGCCGCATACCCGAAGCACGACACCGTATTGGCGATGAAGGTCGCAAGATACAGCCGGCTCACGTCGCTGCCGGCATCGGGGCCAGCGAAAGCGAGTGCCAAGCCGAACACCACGCCGGTGCCGAAGCAGCCGCCGGCGAATATCACCAGATACATCACCCAGTCGGCAAGCGGATTGAACCGGGCCTGCAAGCGTTTGAGAGGGGCCAGCGGTATCTGCGGCGGCAACGTCGGGTCATTGGCGTCAGCCCGAACGCGAGCCTTGGCGCGGCGATTGCCGCTGCGGGATTTCGAGGAGTTGTCACTCCTCGCCGCGACCATTTGCGTGGTGGGGGCGGGTTCCCATCCCGCTGCCGAGCCGGAGCTTGAGCCGGCTTGCGCGGCATGCGCGGATTGCTCAGTATCGGACTTATGAGACTCATTCGATGCCGCTGCCGATGACAGCGTGGAATCCAGCTGCGGTATGGAATCGAGCACCGAAACGGTGAACAGATCGGCCAGCGCGCCCGTGCGGGCGCCGGTATAATCGGGATTTCCGTCGGCCTCGGCACCGGTCGGCGACTCGGACCCGCGCTGCGGCGCGCCCGGCCGCTCTTGCGTCGTGTGATTGTCAGACAGTCCCATATCACCCTCGTTCCATACGCTCATGCCGGCTGCGTCCACCGTGTTCACCTAACCGCACCCGCATAGCGCCCGCCTTCCGTAGCATTGTTCTCGGCTGTGTTGTTATCGTCGTTGTCGTTATCATCCGTGTTGTTACCGTCATTATTACCGTCTGCCCGGTATTTTCTTCCCCAGCATTGCTGCCAAGTCTCTGCCGCCGAATCGTCGCCTAGACAGCCCTGACAACACCGTCATGGTCATACTCGGCCGCCGCGAACGCCTTGGCTGGTCCAACACAACTCGGACACGCCGCCGGCAGATGCGACCCATCCATATTACATGGGAGAACTGCACAACGCCACCATGCCCGCCCGGACCTGCGCCAGCCCGTCCGCGGGGAACATCACGAACACGTAATCGCCCGGCATGATGGTCTCCACGCGGCGCGGCACCACCTCGCGCTCACCCCGGCGAATGTCGACAAGCGCCGCACCGCTCGGCCATTCGATGTCGCCCACACGCAGGCCGGCGATGGCGCTGCCGAACTCGACCGGGAATTCCAGAACCGCGTTGCCGAGCGCGGAACGGCTATGGCTATGGGCTATCGCATGCGGCATATGCAGGGCGTGCGGCGCATGTAGCGCATGTCGCCATTGCAGCGCGGACTGTGTACCGGACTCATGACGTGCAGTATCGGCAGTGTCGCCCTTCCCGCCGCCATCGTTGCCGTCGCTGCCATGAGCCGTCATATAGCGGTCCAGCAAGGCCCCGTAAATCGGGTTAATACCGAGCACATCAGACACGAAGAGCGCGATGAAGGCGCATGCGGCGACAGGAAGCATATGCACGAGCGAGCCGGACATCTCGACGGCAAGCAGAATAGAGGTCATCGGCGCCTTGACCGAGGCCGAGAGCGTGCCCGCCATCGCGCATACCGCGAACACCGCGACCGCGCTCTGCGGCACGCTGCCGGGAAGCAGCCGCGCGGCCAGCAGCCCGAAGATGCTTCCCGAAAGCGTGCCAATGGCCAGAATCGGCATGAAGATGCCGCCGGGCACGCCGGAGCCGAAACTCGTGCCGGTGAACAGCATTTTGACGGCCAGCAATCCCAGCAGCATCAGCACGCCCGAGGAGGCATGCTCAGCGAAGTCGATGAGCTCCTCGCCGCCGCCAAGGACTTTCGGCGCGAACAGGCCGCACGGCAAGGCGATGAGCAGCGCGATAACCGAGCCAGCGATGGCCGGAAACTTGCCATACAAACTCTGGAAGCCCAGCAGCATCCGGTTCGTGAGTGAACCGACAAGCCCGGCCATGATTCCCAGCGGAATCATCCACCAATACAGTGGCAGCGCGAGTTGTCCAATACTGGTGAAATTGAGTACGGGACGCAGACCGAACCAGGTCTTCGAGACGAAATCGGCGCTGAGCGAGGCGCTTGCGGCTGACAATAATATGACCGGCGAGAAATTGCGATGCACCTCTTCCAGTGCGAACATCATGCCGGAGAGCGGCGCGTTGAACGCCGCGGAAAGCCCGGCCGCCGCGCCGGCGGTTATCAGCGTGTTCTCTTCGAAGCCATCGCGCTTCATCGCGCCCGACACGCCTTGGCTCGCAGCCGCGCCAATCTGAATCGACGGCCCTTCGCGGCCCAGCGACAATCCGAACATGCCGCACAGCAGCCCGCCTGCGAAGCGCACCACAAGCACCAGCAGCCAGCGCATCCGCAGCCCGAGCAAGAGCACGCCCTCGACCTGCGGGATGCCGCTGCCACTCGCCATCGGTTCGAGCCGCACCAGCCATGCAACAAACAGACCGGTAATTGCGGCAGCGCATATGAACGGCGCGATCAACCACGGCTGGGACAGAATCTGCGGGTATATCCACCGGGCAAAGCGCGTGCCGTAGCCGATGCCATAGCGATACAACGCCACGAGCAGGCCCACGACGAGGCCGCACACGATCGCCCGAATCGCGATCGTCCACTGCTTGCGCCCGAGCTGCCCAAGAAACTTCGCGACGCCGCCTTCGGACACCTTGACGTTTTGGGGTTCGTTGGCATTCTGGGGCAATTCGGCGTTTTCTGATGCGCCAGGCGCATCAGGTGCGTTCATACCCGACGCATCCTCGTTATGAGCCACCTTATTATGAGCCATTGCAGCGCCCCGCATGCCTCGAACGAATCTGAACCGGCGTCTAGTCGATCAGCGAATGCACGGAGATGATGTGGTCGCGCTGCGGGCCGGTGCCGATGGCCGAAATGCGGCAGCCGGAGAGCTCTTCGAGACGATGCACATACGCCTGCGTGGTGGCGGGCAGGCCTTCGAAAGTATGAATCTTGGAGATGTCCTCATCCCAGCCGGGCATGGTTTCATAAATCGGCTTGGCGGCGGTGAAGGCGGCCTGATCGACCGGCATATCGTCGTAGCGGGTGTGCGTGCCGTCTGCTTCTTCCACGTCGTAGCCCACACAGATGGGGATTTCCTTCAGGCCCGTGAGCACGTCGAGCTTGGTGAGCACGATGTCGGTCAGACCGTTGACCTGCACGGCGTAGCGGTTCACGACCGCATCGAACCAGCCGCAGCGGCGAGGCCTACCAGTGGTGACGCCGAATTCATGGCCCTGGGCGCGCAGCCATTCGCCGGATTCGTCGTTCAGCTCTGTGGGGAACGGGCCTTCGCCCACGCGGGTGACGTAGGCCTTCGAGACGCCGATCACGCGGGTGATCTTGGTCGGGCCGACGCCGGTTCCGGTGCATGCGCCGCCTGCGGTCGGGTTCGACGACGTGACGAACGGGTAGGTGCCGTGGTCCACGTCGAGCATCGTGGCCTGGCCGCCTTCGAAGAGCACGGTCTTGCCCTCTTCGAGCGCCTTGTTGAGAATCAGCGAAGTGTTGGCGACGTAGGGCTTGAGCTTTTCGCCGAGCGCCAGCAGATGGTCCGTGGTCTCGTCCACGTCAACCGGGCGGCGGTTATAGAGCTTGACGAGCATCTCGTTCTTCTGGTGCAGGCTCGCCTCGACCTTGTCATGCAAGTGCTGCGCGTTGAACAGGTCATGCACGCGGATGCCGACGCGGTTAATCTTGTCCGCGTACGCCGGGCCGATGCCACGGCCGGTCGTGCCGATCTTGTGCTTGCCGAGGAAGCGCTCGGTGACCTTGTCGAGCACGCGATGGTACGGCGCGATAACCTGCGCGCCCTCACTCACCAGCAGCCGCGAACAGTCCACGCCGCGCGATTCCAGGCCTTCGATCTCTTCGAACAGCACCTCGGGGTCGACCACGACGCCATTGCCAATGACCGGCGTGACGTTGGGGCTGATGATGCCGCTGGGCAGCAGGTGCAGCGCGTACGATTCGTCGCCGACCACCACCGTGTGGCCCGCGTTGTTGCCGCCGTTGAAGCGCGCGACATAGTCGACCCGCGTGCCGATCAAATCGGTCGCCTTGCCCTTGCCTTCGTCGCCCCACTGAGCACCAATAAGAATGATTCCGGCCATACCGCACCTCCGCGTCCGCCTGATTACGCCAAAAACACCCTACCGTGACGCCTATACCAGCGGGGTTGGCGCGGCTGCGTGCGGTTGCGTGCGGCTGCTGGGCACATGACTGTTTCAGCGTCGCCTTTTGTACGCTAACGCGACCCTGCCGTACAAAAGGCAACGTTGTGAGGTCCGATTCCGTAGCATTTCATACGCCAGCGTCGAGTTAGCGTACAAAAGGCGACGTTCGCACACGCAACCGTCACAACTCCTGCGGAGGCGTTAAGCGCAGAACCCTGTGGGTTCTGCGTAGCCGACGCCGAGGGCCCGCTAAGGGCCCGAGGTAGCAACGGAGTCCACCCTTGGACAGTCATTGAGCCACGAATCGTCACAATTCCCGCACTACTTCGACTATCATGCGGGCCTTGTGACGCATGACCGCGCCCAAACGACACAACGCCCGCACAAGCCCCGCGATAGTGCGGGAATCGTGACGGGCGTCTCACAGCTAGAGGCCAGCCCCCGTCATTCAGCCGTCACTCGATGGAGCCGACGTCGATTCTGCTGGGCAATGGCCGCTCCGCGATGCCGCGGTAAAGCATGTTCACCCCGTCGGCGTAAGTGCGCACATACGACATCTCGTAGTGCAGGCTGCTGGCGAGCACCCACTGGCTGCGCACGCCCTCGTTGATGGCGTACATCGTCAGCGCGGCGTGCTGCGGGTCGACATTCGCGCGAATTTCGCCCGCCGCGATGCCCTTGCGTATTGTCTTCTCCGCAGGCGGCAGCATGAGGGCGAAGTTGCGCGCCAACCGCCCGCGCACCGGGGTGTCCTCCGCCACATCAATGCCGGTGAGCGTGACGCGCAGCCGCAGAAGATCAGGATGCGTGGCCGCCTGCTGCACGCTTTCGATGCTGCGGTCGAGCATCTCCCGTACGCTGTCCGCATCCGCCATGTCCAATCGGTAGTCGCGTTCGCGCAGATCGACGATGGCGGTGAACAGCGCCTCCTTGGTCGGGAAATGATAGAGCACTCCGGCGTCGGAGATGCCGACTTCCTTGGCGATGTCGGCAATGCGAACGCGCTCATATCCATATCGGCTGAACAGACGGGTGGCCGACCTGACGATGTCTTCCCGCCTGCGTTCGCCCTTGGGGCTTTTGCGCACGCTCTTCTTTGCTTCCACTTCGGACTTGCACCACCTGTTGGACTATGTCTTACCGTGACATCATATCCTCCGCCTTTCCTCCAACATGCAAATCAGGCACGCAACGCCCGGATCCAGGCCTATTCGATGAACAGCGTGCGCAGCGTGGCGATCTCCTCTTCGCTCATTCCATTGGCGAGGCAGTATTGCGTGACCGTGCCGTAGCGCCCGCGCATATCGTCGAGCAGCCCTTGCATGGTCTCGCCCGGCGAGGCGAGCAGCGCCGCCGCCGCGCCTTGAAGATTGGCGATCTTGCCCAGTTTTCCCGGAAGGCCTTGGCTGATGGCCGCTTTGAACGCGCTGGTCAGATTGGCTGCGGACTGCGCGTAATTCGAGACGATCAGCGCATCCTCGACGCCCAGCAATCCGAGCAGCACGGCGGATACGATGCCGGTGCGGTCCTTGCCCGCCGTGCAATGAATCAGCACTGGTCTGCCTTCGCTGCGGGCCAGAACCCGCAGCACCGCAATGACTTTGTCCGCATGATCGAAGGCAATCCGGCGATACAGCTCCGGCAGTTGCACCGACGCAAGCCCCCGCAGTGCACGAGCGCTGAGTGGTTTGCTTGTCGAACCCCCGGTCTCATTGCCCTCTCCGGCGCCCTCTCCGTCGCCATCGGAAACGCCGCCATCCGCAACGCCGCTGCCCAGCAGTCCGATGCGCAGCACCTCGATATCATCGTCCAGCTGGTACGGCCAGGTTCCGATCTCCCACGGGTCGCGCAGATCGATCACGGTGCGCACGCCCAGACGGCGCAGCTCTTCAGCGCCTTCAGGCTTCATGAAGTTCAGCCCCGCAGAGCGGAAGAAGAAGCCCGAACGCAGATAATGGTCACTCACGGTGCGCAGGCCGCCAATGCCACGAGCGTTGGGCACGCCGCCCAACTCGATGCCGTTGACGTCACCATCGAAGCGCTCCTCAGCAACAGGAGCATCGAGCGCGTCAAGGTCGCCGTTGTGACTGACCACGTCGCGGTACCAGGCGAAGGAATCCTTCGGCGTGCGCTCCATCGTCGCCGCATCGACATGGACCAGCCCGAAGCGCTCGGAGAACCCGTCCATCCACTGGATGTTGTCGATGTTGGACCAGACGTAATACCCGTCGACTGCGATGCCCTCGCTCGCAAGCGCATGCAGATCGCGGATGTTGTGCTCAAGCGCCCGGATGCGCACGGCATCGTTCAGGCTTGCTTGCAATTGCCCAGCGTCTTCTGCAGCCTCGCCCACCGACTCCGCCGGTATCGCCGACTCCGTTGATTCCGTCAGCCCCTCCGCTGCGCTCGGATACGCGGTGCCGCGCCCGTTCTCCGTAATGATGATGCGCGGATGGTCCGGGTAGCTTTCGTGCACCCATTCCACGGTTGCGCGCAGGCCGCCGGGCGTCTCCTGGCGAAATCCGCGCGGGCTCCACCAGCGCCTGCCCGGGCCGGGCACGATGGCGACACCGTTTCCTTCGCCCAGCATCGATGAGAACGCATGCAGAGCCTTCTCGTTATCGTTTCCGGATTCGAAGAACATCGGCGCACGCTCCGGCGTCGTGGCGTACATGTTGGAATACCAATTGACGCCGAGAATGTCCAGCGGTTCGGCGATGACATCCATATCGTCCTCACGGCAAGTGCCATCGGCCTGCACCTGCTCGCGAATCAGCGCGACGTGGCCCCTGCCCATCAGCGGGTCGAGCATCAGCCGGTCGAACGAGCGCCGCGCGGTCTCGGCAGCCTGCACGTCAGCAGGATTGCAGGTGGCGGGTTGCACGCCGGCAACGGAAAGAATGGTGCCGATGCGGCCCGACACCTTCGCCGAGCGCAGCGCACGCACAGCCATGCCATGCGCCAACAGGATGTTGTGCACGGCGTCGAGGCCGCGCGCCCCTTCGCTGCGCATCGGCGGGAGGAAGCCCGCGACGTATCCGGCCATCGCCGGGTGGGACGGCTCGTTCATCGTGTACCACTGATCGACGCGGTCGCCGAGCCGCTGCGCCACGATTTCGGCGTAGCGCGCGAATTGCTCGGCCGATTCGCGGCCCATCCACCCTTCGCAGCGCTCCTCAAGCCATTGCGGGGTGTCCCAGTGGTACAGGCATGCCGCCGGCAGGATGCCGCGCGCCAGCAGCCCATCCACCAGCCGGTCGTAGTAATCCAGCCCGGCTTCGTTGATATGCCCTTCGGCATCGGTCACGACCCGCGGCCAGGAAATCGAGAAGCGGTGGGCCTGCGCGCCCAAGTCACGCATCAGATCGAGATCCTCGTCGAGCCGATGATATTCGTCGGCGGCCCTGCCCAGATCAGCGCCATCGTGCACGCGAAGGCTGCCATTGCGGTATGCCGTATCCCAGACTGACGGGGCCTTGCCGTCGGCGTCCCAGCCGCCTTCGATCTGATATGCGGCGTTGCTGGTTCCCCAGAGAAATGTTGCGGGAAGTGCTGAACTCATTGATGCTATTCCTTTGCTGCGGTGATTGTAGTTGACGATATTGCGGCTGGCCGACGGTGACGCCTATGCGCTATGCTTGCGCCCGGTAGCGCGGCACTGATGCGATAAGCCGCTGCGTGTAGGCGTGCTGCGGATGCCGGATCACCTGCTCGGTGTCGCCGCTTTCCACGATGGATCCTTGGTCGAGCACGTAGACCGCATCTGAGATCATGCGTACCACGGAAAGATTGTGCGAAATGAACAGCATGCTCATATGCTCCTGGTCGCGCAGATCGGCGAACAGATTAAGCACGGTGGCCTGCACCGACACATCGAGCGAGGAGACCGGCTCATCGCAGATCAGCAGCTCGGGATCGGCGGCGATGGCGCGTGCGATGGCCACGCGCTGCGCCTGACCTCCGGAAAGCTCCCCTGCTTTCGCCGGGCCGTAGCGATCCGGGTCGATGCCCACCCGGGCCAGCAGAGCCGCCGCCTTCGCCAGACGCTCGCTCGATGCGAGGTGATTGGCGATGGTGTAGGGCTCGGCTACGACGTCGAGAATCCGGCGATGTGGATTCAGCGAGGAGACCGGATCTTGAAACACCATATGCACCCGTGGGCGGCTGTCCCAATGGTCGCTGCCGTTGCCACCGTTACCGCCGACAGCTCCGGTCTGGCTGCCGCTGCGCCCGCTGGCTTTGCGCAATCGGCTTCGCCTGTACTGCACCTCCCGATCGCACACCAGAACCGATCCGCGCGCAGGCGCCTTCATGCCCATAACCGTTTTGGCGATGGTGGATTTGCCCGAGCCGGATTCTCCGACCAGTGCCGCGCACCGGCCTTGGGGCACTTCCAGATTGATGTCATGGAGCACTTCCGTTGTGCCATATGCGCAGGCCAAATGCCGTATGGACAACGCGGCGGGCTGCGAGGGCTGAGATGGCTGCGCGGCGGGCACGGATTCCTCCCGTTCGCCGCGCCCGCCATCCGCGGACGTTGCCTCAGGTTGCACTGCAGAGGTCATTGCGCGCCTCCTTCGGCGTAGATTGATTCGACGGTGGGCAGTCTGCGCAGCCGCTCCCCCTCAAGCGAAGGAATGCAGGCAAGCAGCGCCTTGGTGTAGGGATTCTGCGGCCGCGTCATGATCTGCTCGGTCGGTCCGACTTCGATAATCTTGCCGCTTTTCATAACCGCAATCGTGTCACATCGTTCCGCGGCCACATCGAGATCGTGGGTGACCAGCAGAAAAGCGGATCCTGTGGCGCGTCTGATGTCGTCCAGCACGTCGAGAACCTGGTGCTGCACCGTCACGTCAAGAGCGGTGGTGGGTTCATCGCCGATGAGCAGCTGCGGGTGGCCAATGGCTGCGGCACCGATGCCGATGCGCTGCCGCTGGCCTCCGGAAAGCTGGAAGGGGTAACGGCGCCAGAGCGATTCGGGGTTGTCGAACCCGGTGGTTCTCAGCATGCCCAGACCGCGTGCCTTGCGTGCCTTCGCATCGGGCCGGCTGTCCATATTGGCCAGCGCCTCGGTCAGCTGACTGCCGACGCGGTAGGTGGGGTTGAGCGAACGCAGCGGATCCTGGAAGATCATGCCGACCTGCAAGCACATGAACGCGCGACGCCTGCGGGCAGACATGCGAGCCGGCTCCTTGCCGTTGATGGTGACGCTGCCGGTGATCTCGCTTCTGGTCCCCAGCGGCTGGATATCCGCGATGGCGCGCATGAGCGCGCTTTTGCCGGCTCCCGATTCCCCGACGATGCCGAAGGCCTGCCCGGCTCGGATGACGAGGCTGACATGCTTCACGGCCTGAATCGGGCCGTGCCCGGTCTGGAAGGTGACGGAAAGATCGCGCACTTCGAGCACTGGCACCGCCTGCCTATTCGCTGTGCTGTTCAATGGTTCGTTCATGCGTTGGTCTCCGACTCGAAGAGTTCCTTGATGGTATTGATGGAGAAGATCGTCAGGCACAGCACCGCAACCGGGCACAGCGTGACCCACGGGGCTGCGGCGAGCTGTGTGCGGCCCTCCGCGATCAGCCCGCCCCATGAAGGGGTAGGCGGGCGCAGGCCGAAGCCGATGAAGCTCAGCGACCCTTCCGCCACAATCGCGCCAGCCAGGGCGGTGAAGGCGTAGGCGCTGACTTGCGGCAGCACGCCGGGCAGAATCTCACGCGCGATGATGCGCGTCAGCCCAGCGCCTTGCACACGGGCGGCCAAGCAGTAGTTCTCCGAGGTGATGGGCACAGTCGCCGCGCGGCACATGCGTGTGAACATCGGGATGCTGAACACGCCTATCGCGCAGGCGATGACCATGATGCTCGGCCCTCGCAAAGCGACAATCGTGGAGATAATCAGCATCGGAGGAACCGCAAAGGCCACATCGCACACGAATTCGACGATGGTGTCGGCCGTTCCTTTGAGATAGCCGGCGATCATGCCGAGCACCAGCCCGCAGACGAAGCCGATGCATACCGCGGTAATTCCCACAGTCGCGCTGATTATGGCTCCCTGCATCGTGCGGGCGAACACATCGCGACCCAGATTGTCGGTGCCGAAGAGATGCGCGGCGCTGGGAGCCTGGCTCAGTGCCTGATAGTCGTTGCCGTACGCATCGATATGTGCGAGATAGGAATACAGCACCATGACGACGAGCATGACGAGCCAGACAATCGCCACGACTCTGGCCGTGGTGAGCCTCGCAACGAAGGCATGCCATGCGATATGGGACATTCTCGGTTTTCCGCTCATGCGTTCCTCACCTGCATCATCTTCACCTGTACCTTCCTCACTGGTGCGCTCCCTACTCATGAGAGCCGCTTGGGTTGATGAGATAGGCGGCGACGTCAACGAGCATGCTCATGATCAGCACCGCGCAGGCTGCGAACACCACAATGCCTTGGAGCAAGGGGATGTCGCGCCCCTGCAGGGCAGTGACGGCAAGCCTGCCGATACCGGGGATGCCGAAGATGTTCTCGATGATCAGCGAGCCGCCCATGCTCACGCCGATGTTCATGCCGACCAAGGTGACGAACGAGACGCTCGACGGACGCAAGGCGCGGGTCCACAGCGCTTTCCATGGCGATGCGCCGCGCGCATGGGCCGCATCCATGTACGGCTCGGACATGGTGGCTATCAGCGAGCCGCGCAGCGTGCGCGCATACACGGCGGCCTCGCCCAGCCCCATGGTGAGCGCCGGCATGATCATCGTCACCAGATTCTTGCCCGGATTCTGCGCGAATGGCACATACCCTGAGGCCGGCAGCACGTTCAGCGTCACCGCGAAGATGTAGATCAGCAGCAGACCAATCACGAATGACGGCACGGAAAGCATGAGGAACGACAATCCGGAGAGGGTGCGGTCCGCCGCGCCATTGATATGCCGCACGCTGAACGTGGCGATCAGCAGAGCGAGAATCACTGCGACGGCCTGGCCGAGCAGGACGACTTCGAGGGTGACCGGCAGCCTGCTGGCGATTTCGTGCAGCACCGGCCGTCCGCTGGCAAAGGAGGTGCCCCAGTCGCCGCGCAGGATGCCGCCGAACCAGCCGCCGAGGCGTTGCAACTCGGTTTTATCCAGCCCCAGGTCCTGTCGCAGCTGCGCGCGCTGCTGCGCGGTCGCATCCTGACCGAGCAGCAGCATGGTCGCATCGCCCGGCAGCAGCGCCACAAGATGGTTGACTGCCACGATGACGACGAGCAGCACCAGAATCGAGCGGACGATGCGAGTGCCGATGGTCTTGCGCATCAGTGGCCTTCGCCCAGAGCGATCTTGCCCGCCTGCGCCTCAATCAAGGTGTTGTGCGAGATGTCGGGGAAAGCCGCGATCTTATTGCTCATGATGAAACCGGCGTTCGTCGCGGTGGTCCAGAGCACCGGCACATCCTTGCCAAGCGCCTTGGATGCGGTGGCGAAAGCAGCGGCACGCTTGGATTCGTCGGTGGTAGCCGAGGCGGCGGCGATGGCGGAGTCAACCGTCGTGTTCGCGTATCCGGTGAAATTGTACGGTCCCTTTGACGTGAACAGATACTGCGCTCCGGAAGGATCCGAAAGCACCGAAGTCACGAAGTCGGCCATCTGGAACTCGCCGGACATGAGCTGCGAGGTGTAGTTCGCGCTTTCGACGGGCGTGACTGTGATGTCGACGCCAGCCTTGCCCAGCATATCCTTGAGCGCGGTGGCGCGCTGCACGGTGTCCGGGCGGTTCTCGCAGTTGAGCGTGAGCTTGATATGCTTGCTTTCCAGCACCGACTTGGCCGCATTCAGGTCGTACTGCGGGTAGTTGGAGTCCTTGGGGGCGACACCGCCGAGCAGCGCGTACGGATTGTCGATGGGCTTGCCCTCACCGAGATTCACCACGGCGTTCAGCGCCTTGCGGTCGATCGCCTGCGCCAAAGCCTTGCGGACGGAAGCATCGGCAAGCTGAGCATCCTTCAAGTTCAGCAGGACCATGCTCATGGATGCCGGAGCCTTCATGACCTTAAGCGAGGAATCCTTGGCGGCCTCCTGGAACTGCGAGGCCGATTCGGACCACATCAGGTCGATGTCGCCGGATTTCAGGCTCTGGAAACGTGAGTCCGCGTCAGGGATCATCTTGTAGGTCACCGTATCAAGGTAGGGCTTGTCTCCCCAGTAATTGGCGTTCTTGGTGAGCTTCACCGAGCTGCCGGGAGTGAAGTCGGAGACTTGGTAAGGGCCTGCGCCTAGCGGGAACCCGAACGGGTCCTTGGCGGTGGTGGACTCGATCATGCCCAAGGCGCGCGTGAACTGCGCGGCGAAATCCGCGTTCGGTCTCGCCAGGGCGAAGGTGACCGTTGCGGCGTCGGGGGTGTCCATCTGCTTGATCTGCGCCACTTGGGCCATCGCAGAGGACTTGGTGGCGGGGTCGCCGAGGCGCTTGATATGGGCGACGACCTCCTTGGAGGTCAGCGGTGTGCCATCGGAGAACTTCAGGCCGTCGCGCAAGGTCAGCTTCCACTGCGTCGCCGTGGTGTCGGAGGTCAATGATTTGGCCATATCCGGCTCGACGGAGCCATCCTTGCCCGCCTTCATCAGCGGCTCGTAGACCGCCGTGGACAGGATGAGCAGCGGCTGCTGCGTGGTGATGGAGCTGGCGATGTCGAGCGTCTGAACTTCGCGGTCCAAGCCGATGGTCAGATTCCCGCCCTGCCGAGGCGCGACGGATGAGGTGGAGGAGTTGGTGCTATCACTGGATGTTCCGGAGGAACCGTTGGCATTGCCGCAGCCTGCCAGGAAGGAGAGAGCGCATCCAATGGTAATGACGGATGCCATGATATGTGATGTTTTCTTGAACACGGCATCAGCATGGCACCGGATTCTTAACCTTAGTGGTGACTCAGGTTAAGCGTCGGCATAATGACATTGAACTTTCGGTGAACCGGTTTGCGCCGTTACTGCACGAAGGCTGGCTTGCTTTGCGCTAATAGTTCGCGCTCAATCTCCGGACGCATAGAAAGAAATCGTCACTGTGAGCCGCAGCCTCGCCCAAACGCTTGGGTCTCATAGCGATCTCAAGCAATCGTGACCTGTTTCAGCGTCGCCTTTTGTACGCTAACGCGACCCTGCCGTGCAAAAGGCAACGTTGTGAGGTCCGATTCCGTAACATTTCATACGCCAGCCCCGACTTAGCGTATAAAATGCGACACTCACACACGCAACCGTCACAACGCCTGCGGAGGCGTTAAACTCCCAGCGCAGTGCGCTGGGAGTAGCCGATGCCGAAGGCCGGCTAAGGGCCCGAGGAAACAACGGAGTCCACCCTTGGACAGTCATTGAGCCACGAATCATCACGATTCCCGCACTACTTCGACTATCATGCGGGCCTTGTGACGTATGACAGCGCCCAAACGACACAACGCCCGCACAAGCCCCGCGATAGTGCGGGAATCGTGACGGTCGGCCAGCGATATGTACGACCTCGGGCAGTTGCACGAGCACTCACAACAAGGCGAGCGCCCAAAACCGCCCTACTTCAGCGCTTTGCCGGCGGAGCCGAGCTGCTGGCAGGCCTCGACTATGCGGGCGGCCATGGAGGATTCGGCTTCGCGGCCCCAGGAGCGCGGGTCGTAGAAGCGTTTCTCGCCTACTTCGCCGTCGATTTTGAGCACGCCGGCGTAATGCTCGAACATGTGGCCGGCGACCGCGCGGGTGAAGGCGTACTGGGTGTCGGTGTCGACGTTCATCTTGACGACGCCGTGGCTCACTGCCTGGGCGATCTCCTCAGGGCGCGAACCTGAGCCGCCGTGGAACACGAGCGCGAAGGGCTTCTCAGCGGCTACTGCATTCGCCGCGTCTGTGTCAGCGCCGGTATTCGCACCTGTGCCAAGGCTTGCACCAGAACCAGCACGCGCGGTAGCGCTATCCGCAAAAGCCGTCGGCACGGAAGACACCCGCCCGTCGCGCACCGCCGCAGCCACCTCATGCTGGATATCGCCCAGCAGTTCGGGCCGCAGCTGCACGATGCCTGGCTTGTAGGCTCCATGCACATTGCCGAAGGTGAACGCCGCCATGTACAGGCCGCGTTCGCCGAGTCCTAGACGTTGCGCGACTTTCACGCCATCAGCGGGCGTCGAGTAGAGCTTCTCGTCGATTTCGGCGGAATGACCGTCCTCCTCGCCGCCGACCGCGCCGATTTCGATTTCGAGAATCGTATGCGCCTTCACCGACTGTTCCAGCAATTCCTCGGCGATATCGAGATTCTCATCCAGCGGCACCGTCGAACCGTCCCACATATGCGATTGGAAGGTCGGCTCCTGGCCGTGCGCCACTTCATCGATCTCATGGCGCAGCAGCGGCCGCACCCATTCGTCCAGATATTGTTTGGCGCAATGGTCGGTGTGCAGCGCCACGGTGATATTCGGGTAGTGCGCCGCGACCTCGTGCGCGAACGAGGCCAGCGCCAGCGAGCCGACAACCCGATCCTTCACCGACTGCCCCGAAAGATAGGCCGCTCCCCCAACCGAAATCTGGATGATGCCATCCGATTCGGCCTCGGCAAATCCCTGCAACGCGGCGTTGAGCGTCTGCGTGCTGGTGACATTGATCGCGGGGTAGGCATAGCCGCCGCGGCGGGCGGCATCCAGCATCTGCGCATAACGTTCATGGGTTGCAATAGTCATAATTCCATTATCGCCGCATCAGCCCAAAAACGCACACAACAGGCCGGAATTCCGCGTGAAATTCCGCACATCGACATGGTGTCATAGCGCAGTGTCGTAGCTCGACTGCATAGCTTGGCTGCACGGCTTGACTGTACGGCCGTGCACATGCGAGTGCCTGCAACGGCACCAGCAACGACCCGTACCAGCATCATCACCTCATCCAAGCATTGCGTGCGCCTGCCGCAGTCACCGCACATTTCCCCATACTATTGCCTTAGGCAGCCCTAAAAGTGTGACTTAGGCAGCCCCATATCATTGACGTTGACTATGCCCCACTGATTTCGCCTTACTGGTCCCGACCTCCATCTACTCAGCACATTGCTGTGTGCGACCGGTCGAGTGAAGGCTTCCAAAAGCGTATCATGCCTTCAGGATTGGCGGAATATCAACGATTCGTGAGGAGTCAATCGGGCGCATACTTTCATGAGGTGCTGAATAGACGAAAAAAGTGCTTACTACGCGATATTGCCGGATAGTCGACCGCCGTTATCGTTCATTATCACCATCTGAATCGCTTATTAAGCACTTTTCCCGTCTATTAAGCACTTCACCAAGTAGCCCACGAATCTGGCACACGACGTTTCGGCAGAATACCACCATTTCCTAGAACCGTCGTGCTGCCTCCTCGACGCTGGCAGAAGCATGATTCACGAAAAGTGCCTAATACATTTCGGGAAGCATCCACATATGCTGCCGAGCGCGGCATAACCGCATGCCCCAAACGCCCTATTGAACCCTGCGAGCACAGCAACCATGCGCCTAGAACGCATGACCCGCACGCGCCGCAACCCGAAAACCCATGAAACCGATATCGGTGAGGCGTTCATACCCAAGAACAACGCAAGCACAGCCGATGTCTCCCTGGCCTCTTATATTGACTTGGGTAAAACCGGTTCGATACAGATTTAACACTGATTCGGCGCCGATGCAGCACCGATGCGAGCGCCGCATACCGATCACGCAACAACAACCGCCAACAACCAACAGCACCACATTGCCGCAGCACAGCATGCAACAGATTGGAGATTCAGTGAAGAACGCAGTCCAGCTCATTACCTACGCCAACAGGTTCGGCGACGGGACGATCTCCTCAATGACGGACATGCTGCGTACGCGCTTCGAGGGGGTGTACGAGGGCGTTCATATCCTGCCGTTCTTCACGCCGTTCGATGGGGCGGACGCCGGCTTCGACCCCATTGACCACACGCAGGTCGATTCCCGACTTGGCTCTTGGGATGATGTGACCGAACTGAGCCGCACCCACGAAATCATGGTGGACACCATCGTCAACCATATGTCCTGGCAGTCGCATCAGTTTCAAGACGTTATGGCCAAAGGCGAAACCAGCCCCTACGCCAAGATGTTCCTGACCATGTCCAGCGTCTTTCCTGATGGCGCCAATGAGGAGGAGCTCGCCGGCATCTACCGCCCGCGGCCGGGCCTGCCGTTCACGCATTACAACTGGGGCGGCACCACGCGACTGGTGTGGACGACGTTCACGCCGCAGCAGGTCGATATCGATACGGATTCGCCGGAAGGCTGGGCATACCTGATTTCGATCCTCGACCGCCTAGCGGCGAGCCATGTGCAGGACATCCGCCTGGACGCCGTGGGCTACGGCGCCAAGGAGGCCGGCACGAGCTGCTTCATGACGCCGAAAACCTTCGAGCTGATCGGCCGCATCAAGGCCGAGGCAGCCCAACGCGGTTTGGAGACCCTAATCGAGGTCCACTCGTATTACAAGAAGCAGATCGGCATCGCCTCGAAGGTCGACCGCGTCTACGATTTCGCGCTGCCGCCGCTCCTGCTGCACACGCTGTTCACCGGAGAGACGAGCGCTTTGGCACACTGGATCGAGGTCCGCCCGAACAACGCGGTCAACGTGCTCGACACGCATGACGGCATCGGCGTAATCGACATCGGCTCCGACCAACTCGACCGCAGCCTCAAGGGGCTAATCGCGGACGAGGCCGTGGACAGCCTGGTCACCACGATTCACGCGAATACGCACGGCGAGTCAGCGGCCGCGACAGGCGCCGCCGCGAGCAACCTCGATCTCTACCAGGTCAACTCCACGTACTACTCGGCGCTCGGCTGCAATGACCAGCACTATATCGCCGCGCGCGCCGTGCAGTTCTTCCTGCCGGGCATCCCGCAGGTCTATTACGTGGGGGCCTTGGCCGGCGCGAACGACATGGAGCTGCTCGCCACGACCAACAACGGCCGCGACATCAACCGGCGTTACTACTCGGTCGCCGAAATCGACAGGAACCTCGAACGCCCCGTGGTGCGCGCGCTCAATGCGCTGTGCCGCCTGCGCAACACCCTCGACGCCTTCAACGGCGCATTCAGCTATACTGCCGGCTCCGACCGCTCGATCACCCTCAGCTGGACTGCCGCAGATGGCGCAAGCACGGCCTCACTCAGCTTCGAACCGAGTCGCGGTCTGGGAGTCGACAGCAAAGCCTCAGTCGTTTCGCTGACCTGGACCGATGGCGCAGGCGAGCACCGCAGCAACGATCTCATCGCCAATCCGCCGACCGTGAGCTGACACGGCCATCAGAATCATCATAGTCATCGCGCAGTCCGGCCAACACAATCCGGCTAATACAACGAATGCCAATCCAACACATCCAACGCGGGCAAGGCGCATGAACCACCCACGACATGAGCACGCAGAAAGACCGCTATGACCACATTATTAGATCCCAGCGCCGCAGCACTCGCGCCGGCCGAATTATCCAACGACGAACCACCCAGCGACAAGCCACCCGAGGCGGCCCTCAACGGCACCGATACGACAGCTACGGAGACGGCTACAACGGTGCCACAGGCCAAAAAGCCGCAGCTCGCCTCGGTTCCCACCACGCCAGCCGCGCCTGCAGAAGGGCTGAAAGCCATAGCTACCGTGGATGCGCCCGTGCCCGATCCCGACTCCGCCTTCATGGATATGCGCGACCCGATGGTTTCCGCCGACGGTCATCGACCAACCATGAGGGAACTGGTTCGCCTCGGCATCGGCTTCACCATTTCGGCCACTGCCTGCGCCATTCCCTGGGTCGCGCTGAGCTCCCTGATCCTGCCGGATGTGCTCGAAGGCATCGATCCGGCCAGCAAGGAATCGATGCTCGGCATTATCAACGCCGTTGGCGCGGTGGTGGCGCTCCTGTCCAATATCGTCTTCGGCACCTTCTCTGACCTGACCCGTTCACGCTTCGGCAAACGCAGCCCGTGGATCATCTCCGGCGGCATCATTGCCGGCCTGTCCGTGGGCTCAATCGCATTCACCCATTCGCAGACGCTGATCGTGGTGCTGTGGTGCTGCACCCAGCTCGGCTACAACATGATGCTGGCCCCGTATGTCGCCACCGTGTCCGACCGCATCCCCGACAAGTTCCGCGGGACGATCTCCGGCTTCTACGGCGCCGGCGGCGCAGCCGGGCAGACCGTAGGCTCCTTCGTGGGAGCGCAGCTGCTCAAAAACGGGGCGGCCGGAGTGTTCGCTGGCTGGATGATGGGCCTGGCGGTATTCGCGCTGTCCGGCATCTTCGTGGTCGTCGTATGGCCGCGCGAACAGTCGAACCGGGACGAGCCGCGCGTCGAAATCACCGTCAAGTCGATGCTCACAAGCTTCCGTCCGCCGAGGCACGCCCCTGATTTCTACTACGCGCTCGTCGGCCGAACCCTGATGATGGGCGGCTACTGGATGATCAACACCTACCAGCTCTTCATCGCGCAGGACTACATCTTCGCAAATGACCCAAACGCGAAGGTCAAAGCCGTGTCCGTCATCGCCACAATGGCCGTGATTACCCTGATCGTATCGCTTATCGCCGCTGTCTCCGCCGGACCGATAACCGACCGGCTCGGCATGCGCAAAATCCCGGTCGCACTCGCCAGCTGCCTGTTCGCCATTGGCACGCTGATGCCGCTGCTCTTCCGCTCGCAGCTTGGCATGTATCTTTTCGCGGCCATCGCCGGGCTCGGCTACGGCATATACAACGCCATCGACCAGGCGCTGAACGTATCCGTGCTGCCCAATCCGGACGAGGCCGGCAAGGACTTAGGTATCCTGAACCTTGCGAACACGCTGTCCACGGTCATCGGTTCGCTTATGACTTCGGTGATCGTCGTCATCGTCAAGGCCGTGCTCGGCACCAGCCAGACCCCTACGGTCGCCTACTCAGCAGTGTTCATTTTCGCGATTGTCATCGTGCTGATCGCCACCGCGCTCATTCTGCGCATCAAGAATGTGAAGTAAAAACGCGGGGCAAAAACACGCGGTAAAAAACGCAGGGTAGCGGCCTTCACATGGCACGCTACCCCTCAACCCCTCAGAACCCCAACGCATCCACGGTTTCATCGTGCTCGCGCGCGGTGAGGATGATGGGGTCGCCGTCGGTGATGGCCAGGGTGTGCTCGGTGTGGGCGCCGCGCGAGCCGTCTGCGGAGCGGATGGTCCACCCGTCCTTCTCGTCCTGCACGATTTCGTCAGTCGTGCGCAGCAGCCAGGGCTCGATGGCGATGACCAGGCCCGGACGCAGGCGGAAGCCGTGATGCGCCCTGCCGTCGTTGGGAATGAAGGGATCGCCGTGCATGATGCGGCCGAGGCCGTGCCCGCCGAATTCGAGATTGACCATATAGCCCTGCTCGCGGGCCACGTCGCCTATAGCGGCCGAGATATCGCCCAGCCGGTTGCCCGAGCGCGCCATGCGGATGCCGGCGACGAGCGCGTCGCGCGTGGCCTGGATGAGCCGCAGGTCTTCAGGGTCGGCCTTCTTGCCAACGACGAAGCTGATCGCAGAATCGCCAACCCACCCGTCAACCGTGATCGCGAGATCGATCGACAGCAAATCGCCGTCGCGCAGCGCGTAATCGTAAGGCATGCCGTGCAGCACCGCATCGTTGACCGACGTGCAGATGTAATGCTTGAAGGGGCCGGTGCCGAAGTCCGGCGCGTAATCGACGTAGCAGGAGACCGCGCCCGGGCGCGCCTCGATCCGCTGTCGCACGTAGTCGTCGATTTCGAGCAGATTCGTCCCAGGATGCGTCATCTCGCGCAGCTTCGCAAGGATGTCTCCCACGAATTTGCCCGCAGGCCGCATCTCATTGACTTCCTTAGGCGTTTTCAGCTCGATCATGCCGTCATGTCCTTCCTTGACATACCTGTTCCATTCACCACGTCTACCAATTGATAACCGTTCTCGCTAATTCGCTACCTTCGAATACTGCACCCCTGATAGGACATTTCACGACGCGCTCAACGCATCTGCTCGCGCTCCGAACCTACGAGCTTTTCGTGTACGCGCGCATTCCGGTCTCGCCACCGAAGGCCATGTTGGAAAACGTACACTGACAGCGACTCAGCGTACGTTTTCCGATACGGACTCGCTCAACGTGCACCATAACGTACGCTGAGCGACGAGGATGCGGACGAAAAGCCGGCGACCGGATGGCTGCCCAGCCGTTCGCAGCGTCAAATGTCGTAGCGCCAGCTTTTGTCGGTGATGACGCGGGCCATGGCCAGGCCGACGGGCAGGCACAGGATGACCATGAAGGCGCGGAAGGCCCAGTTGAGCGCGGATTGGGTGTCGAACTGGCCGAGGTGGAACATGGCCTGATACATATAGAGGCCCGGCACCATGATCACGATCGAGGGCACGGTCAGGCAGATGCGCGGGTAGTCCAGGTGCGGCGGCAGCATGCCACGGCGCACTGAGGAGCGCCAGGCCGAGGCGAGCAGGCCGGAGAGCAGCGCGCCGATGAACGCGGCTGCCTCGGGGGGTACGCCGAAATCGACGATCGTCAGGCGCAGGGTGTCTGTTATCGCGCCGATGGACGCGGCGGTGAAGCACATACGCTGCGGCGAGTTGAACAGCACCGAGAAGCCCCACACGCCCACGAATGCCGCGATGAAGCGCAGCAGCCCGTTCACCCAGAGGTCGAGTCCCAGCGGCGCGAAGCCCTGTGGGTTGAGGTGCACGATGGTGGCCACCATCCACCCGGCCAGCGTGGCCATCAGGATGATCGACAGCGTGTAGGCGGTGCGCTGGATGCCGGAGGGGAAATCGATTTTCGCGATATCCAGACCGCCGGTAATCAGCGGGAATCCGGGTATCACGAACAGCATCGCGCCAATATATGCCGTATCGTGCTGCAACGCGACCGGGTCGAACATGCCGATCAGGCGCAGAGTGCCCACGCAGGCGAGCGCGGCGATAGCCACGCACACGAAGGTGACGAAGAACTGGTTCAGCCGCCGCGCGAACAGCAGCCGCCGCAGGTATTGGCCGATTCCGGCACCGATGAACGCGCCGATCATGTCGTAGGGTCCGCCACCGAGCAGGAACACGAACGCGGCGCAGGCCAAAGCCGACCCGAGCCCGGAGAACAGCGGCGAGTAGAGCGGCGGGCGGCGTTCGATCAGATCGAGCCGATTATGCACCTGACCCACGGTGATGCCGGAGCCGCCTGCTGGCAACGGTGCCGCACCGACATGGTCGAAGTGCTCGGCGTACTGGCCCTTTGGCGGCTTGTGGGCGCTGCTGCGAGGCATGGCGGCCGGCGACAGCTGCCCGCCCTCGGCCGCATCCCCGACTGCATCCCCGCCCTCGCGCTCGACCGCAATCGCATCTTCCGCGTCCTCAGCATCCTCGCGCTCGCGCCGCGCCTGCTTGACCGCGCGCATGGCGGATTTGCGCGACGCGGGGTTGTCGAGCTGCTCCACGAGTTCCTCGGAGACTGTGGGTTTGGCGTGGTACATCGATTCCTCGCCGAGATTCACGTTGAACCAGTCGGTGAAATGCTCGAGCAGCCAGATGCGCTCGGTGTTCACGCCGGTCGTGGGCAGGTCTACGACTTCGGTGATGCGGTTCTTGCCGTCGGTGCAGGACGCCTCGATGTCGGTGAGGTTCACATCGGCTCGCACATGCACGCCGAGCGGATAGGCGATGCGATGCATCATCTCGCGCACCCGGAAGCTTCCGGTCCCTGCGCCCAGATCCAGCATGCCGACGCGCACAATGACACTCGATTTGGCGGCGATGCCGGCTTCGGACACCGGCGTGTCCCAGTCGCGCTCGATATCCTCCATATCCAGCGGAATGGAATGGGTGTGGAAATGCTGCACCGCCGTGGCCGTGTCCTCAGCAGTTCCTGACGCATGGTCGGCCACGTGGGCAGCCGCAGTCGCCTGTTCGCTCTGTTCGCGTTGTTGTTCGGAAGTCACAATACAAGTTCTAGCGCACGCCACGTATGAGCCCGGAGCCGTTCCCAACGCCATGCCCCGCCGCCGCGCTCAGCACATCGATTCACGCATCGATTCACATATCGACCGCATATCAATCGCGCATCAACCAAGAGCAAATACGACCGCAAACATGACCACTAATACGCACAATATTATGCGCAATACGCCCTTCGGTAACACGAATGTCGATTTGGTAGTTTTACAATGAAGCCGCACAAACCACCGAACGATGGCTTTGGGTTCGCAACAGCCGGTCACCACAATCGCGGAGGAGCCGCGAACGACCGACAGATCGAGCAACCGAAGTTCGGCAAAGGAGGTCTCATGACACAACAGAAAACACAAGCCACGGCTGCTGGTGGTGGGCAAACGCCCGTCACCGCTCCCGCCAAGCTGCCGGAGGAGCACGAGCTCCCCGCGTCGCTGCAGCACGACATGGATCTATGTCTGGAGATTCTGCGCGATGTGGTCGGGGAATTCAACCCCGAGCTGCTCAGCAAGTTCGACACCGTCCGCGATTATGTGGTGGCCGACAGCGACGCGCAGTACAGCGGGCAGGCACCGGCTGAAGCCGGGGAAAGCGGTCTGGACAAGGCGCGCGAGATCATCGATGCGATGAATCTGCACGACGCCCAGCTGCTGGCCCGCGCATTCACCACCTACTTCCATCTGGCGAATCTGTGCGAGGAGAATTACCGCGTCAGCTCGCTGCATCAGCGCGAAGCCAAAGTCAGCGACGATCAGGCCGTTGATCCGGTGAACGAACTGACCAGCACCTACCATCAGATCATCACCGAGATGGGCCCAGCGAAGGCCAAGGCGCTGCTCGACAAGCTCGAGTTCCACCCGGTGTTCACCGCGCATCCGACCGAGGCCCGCCGCAAGGCAGTGGCCGGCAAGATTCGCCGCATCGCGGTTCTGCTCAGCAACGATTCGACGCTGGGCGGCTCCAACAAGAAGGAGAACCGCCGCAGGCTCTACAACGAGATCGACGCCCTGCTGCGCACTTCGCCGATCGCGCTGAAGAAGCCGACTCCGGTCGAAGAGTCGAACACCATCCTCGATATCTTCGATGACACGCTCTTCGATACGATTCCCAAGGTCTACCGCCGCTTCGACGACTGGGTGCTGGGCGACAAGGCCGGGCTCGTGCCGCCGGTATGCCCCGCCTTCTTCCACCCGGGCAGCTGGATCGGCTCCGACCGCGACGGCAACCCAAACGTCACCGCCAAGGTCAGCCGCAAGGTCGCCCGCAAGTTCACCGACCATGTCATCACCGCGCTTGAGGGCGCGACCCGCACCGTCGGACGCAATCTGACGATGGAATCGGGCACGACGCCGCCCAGCCCCGAGCTGCTTCAGCTGTGGAGCCATCTCAAGGAGATGAGCGAGCGGCTGACCGACAAGGCCACCCTGATCTCCACGCAGGAGCCGCACCGCGCGACCATGCTCGTGATGGCCGACAAGCTGCATTACACGATCGAGCGCGACGCCGATCTCATGTATCACAGCTGCGACGAGTTCCTTGACGACCTGCGGATCGTGCAGCGTTCGCTCGCCGAGGCCGGCGACCCGCGCGCCGCCTACGGCCCGGTCCAGGACCTGATCTGGAAGGCTGAGACCTTCGGCTTCCACATGGTCGAGATGGAGTTCCGCCAGCATTCGGTGGTGCATTCGCGCGCGCTGGAGGATATCCGCGAGCACGGCCTGCACGGCGAGCGCGGCGATCTGCAGCCCATGACGCACGAGGTGCTCGACACCTTCCGCGCGCTCGGCTCGATCCAGAAGCGCAACGGCATGAAGGCCGCGCGCCGCTACATCATCTCCTTCACCAAGTCGGCGCAGAATATCCGCGACGTGTACGAGCTCAACCGCATGGCGTTCGCGCACCCCGAGGACGTGCCGACCATCGACGTGATCCCGCTGTTCGAGCAGCTTCAGGACCTCGAGAATTCCGTCGATGTGCTCGAGGAAATGATCAAGATCCCCGAGGTGCAGGCTCGTCTCAAGGCCACTGGCGGCAAGATGGAAGTCATGCTCGGCTACTCGGATTCCTCCAAGGACGCCGGCCCGACCACCGCTACGCTCGCGCTGCATTCCGCGCAGGACCGCATCGCCAAGTGGGCGAAGAGCCATGACATCGATCTGACCCTGTTCCACGGTCGCGGCGGCGCTGTCGGCCGCGGCGGCGGCCCCGCGAACCGCGCCGTGCTGGCACAGCCGGTCGGCTCGGTCAACTGCCGCTTCAAGCTCACCGAGCAGGGCGAGATCATCTTCGCCCGGTATGGCAACCCCGTGCTCGCCGTGCGCCACGTCGAATCGGTCGCGGCCGCCACGATGTTGCAGTCCGCGCCGAGCGTGGAGAAGATCAACACCGAGATGACCGAGAAGTATGCGGATATGGCGAATACGCTGAGCGATATCTCGCACAAGCGCTTCCTCGATCTCATCCAGGCCGACGATTTCGCCCCGTGGTTCTCCACCGTGACGCCGCTGACCGAGGTCGGTCTGCTGCCGATCGGCTCGCGCCCCGCCAAGCGAGGCCTTGGCGCGAAGTCGCTTGACGATCTGCGCACGATTCCTTGGGTGTTCTCCTGGGCGCAGGCGCGCATCAACCTCGCCGCATGGTACGGCCTGGGAACGGCCTGCGAGCAGTTCGGCGACCTCGATGCGCTGCGTGCGGCGTACAAGGAGTGGCCGCTGTTCACCACCTTCATCGACAACATCGAGATGTCGATCGCGAAGACGGACGAGCGCATCGCCAAGATGTACCTGGCGCTGGGCGACCGCGACGATCTGCGCGACAAGGTGCTTGAGGAGATGGAGCTGACCCGCAAGTGGGTGCTGCTCATCGTCGACGACGAATGGCCGCTGCAGCATCGTCACGTGCTGGGCCGGGCCGTGCGTATCCGCTCGCCGTACGTCGACGCGCTGTCGGTCACGCAGGTGCTCGCGCTGAGGACGCTGCGCAAGAAGGTGGACAAGGAAGAGCTGAGCGAAAGCCAGCAGGCCGGGTTCATCTACCTGATCCTGTGCACCGTTTCGGGAGTCGCCGCCGGCCTGCAGAACACGGGCTGATTCGGGTGTGATCCGGATCCGGACGGATGAGAGCGGTTGCGCATGATTGCGCACGCCGCGGTCCGTCCGGCTTTATCCGGCATAAACGCCGTAGGGCGGGTCGGGAATTTACGGGTTCCCGGCCCGCCCCGCGCGATTTTTTGGGGTTTTAGGTTTTTGGGGGAGGGGGCTGCGGGATTCGTATGCAGAGGTTCGCGACGGTGTGCGCCTAGGCTGGGCGTGGTGGACCCGCGCTGATTGTGATTGTTTACATCATTTATATTCGTGCGCGACTATCATGGCGAAAGGCTATGCACGAACGGCCGCAATTGACGATACGACAATAGCCGACACGACGACAAGCCAAAACGACGCAATGTGCCGAATGAGAGGAAAGCCATGACCGACGAACCCGATGCGCAACCCGAACAATCCGAGCAATCCGACTTGACCGAAGCGAAGGCCACGGCCGCGTGGAGCCGCATGCTGGCCGGCAATCGCCGGTTCTCGCAGGGCGATGCCGAGCACCCGTGGCAGGACAAGGAGACGCGCGAATCGCTCATCGACGCGCAGCATCCGGATGCGGCGGTGCTCTCCTGCTCAGATTCACGTGTGCCTCCCGAGATCGTCTTCGACCAGGGATTGGGCGATATGTTCACGATTCGCACGGCCGGCGAAGTGCTCGACGATGCGGTTGTCGCCTCGCTCGAATTCGCCGTGGAAGCGCTCAAGGTCAGCCTGCTCGTCGTGCTCGGGCACGAGCATTGCGGCGCAGTCGCCTCGACGGTCGCCCAGCTTAAGACGCTGATTGACGATTCGACTCGTGCCGGCCAGACCGATCTCGCCAAGACCATCGCCGAATCGGATTCGATCATCACGCGCTCAGTCGGCGCTTCGATTCAGGCCGCCCGCGAATCCGACCTCACCAGCACCGACGACTTCGAGCGCGTGCACGTCGCCCGCACCATCGAAGCACTCGTCAGCGGCTCCGCAACCATCCGCCAGGCCATCGCCGAGCAGCGGGTGACCATCGTCGGCGCCCGCTACCAGGTCACCAACGGCAAAGTCGAAGTCCTGTCGTTCTAAGCGATCCAGACGACGAAACGGCCATATGCGAGTAAGAGCATTATGCCGCTTAGCATTTCACCGTGTTCGGTTTGCCTGTGCATGCCGCTGTCATGGCTATACCGCCGCGATGTATCACTTTTGCAGGCAGTTAAGGGTGCGTGCGACCGGTAGGCACATCTATTAAGCACATCTGGGATGATTACACAGATTTGCATGTTCAGACGGCCCTTTGCTGACTCTTGGGAATGGCGGTATTCCGCCAAAACGCGCTATGGCGAATTCGTCGGCTACTTGGCGAAGTGCTTAATACGCGAAAAAAGTGCTGAACAGACGCCCACAGCGGTCGCGTCGGCGGCAACCACGAAAATCGCGGCATCGGCACCACAATCCGGCACTACTTTCATCTATTCAGCACTTTTTTCGCGTATTCAGCACTTGCGAAAGTACAAGCCCGTCATGCTTCGACACGGATTCGCGGCATTCCGCCGATTATGGGTACATGCCAATGTCTGTGAAGACCCTGTTGACACGGCCATACGCGGAAATCTGCTTAATAGATGAAGAGGGACAGTCATTGCCGCTCCTGTGCTCTGTGAACCGCCCGACCACAGATTGCTGGTTGCAAGCCGTTGCCGGCGAACCGTTCACTTGCGTCGCCTTTCTTACGGTAGTTGGACCCTGCCGTAAAAACTGTAACGTTTTACAGGTCCATTATGTAACATTTCGTACGCCAGCCTCACGTTAGCGTGCAAAAGACGACGCTGAACACCGATTGTCGACGATATATCACGGATTGCAGTCGTCGATCGTAATCCGCAAATCGCGAACCGCAGACCATAAACCGTACGCCGCCTAAAGCGCACGCAAGTACTCGCCCAGATGCGGCACGGCGAATTCCACGTAACCGTGATCGGCCGGCCGGATGAGCTTGTCCTTGATGAGGATTGCACGGTATTTGCCCACCCAGCTGCGGCTTCGACGCGTACGCTCGGCGATGTCAGCCACTCTCGTGGGATTCGGCGAGTCCTCAGCCATCGCAGTGAGAAACAGCCGTTCAGCACCCGTCGTGCCATTCAATGCCGGAGCGCATACGGCATCCTCAAAGGCTAGCATCGCATCGCCAGCCCCCGCGTTCACGTCGTCAGCAGTGATGACAGCGGAGCCCCGCCGCTGCGCGGACTGCCACATGTAATACCCCACGAGCTGCACCATGTACGGGTAGCCCTCCGAGCGACGGGCGGCATCGAGCGCATCGTCATTGCTGATGGTTTTGCCGGATTCAGTGACGCTCTGGACGAATGCGCTTCTGACGTCCGGCAGCGGCACATTGTCAAGCTCACGTCGCAACGCGCGGCGCAGGAACGTCGTTACTTCGTTATCAAGCAAATCGTTGACCATGTACGGCAGCCCGGCGAAGACGATGGCGACGCCCTTCTTCTCGGCATCAGGCGTATCGCTTTCGTCGGTGTCGGTGATGACGTGCTGCACGGCCGTAGCAATCGCCACAAGATCCTCGCGCGACGCGGCCTGCGTCTCATCAATGGTGATGATAATGCCTTTGCCTTTGCCGATCTTTCGACTGCCGAGCCGTTCGTTGAGCGCATTGCGCAGCGTCAACGGACTGGTCTGCGCGGAGAAATGCGCCTGTCCGAGGCTGGCGGAGATGATGCCTGGGACAGCCACCGTCGGGCTGATTTCCGCCTCGTCAAGCCGTAACTTTTCAGGCGTCAGCGCCGCCACCAGCCGCGCAACCAATCCTTGAGAAGCAGTTTCCGCGATGGTCTCCCAATGCTGCGCCTTGGCGATGCGCCGAAATTCGGTGAGCATGACCGTCTTGCCGAAGCCGCGCTGCCCCGTGACGAGCATGATGCGCCCCGGCGCGCCGACGCCGTTTTTCAGCGATTCGGAAAAGTCATCGATAATCGTCTGCCGTCCGATGAGTATGGGCGGCATCTTGCCAGCCGTCGGCTTGAATGGATTGGCTTCCGCTGCCATATTGCGCCTCCTTGTGTGACTTGTGTAGCTTGTGTAGCCGTACGTCCCATACCCTGCGTACATGACGCGCTGCACACCATATACCACGAATGCACACCATATTACACGATTACACACTACAATATACGATTACATACCATCATGTACTCTCTCGCTGAAGGCTGGGCTGGCAGCCAAACCGGTCCAAAGCCACACCCCAAAGACCGGGCACTCCCCTAGAGTGGAGTTCATGCCTCTTGGTTTGAACATCCTTCTGATTTTCGTCTTCCTCGTGCTCGGCTCCATATTCTCCGGCACCGAGCTGGCGCTGGTCAGTCTGCGCGGCTCGCAGCTCGACCAGATGGAGCTGGAGGATGCGCGCGGAGCACGCGTGGCCAAAATCGCGCGTGACCCGAACACCTTCCTCTCGACCGTGCAGATCGGCGTGACGCTGTCCGGCTTCCTGTCGGCATCCTTCGGTGAATCCTCGATTTCGCCGTTCATCGTGCCGGTCGTCGTGGGCTGGGGCGTGCCGCAGAACGCGGCGGCGCCGCTGACCACCATCGTGCTGACGCTTATCATTTCGTACTGTTCGATCGTCATTTCGGAAATGGTGCCCAAGCGCATCGCCATGCAGCGCACCGAGCAGATCGCACGCGCCGTGGTGCCCGCCATCGACGCCTTCGCCAAGATCACGCGGCCGATCATCTGGCTCATCGGCAAGAACACGAACGGCATCGTGCGCCTGCTCGGCTTCGACCCCAATGAGACCGAAAGCGAGGTCTCCGACGAGGAGCTGCGCGTGCTGGTCAACTCGAATTCGCGGCTGAGCATGGACGAGCGCACGATTCTGGACGATGTGTTCGACGCTTCGGAGACCATTGTCGCCGAGGTCATGCGCCCGCGTGCCGACGTGGTCTTCCTCGATGGCGCGCAGCCGCTGGCCGAGGCCGCGGCCTACGTGCGCGAGATGCCGTATTCGCGCTATCCGGTCACCGGCAAGGATTTCGATGATGTGCTCGGCTTCGTGCATGTGCGCGACCTGCTCGACGTGCGCGACCCCCACGCCCGCACCGTCGCCGACGTGACCCGCGAGGGTATCGCGCTGCCCGGCACCTCGAAAATCCTGCCAAGCCTGAGCCTGCTGCGCAAGCGCGGCATCCACCTGGCCGTCGTCATCGACGAATACGGCGGCACCGATGGCATCGTCACTTTGGAGGATATGACCGAGGAGCTCGTCGGCGACATCCGCGACGAATACGACCTGCCCGAGGAGCCGCGCCACAGCGGCAACGGCAGCGCTCCGGGCGCGTTCGTCAACGGCGTGGCCACGATTGACGGCGGCATGACCATCGAGGACTTCGCGGATCTGACCGGCATCGAACTGGGCGACGGCCCGTACGAGACCGTCGCCGGCTACTTCCTAGCCCACACCGGCCGCATGGGGGCCGTGGGCGAGGTGCTGCACTCTGATGACGGCTACGATATGGTCGTCACCGAGGTCGATCACCGCCGCATCGAAACGCTGGAAGTGCGCAAGCATGTCGGCGATGCGGGAAGTGCGAATGACCAGATTCTGACTGCTTCTGCTAATTCCGCTGCTTTTGCTCATCCCACAGCGGAGCAGGCACCGACCAAGGCGTGACGTGAGCTGCTGGCACATGCGCCTGTCGATCCGCATCTGTTCGGGCGGGTGCTAATTACCAAGCGCTAATCGACAGGCGCAAACCCCGACTTTGCAACGATATATGCAGTTCGAGCGTCCTCCTTGTCTGCAAAACCCGCGAGCTCTCATTCCGCACCGCACGTCCTTCATATATTTAGTAAGCAGATTTTGCAAAATTGCGTGGCATATGCCCCGTATTGGTCGGATATCAAATCACAGAAATGGCGGAATTGCAACAAAACGCAGTATGCTCGTTTTCTCGGCTACTTGGCGAAGTGCTTAATAGCCGAAAAATCTGCTTACTCAATGGTGTGACAGCATCTTCATCCAGTTTTCACCTTGCGCCCATAGTATTTCCTCGCGCAACCCATGCCGCAATCGTTGTTTTCATCTATTCAGCAGTTTTTTCGTCTATTAAGCAGTTACGAAAGTATGCGACCTAAAGACCTTCGCACGATTATTGGTATTCCGCCATTTCTGTGCGTATAAGAAAGATCTCGAAACCGCGTATCAGCGATTTTGTACATCAATGTGCTTACTAAATGACAGCCATAGCAGCCGCATCACCAGATGCTGAGGAAAACATGTCGCCTTTCGTCCTCTGTTTGACGAAATCGCACTTACACGGCCACAAACCGGCAAATGCCGGATTTCGCCGAATGCGAAGTTCGCACGATAGCGGGCGTGGCTGCACGCAGCCACAGCCAAGACCGCTAGGATGGAAGTACTGTGTTCATTGACAGGAAGGAATGAATTATGGCACTTGAATTTGTGGTTCCCGGACTGGACGAGGCTGCCTCCGAGAAGATCGTCTCCATTTTGCAGAATCGTTTGAGCCAGGAGCAGGAAGCGTCCCTGGTGCTCAAGCACGCGCATTGGAATGTGACCGGCCCGAGCTTCATCGGCGTGCACGAGATGCTCGATCCGCAGATCGATATCGTGCGCAATCAGGCCGATGAGACGGCAGAGCGCATCGCCACCCTCGGCGGCAGCCCGGACGGCCGTCCCGACGCGATTCTGCGCAATCGCACCTGGAAGGGCGTGGACCTGACCGGCCGCCACTCCACGACGGATTATCTGAAGGCGCTGTGCGACTTCTACGACCAGCTCATCGCCGATGACCGCGAGGCCATCAAGGAGCTCGACGAACTTGACGTGATCAGCTCGAACATCGTGCAGGATCACGTGCAGGATCTCGAAAAGTTCCAGTGGTTCATGCGCAGCCACTTGGTGTGAGCCGCTCGTTGCACGTATAAACGTGCGAGCATATAAACGGCGGTGCAAGTTACACATTGTGAGGTGAAACTTGCACCGCCGCAGTTTCCCAGCAAGGTGGGGCCAGCGATTCGATTCGCTGGCCCCACCCCGCTGCTATGTCATGATTACACGGTTACTGTCACCGGAAATGCAAGCTTTGGCCTTCTACTTTACAATTTATCGGACTCATACTTAATAATTTATCGGATTATTGTGGTGTATTGCTGCTATATCAGCATCGTGAAGAATGGGATGCTTCGACTGAGATCGGACGAATGAAGACTGCTAACGCGGCACTTACGCTAGCTACCAGAACGCGCTGATCCTCGTGCTGTCGTCACACAAACCAACCTGTTTGTGTGACGACAGCACGAGGACCAGAAACGAAAACGCCGAAACCTTCTCAGCTCTCGCGGTAGAGCTTGGTGTAGGAGCCTTCGGCGCGGGGGCGCACCACGATCGAGTCGATGTCGACGGTGTCGGGCTGGTCGAGCGCCCAGCGAATAGACTCAGCGACGTCGTCGGCCGTGAGCGGGTTCGGCACGCCTTGGTACACGGCGGCAGCCTTGGCAGCATCGCCGCCGAAGCGCTTGACGGAGAACTCGTCGGTTTTGACCAGTCCCGGGGAGATGTCGATCACACGTAGCGGCTGGCCGATTTGCTCAAGCCGCAGCACTCGCGCCATGATGCGCTCGGCCGACTTCGAGGCGCAGTACCCGGCGCCACCCTCGTACGGCTCGATGCCTGCGGTCGAGGAGACGATGAGCACCGTGCCGCCGCCGGGCGCCGCCTTCAGCGTCGGGAGCAGCTTCTGCGTGATGCGCAGCGTGCCGATCACGTTGAGCTCGTACATGTTGCGCCAGTCGTCAAGGCTGGCTTCGGCCACTGCGTCCTTGCCGATCGCGCCGCCGGCGCAATTGACGAGGGCCTTGACTCCGCCGCCCTGAACAATCGTGTCCACGGCCTGCTGGGTCGAGTCTTCGTCGGTGATGTCGCAGGCGACATAGCTTACCGCCGAGCCGATCTCCTCGGCCAGCTCCTTGAGCTTGTCTTCGCGGCGAGCCAACGCCACCACGCTCCATCCGGCCGCCACCAACGCGTGCACAGTCGCCGCGCCGATGCCGCTGGATGCGCCGGTCACCACCGCGCGTTTCGTTGTTTCCGTCATATGCCGGACCTCCTTCAATCTTGTTCAATCTTGGGACTTCTGCAATCGCTTCAAAAGCGAATAGCGCTGTATCTCAATAACGTCGCATTCGATTCCCACAGTAGTATCACGACTATCGCAGGATTATTCTGTTACCGAATTTTACGGCTTAACGGCTCCCAGGGCGCAACCCGAACAACGCGGTCCGCGGCTCAACGCGCACGCTCCCAGCCGCTCGCTGCTCAGCGAACGACCGCTCAGCAACCGGCCGCAGTCAGCGCCTTGTCCAGCCGCTCGACGCCGTCGGACGCCTCGTCGAGGGTGATGACGCAGGGAGGCGTCACATGGATGCGGTTGTCGTGCACCCCGAGCACCAGCCCGAGCTTGGCACCTTCGGCCACGATCTGCTTCATCGTCGCGCCGTCCAGCGGCTCGCGGCTCGCGCGGTCGGCCACCATCTCCACAGCCCAGAACACGCCCTTGCCGCGCACTTCGCCGATCTTCGGATGCGTCTCGCTCAGCGCCGAGAGCTTCGGACCGAGAATATCGTGGCCGACGTTGTAGGCGTTGTCGACGATATGCTCCTCCTCCATCGCCTCCTGCGCGGCCACAATCGCGCCCATCGCAAGCGGATGGCCGGAGTACGTCAGGCCGCCAGGAAAGACGACATCATCGAAGTAGTGCGCGATCGGATCGCTCAGCATCACGCCGCCCGCCGGCACATAGCCTGAGTTGCAGCCCTTGGCGAAGGAGATGATATCCGGCGTGTAGCCGTAGTCGTCGAGCGCGAGCCAGAAGCCGGTGCGGCCGAAGCCGGTCATCACTTCGTCGGTGATCATGAGGATGCCGTACTTCTTGGTGATTTCGCGCACGCCCTTGAAGTAGTCCTTCGGCGGCGTGATGATGCCGGCGGTGCCGGGCACGGATTCGAGCAGGATGGCCGCGATGGTGTCCGGACCTTCGAACTGGATGACGTGCTCCAGATGAGCGAGCGCGCGTTCGCACTCCTCGTCCTGCGTGGTCGCGGAGAATTCGGAGCGGTACAGGTAGGGCGTGAAGAAGTGCACGTGCCCGCGCGCGTAGTCGTTGGGCTTGCGGCGCCAGTCGCCGGTCGCGCTGATGGCCGCACCGGTGTTGCCATGATACGAGCGGTATGAGGAAAGAATCTTGTCGCGGCCGGTGAACAGCCTTGCCGCACGGATGGCGTTCTCATTGGCATCCGCGCCGGCGTTCGTGAAGAACACCTTGTTGAAGCCTTCCGGGGCGCGGCGCACCACCAGCGATGCAGCCCGTCCGCGAGCCAGATTCGCGTAATCGGGGCCGATGGTGCACAGCAGCGCCGCCTGCTTGGCGATGCCCTCGACGACCTTCGGATGCTGGTAGCCGATGTTGACATTGACCTGCTGGCTGGTGAAGTCCAACATCTCGCGCCCGTCGGCGTACTGCAGCCACGCGCCGTGGCCGCCGGTCACCTCGACCGGATGACGGTCGGCCTGCGCCTGCCATGAATGGAAAACATGCTTCAGATCCAATGCGCAGGCGTCGTCCCAGATCGCCTTGTCCGCAGATACATCGTGCCCCATGATCGTGCCCTTTCCTAGTGGTTCATATTCCAATGTGTTCATATTCCAGATATCGCAGCGTGTTCGTGGTTCCGTTATGCCTTCTGCTGCGGCGATTGCGAACACGGCTCGCACCGCGCCGGAATCGCCCAGTCGAATGCAATCGCGCAATTCGCCTCGACTGCGCACACAATCTGCATATGCAGCCTGCGCATGCAGCCGTCAGCAACAAATGTCATTGTGACACTTGAACATTTCCTGCTTCGCATGAATGTTTACGCTTCACTAGCATGCTCGTAACATGACGAACCGCTTCGAAACACAGGCACTGCACAATAAACGTTATGTTATTCGCCAAATCGTTCAAACACCGCTTGCAATGTGCGGAGCCGTTTGAAAACACAGGGCGCTGTCCGAAGATTCGGACAGCTCGCTTGGAATAATGCCGCACGGCATTTTGGCAACGTCATGCAAACCGCATCCCGCACGACTCACGAGGAGGGTCCCTATGCAGGCATCACAGCCATCGGTCCAGGCATCTCCTGCAATCGACGCGGACAGCGAAATCCTCGTCAAGCCTAGCGACAGCGGCGGTAGCGGCACCAGCGACAATACAGGCAATACAGGCAACGGCGCTCCTAACACCGCTGCAACGCTGGACGCGCAGCGACTCTCCGAACTCATCCTCGCCACCGCCGACGCGCCGACGCCGCAGCGCATCACGGAGTCCATCACCTCGCTGGCGACTTCGGAAGTGCTGCGCGAAGGGCAGCGGCTGCCCACCGTCCGCGCAATGGCCGCAAGCCTGCGCGTGAGCCCAGCCACGATATCCACTGCGTATCACGCGCTGTCGCGTGCCGGAGTGCTGGCCTCGCGCGGGCGGGCCGGGACGTATGTGCTGTCCCAAGCGCATGCGCAGGAGCAGGGCCGCGCTCTTCCGCTGCCCGTCAGCCGCCAGGACATGCCGCTGATCGACCTGTCGAAAGGCACTCCGGATCCGGCGCTGCTGCCGGATATCCGGCCATTCCTGAGCAAACTCGGGAACCGCAAGGCCTTCGTGAATTCCTATGATGGCCCGACGATTCTGCCGATGCTCGAAGGCGTGCTCCGCCGCAACTGGCCATACGAGCCGCAGGCCATGACGATGGTTTCCGGCGCTGGCGACGGTCTGTCACGCATCATCGAGTCGTCGCTGAGACCCGGCGATTTCGTCATCACCGAAACCCCCACCTATCCCCCGGTGCTGGGCATGATTGACCGGTGCGGCGCTACGGCTATCGGCGTCCCCATGGACGGCTGCGGCATGATCCCAGACGCCCTTGATCGTGCGCTGCGCCTAGCCGAACGTCCGAGTGCAGCTGTCTTCGCCGCCGCGCACCGGCCGCAAGTCGCCATGATCGTCGTGCAGCCGCGGGCGCAGAATCCCACCGGCGCGAGCATGACCGAGCAACGCATCGACGAACTCACGAATGTGCTGCTGCGCCATTGCGACGACGAGCGGAATATGCCGCTGATTGTGGAGGACGATCACAGCGGCGATGTGGCCAACGCCTACGCCGTATCCTTCGCGCAGCGCATGCCGGATCACGTGGTGCATATCCGCAGCTTCTCTAAATCGCACGGCCCCGACCTGCGGCTCGCAGCGCTCTCTGGCACGGGCGAAATCGTGGGCTTGCTCAATGCCCGTCGGCGCTTGGGACAGGGCTGGGTCAGCAGGTTCCTGCAGGAGATATTGAGCGAAATGCTCACCGACAAGCATGCTTTCAACACGGTGATCAATGCACGCCACACCTACGCCACGCGCCAAAGAACCATGAACGCGCTGCTGCGCCGCCACGGTTTGGATGTGCGAACCGGCGACGGCCTGAACATGTGGATACCCGTGCGCGACGATGCCGCCGCAGCGCAACTGCTCGCCGAGAATAACATCCGCGTCGCCGCAGGCCAGCCCTTCCGCCCGCGCTTCTGCGTCACCTCCGGCTCTGAAACCTCCGATCCCAAAGCCCTTGACGAGCGCACGTCGCCTGGCATCCGCATCACCATCGCGCAGTCCGCCGCCGCCAGCGAGCGCGTCGCTGCGCTGCTTGCCCAAGCTGCGGAGACAAAAGCGGGGGTGAAGGAGAAAATGAAACCGGAAGCATGCACGAACGGCGCCACCTCAGAGCCCTGCACGACAGCAGCCTACGCTGACCGACAAGCTTGAAGCAACTGCGTGCTATACGAGATCGCCGACACGGATTCAGCGACGATACGGGTCCCGCCTCGCGGCTTGCGTCACGCACTACTGCAATGCAGGTGCAGTATGCACTCGCCGCAACACCATCACTTGCAGTACTGCCACTTGACGACACAGCCGCTCGGCAACACTGTTCCAGTAATACCGGTCACCTAGCAATGCCGCCGCTCGGCAATGCCGCCGCTTGGTAACACTCTCGCAACTCGCATGAATCAATATTGAGCAATTGCTCATTAATATGGTGTGGGAGAGGCGGCTGAATACCGCACACTGACGCAATGGAGGCGAAACCGACTATAACGAATCACGCAACACCCGACACCGATACTGCCGCGGCCCGCAGCACGCAGGCGCTTTTGGAAGCCGACACCCATCTCATCCACCCGCATCTTCCGTTGGACAACACGCGGCGCTTCATTATGGACAAGGGCGAGGGATGCCTGCTGTGGGACACCAATGGCAATGAATATCTCGACGCCACCGGCGGACTGTGGCTGGCGCAGATCGGCCATGGCAGGCGGGAGATCGGCGAAGCGCTGAGCAAGCAGGCGTCTCGGCTCGAATACTTCACCAGCTTCTGGGATTTCACGAATTCATCCATTCTGAAGCTCATCCCCACGCTGCTGGAACTCGTGCCCAGCCACATCACCGATTTCGTATTCACGAGCGGCGGATCCGAATCCACCGAAGCGGCCATCAAAACGGCCCGCTATTACTGGTACAAGAAGGGTCAGCCGGAGAAGAACTGGATTCTTTCGCGCCGCAACGCATATCATGGCGCAGCCTACGGCGGCGGGTGCGCGTCCGGATTCGAGGCCGACAACTTCGGGCTGGTCCGCTCGTGCCGCATTTCCGCCATCTCACCCCGCCTCACACCTATCGTTCGTGGCTGTTCGACGGCCAGGATCCGGTGGATTTCTGCATAGCGGAGCTTGAGCAGTCCATCGAAGAGATTGGCGAGGATAATATCGCCGCTTTCATCGGCGAGCCGCTGCTCGGCGTCGGCGGCATGGTGACGCCGCCCGAAGGCTACTGGCCAAAGCTCGAGGCCGTGCTGCGCCGGCACAATATCCTGCTCATCCAAGACGAGGTCGTCACCGGCTTCGGACGCACCGGCTCGTGGTTCGCCTGCCAGCGCTATGGCGTGCAGCCGGACATCATCACCGTGGCCAAGGGCATCACCTCGGGTTACATGCCGATGGGTGCCGCGATGATGCGCAAGGAGATAGCCGATACGGTGCGCGAAGGCGTTGGGTTCCCGGTGGGATACACGTATTCGGGGCATCCGCTCGCCGCCACGGCAGCGGCCGTGAACCTTAGCATCATCAAGGACGAAGGACTCGTGGAACGCGCCAACACGATCGGCGACTATCTCGCCGCAGGATTGCACGCGGCGCTGGACGATCTGCCCGTCGTCGGCGAGGTGCGCCACGCCGGCATGGCGTTCGGCATCGAGCTGGTCAAGGACAAGCAGACCCGTGAGCCGCTTGAGCCGCAGGTCGCCATAGCCGATGAGATCCTCGACGAATTCCATGTCGTCGTCCGCTGCACGAATCCCACGATCATCGTGATGTCGCCGCCGCTGATTCTCAGCGAAGCGCAGGCCGATCGCATCGTCGAGGCCGTCTCCACCGTAGTCGGCCGATTCCGGCCAGATGGATCATACGAGAAGTAGGCGGTTATGCAGGCGGGTCCGGCATGCTGGCGGAGTTCAGCGCACGAACTCCGCCAGCATGCGACGCCCTTAGCGCATAAACGCCCGCCGCACCTCGTCATGCGGCAGAGCATAGCTGGCATGTCCATCGCGTCCGACGATATCACGCGCGGCCACAAGCGCATTGACCACCGATTCCTCGACACATTGGGCGACCGCCTCGTATAGCGCGTCCATCAGTCCCCACGCGACGAATTCCATGCTGTCAAGTGCGCGGCCTTCCTCTTCGGCGGCCATCGAGGAGCGCAGCGATCCGGGATTGCCGGTGGAGAATGCCAGGAAGATATCGCCTGAGAAATGGCCGCCCGTGGTACCGGTGCGAGCCAGGCCCATAGGCACACGCCGAGCCAATGCCTTGCATTGCACGGGCAGCAGCGGTGCATCCGTGGCGACGATGGCAATGACCGACCCTGAGCCTTCAGGCGGATTCGGCGCACCCGATTCCTCCTCGAACCAGCGCGTCTCCTGCATCGGATTCGGTGCCTTCGAGTCGCGGCCCAGCGGCACGCCATGCACGTTCAGCTCGTATCGTTTGCCGAAATTGCATTGCAGAAATGCACCTACCGTATACGTTTTGCCCAGCAACGTCACGGTGCGCGAGGCCGTACCGGACCCGCCTTTGAACCCGTAGCAGCACATGCCAGTGCCGCCGCCGACGTTGCCTTCGGCAATCGGGCCCGAAATCGCGCAGTCTAAGGCGTCGAACACATGCTGCAGCGTGACGTGCTGGCTGTTGATGGCGTTGAGATACCCGTCCCATGTTTCAGCCACGACCGGCAGCATCCACGCCGCAGCCTTGCGCGGGCAGCGTTTGAAGAGCCACTGGTCGATCGCGGAATGCACGATGCCGACCGAATGCGTGTTCGTGATCGCCACGGGCGTGGTCAGCGAGCCGGACTCCTCGATCCACGTCCGCCCGGTCATCTCTCCGTTACCGTTCAGCGCGAACGTCCCGGCGGCGCACGGCGATTCCACATCATCGCCGCGCGGCAGAATCGCAGTCACCCCAGTGCATGCAGCCTGTGCGCCATGCATGTGTTCGGCATCCGAAATAATCGTCGAATACCCTACGCGCACCCCCGGCACGTCGGTTATGGCGTTGCATGGCCCCGTCGTGCCGTCGAAAGCAACGCCAAGGTCGCGGGCGCGGGCGGGTGAGGCGGCGCGAGTGGTGCCACTGCCAAAACTGCTGGCAGCGTCGTTACCCGCGGCATTCTCTTGGCGCATCATGGCTCCTATCTTCTTACATAAATCGTATGCGGCAGCTGCAGCACGATAATCACGGTTGGCGAACCATCTACAGCACTACTTGACGATTCAGCTCTCGCCGCAGCTGCCGCCAATTTGGCAGGTATCGATCCATTCGCCGCTGGAACTCGGCACCGTGCCCATTGGCCCACAGGTGCGTCATTTCATGGATGAGCACGTAGTCCAGAAAACGCTCATCCATCAGCCCGAGCTGCAGGTTCAGCCGGATGCGACCGGTTCGGGGCGTACAGGAGCCCCAGCGCGAACTCATCACCCGCAGCGTGATATGCGACGGCGAGCGCCCGACAATCGGCTCCCAATGCGCAAGCAGCGCGGGAAGCTGGCAATTGATCGCCGCAGCCGCTGCACGCTTGCGCTCGTCGGACCACGCGAACGTCTCTCCGTCCGCGCCGCCCCCGCCCGTAGGACTGTTGCGCCGCGCCGCAGCGAGCCGTTGCTGCTGCCGCTCGATCCAGCCGCGCCGCTCGCGCACGAAGTCGACGATGCGTTCGTCGCCCATCCGAGCGGGCGCGGACACTTCAACCGAACCGTCCGCGGGCCGGACGCGCAGGTACAGGTTCCTGATCATCTTGCGCGTCACACGCACGTCGAACTCGTCCACAACGAGCGTCATTTCAGCGAGCGCGCACGGCCGGGAACGATGACGATTGGGCATACGGGCTATTGTCGCTCGATTGCTCGACGGAGCGGGAGGAGCAGGGAGGCAGAACACCCTCGGACGAACCCAGACGGCAGTGCACGGTTCCGGCGGAAGAAACTATGGCTACGTCGGCTCCTACTCCCACTCAATCGCTTGCCGACTGCAGAATTCGCACGACACGCACACCCACAGTTTGACTAATCCATGGGAAGGGGTATTCTATCTTCTTGTGCGCTTTCGAGCGTACTGGTTTTTCGGGCCCGTAGCTCAGGTGGTTAGAGCGCATCCCTGATAAGGATGAGGTCGGAGGTTCAAGTCCTCCCGGGCCCACGCAGAGATATGACAGCGGCTTTCTGGCCGCTTATTTTTTCTCTGTCATGGGGCTATGGCGCAGCTGGTAGCGCATCTGCTTTGCAAGCAGAGGGTCGCCGGTTCGAACCCGGCTAGCTCCACGGTTATCAAAGGGCTGGTCCACTGTGACCGGCCTTTTTTGTTGCCATTCCAGCATTCTTCCATTGTATTTCCAGGGTTTTCCGGTTGGTCTGTCTTGACGTGCAGTGGCGTGTTTTCGCTTGCTGTTTCCTGTTTGGCGTGGTAATTCATGTGGTAAGAGCAGTATGGTTCACGGGTGCGGGAGGATGTTATGGCTCGGAGATTCGGGACGCTTCGGCACAAGAGCAATCGGACGAGCGCGTGGATTGAGGCGAGCTATCTGACGCCCTTCTGGGCGTTCGACATGTGGCCTGGATTGAGGGAGCGCCAGTATGCCAGCTTCGACATCGATGACGAGGCAGGCGCGCTGGTGTGGCTTAGGGATGCCAAGCTTCGTATCGACGCCCATTCATGGCAGCCTGAAAGGGAGATCCTTCGGGAGCAGCAACGCCGCTCGTTGACCTTCGCCCAATACTTTGAACAATGGCTGGGTCTGCGACGCACCCGGTCGGGCGACCAACTCCAGGCAGGTACGATCTACAGGATACGAAAGGACGCGACGAACCATATCCTCCCGTTTTTTGGCAAACGACGCTTGGCCGAGATCACGAGCCGTGATGTGGATCGGTGGTGGGACGGGTTGGATCACTCCCAGCGCAGCATGTGCATCAATGCACTCAAAGTGCTCAAGAGCGTGTTGGCATCCGCCAGCAGTCCCGGGCTCGATGGGGAAAGCCCAATGATTCCCAGGAATCCCTGCACCATCATGACACCATCACAGCGACGCAACACCGAGACGGTGCCCGCCACGATCGCACAGGTACGCATGATCTACGAGGCCATGCCCGAACGGTACCGCGCGGCGGTGTACATCGCCGTGTTCTGCAACGGTCCGCGCATCGGCGAGATCTGCGCGCTCACCAGAAGCAGCATCGATCTGGACCATATGGTGCTTCATATTCGCTCGAGCCGTAAAACCATTGGACCGGAGCTGATCGGCAGCACCAAGACCGAGCACAGTGAACGCGACGAGAGCATACCCCCACAATTGAAACCAATGATGGAGACGCTACTCGACCTTACCGGTCCCGAAGCTGGTGCTTTTATTTTCCCCGGCGTCACTGATCGTTCAGCCCCGTTGCACCCCAACACGCTCAGAGGTTGGTATGACAAGGCCCGAATCCAGGCGGGACGCAAGGATCTTCGTTTTCATGATCTGCGTCATACGGCGTTGACGTTGCTGGCCCAGCAGGGTGCGACGGTGCGTGAGATCATGGATGCGGCCGGTCATTCGGATCCGCAGACCGCGATGCGGTATCAGCACAGTGTCCAGTCGCGGTCAAGGGATCTCGCGAGGCAGATAGGTTCGCTCATTCCCGGTGAGGATACCGTCGAGTCGCTGCGCTCCCGTATAGAGGATAATGATCAGCGCATACAGGAACTCAGAAAGCAGAACGAACAGCTGTCATCACAACTCTCCACCGCCATGATGCGGCATGAAACGGGCAGACAAGCGAAGAAGCAAGGCTGATTCCTCCCCTGGCTGTCAGATGCCACCCGTCGATCTTCGGCTTTGGCAAAATGCCCGTTGCCGACGGTCTGTCATGGCAGGGACCATTGCCAGGTAGTTGCGGAAGTCTTCGATGACTTGCACGGTGACGTCCAGCTCGCAGGCGATGGCGTAGGTGTCACCGTCGTATTCGTTCTCGGCGAGGGCGTATTCGCACGGCCGTATGAGCTTGGACGCGGTTTCCATGCGGGTATGGCGCTCGATCTTCGAGCCCAGGGTTCCCGAACAGGTTTCGTCGGCGTGCTCCCAGTGCACGAGTTCGTGCGCCAGGGTGCAGCGTTGCTGGGCGCTGATGAGCCGCTGGTCTATGAGGATGAGCTTCGTTGCTTCATCGTATATTCCGGTGAGATCCCCCGGAAGCAGAGTGTTGACGACGCTCACGTCGAGGCGTTCGGTGTCGTTGACGATCTGCGTGTATGTCCGGTGCAGGAAATCGGGGAGGATGCGCCTGTTATCGTCCATCGCCGCCTGCCGCCTCAGCCCATTTGTTGGGGTCGTGCGATGCCGCGAGCCTGACATCATGGTTGCCTATCTTGTTGAGCACGTACGCGGTTCTGTCCATTTCAGACAGTTCGCTTGGCTGCGACTCCCCCAGGGTGACGGGTCCCCGCTGGTCGCGTTCGATGAACGCTTCGGCGGATTGGATGAGTTCGTGGGGGTAGACGCCGAACACCTCGGCGAGTTGGGCGAGTTGGGTGACCTTGATGTCACGCTCGTTCTTGAGAATGCGGATCAGGGTGCGTTCGGGGACGCCCGAGCGTTCCGCGAGCCGTTTGATCGTCAGCCCCGCCGCTGATCGTTCGGATGCTATGGTCTTCGCTGTAGCTTCGTTCATGTCCATATGGACACTCTATAACACTGAACAGTCATTATCAAGCCCTATATGGGCACTTCCGATATTGACATACTGCCTGTTTGGGCATTAACATGTCTTTCATGGACAGTTCAAGTTTCGCGACACTCGTCGCGCATCATGTCGCGGCGGTCATCACCCGGTCGGGCGCTTCCATGCTGCGTGCCTCGCAGCTGACGGGGATCCCTCGGGTGACCCTGATCCGCCGGCTGCGGTTCCCCTCCACATCACCATTCGATGTGCATGAGCTGGAGATGCTGGCGCGAGCCTTCCATGTCGACATCGAGACCCTGGTAAGCCCCGTCGAAGAGGCGGCCCTACCAGTGCCGGACACGCATCACGGGGTTGCGGGAGAAGGGGCCGATCATGAGTAGCGGTGGCGGATTCGTGCCGAAGTGGGTGAATCTGAGTGAGGCGTCGATCATGCTGGGCATGGATCGTCGCCAGATCCTCAGGCTCGGCAGGGAGGGTGTGCTGCGCGTATGCCAGCCCTCACGCCAGTATCGGGTGTCCACGGACAGCATCGAGCATCTGGACGAACGGCTCGCCGAGGTGCGCAGCACCGCGAGGATCCATCGCAGGAGACGTCCGTGAGTCTGCGCAGCATGCTGTGGGCGTTGAACGACGCGCCCACGGGCAAGGACGCGACCGCGAAGGTGATCCTGATCGCCTTGGGTGATTACGCCAATCCCGACGGCACCGGCGCCTACCCCAGTCTGGCGACACTGTCCCGGATCGCCGAGGTGTCACGCCGCACGGTGCAGTACAAGCTGCGCCTGCTGGAACGGTCCGGAGCGATACACCATGGCGACCAGCGGCTCGCCTCGTACCTGCCCGGCAACCATCGCCCCACGGTATGGGACCTGAACCTGCAAACCACGAGACACCGGGTGGAGGACACGACCGTCACGGGTGCAGATCCTGCACCCGTGGACGTTCACAGGGATGCAGCAAGCACTGTCCAGGGATGCAATCACAGCCCCGTAGACGTGCAGCACGGTGCGCACGAACCATATAACCCGACAAATAACCCGGGTGAGAGACTCCCCCGCCGTCGCCGCCGACCCACGATGAGCAGAATCGGCGACTGGCGGCCTGATAGTGCGCACCACGCTCTCGCCACCACGCTTGGCTTGGACTGTGATGCGGAGTTTGCGAAATTCCGTGACCGATGTCTCTCCTCGGCACAGGTCAGTGCCGACTGGGATGCGAGTTTCCGCAACTGGCTCAGACGCGGCCATGAACTCAACCTCACGGTCAAGGCCCGCCACCCATCCGGCCACGCTCACACGCACACCTGGAAATGCACGCACGTGCTCGCCTTGCTGCGCAGGGACGAGGAGAATGCCACTCCCGACGGTCTCGCGGTCACCCTGGCCAAACTGTTGAACACGGGCATCACCGGCATTCAGGCACTGCAACGGCTGGGCCTGCCGACTGACGATGATTTATCCACGCCGTGACGTGTCCGCACGCACGGCGGACACCAATTGTGCCTTCGTTATCACGGTTCTCTTTTGCCGGATGAACGCGATAGCAGGGGTCTGTTAGGGCAACCCATAAGGGGCTGCCCCTTAATGATAAGGGAAGAATATGAGGAATTGGAAGAAGGGTGCGACCGTGGCAGCAGCCGTGATCGCGGCGCTTTCCACGCTCGTTTCACCACTGGCCTACGCTGATGGCGGCGGTGGATCAGGTGGCGGCGGCACAGGCTCGGGCGGTGACGGCCAGATCAGTTTCGCCTATCGCGACAGCTTTGGCGCTCCTACGCTGGCCAACGTCGATGTTGCGCTGGCTTCAATGGGTCTGACATCATTCAACGATGCGTCGCATCCTGCGGATGCGGCGGCCACCACGGCATTGAAGAGCGCGGTGAGTGAATGCCAGTCCCGCTATGCCGCGAAGCATGATGGCAGCACGAATGCGGGATGCCGCTTGGTCAGTGTCGGCGCGGTTTCCACCGATGGTGTTTATACCGGCAGTACCGGTGGATTTAATACATCGCAGTGGGCTTCTGCCTGGAATGCGGTGACTCAGGGGAAGACTTACTCGTATGAGGGTGTCGGCTATCAGACGACCACTCCGTTCTCGGATGGGGTGACCACGATCAATGGACTGGTTGCTCGTGAAGCGGCGAAGACACCAGGAATCATTGTCATCGTCCTTTCCAGCGACGAACCACCGGTCGCCTATAAGCTTTCCGTGTCCACGAAGCAGGCGTCTGCCGCCTCGATGAAGGTGGGTTCGACCGCTGCGGTGCATGACGTGATCACCACGTCGAACAATGGTTCCTCGCTGAGTGAGAATCTGACGGCGAAGGTCATCATGCACTATGACGGGCAGAGGAACGGATACGTGGCCGCGAAGAGCGCGACGAAGAGCATGGCCATCAGTAATGATGGTTCGAAGAACTCTCCTGATTTCATGCCGTCAGATTTTGGTTTGTCGCATTGGCAGGAAGGCACGTACTGGTTTGACGTGCAGGTTGCCAGGCAGGGCAGGATGGCGGCTGCCGTGGATACCACGGATCGCGAGGCTTCTGAATCGTTCCCCGTGGCTGCGGTTCCTCCCGTGAAGCCTTCGAAGAGCATCGAGGACGGCACGTCTGCCGACCGGATGGTGAATCGTACGACGATCACGACCGGTACCGGTCGTGGCGGCTACGAGATGACCATCAAGGATACGATCACGCCGAATGGCGTGAACTATTCCATCGACAACTGCAAGCTGGTGGACACCACGAGTGGTGCCGACGTGTCTGGCGATTTCACGATCACCTGGGACAAGAGTGCGAACACGGTGACTGCCGTGCGTACGGCGTCCAGGGGCGAGATGCCGTTGGACCGCACCTATGCGTTCAGCTTCGATGTGACGGTTGCCAAGCCTGACTTCTCCAAGGTCGATGATGTCGCCTCTGTGAAATGGAACCAGGATGCCACGGTCAACACTGATGGCCATTCCTTCCCTACATGGAGACCCAACCCTGACAAGAGCTGGATCAAGCAGATCAATGGCAAGTGGCAGGCCGTGATCGACCCGTCCAGGAGCAACCAGACCGGTGCCGACACCGAGACATTCCTTGACGGCGATACGGTCGGTTCCGTGGTCAACGGGATGGTTGCCGCGAACCTGATCCAGGCTCCTACGAAGTTGACTTTGACGGATGATTGGGCGAAGGCTGACTGCATCTTCGATGCTGCTGACGCTTCCAAGATCCGCGTGTATGCGGCTGATGCGAGCCGTGAGAAGCAGTCCAGTGTCGCGGACATCGCCAATACGGGCAAGGATGTGACCGACCGGTTCACCATCACCGTGAACGGCACGGTTGCCACTGCAACGGCTAAGGCAGATTACCTTGCTTCGTTGAAGGGTCTGGCGAAGGCCCGGCAGATTACCCTGCTGATTCCAGGAACCGTGAACTTCGCCAACGGTGGCGGCGCCAAGCAGGTGCGCTCCGACTTCGGCAAGCAGGCCGGCGACGAGCTGACGTTCTGCACGAACCCCGACGGCGTGGACGATGGCGCGGGTTTGACGAACGCGGGTTCCGAAACCGTGAACACGCAGGCCGAGGATACGAACGAGCCTGAGATCTGCGGCTATGTGCCACCGGTCACGAAGGATGTGCTGGCCGAAGCCTCGCAGGGCGGCGACCAGTCCAGCGTGGACGGCAAGACCGTGTTCCCCGGCCAGAAGGTCGAATACAAGCTTGAGACCACGCCGAAGCTGCCTGCGAACCTGGCCTATCAGGTGACGAACGTGGGTGTGACGGACAGTTACGACCGGTATCTGAACGTGGACAAGCAGACCTTGGAGGTCACCGACCTGAACACGGGCAACATCATTCCCAAGAGCCAGTACACCGGAACCTGGGATGACACCGCGCACACGGTTCGTCTCGCGTTCTCCGATACCTGGGTGAAGGCCAACTGGAAGGCCGGATCAAACCCGAGGGTCATCGTCCGGTTCGAGGGCACGGTCTCCAAGGACGCTCCCGCGAACACGAAGGTGGACAACCAGTGGAAGCTGACGCTGAACAACAGCATCACTCCGTCGAACATCGTGGAGAACACGCCTCCCGACGACAACCCTTCCAAGCAGGACACTCAGAAGGATGCGAAGATCAACATTGACGGCAAGACCGTCGTGCTGGGCGACAGGATCTACTATCGCGTCAACCTCGATGCCTCGAAGCTGGACAACACCGCGTATGTGGTGCAGCGCCTGGGTATGGTCGACGACTATGACGAGCAGTACTTGAAGCTCGACACGACGGGGATTCAGGTGCTTGACGCCAAGGGCAGTGACGTGACCGGCAAGGTCAACATCCAGGCGAAGGACGGCATCGTGTATGCCTTCTTCAAGACGGTGGACACGACCATTCCCGCCACGGGCGAGACCGTGAAGGGCGACCCGCAGCCGTCCGACTTGCAGGAGTATTCGATCCGTAACCTGGATCCGCTCACCTCTGCCGCCATCGACCAGCAGGTGCTTGGCCAGACCTACCAGATCGTGCTGCCGATGACGGTGAAGGCCGTCAAGGACGGGTACACCGTGAAGAACACTGCGATCCAGGTCACCAACAACGAGCAGAAGCTCACCAACACCGTGTCCAACCCGTTGAAGGAGATCAACCCCTCCAAGGATGTGACGGTCAACGTGGGCGGCGCTTCGGCCGACGGTCAGAGCATCTACCTGAACCACCTGTTCCTCTACCAGCTGGACAGCTCCACGCTGCACACGAATCGTGCGTACAAGGAGATCACCGACTGGAGGATCACCGACGGCTACGACCAGTCGCACGACCGGTACACCGGCCAGTGGGCGGTGTACGCGACGAAGGATGTGGTCGAATACCAGGATGGCAAGGCCGTGACTTTGGCCGCGAAGGGTGACCGGATCGCCGGCAGTGGCGTGGACTCCACGAAGTTCGGTGGAGACCTGTTCACGGCTCAGGATGTGAACGGTGTCATCACGATCACTGCCACGGCACGCTATCTGGCCATCGCATCCTCGAATGACACGACCGAGCAGGGGTGGCGTGCCTACGTGCAGATGGAACGCACCAGGACCGGCGACGTCAGGAACCAGTTCATCGAGAATCTGAACGGCCAGGATCGCCCGTCGAACGTTGTCACCACCCACACGCCTGACCAGACGCCATCCATCAGCATCGAGAAATACGATGCGAAGAGTGGCATGAAGGCCGGGGATCGCAACGATCCCAAGGACGCACTGGACGTGACGGGCGACACCGAGATCGTGTTCCACATCACCAACACCGGCAAGGCCAGTCTCTCGAAGATCGACTTGAAGGACTCCACCATCACGGGTTCCGGCACGGTCGTGGACTTCAAGTATCCGGCCAACTGGAACACGCTCGTGTTGAAGCCCGGAGCGTCGGTGGACGTCACCGGCATGTTGAAGGGCATCAAGAGCAACGACCACCACACGGATCGTGCGAAGGTCACCGCGCAGCCGATCATCGACTGCCCGGCCGTCGACACCGACCCGTTCGATGGCAAGACCCCGACTGTGGATCCATCCAAGGTGTGCTACGACACTGCGATCAGCGCGCACGACGACTGGAACGGGTACAACAAGCCCACGGCCGCCAAGAACGCCCTGGCGAAGACCGGTGCCGACATCTTCTGGCTGGCTGCCGCCGTGGTTCTGCTTGCTGGTGGCGGTGCGGGTCTGTTCCTCTACCGCCGTTCCCTCACTCTCTCCGACGATTCCGGCAAGGATACGGACAGCAAGGAGTGATCATGCTTGCCCCGTCCATTTCTCTCTTCTTCGGGCGGGACATCCCCCCCCCCAAAAAAAAAATCATCATTCATCCAGTCTCGAAAGGAGCCATCATGCTGTGGATCGTGGCCGTTCTCGCGGTGTCATTCGTCCTGCTTATGTCACTATCGCTGTGCAGGGCTGCCGCGATGGGAGACAGGCAGCTTGAACACCTCGATGCGGTCAATCACCGCACCGGCCCTCATGCAGGGCGCTGACGGTTCCCCCAACCGTCAGCGCCACGGTCGGCAGCCAACATTCGCCGGCCATATGACGCCCCGTCTGCTTCCCCCTGCGGGCGGGGCATTCTTCAATATTCCAACCATTCTTTTGAACGAAAGCGAAGGCCATCATGGTCATGGAAGAACAGATTGCACAAAGCGTGCTGAGCGCGGCCATGCAGGGAGCGACCCTTATCCTGCGCGTCAGCGAGAAGGGCGCGAACATACTCGCTTCGGCCACATCAACGACAATCTCCAAGATAGGGAAAACCACGAAGGACGCGCTGCGGCAGGGCCGTGAGTCAGTTGTGAAACTCACGAAGAAGTCTGGCGGCGACCTGCACTTCACCGAGCAGCTTTCACGCGAGGATATGCGTAATGCTCGCACGCAACTGCACCGTTACGGCGTACATTACGGTATCGAGAAAAATGCTGATACTGGCAAATACTACCTGGTATTCAAAGGTTCTGACGCTGATATGGTCAAGCACGCGCTTGAACGCACGTTGGCCAAGGTTGATGGAAATGTCGCCATCGACCCCGTGGTAGTACCCGAACAGGCCCAGGGAGTGAATCAAGCTGCACAGGATGTGGCTGTGACGAAAGCCTCAGACCTTGTACCGGCAACATTGCCGGCTGACGCCCCCCAGTTCACCATGCAGTTCAAGACCGTGCAGTGGGATCGTGATGCGAAGATCATCAGCGATAACTTCACCAAATTGGGTATCCCATACACGATGAGTGACGGTGAGAACGGGGTGAAGCAGGTTGTATTCCCGCAATCATGCGAACCGGCAGTCAAACAGTTCATCGACTCATACGCGCAGAACGTGAAACATTTCGACACGAGCCGTGTGGTCAATTACGCTCAGCTCGCCCCAGCGCAGCCAAAGCAATCGCCCTCGGTGCAGCAGCCAGTGCATACGCAGACCCGTGTGTCGTCAAAATCTGCTCCGAAGAAGACAGCGTCGGATGTGCGACGTGAATTGAAACAGGACACCAAGGAACGCATCAACCGCTCTCGTAACGCGGCACCAGTGCATACGGTGTCAAAGGCGAAAACCAGGTGACTTCGATGAATGAACAGCGCGATCTCCTTCCACCAGGGGCACAAGTGTGGATCCGTGGAACCTTGCTGAGAGAGCCAAAACATGTGCGCTTCAGCGATGGTAATGAAGTCACATATCTGCTGGTGACCTGCGATATTGGCGGCAATCAGCTTATCAGCGTGCCGTGCAATGCCCGTGGCACGGTATCCCGATACTGCCAGTCTCATCAGTATTCCCGTGGCGATCTGCTTTGGATACGAGGCTTTGTCAGGGAGAAGCAAGACAATGCCGGCCATAGTTCTGCTGTGGTCAACGTCGAGGCGATGACCGGGGATACGAGCGAAACATGGCAGGAGAGTGAACTATGAATGCCACCGCTCAGCTTCGCGTCGGCGGCATGCAATCCAGTGAGCCTAGCTTGCGAGTCTTGCAGGCGATGACGGGAACGACCGCCCCGCGTGTGATCTCATGGTTCGGTGACGGCATCACCGTGGTATCTATACCACTTTCTTCCACGGATCCAACCCCACCGGATCTCATCCGGCGTGAGGAGCATACGGAACCGTTGCCGCCCCGCGTTGAAGAACCTGCACCGGTAAGCGCTCCCACACTTCTGGCGCACGATGATGGGCAGGCAGATGATACTCGGCGGCGCAGCGCGCTGGATGTGAGAAACCTCCTGCATCAGACCGCGCAGAGGCTCATCGATGAGCAGCATGCGCGAGAGCAGCAGGCCGCTAGCGGCTCATCAGACAGCAGCGTGCTCACCCATGAGGATGAACGCAACGCCCGCATGGACACAGTGAAAAGGTGAAGTCATGAGAAGAACCCGCAGTACACGAGACCTGACCATATTTGGCATCGTCTTTGCCGTCATCTTGTTCTGGATAGTGGACAAGGTCTGCTTCCAGGTGCGCGTGGATCATGCCCGGGGCATGAGCATCGATGCTATCTCGAATCGACTGTTTACGGACATCATCTCGCGCCCACTACACTTTTCCCTCTACCGGACGGATCTATTGGCAGCCACGGCAAGCCTGGTCGCACTAGGTCTGATCGTGCTCTACAACGCTGGATGGCGCAAGGAACGCAACGGTGAGGAACATGGTTCTGCTTCATGGGGAACCGCGAAAGACATTCGCTCCTTCATGGATCGCAAGACTGCAAAGAACATTCAATTTACACAGACTGAGGGATTGAGCATTGATACTCACCAGACGCAGCGCAATATCAATGCCTTCATCATCGGCGGTTCTGGAACCGGTAAGACGCGCTTCTTCATCATGCCAAATCTGCGCCGTGCCCTGACCAGCTATGCGGTGACCGATCCCAAGGGGGAGATCATGCGCGACTACGGATTGGAGCTGGCGTCACGCGGCTACCAGGTACGATGCTTGAATCTGATTGACTTCGCCCAGTCGAACCACTTCAATCCGATGAAGTATTTCAACCGTGAGGATCCTGAAGTGTCAATCCTACGGCTGACGGAAAACCTGATCAACAACACCTCCGGTGCTGCCGCCAAGGAATCATCGGACTCGTTCTGGGTGAGTTCGGAACGCGCCCTGCTGAACGCTCTGATAGCGTTCGTCTACTTTGCCGAAGAGGATCCGTCACTGCCGATGGTCATTGATCTGGTCGGCCGCATGGGAGCTAGCGAGCAGGATGAAAACAAACGGTTCGACGTCGATTTGATGTTCGAATCGGCAAAGCACATGGTGGCCTCATACTTGAAGGATCCCGACCAGTTCGACGACGACGCCACGCGCATCATCCAGGGCCTTGAATTCGCCATCAAGGAGTACACGCCGTTCACCCAGGGTGCCGGCGAGACGAAGAAAAGCATCATCATCAGCCTGGGTAACCGGCTCGCGCCCATGCAGGTCGGCAATGTGCGCGCCATGCTCTCCGACGATGACATTGACCTGGGACGGCTAGGCAAGGAGAAAACCGTGCTGTTCCTGGAACTGTCGGACACGGATCGCACGTTCAGCTTCCTCGCCTCGATCTTCTACCAGTGCCTGTTCGAGGAGAACATCTACATTGCCGACCACAGCCCGGAAGGGCATGTGCAGGTGCCCATTCAGTGCCTGCTGGACGAGTTCGCCAACATTGGCAAGATTCCCGACTTCGAGCAGCGCATCTCCACATTCCGCAGTCGGTGGATCAGCGCATGCATCGTCATGCAGTCCTATAGCCAGGGCAAAGCCATGTACAAGGAGCAGTGGGACACCATCGTGGGCAACTGTGATTCCATCCTCTACCTGGGCAGCAATGACAACACCACGAACGAGTGGCTGAGCAAGCGGCTCGGATCGGGAACCATCGACGTGCGTGAGGACAGTCAGAGCTACGGGATGAGCGGCAGCAGCACCAAATCATGGCACAAGGTTAAGCGAGAGCTGATGACCCCGGACGAGCTGGCGCTGATCAGATCCGACGAGTGCGTGTACACGCTGCGCGGCGTGAGGCCGTTCCTATCCAAGAAAATCAACCCTTCCACCTTCGTCTATGAAGCGAAGCGATCATGAGCGGTTGGGAAAGGATGATGCCAGGGCTGCAAGCAGTGCGTGTACGTCCGTGGCAAGCTCCCACGATGATTCGACGTGCGGCCGACGTGGTATGCCTCCGGTCGGCCGTATCAGACCCGCATGTTCGAGCGCGAGACAGTCGCGGTATATCCCTGTTGGTGACTGCTCGGGAAGGCTGGCCTGAAGCTGTGAGATCGTGCAGCTCCCGGACGGCTCATCAGCTATGTGCCTCAGCAGGAGGTAGCGGCGCATATTCAGGACTGCACGCAATGCATCGGCCGGGTCATTAGATCTCATAGGCACGATTCTAGTATAAAACTATAAATACATAAAATGATGTTATATAATTATTAGGGAGTAGAGAAAGGCATGACATGACCATTCAAACAATTCTTAACCTATTGAAGACCTTCGTCACCATCGGTGGCGGCCTGTGGATCGTCTGGGGAGCCATCGTAGCTGGCCTGGCGATGAGGGATCACCAAGGCCCACAGATTCAGTCGGGTATATGGCAGATTGTTGGCGGAGGCTTGATTATCGCCGCCGCACAGTTGTTCCTGAGCATCCAGGTCTGAGGTTCCTATGGATCAGTGGATTGTAGCGATGCTCAACGCTATCAGTACAGGAAATACTGATACGAAGAACTTGCTGAAACTGCCCTCTGGCTACAACGCCACGATGTACAACGCGATGACCACATTTCAGAATGTGGCCGTCAAGCCCATCACAGCTCTGGTGCTCAGCGTGATGCTCATGCTTATGCTGCAACAGGCCACCACCCGTGCGGACGGCGACAAGATGCTGTCGGTGCGCCTGGTGGCATCGGTGATGATCAAGGCCTGCCTGGTGCTGGCCGTGCTGAGGATCAGTGGGGCGCTGCTGCAAGGCATTGACAATATCGGTGTCTCACTGGCCAAGAGTGGCAGCAACATCGATGTCGGCACTGGATCTGCCAAGGGGCAGCTCCTAGGCGATGCCATGAAGTCTTCGATAGATTCTGCGAATTGGGGTGCACAGGCGGCCATGCTGATGATCGTGCTGTTCCCCTGGCTGATTGCGAACGTGGTGGGGATCCTGCCTACGGTGATGATCTTCTGGCGGTTCATCCAACTGGATCTGATGACCGCTTTCAGCAGCCTTCCTCTTGCTTTCCTGGCCCACGAGGACACCAAGCAGATCGGCATTGGATATCTCAAACGCTATGCGACGATCACCTTGCAGGGCGTCATGCTCATAGCGGGGATCAAGCTCTACCAGGCCTTGATCAGTGGATGGGTGACCAGCACGGTACACACCAGCAGCGATCCAATGGACTTCCTCATGAAGAACTTTGGGAACCTGTTCGTCGCTCCGATAATCCTGGCTTTGGTGGTCATAGGTTCCAACAGCCTCGCCAAGGCTGTTATTGGGGAAGGATGAGGCAATGGCATTGGAAGTGCAAGTTTATAAAGATGTGCGCGCCTATGAGGCGAAGGTCATGTTTGGCATGAGCTGGCGTCAGCTTGGCGCGGCCGCCGTCGCCGTGCTGGTCGGTGGCGGCGCCTATGCCGCTGCGGCCTTCACGCTGCACGCGAATGGCGCATCCTGGGACAATGCCACCAACATTGCGCTCTACGTCCTGTTTCCGATACTGATCCCCATTGTTGCGTGGGGATGGTGGCGTCCCAAGGGATTGAAACCCGAACAGTATATCGGCTATGTCATCAATCATTACGCATCACGAAAGGTCATAACTTATGCAGACGAATACCGAGGGATGGACGCAGGCCGCCCAGCAGATCAGCGAGACGCAAGAGCACACAAGCAGGATAAGAGGAAGGAGAAGGAAAACCTCAAAGAGCGCTGACACGCATCTCTCAGCCAAAGGCCATATCCGCCACGTAACCGGCTACGATGACGTGAGCCGTGGCGTGTGGTCGGCTGCCCCCAAGCGCACGGGCGACGTCATTGCGTACAGGGCGATGAAGCCTGACGGGATGGCCTACCTGGGCGAGGATGAATGGTCGATCACGATGAGCATGTCCGACATCAACTATGTGGCGTCGGCGCAGGACACGAAGGAGGCTCTGGTAGACCAGTGGGCCAAGTTCATCAACAGCTTCGGCGCAGGCACCAGGATCCAGGAGAATGTCATCAACCGCGTGCTCGACGAGGCTGACGTGACCGACCTGGTGCAGAAGCCATTGACCGGCGACCGGTTCGATGCATGGCGCGAGGACTTCAACAGGATCGCCACGAACAAGCTGCGTTCCGGCAGCGGGAAAAGCGTGGTCACCGAAAAGTATCTGACGGTGACGGTTCGTGAAAGCGATGCGGAGAAGGCTTCCGCAGCGCTGAGCCGCGCCTATGGGGAGATTCAGGGCATGCTGAGCGCCATGGATGGCTGCCGGGTGGAACGGCTTGACCGCACGCAACGGCTCGCGCTGCTATCGCATCTGATGCGTCCCGGCGAGGTGCCGTCGTTCACGGAGGATGATTTCGCAGCGGCACGCAAGTCCATGCACACGAAGGATTACATCGCCCCCTGGGCGATCAGGCTTGACGCTGACGGCAAGGGTTGTGAGCTGATGAACGGTTCCGGTTCATCCCATCACACGGTGCTGTGGGTGCGGGACTACCCGCGTTGGCTTTCTGACAGTCTCATCGGGGATCTCACGGCGATCAAGAGCGATCTGAACATCAGCCTGCACATCGAACCATTCGACCAGGCTGACGGCATGGGCATGCTCAACCGACAGATAGCAGAGTTCGAGATGCAGGTCATGACCGAGCAGAAGAAGGCCCGCAGGGCGCACTATGACGAGACCATGATCCCTCACCGTCTCACCGAGGGCCTGGACGAGGCCACCCAGTTGCGCGAGGAATTGGAGCAGTCCAACCAGAAGATCCTCAGCACCGTGCTCATCATCGGCATCACCGGCACCACCAAGGAGGACTGCGACCAGGTGACCGAAGAGGTGATGACCGCGATCCGCAAGCATTCCTGCCAGGCGGAACGCGCCACGTTCATGACGCTCGACGGGATCAGCACCGAACTGCCGATTGGCGTGCGCGCCCTGCCGATGCGACGAACCATGACCACCGCGAGCACGGCCGTGATCATTCCCTTCACCACGCAGGAGCTGCTGGCCCCGCACGGCAACTGGTATGGGATCAACTCGCAGTCCGGCAACGTGATTCTTGCGGATCGCACCCAGGAGATGAATGGCAATGGGTTCATCCTGGGCACCACCGGATCAGGCAAGAGCCAGTCCGGCAAGATGGAGATCACGAACGTGTTTCTCTCCCGGCCGGACGATGACATCATCATCATTGACCCGGAACACGAATACCCGCCACTGATCAAGGCGTATGGCGGCACCACCATACAGATTCACGCCGGATCCACGGATACCGTCAATCCGATGGACATCAGCCTGGAGTCCGGCATGGCAGACGGTGACGCCATCCACGAGAAGGCCGATTTCATCCTACAGATGATCTCAGCCCTGGTGGGCGGCAAGGAAGGGCTGACCGCAGCCCAGAAGTCGCTCATCGACCGGTGTGCCGTCAAGCTGTACCGAACCCATGCGGCCGCCGCCCATGATGGCGTGCCGATGGTGCAGCCGACCTTGCTGGACTTGCAGAAGTCTTTGCAGGACTCAGAGTCAGCGGAAGGCCACGAGCTGGCAGGAGCGTTGGACCTGTACACGACCGGCTCGCTGAACCTGTTCGCCCATGAGACCAACGTGCAGGTGGACAACCGGCTTGTATCCTGGGACATTTCGTCTCTGGGCAACGAGCTGAAGACCTTCGGCATGATGGTGGTGCTCGACCAGATATGGCGTCGCACCGCGTACAACCGCCAGCGTGGCCGGCGCACCTGGCTCTACATCGACGAGTTCCACCTGCTGTTCTCCAACAGGTTCAGCAGCGAATACTTCCGCAGCCTGTACAAGCGTGCCCGCAAATGGGGGCTGATCCCCACCGGCATCACGCAGAACATCGATGAGCTGC
>NZ_JALCUA010000008.1:0-121738 GCF_022655035.1 Bifidobacterium tibiigranuli | reverse complement strand
TCAACAACGACCCGGACGTCAAGGGCAAGCTGGCCGTGTACTACCCCTGGAACTACAACATCCGCCTCGCGCAGCACCTCATCCCCGCGACCGACCTCGACGAGCAGATCTCGCAGGCCGGCAAGGAAGCCTCGGGCACCGGCAACATGAAGTTCGCCCTCAACGGCGCGATGACTGTCGGCACGCTCGATGGCGCGAACGTCGAGATTCGCGAGCGCGTCGGCGCCGAGAACTTCTTCCTCTTCGGCATGACCGTTGACGAGGTCGAGGCGCTCTACGCCAAGGGCTACGAGCCGAAGTCCTACTACGAGGCCGATCCGCGCCTCAAGCAGGCCGTGGACATGGTCGCTGACGGCACCTTCTCGGAAGGTGACAAGGGCCTGTATGAGCCGCTCGTCACCGACTGGCTGAACAAGGACTACTTCATGACCTTGGCGGACTTCAGCGCTTACATGGACATCCAGGGCGAAATCGAGACCCTGTACCGTGAGCCGCTCGAATGGAGCCGCAAGGCCCTGCTCAACGTCGCCAACTCGGGCTTCTTCAGCTCCGACCGCGCCATTGACGACTACCTGCGCGACATCTGGGAAACCGGCCCGTTCGGCGAGTGATGAGTTTGCGCTGCTGAGTTCGTGTTGCTGAGTTTGCGGTTTTGTTGAGTCGTTGAGTTTGCGACTTCGCTGAGTCGCTAATCTGCGTCACTGACAGCTGACCTACATAGGGCAAGCCCCTGCTACCACACGGTATCCGTGTAGTGGCGGGGGCTTTGTCATGCGTACTTTCGTGAGTGCCGGGCAAGTCGCCGAGCGCAGAGCCGCCGAGCCAAAGTCCTGCCCGGCGCTATAGTGGATGGCTATGCGAGGTGCGATTGCATAACGATTGCACTGTCGTGAGGAATTCAAGGCGATGATGCGGCGCGCATCGGCCTCCCACACAATGGGATGGCGGGTGGTCGTCGGTCACGTCGAGAGTTCGCCCATAGCACTTTTGGTGAGGCGTGAATCTTCCCGCCGAAAGCCAGCCGAAAGCTGGCTGGATATGGGCTTGTGTAGAGAAGAAGCATTGATTATGACTGCTGCAGCACAGCAGATTTCCGGCGAGTCCGCCACGGCGTCCGAGCGGCGCGTGGCAGGAGATTCAGCCGAAGTACAGGATATTATCTCGCGTATAGATCGCGCGCATGAAACCGCGATGTTCCACCGCATCGCCGCGCTGATCGCCGCTGGCATACTGATGGACAGCATCGACGTCTACCTGGGCAGCGCCGTCGCGAGCAGCGCCCTGTCGACGCACTGGTCGACGGTCGCGCAGAATTCCACATTCATGTCCGCAGGCTTCTTAGGGCTGCTGATCGGCTCGCTGCTGGCAGGCTTCGTCGGCGATTTCAAAGGCCGGCGCACCGCCTACCAGATCAACCTGCTGCTCTTCGGCGGCTTCACGCTGCTTGGTGCCTTCGCGCCGAATATGGCCGTGCTGTCGCTCTGCCGCCTTGGGGCTGGCCTGGGCTTGGGCGCGGAAATCGTCACCGGTTTCGCGATGGTCAACGAGTTCGCGCCGATGAATCGCCGTGGGCACTGGTGCGCGATGGTTTCCCTGGTCGCCAACTGCGGCGTGCCGATTGCCATGCTGCTGTGCGCATGGGTCATTCCGCGCTGGTCGTGGCGGCCGTTGTTCGTCGGCGTCGGCCTTGCAGCGGCAGTAATCTGGTGGCTGCGCCGCGACATACCCGAATCGCCGCGCTGGCTCGCCGTGCATGGCCGCTACGCCGAGGCCGATGCCATTGTCAAGCAGCTTGAGAGCAATGGTTCCGAGCCGCAGTCCGCGCAGTCTTCGGCTGCTGCTGATTCCTCACGCAATGCCGGCGGCCGCTCGCTCGGCATTAGCCTGCTCGTGGCCATAGTGGCCGTCAGCGCCACCAATGTGTGCTCGTATGCCTTCACGTCGTGGGTGCCGACGATTCTGTTCAAGCGCGGCATCAATCTGTCCAGCTCGCTGTTCACCTCCACGCTGATGATGGTGGGCGCGCCTGTCGGCTGCCTGGTCGGCTCCCTGCTCATCGACCGCATCGGCCGCAAGCGCACCATTGTGCCCGCATTCCTCTTCACTGGCGTGTTCGGCATGCTCTACGCCTACCAGACATCCGCCGTGTCCGCCATCATCGTCGGCTTCCTGCTCATGGTGTGCCTGTACACGCTGATGGCCTCGGTCGTGGCCGTCTACGCGCCCGAACTCTTCGGCACCAAAGTGCGCTTCCGCTGCGTCGGCTTCGCCAATGCCGTCGCCAAACTGCTCAACGTGCTTATGCCGATGGCCGTTGCCTGGATGCTGACCGCATGGGGCACCACATCCATCTTCGTCTCGATCAGCGCCATCGCCATCGTTTCAATGCTCGTCGTCGGCGTGTTCGGCGCCGAGACCTCGCGCAAGTCGATTGGCTAGGCTGTGAGCGACTGCCCTTATTGAGTTGTGTTCCGCTTGTCCTGCATCGGTGTCGAAACCGGTGCAGGACAAGCGCTATGTGATGGCCTTCTTTGGGCATGCAAAAGCCCCCGTATCGACGTAGGCAATGCCGTTATTGCAATCCCAAGTGATTGGGCAGGCAATCTGCAGACAACAACCTAACGCGCGATGCGGGGGTCTTCGCTAACGGTGTGGAATCCGGAAGTCAGCAGTCGGAATCCATCAGTCCGAATCAGTCCGTGGCGGCCTCAGCGGCCTCGTCCTCCTCGGGCTCCTCACTGTCTTTGGCAAGTCCCAGATCGACCGGCGAAGAGCTGTTTTCCCAAGGCTCCTCCCACGGATCATAATCCGGATTCTGCTGCTTGTAGATGTACAGTCCGACGACTGCCGCGAGTGCCGCTCCGAAGAGCAGCGCGAAGAACTTCCAACCGTTAGAAGACTTATTCTCCATGACGGCTCCTTTCCCGATCGCATCGGCTTGCACGTCCAAACCGATTCCTGTTCCTATCATAGGGGTTTGTTTGTGACGATTGAGTGGAAAGTTGCGCAACAACGTCGATATGTCGGTTTCGGCTGCCCGGTAGAGTGGAGCAATGGCTAACTTGAGCATGCGCAGCATCCGATACGACTGGCACCACGGCGGCCCCGTCGTCACGCAGGCGATCATCGCCATCTGCATGGCCGCGTGGCTGCTTGAGGTCGTGCTCAGATACCTTTCGCCCTCGCTGTATGCGAGCGTGGTGGGCGGCGGCCTGTATGCGCCGTATCTCGCCGTTGCGCACCCGTGGAGCTGGCTGACCTCGCTGTTCCTGCACGCGCAGAACCCCATGCATGTGGGCTTCAACATGCTGACGCTGTGGATGGTCGGCCCGACTTTGGAGCGCATGATGGGCCATTGGAGCTACTTGGGGCTCTACCTGATCTCAGGCCTAGGCGGGGCTGCGGGCCTTTCGCTGTGGGCATGGGCGCGGGCGGACTGGTCGGTGAGCGCGTATGGCGCTTCGGGAGCGCTGTTCGGCCTGTTCGCAGCCCTGCTGGTCGTATACCGGCGCATGGGCGTCGAGCTGCGTTCGATGCTGATCTGGATGGCAATCAACTTCGCCATGCCGCTGGTCATTCCCAATGTCGCATGGCAGGCGCATGCCGGCGGGTTCGTCGTGGGCGGGCTGCTCACCGTGCTGCTGGTGTCGCGCATGCCCGGTTTGCAGCATGCCTCGATGCGCGCTCGCATGTGGACGTACGGCGGTGCGATGGTCGTGGTGTTGGCTGCCGTTATCGTGCTGTGCGCGAAGTTCGCGATGTGAGCATAGTCGCGCGTCGGATGGACGTGGCTATACCGATATGCAGCTATGCAGAATTCCCTGTGCAGGTATTGCCGCTGAGATACGGGCACCGCGACTGGGTATACGAGCGCAAATAACACACATGTAGTTTTCCACATCGGTGGACAACATTGTGGATAACATGGGCATTGCCGGGCATAACCTGTGGAAAAGTCGCCCAATTATCCACTCAGCTATCCGAAAAGCCCGAATTCCCAACGATTCCACCATTGTGGACAATGTGCATAAGCAAATGTGGATAACTACTGCCGTTGTGACATCGCAGTACCCCTCAGTATGGGCAGCGACGCAAGTTTTGGATTTCCTATGCATCCAGCGCAAGGAGCATATGTGCGGCTCTGGGAATCGCTGAATAGCGACGGCTCTTGCTGCTGCGCCGCCATCCGTCTACTCATCATCTACTAAGCAGATTGCCGGGCGAAACCGCCTTCGAGGGTCTTCTGCAGTCATCGCAGCACATCGCAAAATGGCGGAATTGTAGGCATCTCGCGCAAGGCGTGACCGGCGTCTACTTTCGCATGTGCTTAATAGACGAAAAAAGTGCTGAATACGTGTATGGGACCGGTAACGGTCGGGCTAGATGAGCGAAGACGCCGCTGCAAAACTGCTTCAACCATCTATTAAGCACTTTTTTCGTTTATTAGGCACTTCGCAAAGTAGACCGCAAATCCGGTGCCTATCGTTTTGGCGGAATACCAACGTTTTTAAGATTTGGTATGTGTGCGTTACAACACATGTATCGGTGAAAATTGACAGAAAGTGCTTAATAGATTCGCTAGGCGGTGTGCGGAGCTATTGTTTGGCTTGCTCGAAGGCATAGCCGACTGGAAGGCACGGGTGGTTGGAAGGCGCGGCGGTTGAAGGTACGGATGGCTAAAAACGGCGCGGTTAACTGCTAAATGGGCGACTTGATGTATGCGCTGTGGTGCGAAACAGCGAGGTGCGATTCATATTGCTGTCTCGCACCACAGAATGCTGCTGAGATCAGAAGATGGACGCTGTGACTCAAGAACTCAGTGGTTCAGCGCCTCAGTAACCCAATGACTCAGCGCCACCACATGGTCATGAGGAAGCCGACCATGAGGATGGCGAAGGCGACAGCGAGGTTCCATGCGCCGATGTGGGGGATGGGGTAGCTGCCGGTGAGGTAGTAGACCACGGCCCACGCCAGGCCGATGACCATAAGGATGCAGAACAGCGGCACGAACCAGGTTGGGTTCGCCTTGGTGCCCTTGATGGTCTCCTCGACGCGGCGGGTGTTCTCCTCCTGGCGGCGGACCATGCGCTGCATCTGCGGGGTCATGGCCGACTGGTCGATGCTGGCGTTGAGCACGGCTTCGACCTTGTCCATCGGGATGCCGTAGTCCTCTTCATCGCTCTTTGCCGCGCCCTCTGCAGCGTCCTTCGTATCCGTAATCGCGTCTGTGTTCGCGTCATCGCCCGGCTGCGCGGTATGCGCGTCCTCGGCGTCTGACTGCCAGTCCACCTGGCTTCCAGGGTCGTTCGCGCCGGTTTTGTGCAGCTCTTCGTCAGCCATAAGCGTAGTCTCCATTCGATAGGCTAGAAATCATAATAGTGGTTAGACTCGAAACCGGCGACTATCGGCGAGGGAAATGTGGCGAATATGGCGAAACAGGCCGGAAAACATGGGGCGAGGCGCTCGAAGATGGGCGGTCTCGTCGTTTTCGTGGTCGTCGCGTTCTCCGGCTACCTGCTGATGACGAATCTGCGCGTGAACCGCAGCACCACGGTCACCTCTGACACCTCGCAGCTGGTGGAGCAGCGCGTCAATCAGGTGAATACGCTGCAGCATGAGGTCAACGGCCTCGCCTCGCAGGTCGACACCCTAAACAAGATGACATCGGGCAATGCCAGCACCACCAGCGGATCGAGCGATGACGCCGGCTCGGCGACCTTGCTTCCCGCAGTCGAGGGGCCTGGCATCGCGGTGACGCTGAACGACTCCTCCCTGTGGCAGAAGACCGTGGGCGACTCCGGCTCCTCCGTCGACATCGACTATTACGTGATTCACCAGCAGGATATCGAGGCCGTTGTCAACGCGCTGTGGCACGGCGGCGCCGAGGCGATGATGATTCAGGACCAGCGCGTGCTGTTCAACACCGCAGTGCGCTGCACCGGCAATATCCTTACGCTGCAGGGCAAGCAGTATTCGCCGCCCTACACCGTTTCGGCGATAGGCGACCCGGACGCGCTCACGCAGGCGCTGAACGATTCAAGCGCCATACAGACCTACAAGGAGTACGTGCGCGCCTATGGCCTAGGCTGGAAGGTCGAGGACAAGGACACGCAGCGCTTCCCTGAGGCGGCGCTGCTGCAGCCGTTGCGTTACGCCACCGTGCCGCAGGAAGGATCGAAGCAGCAATGAAGCATGGTTCCCACGCCGCAGGCGCGCCCGCCCGTGCCGCTTTGGAAGATGAGCTGGCCGATGTGGCCGATGCCGCTGATATGGGCGGCGCTGCCGATATGCCCGGGAATGCTGCGGGTGTCGAAGGCGCTGCAGGCGTCGGCGCAGGAAATGCCGGCGCAAGGGGTGCCGGTGCGGCGTCGGGCGCTCAGGGACATCACGACGTGTCGCGTCGCCGCTCGGGCGCAGGGTGGCAGCTGCTCGGCATCATCGCCGAGCTGCTGCTCACGCTGGCGGTGCTGTGCGGCCTGTACATCGCCTGGCAGATGTGGTGGACGGGCGTCGAATCCGAGCGCGCGCAGGACCAGACCCGGCAGTCGGCCGCGTGGTCGGCTCCCGGCAATGGCGGGAAACTGCAAATCGCCAAGGCGCAGCCGGGCGAGCCGCCGGTGCAGCCTGCCAGTGCGAATGTCGGCGATCTGGTCGCGCAGATCTACATCCCGCGCTTCGGCGAGCAATGGAACCGCAACGTCGTGCAGGGCACCGACCCCGTGCAGCTCAACAAGCACGGCATGGGGCATTACGAGCAGACGCAGATGCCCGGGCAGGTCGGCAATATGGCCATCGCGGGCCATCGCAACGGCTACGGGCAGCCGCTGGGCGACATCGATAAGCTTGAAGTCGGCGACCCGATCATCCTGCGCACCAAGGATTACTGGTACGTCTACCGGCAAACGAGCTACCGCATCGTGCTGCCGACGCAGGGCGACGTGGTCGCGCCGAACCCGGAGAATCCCTTCGCGCCCCCCACCAAGCGCATGATTACGCTGACGACCTGCGAGCCGAAGTACACCACGCCGACGCACCGCTGGATCAGCTACGGCGAGCTTGATTACTGGGCGAAAGTCTCCGACGGCGTACCCAAGGAGCTTGCCACGACCGACGCTTCGGGAGCGGTGAAATTCACCAGCAACGAGCAGCCCTCGCTCGCCGCAAGACTGCCTTCGCTGCAGCCGGTTATCGCGGTGACGCTTACCATCTACCTCGTCCTGTTCATTGCGGCCGCCGTGGCCTGGCGCTGGCCTGTCCTGCGCGACATCCATCAGCGTCGCCGCCGCAGGCCCGACATCAGCATCTACGGCACCCTGCTGCGCTGGCAGCCGGGCGTGGCCCCGATACGCGTACTGCTCTTGCTGTTGCTGCTGGTCGCAGGCATTGCGGCGCTGATGCAATGGGCCTACCCTTGGGCCGCGAGCACCATCCCGTACCTGCGCGCGATGTCGAATTATGTAACTGTCTGAGCCGTTAAGCGAACAAGCCAGTGGCTTGTTCGTAGGCGATGCTGAGCGACCGCTAAGGTCGCGAAGTCAACGAGTGCCAAATCGAAGTAAGACAAAATCGACCAAGGCGTTCTGAACAAAGTGCAAGCTACTGTTCTGTAATCGCATAGTTTCCACACCCATGGCCGATTCGCGCGCAGCTTGCCGCCTTTGGACTACAATGGCGTCGAAAGGTCGGCGGCGCACGCCGGCCAGCAACTCCAACACAGGCAGAGGGCGATTATGACCGATTCCGCGCATATCCTCGTGGTCGACAACTACGATTCCTTCGTGTACACGATCGTCGGCTATCTCAAGACGCTGGGAGCCACCGTCGACGTGGTGCGCAACGATGCGATCGACGCCTCCGCGCCTAGTGTGCTCGACGGGTATGATGGCGTGCTGATCTCGCCCGGCCCGGGCGCTCCGGCGGATTCCGGGGCCAGCGAAGGGCTTATCCGGCTGTGCGCTACGACGCGCACGCCGATGTTCGGCGTCTGCCTCGGCTTGCAGGCGCTCGCCGAAGTGTATGGGGCCACGGTGGACCACGCCCCGACGATTATGCACGGCAAGACGAGCGTCGTGGAGCATGTCGATGACGCGGTGTTCGCCGGTGTGGCCGAGCCGATGACCGCGACCCGCTACCATTCGCTCGCCGTCGAGCCGGATTCCGTGCCCGACGATCTCGTGGTCACCGCATGGACCAAGGACGACCATATCATCCAAGGGCTCAAGCACAAGGACCTGCCGCTGTTCGCCGTGCAGTTCCATCCCGAATCGGTGATGACCCAGGACGGCTACCGCCTGCTGGCAAACTGGCTCGCCATCTGCGGCCAGAGCGATGCCGTCGAGCGCTCCCAGGGCCTGCAGCCCAAGGTCGCGGCTCGATAATCGCAATCGTGCGGTTGCCGTGGGCAACTACGCAACAGCCGGCGTGCAAACGGCGTGCAAACGGCGTAACCCCTACATCTTCTTAGCCATTATGCGGAGTTTGTGACGTAAAACCGACTTCAACGACTGGCCAAGGATGAACTCCGTTGCTACCTCGGCCCCTTAGCGGGGCCTTCGGCGTCGGCTACGGACAGCGCACAGCGCTGTCCGCTAACGCCTCCGCGAGCATTGTGATGTAAAACCGTGCAGAAACGTCACAACCCCCGCATAGCTCTCGTAATCATGCAGGAATCGTGACGGTCGTGTGTGCGGGCGTTGCGTTTTGTACGCTACCTTGACGCTGGCGTATGAAATGTCACGGAATCAGACCTCGCAACGTTGCGTTTTGTACGGCAGGCTTGGGTTGGCGTGCACAAGGCGACGCCGAGCCGGGTCGCGGCTGCTTTGGCTCGCTGTGGCAGCCCGAGCGTCCGCGGCGAGCTCGCGGTCGCCTTCCTGCGTGGTTTCCCTGTTGGCCGGGCCGGGCGTGCAGTCGGGTGGGCTGCGGCTCGCGGTGATGGTCTTGCCTGTCCTGGAGCAGCTGGTCTTCTTCGGCTCGTTTGCCTAGGTGTCGGGCGGCTGGTTTGCATGTGCGTTTGCTGCTTCTGTGGCGTGGGAGGGGCGGCTCGCCTGCTTTTCATGGCTCTCGCATGGCGCAGGGAGCCGAGCGGTTTCCGGTGTGACATGTCCGGGGCAAAAAAGATGAAAAGTTTTTTGGCGAATCGTCTTTTGCGTGCTTTGCTGTGTCTTGACACCCCTGGTGCCGCGGTATCCGTATGCAGTTTCGAGTCAGGAGCAGAGAACATGGAAAGAAGCAAACCATACAAAGGAGCCCGGCTGGGACGGGTCGCGCTGGGCATAGCGCTGCCAGTGGCGATGGCCCTAGGCGCGGGTGCTGTCGCCCCGGCCGCCACAGCGGCGACCAGCATGTGCACGCCGGACGTGAGCACCATCGCGCAATGCTTCCCAGACCCAGGGCTCGCCAAGACCGTGGCGCAGGCCGCTAACCATGACGTTGGCCAACCGCTGACTAGGCATGACATCTCCAGCATCACTGATCTAGATAATAGTGGTGGCGGGACCGGTAATTATGTCGATAATCTACAAGGCATCGAGAACCTCACCAACCTCACCACACTGGACATCGGTCTCCCGCCTAATGGCGAGAGCGGCATCTACTACAATCGGGTCGGTGATGTCAGTTCGTTGGCCAACCTCACCAAGCTCACCAAACTGGACCTCAGTGGCGATCAGGTTAGTGATGTCGCCCCGTTGTCCAAGCTCGCTAACCTCACCAATCTGGACCTCAGTGGCGATCAGGTCAGTGATGTCGCCCCGTTGGCCAACCTCACCAAGCTCACCAAACTGGACCTCAGTGGCGATCAGGTCAGCAACATCGCCCCGTTGTCCAAGCTCGCTAACCTCACCAATCTGGACCTCGGCTACAATCAGGTCAGTGATGTCGCCCCGTTGTCCAACCTCATCAACCTCACCAATCTGGACCTCAGTGGCGATCAGGTCAGCAACATCGCCCCGTTGTCCAAGCTTGCCAACCTCACCAATCTGGACCTCAGCGGCATTCAGGTTAGTGATGTCGCCCCGTTGTCCAACCTCACCAACCTCACCGAGCTGTACCTCGGCTACAATCAGGTCAGCAACATCGCCCCGTTGTCCAAGCTCATCAACCTCACCACGCTGGTCCTCAGCGGCGATCAGGTCAGTGATGTCGGCCCGTTGTCCAACCTCACCAATCTCACCGGCCTGGTCCTCGATGGCAGTCGGGTTAGTGATGTCGGCCCGCTGGCTAAGCTCACCAAGCTCACCACACTGGGCCTCAACAACTATTCGGGCATCGACGGCAATCAGGTCAGTGATGTCGCCCCGTTGTCCAACCTCACCAACCTCACCGAGCTGCGCCTCGACGGCAATCAGATCAGCAACATCGCCCCGTTGTCCAAGCTCACCAAGCTCACCGACCTGTACCTCAAAAACAATCAGATCAGCGACATCAGCCCACTAGCCAGACTCATCAACCTCACCACGCTGAACCTCGGCGGCAATCAGATTAGCGACGTCAGTTCGCTGTCCAAGCTCAACCTCACCACCGACCCCAACATCAACACCGCTGCAGACAATACGGCGTGGACTCTCGGTTCGCAATCGGTATCATTGCCGGCGGTGGCGGCTTCTTCGCTGTCGGTGCCTACGGCCAGGAGCGTGGACGGCTCGTTCATTAAGCCCGACACGATGACCCCCTCAACTGGCTCCTATGACGCGAAGACAGGCAGGGTCTCGTGGAAGGGCCTGAGCGGGTCGGGCAGCGTCAGCCTGCATGCAAGCACGACAGTGACAATCGGCACAGCGGACTACCTGTCGTTCGATGTGACCATCACGCAGCCGTATACGCCTCCGACGGCTCCCGCAGTGAAGTATGCGGTGTCGTTCGACGCGCAGGGCGGCTCGGCCGTGGCTTCGCAGTCGGTCGTCAAGGGTGGTAAAGCGACCAAACCTGCCAATCCATCGCGCTCGGGCTATACGTTCAACGGTTGGACGAGCGACAAGACGGGCTCGAAGCCGTATGACTTCAGCACGGCGGTGAGTGCGAACCTGACCTTGTACGCGCAGTGGAAGGCCGTTCCCCCGGCTAAGCTCGCGACTGTGCTTTCCGCCGTCGGCTCGTCCAATGTGACGGTGAATAGCGCGAGTGTGTCGGCCACGCTCAAGGACTCGGCAGGCAAGCCGGTCGTGGGCGCAGCAGTCACGTTCACGACCGCCGACGGCAAGACCAGCGCAAGCGCGAAGACGGACGCCTCCGGCGTCGCCAAGGCGAGCCTGACCGGCCTGAAGGCGTCCATGAAGTACAGCGTGGGCGCGAAGTATGCGGGCGATGCGAAGCATTCGGCCAGCGCACTGGGTTTGCCGATCTCGTTCACCACCAAGGCGGCACCCAAGCCCACCCCGGTCTATACGGTGTCCTTCGACGCGAACGGCGGCAAGTTCGCTAATGGCTCAGCTTCGCAGCAGGTGTCGGCCAGGCAGGGCGCGAAGTACGCGCTTGCTGCCGCTCCCTCGCGCTCGGGCTACACGTTCGCGGGCTGGTTCACGGCCAAGACGGGCGGCTCGAAGGTGACCGGCACGCTAACGGCCACCAGCTCGCGCACCCTGTACGCGCAGTGGGTTGCGGCCAAGCCGGCTCCCAAGCCATCGCTGGGCACGCCAGTTGCGGTCTATCGCGTGTACAACACGAACTCGGGCCTGCACCATTACACGACGAGTCTGGCTGAGAAGAACGCGCTGGTCAAACTGGGCTGGAAGAGCGAAGGCGCCTCGTTCAACGCCGCCAAGCAGGGCTCCGCCTCCGGCTTGAAGCCCGTCTATCGCGAGTACAACCCGCACAACGGCAACCACAACTGGACCCTGAACCCAACCGAGCACAAGCAGCTCGTCAAACTGGGCTGGAAGGACGAGGGCGTGGCATGGTACGCGAACCCGTCCGGCCCGGTCACGGTCTACCGCCTGTACAACCCGCACTCAGGCGAGCACGTGTACACCACCAGCGCCAAGGAATACGCGGCGGTCGGCAAGGCCGGCTGGCACCAGGAAGGCACCGCCTGGAAAGGACTATGACTCCGGGTCATGCGGCGGCGCGGCTGCTGCTGTGTGTGAGCGGCGGCTTCGCGGCTGCTGCAGGTGCCTGATGCGAAAGCGGGCGGGCTGTTTCCCGGCAAGGGGGATTGCCCGCCCGCCTTCACATTACGGCGCATAGGCAACGACGCGACAGCCGCGCAGAACTCAACGTGCAAACGCCACAACCCCTGCATCTTCTCGACCCTTGTGCGGGCGTTGTGACGTAAAACCGTGCGGAAATGGCACAATCCCCGCATAGCCCTCGTAATCATGCGGGAATTGTGACGTATAACCGCAGTTTTACGTCACAATGCCTGCATAATGGTCGAGAAAACGCGGGGGTTGTGACGTTCATGACTAAGGGTGAACTCCGTTGTTTCCTCGGGCCCTTGGTGGGCCCTCGGCGTCGGCTACGGACCGACGGTGCAAAGCACCGTCCTTCGCGCCCTTCGCGGGCGCTCACTTCGCCTACGCATAGTCCACTGGACTATGCGCTTTACGGCTCAGCACTGCGCTGCGAGTTTAACGCCTCCGCAGAGCGGTGTGTGCCGGCAGCGCACGTGTTTCACTGTGACTTTGAGCTGCTTGGGCTGGAGGATGGGGAAGGTGAAGCGGCTTGGAGCTTCAGTGTGACCGTGGAGCCCTTGTCGGCCTGGCTTCCCGGAGCCGGATTGATGTCCATGACAATGCTTGACGGGTCGGCCTTAGCCGGATCGGCTCCGCCGTCGAGCGCCACCTTGAATCCTGCCGCCTGCAGCTTGTTTGCGGCCTCGGCGTAAGTGGTGCTTCCCAGAGTGATATCGGTGGGAATGGTGACCTGCTCCTTGCCCTGTGAGACGTAGACCGTAATCGTGCTGCGCTGCTGCACCGAAGTGCCCGAAGGCGGGTCGGTGCGCGTGACCAAGCCATTGCCCACAGTGTCTGAATGCTCCTGTGCCTGATTTGTGCTGAATCCAAGGCTGTTCAGCTTTTGAATTACCGCGTCCAGCGGCTGCCCGACGAGCCCATCGGGCACCTGGGTCATACCCGAGGAGATGAACAGGGTCACCACCTCGCCCTTGGCTAGCTGCGTGCCGGCGGCGGGGTCGGTGCGGGTGACGCGGTCCTTGTCCACGTCGGCGCTCATCTCGCTCTGCGTGGTGGGCCCCACCTTGAATCCGGCGCTTTCCAAGGCGGAGCGCGCCTCGTCCTGCGTCATGCCTTTGACGTCGGGCACGGCGGCGGATTGCGGCCCTGCGGAGAACCACACCCTGACCGTGGAGCCTTTCGCCACGCTGGCGCCGCCTGCGGGGCTCTGCTTGGTGAGCGTGCCCTGAGGCTGGGTCGAATTGGTGTCGGTTTCGGCCTGGAAACGCAGCCCGACTGCGGTGAGCTTCTCCTGGGCGAGGGCCTTGGTGGTCTGCTCAGTGAAAGTCGGCACGGTGACCATTTCAGGCGTTTTGGCGCGGTTTGCATATGCCAGTGCGCCGACGATTGCGGCGATGAGCACGATGGCGCTGATAACCGATATGATAATCCGGCGTTTGCGCTTGGCCTTGGCAGCGGCGGCACGCTGCTCGGCGCGGGACTTCAATGCGGTCTCCGCAGGCCTGTTCGCTGCGACCGGAACCGCCTCGAACTGCCCGGTCACTGGGTTGAAGGCCTGCGTTGCCTCGGTGGCGGCCACCGGATTCATCGCCCGGGTCGCCGCCGTCTGCTCGGCCTGCTTGCGCGTCTTGACGTTCGCCAGATCGGTGAGCGGGTTGAAAGCCGCAGCGACGGGCACGCCGCCATTCATGAAGGTAAGCAGGTCGTTCTTGAACTCAGCGGCCGTCGCATAGCGGTTTTGCCGGTCCTTGGCCATCGCCTTCGCGCAGATTTGGTCCCACATCTTGGGCAGCCCCGGCACGATGGCGCTCGGGGGTGTGGCTACTTCGGAGACATGCTGGTAGGCGATAGCGACAGCGGAATCGCCGGTGAAGGGCGGCCGGCCGGTGAGCATCTCGTAGAGCACGCAGCCGGCGGAATACAGGTCGGAGCGCATGTCGACGCTCTCGCCGCGCGCCTGCTCAGGGGAGAGGTACTGCGCGGTGCCCACGACGCCCTGCGACTGCGTCATCGTGGCCACGGAATCGTCGAGCGCCCGGGCGATGCCGTAGTCCATGACCTTGACCATGCCCTGCTCGGAGATCATGATGTTGCCGGGCTTGATATCCCGGTGGATGATGCCTACGCGGTGCGAATACTCCAGAGCACCCAGCACGCCGAGCATCACCTGTTCGGCGTCGCGCTGGCTTAAGGGGCCGTTCGCCTTGATGATATCGCGCAGAGTCTGGCCTTTGACGTATTCCATGACGATGTAGGGCAGCCGCTCGGTGTGCCCGGACTCGTCGAGAATCGTCTCCTCGCCCGAATCGTAGATATTGACGATATTGAGATTGTTCATCTGCGCGACCGAATGCGCCTCGCGCCGGAAGCGGGTCAGGAAGATATCGTCGTTCGCCAGATCGGCGCGCATGATCTTGATGGCGACGGTGCGTCCCAGGCGCGTGTCGAGGGCGACGCGCACCTCGGCCATGCCGCCACGGCCGAGGTGCTGGCCGAGCTGGTACCGGCCGTTGGCCAATGACGAAGGCAGGTTGCTACTCATTGTTGCTCCTTGTCGAGATACCTTGCTTGCGAACTTGCGGTTCGCGGTGCAGGCGTGCCGCTGATGAACACCTGGGATTGCCCGACGTCCTGAATCGGCGTCTGGCCGGCAGCTGCGCGCAGGCGTGAGTCCAGGATGCTGTGCGGTGCGCTCATGATGCGCCGGGGCATGCGGTTGCTAGGGGGCATGATTTTGGTCGAGCTGTTCAGCATGGTCTGCTGGTCGAGCAGCCGGCGCTCGATCTTCGAGAGCATGCGCGAAACGACAAGCGCATCGCCCGGCCGGTCCAGCGGGTCCTTCGAAAGCATCGACATCACGAATTGGCTCAGCTGCACATCCACCGAATCAGGCAGTGGGGGCACGGGGTCGTTGACATGCGCGGCGGCGATATCGACCGGCGTGGCCCCGGTGAAGGGCCGGTGACCGCACAGGCCTTCGTAAGCCACGACGCCGAGCGAGTAGATGTCGGACTGCGCGGTGGCATGCTTGCCCTGCGCCTGCTCGGGGGAGATGTACTGCGCGGTGCCCACCACCATGCCGTCCTGCGTGATCTGCTCCTGGTTGGTGGAGTAGGAGACGCCGAAATCGGTGATCTTCACGTCGCCATCAGCCGAAACCATGATGTTGGCCGGCTTCACATCGCGGTGGATGACCCCATGCGAATGGGCGACGAACAGGCCGCGTGCCGTCTGTTCAAGAATCGGCAGCAGCTCGATCGGGTCCATCGCGCCCTTCTCGTGGAAGATGTCGGCCAGGGATTTGCTCGGCACATATTCCATGATGAGGAAGCCAATGCCGTCATGCTCGTAGTATTCGAAGAGCGCGGCGATATTCGGATGCGCGAGATTCGCGGAGTTATGCGCTTCGACACGCAGCCGACGCAGCTTGGCCTCGGCGTTGGTCGCATCCCCGCGCAGCGCCTTGATGGCCACCGGGCGGCCGAGCTGAATATCATAGCCCTTCCACACCTCGCCCATGCCGCCCTGCGCGAGCCGGCAGTCGAGCCGGTATCGCCGGTGGATGAGCTGGCCTTCGATGAGTTTCATTGCTGCAACGCCTCCTGCATGATCTGCTTCATAATGGGACCGGCTGCGTAGGAGCCAAGCACATCGGTATTATGGACGACCACGGCGACGGCGATCTTCGGATTGTCGGCGGGGGCGAAGCCGATCACCCAGCCGTCGATGCTGCTGTTGTTCTGGCCGATCTGCGCGGTTCCGGTCTTCGCGGCGACCTTTACGCCGGGGATGGCCAGATTCGGGTTCTCCTTGGTCACGACCGTCTGCATCATCTGGCCGAGCTTGTCGGACGTGTCCTTGCTGAATGCCTGCGACATGACTGCGGGATCGGTCTGCGAGATGACCGACAGATCGCTTGAGCGCACGCGGTCGACGAGCGTGGGGCGCATAAGCGTGCCGCCGTTGGCCACCGCCGAGGCGATGAGCGCGTTCTGCAGCGGCGTCGCGTTCACATCACCCTGACCGATTGAGGCCAAGGCGAGCTTGTCGGGAGTCAGCCCCGTGGGGAAGAGCGAGGATATCGCCTTCATCGGCCCGCCTGTGGAATCCGAGCCGTCGACGGTGATCGAGCTGCCGAAGCCGAGCTTTCTGGCCTGGGTTTCGACCGCCTGATCGCCCAGCGAGACACCAAGCTGCGCGAAGGCCGTGTTGGACGAATAGGCCAGCGCATCCTCGAAGGAGATCTGGCCGTTCGAGCCGTTAGCCGAGCTTTCCGCGTTCGTCAGGTTGGTCGCCGTGCCGGGCAGCGTGTAGCTTGCGCCTGCCGGAATCGACGTGTCCGGGTTGTATTTGCCCGTTTCCAGCGCGGCCGCGGCCACGACGGTTTTGAACGTGGACCCCGGCGGATAGTACTGTGCGATGGCCCGGTTGATCATCGGGCTGTTGTCGCCGGAAGTCAGCTGCGCATAGACGTTATTGACCTTGTTGGTGTCGTGCTGCGCGAGCTGGTTCGGATCGTAGCTCGGCGTGCTTGCCATAGCAAGAATGCGGCCGGTTTTCGGCTCGATCGCCACGGCTGCGCCATCCATGCCGGCGAGGGCCTGATAGGCGGCCCCTTGCAGCTTCGGGTTGATCGAAGTCTCGATCGAAGCGCCCTTGTTCTCGGCACCGGTGAACAGCGACTTGAATTTCTGCCAGAACAAGGCATTCGAATCGCCGGCGAGCAGGTCGTTGCGCGACATCTCCAAGCCGCGGTCGACCGGGTGCGTGATGGAGAAGTACCCGGTGATGGGCGCATACAGTGCCCCGTTCGCATAGGAGCGCTGGTAGGCGAAGGAATCGTTGGTGGGCTCCGATTTGGCGAGCACGGTGCCGTCGGAAGCGAGAATCGGGCCGCGTGGCGCGCCGATCTCATGGTAGAGCGTGCGGCTGTTGCGCGGGTCGGCATTGAGCTGGTTCGCGCGAATCGCGGTAATGATGGTGCTGGACAGGCCGAGAATCGTAAACAGGATGATGACGGCGGTGAAGAGCTGGCGCAGGCTTTTGTTCATGCCGCTTCCCCCTTGCCGTCAGTGCTGCGCTGGCGGTCCTGCCCGTGCCGCCCTTGCTGACCGCGTTCGCGGCCCTGGTCGCGGCCTTGTTCGCGCCCTCGTTCACCGAGTGCGACCAGCGCTTCATATTGGAAGGTGTCGGAGAGCGTGTCCGGCTCGGGCTTGTTCGCGGCGTTCGAGATGACGATGAGCAGCCCGGCCAGCACGAAGTTAGCAATGAGCGAGGAGCCGCCTGCGGCCATGTATGGCAGGGTCAGGCCGGTGAGCGGGATGACCAGCGTGATGCCGCCCACCACCGTGAAGACCTGGAAGGCCATCGTGAACACGAGTCCGGCGGCCAGCAGCTTGCCGAAGCCGTCCTTGATGCGCATTGCGGTGATCAGGCCCGAGGCGATGATGACGAGGTACAGGACCAGAATCGCCAGCAGTCCGGTTAATCCAAGCTCCTCGCCCAGCGACGAATAGATGAAGTCGGAGTTCGCCAGCGGGGTGAGCGCCGGATGGCCCTGGCCGAGGCCGGTGCCCATGAGGCCGCCGGAGGACATACCAAACATGCCCTTGACCAGCTGCGAGGAACCGCCCGGATACTGGTTGTACACCGCCGGGTCAAGCGGATGCAGCCAGGCCTGCACGCGGTATTCGACGTGCGCAAACAGCTTCGCGGCTGTGACGCACCCGACTGCGAAGGCCAGGAAGCCGATGACCACCCAGCTTTTGCGGCCGGTCGCCACATAGAGCATGGAGACGAACATCGCGAAGAACATGAGCGCGGTGCCCAGATCCTGCTGGATCACCAGCACGCCCATCGACGCCAGCCACACCACGATGATCGGGCCGGTGTCCTTGATGCGGGGCAGACGCATGCCGAGCACCTTCCGGCCGCCCACGGCCAGCTGGTCGCGGTGATCGAAGAGGTACGCGGCGAAGAAGAAGGCCAGGAAGAGCTTCGTGAACTCGCCCGGCTGGAAGGTGTGGCTGCCGAAGCCGATCCAGATGCGCGCGCCGCCGATATCCTTGCCGATGCCCGGAATCATAGGCGAGAGCAGCAGCACCAGGCCGATGACCATGCTGACGTACGAGAAGCGCCGCAGCACGCGGTAATCGCGCAGGAACACGATGAGCAGCATGGTCAGCACCAGCGCCACGCACAGCCAGATCAGCTGGCGGAAGGCCACGTCGGTGCCATTCGCATCGTCGATGCGCGCAATCATCATCGTGCCGATTGCGGTCAGCAGCAGCACGCAGGGCAGAATCGACTGGCTGGCATAGGGCTGGAATTTGAGCAGCAGCCCCCACAGCACAAGGAACAGCACGCCGACCAGAACCAGCATGCCGGCGAATTTCACGGGGAATGCGCCGGCGGTGCGCTCGAACATCTGAAAGAAGGCGATGAAGCTCAACAACATCGCGAAAACCAGCAACGACACCTGACGCAGACGGGTGGCGATCATCACTTGGCCCCCTTCGACGAGCTTGCAGGGCTTGATGGGCTTGGGGATGTGGCGGAGCTGGCGGATTTAGCGGAGCTTGACGGGCTTGACTGGCCTGATGGGCTTGCGGATGCCGATGGCGAGGCGCTGGAACCGCTCTTAGCACCGTTCGTGCCATTGCTGCCGTTGCTGCTGCCATCAGTGGAGGATTCGGGAAGACTCTTGGCCTCGCGTTCGATGAGCTGCGCGTGGCTGTGCGCCTCCGACAGGCTGTCGACGGCGATGCCCTGCGCGAGCTGGTCGCGCCAGGACTGCGGCAGCTGGCTTATCTTGATGCTTGTGTTTTCGACCTTATGCGACAGCGGATAGCCGAACAGATTCGTGTTCACGCCCTGATAGATCGACACCACGCCGTTGGCTTCGCCCAGATAGTACTTGCTCTGGCTCCACCGCCACGCGGCGAAGGAGCTGCCGAGCACAGCGGCCAGCAGCACCAGCACGCCAATCAGCACGACGATGCGCCGGCGCATGCGGCGCGAACGGGAGGCCTGCTGCTCCTGGACTCGCTCGCGCCGCATCGCCTTGGCGACTTCTGGATCATTGGGGTCGGCGGACAGTCGGCCGTCTCTTTTCTGGACGACCGGAATCTCGCCGGTATTGGTTTCGCCCTCGTCGCTGGTCTTCTCGCGCATCGCCGAAGGCTGCGCCACGCGGGGCTCGGCGAGCTGGGTTTCCGTATCCGGGTTCTGCGCGAGCGCCGCTGCTCGCTGCGCCGGGGAATCGTTGTCATGGCGCAGATTGGGCGCTGAAGCCACGGGTTCGTTGATGATGTCGGCGATGGCTTCGAGACTTGCCGCCGCCGCGCCGCCGATCAGCGGCGTCTGATGCGGCAGATCGAAGGCATCGGCATCCAGCGCGAGCGTCGCGTCGCCGATTACGGCGGTGACGTTGTCGGTGCTGCCGGCTTTGAGCGCCATGGAAACGAGCCGCTGCGCGCATTCGCCCTGGTCGGCGCATTGCGTGAGCGTCTCCTGGATTGTCGAATCCTCAAGTACGCCGTCCAACCCGTCCGAGCACAGCAGCCACCGGTCGGCCGGGTGTGCCGCGCAGATGGCGATGTCGGGGTGCGGGTCGATGTCGAAATCGCCCAGCACGCGCATCACGACGTTGCGCTGGGGATGGTTGCGCGCCTCGGCGGCGGTGATGCGGCCGGTGTCGATCAAATGCTGGACGTAGCTGTGGTCGGTCGTCATGCGCGTCAGCGTGCCGTCACGCAGCAAGTAGGCCCGCGAATCGCCGATATGCGCCAGAATCCAGTAGCCGCCCACGAGCGTCACCGCAGTGACGGTGGTGCCCATGCCGGCCAGCTTGCGCTCGCGCTTGGCCTTGCCCACGATGGCGTCATGCGCGGCCATCACGGAGGTCTCCATCATGCTGGAAACCGTGCGCACATTGCTGCGCACGTCATCGCGCTCGATATGGGCCAGCGAGCGAATCGCGATGGTCGAAGCCGTGTCGCCGCCCGCGTGCCCGCCCATGCCGTCGCAGATGGCGACCAAGTGCTCGCCGGCGAACGACGAGTCCTGGTTGTTGCTGCGCACGGTGCCCACGTCCGAAATGGTCGTGGAATACAGGAACAGGGTTGGCGAGGCGTCGGATTGCGGCATGTGGCTGGTCACCTCAGCTCGAAGGTCGTGGCGCCGATGCGCACCGGCACGCGGGCTGCAAGCACGGTCGGCTCGCTGATGCGGCGCTGATTGACCGCGGTGCCGTTGGTGCTGCCCAAGTCCTCGATGGCCCAATCGCCCGAAACCGGGTCGCGATAGACCCGTGCGTGATGCGACGACACGAATTCGTCGTTCATGACCACCGTGTTGGATGCGGCGCGGCCCAGCGTGATCGGCTCATCGCCCAGCGGCACCGAGGAGCCGGCCAGCGGGCCGTCGATGACCACGAGCAGCGCCGGGCTGGACGCGGGTTGAGATGCAGATGCGCCAGCCGATGCAATTGCCGACTCGGGCATTTGCGTGGTGCTCGGGTGCGTCGCGGGCGTTACCGGTGTTGCGGATACTGCTGCTGCGGTGGCCGGTGCCGACGCTGGGGCTGGCGCGACCGGTGCGGAGGCGGCCTTGCGGGCCCGACGCTCGGCGCGTCGATGGGCGCGGGATTTGCGCGGGCTGAGCGACGTGATGTCGCGGTGCAGCGAGCGCACGGCGAGCCAGGCGAACACCCATAGCAGAATGAGGAATCCGTATTTGAGAATCGCGAATGTCAGTTCGGTTAACATAGCTTCGAGCGGTGGCTTATCGCGTCAGTCCTGATCCTGCGAAGAGGCCCAGTACAGGATGCGGGTGCGGCCGATCGTGATGGTGTTGCCATCGAGCAGCGTGGCGGCGGGCACCTGATGGCCCTCCACGTACGTGCCGTTGGTGGACCCCAGATCGCGTGCGATGACGCCGTTGTCGGTGATGTCGATTTCCAAGTGGTTGCGCGAGATGCCCGGGTCGTCGATGACGATATCGCAGCCGGAGCCGCGCCCGATAACCGTCTTCTCCTTGGTGAGCAGGTACTGGCTGCCGTTGATCTCAAGCATCGGGCTGTCCTGCGCCTGATCGTCCGTGGTGACCGGCACCGCGTTGCCCTTGACCGACTCGGAAGACAGGTTGAAGCTGCCCTTGCCCAGGTCCAGATCCTCTTCGAAGATCACGACTACCGGACCGACGAAGGCATAATGCTGGCTTTTCGCGTACTGCGTGAGATTGTCCGCCAGCTCATTGGCGAGAGTCTCGCTGCCCCACTGCTCGATATGATCGAAGTCGGGGGTGCTGAGCTTGAAACGGTACTCATTCGGGGCCACCGTACGGTCGCGGCCGACAGGCATGGCTTCGGCGTCGATCTCGCGCTCGAGGGCGCTTGAGAGGTCGACGGGCTGCAGGTCCTTGGACCCGAATTTCGCAAACACACCGTTGACGGCACCTTCGACGCTCTTTTCAAAACGGTCGAGAACGCTCATAGTGATCCCTTTCTATCCTCACCCATCCTACGCGGCAAGGCGAAATGGGCAAAAAAACGTTGCGGATACGTGCAAATTCTTCATCGCTGGGGATGCCATCATACGTCATAGGCCTACCTATTACTCGGTTGCCATGTATTCGCTGCGCATTTGCCATGCATTTGCTATGGGTTTGCGTGGGTGCGGGCCTCACATATTATGGTCTGTGCATGTTCTGCGTCGCCTTTTGTACGCTATCGCGTGGCTGACGTATGAAATGTAACGTTCATGGCCTGCATAACGTGCCGTTTTGTACGGCAGTGTCGTCTTAGCGTACAAAAGGCGACGGTCGATGTGTTGCGGCTTCCGTAGTGACGAATGGCGAAAGGGCGCAGGAACCGGGAGGCGGGGGCCGAGAGCGGTTTTTTGTGGCACCGAGGCAGTAGCCTAGAGAGCATGAGTGTTTCACAAGCGATACGAGAATTTCCCCGCCTCAAGGCCCGCACCCTGCGCTTCACCTGCGGCGCGCCACGGTCGGCGACGGCTATCGGCGACGGCACGCGCGCGTTGTTCCTGCGTTCTGACGGCCCCGAAGACCTCGTGACCGCGCTGTGGCTGAGCGTTGTCGGGCCTGATGGCGGGCATCATGAGCTGCTGCTGGCCGACCCGCGCGAGCTGCTGGCCGACGCGGAGGGCGAGGATGTGCCGCCCGAGGAATTGGCCCGTCGCGAACGCGCGCGCGAAGGTGGGCGTGGCATCGTGTCGTATTCGGCTGATGCGGCTGGCAATCGCGTGGTTTTCACCATCGACGGCAGACTGTTTCTCACTGATCTCGCCCACATCGACGCGGACGGCCAGGGCGCGAGGACGCGACAGCTGGGCGTAGCCGATCTGACTGAGGAGCATCCCGAGTACGCGCCGGTGCTCAACCCGCGCATTTCGCCCGACGGCCGGCATGTGCTCTATACCACTGGGCGCCATTTGGTGATGGTCGATATCGCCGATTGGGATGATGTGGATGAGGTCGGCGAGGTTGGCGATGTTGCCGAGGCTGGCGATGGCACTACAGACGAAGCCAGTTTTTCCGATGTCTCTGGCGCGCATGATGACGCCGACGTTCTCAGCAGTACTGGCGACTCCGATGCGGGTGCATCCGATGACGCGGGCGACGATGACTACGCTGCGAATATGGCGGCGATAAGCCATGCTCATGCCGCGTATTCTCATGTCCATCGCTGCGGCGAGGAGGAGGACGAGGTCGTGTCGGCGGGCGACCACGTCTCCGCGCTGTGGGGCATCGGCGGCGATGACGAGGAGGATGACACCTGGCGCATCGGCCTGGCCGAATTCGTCGCGGGCGAGGAGATGGACCGCTACGACGGCTTCTGGTGGTCGCCCGATTCGGACGGCATCATCTTCGAGACTTTCGACAGCGCGCCCGAACCGGTATGGCATATCAGCGACCCCGCCGACCCTGAGGTTCCCGCAAGCGCTCGGCGCTACCCGCGCGCGCTGACGCGCAATGCCGATGTCTACTTGACGCTGGCCGGACTCAGCTTTGACGGGCGCGGACATTCCTGCGGTTTGGACGTGCGGCGCATCGCTTGGGATCGTAAGGCTTACGAATACGTGGCGGCGGTGCGCTGGTCGGCTGGGCATCGCCCGCTGCTGCTGGTGCAGAACCGGCGGCAGAACCGCGATCAGGTGCTTGCCGTAGAGCCTACCGGCATGACGAGCGTGCTTGAGGAGCATGCCAACGAGCAGTGGCTCGACCTGATTCCCGGCACGCCGGCCTACACGCCGGACGGGCGGCTGCTGTGCGCGGCGAATGATATGGCAGCCGACACCAATCGGCTCACCATCGACGGCAAGGCCTTCACCCCGGCCGGATGGCAGGTGCGCGAAGTGCTCGACGTGCGCGACGATAATGTGCTGGCGGTTGTGCAGCGCACGCCGGAATTGGATGATCTCGCAGGAGACGGTTCGGACGTATCTCTTGCCGAGCATGACGCCCGTAGCTTTGATGTGGTCGCCTTCGATTACGAGGGGAATGTCACCCCTCTCACCGGCGAGCCTGGCGTGTACACGGCGTCTCGCGCGGGCTGCGGACTGGTCGTCACCGGGCGTTCGATGCATGGTCCCCACGCGACGATGACGCATATTGCCATGGCAGCGGCGGCGGATGGCACTGAGGCGTTAGGTGATAAGACTGCCGCTTTGGATGCTGCCGCTCCGAAGACCTTCCGCGCCGCAATCGAGAACCACGCGGCGACTCCCGGCTTCACGCCGAACACTACGTTCATGCAGCTCGGCGAGCATCGGCTGTTCACCGCCATCACACGGCCGAGCGCCGAAAGCCCGTACGCGCATGCCGACAAGCTGCCGGTGCTGTTGAAGCCGTATGGCGGGCCGGGCTTCCAGCAGGTCGCGTTCAGCGAGTCCTATTACTGGGAGTCGCAGTGGTGGGCCGATCAGGGCTTCCTCGTCGTCACCTCCGATGGGCGTGGCACCACTGGCCGTGGCCCGCGTTGGGATCGCGAGATCTTCGAGAATATGAAGGAAATCTCGCTCGCCGATCAGGTCGAAACGGTGAAAGCGCTTGCCAGCGCGGAGCCGCAGGCAGATCTTGACAAGGTCGCAATGATTGGATGGTCCTACGGCGGCTACCTCTCCGCGCTCGCCGTGCTGGATGCGCCGGACGTCATCCATGCCGCCTGCGCCGGCGCGCCGCCGACCGACTGGACGCTGTACGACACGCACTACACCGAGCGCTACCTCGGCCTCGACCCGGCGGTGTACGAGCGCAACAGCATCATCGCGGACGCGCCGAAGCTACGCCGCCCGCTCATGCTCATCCACGGCTTCGCTGATGACAACGTGACCATCGCGCATTCCCTGCGCCTCTCGCAGGCGCTGATGGCAGCCGGCTGTCCTCATACCTACTTGCCGCTGACCGGCATCACGCATATGACCAACGATGAGGCGGTCGCCGAAAACCTGCTCACCCTGCAGCGCGACTTCCTCTACAACGCGCTGGGCATGAACGCCCGCTCGGCGCGCCTGTCCGAAGGCTGCTGAAATCCGGGGATGTGGGGCCGGTGGGGTCCGCGAGGCCCGCTGTATGTGTATGCATGCGTAACTAGTACGTTTGTCACGCAAAACATGGGATTTGCGTGACAAACGTACTAGAAGAGACGATTCCTCGGACTCTTGTCACGCAAAGCAGCCTTGTAGCGTGACGAAAGTACTAGGAGTTGCAAGCTACTCGCTGCTTGCGTTCGTCGTGACGGCGTGTACATGCGTAGGCGACTTGGGCGATTAGGATGAAGGCATGCAGATGCCACTGGTCAAGACACTGATTGATGAGACACCGATTGATGAAACCCTGATCGATGAGACGAACTATGCGGGCGAGATGCGGGGCAAGGTGCTGCCTGCGCTGGCCCGGTGCCGTAGCGAGGGCTGGATGGAGCCGGCTGAGGCCGATGGCCTCGCACCGGTGCCTTCGCCGGGCAAGCTGCACTATCTGTGCTACGACGCAGCGGAATTCAGGGCCGCGCAAGGCAACGCCGGGGCCAGATCGTGCGGCACCGTGGTCATAGTGCACGGGTTCTCGGAATTCGCCGCGAAATACAGCGAGATGATCTGGTATTTCCTGTGCCAGGGCTATTCGATCTGCATGCTCGAGCATCGCGGGCATGGCTATTCGCCGCGCGACATCGACGATCCAGCGCTGGTGTGGATTGACGGTTACCGCCGCTATATCGCCGATCTGGCGCAGTTCGTCACCACCATAGGCAAGCAAAGTGCGGATGGCCGGCCGCTGTACCTGTACTCGCATTCGATGGGCGGCGGCATCGGGGCCATCATGGTGGAGCGCTACCCCGCGCTGTTCGACAAGGCGGTGCTGTCCAGCCCGATGATCGCCCCGCAGACGGGCATGCCGACATGGCTTGCGCGGCCGCTCATGTCGCTGATGTGCGGCATAGGGCAGGGGAAGCATGTGGTCTTCGGGCAAGGTGGTTTCCCTGCGGAATTCAGCATCGAGGGCGAGGAGGCGATGAGCGAGGCGCGGGCGCATTGGTACTACGATCGGCGAGCCGAAGATGTGCATTACCACAGCAATTCGGCCACCTACGGCTGGGTGCGCGAGGCACTGAGGATGTCGCGCGAGGCGCTGCGGCCCTCGGCATGCGAGCGAATCGAGACCCCGACGCTGCTTTGCCAGGCGGGCAAGGACATCTGGGTGCTCAACGAGGCGCAGAACCGCTTCGTTCGGCAGGTGCAAGACGCGGGCGGCAACCTGCGCATGGTGCGTTTCGCCGACTCGGCACACAACATGTTCTGCATGCCCAATCGCGCGCTCGGCCCGTATCTCAACACGCTGTTCAGCTTCCTCGGCGATTCGACTCGGTAGGTATCGACTTGGTAGACATCGAATAAGTAGACACGAATCAACCGCGTAACGTGCTTCGTATAGGCTCCTTTAGGTTCAAGCGCAAGGCCGCCGCGCTCGCAGGCGACTTTGGTTCCTGTTTCCAGTACAGTGGGTGGCGTGATTCGCCGGCAGACGCTGACAGCAGCGCGCGGCGCGAAGAGAGCGGCAGCGGCAAGAGGGCAGGGACGCAGGCAGGAAACGGCGCAACAGTCGCAAAACAGGAGCCACAAGGCAATAGCCATAAGAGTAAGGACTGGAAACAGGCATGACATACGATTTCACTTCGATCATCGACCGGCACGGCAAAGACGCGCTCGCGGTGGACGGCTTGGGCGGAGCGCATTGGGGCATCGCGCCCGACGCGCCGCAGGACGGCTTCGATGCGATTCCCATGTGGGTGGCGGATATGAACTTCGCGACAGTTCCCACGATTACGGACGCGATTATCACGCGGGCGCAGCATCCGGCCTTCGGCTACTTCGAGCCCACGGACGAGTATTTCAATGCGATAATCGACTGGCAGCGCAGCCGCAACGGCGTCGAAGGGCTGACGCGCGAGGCCATCGGCTACGAGAACGGCGTGCTGGGCGGCGTGATTTCCACGCTGACGTCCTTCGCCGCGCCTGGCGACGCGGTGCTCCTGCACAGCCCGACCTACGTCGGTTTCACGCGCAGCATCGAGTCGAACGGCTACCATATCGTGCACAGCCCGCTGGTCAGGGACGAGCAGGGCGTGTGGCGTATGGATTTCGAGGATATGGATCGCAGGCTCAAGGAGAATCAGATTCATGTGGCGGTGTTCTGCAGTCCGCACAATCCGTGCGGCCGGGTCTGGGAGCGCTGGGAGATCGAGCGGGCGATGGAGGTGTACCGCGCCAATGACTGCGTGGTGATTTCCGACGAGATCTGGTCCGACCTGACCTTGGGCGAGCACAGGCACATCCCCACCCAGTCGGTGAGCGAGGATGCCCGCAATCGTACGGCGGCCTTCTATGCGCCGAGCAAGACCTTCAACTTGGCTGGGCTCGTCGGCAGCTACCACATCATCTACAATCCGGCGCTGCGCGACCGCGTGGTGTCGAAGGGCGCGAAGTCGCACTACAACGATATGAACGTGCTCTCGATGCATGCGCTGGTCGGCGCGTATTCGCCCGAGGGCCACGCATGGCTTGACGAGCTGCGCGCAGTGCTGACGGGCAATGTGGACTACGCCTGCGACTACATCGCAGAGCACTTCGCCGGGATTGACGTGTTCAGGCCCGAAGGCACGTACATGCTGCTGCTGGATTGCACGCAGTGGTGCACCGAGCACCATGAGAGCATCGACGAGGTGGAGCATCGGGCCTGGAGGGTCGGCGTGGCCGTGCAGGACGGCCGCCAGTTCAACGCCCCCTGCGCGCTGCGTGTGAACCTCGCGCTGCCGCTCAGCCTGGTGAAAGAGGCTATGGCGCGGCTGAGTACATATGTGTTCATTAATGCATGAGTAGAATGACGCTGTATGGAGCAGCTCGCGAACATTGTGCGCGGGCGGGCGGAACGATCGGACGGCGAAGGAGTGCATATGAAGAACCTGTTTCTTGCCTCGCGCTTTTTCCCGGTCGCAGGGCGGCTGCCTGATTTGTTCGGAAGCCTCGAAGGGCGCCGGGCGGTACTCATCCCGACCGCCGGCATCGTCAGCCGGGTGAAGCTGCCCGTCGGCCTGCATGTCAAAGAGCTTGCCAGACTTGGCGTGACGACTCAGGAACTCGAGATTTCCTCGGCATCGCACAGCGAAATCGCGCAGGCGATTCGCGCGGCCGACATCGTATTCGTCAGCGGCGGCAACACCTTCTTCCTGCTGCAGGAGTTGAAACGCTCCGGCGCGGACAGGCTTATCGCCGAGCATGTGGCCCAGGGCAAGCTGTACATCGGCATCTCCGCGGGCGCGGTCGCCGCTGGGCCGGATATCGAATACATCAAACCCATGGATGACCATCGCAAGGGTGCCGGGCTGCGCGGCGATTTCGCTGGTCTGGACCTTGTCGCGCTTTCGGTCATGCCCCATTGCGGCGACATCCTGTTCGGCAAGGCCGCGCAGCGCATCCTTGCCCGAGGCGATGCGCGACTCGATCTCAGGGCGCTCACCAACCGGCAGGCCATCGCCGTGCGAGGCGCGCAAACCAGCACTGTCGCATCGCGCGCGCATTACCGACGGCAGGCTTAGCGGGCCTAGCGGGCTTAGCGGCGCATTGTTGCTCCTGGAACTGAGCGCAATCCACGGGAAAGCGTGTGAGTATGCTTGCCGTTATGGATGGTTCTGAGGGCTCTGATGACTCTGTAAACAGCGCGGTTGCCGCCGCGTATCAATCGTTTCGGCATCGCGCGCCGCATGTGCTGCTCGGCGTCACGGGGTCGATTGCAGCGTTCAAGGCATGCCAGCTCGCCTCCGATCTGACCAAATCCGGCTGCCGGGTTCGCGTCATCATGACCGCTGCGGCGCGGCAGTTCGTCGGCACGGCGACATTCGACGCGCTGACCCATAGCGTGACGCGGACCGAGATGTTCCCCGAAACCGAATACGCACTCTCGATGGAAGGCGACGGCGCCGACAATCGCGATTTTGGCGTGGGAATCAGTCATATCGAAGACGCCAAATGGGCGGATATCGCGGTCATCGCACCGGCGACAGCGAACAGCATCGCCAAGCTGGCCGCAGGACTGGCTGACGACTATCTGAGCACGACGATGCTTGCCGCCACCTGCCCGAAGCTGGTGTGCCCCGCGATGAATGTGCACATGTACGAGAACCCGGTGACGCAGCGCAACCTTGCTGTTTGCAGGCAGCTCGGGTATCGGCTGGTGGAGCCGGAGACGGGAATCCTGGCCTGCCAGGACGTCGGCAAGGGGCGGCTCGCGAATGTCGCGACCATTGAACGTGCGATTGCCGATATGCTGCGAGCAGCGTTGCTGGTGCTGGTGCCGGTGAGTGCATCGTCGCAGGCGCCGTCGGGCTATATGTCGCCCGAATCGAGTGGGTATGGACAGACATCATCGCGTGCCGGCGCACCCGAATCCGGCAGAAATGGGCAGGCGGCGGACGCCGTGAACGAGACGAATACTGACGGTACCGTAAGCGAGACGACGAATGCTGACGACAACGACAGCGACGAGCGACCGCTTGCGGGCCTGAGCGCGCTGATTACCGCCGGTCCGACGCAGGAGCCGCTCGACCCGGTGCGCTACATCACCAACCATTCGACCGGCAAAATGGGGTATGCGCTTGCTCAGGCCGCCAAGGCATTGGGGGCTGAGGTCACGTTGGTGTCCGGGCCAGTCGCGCTGCCCGAGCCGGCGGGCGTGAACGTGGTCCACGTGCTCAGCGCCGAGGATATGTTCGAGGCCGTGCAGCGGCATTTCGCCTCGGCGGATATCGTAGTCATGGCTGCTGCGGTCGGCGATTTCCGGCCCGAGCATGCGGATGCCGAGAAGATCAAGAAGCAGGGTCGTGCTGATCTGACGGTGCGGCTCGTGTCCAATCCCGACATTCTCGCGTGGATGGGTGGGCATCGGCGCACCGATGGCTCACAGGCGTTGTGCGGCTTCGCGATGGAGACCCAGGATCTGATTCATAATGCGGCCAGGAAGCTGCTCGCAAAACGCTGCGACATGCTGGTGGCGAACGACCTGCGTGAACCCGGAGCGGGCTTCGCAACCGACACCAACGTCGTCACGATCCTGACTCCGGCCGGCGGCTGCGGGGATGATGACGATAACGGTCTACCCAATCAGCAGGTGCGCACCGAGCGTCTGCCGCAAATGCCGAAAACGCAGTTGGCGGCGGTGATTCTGCGGCGCTTGGCGGGCATTCGGGCGCAGGCAGCGGCGTGAGCCATGCATAACTGTTTTATTTGTGGTATCAACCGGACTATGCTGATGCGTTCTTTTGTAACTGAATAGTTCACTGCCTTTGCGACAGCTCAGACTAACCTACATCTACACCTATAGCTGTTGGCTTTGGCTCGCGGCGTTCCGGTGCACATCGAGTTCGAAATCGGTGAACGCGGCGATCATTGCGCGGAAAGTCGCCTCGACGACGTCCGGCGACGCGCCGAAATCCGTGGCGAGCTGGCGAACCTTGCGAATTTCCTGCTCGACCCTGTCTGGAGCGTGCACGGCGCCTTCATCCTTCTTGAGCTTGCCGACTGCGGCGACCCACTGCTGCCGTTCGGCGATAAGCCTGATGATCTGCTCATTGATACCGTCGATCTTGGCGCGGGCCTCAGCGATGTCGTTAACTGAATCTGAATCACTCATGGCTTTCATGGTACTGCGGTCTGTTCGTCGGAACATGGATTCTTTTGTGCTGCCGCTCGAATCACTGCGATTGAGATTTCATCAGAGAGACCGCTGCGCTAGGCTTGACCCATGTTCCCCTTGCTTGAGACTCTTGTCGCCGTGGTTGAGATCGGCCAGTTCACACTGGCCGCCGACGAGCTCAAGGTCTCGCAGTCCACGGTCTCCTCGCGTATCGCGCAGTTGGAGCGGATGGTCGGGGCGCCGCTGTTCGAGCGGCATGCGAAAAGCGATGTGACGCCGACCGAAGCGGGGCTGCTGCTGTATCGCGCGGCGACCGGCATAGGCGACTCGTGGCGCGAAGCCTGCGAGCAGATCGCGGCAAGTCGTGAGCACCGCGAGCCGTTTCTAGCGCTGTTCTCCCACACCGCATCCGAGGTGCTGCTGCCCTCGGCGCTGGCTGCCGCGACGCCCGAGCTTGCGCAGTTTGACCTGCGCACGGCGACGATGAATTCCGACGCGATTCTTGAGCGCACCGGCATGAAGACCGCGCAATTGGGCATCGTGGAGAAGCCCATCGTCAACGAGTCGGTGAGCCGCGTCACCCTGCGCGCGGACCGGCTTGTGTGGGCGGGGGCGCAAGATGGCGTGTGGCTCGTGCGCGAGCACGGCTCCGGCGTGCGCTATTACACTGACCTGTTGTTCAAAACCCTTGGCACCGTTCCAGCGCACAGCATCGAAGTGGCCAGCAATGCGGCGATCGTGGCTTCCCTTGCCGCCGGATTCGGCCAGTCGATCGTTTCGCAGGCCGCCGTGCCCGCCCATGTGCCGACGCGCGAGCTGAGCGGCGAATTCGTGCGGCGCTTCTACGCGCTGATACCGCGCTCCGGCCTCTCGCGGGTGCAACGAGTCTTGGCCCACACAATGGTCGACGCGATGCGCGGGTGAACGGCAGGTGGTTGAGCGAGAATCTGCTCGCTGAGTGCGTGGTTGCGTGTGATTGAGCTGTTTTCGGTGTCCGAGGTGGCTGGGAATCCTGAAGTTTTTGCATGAGAACCGTGCATCTCGCTTGTGTGAGGCGTTATTGGGGTGCCCACGGGGGGTGGCTGATTCTTCCGATGAATGTACGAGTGGTAACCGCAGTAACCCACATGGTATCGAAATAACCAATGATAAATATTGATTGATTTGATTTGACCGATACTTGTTGCGTCTGGTTGAATGGTCGTCCATGAGAGAGTTCCAGAAGAAATGGGCGCAGCGCGTCTTCACCGTTGACATGCTATTCGTCGCTGTCGTGACGCTCGTCGCGTCGCTGATCGGCGCTTGGCTCAAGCAATATCCGGGGTTCAGCCTGTTCGGCGCACTGATTATCGCACTGCTTATCGGTATGCTGTTGCAGTTCCCGATTCGTCGGTGGTACGTCGGCGCTTCCAAGAGTTCGCAGCAACGCCGTGCCGGTGTCAAGGACGCTGCCGGACTGATTTCCAACAAGCTGCTGCGCCTGGGCATCATCCTGCTCGGTTTCAAGCTCAACCTCACCGTGCTCTTCACCCAGGGCCTCAAATGCCTGCCCATCGCGGCTCTCGTCGTCACCTTCACCATCGTCGTGACCTACGCCATCGCGCGCAGGCTCGGCGTCGACCCGATGCTGGCGATTCTGGTCGCAGGCGGCACCGGCATCTGCGGCGCGGCAGCCGTGATGGGCCTGTCCGGCGCGATACGAGTCCCCGAAGAACGCGAAACGGAGAAGGCCGACGACGTGACCATGGCCGTGGCGACAGTGGCGATTATGGGCACGGTGTTCGCGCTCGCCGAGATCGCGCTCGGCCCGCTGACCGGCATGAGCCACACGCAGCTTGGCATTACGGCCGGCGCATCCCTGCACGAGATCGCGCATGCCGTGGCGGCCGGAGCCGCATTCGGCGCGGTGGATATCGCAACGATCATGAAGCTGTCGCGCGTGCTCATGCTGGTGTTCGCGGCCATTATCATCGCCGTCTGGTGGGATAAGCGCCACAGCCAAGTAGCCGGCGACGGCAAGCGCGTGGTTGCGTTCCCGTGGTTCATGCTCGGCTTCATCGCGGCCTCGGTCATCGGCACCTTCGTGCCCTTCGTCGCCGCAATTACCGCGCAGCTGGTGAACATCGCCTACATCGTGCTCGGCATGGCCATGGCGGCCCTCGGCCTGACCGTGAACTTCAAGGCCATCGCCGTCCAAGGTCGCCGCGTCTTCCTGGCCAGCTTCCTCGCCTCGATTCTGCTCATGTTCCTAGCCGCCGGCATCGCCGTGTTGCTCTTCTAAAGTGTGCTGCTTGCCGTGCCGGTGCCCAATGCGGCTTGCGCCCAATGCTAAAGCCTGATGTACCAGCCGTGCGACCGCTGCTGCTGAGCAAGAAATACAATGCCGGAGGGCACCACATTGATGCGGGGGTCGAGCGCCGAGGCCGGTATGCCGTGGGTGCGCATCGCTTTAGCGCAGGCGACGACCGTCAGTCCCTCGGGGATGTCCGCGCCGTTGAGCGCGCGTGTCCCCTCGATGGCAGTGTGATTGACGACGAGCAGAACGCGGTCGTCGCAATCCGGGTCATGAAGAATATCGGATGCCAGCGCCAGGCCACGCGCGACATCGCTGCCGTCGTCCGAAGCGTGCAGAATCACGGGGCCGTCTTCACATGTATTGTCATCTGCCATAGCTCTACACTATCGCGTCGGTTACTGTCTCTGCGTTTGCTGTCTGTTTTGCCGTCCGTATTGCGCCACGCTTCGGCGCGCTGCGGCCGCAAAGCGTTATTGTTTCTGATATGAAATTGACAAAATGGGAGTCGCTGACGGAATGGCCGCTGACAGTGCTGTCGGTGCTGTTCCTCGGAGTCTATGCGGGGCAGATCCTCGCGCAGCCGCGTGGTTCATGGAACGCTGCGGCAAATATTGCGATGAATGCGTTATGGCTGATTTTCGCGCTGGATTACGTCGTTGCGCTTGTGCTGGCGGAGGACCGCAAGGAGTATTTCAAGCATCATATCTTCGATCTTGCGGTCGTGCTGCTGCCCATCATCCGGCCGCTGCGCGCACTGCGCGTGCTGACCGCGCTCAACGCCTTGCACCGCACCACCGGCATGGCGCTGCGCGGCAAGATCATCATCTATGTGACGGCCTCCGCTGTGCTGCTCGTACTCGTCGGCTCGCTCGCCGTCCTCGAAGCGGAGCGCTATGCCCCCGGCGCGACGATCAGGACGTTTCCCGAGGCGCTGTGGTGGACCTTCGTGACGATAGCCACGGTCGGCTTCGGCGACTACACGCCGGTGACCGCCACCGGACGTCTTATCGCATTCGTGCTCATGATTGCGGGCATCGGCATCATCGGCGTGGTTACGGGCACGTTCGGCTCGTGGATCGTGGAGGAGGTGAGCGCTGAGACGGAGCGCACCACCGAAATCACCCGTGAGGAAGTCGAGGCTGTGGCGGCGCGCCTTGATCGCATCGAGCGCATGATCGCCGAAGTCCGCGAGGAGATGCACGACGGCGCTAACGGCGGCAATGTGGCCGGTGCGGATGATAATGCCGGCGGCGCCGCTATCAGTGACAGCATTGCTGAAAATACCTGAGATAGCTGGCATCAGCACCAAGTCAAATGAACCAAAGCCCTGATAGTTTTCCTGATTACGGCGGATATGGGTCGCGCTTCCTCGGTTGACATATTGTGAGCTCGCATTGGCCTTCCGAGGCACCTGCCGAGGCGTATGCGGCAGCTCTGCGAATGCACTGTGAAATTAATTAAGCAGATTCGAGCGAATCAAGGGTTCGCGCGCGCCGCAACGGCTACACGGCAAAGTCCGGAATCGTTGGTATTCCGCCAAAATGGTTGACGTTAGATTCACGGCATACTTTTCCAAGTGCTTAATAGACGAAAAAAGTGCTTAATAGATGGTTGCGGCCTTGCAGCGGTGTCTTCACGCATTTGGCTCAACCGTCACCGGCCCCACACGTTTACTAAGCACTTTTTTCTTCTATTAAGCACATGCCAAAGTAGACGCCTCATATGCGCTTACCGGAATCGTTGGTATTCCGCCAATCCTGAATGCTTGGCAAAGCCACAAAAGACCCTGCGCAGGCATCCGCATGAAGAAATGTGCTTAGTTAATGGTGAAGGGTGCGGGTGAAGCAAGCGAAGCAGCGTGGGCGAAGCAGTGCAGGCGACAGAACATCAATCACGCATAGATGTTGCGCGGGCGAATGTCGTTCGGCAGGCCGTCGAGCAGTGTGCTCACGGAGCCGGATTCGAACACCGAGCGGATGCCGGCGGCCAGCAGCGGGGCGACGGACAGCACGGTCATGTTCGGCAGACGCTTCTCCTGAGGCACGGGCACGGTGTCCATGAGGACGATTTCGCGCGCGCCGCAGTCTTTCAGCCGTTCGACGGCTGGCCCGGAAAGCAGTCCGTGCGTGGCGACGAGCGTGACGCTTTTCGCGCCGGCGTCGTGCAGGGTGCGCACGGCCTCGCAGATCGTGCCGGCCGTGTCGATCATATCGTCCACAACGATGCAGTCGCGTGCTTCGACATCGCCGATGATGCCATGCGCCTCGGCGTGGTTCGGGCGCGTGATGTCGCGCGTCTTATGGATGAAGGCGAGCGGCAGCCCGCCGAGCTTGGCGGCCCACTGCTCCGAAACCCTGATGCGCCCGGCGTCGGGGGAGACCACGGTCGCCTCGGCCAGCGGCACGCTGCCGCGCACGTAGTCGAGCAGCACCGGCATGGCGGTCAGGTGGTCGACCGGGCCATCGAAGAAGCCCTGCTCCTGCGGCGCGTGCAGGTCCACGGTCATGATGCGGTCGGCGCCGGCGGCGTGGAACAGGTCGAACATGAGCCGGGCGGTGATGGGCTCGCGGCCCTGATGCTTCTTGTCCTGGCGCGAATAGCCCAGGAATGGTGCGACGACGGTGATTGATCGGGCGGAGGCTCGCTTGAGCGCATCCACCATGAGCAGCTGCTCCATGATCCATGTGTTGATCGGGTCGGTATGCGCCTGAATGACGAAGGCATCGGCCCCGCGCACCGGTTCGGTGAAGCGCACGTACATCTCGCCGTTCGCGAAGTCATAGGCGGTGGTGTCCACCAGCTTCGAGCCCAGACATGCTGCGGTCGCCTGCGCCTGTTCCGGGTACGCGCGACCCGTCACAACGACCAGCCGCCTGTCCGGAGTGCCTTCGAGAATCGCCGACATGTTTCGCCTTCCCATGACATGAATGTGACGTGCACTGCTTGGTGTTCGGGTTTCATCACGCTTGAGCCGAAATCGAGCCGCCTTCCAATATACAGGCATCTCGGAGCATCATCAGACGGCGGGTTGCCCAAACGTGTGGTAAATGTTGCCCAAACGCACGGAAAATATGGAGAAAACGTGAGATGAACGCAACTGAATGCGAATCAGAGGTCGTGCAATGCTGCTTCCACGATTGCGGGCATGCCGGTGCGCGGCGGGCGTTTTGGTGGTACGTGAGGTCTGCTGACGTATGGAAGGGCCTAAATTGTACGGGGGGGGGTATTTTGAGGCGGGAACAGGTTATGTGAGCCTTGGTGCTGCATATGCATAGTGGCGGTGGGGTGCCTGCGCGAAATGAGCGGTTTCGAGAGAATCTTTAAGCAAAGGGGTTTCCATGAAGAAGCGTTTTGCCGCGGTGCTTGCCACGGCGGCGATGCTGGTGGCGGGCGCGTTCGTCGCGCCGTCCGCGTCGGCGGATACGGGCAATACGTCCGATACGGCCAAGGCCATCGCGGTGAATACGACTGTGTCGGGCGCCGTAGGTACTGACTATGGTAGCTATGATAACAACTGGTTCAAGTACACGATTCCAGCGAAAGGCAAGGTCTGGATAAGCGGTAGTAATCTAAGCGACCCTGATGTTCGTTTATTCACGAGCGCTGGTAGCACGCAGCAACACGATGACAATGGCGCTGCCTCTGACGTTCACCGTTTTCCCGCTGGCACATATTACGTGCGTATACAAGCTTGGTTTCCTAAGACTTCTTATACGCTTCGCGTCAATTATGTGAACGAGGGCAGTAAGCTTACCGAGGTCGAGCCGGACAACAATCCTTCTGCCGCCACGCCTGTCAAGCTGAACACGTTCTACGCCGGCAATATCGCCAGCGGCAGTGATACGGATTGGTTCAAGTACACGGTTCCCGCGAAGGGCAGTGTGCGGCTCGACATGAATACGAACACAGACAGCGGTGACTATGTTTTGAGCATGTATACGTCCCCGGGCGGTTATGCCGACTACGATCCCGTTGACTATGTACGGTGCAGTTCGGGTAGTGGCTATTGCAATACGCCGGCGCACTCCCTTGCAGCGGGCACGTACTATGTCAAAGTGAACGCCGGCTATTCCTGGGATGACGCCGACTATCAGCTGAAGGTCAGCTACACCCCCGCGACTCCCGCTCCTGCTCCTGCTCCTAAGCCGACATCTAAGCCGACTCCGGCGGGGAAGGGAACTCCGGTGCCGGTGTATCGCGTGTACAACAAGAACTCCGGGCTGCATCATTACACGACGAGCCTGGGTGAGAAGGACGCGCTGGTGAAGCTGGGCTGGAAGTACGAGGGCGTGTCGTTCAACGCGGCCAAGCAGGGCTCCGCCTCGGGCCTGGTGCCGGTATATCGCGAGTACAACCCGCACAACGGCAATCACAACTGGACGCTGAATCAGGCGGAGCACAATAAGCTTGTGAGTCTGGGCTGGCGCAGCGAGGGCGTGGCGTGGTATGCGAATCCGGCCGGCCCGGTGACCGTGTACCGCCTGTACAACCCGCATTCGGGCGAGCACGTCTACACGACGAGTGCCACGGAGTATGCGGCTGTCGGCAAGGCCGGCTGGCATCAGGAAGGCACTGCCTGGAAAGGACTGTAAACCGGCTGTCGCCACAATCTGATCTCTAGACTCAGGGGTGCGGACGAAAAGTTGGAATGCTTTTCGCCCGCACCCTCTTTTGGTTAGCGTCCGGGTTGTAGCGACAGTCTTCCTGTAATGGCACGAAACGGACGCTGATGAGCACTCAGCGTCCGTTTCGTTCGATTAGCCCTCGGGTAGCGCTACACAACGGTCTGTAAGGCTTCGTTAGCGTCCGGATTGTAGCGTTAGGGCATAGTTAGCGCTACGAAACGGACGCTAATCTTGCCTTCGCGCGCGCTGCAATCTGCGCGGGCGTCGGTTGAACGTAGCCGCCGGCGAGGAACTTGCCCATTCCCGGCATGGAGGCGATGATGGTCGGCCCGACGCGCATCGCCAATGCCTCGATGATGAAGGCCCACAGGCCCGCGATGATGAAGAACCATGCCGCGATGGCGATGGAGAAATGATAGGGGTGAATCTCGCTCGTGAGATCGTAGTTGCTCAGAATGCTGCTCAGCGCCCCTGAGAAGCCATTGAAGCTCAGCGAGGCTCCGAAGCTCATGATTACGGTGAACACAATCCAGAGCACGCCGACTGCAACCGGGCTTTTCCACGTGTGCTTCCACGCGGCGTACCAGGGATCCTGCATATTGCGCAAGGACGTGCGCAGCACGATGACGATTGTGGCGAGGACGAAGGCGAGGAACAGCAGCCACAGCTGCCATCCGACGGCAACGGCAGGGGAGGAGTCAATCGAGGTGCTGGAACCGGCAGGCTTGGCGAAGCCGAACAGAGAGAAATTCAGCGCCGGACCGTAGCCGCTGTACGCGATCGTGCCGAATGCGGCCAAGGCGAACAGCGCAACCGGAAGATAGGGGAAGGCGAGGAACAGCAGCAGAAACAGTTTCGGCTGATGCGTCTGCGCGATAAGCCAGATGAATACGACGACGCCGATGACGGTGAAGACCAGCCAGTAGATGGCAAACGATTCAACGACGGTGCGCACGAATCCGCGGGTGCGGTGCGTCCAGCGCCACAGCGCAAGGGCGACATTGCTGCTGTCCGGGGCGAACCGCGCCATCGCGTAGCCAATCAGCGCGCCGATGCCTGCGAGCAGGAAGCCCATAGCGAAAGTGCGCAGCGAAGCGCCGTCCAATGCGCCGGATGCGGAGAATTGATCCGCCGACCCCTTGATGCTCAGCGGGAACAGCGCACCCAGTATGAGCAGAACGAGCCCGGAGCCCAGGCCGATTATCGCGGCGCTCGCGGCTCCATCCCAGCGTACTTGCACGGGGGCTTCGCGTTTGCGGGCGAGCATGTATGAGCCGAATGCCGCGCCGATGAGCAGCGCGAGCCCGGACAGGCCTACCGGGAGCCAGATTGAGGTGTGTACGCCGAGCTGCTGCAGCGAGACGTATGCGTTATTGCTGCCGACCGGGCCTGAAGCTTGCACGGAGAAGCTTCCTGAGAGCCCCGCAATCACTATCGCGACGAGAATCTGCACGAAATTCGGCATGGCGATATACGCATCTGAGCCGTCGAGCGCATAGGAGACGCTGGAATTCGATGACGACAGCGCGGACAGCCACGACGATGGCGGAATGACAATCGATATGCATAGCGCGGCGACGAGCCCCACGGCCAGCGCCGCCCCTAGGCCGGTGCCAAGTGAAACAAGCATGGTTTTCAGGCTGGCGGGGTTGAACAGGCGGCCGATGAGCGGATTGCTCGTGATTGGGTTCGCGGGTGCGGCGGCGGTTGGAGCGATCGGGGACGTGGCTGGCGAGATTGCGGGCGGCACGGCTGCGGGTGCGGGAGCAGTGGTAGCTGGTGCGGTGGGTGCAGGTGTGGGTGCCACGGGTGTGTGTGCTATGGGTGCGGGGACTGTTGCGGTAGGCATGGCTGGAACCTGCACGGGCGTGACGGGAGTTGCCGATGCAGCGAGGTTGACCAAGGGAGCTGTCTGCCCAGTCGGAGCTGAGGCGGCGGTTTGATTGATCTGTGCGGTTACTGGCACGGTTTGACTGACGCCAGCAACCGGCGCGGCTGTAGGCTGCACGGCTGTAACCGGCGTGGGCGTTTGCGGCGGCGCTGCCATGGCGACCCGCTGCCCGCAGCGGGAGCAGAATTTCGCGTTGTCGTTGAGTTTCGTGCCGCATTGGCTGCAGAACATAACTTCCCCTTCGTTCGTTTCCTGAACGTCGTTGACAAGATTTCTGAACGTTACGTGTAGACTATCAGCAGATATCGTCACGGATGCGGCACATATTGGTGTTCGCAGCCATGCGATGCCCGCGACAGGCCGACGTGCGGCGCAGACCTGCCAATTCAGGGAATGTTGCGACACAAAGGAGTCTGCAAGCATGTACTGCACGCAATGCGGCCACAAAATCGATGACAATGCTGCCTTCTGTGACCAATGCGGCGCAGCGACTGCGCAGAGTGGTGCTTCGCTGGGTGATGCCGAAACTGTGGCAGCCGACGATTCGACTTCGCTCGCTTCTGTTACGAATGTCGATAATACTGGTGTCGGTGAGATGGATACCGTTGACAGTCATGCCGGCGAGGCTGATGCTGATGGCGGTGATGGTGTCGATGGCGGCAATGGCAGCGTCGATGACAACGCCGGTAGCGGCGTCGACATTGACAGCAGCGACCCCGATGACGATGCTGCTGTCGGTGACGCAACGTCAAGTGAGTCAGCTGAGCCGGTTGTATCAGTCGCGTCGTCTGATTCAGTCGAGGAGCCTCAAGCGGCCGAATCCGCTTGGGAAGCCGAAGCGCCGGCTGAAATGCAGGCGGAAGCACAGCCGAATGGCGCGACTCCACCTGTCAGCGAGATAGATGAGATAGGTGAGGTCGCCGAGGCCGAGGTAGCCGAGGGCGCAGCACCAGCGCCAGCGGCGACTGCAATCTCCGCAACTGTAACCGCTGCACCAGTAACCGCAGCAACCACAGCAGTTTCGCCATCGCGGCGCATTCGCATCATCATCGCGCTAGTAGCCGTGATTGCCGTGGTCGTCGCAGCGCTGTTCGGCACTTATCAGGCCGGTCTGTGGGGCGGAAACGCCATCCCCGATCCGGCGGGCGTATCCGCTGGCGGGAAGTCCGGCTCGTCGGCGAAAGAGGTGTCCAAGGCGCTGAGCCAGCAAGGCTTCACGCCCAAGGTTACGGTGCAGTTCTCCCGCGAGAAGAGCGGCACCTTCCTTGGGTACAAAAACGTTCACGCCGGGCAGCATTATCGCGGCACGACCGTCACCGTGCTCTCGTCGCAAGGCCCCGGCGTCCCGAAGGGCACGACCGGGCAGAGCCTTAGCAAGGCGGCCGCCGCAGTGCAGGATATGGGCGTGCCGGTGGCGTACAAGCAGGTCGTGGTCAACGGCAGCAAGATCAAAGAGGGCACGGTTGTCGCCTCGCAGCCCGCTGACGGTCAGCCGGTGACCGACCCGGCGTCCGGCATCAAGCTCGCCGTCGCCGCGCGGGGAACGGGCGTGAGCTATGACATTATCGGCACCGACAAAAACGCCGCGCAAAGCCAATACGGCAAGCTCGGCTTCGACGTGACCCTGCGCCCCCGCTTCTCCGCGAAGAACATGCTCGGCAAAGTCGTCGATTCCGACCCCGCACCCGGCACCCCCGCGCAAGGCGGTGCGCTCACGCTGTTCTACGGTATCGACGCTTCGGGAATGAAGGATGCGGTGTCTGGACAATATGACCCAGACAGTCTTAATCCTATGACAGCACCGGTGCAGGGACGCTACTGCAATAGCAAGAATGATTGCGTCGACTTTACGAAAAATTCGGATGGCGAGACGAATGGTGTGTCGAGTTCCGAGTATCAGACACCGGATCAGCGCTGGACTTTCGAGGATAATCTGGTGTTTTGTGTTTCGGGACAGCAGAGTGCTTGCCCGAACGATAGCATGATTAACAACTTATTCACAGGCAACACTGGTGCTTTTGAACTGCTGCCGCTTTCCACTCTTACTGGCTTTACATGCGGTGACACGTATAAGTTGGGGCGTGAAGGCGGTAATTGTATCGGTGGCAAGTGGATAACAGAAGGTGCGCCTAGTGATGGCAAGTGGTCGGGAGCACGCTACGATATGGGACCGCTCTACGTCTATTTCCCAGTTGGCGCTGATGTCAATAAAGTTGTCGCTTCGGGATATTTCGACAAGCAATCCGTTGCCGACGCGAAAAAAGGCAAACCGGTGGATACGTCGCGTCCGTTCTTTATTCGTCGTGACAAGACCCTGTATGACTCTTCCAGCATTCCGATTACATCATTAACGACTCCCAATCCGTTCTTGCCGTGGGGCAACGGTTCTTCAATGGAACCAGTAAAGCCTGCCCCTTCGGATGACACGGCATATTATCTTGTCGATTCCGCGTCGGTCGATTGGGACGCGCTGCCCGATGTCAAGAACCCGCCTAAGCCGAAGAATAATGCGGCTGCTGACAGCGCGGCAAAAGTGGTGCTGAAGGCGGCGATGCAGCAGGCCGCGGGGCAGTATGTGTATGACGTGGGCACCATGTGGAAATCAAAGCTGACCGTAAATGGCGATGGCAGTTTCTCAGGACGAGCGATGAGATACAACGCGACAGGTGACGGTGACACCACTCCCGAGCACCCGCAGGGGACGATTAGGGAGAGCCGTTTTACAGGCAGATTCGCTTCGGCAACGAAGAACACGGATGGCTCATACGCCTTGCAGTGCGATGCTGGTGCCTTGCATTTTGAGGGGAAGCCAGGAGATTCCTATGTTGACCAAAACACAGACAAGGGCATGCGAATTCTCACGGTCGATAAGTCGGAAGTCACGACGGGCATTGGTTCGTGTGGGTCGTTTACTTTGTATCCGAAAGGTTTTCCGGTGGCTCAACTCGGTGATTCGATACGGAGTTTTGGTGGTATGAACAACCTTCCCGATGGAAGTGCGCTATCCACTCCGGTGATAGCCGGTTCGGAAGCCAAGAATGGTGAGCTGTTCAATAGCAATGTTGGCGGGGTATTCTTCGCTCCGCAGGATTGAGGTGGCTCATGGCCTGCCTTCAACGGCGAAGCATCAAAACTGAACACCTACAGCGCAAGGTTTAACGATTGTGCAAGGATAAAGGGTAGCTGTATATAAGCTGAGTGTGACGGCAGTATGGCGGAGGGAGCATCAATGGCGAAGGCGTGCGTGTCCTGCGGGACCGAGATGGACGATGATGACCGGTTCTGCGCGAGTTGTGGCACCGAGCAGCCGGAGATTGCGCCGCCCGCTGTTGTTGCCAACGCTGCTGCTGTGACCGCCGTCGCTCCTGCTGCTGCGCCGACGTGCCCGCAATGCGGCACTCCGATTACCGTTGATATGCGCTTCTGCGAATCCTGTGGGGCGCGGCTGAGTGTTGCCGCTTCGCCCGCTGTAGCCGAATCTGCTGGTTCGGCCAATACGGGCATGCCGGTGGGCGCAACGCAGGCCATGCCTATGTTTGCAGCCGCCGGCGCTGGCGCCACTACTGCAGCAGCCGCTCCCGCTGCAACGCAGTTCTCTCTAACGCCCGCCGACAAGAAGAACGGCGAAGTTCCGCCGATGATTCCCGCAGTGGCTCCTCCGGCAATCCCTCCGGCGCTCCCGCCTGCGGCGATTGGCGCTTTTGCCACGTACCCTGGTGGCAGCGGAAGTAATCAGGATGCGAATACGCAGAAGCAAGGCGACGCATCGCGCCGCAGAATCATCGCCGTCGTATGCGCCCTGCTCGTGCTGCTGGCGGTGGGGCTTGGCGTGTGGTGGTTCGCTTTGCGCGGCTCTGGCTCGAATAATGGTGCGAAGCAGAATGCCTCGCAAACGCAGCAGAATGCCACGGCGCAGTCCAACGGCTCGTCGAAGTCACCCAGCACGGCTGCCAAGGCATGCACCAGCGCGCCGGATCTTTCGCTTGAATCGGTGGATCACAGCAATGCCACGCTCATCGTGACTTTCTCTGCGCAGAGCAATTGCGCAAGTAAGAATGCGAAATTCGCCGAGTCAGGAGTCACGGTCACCATCAAGGACGGCGGCGATGTCGTGGCGTCGGCGGTTTATGACTTCTCGCACTCGCCAATATCGTTCAGCGGCGGCACGTCCACGGTCAAGCTGGCCTTCACCACGATGCAGTACTGGCGTCCGTACGACGCGATCAGGACTTCGAACACGGATGTCACCGTCCAGCCGCACGGCACCCCGAACGGCACTGTGGCCCCTTCGGACAGTGGCGCGCTGGGCGGCGCGAACATCGACGACGCGCAGATCGAGAGCAACGCCCAATCCGCGCTCAACTGGCAGCTCGACAACGATGCGGATGCCGCCAACCAGTTCTACTCCACGACGACCACGCAGCTTTCCAGCAAGAAGAAGGATCTGCAGGCGGAAGGCAAGACATGGCAGTATCGCGACATCATGGAGCAGTTCCTGCAGATGCGCATCGCACACCCCAAGGCCATCCTCATCTGGGCTTCGAAATACAGCTACTATACGGCTCGCGGCTTCGACGCCAACTTCTATGTCATCCTTTCCGGCGAATCCTTCGGCTCGGCTGACGAGGCCAAAGGATGGTGCTCCGCCAACGGCCTGACTGCGGACAACTGCATGCCGGTTCAGTTGTCCTAGCGTGTCGTAAGCTCGCGCGGGCATATGTAGGTATGCACAGGCAGCGAAGGGCTGCGCTGATTGCCGCTCCGCCAACCAATCACCCAACCGACTCGCAACTGAACTGCACCAGCCGTCAACGGTACCGGTCTCCTTGACGTCCAACGGGCCGACTTCCCAATGCGCCGGCCTCCAACCGCTTACTCGAAGTCCCAACATGGGGTTATTCTTGTGAGGTTGCGCGTAGCGTCAAGCTGCGTGCTTTGCATACACACTCCTGCTGCGGAACGACCGCAGCCTTTTGTCCAAAGGAGGTGGGTGATGTCTGCACACAAATATGAACTGATGTTCATAGCCGATCCTGAGCTGGATGAGCGCGGTCTGAAGAAGCTGACCGAGCAGTATCTGGAACTTGTCACCAACGAAGGGGGTTCCGTCGAGGATCCCGATTATTGGGGACGCCGCAAGCTTGCCTATGAGATCGATGGCAAGAACGAAGGCAACTACGTCGTGGTGAACTACGCCTGCGAGCCGGCCGTGAGCAATGAGCTCGACCGCGTGCTCAACCTCAACGAGTCTGTCATCCGCACGAAGATCCTGCGCAAGGACACCAAGTAACGCCGAACAACTCGCTGATACGGCGCATAGGCGCTGCATCGTGTGCATTCTGTGCATTCGCAACGATAATGACTGGGAAGAAGGTACGTCATGGCAGGTGAAACAACTCTCACCATCGTGGGCAACCTCACGGCTGACCCCGAGGTGCGTACGATCGGCAGCGGCGCGTCCGTTGCCAACTTCACCATCGCATCCACCCCGCGCACGTTCAACCGCGACACGAACCAGTTCGAGGACGGCCAGGCGCTGTTCATGCGGTGCGCCGCGTGGCGCGAGCTTGCCGATCATGTCGCGTCGAGCCTGTCCAAGGGCATGCGCGTAATCGCGCAGGGCCGCATCAGCCAGCGCTCGTATCAGGCGAACGACGGAACGAATCGCACGGTCGTCGAAATGACGGTCGATGAGATTGGCCCCTCGCTGCGCTACGCCACGGCCCAAGTGACTCGCCAAAGCTCCGGTTCCGGATTCTCCGGCAATCGCGGCGGTTTCGCGGGTGGTAATGGCGGCGGCAACAACGGCGGCGGCAATCGCAATTCCGGCGGCAACGGCGGCAATGGCGGGTATCAGGGCGGTGCCGGCTACTCCGGCGGCTCGGGCTACTCCGGCGGCGCATCCGCTCCGTCGCAGTCCGCGCCCGTGGCCGACCCCTGGGGTTCGCCCGCGCAGTCGAATGGTGGCGGATTCTCGTCCTTCGGCGGGAGTTCGGACTTCGGCGGCGACGGCGACGAGCCGGAGTTCTGAGAGTTCCGACTTCCCCGCTTAGCGTTCGGCGTTCGTGCGTCCACAGATTCGTACGTTCGCGTGTTCACACAAGTTCATAGGCAATCGCATTCATGAAGCACGGTATTGATACGACAGTGTTTACAAAAACAGTGTCGATAAGACACAGCCGCGGCTCACGGATGCAGCTCTCAATAATCAGTTGGTAATAAGGAGACAATCACATGTCACGCAAGAGGCCGCAACCACCGGTCAAACCCATTAAGAAGAAGCCGAACCCACTCAGCGCGGCGAAGATCCACGAGATCGATTACAAGGATGTTGCGCTGCTGCGCAAGTTCGTGTCCGATCGTGGCAAGATCCGCTCTCGCCGCATCACCGGCGTCAACATCCAGCAGCAGCGTCAAATCGCGCAGGCCGTGAAGAACGCCCGCGAGATGGCTTTGCTGCCGTACGCCACTTCCGGTCGCTGATAGGAGAAGAGAACATGGCTGAAACCAAGGTTATTCTCACCAAAACCGTCGCCAACCTCGGTCACTCCGGTGACGTCATCGAGGTGCGCCCCGGCTACGCGCGCAACTACCTGATCCCGCAGGGCCTGGCCTTCGCGTGGAGCAAGGGTGCCGCAGCTCAGATCGAGTCGATGCGCCGTGCGCGTCTGGCCAAGACCGTCGCCACCCGCGAGGATGCCGTCGCCGCCAAGACCGCCATCGAAGGCGTGACCGTTCAGGTCGCCGCCAAGGTGTCGGAATCCGGCAAGCTCTTCGGTGGCGTGTCCGCCGAGAAGATCGCCGCCGCGCTGGCTCCCAAGGCCGCCGTCGATCCCAAGAGCATCGCCGTCGAGACCATCAAGACCACTGGCGAGTTCCCCGCCACCGTGGCCCTTCATCCGGAAATCTCCGCTTCCTTCACCGTCAAGGTCGTCGCGGAGTAGTTTTCGGTTTTCTTTACCGCCTAATGGGCCGCTCGTCTGCTGTATATACATATATGCATGTGCGAGTAGCCCAGCAGGCTCGGGCTTAAGCATACGGTTCGCCGTTCATGCCCTGCGCATGGACGGCGAACTTTTTTATGCCTTTGTGCTTTTTGTATCTTTTGTTTCTTTTGTGTCTGAAGGCGCGTCATGCGCTCGGCACGGTGTGTATCAGCATGGATTATGGGGATTATGCGCGGCTATACGTGGCTGTGCGTGACTGTGCGCGATTGTGCGCGGCGAAAACGGCATCGCTCGTCGCCGCATGATATCGGCTCTTGGCCGGATTGGAGACGCTTCGATGCGAGGATTCCAGCGCTGCTGTAATTGGGGATCATGCGGCTGCGAGCTGTGCGGAGGGTCATGCGGCTGCGAGCAGGAGTCGGCTCGGTGAGCCGCGGATTCCAGGGGGTCGTGCTCAAAGCGATGCGCGCCCCGGAGTTCCGGCTCCGCGTCGTTTCCACGGCGCTCGAATGCGGCGGGCTGATGAAGCGGGTGTCCTTCGCCAGCCCTGATGCGCTGCCGGAGAGTCTGTTCGAGCCTGCCGCCTGGGTCCGGCTGTGGTTCCCGATGGGTTCGGGCCGCGAAGTGCAGCGCGGATATACGATTGCCGGGCATCCCCCGGATCGCAGCCGCGTGGACGTGAGCTTCTACCTGCACCAGACGAGCGGGCCGGCGGCGGCGTGGGCGTTGCATGTGCGCTCGGGCAGCGAACTGGTCGCCACTATGGCCGGCTCGCAGCCTTTCAGCGTTGCCGAAGGCTGCCAAGGCGTTGTCCTAATGGGCGACGAAACGGCTTTTCCGGCGATTAGGGCGATTGTGAGCAGTCTGCCGAATCGTGTTCGCGTCTATGTGATGCTCACGGGAGCGCATGACCTCAGCGGGTTCATCGAAGCTGATGAACGGGTCGAGGTGCGGTACGTGCCGACGGCTAAAGCCTTGCATGCCTTTAGGAAGCTGCAAGAGCAACTGCACATGCTGCATGACTCGCAGCCGGAGGCATGGTTCTGCTGGGCGGCGGGCGAATCCTCGATGATGCGCTCGATTCGCGCGTCGATTCGTGGCGCTCTGCCAAAAGGCGATACGCACGTGCAGGGCTACTGGGCGCAGCGCGCAGTGCTGAGGTTTTGACGCTGTAAGAATCAGCACAGGGTTGGGATGCTGACGCATAGGCGTTGGCCCGCATGTGCTATGTAACCGTGCAATGTACCTGACTTGCGGGGCGGGATCTGCGCCGTGACTTGCAGGGTGTGGCTTGCGGGGGCATGGCGGGGGTCATAACCGGGGCCATGCGAATTAATTAAGCACATTTCGGCGATTGCTAGGCTTCATGCCTGTCGGCGCTTGCATATGGGCGCACAGGAATGGCGGAATTCCGCTAAAACGCTCTGTGCTGACAATGATGTCTACTTTGCGAAGTGCTGAATAAGCGAAAAAACTGCTTAATAAATGTCGGCGACAGGCTGAGACAGGCTAAGGCAGGCTGAGACAGTCAAAAGAGAAGCAAAAGTGACAGTATTGCGCTCATAACTTGTGATAACGAATATCGTTACATATAGTTAAAGGCATGACGATACGGGAACGATATGCCTTCGGGCTTGACGGGAAGCGCTGAATGCCTACGATGCAAAGAGTCACCCGGGCGCGGATGCAGATTGTGAAGCAATTGCAGGAGGACGATACCTTCGCCACCGCGCAGACCGTATATAACCGGCTTTTTGAGAAAGGCCGCCGGGTCGGCATCGCTACGGTGTACCGCAATTTGCAGATCATGGCTCAGGATGGCGAGCTGGATTCCGTCCGGCAGAATGGCGAGGTTTACTACCGTTTGTGTCGCGATCGGCATCACCACCATCACGTCGTGTGCCGGCGCTGCGGGCGGGCCGTCGAGCTTGAGATTCCCGGGCTTGAGCAATGGGTGAACAGCCGGGCGCAATCCTTGGGATTCTCTGACGTTACGCACTCGATTGAGATATTCGGCCTGTGCGCGCGGTGCCGGAAGCTTGAGGATCGCAAGGCAACGGATGATGATGCAAGCCCTGAGCAAGCCGACATTTTAGCGACCCGTCTGGGTCTTGCGCCTCGCAGCGAGCAAACGAAGTGATATCCACTTTCAACAATTAGCCTTGTGCCGATCACGCACGTACCGTTCTAGGTAACGAACAACGGTGCGCGGGCATGCCTGCCTGCAGCATATGATCGATAAGGAATGAACATGGATATCACGCGATATGACGAGCACGCTTATGCAATCGACACCAAGAGCGCCGGCCGGCTCGCGGTGGACACCGAGACGCTGAAGAACTTCGACCCTGAGCAGCATGTGCATGGCACGGCCGCCTGTGGCTGCTGTGGTTGCTGCTTCACCGGCGACTGCTGCAACGATTCCGACTGTGTCAGCGGCAAGGAATGCAACGCCAAGGACTGCGACAAGGCCTGCACCGAGAACAACGAGCACCACGACTGCGCCTTCTGCCACCTCGCCTTCGACACCGACGAGGCCTCGCACGAGGAGATCATCAAGGATCTCGTCGAGCTGAAGGCTGCCCTCGCTGCCTGAGCTTGCTGAGCTGCCTGAGCTGCTACTGTCCTGGCCGCTCCTAGGCGGCTGACTGGAACGAAAGAGCCACTGATCTTCGGGTCAGTGGCTCTTTCGTTCCAGTTGAATGGGATAGTTGGCGGAGAACAGCCGCTGAGTAGCGGTCAGTGAACTATTTCATCCAGTTGCAGGGTCTACTGGGGCAGAAAGCCGCTGGTGGCGTGGCGGTCAGTGGCGGAACAGCCGGGGGATGCCTGCGGCCATGAGTTTGCGGACCAGCGGCATGCGCTGCAATACCTCGGTGTAATCCAGCCTGATGATAGCGGTGACGCCGGCGCGCTTCAGCAGGGCCTCGCGTTCCCGCTCATCGCGCACTACCTCCCTGATCTCTCGATTTCCGGTCATGCTCGGGTCGACATATTTGCGCATGCCGTCATACTCGATCGCGATGAGCCTGCCATCATGCAGACGATACAAGTAATCGACGCGGCACACGGCCTTCGGATCGTCCGGGTCACGAAGCACAACCTGCAATTCGGGAACGGGGAAACCTTCTTCGATAACAGTGCCGCGGCAGAACGATTCCCCGCCATTCTCGCTCGCGGGGCTAGCATGCTTCACCAGCCCACGGATGTGGGCGCAACTCTCACGAAGCCGTTCGCATTCAGTGAGAACGTCTGCAGTCGTTACCAGCCCGGCCCGCAATCCTGAATCAATGAACGGCAGGCCTTCGCGCAAGGAACGCCTCAGCGCGCAATCCACAATCGTGCGCGCCACACTCGTGACCCGCAGCCCTCGGCATTCATGCACGTCGAAGGACGATGCATATATATATAGGTAAGTCTGCGATGGGCAGAATGCCGGGAGCTCGTTGAGCTGATAATCGCCACGCTGCCGTCATGCATCGACCAAGGATGGTCAAGGCCCCATATTGCTGCCGCGCTAGGGCCAGCGAAAACCCAGTTCGGATGCCGCAGTGCGAGCGCTCGCACCATATGCATGCATTGCTCGACGGGGTTCAGCGCCTGCCATTCCTTGGGTGCGGCGTACAGCGCCGGATGCGGGCTGACGAGTTCGCCGGTCTTAAGGCGGCGGCGCAACGCCTTCTGCTCGCTTTGGTTTGTGCCAAAGCAGCACCGCTGCTCAAGTCTGGCGCGGTTTAGCAGGTTCTGTACGCCGGGATGCTGTTTCATAGCAATGACCGTAACTGTGTCGCAAGGTACCCCACAACCCATTCCGGCCTATGTGGTCGAAGGCTTGCCGTCCAGTCTCGCTAACTGGCGCAGAATGGCCGCTCCTCCGCGTGTCGGCTGCATGTCGGCGACCGTTCCCTGCAGTTGCCATGGTCAACTGGCGGAGGACGGCCACTGAGTTGCTGTCAGTGGCGCATTTTATCCAGTAGTACGGGCTACTGGCAGAGAACGGACGCTGTCCGACGGTCAGTGGCTGATTTGTGCCAGTTAGATGGAGTACTGGAACAGAACGGTCGCTTCGTGGGCATTGCATATGAGGCATTTTTGGAGCGAAGGATGAGTTTTACCTATTAAATGTGTGTTATATCACATATATTGCTAGTTGATGAAAATGGAAGAGTTGACATGCTCTTTTCCGCAGAATTCCAGCAACGTAATCGATTACGTATGACTGGTATTACAACGAAAATCAGGCATTATGACGAATTGGAAGGATGATGCACCGGGGTTATAGTATGAGTAAAGTTTTAAGGGGGATGCCGCAAGCCCCGGGGAAGCTGCGGCACATGAAAGGTGAGTGACAAATGAGGCATACGTCGCTGAGGTCACGCGCGTTCAGAGCGGTCGTTGCTGCATTCATTGCATTCGCATTATCTGTATTCGGAGTGTTCGCCGCCAGCATCGGGGGGGGTCTGTAGGCGAAGCTTCTGCCGCCTCTACGACCTTTAATCCTTTTGTTACTAATGCCCCGGACGGGCAAACTGCGACCTTCGGCGTCTTGGCGCAGGGCAACCTGGTCCTGAACAACAGCCACAACCAATCGGCGATGGCAGCTTTTGGCACCTTCACTAATGCGCATCAAAACAACGGTAACGCAAGAATGGGTTCCGAAGCTGTGCCTACCATCGATGGGGTACCGCTTCGCCTTCTTGCGCAGAAGTTCGCTGGTGGCAATGGGTTATTCGAGGTTACTCAGGATTATGTGAAATTCGGTGATATATCGAATTTGAAGCTAGTTGCTACTGGTCCTGGTGCAGTTCAGATTAACAACTCCTCTGGGAATGCCAACAGAATTAACGTTAATCAGTTGCAGAACGCACAGTTGTCTGATTTCAGTACCAAGCAATCACCTGTCAGTGGTTACTTCACCAAACTGAGTACCAACATTGCGGCCACCAATCAGTGCCTTGCAGGTATGTATAGCCTTCCGGAGGCCAACCAGGTCACTTACGCGTCCTCGTATGGCAACGGGAGCATCCAAGGATTTACCAACGGCAAGGTCAACTACCTGAACTGGTCAAATAGCGTGAGCGGGTCGATAGGCAATATAACCCCGTCTCCGAACAGCCCACTGGTGGTTAGGGTTCCAAGTGGAACTACGACCATCAATGATCCGTTCGCAGGTGTTCTGAATGGTAAGTCTGATCCGTCAGGCCCGTCGACATCGGTCTTGTGGGATCTTTCCCAGGTCACGGGCACAGTAACATTCAACAATTTCCAAGGTGGTGCGATCTATGCACCAAACGCCAACTTGGCGTTGAATATCCAATTTTCAGTGAACTCGCAAATTCTGGGCAAAGACATAACTGTGACATCCAGCTCCGACGGCGAGGAAGTCCATCAGCTGAATTTCCTTCCTAATCTGCCTTGCGGCCAGACCACCCCAACAACCACTCCCGCCACGCAGTCGTTGTCGCTGGCGAAGACGGTGGATGGCAAGACGCCTACGAGTAGCCAGCAGTTCAACTTCGCCCTGACACGACAGTTAGCCCCTAGCGGCGCGGCGGCGTTCACCAGCAAGACCGTGTCGAACAACGGTGGCAGCATTTCCTTCTCGAATATCGAGCAGTACAGCACGGATGGCATCTACGTCTACAAGGTGGTGGAAAACAGCGCGGGCGCGGGCTATGAGACAAACTCGCAGACCTTCTATGCGAAGGTGGCCGTGACCTATACCACGTCTGGCTCGACGACCACGTATGCGGCCGCCGCACCTGTTTGGTACACGGATGCCGCGCTGACGCAGGCGGTGGGCGGCACCCCAACATTCGCCAACGTCACGAAGAAGACGATAGTTCCCGCGACGCAGTCGTTGTCGCTGGCGAAGACGGTGGATGGCAAGACGCCTACGAGTAGCCAACAGTTCAACTTCGCCCTGACACGACAGTTAGCCCCTAGCGGCGCGGCGGCGTTCACCAGCAAGACCGTGTCGAACAACGGTGGCAGCATTTCCTTCCCGAACATCGAGCAGTACAGCACGGATGGCATCTACGTCTACAAGGTGGTGGAAAACAGCGCGGGCGCGGGCTATGAGACAAACTCGCAGACCTTCTATGCGAAGGTGGCCGTGACCTATACCACGTCTGGCTCGACGACCACGTATGCGGCCGCCGCACCTGTTTGGTACACGGATGCCGCGCTGACGCAGGCGGTGGGCGGCACCCCAACATTCGCCAACGTCACCGTTATTCCTCCGGCTTCCAACCTGCCGCTTACCGGCGGCGCGGGCTTCGGTGCGTGGGGCCTGCCGATGCTCATTGGCGTCGCTTTGATGACTGGCGCAGGCATTGCCATCCGCAAGGGGAAGGGGGCGCTGATGTCCAGATGATGGGAGCGAATCAATATCGCAAAGGCGCTGGCGTCATCCGCGCCTCGCCTTAGCCACAACTTTGCAATCGTACGTATTGCCGGTATCGGGCATATCGGTTACATCGTCCATATCGGCCACGTGAATAACGGCCGGTAACGGCTATCAACTAAAAATTTAAACATTTCAATATTTCAAATTGTCTTTCATTGGATGCGGTCACAATCGGCGGCATATCCGTGAAGGGGAAAGTAAGGAAACAATGAAACAGCATGCAGTGAAGAAACTCATTGCCGCAGCTGCGTCCCTCGCCGCGCTTGTCGGGCTTGGCGCAGTAACCGCAACGTCGGCTTCAGCAGCCACGGCTCCGCTGACCATCAACGCGAGCGATCCCGCAGCAGTGAATGGCCACACGTTCACGGCGGTTCTGCTCGGTGCGTACGACACCACTGGCATCACCACCGACGCCAATGGCAACTACAACGGCATCAATGTGACCACGCAGAGCGACCTGAGCAGCGCCATCGCGAGCGCGGCGACGTCGGCCGACTCCAAGCTCACAGTGGATGCGTCCAACCCGCTCGAATCCGTGGTGAAGGATACCAACTTCCTTGACAGCGCTACGTCTCCCTACACCGGCAACCTGCGCAATTTCGTGACCACGCTTGCCAGCAGCAGCGCTTTCCAGACTGCCCTGACGGCAGCCAAGGGCGTCGCGGCGAACAACGTGCCCGGTGCCAACGGCACTGCGGCGTTCAGCAGCCTGAGCCCTGACGGCGTCTATGTGATCGTCGACACGACCCTCCCCCTGTCGGAAAACGACTACAGCCAGTCCATTCCGATGCTGGTCGGCACGAAGATCGACGGCAAAGACCTCGCCAGTCAAACGCTGGGCGTGATCAATGTGAAGAACGAGAAGCCGAGCATCACGAAGGAGCTCATCAGCCCCAACCCGCCATATGTCGGTGTTGGTGACGATGTGCACTGGCGAATCACCGGCACGGTGCCGAACACGACCGGTTACGTTGATGAGAACGGCAATCCTTCTTACACCTATACAATCAACGACACTCTTTCCAAGGGTCTGACTTATGCGGGCGACTCGCAGGTCACGGTGAAGGTCGGCAGCACCACGCTGCAGCCTTCCGATTACACGATCACCTCCACGGTCAACGAGGACGGCTCGACGTCGCTCAGCATCGACCTGTCGCAGTACGTGACGGCCAATCCCGCGCTCGTGGGCCAGGGCATCACGGTTGATTACCACTCGACGGTCAACAAGGATCTTCCGCTGACCGACGGCATCAACAGCATCCTGAACAACAAGGCGAGCCTGACGTACTCCAACCAGCCCGGCGAAAACGGACATGGAAGGCACGGCACAACTCCGCCGTGGATCAAGCACCTCTTCAGCTATGGCTTCAAGGTTCTCAAGCAGGATAAGGTCACCGGCGCTCCGCTGGCTGGCGCTGAATTCAACATCACGGCTCAGGGCGGCTCCGATCCGCTCAAGTTCTCCACGGTCCCCACCGGATACGTTCTCGATCCCGCCAACGGCAGCGCGACGCTGACCACGGGTGCTGACGGCTACATCACCGTCGGCGGCCTGAACGCGGGAACCTACACGGTTACTGAGACCCAGGCTCCGGCTGGCTACCAGGGCACGGTGCTGCCGAGCTTCACCGTCACCATCACGGGCAGGGGTACTGTCGATGACACAACGGTGCAGACTCCTGACTATGGTTTCACAGGTGACCAGTGGGGTCTGGTAAGCCATGAGGACGCGACGAGCACGTACATCGTCAACAACGTGTCTTCGCTCACCCAGCTGCCGCTTACCGGTGGCGCGGGCATCATCCTGTTCCTCAGCCTCGCTGTGGTGCTCGGTGGCGCTGGCTTCGTGGTGCTGCGCAAGGCTCGCAGCGCTTCGGTACGCTGAGGCTGATTGCTGATTGGCAGTCATGAGCGCGGGTTGGCTGTCTGCCAGCCGTCGTTGAGGCGACTGGTAGGCGCTGGCCGCTTGTGGCTCGCGGAATCGGCGCATTGAAATCGGCGCATGCGCGGCAAACCGTGCAGCTGGGCTGATTCCATGAATGACCCGATGTGTTCCTCCTAGGATTTCATCCGCAGGGGAGCGCATCGGGTTTCTCATATATCGTTGTATACGATTGTTATATATGTGGCTGGAACTTATGGGAATTCCGGTCTGAGTTCCGGTCTGAATGGTTTCCGACCGAGGTAGTTTGCAACTTGGGTGGGTTCCTCTGGGTAGGCTCCCCACTTGGGTAGGCTCCCAGCGTAATCAAGTTTTAATCAGGTCTTAATCAGGAAAGGCGAGGGCAGATGCCGGACAAGAAGTCGCGCCCGCTGCGGCATATCTCGCCCGAATCCTCAGCGGCGAAGGCCAAGGCGTGGTATATCGTTGCCGCTCTGCTGCTTATCGGCTCGCTGGTGGCGCTGCTGCTTCCCTTCACCATGCAGGCGGTCTCCCAATGGCGGCAGACCCATGCGGCGCACGATGCGACATCCCAGGTGGCGCTCTGGCCGCAAGGCAAGGTGGCCGACGAGTACGACGCGGCGCAGCGTTACAATGCGCAGCTCGCCGCGAAACCCCAGAATGTGCTGGGCGAGGCACCTGACCCCTTCACAGGCAGTGGCGGCAAAGCAAAATCGCAATCCGAAACGAATAAGACCTACCAGCGGCTGCTTGACACCGGCGGCGGCATCATGGGGTCGGTTGTCATCCCGAAGATCTCCGTCGATCTGCCCATCTACCACGGCACATCGGACGCCGTACTGGCTCAGGGGGCCGGGCATCTCTACGGCACATCGCTGCCGGTGGGAGGCGCTTCCACGCACGCTGTGCTCACTGGGCATCGCGGCCTGCCCAACGCGCTGCTGTTCACCCGGCTGGATGAGATGCACAAGGGCGACGTGTTCTACATCAAAGTGCTGGGCACCACATTGGCGTACAAAGTCGACCAAATCACCGTCGTCAGCCCAGACAATGCGAAGGGCGATCTCAAGATTGTGCCGGGTGAGGACCGCGTCACGCTGATGACCTGCACCCCGTATGGCGTCAACACCATGCGGCTGCTGGTCTCCGGCGAGCGGGCCGCGATCCCCGGCCAGGCGCCTCCTCTTGACGACGCGCCCAAGGACTTGACACTGCTGTGGACAGCTATGGGCAGTCTCGTGGCGCTGGGCGTGGCGGCAACCGCTATAGTGCGATGGCTGCGCAGCTCGCCGGCTGCCGGTCGTCACAGCACCAGGGTGTTTCGCCAGTAGCGGCATTGGTGTGCGGCGGCTTGTGGTGCGGCGGCGCATTCGCGCCAGTTAGGTGGGCTGCTGGCGGTGAACGACCGTTGAGTGACGGTCAGTGGCCTTTTCCCGCCAGTTGGGTGGACAGTTGGCGCGAAACGTACGCTGAATTGCTGTCAGTGGCTTATTCTATCCAGTTGCACGGGCTGTTGGCGTGAATCGGCCGCTGGGTTTGGGCTGTGACGTGGCGGTAGGTTGGCATGTCGCTAGAATGGCGGGGTGCGTATTCTGCTGCCGCCTTCCGAAGGCAAAACGGCCCCTGCCGACGGGCCAGTTCTTGATTTTGAAGGTTTGTCATATCCGGAGCTCACGGCTGCTCGGCGGCGGGTGCTTGAAGCGCTGATTGCCGTGTCGAAGCGGGACGATGCGGGCGAGATTCTGGGCGTGGGCAAGCGGATTATGCCCGAAGTCGTGGCCCAGCGCGATATCCTGGCTGCGCCATGCGCTCCGGCTCGCGGGGTGTACACCGGCGTGCTGTATGAGGCAGCGCAACTGCGCAGCGGCGACGATGTGCGTATTTTCTCAGGATTGTTCGGCGTCACGACTGGCGAGGACCTCATCCCGACATATCGACTCTCGATGAACGTTTCGCTGCCGGGGATTGGCAGCCTCAAGACGTTCTGGCGACGGCAATTGGCGCAGTCAGGGTTTGACGAGACGGCGGGTGCGGCTGAGACGAATATGGCGCAGACCACGGTCGATATGCGTTCCGGCGCATACCAAGTCACGACGCCGAGCGGGGACTGGTGGGACCTGCGAGTTGTCGATTCGCGCGGCAAGGTGATCACGCATGCGGCCAAGCATTATCGCGGACTGCTGACCCGCACGCTGCTCGACGCCGAGCATGCGCAAGGGGCGGTGCCGGGCAATGCAACGCCTCTCGATGTGGCGCGGGTCGCCGGAGCTTCGGGTCGCGTCGAAGTCACGCAAGACGGGCTTCGCCGCCACATCACGCTGATGCTCGAATAAGTCGGTTTGAATCGCCAAAGCGTTGCCTTTTGTACGCTATCGCGTGGTTAACGTACAAAAGGCAACGATATTGACCCCCCCAAAACGTTGCATTCTGCACGGCAGGGTCGAGTTAGCGTACAAAAGGCGACGCAAATGGCTGGGAACACTGACCAGGTGGGACTGCCGCGGGCGGCAATGATTAGGACGCAAACATCACAATTCCCGCATCATCACGAGGCTTGTGCGGGCGTTGTGACGTCTCAGCGCGGTTAATCATCACAACGCCCGCACAAAGGTCAGATTAGTGCAGGAATTGCATCGTTTGGATGCCGAGATACGTCACGAATCCCGCACATCCTTGGTTGTGATGCGGGAGTTGTGACGCTTTATAGCACGTAAACAAATGGGGGCTGCGCGATTGGAATCGCACAGCCCCCATTTGCATGAGCTCGGTCAGCCGCTCTGGCTCAGCCAGCCAGCAGCCCTACGCCAGCCGCCAGCCTTGGGCCTGCTCGCGCTCATGCCAGAACGAGGCGTAGAGGCCGCCGTTTGCCAGCAGCTCGGCGTGCTCGCCACGTTCGACGATGTGACCGCCGTCGAGCACGAGTATCTGGTCGGCGTCGGCGATGGTGCTGAGCTTGTGGGCGATGACCAGCACGGTCGAGTTGCGCGACAGCTGGGCGAAGGAGCGCTTGAGATGCGCTTCGTTCTCCGGGTCAATGGCCGAGGTGGCCTCGTCAAGCAGCACGATCGGCGCGTTCTTGAGCAGCGCGCGGGCGATCGAGACGCGCTGGCGCTCGCCGCCGGACAGCGCGGTGCCGCCTTCGCCGACCCGCGTCTCCCAGCCGTCAGGCAGGTAGTCGAGCATCTGCGAGACGCCGGCCATCTCGGCGGCGGCAAGCACTTCGCCGCGCGAGGCGGAAGGCCGGCCGAGCCGCACGTTCTCGTACAGGGTGTCATCGAAGAGATACACGTCTTGGAAAACGAGCGAAAGCTGGCTCATAAGCTGCTCGGTCGTCTGCTCGCGCACATCCGTGCCACCGACGAGCACCGCGCCATCGTCCACCTCGAAGAACCGCGCAATAAGCCGCGTGACGGTGGTTTTGCCCGACCCGCTCGGGCCGACCAGCGCGGTCAGCGTGCCGGGTTCGAGGCGCAGCGAAACATCATCGAGTATCTGATGGTCGGTGCCGGGGTAGGTGAAGCTCACGTCGCGCAGCTCGACTTCGTTGGCATGCGACTGGTCGAACGCCGCAGGCTGCGCAGGTTCGGGCAGCTCCTTGGCGTTGAGTACATCAGCCATGCGATCCAGCTCGTTACGCGCCATGCGGATGGCGCCGGCGTAGTCGCCGACCTCCATAAGCGGCTGAATAAACCGTGCCGTCAGCGCAAGTATGGCGCACATCAGCGCCGCATTGCTCATGCCGTTCAGCGCAAACAGTCCGCCGGCCACAATCAGCGCGGTGAAGGCAAGCTGGGTGACGATGCCGAATATCGCAAGGCCCGCCAGGCTGATCCACAGATTCTTGCGGTGCGCCTGCAGCTCGTCGCTCATCGCGTCCTCAAGCGGGGCATAGCCTTCCTCGCCACGGCCGAAAGCACGCAGCACGCGCTGGGCTTGGGCGAATTCGATGAGACGGTTGTCAACCTTGACGCTTTCGACGTGCAGGATGTCATCGGCCTTGCCGATAAGCGACGCGGAAGCCTTTGATGCGAGCCAGAGCAGCGGGGCGAAGACAATCATCACCAGACCCATGCGCCAGTCGAAGAACAGCACGCCTATCGCGATGATCGCGGGCGTCACGATGCCGTGAATCAGCGGATTGACCAGATGCGCGGCCGCCGTGGACACGAACATCGTGCCCTTCGTGATCATCTGCGAGACCTGGCCGACGGTGTCGGGGTGGAACCAGCCGAGCGGCAGGCGCACGAGCTTGTCGCCTATCCGCTCATGCTCCACGCTCATCACCGCTCCGGAGACGCGGTACGATTGCGCGGCTTGCTGCACATGCACCAGCGCCGCAACAACCGTCAGCACCAGCGGCAGGATGAACGCCCGCCAGGTCAGTGTGCCGTCGAACAGCGATTTGAACACGGGCAGCACCGACACGATCATTGCGCCTTCGGCGGCTGCGGCCACCACCATCCACACCAGCGCGCGCTTGAACATGCCGCTGTATTTGTCGCCAAGTATGGTCAGCAAATCCCCGATCATCGCCCTGCCTCCTCATATTCGCGCCACATCGAGCTATACAGCCCGCCTGCGGCAACCAATTCGCTTTGTGTGCCCTGCTCGGCGATGCGACCGTCCTTCATCACCACGATCTGATCCGCGCCGGCGATGGTCGCCAAGCGATGCGCGATGACCAGCAGCGTGCGGCCGGCAGTCAGATGGGATAGTGCCAATTGGATGGCCGCCTCGGATTCAGGGTCGGCGAAGGCCGTGGCCTCGTCCAGCACCAGAATCGGCGGATCGGCGAGCAGCGCCCGAGCGATTGACACGCGCTGCGCTTCGCCGCCGGAGAGCATCGCATCCTCACCGACGACCGAATCGTAGCCGCGCGGCAGCTGCATGATGCGCTCGTCGATCTGCGCGAGCTTAGCGACTTCGCGCACCTGATTAAGCGTGACATCGGGGCGGCCGAGACGAATATTATCCAATATGCTCAGGTGCACCAGCTGCACGTCCTGCAGCACGAACCCGACGTGTTTATACAGCTCGGTCGGTTCGATCTCGCGCACGTCGACGCCGCCGATGCGCACACAGCCGCACGCGGGGTCGAAGAACCTTGGCAGCAGCGTCGCCAGCGTGCTTTTGCCGGAGCCGGACGGGCCGACGAGCGCGGTGACCGTGCCGGGCTGGAGCTCCAGCGAAATGTCGTGCAGCACGGGGTTGCCCGGCGTGTAAGAGAAATCGATGTGGTCGAAGACCACGGCGTTGCCCTCCGGCGCTTTCGGCACCTTGGGGGCTGGCAGCTGCGGCGTTTCCAACAGATCGTGGATGCGCATGGCCGCGGCGGAGGCCTCGGTGCGCGATTGTATGCCGAAGCTCACGGTGATGAGCGCGGCGGGCAGCGTCGCCGCCACCAGAGAAGCCGCGAAGACCTGAATCGCGTTGACCCAGCCCAGTCCCATCATCCAGAAGCCGCCAGCCAGGCCGATCATGAGCATGACCGGGGTCATGATGCAGACGGATGCGATGGCGTCGGTCATGATCATCGGCCGGCAGTATTCGGTGTATTCGGAGCTCAGGCGTTGCGCGGTATCGCGGTATTTCTTATGCGCCTGACCGGTCTTTCCGAAGGTTTTGACGACCGAGATGCCGGAGACGAATTCGATGGCCGCCTCGCTGATCTGCTGAATCATGGCATTCACCTTCACCTGCATCGCGCCCCAATCCTTGGCCATATAGGCGTAGGCAAGCGCGTAAATTGGCAGCGGAATGACGCTCAGCAGCGCCAGCCGCCAATCGAGTGCAAAGAGATAGATCAGCGCGAAAATCGGCGTGCAGGCCGCGCCCGTGGTCTCGACGGAGGCGTGCGCGACGAGATAGTGAATCGAAGCGATATCGTCGATGGCCGCCTTGCGCACCACGCCTGAGGAATGGCTGGTGAACCATCCCAGCGGCGCGTGGCTCAACGTTTTCACGATGCGCCGGCGCAGGAAGGTGCCCATCCGTGCGTCCGCGAAATGCGTGATACCCAGCGCAAGCGTTGAGAACACGGCGCGTCCGGCGAGTCCGCCGAGCGCGAGCCAGATGCCGGCCCATACGGCTCCGTGCACATCCGTGACCGGAGCGCCGTGCCCCAAGAATCCGGAGCGTCCGGCGATAAGCGCGTTCGCGATCTGCGTGATCGCCACGAAAGGCAGAATCGTGCAGAACGAGGCTATGGCCTGGCATACGACTGCGAGATTCGTCGCGCTGCGTACCGGGCGCAGCATGTCGCTCAGCTGCCGCTTGCGTTCCTGCGTTTCTTGCTTGGCTTGCTGCTTCGCCTCCTTGGTGAATTCGAGGGTGGGGGCGGGAGCGGTTTCGGATTGTGCCTGTGCTTGCTGTTGGCCGTCAGCGGCGGTATTGCTGGTGTCGCTGACGGCGTCGTTGACCGCGTTATTGGCCGTGTCGTTAACTGTGTTGTTAACCGCGTCAGCAGTTGCTGAATCCGGTGGAGTGCCGGTGGCGTTGGTCATTATGATCCTTTCTGATTGGTGAGATATGAAGTGCGTATGGCCTTGGGATAGGTCGTGAGGCGGGCGGCGTTCGGTGTTGAAGTGCTCGGTGGTGCTTGACTTGCCTGTTCCGTCATGCTCCGTCAGCCCTGTCAGCCCAATGTGATGCTTTCCACGCGATTGTGCCTGTTCTGCGGCGCCGGGCGCTTGGCTTTAGTGGTGTTCGTGTCGGTGGTGGCAAGCGGGTGCAGGGCGATGATGGTGTCGGCGCAGGCGTCCACGAGTTCGGGGTCGTGGGTGATGACGAGCACGACGTGGCCCGCGGAGGCGAGTTCGCGCAGCTGCTGGCCGATGGCGTCGAGGTGGCGGCGGTCGACGCCCGAGGTCGGCTCGTCGAAGAGGTACACGGCCGCGTCGCGGGCCACTGCGGCGGCGATCATGAGGCGCTGCTTCTGGCCGCCGGAGAGCGAGAGGGGGTGCCGGTCGGCGAAATCCAGCAGGTCGAAGCGTTCGAGCAATGGCATCGGGTCGGCCACGCTCGTGCCGAGCGAGACCTCCGTGCGCACGGTGGCCGAGAACAGCTGCCGTTCGACGTCCTGCATCACCATGGCGCTGGCCGCCAGCCGCGCCCGCTCGTTCATCGCCTTGCCGCCGAGCAGGATGCGGCCGCCCTTGTCGGGGGCGAGCAGCCCGCAGATGACGCTTGCCAGTGTGGACTTGCCCGCGCCGTTGGGCCCCACGAGCATCGTGACCTCGCCGGCATGCACGTCCAGCGAGGGGATGTCGAGCACCAGCCGCCTGCCGTAATGCACGCGGATGTCCTCAAGGCGCAAGCCGCTGCCTTGTGGAGCTGCGGCGGGTGTGGCAGATGCAACGGTCGAGTCTCCGGATGTTGCGGCGGTAGGAGCGGCAGATGCCGTGTCGGTGGATTCAACTGACGGTGCTGCAAGGTGTTCGCCGGATGCATTGGCCGACGACGACGCAGCATAATCGTTTGCGTTCGCGGCGGTGCTCGTCTCGTGGCTTGCACTCGCCGTCGTCTCGGCATGTGCGCTGCCGTCCGCTACCTCGCTGCCACTATTTCCTTCGACGATCCGTTGCATGAGCGGCAGGGACTTTGGCGGCGTGATGGTGCGCAGGCCGAGGCCGCGTATCGCTTCGGCGCTCAAGGCGGCGAACTGCTCGCCGGTCCAGCGGTGCGCGATGCGGCCGTTGTCGAGGTGGATGACCTGGTCGGCGAGGTCGCGCAGGGAGTAGAGCCGGTGCTCGGCCACGACGATGGTCCTGCCCATCGACTTGAGCCGTGAGAGCAGTTCGCCGAAGCGGGCGATGGCGGCCGTGTCGAGGTTCGAGGTCGGCTCGTCGAAGAGCAGCACCTCGGTGCCTTGCGCGATGGCCTGGGCGCAGGCCACGTTCTGCAGCTCGCCGCCGGACAATTCGGTCAGGCTGCGATTCACAAGGCTCTCGATGCCGACCTGGCGGGCGGCGAGACTGCTGCGCCGGCTGATTTCCGCTGGGTCGATGCCGTGGTTCTCGTTGCGGAAGGCGAGCTCGCTGCGCACGTCGGTGGTGAAGAACTGGCTGCGCGGGTTCTGGAACACGGTCGCGCTCACGCCGCCGGACCGGGCGAGGTCGAGCGTGGGGATGCCCAGCCCGCACACCCTCACGTCGCCGTACATCTCGCCGCTGTGGAACTGCGGAATCAGTCCGTTGAGCAGGCGCAGGGCCGTGGACTTGCCCGACCCGCTGCCCCCGCACAGCACCGTGAGCGAGCCGCGCGGCACGGTGAAGCTCACGTCCTGCAGCGCAGGGGTCGTATCGGCGTCGGACTGCCGCGACCGGGGCTGGGCCGCAGAGTTCTCCTCCGGCCCGTAGGGCGAGGCGTCGAGATTCTCGTACGAATACGTGAACTGCACATTGTCGACGTCGATGATCGGCTCGGCGGTCTGGGACCGTCCTTGTTCGCTGCTGCTGGTTGCGCTCATCCAAGCACCGTCCATTCTATGGACTGAAGTATGAGATGCAGCGCGACGATTCCTGCGACGGCTGCCAGAATGGCGACGTCGGTCCAGCGCACGCGCAGCCGCACGATCGAGGTGGGCCGGTTGGGCAGGCCCAGCCCGCGCAGCAGCGCCGAAGCGCTCAGCTCGTCCGCGATGCGCGTGACCGAGGCCAGCAGCGGCAGCACGGTGTACTCGGCCATGCGAACCGGGTGAACCAGCATGTCGGTCGGCCCGGAGACGACGCCGCGCAGGCGCATCGCGTTCATGATGGCCTTGAGTTCGTCCATCGCGGTCGGGATGAAGCGCAGCATCACCGCAAGCGGCACGATAAGCGCGCGGGGTAGTCGCAGCGCGGACAGCGCGGCGATCAGCGCGCTCACGCTGGTGGAAAGGAACAGGAACCCGAACAATCCGAAGGTGATTGCAAGCCGGGACGTCCAATAGGCGATGGTCACGATAATCGCCGCGAACCAGCCGCTCACGAGCAGCGGCAAGCCGACATACAGCGCAATGCAGCCGAACGCAACGGCCAAGAACGTCCAGAAGCTTTTGCCTAGGATCTGCGTGGCCAGCAGCACGGCCGCCAAGGTGGCGGACAAGGCGACGATTTCGGGCGGAACGCTGCCGAACGCGAGCACATTAATGACGATCAGCGTCAGCAGCGTGGTGCGTGGATCGCAGATTTGATGGCGGCGGCTGGTGGGGGAGACGCTGGCGGCGTTTGCGGCCGGAGAAGCCATTGACGGCGTTTCACCCACTCTGCCAGCTACCACGGCAGGTGAAACGCGCGAAGCTGAGGTATCTGCCGCAGTCATCACAGAATGCCGGCGTGCGCCAGATTGCGTTCGAGGATGCGCGTGCCAATCCACGCCGCGAGAGCGCCGATGAGGACGATAAGAACAATAAAAACGATTCCGAGCGAGGAGAAGATGCTGACCATGCCATCGGCGTACTGCTTGCCCATAGATGCGCTGATGTGCTCACGGTAGCTCGCCGGGCTGAGCCAGATTGGCAGAATGCAGCCGATAAGCCACAGCTGGAAGACCGGGTAGGAGAGGATGTTGCGGACTTTGGAGCGGTAGCGGCCCGAGCGCACGATGAGGTCGGCGAGCAGCCCGACGATGATGGAAATCGGCAGCACCGCCCAGTATTCGCCGAGCAGCATCATCACCAGCCCGACAAGGAATCCGAGTATGGTCATCGCGCCGAATGCGCGGGTTTTGACCAGGAAGAGCATGATCACGGTGCCGTTGATAAGCGTGCCGAGCATGAACCCTGCCACCTCGCCGATGGGGCTGACGAGGCCCAGCATGCCGGTGGCGTAGGCGACGACGAAGTAGATGGCCGCGAAGACGCCAATAGTAATAAGCGTGCGCGGTTCGAGCTTGCCGACAGCCTTGGTAGTGACGACGGGCGTGCGGCTGGTTGTGGCTGCAGCGTCGGTGCTGTCTTGGCTGGGGGACGTGGATGGTGTGGATGGTGCGTTGCTGGAACTCATGCCCAATACTTCTTTCACATATACATGATAATGATTCTCGTTTTGTTTCCAACGCAAATGATATAGCTCGGCATGTTACGTGTCAAGGATTGGGACGTAGCCGTTGCCGTCTGTCGCATCGCTTCCTTGCGATTGCTCGTTCTCTATCTGCGCTATCTGTGCCAGCCGTAGCGTTTTGCGGCAAGGCTCCGACTTTCACGGCATGGAGTGCCGATTTCTTGTGTATCTGCGTTATATGAGGCGTTAATTTGGTCGCGCGGAGGTCTATCTGCGTTACGTGAGGCGTTATTTTTCGGAGCGTCGAGTATCGGGCGGCAAGAAGCCGCCTTTTTAGCCAGCGATGCTCGAGGTGCTAGGGAATTAGCGCCTCACGTAACGTAGATAGACCTCCGCAGCGCCTCAATAGCGCCTCACATAACCGAGATACACCTGATTCGGGGGCTGCCAAGGTGCATCGGCATCGTTGCTACGACCGGCGTCGTGCCTTGAGCGTCACCACGACGATGCTGATGACGCCCAGCCCACCGAACCAGAGGGCGAACATGCCGATATGGCCGGCATTGATGTGCCCGGCGATGGCCTCTTGGGTCAGCTCGGCCAGCGCGGTCATGGGTGAGGCGTCGACGATGGGGCGTAGCGCGGGCGCGTAGAGATCGCGCGGCATCATGGCGGTGTTGAAGAACATCGCGGCCATGATAAGTGGCGCAGCGCTCACTGCGCCTTGGGGCGTTTCGGCCAGGTAGCCCATCATAACGCCGAACGCGCCGCTGGCGATTGCGGTGAGCAGCATCACGAGCAGCACGCGCAGTGCGGCGATGGGGCTGCCGAAGTCAGCGCCGAACATGAGTGCGACAATCATGGCGATGGGCGCGGCGATGAATGAGCGAATCGACTCGGCCAGGATGCGGCCGATGTAGCTGGCGGATGGCCGGCCGGGGAAGGTCTGGACGCGGTCGGTGAGCCCTTCGTGCCGTTCGCGCACGGTGCTGCCAGCGTTCGTAAGCGCGCCGCTGAGCATGGCGGTGACGGCGATCATCACGCTCATGCCGGGCAGATCCATGGGCTTGCCGCTAAACTGCTCGATCATGCCACGGAACATGATGACGACGACTGCCATCATCATGGCGGGCATGGCTACCGAGCTGATCAGTATCGTCGTGGAGCGCGACCAGCGGCGCAGCATGCGCCCGGCGTGAATCCACACCGCCACGGGCCATGCTGTGATGTTTGGCGCGGCTGCAGCGGCTGCGATTGCAGCGGCGGAGTAGCGCGGGCCACCGGACGGTTGCGGCTGCATAAGCGGCTGCATGTTCTGAGATGTTGAAGTCGTCTGCATTATTTGCTCCTTCTCAATGAGCGTGTCACCCATATCGCGCCAATACACAGCCCAATGGCCAGCCAGGCGAGGGCCTCCCACCCGGTCGAGCCGAGCGGCTTGCCGGTGAGGATGTTGCGCATCGTGTCGACGCAGGGCGAGAAGGGCTGATGCCGCACGATAGGCTGCAGCCAGTGTGGCAGCGTGCCCACGGGTATGAACGCGGTCGAGAGCATGAGTACCAGCACTTCGAGGCTCTGAATCACGCCCGATGCGGACACGGGGTGTTTGGCCCGCAGGCTGATGCCGCCGAAGAACATGGAGAGTATTTCGCTGATGGCTGCCGCGACGAGGAAGGCCAACGCCAGCGCGCCGAAGCTGTGCGGCTTTGCGCCGCAGACCAGTGCGAGCACGGATACGGTCGCCAGTGAGGCCACCGTGCGGATGAGATCGGTCCCCAGTCGGCCCAGCACGATGGCCAGCGCCGAGGTAGGCATGGAGCGCAGTCGTGCCAGTATTCCGCTTTCGGCGTCGACGGCGAAAGCCATTGAGGGCACGGCGGCGGAGAACATCGCGGCTTGGAACATCGCCGCAGGCAACAGGAAGAGCGCGTAGTCGAGGCCTGTTTGAGAGGCGGCATGGCCGAAGACGATGAGGAAGGCGCCCATGAACAGGCCGGGCATGATGAACGCCGACATCAGCGAGGCCCGGTTGCGGAAGAATCGCACCGTGTTACGCCATAGGGCTCCGGCCGTGCCGGAAAGCGGGGGTGTACTAGTTGTGCTCATCGCGCATCACCGGCCGACTGGTTGCCTTGCACGGCCGCGTCGCTACCAGCGCTGTCCTCAAACGCCATATCGAGGAAGACATCGTCCAGCGAGGGCATAGCGAGCGTGGCGGAATCGACGTTCGCATCTGCGTCCTTGAGCGCGCCGATTGCGCGTGTGAGATCGTCGGCCCCGCCCGCTGCCGTAAAGGAAACGGTAAGCCCTTCGGCGGTAAAGCTTTCGGCGGGCAGGCCCAGACGCGCGGGCAGGATGTCGCTGCAAGCGCGGAGCGCCTGTTCGTGCGAGTCCAGTTCGAGCCGGCAGATCTGCGAGCCGAACTGCGAACGGACCTGAGCCGGCGAACCTTCCAAGACGCTGCGACCGTCGCGCAGCAGCACGATGGTGTCGGCAAGCCGCTCGGCCTCATCGAGATACTGTGTGGTCAGCAGAATCGCCACACCGTCGTCGCGCAGCTCCTCGACCAAGTCCCACAGTTCGCGGCGAGACAGGGGGTCGAGACCCGTGGTCGGCTCGTCCAAGAACAGCAGCCGGGGCTTGACAATCAATGACGCAGCGATGTCGAGCCGTCGCCTCATGCCGCCCGAGTAGCTGCCGACCAGCTGCTTCGCCGCATCGCTTAGCCGGAAGCGTTCCAGCAGTTCGTCGGCTCGTATTTTTGCGGCTGATGTGCTCAGCCCGCGCAGCCTCGCGAAGAAGATCAGATTCTCTCGACCGGTCAGCTCGGCGTCGACGGCGGCGAACTGACCGGTGAGCGAGATCAGCTCGCGCACCTGCTTCGCGTCGCGCACTACGTCATAGCCGCACACGCTCGCAGTGCCGGAAGTCGGCAGCATGAGGGTTGAAAGCATGGTGACCAGCGTCGTCTTGCCCGCGCCGTTCGCGCCGAGCAGCGAAAGAATCGAGCCCGCAGGAATGCTCAGGCTCAAGCCCTTGAGCACCTCCTTGCGCTTCGCGCCTGTCCCGTATGACTTGTGGATGTCGCTGACGACCAGAACCGGGTCCGGCGTCTGGGCAATGTGCTCCATAATGGTTGTTTCTTTCTCTCTCTATATATTTATATATGTGGTGTGGTTGGGGAGTTTGCTAGGTGATTCGGGGGATGATTGGATTTCGTGCGCAGAATGCGATACGTGGACTGATGCGGCTGAAAACTCTGGCGCGCCGTCAATTCAATCGGCGCACGTGCAGCACATGGTCCTGGCGGATCTCGCGCTGGCCTTCGGGGCCGATCTGCTCGAAATCGGCGAGCTCGTCGCGCAGAATCTCCCACTGGTCGTCGGCGAGTTGGAGCGCGGCGCGATTCTCCTGCGGCGAGGGCAAGGTGAGATGCGCTGCCTGGCTGGCGTTCGGCATCTTCGGATGCCAGGAAGGCACGGTCCAATGGGAGACCACAAGCAGATGGCCGTTCGGCGCGACTGCCTGCGTGGCGCGATGCAGAATGCGCTCGCGCTCGCCGGGCTGGGAGACGGGCGAATGCAGGTATTGCGCGGAAACCAGGTCATACTGCCCGCGCGGGAAGTCGGCGGCGAGATCGCATTGCGCGAATTGGATGCTGTGGTCGAGGCCAAGCGCGGCCGCATGCTCCCGCGCCCGGTCGAGCGCGGTTTTGGCGGCGTCGACCGCGAGCACGTGCCAACCCTGCTGTGCGAGTCAGATAGCGTCCGATCCCTCGCCGCAGCCCAGGTCCAAAGCCGTTCCGGGGTTGAGATGTGCCACTTCGGTGACGAGATGACGCCCCACGGTGCCGTGCTCGTGCGACCAAGTGTTATTGGCGTAGAAGTCGTTCCAGAAGGTCGGTGCCGAAGGCATATCAGCGCCACGCCGCTTCGCAGGCTCACTCGCCTTTTGGATTGGCGCAGATTGGGCCGGGTTACTGCGCGATTCACGCGCAGCAGTGACCGAACCATCGCATTGCTGCTCTGTAAATGTCATATTTTCGGAGCGTACACTCGAAATCCATAAATTGCAAACGATTATCATTAATAATAGAAAATCGCTATAGCCCGACGTGTGTATGGGCTATCGGGCATGTCGCGCGAGGCGGTTGCCCGGCTATGTGGCTATGCGGCGATGGCGGGCCAGATGAGGTCGGCCATGCGTTTGGCCCATTGGGTGTCAGCCATGCTGGTGCTCTGCAGCGGCAGCGCCTGGCTGGCGATCATCGAGCCGATGATGGTGTTGAAGAGGAATGCGGCGTCCAGTCCGCTTCGCAGCACGCCGGCGCGTTCGCCGCGATGCAGGAAATCGGCGAAACGTCGGCGTTCGGGCAGAATCGCCTGTTCGACGATGCGGCTGAAATAGCGGTTGCGCGTGGAGAGCACCATCCCGACGGCCTCGATGCCGATTTGCGAGCTGAAATGCTGCACGATGCGTTCGAGCATGAGCTGCAGATTCGGGTGTGTGGCGCTGAGCTCCGCCAGCTCCGGGGTGCGGCCGAATTCCAGGGTCTGCACCTGCGCAAGCATGTCCTCGGAGTTGCGATATCGGCGGTAAATCGTGGTTTTGGCCACGCCGCTGCGCTTTGCCACCTCCTCGATGCTGACTGCGCCGATGCCCTGCGTGATGGCGATTTGCAAACATGCCTGCAGTATCTTGCGGTCGGTTTCCGCGCGCATCCTCCTGCCGCGCTTGCCGGCAGTCGGAGCATCGTGGGAAGCGGAGTCCGTGGTCGCGCCGTCTGCTGCATGCGCCGATGTCGATAGCGCTAGCGCCATGCCGGACGTTGCACTTGCTGCCGTATCGGCTGATGCCTTGGCGGCTTGGTTACCTGCCGTGTCCATCGTTGTGCCAGCTGACTTGGTAGATAGCGTGGCGACTGTGTGAGTGGATACAGCGTGAGTGGATACTGCGCGAATAGATACTGTGTCATCAAACGCCGCGTCGTTGCTGCGTTTCATGGTGTCTCCTTCCTTGACTGCTGAATTCTCGCTCAATACACGCATGGCTCACAGCACCTTCGTGCTGGATGTCTGCCGTTCGACCCAGCGATTGAAGCGCACCAGCGGCTTGCGCAGGAGCAGGCCGACAGGCAGCATCGCGGCAGCGTATATCAGCACGATGCCGAGCTGCTGGAACAGGTCGTTCATGTAAATACCCGCGACAGCGGCGCGCGTGGCCTCGATCGCGTGGAAGGCCGGCAGGAAGGGGCTTAAGTTCTGGATGAAGCCGGGCACGACCTGCAGCGGGTACGCGCCGCCGGTGCCGGAGACCTGCATGACGAGCACGATGACGACTATCGCCTTGCCGACATTGCCGAAGCTCACCAGCACGGTGTAGATGAAGAACATGAACACCAGTGAGCTCGTCCAGCCGCAGAGCATGAACAGCCACGGATGCGCGGCATGCACGCGCAGGAACAGCAGGGTTCCGGCGCAGGAGAAGGTGCTTTGCGCCAGTGCGATCAGCGCGAAAATACCGAAATGGCCGAGGAAAAGCTGATGCGGCTTGAGCCGCTGTCCCTTCGTTTCGTCCGCTGCGGTGCCGGATGCAGCGGCATGCATGGCTCGGCTGGAATGACTGATGTCATATGTGTTATCGCCTGATTTGCCGGTACCATCGCCAGCGTCAGAACCGGCACCGGTACCCCGCGCCTTGCCTCGTTTGCCGCCGTTGCCTCCGCGCGCAGCATCCAGCAAAGCCTGCTGCCGCTGGCGCGACACCCCGGTTTTCAGCATCAGTACAGCGAGCAGCGCACCCACCCACAGCGGGATGATGGTGTAGAACGGCGTCATCGCGGTGCCGAAATTCTCCACGGGGAACACGGCCTTGCGCTCCAGCTGCACCGGGGCGGCCAGCGCCGAAGCCAGCGTCGAGGGATCCTGGCTGAGCAGCCGCCGCACGGCCTGCATATCGCCGCTGGACAAGGCAGCGCTGAGCTTGCCGCTGAACTCGGACAGCGTCTTGCTCGTACCGGTGAGCAGATCGGCCATCGAATCGAGCACCTTCTTGATGCTGGCCATGTCGGCGTCGGCTGACGTGGCGGTGCTGTGCAGCGAGTCGACCGCGCCCTGCAATGCTCCGGAATTCGCGTCCAGCGTCGATGCCGCATCGTTCAGGCTTGCGGCGATGCTGGCGATCTGCGGCTTGAGCGTGCCGTCTACATCCGCATGCACGCCGTCAATGGTTGACGAGGCCTGCGACGCCAGTTGTTTGATCTGCGCTCGCTGCCCGGCGACATCAGAGCTTTTGGCATCCACATCGTTGGCTGCGCCACCCAGTGAATCGCGCAGCGCGGTGAGCCGATCGATAACGGTCTGCAGCCCGCCTGCAACATGCACAAGCTGGTCATGGGCCGGCGAAGATTCAGGCGTCGCGTTGGCGAGCTGCTGCACGGCATCGCGCAGAGCGCCATACTGGTCGAGCTGGTGCTGCACGGCTGTGGATTGCCGGCGCAAACCGGCCGACACGTCGCCTGCGCTCGCCGAAGCATCAGCGAAAGTCTTGTCGATGGAACCGTTGACCGCGTTAAAGCTGGAACCGCTGGCTGACAGCGCCCCTGACAGCGTTGTCGCGCTGGCTGACAGCGCCGAGCCGATATCGCCGACTGAGCTGCGGGCCTTTTTGAGCTGATTGCCAGCTTTGGAGGCGCTGTCTGCCGTGGCGGCAAGCAATTGGTCGGAGCTGGTGAGCAGCGACCCCGAGGCGTCGAGCATCGCGCGGTAGGCGTGCAGCATGGAGGCTGTGTCATTGAGCTGATTGGCAAGATCGGTCACATTGCCGCTGAAATTCCCGAGCCGCTGCTGGGCCTGTGGGGCGTCAAGCTGTTTGACGACGGTTCTGGCGAGGCGCAGCGCCGTGCCGGTCAGCGTCGTGGAGAAGGTCGTATTGACTTCGGCCGCAATCTGGTCGGCGCCTTCCCCGGTGAGCTTCGGCGCGACCGCGTTGAGCTTCTCGTTGGTGACATAGGTGAGCTTGGGGTGCTTGGCGCCCGGCGAGAAGAAGGTCAGCATGGTGGCGCTGAAATCCTTCGGGATGATGACAGCCGCATAGTATTTGCCGGATTTCGTGCCGTTGATGGCCTCGTCCTTGCTGGTGAAAGCCCAGTCAAGCTCCGTATTGGCCCGCAGCTCGCTTACGACCTGGTCGCCGACGTTCACGGTTATCGGCAGATTGTCGCTCGAATAGCCCGCGTCGGTGTTCGCGATGGCGACTTTGAGGCTTTTGGTGTTGCCGAAGGGGTCCCAGCTGGCCGCGATGTTGAACCAGGCGAACAGACCCGGTATCATCACGAGTCCGACGGTGATCACGATGGTCACGACGGTGCTGAGCAGGTGGCGCACGTCGTCGACGAACAGCTTTCCTATCATGGTCATGCCGTGTGCCCCCTTTCTTCGTGGGTCGGGTCGTGGATTGGTTTGGCGGTGTTGGTATCGCGTTTAGCAGGGTGCCCGTCATCATTGCTCGGTGCGGCGTCATGCAGCGCAGGAAGCTGCTGGGTTTGCTCGATATCGCTGGTGTCGCTGCCATTACCGCCGCCGTCAGCCTCGCCAACTCCGTCAGCCTCGTCAGCCGCGCCTGAAATAAGCACTGCAGCCCCGGCGATACCGCTGACAAGACCAGCACCAGCGTCAGCGCCGGCACTTGCACTCGTGTCGTCACCCCGCGCATGCGTCCCGTAGTGCCACCTCGACGCGGCGTATTCGCGCACGATGCCCCGCACGCGCTCGTCGCTGAGCGTGCCCAGCCGCAGCTGGCGTTCGAGGCTGTCGCGCATGAGTTCGATGGCCATGAGGAATTGCACGATGAGCAACAAATAAATGAGCCAAGCGGCCAGCGCGACGAGTTTTGTGCCGGTGGTCAGCGAGAAGGTCACGGCCAGCACCAGCGGAATCACCAGCCCGGCGACCAATGCGCCGTGGCGAAGCCGGGGGTAGAGCTCGGCGAACCGGGCAGCTCTGCGTTCGATCATCGCGCGGTATTCTGTCTTGTCGGCCAGCACGCCGATGGCCTGCGAAAGCCGGTATTCGCGGCCGTGCGACATCACCGGCTCGCTCACGATCATGTCGCTTTGCGCGATTTCCTTCGCCGCAAGCCGGTTGAGCGTGATCAGATGCGGGCGAGCCACCAAACCGAGCAGGAAGGCCGCGACGGCGAACAGCAGCAGGCGGAAGATGTCGGCCGCCCAATGCCCATCGTAGAAGCCGCCGATCGTCTCGCGCTGCGCGTTGACGGCGTGCGTGAAGGGGAGGAAGGGGCTCATGGCCCGGAAAAACCCGGGCAGCAGTTCGATCGGATACATGCCCGAAGAGCCGGGTATCTGCACCATCACCAGCACGATCCACAGCACCTTGCCGATATGCATGAACGAAACCGACAGCGCGTACGCGATGCTCACGTACACCAGCGAGGTGATAAGGCTCGTGACGACGAAGGCGAAGTCATTCACGCTCTGCACGCCGATGATGAGGTTGCCGATTGCCGTCACCAGCCCCTGCATCGCGGCGACGAGCGCCAGCAGCATCCAGCGGCCCCAGTAGCGCTGATTCAGCGTCGGTTTGCGCGCGCCGAGACCTTCGTCGTCGACTTCGAGCTTGATGAGCAGAACGAGCATGAACGCCCCGACCCACAGCGACAAGCTTGTGAACAGCGGGGCCATGCCCGAGCCGTAGGAGTTGACCGGGTAAACGATCTGCGTGTTGAGCAGGGTGGGGGAGAGCATGAACGAGGCGATGGCGCCGGCGTCGAGCTGGCCGTTGGGACCGAGCGCGTTCGCACCGGTCGTGCCATTTGCACCGCCGAGTCCGGCATCACCGAGTACGTCAGCGAGCAGATTCGAGCTGTCGAGGGTTCCGAGGTCGACAATCAGCGTATCGAGCCGTGTCGAAAGGCCGCCCAAGCCGGCGTCCGTATCCGCCAGCGAGGAGTCGGCGGTGGAAATCGCCTGATCGAGCTGATTGAGCACCACATTCGCCTGCGCGATCAGCGCGCCTTGGGTGCTTAAGCCCGCTCCCAAATCGTTGGCGGAGCTAGCCAGCGAGGTCAGCGAATTGTTCAGATTCGGCAGCGTGCCGGACACCAGGCTGCCATGTGCCTTGCCGAAGTCGTTCAATGTGGCCTGTGTGGCGGAATTCAGGGCTTTCGAGGAATTCGCAGTGTCGGTGACGGTGTTGCCGGTGTCCGTGTTGAGCTGAGAGAGGCCGTTGATGGAATTGCTGAGCGCCGTGTTCTGCTCCTGCAATTTGGCGATGATACCGTCCGTGCCCTGCACGCCCGAGTCCTGCTGCAACTGCTTGAGATCAGCGATAAGCTGCGCGTTGCTCGTGTTCAGGGCTGTTGCGGTGTCCAGCGCCGTGGCGACCTTGCCGTTCGCCTGGGTGAGTTGTGCGGCAAGCGAGGAAACCGTGAGATTGGTCTGCCCGCTGGCCTGTGCGAGCAGTGCTGAACCCTGATCGAGGCTTGTGGAGGATGAAGCGAGCAATCCGCCGACCGTGTTTTGCGTCTCGCCAATCAGTTTCGACGCGTTCTGCAGGCTGGATCCGGCCTGCTTGCCCGCCGAATCGGCTGATTGCAGTGCGGCGCGCGCGCTTTGGGTCTGCTGCGGGGCTGCGGCGAGCGTGGCGCGCAGATGAGCGATGACGGCTCTGATGTCGGTTATGTCCTGCTTGGCGGTGCGTAGGTCGCGCAGCGTCTGATTCGTGGTGCTGTCGGTCTGCGCGTTGATGGCGCCGGCCGCATTGTTCGTTGCCGAGGTTATGGCCTTGCTGACCGCCGACACGAAGGCATCATTGACCTGCCGGTCGACGGTATTCGCACCGGTGTCGGTGATTTTCGTCGCGATGCCATTCTTCTTCTCGTTGACGTAGTATTCGAGCGTTGGGCGCGATGATGTTCCCGATGTTGTTCCTGTTGCCGACTGTGATTCCGGCCCTGTGGATGTGGCTGTGGCCGGCTTGGTGGCCGTCCCTGTCGTGATGCCGCTGACCTGCCTGCTGAAATCCTTCGGGATGATGATCGCCGCGTAGCTGTCGCCCGAATAAACCTGACGCATGGCTTCGGGCTGGCTCACGAAGCGCCATCCGAGCGTATTGTCGGTTTTGAGTTGGCTGACGATCTGATCGCCAAGCTCGATGCGCCCCATCACATCGTTGTTCGCGCCCTGGTCCTCGTTCGCCACCGCCACATGGATGCCGTGCGTGTTGCCATACGGATTCCAGAACCCGATGATGTTGAACCAGGCGTACAGCGGCGGCAGAAATATGAGCCCGAACAGGATCACCCATGCCGCGGGCACGCGCAGCAGCCGCATCAAGTCGCGGCGGAAAATGGCGAAGGCGTTGCTCATGCTGGGTGTGTGGTCCTTTCGGGGACGTGGGTTGTTGGTTGTCTGGCTATTTGGGGTGTCCATATGTCTGGCTGTGTCATTCTATAACGATACGGATACCGTAGCGCTACGAATCTAGTAGCGTAATGGAACTTTGCGACAACTTACGCCAAAGATGACGCTGTCGGCTCAATAAGAGGCGGGTGTAATAGCCGAAGTCGTGAATCGTTCGGCTGCGACGCATGTATCTCGCTTATGTGAGGCGTTATTTGGGCATCGCACCCTGCAAGAACGATTCGTGGGGCTGGTAGCGCGGCCGTGTTCGCTGAGGGCCTGAGCGATTGCGGGGCAGCCCGTGTCGGTATATTCTGGGTCTGTAAATATACCCCCATAGGGTATAATAAGGAATGTGAAAATGCAGGGCGCGACGCGCTGAAATGGTTCGTTGGGCGTATCTGTGCTTAGCGACGAGGGAATGCGAATGCGTGTAAGCGGCTGCATGACAGGCCGCTCGTGTGATGCCGTGCCTGTGCGAAGGAAGGTAGAGGAGGAGCGATGACACCGATGCTGGGAACGATTGCAGTGGTGGCTGTGGCGGTGCTACTCACCGTGGCGATTGTGTGGCTGTTGCTGCTGCCGCGCAAGGATGCGCCGGCGACGCAAGCTGGGGTAGGCGATGGCGGCGTGCAGCAGATCGATGTGGTGGTCAAAGGCGGCTATTCACCTTCGACGATTGCCGTGCGGGCGGGCACCCCAGTGCGGCTGATGTTCGACCGGCGTGAAAGCGGCGAATGCTCCTCGCATGTGGTTTTCTCGGATTTCGGCATCGACAGGACGCTGCCGGCCTCCGAAACAACCCCGGTCGAGTTCACACCCGAGCATCCGGGCGAGTACGAGTTCGCCTGCGGCATGAACATGCTGCACGGCAAGCTCATCGTACGCGATGCGAATGAGGCTGATGGCGAGTTTGTGATGGGGAATGCGGGCGGCGAAAAGAGTGCTGCTGATGAAACGCGCGAAGCCGACGGAAGCGATGCCGCAGATAAAACTGAAACGTGGACTCTTGTTCCGGGCGACTGCCATGTGTCACGTGCTCCTCAGGCGCAAGGCAAAGCACAGCTGAGTCATGTTTCAGCCGACTCGCCCGATTCACTCGATACGCCCAGTGCGGTCAGCGCAGTCGACTTGCCCCGTTCCGCTGCCTCGCCCGACGAACAGGAGCGTTCCGACGCCGCGCGGCGGGAGGAGATCCGCGATTTGTGGCGCAGGCTGATCGTCGCCGTCGTGCTGACGCTGCCGGTGTTCGTCGCCACGATGTTCATGGTGTTCCATATGAGTCCGTGGATCCAACTCGTGCTCATCACTCCGGTGATGTTCTACTCCGGCTGGCCGATTCACCGCACCGGCTGGACTTCGCTGCTCCACCGCTCGCCTGAAATGAACTCCTTGGTGGCGCTGGGCACGGCGGCATCCTATCTGTTCAGCGTGGTCGTAACCGTTGCGCCGCAACTGCTGCCAGTAGGTTCGCGCGAGCCGTATTTCGAGGCGGTCGGCACGATTATCGCGCTGATGCTCGTCGGTCAGCTGCTTGAGGCCAAAGCCCGACTGGGCACAGGCGAGGCGATTCGTGGGTTGATCGGGCTGAAACCCAAGACCGCTCGGATTGTGGATAGAGGCGTGCTCGAAGCGGCGCAATCCGGGCAATCGGTGCAATCCGCCATCGAATCCACGCAAACGCAGGACATCTCTGTCGATGACGTGCGCGTGGGTGATATCGTCGTCATCCGGCCGGGCGAGAAGCTGCCGGTCGACGGCGTCGTGGTCGCGGGGGAGTCCGCCATCGACGAATCGATGGTGACCGGCGAGCCGCTGCCCGCGCGCAAAACGGTCGGCGACGCCGTGACTGGCGCGACGGTCAACGGCTCGGGAGCCTTGCGATTCCGGGCGACCAAGGTCGGCGCGGACACGATGCTCTCGCAGATCATCGAACTGGTGCGCCGGGCGCAAACCTCCAAGGCGCCAATCCAGCGCATGGCCGATCGCATCGCGAGATACTTCGTGCCGGCGGTCTTCCTCATCGCCATCTGGACCTTCGTGGCCTGGTGGGCGTTCGGCCCGGCTCCGCAAGGGGTCCATGCCTTGGTCGCCGCAGTGTCGGTGCTGGTCATCGCCTGCCCCTGCGCGCTCGGCATCGCCACACCGCTTTCGGTGACCATCGGCACCGGCAAGGCCGCGCAGAACGGCGTCCTGATTCGTTCGGCGCAGGCGCTTGAGACCATGCACAAGATCGACACGATCATCCTCGACAAGACCGGAACCATCACCGCTGGTCAGCCGAGCCTGACCGATATGCAGGTGATTGCGGAAACCAGCGAAACGAATGGAGCAGATGAAGCGGGTGACGATTCGCGCAACCGGCTTCTCACCTTGGCCGCCAGCGCCGAACAATCGTCGGAACATCCGCTCGCTCAGGCCATCGTGCACGGCGCTCGCGATCATCAGCTGACACTGCTGCACGCCGAATCCTTCTCATCGGATGCGGGCGGCGGGGTTTCGGCGCGTATTGACAATCACGAAGTCATGGTCGGAAATACCGACTATCTGCGGCATGCGAATGTCGACAATGTAACTGCTGCCGAGCAGGCTGCCACTCGTTTCGCCGCTTCAGGCGCGACGCCGGTGCTGCTGTCGGTCGATGGCCGACTCACCGCGGTGCTGGCCGTTGCTGATGCGATCAAGCCAAGTTCTGCTGGGGCTATAGCGGCGCTGCGGCAGCGCGGGCTTGACGTGGTGATGGTGACCGGCGACAACGATATCACCGCGCGGGCCGTCGCCCGTCAGGTCGGCATTGAGCAGGTCGAGGCGGGCGTGAAGCCGCAAGATAAAGGTGCTGTTGTGACCAGGCTCAAGGCGCAGGGGCACACGGTCGCCATGGTCGGCGACGGCATCAACGACGCCCCCGCGCTTGCCGCAGCGGATGTGGGCATCGCCATCGGCACTGGCACCGATATCGCCATCGAGTCCTCGGATATCACGCTGATTTCCGGCGAACTGGGCGGACTCGTGACCGCTTACGACCTGTCGAAGGCCACGATGCGCAACATCGTGCAGAACCTCTGGTTCGCCTTCGGCTACAACGGTTTGGGTATCCCGGTCGCCGCGGGCGTGCTGTATCCGTTCACCGGGCTGCTGCTCAACCCGATGATCGCCGGAGCTGCCATGGCCTTCTCCTCGCTCTCGGTCGTCATCAACGCCAACCGCCTGCGCGGGTTCCGTCCGGCCACAATCGGGCAGCAGCGTGCGGTTTCGGCTTCGGGCATAGCTTCGGGCGAGAAACCGAAGCCTCATTCTGCCGCTGGCATGGATTCCCGCGAGATGCATCATCATGTGGATCATATGGATATGGACCATATGCATCATGATGACGGCTGCTGCCACGCCGCCTCGACCAGCTCCTCTAGCTCGCCCGCTGCGGACCACCGCCGCGGCACCATGACTATGAATAGCAAGCATTGCGCATGCTGCGGCCCGGATGATGCCGATTCGGCACCTGCAACTCAGAAGTCCCAGATATCGCCGACGATGGAACAGTCCCAAGCAGCCCAATCACCTGAGCCGTCCGAAGGCCTGCCGCCCATCGGCTCCAAGCCTCAAACCGAAGCACCCGCGAAAGTCACCGACCCGGTCTGCGGCATGACCATCAACCCTGCCGACGCCTCCGACACTCGCGACTACAACGGCACGACCTACTACTTCTGCAACCCAGGCTGCGCCGCCAGTTTCGATAAGGATCCGGCCAGCTTCGCCAAGTGAAGATGGACTGATTCATATGAATGCGCGGGATTGGCACTAAGGTATCAGTCTCGCGCTTTTCATGTCTCGGACGGTACTATTGGCATGAGTTGAGTGGTACAAAGCAGTCTAGGCCCGTATCGGAGGTAGGCAAAGCGTATGGAACACGATATGCATGATAGTCGCGCAGATCAGCCGGAGCGCAATGTATCCGTATCGGATGGCGCTGAGGCGAAGCTGGGGAACCTATCCGCTCGCCCAACGCCGATGCCATCTCCTGCCGAGTCCTCCGCTGTCCATGTGCCATCGAATCCGACGCTGGCGAAGATGGCGCGATTGACTCGTGATGTGGCGTACAAAACCGGTGCCGATCATTTGGTGATGGATATTATTGCGCCGCAGTCGTTTGGCGATGACGACGCGCGGCGATACCCGGCCGTGGTGTTCGTGCAAGGCAGCGCGTGGACCACGCCAGACCGCGACACGGAGATTGCGCAGCTTTCCCAGCTGGCTCGCGAGGGATATGTGGTCGCTACAGTGAACCATCGCGATGCCTCGCGCAACCCGGAGTATGTGTTCCCGGCGTATCTTGAAGATGCGAAGTCGGCGGTGCGCTTCCTGCGCGCCCATGCCGATGAGTGGCAGATTGACGCCGACCGCGTTGGCATCTGGGGCACGTCGTCGGGAGGCAACACCGCGCTGCTCATCGGATTGACCGCCGACGATCCGCGCTACGAGGATGGCACGAATCCCGGCGTGAGCGATGCGGTCAACTACGTGGTCGCCTGCTTCCCTCCCACCGATCTGACCGAGGCGGTTGAAGCGTTCGGGCAGGAAAATGAGGCTTTTCGGCTGTACTACGCAGGCCCGCTCGCAGCCGTGCTCGGTGCCACGCCGCAGACGGGAATCACTGATAAGGTACGCCAGCGTGCAACGGATATGAGTCCCTACTTGCAGGTGGAGTCGGAGCGGCGCTACCCGCCCATGCTGTTGCTGCATGGCACCGGCGACCGCGTGGTGCCGTACCAGCAGTCGGTCAAAATGTGCGACAAGTTGGTTGAGAACGGCAATGATGCGCGTCTCGTGCTGGTCGACGGTGCCGACCACGAACACGACTTCTGGAGCCAGCGCGTGCTCGACATCATCAGCGAGTTCATAGCGGAACACAGCAATGAGCCGAAGTGCTGAAAGCGCTGAAGTAGCACAGCAACGCAGCCGCTAAGATAGCGCAGCATTGCACCATCACCATCGCGGTGCCGTCACCGATGCTTCGAGAACCAATCGCTGGCGAAATCCACCAATTCGTGTGCTGGCATAAGTCGAGCCGTGGCGTTGCCGACTTGATGCGTGCGGACTAGACCGTTTTGTGCTCCGAAGGCATCGACGACCTGCGGGAAATCGTCGTCGCGGACGGCGAATTCCTGCCAGGAGACCCACTCGCGCTTGCCGCCAACCAGCACGGCGGCACCGTTTGTGACGGTGTGTTTGCCGGAATAGGACGCCCGATGCTCGGCCAGATGCAGCACCGTTGTTTTGGCTGAACTTGCGCCAAGCAGCAGTATATCTGCATCCAATCTGACCAATGCTCCGAGGGGCGATTGCTCGCCTGTCGGGCTATCGAATGGGTGACTCGCAACGATTTGCTCGGCATTGGGGCCGAGAGCGGCGACGGAGCGATGCGGGTGCGGGCTGCGCAGCGCGCCGGGCAGCGTCCGAAAGAGCTCGGCCACGGCACCCATAGTCTGGCTCGGCGTAATAGCTGGGTCGTAGAATGGCTGATTGGCGCGGATAACGGGCCACCATTCGGCAGGCGTCTGCTTGAGGAACGCAGGGTCGCACAGCTGCCACGACTGCGCCGGCATCACGAGTGTGCCCTCCGGCCCGACGACTGCTTGCAGGGCTTCCACAACCGTCTGCGCGCCGCCGACGACCCATCCGAGCGCGCTCAAGGACGTGTGCACCATAAGCGTCGACCCGCTGCGAACGCCGAGCGCACGCAGGTCGGCAACGATATCCTGCTTCGTTATCGGCTGCACAATTTGAGATTCGCCGGGAGCGGGAGAATCGGCTGTCGTCTCTATTGCGTTTACATTCATGGTGAACCTTTCCGGTATTTCCGATATTTTCGATAGCGTTTCGCTAGCATCTTCGACAGCGTTTTCAGCGGCATAGCGCTGGCCCGGTCCGATGAATCCTGATCAGGAATCCTGACAGGGAACTCTGATTAGGAACTCTGACCGCCGCTAGAGCAACGTCGTCACAATCATTGTACGTTCGTACTTATGTCTTTGTACACTTGCCTAGTATGAATCTCGAAGAACAGCGGAAGCGCATCCTTTCCGGCGCGATGTACAACGATCTTACCGATGAGCTGGTGCAGGCGCGCGAACGCACCGTGCTGGCTACCGACCGATACAACGCCAGTTTCGGCCAGTCCGCTGCAATCAGGGAGGCGCTGCTGCGCGAGCTGGTGTTGCATGCCGGCGAAGGCGCATCGTTCCAGCCGACCTTCCGCTGCGAGTTCGGTTTCAATATCTCTCTCGGTGAGCATTTCTACGCGAACTTCGATTGCGTGATGCTTGATGGCGGCGGCATCACCATTGGCGACCATGTGCTCTTCGGGCCGCGCGTGAGCATCTACACCAGCAATCACGCCATGGATCCCGCCGAACGCGTTGCCGGTGCCTGCTATGCCAAGCCGGTCGTCATTGGTGACAACGTCTGGGTTGGCGGCGGCGTCACCATCAATCAAGGCGTCACCATTGGCGAAGGCGCTATCATCGGCTCGGGAAGCGTCGTCACCCATTCCGTGCCCGCCCGGACCATAGCTGTCGGCGTGCCGGCTCGTCCGCTGCGCGCCATCTCCGACGCAGACCGCACCGATTATCTCAGCGGTATTTGAGTTCGGGATCTGTGAGGTCGCGCTCTTCGATAGGGTGATTGCTCATTCTCTCGATGATAGCCCACGCGATTTGAGCGCTTTCGAGGCGCTGCTCAGATCAGCGCAGCGCCCCACTGCTCGGCGCGCGCGAGTTCGCCGTCAGCAATTGGACCCTGCGTACCGCTGACGAGGAAATCCTCGCATGCGACGATATCAGCCGAATGCCGGCGCATTTTCTTGGCTATCGCGCGCGCTGCCGATCCTGTGAAGCGCCCTCCCGTAACGGTGGCGAATGCGGCGACGCGGCGGCCTTGCAATTTCGGCAGCGCGTCAAGCCATTCCGATGTACCTGATTCTTCGGCATGGCCGCCTTTGGCGTTGGCCTGACGCCTGGTCGCAGGCTTCGGCAGACCGAGGCTGTGCGTCGGAGCTCCGACAATAAGGAGTTCAATATCGTCGATTTTCGGTGATTGACTTGCCTGCACGACAGCAGCTTCGATGTCGCGGGAGCGCAGGCCTGCGGCGACGGCTTGGGCAACCTGCTCGGTATTGCCGAAGCACGATTCGATTACGATGAGGGCTTTCATGATTCCTCGTTTCAACTCAATCGGTATTTTCAATAAGTATTGTGAATTTGGTACTTCAATGTCCAATTACAAAGTGTAGCATGTTTGTAGACGTATAGCCAAAGGCGATTATCGGGAGGCAAACGAATGGAAACCGGGCAGCGACGCGAACGCACCAGAATCGGCAATCGGCGGCCTCGTATGAGCGAGGCGCAGACGCGAGAAGCCGCACTGCAAACGACCGTTGCCGAAATTCGCGAGAATGGCCTGCCGCTTGGGTTGGAGCATCTGAGCATGGAGGACGTCATCCGCGAGGCGGAAGTCTCTCGTACTGCTTTTTATCGGCTCTGGCCGCAAAAAGACCAGTTCATCGGCGATCTCATCGTGGAGCTGGCCAAGGAAGCGCTTCCGACACAAAATACCCAAGGCGCCGAGGCGACCAGTCAACTCAAGGAATCATTGCTGCCGCGGATAGGAGAGCTGCAGGATGCCGACGCCCGCTGGCAGCTCATCATCAGCCTCGTCGCATCCGCCACGACTCCGGACTTTGAGCGCACGGCGGCGCTGGCGGGGCAGTGGCGCACTTATTTCGCGCTGACCAGCCTGACGATGAGCCTCCCCGACAGCGATGTGAAGGAAATCGCCCAGCAGGAAATCGGCAATGCCGAAAAGCGCTACCGGGAGCGGCTTGTCGCGAATTATGCGTTGCTGATGAACATGTTCGGCATTCGGTTGCGCGGGCAGCTCGATATGACGCTGGATGACGTCGCCGACCTGCTCATCGCCCTGATACGCGGTCTGGTGCTGCGCAACCGCGCTGACAGCCCCTCGCGCAGCAGCAGTCTTGCTTCGCGCGGCGCCGCGGCGATTGTCGCCTACTGCTTCGAAAACGACCCGACGGTCTTGTGGGACGATAGTCGCATTGACTCGATCAGGGCGACGTTGAACGGCACGGCGGACTTGTTCTGATTTTTTTTGATGGTCTGATTCGCTGATTCGTCTGTTTACTTATTGGCAGACTGGCATTCAACGACTGATTGCGGGCCAGCGCCATACTCGCACAAGCATCACGAGCGAGACGATTGACAATACTAGGAAGAACCCTCGTATCGACACAGCTGAACCGTGCCAAGGGTACGCGGCGAGGAGCAGGGGCAGCACGAGCCATCCGCCCCACGTTGCGAGATTCAGCCGCCAGCGCAGCGTTCCTTGCTGTTTCGCGTCGCGGTTTTTCCGCAGTGCGGCCCATATTGTCGCTATGAGCGCTACGAGAAACGCAATTCCCATAGCGATGACGAACAGCCAAACCGCAGGGCTTGCATCCCAGACGTGAGGATCCGAAAAGTCGATGTGCATAATGTCATCCTTCACTTTGATATTGGTACTTCAATGTTCAAGTACCAAGTGTAGCACGACAGAGCTGATAGCACGTCAGGAATCCAGGCGGAATACGCAAAGCAAGGGTCGTCACTCGCAGCGCGTACGCCGCCGACCTTGAGCGCACGAGACTGTGCGCCCGGGGACGATACTCTGTTTAAGCGGTTTGTGGGGTGATGTTTCTGATGAGCGACTGGCGGGTATACTCGCTTACGCTCATATGGCGGAGCTTCGCCTCGCGCTCGACCAGCGTCCACAGGGAATCCGGCATGCGAATCGCGTGGCTTTTCATCGGCTCTCGGGGAGCTTCCCACGGCCGGCCTCCGACGGCTTCGAGCGTACTGTTTGCAAACCCGTTCTCTGCCTCGGCGGCAAGCCTGTCAATCAGCTCATCAGTCAGCACTGTACCATCCGATGCAATGTATTGCTGTGCCTGTTCCTTGCTCATCGTCCGCTCCTTTCGATTTCGTTGAGGAATCCCTTGGTCAAATAGTTGGCGTGAATGATGATATTTTCATCACCCATGCCCGCTACGACGACCAACTCGATCTGCCGTGCCTGTGCATCGAATCCGATCGTCGCCCATCGTGGCGGATCGGCTTCGACATCTCGCCACCGCACCCGCCTAGCCCAGCTACCGGTCTCATAAGCGGCGATGATTTGTTCATCACTGAGCCCGTGTTTGCGAGCATGTGGATGGATGACGATATGCATAACAATAAGTATAGCGTAACGTAATACGGAACGAAATGCTATGAGACGCTCATGGACGACCACTGTTTCACGCCTTCCGCTGCTCGCGGACTACACCCGTTTCTGCCTCCACAAAACCTGCCCGCTGGCATCGGTTATGGTCGCTGAAGGCACTGTGGTGAGGTCAATGTCCACATCAAGATGGGCGCTCGCGTCGGCTGCCGTGCTGCGGTAGCGGTAGCGCTTGTTGTCGAGGTGCAGCTTGGTGGTGGCGGCGGTCGTGAGCCAAGGATTGCGGCGGCGCAGACCGATGAGATCCTGATGAGCGCGGTAGATGTTTTGTGCCTGAGCGGACAGTTCACCTGGCGTTTCAGGGAATTCCGGGCGCACGGCGTCGTCGCCGCCGAGACGCTGCTCCTTGATGCCGGTGAGGCCCTGCTCGTCGCCATAATATATCGACGGTATGCCGCCGAGCGTGAGCAGGATGGCCAGCGCGGTTACTGCGCCGTCGGGGCCGAGGGTGCTGGCGATGCGGGTCACGTCGTGGTTGCCGATGAAGGTGTTCGGCGTGAACGAGGCAAGAAACTCGTTGTGGCGGGTCAGCGTCCAATCGAGTTCGAAGAGGTTCTTGTCTTTCAGGGAGGACCAGATCGCCTTCCAGAGTTCGTATTGGGTGACCGAATCGACGCCGGATTCGGCGACGAATCGGCTGTAGTCTCCGTGGATCATTTCGCCGAGGAACCACGTATCAGGGTGCTGCCGCCGTACCTGAGGAATGACGCGCGCCCAGAAGTCGGTGCTGACGGAGTAAGCTGCGTCGAGCCGCCATCCATCAATGCCTCGCGCCAGCCAGTGGTTCATAACCTGAGTCGTGTATTCCACGGCCTGCTCGGAGGCGTGATTGAGTCGCACAAGCGAGGAATGCCCCTCGAAAACCCGGGGAATGGCCCCGATCGGCGCATTCCAATCGATATCGAACAAGCCGGCCTTCGGGCCGTTCGGTCCTTCGGCCAAGGCTTGGAGCACGTCGGGATGTTGCGCGCCGACATGGCTGAACACCCCGTCGAGCAGTATGCGCAGGCCGCGTTCCTTGCAGGCGGCAACGAAGGCGTCGAAGTCCGCGTCGTTTCCCAGCCTGGGGTCGATGCGGAACTGATTCAGCGAATCGTAGCCGTGCGACTGCGAGGCGAAAATCGGCCCCAGCAGCAGCCCCGAAGCCCCGAGCTTCACCGCATAATCCAGCCAGTTAGTGAGCCTGTGCAAGCGCGGAACGGGCGTCATGTCCGCGTCGCGTATCGGCGCTCCGCAGAATCCCAGCGGGTAGACGTGCCACCAGATAGCGTGCTCGGTCCACTGTGGAGTCTGCGGTTTCCTCGCGGCCAGCGATGCTGTTTCACTCATTTGGCATCCTCTCGATCACCAGTCGTCCTGCTACTGAACTGTGTTTACTAACAATTAGTGACTGTAGTTCACTAGAGGTAGACTGTCAACATGACACGTATTGACCGCAAGCCGCGTCACCGGCTCGACCCCGACTCCCGCCGCGGTGCCATACTGGATGCGGCGGCGAACGCCTTCGCCGAGCACCCCTACAACGAAGTGACCATCGCCTCGATCGCCGCCGATGCTGACGCCTCAAACGCCTTGGTTTACCGCTATTTCGCCAACAAAGAGGACCTCTACGCCGAAGTCGTGCGGCTGGCCATAGCGGATCTCATGAGTCGCCAGACCGCCGCGCTCAAGGCACTGCCGACTGGAACTCCCGTGCGCGATCGCATCGCGGCGGCGACCGAAGTCTACCTCGACCACATCGCTCATCACCCGGACGCCTGGGCCATGCCCATGCGCCAGCCGGGAGGCGAGCCGCCCGCTGCCGCCGAACTGCGCGCTGACGCCCGTCGCCGTTACGTGCAGGGTCTCGACAGACTGCTTGACCCCAGTGACCAGGAGCGCCACGGGTATGCCTTGTGGGGCTATTTCGGCTTCATCGACGCCGCTTGCCTGCGCTGGGTCGACAAAGGCTGCCCCGACGCCGAGCGATGGCCGCTCATCGATGCCGCCCTAGGCTCGCTCCAAGGCGCGCTGGGCGATTGGAGTGCGTAGGGGGATTATATGCTCAAACGAATCTCGCCGGAACATATGAACGTATGAAAGAAGTTGCTGTTACGCTTCAAGTCGCGTGGCGAAAGCCGGCAGCCCGGCCTTTCTCAGCCCGGCATATTCTTCGACCATGGTGCGCGGTGGATGCCTCTTGCGCGATGCCATCCGTGTTATCGCATGACGAACGGCTTCAGGTGATTCGTCGTAGATTCGTGAGAGGAATGCGTCGGGATGCTCTGCTCTGATGCTGTACTTTTCCAGTGTTTTCGGTGGAAAGTCGGCAAGGTTGATAGTGACGATGATCGTAGCTCCTCCCGCTCGTGCCGCAGCGAGCACATGCCTGTCATCCGGGTCGGGCAACGTGAATCCGTCCAGGTGATTTCGCCAATCCGGTACTTGGGCATAAGGATAGGCATCATTCACTGTGCTCAGGAACGCGTCAATTTCGGCTGTTGTCGCGTGCCTCCACGCTTTGGGCAGATTGCGTCTGATTTCCGCCATGATCTCATCCGACCAGAGTGGCTCGAACAGGCCGTCGTCGGCTACGGTGAGCAGCGTGTCGAGAATCCAGATGTGGAAGAAGATGTTGGCATCGAGCACGGCGGTTTTCATGCGAATGATTCCTTAGTTGCTATGAGGCGTGCCGTACAGGCCCATGTCTTCGGCCAGGTCGCGCATGGCGTCAAGGGCCTTGCGCCGGTCAGAGCGCATGGCATCGCGATAGGCGATGATGTCGGACTCGCGCATCATATGATTGCCCGCCTCGCCGTTGCGGCGGAACGGGATCTTGCCGTCGTCAAGCATGCGCTGGACCGTTTTGCGCGAAACGCCGAGAATGCGGGCCGCCTCGCCGGTACCTATAGTGCGGCTGTGCCCGGACGCGGCCATGGCAGCGTCTACGGCCGCGTTAAATGCCGCCTCATCCAATTGGTAGGTTCGTCCATTGCCCTGCAGAATGAACGGCGCATCATCAGTCACCGGCCTCGCCTCAATCATCGCGATGCTCATCATCGGCCTCCTCTACAGAAATGTCCAATATGACCAATTTTATCATTATTCGGTTTTGCTGTCAGACTATAGTTTGAACGGCTTAAATCCCGCGCGTCTTATGAGAAATTTGGTGAAGGCATGATCCTTCAGAGAAGCTTGGCTGCTAGCTTTCCAACCCGAGTCCGCGACGGGCGGCGACGTGAGCGAGCAGCCGCGTCGTGTCGACGAACGGCAGCGGGGACTCGTCTTCGCTCGTAATCACCACGGGGATTTCGGTGCAGCCGGCGATGAAACTGTCGCAGTCAGCGTCCACCAGGTCGCCGATGAGATTGACCATATGCTCATGCGTCGTTGGCGTCTGCGGGCCGTTAATGACCTCATCATGCAGCAACTTATCCAGCTCGTGCTGACGCTCGGTCGAAAGCCGTACTGGTATTATGCCTGCCGCCCGGAGCGGCGCGTCATATAGACCATCTTCGACCGTCGTGTTCACGCCTAGCACGCCCACCGTGCGGAAACCGCGACGCACGCACTCGGCGACCGTCACCGCCACGATGCTCACCACCGGAATCGCCGCTGCTTGCTGAATGCGGCCGATGACGAAATGCGGCGCATTCGACGGGATCACCACGAAATCGGCACCTGCCCGTGCCAGCACATCCACGGATTCGAGCATCAGCGCGGTCAGGCCGTCCCAGTCGTGGGCCAGCATCAGCGCCTCGTTGCGCTCATGCTCCGGATTCGTCATCGTGATGCGCGGATGCGCGCCCGGGCGGCCCTGCAGTCGTGCGCATTCGGCCACAATCTCCTGCACGCACAGCAGCGTGCCCGGAATCGTCACGCCCGCTACGCCGATATGCCCGAGGGAGGCGTCGGCCGGTGCAGATGGTGTGGGCACGGACGCGTCTGCGGGCACAGGAGTAGTTCCGGCTGAGGCCAATTGCGAATCGCCATCATTCATGCGGCCAGTGTATCGCCGCGCACGTTTTGCCCAATCGCGCCCTTTTTGTTCAACTGAGGGCAACGGCAGGAATGCCACAACCCGCTCTGTTCGTCAGGCCGTTTGCATCGCGGCTTTTCCGAGCAGTTGGCGGAGGTATTCCGACCGGCTCAGATGCTTTGTTTTGGCCTGCCTGTCAAGGCTTTTCTGCCATGATTCGGGCACGCGCACCTGAAGTCGCACGGTCTCCTCATGAGGCTGGCCTGCGCGGGGGCGGCCTAGCAGCATGTTTACCGCTTCGTCCGGGTCTCTCGCACCTGTGGCCCTCATGAGCAGCGCGTCCATTTCCTTCTGGGCCTGCTCGCCTTCTGAATCGACAGCTTTAGTATCATCCCAGCGCCAAATGTTATCGTCGTTCATCGTTATTCCTTTCCTGGCCTCTGTCCAAGAACCCTGCCTGTTCAGCATTCGCATGAAAGACTACAAGCTGCCCGGAGCCCGTTATCTTCATGATGATTTCCAAACTCGGTACTAAAAGGTCGCCATGATGTCGTCCTGTGATTTTGAGATATGTTTCGCCGTTCTCTTGATACGTTCTTTTATGGATGATGTGTCTTGCCGCATATAGGACATCGTCAAGCGTGAACCCGTGCTTTCCCGCGGATTCGGTGAACTCGATGCCGAACTGCTGTACCATGAAATAACTGTACGACAATAATAGAGTACATGCAAGTTTGTGCTCATTGCAATTGGCGAATTTCAGATCGACTCCTGAGCATAGATTCCCAATCTCGCATACGGCAACGATCCAAAAGGCATGGTTACTGTTTCCCGCTCGCCTTCTTGCGTGGGAAGAGGAAGATGGTCGCCAGACCGAACGGGATGACGCAGGCTCCGATGCTGTAGATGCTGGTGAAGGCGGCTTCGAATCGTGTGGTGGCTTGGGTTTTGATTGTGGCGATGGCGGCGTTAACCGTCTCGTTGGTGTGCTTGATTTCCTTGTCGACTTGGATTGCGACTTGCGCTGCCACCTGGCTTTTCACGCTTTCCGGCGCCTGCTCCAAGTGCTGCTCAACTATGGCTTTTCGGGTGTTCGCGTCGATGAGTTGCTGCCGCTGAGCTGGAGTGACATGGCTGGTCGGAATGGCCGAGGTTTTCGTGGCTCCCGATTCGATGCTGGCTAGAGATTCCTTGAGGAGTATGTCTCGCGTCTGCTGGGGAAGACTGGTCAGCGAGTCGACGGTTGCCTTCGTGTCCGCGATTGCTGCGGTTCGCTGGGTGGCGATGTTTCCCGTGAGCGTGGTGACGAAGACGGCGACGGCGAGTACGATGCCGATTCGCCCGATCACGCCGATGACGCTTTGCGAGGCGGTGAGCAGCTCCCCGGTGAAGTCCGCTGCAGACAGGATGGTGAGCGGCGCGACGATCATGCCGAAGCCGGCTCCGACGAGAGCGCCGGCCGTGATGACCTGGACGAGGACCGTGGGATCCATGTGCCCCAGCAGCAGGTAGCCGCCGGTGAGTGCGGCGAATCCGGCGGCGAGTAGGATGCGGGGCCCTATTTTCGCGAGCAAAAGGCCGGATATCGGCGTGACGAGGAAGATGAGCAGACTGACGGGGGTGACCAGAAGTGCGGCTTTGAGTTCGCTGGTTCCCTGAATCTTGGTGAAGAAGGTCGGCAGCAGCACGGTCACGCCAATGAGGAAGAAGTAGCCCACGAGCATGACGATGGACGAGCCGACGAACTGTCGGTTCGCAAACAGCCGCAAGTCGATCATCGGGCTGCGTGCTCTGCGTTCCGCGGCGACGAACGCTGCAAGGCCAATCGCCGCTACGATGAACAGCGCGATGATCGCCGGGCTGGCCCAACCCCACGTCGAGCCCTGGATGAGCGCGAGAACAAGGCTGAACAGGCTTGCCATGAGCAGCAGGGAGCCGGCCCAGTCAATGCCTGCCTTCACTTTGGGTTCTCCCTTGATGCGCAGCTGGGTCAGGCAGACCACGAGCGCGAGCAGCCCGAGCGGAAGGTTGACGAAGAACACCCAGCGCCAGCCCAGATACTGGGTGAGGACTCCGCCGATGACGGGGCCGAGCGCCGAGGCGAGCCCTTGGGTGACGCCCAGGGCTGCTATCACGCCGGTGCGCGATTGCAGCGAGGCACTGGAGATGCCGATGGTCATGGAGCTGGGGAACACGATGGCCGCGCCGAGGCTCTGCATAGCGCGAAACGCGATGAGCGGGGCGAGCCCCCATGCCAAGCCCGACCCCAGGGAGCCGAGCAGGAACACCGCAAGCCCCATGATGTAGGTGTGGTGCATGCCCACGATTTCCGCCACGCGACCCAGCGGTATCGACAGCGCCGCGAACAGGATCGTGTACACGTTCAGCGCCCACGACAGGGAGTTCAGGTCGGTATCCAGCCCCGTCTGGATGGCCGGAAGCGTGATGTTCATGATCGTCGTATCAAGCATGCATAGGAAGATTCCCAGGCACATCGCCCCGATGACGAGAATCGTTCCGTGCCGGCCCGCGCCGGGCATGTTCGCGGTGCCTGCAGCGTTCATAGGGTTCGCAGCTGTGTCCGCTGCTTCACCGCGAGATGTTATGTGCAATTTCATACGCCCCTCCATGCAATTTTCTATTTATAATATTTATAGTAATAATATTACTAATGATAAGATAATAGAGAAGTAGTCGAAATGTCAAATATGAAAAGCGGCAAGGAGCGTGGCATGGCAAAGGGGCGGGATATCATCCTCTCGCTGCTGTATCAGCAAGATCTGTCGGGGTACGACATCAACGAGATTCTCACCAAACGGTTCAGCCACTTCATGCCCGGCACATCAGGCACCGTGTATCCGGTACTGCGCAATCTTGAAAAGGATGGGCTGGCGACGTCCAGAACGGTCATTCAGACCGACAGGCCCAACAAGAAGGTCTACTCCATCACCCCGGCGGGAAAGACCAAGGCGGAGAAGTTCCTCGCCAGCCCTATTGCGCCCGACGAGTTCCGGTCCGATTTCCTCTTCCGCACCTATCTGGGCATCAACATGGGGAGAGAAGACTATACCTCGCTGATCGAATCGGAGAAACGCAGCATTCAAAGCAGGCTGGACCAGCTGATGCAGGACTACGACGGCGTCAAGGACGAATTCATGAGCGCGGGCATGCGATACGCCTACGACTTCGGCATCCGCTTCTACCAAGACAAGCTCGATTTCCTGCAGCAGCACCCCGTGCCGCAGCCAGAATAGGTGCGTTCAGGTTCTGTTATAAAAGAACATGACGAGGCTCATATAATATATCATATATGATTGTTTATATGGATATATCATGCTATCCACTCATATCTGATATTATAAATTGCATGACAACCATAACCGATACCTTGCTGTCGGTCGGTGAGCAGATTCGACAGTTGCGCATCGCAGCGGATCTCTCTCAGGCTGATTTGGCATCGAGGGCGAATGTGGGCGTGGCAACGGTGCGTCGTCTGGAAGCCGGGCATGACGTCGCCTTGGGAACGCTTGCTGCCATCGTTCGTGTGCTTGGCCGGATTGAGTGGTTCGACGAGCTTGATCCCATCGGGGCTGGCCCTTCGCCTATGGAATTGCTGCGCCAGCAGGAAGGTCTTGCGGCCCGTCCCCGACGCGTATCGAGAGCAAGGGGGAGGCGATGAGCTACACCGGGGTCGATGTGGTGGAGGTCAGGGCGTGGAACCGGCTGGTTGGAGCGTTGACGCGCGGGCGGAACCGGGCGGTATATGTCTTTCAGTACGCACCGGAATGGATACGCTCCGGCATCGAATTATCGCCGTTGCAGATGCCATTGCGCCGAGTGCCATATGCCTTCGCGAATCTTGCGCAGGCTACTTTCCATGGACTGCCGCCGATGATTGCCGACAGTCTGCCTGATAGCTTTGGCAATGCGCTGATCAATGCATGGATGGCCGAGCAGGGCATCGAGGCCTCCGCAGTTACGCCGCTCGATCGGCTGGTGTACCTCGGCAATCGGGGCATGGGGGCCTTGGAGTACGAACCAGACTGGTCGCCGCGCTCCTCTGAGCCGAGTGCGTTGGACATGAGCGAACTGATTATCGCTGCGCGTGCCGCCGTGCAAGGCAGCCTCATGGATGACGAATCGGCGCGGCATGCGCTGCAGCAGATTATCAGTGTCGGCATATCCGCGGGCGGTGCCCGGGCGAAGGCGATCGTGAACCTGAATCCGGAAACGAATGAGATCTGTTCGGGGCAGCTGCCTTTGGAACCCGGATATGAGGCTTGGCTGCTCAAGTTCGACGGTGTCGGTGGCGACCAGCAGCTGGGCAAGGGGCAGGATTACGGTCGCGTGGAATATGCGTATTCGCTGATGGCTCGCGGCGCCGGCATCGACATGGCGCAGACGAGACTGCTCGAAGAACATGGCCGCGCGCACTTCATGACACGCCGCTTCGACCGCGACAGCACTGGAAAGATTCACATGCAATCGCTGACCGGCTTGTCCGCAGTCGATTTCCGTGCGTCGGGAGCCAACAGCTATGCACAAGTGTTCGCTGCAGCCGAGGCGCTGCGTCTGGATGCCGAAACGAAAACAGAACTATTCAGACGCATGGCGTTCAACATCGCAGCCACAAACAACGATGACCATGCGAAGAACGTTTCCTTCCTCGCCGATAGGACAGGGCGCTGGAGGCTCGCCCCGGCGTACGATGTGACCTTCGCGTACAATCCGACAGGCGAATGGACGAATATGCACCAGATGAGCGTCAACGGCAAATTCCGAGACATCGGCTATGACGATCTCATGGTTCTCGCGGACCAATTCGCCGTCGAGCGGGTGCGCGAAACCCTGCGTGGCATCCATGAGGCGCTGGATTCTTGGGATGAGTACGTGCATGAAGCTGGACTTGCCGCAACGCGCGCCGATGCCATCTCCCGGCAATTCCACCCCGAGGCGCTGGGAAGGTTCTAGTCGTATCGGTGCCGTGCCTCGTTGCAGCCTGTGACATGTTAATGTAACGAAGCTTTGCCTGGTAACTGATCTTGTAATTTACAATTCCGCAATCATAATAAGCATTATTGGCAATAAAAGATGCTTATTTTGAACATCACCGAGCAGTTTTCATTGAAAGGTGAGGTTCATGACACACCATTTATCGGCACCGAAGATACCGCATACCAATATTCTTCCTCACGCAAAAGCAGCCCAGCGGACGGAGCGGCGCAAGATGCAGCGATCGATGGGTGCTCGGCACCTGGTAATGATCGCGATGGGCGGCGTAATCGGCTCCGGTCTCTTCCTGAGCTCGGGCTATACGATTTCGCAGGCTGGGCCGCTCGGAGCAATAATCGCCTATCTGATAGGTGCCGTTGTGGTGTACTTGGTCATGGCCTGCCTTGGTGAGCTCGCCGTCGCCTATCCGGTGTCTGGGGCTTTCCATATCTATGCGGCACGTTCCATTGGCCCCGCTACTGGTTTCACGACGGCTTGGCTCTACTGGCTTTGCTGGGTGGTGGCGCTGGGGTCCGAGTTCACTGCGGCAGGCATCCTTATGCAGCGTTGGTTTCCCCAGGTAGCTGTATGGGTATGGTGCCTGATTTTCGCATCACTGTTGTTCGGCGTCAACGCGATTTCGGCAAGAGTCTTCGGCGAGACCGAATTCTGGTTCTCACTGATCAAAGTGACTGCCATTCTCGTCCTCATTGTTCTTGGAGGCATGGCGATCTTCGGCTTTACGCCACTTTCCCCACACCATCCGCAAGCTGTTTTCTTTAATAACTTCAATACTGGCAAAGGTCTGTTCCCGGTGGGAATCGGAGGAATCGGGATTACTTCGCTCGCGGTGTTCTATTCGTTTAGCGGCTCCGAGCTGGTCGGCGTCGCCGCTGGTGAGACGAAAGATCCCAGTAAGAACATTCCGAAAGCACTTCGCGCCACTGTAATGCGGCTGGTAATTTTCTTCATTGGCGCGATTGCGGTCATCGCAGCAATCGTGCCTTACGAGAAAACCGGCGTTACCAACAGTCCTTTCGTAACTGTCTACGATTATATTGGCATCCCATATGCGGCAGATATCATGAATTTCGTGATTGTCACCGCGCTTCTCTCCGCAGGCAACTCCGGTCTGTTCTCATGCGCGCGTATGTTGTTCTCGCTTGCTGAAGAGGGATATGCACCTCGTGCCTTCTCCCGCCTCACTAAACGGGGCATTCCGTTCATCGCGTTGAGCGTGAGCATGGTCGGTGGTCTCGCCTCACTCATTTCAAGTGTCGTCGCACCCGGGACCGTATATCTGGTGCTCGTGTCGGTCGCTGGGTTCGCAGTCGTTGCCGTATGGATGTCGATTGTCGCTTCATTGTTCTTTCATCGTCGCAAGTTCATCAAAAATGGCGGAGATATCAATACGCTGGAATACAAGACGCCTTGGTATCCGGTGGTGCCGATAGTCGCATTCGTGCTGCTTGCGATTTCTCTCGTTGGCGTTGCCTTCGATCCGAATCAAGTGGCTGCGCTTTATTTCGGCGTGCCGTTTACTGCAGCGTGTTATCTCTGGTTCTGGTGGCGGTATGGGCGTAAGGCGAAAAATGGCAATGCACGTTCGTAGGGCGCGTGCTGCTACATTGGCCTGCTGTACCCCCTGAGCTTGCTAAGCTCGTATTTCGTCTGAGTGGTACGCTTGCACTTGTGAATGCCTCAGAACGTAAACCGGGAGAAGTTTCTTCTTTTGGTCAGGGTGTTGCGCTGATCGACGCGGTTGTGAGGCATGAACGCAGTGGTCGATTGGGGCTGAGTGTTTCCAGACTTGCCGATTTGACCGGTATAGAGAAGAGCCGTGCATCTCGATTGACGCAAGAGCTTCTTGAACTTGGGATGCTAGAAAAGGCCTCGGATGGAAGACTTCGTGCCGGTCCGGGTTATTTTGCATTGGGCGCTTCGCGACAGGATGCTTGGCTGCGTGCTTCGCGACAAGAGCTGAGGGGCCTTGCCTCTCGCTATAAGGCAAGCTTGCGGATACTTGCGGCGGATGGTTCATTGGCCGTTCTTTTGCGATTCGAATCGGGGCTGGGCGCTCCTGATTCAGCAATCCGGCCGGGAATGGTCACTCCGATTTGGAGTACGGGCGGAGGTCGCGCCCTACTCTGGGAAATGAACGACGACGAGATTGTGGATCTTCTCAAAGACAGCCGTTTTATCGGAATCGGTGGTCCCAACGCCGTAAAATCGAGCACGGAGGTTGCGAACAGGGTTCGATGCGATCGCAGCCGAGGCATCGTCGAAGCCGTTGAGGAATTTGAATATGGCGTGGTTGAACTTGCATCTCCTATATGTGTCAACCATGATGTCATTGCCTCGGTTAGTGCGGCGTGCCGCATCGAAGATGCAGAAGCTAGAGACGGACTGGCGCGCGAGCTGCCTTTACTTGCGCACCGGCTGGGGGACATCGCCGGTCGGAGCCGCGACCCAGCCAAGCAGTGAGCTGAGTTCCGCTGCTGCATGTGCACAGCTTTCTCCCAGAAGGCTGATTCGGTCGGCGAGACGTGTCCGTTCGCCCACGATTTGGAGAGCGGCGATATTCTCGCCTCGGAAGTCGAATACCGGAGCCGCGACGGACAGCAGCCCGGCCTCGGCTTCTTCGTCGATGATTGCATAGCCGCGTTCGCGAGCCTTCTTCAACCGTTCAATAAACTCTTCAACGTCTTTGGCTGCGCGAGGTCCGCCGTTGCCGAACTGGGTATGCGAGAAAACATCGCGTATTTCCTCGTCGCTGGCGTCCCAGAGCGTGGCTTGGCCGGCATCGCTGTTGAACGCGGGGTAGGCGCGGCCGAGCCATGAAGCGAACAAGTCTGTATTGCCGGCGATACATTCAACGACGGTTATTGTGCTGTCTGCATAGAGTTCGCCTAAGAAACAGGATTCTCCCACTGTGCGCGACAGCTGCTCAAGGACGGTGAGACCGTCCCCGCGCAGGCGTTGCTCGGTGAGCGCCTGGGCTGTTGCGTAGGTGCTCACGCATAGTCGGTACCCCTGCCTGTTGACTTCGACTATTCCGCTGGACGCCGACCGGGAAAGAACCCTTGAAACCTGAGAACGTTCTCTGCCCATGCATCGAGCGAGTTGGCTGACTTTCCAAGGTGATTCACTGGTTCGGCTTGCTGCTGCAAGTGCCTGAAGCACTTCCATGCCGCGTCCCATGCTTGTACGGTTCATCATTTTTTTATTGTACTTCGCAGACTCGTTCAATAAACTGTGTAATAAAAACATTACAATATGTTAATAATGCACGATATATGCTTGTGGTCATGAAACAAAACGATCCAGCCGTCCCTCGTCCTGACCGGCACCTGCCCCGAACCCTTTGCGAACTCAGTCTCGCTGTGCACGGTGGTGTTCTCATCGATAGCACCAAGGCGATACGCACGTCACTTGTCATGGCAAACGCCTATGAGCTTCCGGAGGATCCTAGCGAAATCAGCTGGTCCGCCACAGATCCAAGCCTCTACACACGCAACAGTGGCTATAATCAGGTCGCGCTTGAAGAGAAGCTTGCAGCTTTGGAACATGGTGAGGAGGCTGTGGCGCTGGCCTCGGGAGTTGCGGCTCTGCACTCGGTTTTCTTCACCCATGTTCGCGCCGGCGATCATGTCGTCGTAAGCGATGTCGTCTATGAATCAACTTGGCGGCTATGGTCCGAGCTGCTGCCGCAGCGTTACGGCATCGAAGCCACATTTGTTGACATCACCGACCTTGATGCGCTGCGTGCCGCAATGCGTTCCAACACGAAACTGGTGTGTACTGAAGCCATAGCCAATCCGACCACGAAGGTCGCCGATATCGATGCCATTGCAAAAATCGTGCACGAATATGATGCGATACTCATGGTCGACTCGACGTTCACGCCGCCGCCGCTTTTCCGCCCGCTCGAACATGGAGCTGACCTTGTTGTGCATTCCCTGACGAAGTACATCAATGGTCATGGCGATGCCACGGGTGGTGCGGTGATTGGGTCCGAGGAATTGGTTGATCCGATAAAGGCAGATGCCATGGTTGACGTGGGAGGCATCATTTCCCCATTCAATGCTTGGCAGATTCAGCGCGGATCGGTCACTCTTCCGCTGCGTTTGAGGCAATGCTACGACTCCGCCCAAGCCATAGCGGAGTTTCTTGAGCAGGATGAGCGCATCCAATATGTCTATTACCCGGGTCTGGCTTCCCATCCCCAGCATGATCTGGCTGTTCGGCAGTTCGGTGCTGGGAATCTCGGCGGCACCATTGCATTCGCCGTCCGTGGAGACCACGACGCGCAGAATCGATTCGTTTCCAAACTTCGGCTGATTACCTCAGCGTTCTCACTTGGAGAAGATCACTCGCTGATAGTCTATACGGGAATCAAAGGGGCGCAAGTCAAGGCCTATCCTGAGCCGTTCCGCACATATGGCCACCTCAGGATTTCGGTCGGCTTGGAAGATGCGGGCGACCTTGTGACTGATATCTCCGGGGCGCTCGACGAGACTTTCCCCGTATAGTCATTCATTCAAATCTGTGGTTGTCGTGATCGCTGTAGCAAAGAGTAGAAGTCGTCCTTTCTCATAGCTTGATTGCGCGGCCGAGGAATTTATCGAATGTCGCCGTTGTCTTTGAGCTTGAACCTGAGAATAAACGATGCGAAGGCAGCCAGACAGGCGCAGACATAGGCGGCAACCGGGAAATTCCAGTGCCCGATGATGATTGAAACTGCGGCTGAGCCAGCCGCGGTTCCCATCCACATGAATCCGTTGTTCATGGCGAGAACGGTTCCTCTGCCCTTGTGGCTGATTTGCGTGACGAAGGACTGCATCGCGGAAAAAGCCGCGCCGCCTGCCATCATCCAGATGACTATGTCCGTAATCGTAAGGGCTATATACGCCTTCCGCAACGGCAATGTCACGAACGAAACGGCCAATATCAGTGTCATGACGGTTGCCAGCTTTTTTGATGGAACTTTGCTGCTCAACGCACCGCTCAGCAGTACTCCGGCCAGATTTCCGATTCCCGCCAGAATGAATATGATGCCTACGGGCATTGCGGTTTGATGCGGTTGCAGCTGCTGTTGTGCTTGCTGATGCAGCCAGTAACCCAAAAAAGTGTACAATCCGAAATTCGCGAAATTGATGAGGAAGGTCGTTATGTAGCTGTAGATGATCTGCGGTTGGGCGAGAATCGTCCGATATTCCTTTGCCGTTATTGCAACCGTTTGTTGGGGGTCGTTGCTGTTGGGAAGCAGCAACAGGATCGTGATAGTCGCTGCCAAGGCGAATGCGGCCAGTGCGTAAAAGCATTCCTGCCAGTCCAGTTTCTGCTCTATCAGTGTTCCGATCGGGACGCCGATGATTAAACCGAGCGACAACGCCGATGACACCGCTGCCGTCACCTTGGCGCGTATGGCTTGATCGAAGTAATCCCCGATGAACGCCCATATGTTCGGGGCAGCGAATGCGGCCCCGACGCCGGTGGCGCACCTCGCAGCCAAGATGACGGCGAAGCTCCCGGCAATGCCAGTAATCAAGGATGACGCCGCAAACACCGCCATGCCAATGGCGATCATCGGTTTTCGTCCGACGCGATCCGAAAGCGGCCCCAAGGCAAAGGTAAAGATTACATAGAACAGCGAATATGCCGAAACCATGTAGCCGCCGCTCCCGGCGGCAATATGGAGGTCTGCGGTGATGCCGGGGATGAGCGGGGAGATGACGAAGGTATCGCATCCGATCAGAAAGAAAACGAGGAACAGCGCTGCGATGATGGGTACTTGCTTGTGCATGGAAAATCCTTCCAGTGGTGAAATACAACTGACTCAGGAATTATGCTTTGATATCAAAGCATTTAGTTAAAAAAATTAGAAATTGCTATTGATCTTTGCCAAAAGGCATTGCAGGGTCTTCCTTTCTTCATCCGTCACCCCTTGATATTCGATGTCGTACAGGTCGCGGGAGATCGCTTGGAAATGCGGTTCGAGCGCCTTGCCGCTATCGGTGAGGGAGACGATGGTGACGCGGCTGTCTTCTTCGTCCTTGCGGGTTTGCACGAAGCCTCGCTGTTTGAGCTTGTTCACCAACGCCGTAACCGTCGAGGGGTCGCGGAAGATGGCGCTGGAAAGCTGGCTCATCGAAATTTCCTGATATTTGAATAGATTGGCGATAACGTCCCCATGGGAAGGTGCCAAGCCGGCCAAGCCGATTTTGCCCATCTCCTGCGTGAGGTATCTATTCGACTTCTCGCTGATTCTGCCCATGAGGAAGATGGTGTTATCTATCTGCATGCTTACAATATACTTTGATGTCAAAGTAATGTCAAACTGTGCAGAAAAATTGGTGGATATTAAGTATTTGGAAGTGGCTTCGCTAGTCGGGGAATCGCTTCAGCGGAATGTTGGCGTGTCAAAAGTAATCTATTTTTTTGGTGTACTTTTGTCATGTTGAGATGCCGAAGCATATGAGGCAATTGTGGGTCAGATATGTAAAGGTGTGTCCGTCCGAGCGAGTTGTCCACATTGTGTTACTTGCGACACGCCGACGGTGTGGATAAGTCCGAGCGTTCGACCACATAACCCTTTTTCGCTTGTATGACTGAGAACCCGGCCGATAGCGTAGGTAGCAACTATCACCTATGCTTGAAGGCATACGAAAGGAACCCGGCCATGAACACGCTCCTCATCAGCAGCATCCCCACCCTCGCGGCAATCCTCGCCATCGGCGCAGCCTTGGCTAGGATCGTCCTAACCGGCAACCGAAGCCTTGCCAAGCGCATCGATGACACGAACCTCCGTATCGACGGTGTTGAAAAGAACCTCACTGCTCGCATCGACAGCGCTGAGACCAATCTTGGCAAACGCATTGACGGGAACAGCAGCGAGATACGGGCTATGGATGCTAAATTCAGCAATGAGTTCATCGCCGTCAATCAACGCTTTGATTCCGTCAATCAGCGTATCGACAAGGCGCTCAATCTCGCGATTCGATGATGGTTCTTCCGTCCGAAAGCCACGCTTAGCTATGTGTGCGGGGACTCCTCGTCATTTGCCAGGAGAGTGCATTCATTTGTTGCCGCCTTCTTACAGTTTGGCGAAAGAAGGCGTGACGGTGTTGATGAGGACTTGAACGAGTGGGCTCCAAGGGCGGTTCGACGGCCCGCTGAAGATCAGCTTTCGCTCCTTGGCCGGGGCGAGGGGAACCATTCGGGTATTGGGCGCAAGCATGCCCATGCCAATCGAGGGGAAAACCGTCACGCCCAACCCGGCCGCGACGAAGTTGAGCAGTGCGGCATTGTCATACACCCGTTGCGCAGGAACGAAACGAGGGTCTACAGCTCGGAACATCGCGGTGACTTCGGGGCCGCATCCGCCGCCGGAAATCAGAATCGGGTCGTCAAGGAGATCACGGGCGATGACGCTCTCGGCTGCGGCCAGCGGGTGGTCGTCGCGCAGGACGGCGCAATAGCGGTCTTTGCCGACCGTCACGGCTCCGGTGGGGATATGACTCGGATTGACGAGGATGGCGGCATCCGCAGCGCCGTCGTCAAGCCATTCGACCAGTTCCGGGTCGTCGCCCTCGAAGACGCTTATCGTGATGGATGGAAACGCCTGCTGCCAATCGGCGAGAAGCTTCGGCAGCAATCCGAAGCAGACCGTAGACGGGGCTGCTAATCGCACTGTCCCGGTGAGATTGCCTGCCGCGCGTGCCGCTGTAGCCACGAGGGCGTCAGCGGAGGAAAGCGCCGAACGCGCGTGAGGAAGGAGCTCGGAGCCAAGCGCGGTGAGTGCGATTGCCGGCCTACGAATGACCAATGTCGCATCAAGCTCGGCCTCCAACGCAGTGATGGCATGTGAAACCGCCGACTGGGAGACTCCCATTTCATCCGCTGCTGCGGCGAAGCCCTCGAAATCATGCACGGCAACGAGCGCGCGGAGCTGTGCAAGCGTGACTGCCATGAGCGTCCTTCATGTTTAGGTGAATTCGATTGATTTGATTCATGTCAATAATACGCGCAATCTGAAGCACATGAGGAACATGAAGCATGTGAAGAACCATAAAACGCCTACGGTCGTATTGTTCAGCCTGCTCGGGCTGCTGTGGGGCGCGAGTTTTCTGCTGATCAAGATCAGTCTGCGAGGACTCAACCCGGCTCAAGTGGGGCTGTGTCGTCTGGCGCTCGGCGCGGCGACGCTGACCGCTGTCATGCTGGTGACGCATCGTCCTTGGCCTCGGGACGCGAATATCTTCAAGCATCTCGCGGTCATCGCGGTGTTCATGTTCGTGCTTCCGGTCGCGCTCTACTCTTGGGCCGGGCAGTTTCTCCCGTCCAGCCTTTCCGCAGTACTCAACGCGACCACGCCGTTGATGACGCTTATCGTCGGCGCGATCGCATTACACAGCGAGCGCCTTACCGCCAGGCAGATAGGAGGCGTCCTGCTTGGTGCGACCGGAATTATTCTGGTGCTGGCACCGTGGGAAAAGCAGCCCGGCGGAGAACGGCTGACGGTGGTAGCCGGTAGTCCCCGGTTCTGGCTCGCAGCGTTGGCATGCCTCGCTGCCACATGCTGCTATGGGTGCGCATACGTGTGGATGCGTCGTTTTCTCGTGCCGACCGGCGCGGCGCGCGATCCCGTTGGACTCACCGCTGTGCAGCTGCTTATCGCCGCAGCTCTGACCGCGGCAATCTCGCCATGGAACGGCGCATTCGACTCAATCCATCGGCTCAGCGTGTCAACAATCATCGCAATACTCATACTTGGCGTGTTTTCCACCGGCCTCGGCTATCTGTGGAACACCGACATCACCGCGCGATGGGGATCATTGCGTGCCTCGCAGGTCACCTATCTGACGCCGCTCGTGGGAATCGCCCTAGGGGCCATCATCCTGCACGAGCCCATCGCGTTCCACCACATCGCAGGAACGGCAGCCGTGTTGATAGCCATTGCCTGCAGCCGGTAGCGATAGGCGAGCAAAGGGAGGCGCGACGGCGCGACGCTACCGTTTTCGGTATAGTTGCGCCATAGATGGCGAGGCAAAATGTCGTGATGCCATACGATTTGCACGGTTCCGCAACCGTATCTCCCCGCCCTCAACTCGCTGCAACTCAGTCGGCGGATACAGTGGATTCGGCGGATGCGACAGATGCGCTAGCGGCCTGCCAGCGAGACGACGGCGAGCAGGCAGCCTGCGGCGGTCTCAAAGGTTTCGCACGCATCCTCGCCGAGGCGTACGGCGTCGAATGTGGACAGCTTGGCACCGGCGACCTCGGCATCGCCGTCGAGCAGGATAGCCAGCACGGTACCGCCATGCGCCGCAAGCGTGCGGGCGGCGAGTGGTGCGTTTGCTGCAATCGCAAGTGTGCGCAGGTCGGCAGCGGCGTGGGGCGTCGCACCATAAGATTGAGGTCGCGCGACCCAGAGCCAGACGCGCCGCCTGCAGCCTCGTCATCGCCGGAGAAGCGCACGACTTCGCCCCGCGCAGGGCGGTATGACGCGCCGTTGATGGTGAGCTCGAATCCCGATCCGGCGATGGGCATGAGCCAGCGGTCAACGCCGGGAAGCGGCGAGAACGGCGTCGGATCGCCGACATCCGCCATGCTCACCCGCCATGCGAAGGTGTCGAAGTCGGCACTTTCCGGTGCGATGTCGACTGTGCGCGTGACGCCGAGCCCGTTCTTCCAGCGCGACTGCGCGTAGTCGTCGTGGTGCAGCACTGTCGTCGTCATGGTTGGGCTCCTATGCATTGCGGTTTGGTAGCGGTTTGGTAGCGTTTGCTTGCGGTCTGATTTCGGTGGCATTGCCTGCGTCATCAGCATTGTTACCAGCATGCCTTTGGCTGGAAATATGGCTACATGGTCTGTCTGGACATGGACAGCGCGACTATGACGAATCGAGCAAGCCGTCTCCGCGCTGCACAGCCAATCATGGCAGCAGTATGACAGCATTATGGCGGCGAACAGGCCTGAGGCGGCATAGTACAATATCACGAAACAACGCAATGCAGCGCAATGCAGCGCACGAAAGCCACGAGACCCAGCGAAAAGGACGGCAGCATGGCCGATGAACCGCAGCTCCCCACCTTGATGGATGTCCGCGAAAAACTTCAGCTCATCGATCACTCGCGACTAGCCGAAGTGGCCTCGACGCCTGACAGCGCGGGAAATCCGGTGCAGGAATATGTGCTGCAGGACTTCGCGTGCTTCCACGGTGCATCCGCCCGGGCCGCATTGGACGACGACGATTGGGCGAAACTGTGCAATCTCATGGATCCCACATCGCCGAGGTTCGCCTTGGCTTGTGAGCATGCCCGCGTCGCATGGACCTTCGAATACCGTGTGCACGTTCCAGTTGCTTGAGTTTGCGATAGGATGCGGGCATGAATAGCACAATCGAAACCGAGCGCTTGCTGTTGCGCCCTTGGAAAACCGATGACCGGGCCGAGACCGAGTCGCTGTTCCGTTATGCCAGCGACCCCGAAATCGGGCCGCGCTGCGGGTGGCCGCCGCATACGAGCGTCGAAGACAGCATGTCCGTTATCAAGAATGTTCTTGCGGTCGACGGGAATTGGGCCATCACCATCAAGGATTGCGGCGAGCCGGTCGGCAGCATCGCGCTGAAGCCGGTCAGCCATTACATTGCCGATCCGATCGCCGCCGCTGCCGAGCTCGTGGCGAAGTATGGCGGGGCGTTGCACAATGCGAAGGAACTGGGCTATTGGATTGGCCGGCCATTCTGGGGCAAGGGCTACATGCCCGAGGCGCTGAACGCGGTGCTTGCATTTGCCTTCGACACGCTGCATGCCGATGCCGTGTGGGGCGGCCATTACGCGGCGAATCCGCAGTCCGGGCGCGTCATGGAAAAGTGCGGAATGAAGGTCGTGTGCACGACGAAGCGCGATTACTTCCCGCTGATTGACGAATACCATGACGGCGTGGTGCGGCTGATAGCCGCAGCGCAGTGGCGTGCCGCGAGGTGATGTGCGGATGGTGCGTTGTGCAGATGGATGCACTGTGCGGACGATGCGCAACTTGCAGCCGGGTTTTTCGCTAAGAACGGACCCGCACGAGCTTCTGCCCTCGGGTAAAATTGCAAGCGTCACAAGCAGTTACGCCATTGAGAGAAAGCAGGTCTGATCATGTTGCATTGGATATGGGTGCTCATTGTAGGAGCCATCATTGGTGCTATCGCAGGAGCCATCACCAGCAAGGGCAAGTCGATGGGTTGGATTGCGAATATCGTTGCCGGCCTTGTGGGTTCGTCCCTCGGCCAAGCGCTTCTTGGTTCTTGGGGTCCGCAGGCGGCTGGAATAGCGATTATCCCTGCCATAGTAGGCGCGGTGATTATCGTGCTGATTGTCTCGTTCATTGTAGGCAAGGTCAATAAATAGGCGTGATTATCGGCAGCTGAATGCCGACTGTTGAACGCCAATCGGTGGATGGCAATTATTGAATGTCGACTGTTGAACGAATATAGTCGTTTGCTCGTCTTGTACATCGCAGGTCTCTGTCCTTATGGTCCTTATGGTCCTTATGGGCGGGGGCCTGCGGTGTTTTTATTTGCATGAGCTTGGGGTTCATGGCACTTGGCTTCTGCCTAGTATGCCTTCGGTGACATCAGGCGTCTATATTGGTCATTGTGTCCAGAACACAGCGTTCAGGGCGCAGTGCTCAGAACACAGCGTTCAGAACACAGTGCCCACCAGCCCACTCGGGCCGCGCGGCACACATATACGTTGAGGATTCATCGAAGGAAACGAGGAAACAGCACATGAGTGACGCCATCGAAGCAGTAGCGACCGCATCCGCGCCAGCCGCCTTGGGGGCATATAGCCAGGCGGTGAAGGCCAACGGATTCGTATTCGTCTCGGGCCAGCTCGGCATCGACCCCGCCACGGGCGAACTGGCAGGCGCGAGCGCCGCCGAACAGGCCACGCAGTCGTTGAAGAACATCGCCGCCATATTGAAGGAAGCCGGCTCGGACGTCAGCCGCGTCGTGCGCGCCACGATATATCTCGCCAACGTCGAGGACTTCTCGGAGGTCGACAAGCAATACGCGCAGTGCTTCACCGGCGCGGTCAAGCCCGCCCGCGTCGCCTTCGGCGGCAACTCGATTCCCAAGGGTGCGCTAGTCGAGATTGACGCCATCGCGATTGCGTGATTTTTTGGGGAAGGCCGCTTAGGCGCTCTCGCTTGGCGTCGTCTGGTATCTAGGCTGTTCTACGTTGCGGTGTAGGTGTATGAAGGTCATACGGTTTGTTAGGAGTACGGCCTTCGCCACGTCGCAACGCAAAAAGCCTCTGTTGGCTTGTACGATCTGTGATTTGTATGCGCTGCAGCCTCTTTGAAAATTTATTAAGCACATTTGGGCGGATTGCGCTGTCCAGCGTGCAGTGGCGCACAGTAGTCGGGACTCAAGAATGGCGATATTCCGCCGAAATGGTGTTAGCGAATTTCGTCATCTACTTTGCGAAGTGCTTAATAGCCGAAAAAAGTGCTTAATAAACGCAGCAATATGGTCTTTTACGTCCCGAAGCCGCATTCAAGTAGGAAATCCAGATGAATATTCGAGTTCCCCATGAAAACCATCAGGAAATATCGTAGCAAACGCGGCCATCCGCAACCAACTGCCATGCAGTTACGTTTATTAAGCACTTTTTTCGGCTATTCAGCACATGCGAAAGTAGCCACCGACTATAGGTTCGTATCGCCCTTCACGAAATTCTTGGAATTCCGCCAGTTTTCGGAATGCGGCAACGTTCGGTGAAACCGCACAAAGGCACCTTTGCACTGCAATCTGCTTAATAGATGAAGACCGAATGACGGGCAAGGGATTCACGTAGTGTGGGCGCACGCACACTGTAGGCGTGCGTTCGTATGCTTGGGCTATGAATGGCATGCGGATGGTTGTTACTCAGGCTAAAGACGATGACTCGTGCCTGCTGCACTGCATGGAGGAAGTTGAAGTGCCGGGGGAGGCCGCGCCGGTATCTGAGAGGTCATCGGCCGAATCGGCAACAGCAACAGCTTGGGCACCGGTGGATTCGTTGCCCCGAATCGTGGTGGATACTGCGAATCTTCGGCAGCGGATTGATGGCTTCGGAGCGTCGATAACTGAGGCAACCGCTGACTTGTGGTCGCATGCGGTCAGTGACCCAGACCAGATGATTCGCGATCTGTTCGACCCGGTTGAGGGCATCGGGCTGTCGATGCTGCGCCAGCCGATTGGGCCTTCCGACCATGTGACGCGGCCATACTCATTCGTGCGCCGATGGCCTGACAGACGGCTGCGCTCGCTGCAATTCGGTCCGGAAGAGCAGCGGATTCTGCCGATGCTCAAGGCGGCTCAGGCTGCATCATTGCGAGGCATGGAACGTGGCGTGGAACAGGAGAATGGGCGACAGGATGCGCGGCAAGGTGCCAGTCCGACAGTGGTGCAGACAGAGATACGGACAGCAGCGCGGGCTGCAACACGAGACGCGCAGCGAGACGCAGGGCAGCAGCAGCGACAAGGCCTGCGCATCATCGCTTCGCCGTGGAGCGCTCCGTGGTGGATGAAAACGAATTTTAGCGTCTTGGGCCGGCGCTGGGCTTGGCCACACCGCACCGGGCGTTTGCGACGGTCGTATTACGATGCCTACGCCTGCTATCTGGCGGCATTCGTGCGGCTGTACCGCGATTATGGTCTCGATGTGTTCGGCCTCACGCCAGTCAACGAGCCGGATAATGCGCAGGCGGTATGGCCTTCAATGGCGATGAGCCCCGAGGAGCAGGCCGTGTTCATTGCCGATTATCTCGCGCCTGAGCTGCATGCCGAGGGCTTGGACGAGGTCAATATCATGTGCTGGGATCACAACTATTCGACCGAGCGCTATCCCGACGGCGCGTTCGTGAAAAGGCTCTACGCACACGACGATGCCTTGCGGGCCGTGGCCGGGTCGGCGTGGCATTACTACGGCGGGGCGTCATCCACGATGAGCCGGATTCACGAGCGCTGGCCGAGCAAAGGCATCTGGGTTACCGAGGCTTCGGGAGGCGACTGGGGGCCGCGCAATTGGGAGGCGGCCTTGCTGCGCATGAGCAGCCGCGTCATCGCGATGCTGCGCAACTGGGCGCAATGCGTGGTGCTGTGGAACGTCGCGCTGGACACGAGCGGCGGCCCGGATTACTACTATCTGCGCCATGACCGCCAGCACTCGCAAAACCGCGGGCTACTCACGATTGATCGCGCAAGCGGCGCGGTCACCAAGAATGCGGATTACTACGTGATCGGCCATTTCGGCCGTTTCGTGCCAGTTGGCTCGCAGTGCGTAGGCAGTGCTGCTTCGCGCGATATGCCCGACGTGCAGCATGTGGCTTTTCTTACGCCGAGCAATCATCTGGTGCTTGTGGTCAATAACGGCGACGCAGTCCCGTGCCGCATCGCTGTGCAGGACGGAGACGAGCTGTGGCCGGTCGAACTGCCCCCGCGCTCGCTGAGCACACTGGTGTGGGGGCGCTGAGGTTTGGCGGTGTTCCGCAATGCGGCTCACACTTTTTGGGCATGCTCGAAAAAGTGTGAGTCAAACGAACATTCGTTGTTCGTTTTTGCTGAGTGGTAAACGTTGCTATTCTAACATTTGTGCAGATAAAAGCTACCATGTGGTGTGTGCGATTGGCTCACACTTTTTCCTCGGGTGCAAAAAAGTGTGAGCCAAAAACGTGAAAGAACTCCGCTGTCGCCGTATTAGCTACACTGATAAGAATGAATCCCGAAGCATTGAGTGCATTGATCTGCGATATTGCCCATGAACTGGCCGGAGGCCCTGATACTGGCGCGCTGGATGGCGCGATGATTCCGCCGGTCGAGAAGCTGGCCGTGATGCGGCCGAAGGACCGCGCCCACGGCGATTGGTCGTCGAATATCGCCATGCAGCTGGCCAAGAAGGCCGGCATGAAGCCGCGCGATCTCGCGCAATTATTCGCAGCCAAATTGTCCGATGCCGAGGGCATCGCCTCGGTAGAAGTGGCAGGCCCCGGCTTCATCAACATCACTCTCGACTCCGCTTCGGCTGCGGCTGTGGTCGACACGGTTCTCGAGCAAGGCGCACAATACGGGCGCAACGACCATCTGAGCGGCAAGACGCTGAACCTCGAATTTGTTTCGGCCAATCCGACCGGGCCCATCCATATCGGCGGCGTGCGCTGGGCGGCCACCGGCGACTCCATGGCCAGGGTTTTGGAAGCCAATGGCGCGAAGGTCGTGCGCGAATATTATTTCAACGACCACGGCGAGCAGATCAACCGCTTCGCCAAGTCCCTGCTCGCTGCGGCGCACGGCGAGGAAACGCCGGCTGACGGCTACAAAGGCGCGTATATCAACGAAATCGCCGACAGGGTGATCGCCGAAGCCAAGGCTAATGGCGTCGACATCCTGAATCTGCCGCGCGTCGACGGCGGCGTGGACAAGGACGGCAACGCGCTTGGCGAGGGCGATTCCGAGCAGCGCGAAGAGTTCCGCAAACGCGCCGTGCCGATGATGTTCGCCGAAATCCAGCAGTCGATGCTCGATTTCCGCGTCAACTTCGACGTGTGGTTCCACGAGAACAGCGTGTACGAGGACGGCGAGGTGGATAAGGCCTTCGCGGTCTTGCGCGAAAATGGCGACCTCTTCGAGAAGGACGGGGCGACCTGGTTCGCATCCACCAAGCATGGCGATGACAAGGACCGCGTGATCATCAAATCGGATGGCAATTACGCCTACTTCGCCGCCGACATCGCCTACTACTGGAACAAGCGGCATCGCGCCGTGGATCCGGCCGACGTGGCGATCTACATGCTCGGCGCCGACCATCACGGCTATATCGGCCGCATGATGGCGATGTGCGCGGCGTTCGGCGACACGCCGGGCGAGAACATGCAGATTCTCATCGGCCAGCTGGTCAACGTGATGAAGGACGGCAAGGCCGTACGCATGTCGAAACGCGCCGGCAACGTCGTCACCATTGACGATTTGCTTGAGGCAGTCGGCGTGGACGCGGCGCGGTATTCGCTCGCGCGCACCGATTACAACACGAGCGTGGACATCGACTTGGACCTGCTCGCCTCGCATACCAACGAGAATCCGGTCTATTACGTGCAGTACGCCCATGCGCGTTCCTGCAACGTCGAGCGCAATGCCGAGGCCGCCGCAATCAGCACGGACAATGCCGATCTCAGCCTTTTGGACACCGAAGCGGACGGCGTGGTGCTGGCAGCGCTCGCGCAGTGGCCCTCGGTGCTCGCGCAGGCGGGCGATTCGCGTGCGCCGCATCGCGTGGCGCATTATCTGGAGGACCTCGCGTCCGCCTATCACAAGTGGTACAACCTCGAACGCGTCGTGCCGATGGCGCTGACCGACCCTGAGGAGCGCGAGCCGGAGGAGGCGCGCGAGGCATTGCGCATCGCCAAGAATCCGGAACCGGCGCGTGCCGCGGCACGGCTCAAGCTCAACGACGCCGTGCGCACCGTCATCGCGTCGGGGCTTGATCTGCTCGGGGTCAGCGCCCCGCAGCAGATGTAGGAATTACGCTACGACCAGCCATAACCGGCCACATACAACACAGCGGGACATACAACACACAGCAAGCAAGGAGCAGCATATGGGCGTGACGCCGATTTGGCCCGAAGCCACGGGTATCAATGATTCCGGCGAGATGACCTTCCACGGGCGCACCGCCTCGTCCCTGCTGAGCGAATTCGGCTCGCCGCTCTACGTCATGGACACGGATGAGGTTTCTGCGCGCGCACGGCGCTTCGTCGCTGCGGCGGCGAAGGCCTTCCGCAACACGACAACCCATGCGAGCTACGCAGGCAAGGCTTTCCTGTCCAAGGAAGTCGTGCGCATCGTGGCCCAGGCAGGCATGTTCGTCGATACATGCTCGATGGGCGAAATGCGCATTGCGCTTGCCGCAGGGGTTCCGGGCCGGCGGCTGGTGCTGCATGGCAATAACAAGTCCGACGAGGAGATCGCGCTCGCCGTCGAGCAGGGCTTCGCCAAAATCGTCGTCGATGAGCCGGGCGAGCCTGCCCGCATCGCTGCCATCGCACACAAGCTCGGCAAACGCGCCAAGGTCATGCTGCGCGTCACATCCGGCATCCACGCAGGCGGGCATGAGTATATTTCCACGGCGCACGAAGACCAGAAATTCGGCGTGGCGCTGCTGCCGGCCGGCACGCCGACCGCAGTGCTCGGCATTCTGGACGATATGATCGCCGCCGCCACGCCCGCCGTGACGAACGCCCGCATTATGCCGAAACGGCAGGATACAGCGGCGCAGCAACAGGCAACTGAATCACAAGAGCCTCAAGACTCGCAGGAACGCCAGCTGCAGTACGACGTGCGCTACCCCTACGACCTGCACGGCAACGAGGTCTCAGCCACGGACCGTGCGCTCGCCGACGCGATGCAGGCGGTGGCGGATGGCCCCGCGCATGCTGTGCTCGCGACGATTGCCGGGCTGAGCGACGATCTCGAACTCGTCGGCATCCACTCGCATATCGGCTCGCAGATTCATGACGCCAACGCCTTCATCGAGGCGGCCAAGCGCATGATGCTGCTGCGCAAGACCTTCTACGCCACCAACGCCTACACCCTGCCCGAAGTGGACTTGGGTGGCGGCTACTCCGTGGCCTACACCGACGCCGAAGACGCGATGGATATCGACGTCGAACTCGGCCGGCTGGCCGACGCTGTGACCGCGACCAACGACGCGCTGGGCATGCCCGCGCCGGTTATCTCCTTCGAACCGGGGCGCTACATCGCAGCCCCGTCCGGCGTGACGCTCTACCGCGTCGGCGCGATCAAGCATGTCGCTTTGCCGCAGGGAACCACGGCGCAGGACGGCAGCGCAATCAACGAGCGGGCTTACGTTTCGGTCGATGGCGGCATGAGCGACAACATTCGCCCGGCGCTCTACGACGCGGATTACGCGGTGCGGCTGGCGAGCCGATCTGGTGCGCCTGAGACCATGCTCGCGCGCGTCGTCGGCACGCATTGCGAATCGGGCGACATCCTCGTGCACGAATGCCAACTCCCAGCCGACATCACGCGCGGCGACATCCTCGCCATCCCAGTGACCGGCGCGTACGGCCGCACGATGGCCAGCAACTACAACCAGGCGCTGATTCCCGCAGTCGTGGCAGTGGGCGTGTCCGGCGCGCATGTGATGATACGACGCCAGACCATCGATGACCTGCTGTCGTGGGATGTAAGCAACTGATGCTTACGGCGCTAACCTGTACCGACATGGGCATGCGGCGCGAAGGCCGACGGGAACCTTTAGAATAGACGTGGTATGCATCGGCGTAAGGCGTTGCGGCTGCCCTGCGGGGCAGTGACGGCACATGAGACACACTTGGGAAGGACACTATGACACAGCATGACGAGGCCCCAATCCGCGTAGGGCTGCTTGGCGCAGGAACGGTCGGCTCGCAGACCGCCCGGCTGCTGGTCGAGCAGCGCGACGAGCTTTCGGCACGCACTGGTAGGCCCATCGAACTGGTTGGCGTGGCCTGCCTTAATCCTGACAAGGTCGATGCGCCGTGGATCGATAAGGCGCTGCTGACGACCGATACGGCCGAGCTGTGCCAACGTGCCGACATCGTTGTGGAGCTTATCGGCGGGCTGGAGCCTGCGCGCACCTTCGTGCTCACGGCCATCGAAGCCGGGGCGAGCGTCGTGACAGCGAACAAGGCGCTGCTGGCGAAATTCGGCCCGGAGCTCTATCAGGCTGCGAACGAGCACGGCGTCGATATCTACTTCGAGGCGGCGGTAGGCGGCGCGATTCCGCTCGTGCGACCTCTGCGCGAATCGCTGGTCGGCGACCGGGTGAGCAGCATGCTCGGCATCGTCAACGGCACCACAAACTACATTCTCGACGAGATGACCACCAAGGGGCTGGACTTCGAGGTAGCGCTCAATGACGCGCAGGCCAAGGGATACGCTGAGGCCGATCCGACCGGCGACATCGAGGGCGAGGATGCGGCGAACAAGGCTGCGATTATGGCCACGCTCGCCTTCCACACTGCCACGAGCATCGACGATGTGACCGTCGAAGGCATCACCTCGATCACTGCCGACGACATCGCTGCCGCGACCGCCGAGCACAAGGTCGTCAAGCTGCTGGCCGTCGTGGAGAACGGCGAGGCCGGGGTTTCGGCCCGCGTCTACCCGGCGCTGATCGACGAGAACCACCCGCTCGCCTCGGTGCATGGCAGCTTCAACGCGGTCTTCGTGCACGCCGAGGCGGCCGACGACCTGATGTTCTACGGCCGCGGGGCCGGTGGCGCGCCTACTGCCTCCGCAGTTGTGGGCGACATCGTCACCGAGGCGCGGCATATCGCGCAGGGCTGCACCGGGCCTTCCATCCCGCTCTACAAGGACCTGCCCAAGGCGCCGATCGACGCTTCGAAGGCGGCATTTGCCGTCCGTTTCCTGATTCACGACAAGCCCGGCGTACTCGCCGCCATCGCCACGGAGTTCGCCGATCGCGGCGTGTCGATCAACGGCGTGAACCAGGATTTGCAGCCAACGCGCCACGATCCGGGCTATTCGGGCGAATTGCAGCAGCTGCGCATCGTGACGCATCAGTGCGACGAGCTGACCCTGCGCGAGACCGTCAAGGCGGTGTGCAGCCTCGATTTCGTGACCGGCACGCCGTCGATCCTGCGAGTGCTTGACTGATATGCGGCACTGATATGCAGCAAAGCTTCAAAGGAAGACTTCATCTATGAATCCCTTATTCCGTCAGGTGCATGTGCGCGTTCCGGCGACCAGCGCCAATCTGGGGTCCGGCTTCGACACCGTTGGGCTGGCCCTCGACTATTACGATGAGCTCAAGTTCACGCTGAATGACAGCCCGGCTGATGGTGCTGCAGCTGGCGGCTCCGCCACTGATGACGCCACTGATGATTCCGTGCGCGTGATCATCCACGGCGAGGGGGAAGACACGCTGCCGCGCGATGAAACCCATCTGGTGGTTTCCACCTTCCGCAAGGCCTGTCAGGTCTTCGGACTGGGGCGGCTCGGCTTCACGCTTGAGGCGCACAACCGCATTCCGCAGGCGCGCGGCATGGGCTCCTCCGCCGAGGCGATTGTCGCCGGCATCAGCGCGGCTGCGGCGTTCGCGCATGGCGAGCATTTCGACCGGCAGTCGGTATTCGACATGGCCGCGTCCATCGAAGGCCACCCTGACAATGTCGCGCCGGCGGTGTTCGGCGGGCTGACGGTTTCATGGCGCTTCGACGCTGGAGAGGGCGTTGGTTCGGTGCCGATTCGCGACGGCGAGCCGCTGTCGGTCGGGTTCCACACCACGATGTACCCGGTCGACGACGCGATTCGCGCATGTGTCTTCATTCCCGACTTCGAGCAGTCAACCGAGCTGGCTCGACAGGCGCTGCCCGCGAAGGTGCCTTATGCGGACGCGGCATTCAACCTATCGCGCATAGCGCTGCTGCCCGCGGCGATGGGTCCGCGTGGTGCCAGTTCATATGACGCGGGGTTGCGTGAAGATGCCAACACGCTGCTATTCGCCGCCACGCAGGACCGCCTGCATCAGCCCTATCGCAAGGATCTCATGGCTCCGTCATGGGAGCTTATCGAGGCTTTGCGTGCGCAGGGCTTCGCTGCGGCCATTTCCGGCGCAGGCCCGTGCGTGCTGGTGCTGCACAGCGGTTCGGCTTCTGAGGTCATCGAACGCATCGCGCAGCGGCAGTTGTCATCGGGAATCTGGCGGGTGCTGCACCTGAGCGTCAACACCACCGGCGTCGAGGTCGAAGCTAAGTAACGCCATCGAGGAGGCCTGAAGTTGTCGATACCAGTCGTGCTCGCATCGCAGTCGCCGTCGCGCCGCGACGTGCTGTACACCGCAGGCGTATGCCCGATCATCCGCGTCTCGCATGTGGACGAGCCGGCCGCTTTGGAACGCGCTGCTGCGCAGTCCGGGGTGACGGTGCAGGATTTGAGCATCGGGCAGCGCGTGATGATACTCGCTCAAGCCAAGGCACAGGCCGTGTTCCGGGCCTACCGAGACGTGGCGGGCGCGGCCGACGAGGCGCACGGCGACCAGGTAACCGCCTATCCGCTGCAGGCTGTGGCGTCATCGCGCGAGACCAGCGAAGCCAACGACGGCAGCAACGACAACGATACCAAGGGCTCCGAGCCCGCGGAGCGCTCGACCTTCACTCGTGATTTCTCCGGCATCGATGTGCCGACCGCTTCCGAGCCGATTGCTCAAGTGCTGGCCAACCACGACGGCATCGCCCACAGCGCGGTCGGGCCGCTTATCATCGGCTGCGATTCGATGTTCCTATTTGATGGCGAATGCTACGGCAAGCCGCATGACGCCGATGTGGCGCAGCGGCGGCTTAGTGCGATGCGCGGCCATGATGGCGAATTGTGGACCGGGCACTGCGTCATCGATTTCGCTACGGGGCATGTGTCTCGCGGCGCAAGCCACGCCACAGTGCGATTCGGCAACTATTCCGATCAGGAGATCGAGCGGTACATCGCCACCGGCGAGCCGCTGGAAGTCGCTGGCTCATTCACTTTGGAGGGCTTCGGCTCCGCATTCATCGAGGGCATCGACGGCGACCCGCACGGCGTGATGGGCGTGAGCCTGCCGCTGCTGCGCCATTTGACTGCACAACTCGGCATCGAATGGACCGACTTGTGGAATGTCAGCCGTGGCGTTCCAGCGGGTACGAGCAAAAAGGACGCGACACAGCCCGTTCCGCCCAAGGAAACCGTGCATCAGCCGGGCGATGGCTGGGTGAGCTGCGCGTGCGGGCGTCGTCATTGGGGCACGAACGGGGCCGCCGGCGTGCTGCTGGCACGTCGCGACCCGCAGACTGGTGCCGTAAGCGACATCGTGATGCAGCACCGCGCCGTGTGGAGTGCCGAAGGCGGTGCTTGGGGCATTCCCGGCGGTGCCATCGCCGACGGCGAAAGCCCGATCGAAGGGGCGCTTCGCGAGAGCTTCGAGGAGGCCAATATCACGTCACAGGACATCGAAGTGGTCGGCTCCTACCGCGAGGAGCACGGTCCGTGGGCCTACACCACCGTGTTCGCCTTCGAAAAGCCCGGCCGCCGCGTCATGCCCTGCGCCAACGACGATGAAAGCCTCGAAATCGAATGGGTGCCCTTCGACCAGGTCCCCGATCGCCGTCTCCTGACCGCCTTGCGCACCGACTGGCCCAACTTTGCAGCGCGACTGCAAGGGCTTGCCGCGTCGTATGGCGTTTTGCATGCTGCACCGGGCAACGCTGCTGTCGAACAGTCTGCATAGCCGAAGCGTTCGCGATGCGCTGTTCCATGTTGGCGGTTTGCGTCGCTCTGCTGCGTATTCTTTTGTACGCTAACTCGACGCTGACGTGCATAATGCAACGCAATCGAGCCTCATAACGTTGCATTTCATACGGCAGACTCGAGTTAGCGTACAAAAAGCTACGCATACGTGCCGGCGAGTGGCTTATATCGCAGATTGCAGTTTCGCCGCGCGCCGTATTGCGATTTCGCGCTGAATGAGCAGCATGAGTCCGAAATAGGCCTCAAGCGATGTGCCCGCCAGCCCGGGCGTGTGCACGAAGGCGTCCAGCGAGAAATGCACGGCGATGGACAGCATCCAGAGCAGCGCCGTCCACACGTTGCCTTTGCGATACGCGATGCCCTTATCGACCCAGATACGCAAGGTGTACGCTCTGGCGCATGCGAAACCCGCGCCGATGAGCATGGCGGCCACGACTACGAGCAGATCGGTGTTGAACGCCCCAACGTGGCTGCCTGGTCCATGACGACCCGTCGTCCCCGCGATTTGCACCGCGCCGAGCGCAAGCAGGATCCACGGCAGCAGCGAACGACCCTTCACCGGCCGGGTGTGCAGCTGCCGGTAGAGGATATACGCGAATACGGCAAGTCCGATGGCAAGATTCTGGGCAAGTGTAGGCATAGCGAATCATAGTAACGGCGTGCCATATCGTCGTTGTGTCATGGATGCGATTGAGTGTGCACGAATGGTGGCAAGACGCTGCCGCATAGTCCTTGAGAATGAGGCGCGAGCGCCGAATTGCACCGGAATCATCCCGTTGCCCGATAACGACGGAATTGTTGCGTACGTAGGCTCAAAGGCATGAACACAATACTGAGCACAATGACACGGAACGCAGCACTGCTGATTTCGGGGACGCGGATTTTTACGGCGCGTAATTCGGCAGCGCGTAATTCAGCGCAGCGTAGCGATTCGATGCCGCCGGCCTGGCAATCTCCAACACAGAGCACGGTAATTCCGGGCGCATCGCCAATGGCAAACTATGACGCGACACAGCCGGGCCGCATCGTCCTTGAGTCGAACGACCTCGTGATGGATTATTCCGCCGACATCGCCCGGGCGCGGTCGGAGCATGGCGCAACCGGCGTGGCGGCAGTCCCTGGAGCTCTGCAAGCGGGCGCTCCGCAAGCCGGCGCCCCGTATAACAGCACCTCATACAACAGCTCTCCCAACGCCATGCCTGCTGTGCCGCACGCCTTGGCGCTCAATCATGTGAGTTTCGCGCTCGCCGCGGGGGAGAGCGTCGCGGTGATGGGGCCTTCCGGCTCGGGCAAGACGACGCTGCTGCATGCGCTCGCCGGCATCATCCGGCCCACCAGCGGCACCGTGCGCTTCCAAGGCAACGACTTGACCGCGATGAAAGACGCCGAGCGCACCAAGCTGCGGCGCGGAGCATTCGGCTTCGTCTTCCAGTCGGGTCAGCTGCTTCCCGAGCTGCCGGCTGTGGAGAACATCGCCTTGCCGCTGATGTTGGGCGGCTTGTCTTACGAGCAGGCCACCGACCGTGCGATGCTGTGGCTCGAACGCCTCGGTCTGCGCCATCTTGCCGCGCAGCGCCCGGGCGAGATGAGCGGCGGGCAGATGCAGCGCATCGCCATCGCCCGCGCGCTGTGCATCGAGCCGGCCGTGGTCTTCGCCGACGAGCCGACCGGAGCGCTTGACCAGACCACGGGCCGCGAAGTGATGGGCATCCTCATGCAGGCCGCGCACGACTGCGGTGCCGCCGTCATCGTCGTCACGCACGATGTCAACGTCGCCGGATTCTGCTCGCGCATGGTCACGATGAGCGACGGCCGGCTTTCGCAAGCGGAGCCGCGCCGCGCGAATCGCAGTCAGCAAGCGGCGGCGCAACCTGTGCAGCCTACGCAACCTGCGCAACAGCCGACATCCGCAGCGAATCAGCCCGCTTCTGCACTGCCACACAATGCCGCACCCACTGTGGCGCAGCAGCGATCCATGCCTGCGCATCAAGCCGGAACGTTCGCGAACAATCAGCTGCCTGCTGAGCGGTCGACGGTGTACCGGCCGTCAGTAGCCGGGTTCATGGCGATGCAGCAGTCGGCTTTCTCGCCCTTGGGCGCGGCGGCATCGACGCCGGCATTCGCAGCGTCGGCGCTGTCGTCATCACCAATCGCAGCGGCGACCGGAAGGGGAACCTGGCGATGAATATTTTCGGATTGTGGCGGCTGTTTCACCGCCCTGGCTTGCGCGCGCAACGGCATACGTCGTTGTTGGCCGTCATCGCATTCGCCTCGGCGAGCGCGATTTTCCTCACCGTGCTCGGGGGCGTGCATGCGTTCATTTGGCGGGCTTCGAGCGATCACACGCTTGCCTGCCTGCTCAACGAACATGCTTGCGTGTCGGCAACGCATGTGTCGGGCAGCGCAGCGGCCGCAACCGGGCAGGACCCCATGGCCGGAACCTATGTAGCGCTTGCGGGCTTCGCCTGCCTGCTGCTCGTGGTTCCCTTCACCGCACTCGCCGCTTCGGCCGCGCGACTGGCCGCGTCCCGCCGCGACGCACGGCTCGCCGCCTTGCGACTGGTCGGTGCCACAGTGCCGCAGGTCTCAGGGCTGACTGCTCTGGACGCCGCCGGTCAGGCCCTGTCTGGCGCGCTGCTCGGCATCGGCGGGTACTTGGCGCTGATGCCGCTGGTGATGCTGATACCCTTCCAGAATCAGCGTTTCACCTTCGTACAGCTCTGGGTCGGGCCGTGGGCGTTGCTGGCCGTATGCCTCGGCGTGACGATTATGTCATTGGTGTCGGCGCTGGCGGCGCTGCGCCGGGTGGCGATCACGCCGCTTGGGGTGACCAGCCGCGCGTCGCAGCCGCTGCCGACCGCATGGCGCGTCGTGGTGTTCATCGGTGCGATAGCGCTGGCGATCGGCGCATTCCGCACGCCGCAACTGGCTGCGCATATGGGGCAGAGCGTGATGGTCGTTATCGTCATCGGATTCATCATGCTGTGCTTTTTCCTGATCAACCTCGTGGGCACATGGGCCATATCCGCCCGCGCCAAGAGCCGGCTGCGCAGGCCGCGCAACGCCGCGACGATGATTGCGATGCGCCGCATCCTCGACAATCCCAAACGCGCATGGCGCAACGTGTCAGGCATCGCGCTGGCCGTGTTCATCGCCGGTATCACCTCGGTGTGCGCGATGTTCTCGCAGGCCGCCAATGCGAGTGCCGGGCACGATGATTCCAGCATGACCCTGATACGCGATATCGGCACCGGAGGGCTGCTGACGCTTGCCTTCGCGGCGATTCTGGCGGCGGTGAGCTGCGGGGTGATGCAGGCCGGGAACGTCTACGAGCAGGCGGAGGAGTATCGCATGCTCGCGCTCGAAGGCACGGATACGCGCACGCTCAACCGGGCGCGCTTCGCCGAGGTGCTCACCCCGCTCAACGTCGTGGTGCTCATCGCCGGCGGCTGTTCGATGGCACTCATGTTCCCGCTGATGGCCGGAGCCATGACGAACGCGGCGACGCTGCTGGCTTTCTTCGGCGGCATCGCGCTGTGCTACGCGCTCGTGTCCATCGGCGCCTTCGCCTCGAATCGCGTGGCCTCGAAACTCGATCTGCTCGATTATCGCGCGGATGACTGAGCGCCGACGATGCCTGAGACATCGTGTAGGAAAGCTAGCTCAATATCGCTGCGACCACGGCTATGACGATTGGGCTGGTGAGGGTGGAGACGAGGATGCCGTCGCGCGCGAAGCTCAGCCCCACGTTGTAGCGCGCCGCATAGTTGTACACGTTCTGCCCGGTCGGCAGCGCGGCGAGCACCACACAGGCGTAGAGCGTCGCGCCGCGGAAGCCCATAACGAAGTAGGCGAGCAGGAAGGCGATGACCGGCATGACGATGTTCTTCAGCACGACGACGGCAACGGTCGCATCGCGGTTGCGCTTGTTCTGCATCGGCTGGCTGCCGTACAGCGACATGCCGAAGGCCATCAGAATCATCGGGACCGCCGACGCGCCGATCATATCGATGGGGTCAAAGAGGAACTTCGGCACCACGAACCAGCCGGTGCGCGCGCTGATGGCCGAAACCACGATGCCGCCCAGCGAGCCGAGCAGCAGCGGCTGATGCAGCGGCTGGCTCGCGATCTCCTTGACGGAGACCTCGCCTTTGGTCGTCACATCGAGCACGGTGAGCCCGATCGGCGTGAACACCGCCTGCTGCATGACCAGAATCGGAGCCACCAGCCCCGGATTGCCGAGGATGTAGGTGGCAATCGGCAGACCGATGTTATTGGAATTGAGATACAGCGAGTTAAGCGCTCCGATGGTCGCCTCGGCGGCATTGAGGTGGAAGAACAGCCGGTTGAGCACAAGGAAGGCAACGCCGACCGCCATTGCGCTGAAGAAGGCAACGATGATCGAAGGGTGGAAAATCTCCGCTATCGGCTCCTTCGCCATAATCGCAAACATCAGGCACGGGCTCGAGATGAAGAAGCTGAAGCGGTTGAGCACCATCTGCGCGCTCGGGCCGCCAATCTGCATTCGGGCGGCGATGTACCCCACGAGGATCACGATGCCGATGACGCAGAACCCCTGCATGGCGCTGAGCAAACCCATGGCGCTTCCCTTCCCTACCTATGGCTTCCAGTGTGCCATGGCGCGCCGTCATCGGCGTGGCGCAGTCCCAAGGCGTGAACACATATTTGGACATGGGTACGATGAAATCGGTGTGCGTAAGCGGGTGCATGTGGGGTACATGTTGGGATATCGATTATGTGGAGCTGCTTGTGGGGGCTGCGGCAAGCACCCTGATACCATGGCAGGCATGGCGAACGAGCAGCAGATGATAGACCCCGTAGACCCTGACGAGACCGCGCAGGCAGCGCTGAGCCGCATCTTCGCGCAGATCATGGGCATGTATTCGGTCAGCGATGACGAAGGGCCATTGGCCGATGCGGTGGAAACCTTCCTGGATTCGCTGGGGCGTTTGCGCGTCCGCCGCCACGGCGACACGGTCATCGCCGACGACATCGCCGGGCGCGGCCAGCATGTGGTGCTCGCCGGTCATCTCGACACCGTGCCGGTGGCGGACAATTTCCCGCCGCGCTGGCTTGAACCGGGCGACCCGCTCATCCGCGAGGATATCGCGCAGGAGCATCCTGGCGAACGGGTGATGTGGGGGCGCGGGGCCACGGATATGAAGGCTTCGGACGCCGTGCTGCTGTACTTGGCGGCGACCCTGCGCGAGCCGAAATACGATCTGACCTACATTCTCTATGATCACGAGGAAGTCTCGGCGGATAAGAACGGCTTGCGGCGGTTGATTGAAGCGCATCCCGACTGGGTGGGCGGCGATTTCGCCATCATCGCCGAGCCGACCAGCTGCGGCATCGAGGGCGGGTGCAACGGCACAATTCGCTTCGACGTCGTCACGCATGGCGTCGCCGCGCATTCGGCCCGCGCATGGATGGGCGACAACGCCATCCACAAGGCCGCCGAGGTGCTGGACCGGCTGCAGGCGTACGAGCCGCAGGATGTGCTCGTGGACGGGCTGACCTATCGCGAGGGCGTGAACGCGACGCTGATTTCGGGGGGCACCGGCACGAATGTCATCCCCGACGAATGCCGTGTACACGTGAACTACCGCTTCGCGCCGGACAAAACGCTTGAGCAGGCCAAGGCGCTCATGATGGGGCAGGAGTGCGGCGCGCAGCTGGGCAACGGCGAGCATAAGGCCACCGGCGGCATGTTCGCCGGCTTCGGCATCGAGATGCGCGATGAATCGCCCAGCGCCCGGCCCGGCATGGACTCGCCGCTGACCACATCGCTGGCGACCCTGGTCAAGGAGCGCACCGGCCGCGACCCGCAGGCCAAGTTCGGCTGGACGGATGTGGCCCGCTTCGCGCAGCTGGGCATCCCGGCCGTGAACCTCGGCGCGGGCAGCGCCCTGCTGGCCCACAAGCGCGACGAGCAGGCGGCCATAAGCGACCTGACCCTGTTGGCCGACATTCTCCAAGAATGGCTCAGTGCCTAAGTCACAACAACAGACGGGCACCCACCCTCAGCGTACGTTTTCCCACACCTTCCGTACTCCCGTATTGGAAAACGTACGCTGAGCAGCGGTTATCGTACGTTTTCCAATACGGACCTCGCGAAGATGCTGGAAAACGTACGCTGAGCCGGGCATATGGCACGCATATAGCATGGCATGGCAGAACACGGCTGCGGGGCAGAATCGCCGACAGCAAACCGCGAAAGTGCCGATGCGTTCAGATTTTTGTGTCATACTGGACATCGGTGGTTCTGCAAGCCGCCAAAGCCTCCGATGGTGTT
>NZ_JALCUA010000007.1:0-133066 GCF_022655035.1 Bifidobacterium tibiigranuli | reverse complement strand
GAATCTATCAGGACGACGAGCCGATGCCCTTTCACATCAAGACACCGCCGCCAAAACCGATCAAATCAAGCGATCACCCTGCCCAATTCCGGTGATGACCACGCACAAAACAAAACGATGATAAACACTCGGGCTGCTCGCCGCGCTGTGCCTGCACCGCAGCCATTGAGCACGGCATTCGTCCTCGCGGTCCAACCTGCAGATGATTCCTCTGCGGGTCGGACCGCATCCCTCCTCCCTTTCGTAAGCAAAGAGAGGAGAGAACGCATACGAGAGCTGCTCAGAGAAAAAGACAAACTTCTCAGCATCTATGCAGAACTCACCGCAAGGCGTGTGGTTTTCTCGTGTCGTGTTGCATATAGTTTGCCCGTCTTTGGATTTCGGCGTATGAAAATTGGCCAGTTATGAACGTATCTTCGTTATGTGAGGCGTTAACTCGGCCTTGCCCAGGGCTATCTGCGTTGTGTGAGGCGCTAATTCCTTGGTACCCCGAGTATCGCTGGCCGTAAACGGCGGTTTTGGAACGCCTGATACTCAGGTCTCTTCGAAATAGCGCCTCACACAACGCAGATAGACCTCTGCAACGCCCCAATAACGCCTCACATAAGCGAGATACGTGATTGTGAACTGCGAATTGTAATCAGGAGGCCATATTAAGGCAATATTAATCCACCTTGGGCACCGGAACAGCAATGAGAACTTCCGTCGCGCATACTCAAACGCAAAAAATATCTATTAAAGCCTTATTGCATTCAGCTTGGAACTTTAGGACAGCCCCAGCATCCGCACGAGTCCCCGATCGACTTCTTTCATGGCGTCATCACTTGCTCGCATACCCGTCAGCCTGCAGCGTCCAAATTTCACCGCGTTTCATCGGACAGCCTCAGTGCAAGCCGGCTGGCATAATCCGTAGCCTCGCTTTCGGAAGGAAAAGGCTCCAGTTCCTCACGCGCGAGCCTCACCTCATAAGGAAAGCCCCGATATTCGTTGAAAGCGTTGATGAACATGCGCAGCGCGTCGGCCGGCGTAGTGCCCAGACGCTTGGTAGTCTCCCTGAACAAAGCCGCCTGATTATCGTCAACACGGGTAGCAATTTGCATGCTTATAATATCTCCTTTAATCATTTTGATAATATTTTATATCAATTTCAACCGGATTCGGAGATATTTATTCATACGCAGCTCATATTTCACCCGCACCGATATAGCGCTCAGTATGATGCTCAGTACACCGTCGTCACGTGGGGCTGGGTGGAGACGATGACCTTGCCGGCGCGGATGCTGCAGAGCACTTCAGCGTTCTCGTTGAGCGCCTCGTAGAAGTTCGGGGCGTTCAGGATGATACAGTTCGCCGGCTTACTGACTTCAATGCCGTAACGATCGGTGATATGCAGCGCCTTGGCTCCGTTGTACGTGACATATTTGTAGGAGTCCATGATCTGGCTGTATCCCATGAGCTGTGCCGCATAGACGCCCATGCGCACCACGTCGAGCATGTTCCCCGCGCCAAGCGGGCTCCACGGATCACGGATGTCGTCTTCGCCGAAAGCCGTATTGATGCCGTCCGCGTCCAGCTCCTTGACTCGCGTCAGGCCGCGGCGCTTGGGATACGTGTCGAAGCGCCCGCCCAGATGCATGTTCACGAGTGGATTCGAGACGAAGCTGATGCCTGACATTTTCAGCAGGCGGAACAGCTTGTACGTGTACGCGTCGTTGTAGGAGCCCATAGCCGTGGTGTGGCTTGCGGTGACGCGCTCTCCGATGCCGTTCTCCAGCGCCAGCGTGGCCAGCACTTCCAGATTCCGCGAGGCCGGGTCGTCGATCTCATCGCAGTGAACGTCGACCAGGCGGTCGTTCTTCACCGCCAGATCGATCAGGAATTTCAGGGATTCCACGCCATAATCACGTGTGAATTCGAAATGCGGAATGCCACCGACCACGTCCGCGCCTTCGTTGATGGCCTGCCGCATGAGCTCCTTGCCGTTGGGATATGAGAGAATCCCCTCCTGCGGGAACGCGACGATCTGCAGATCCGCATACGGTTCGACCTCCGCTTTCAGCTCCAGCAGCGCATGCAGCGCGACCAAGTCGGGGTCGGTGACATCCACATGGCTACGGATGTGCTGGATGCCGTGCCGCACCATCATGTCGATGGTGCGCCGCGCGCGATCCTTGGCATCGGCAATGGTCAGGCTTTTCTTGCGCTCGGACCAGATGCGGATGCCGTCGAACAGCGTTCCGGTCTCGTTCCACTCCGGGTCCCCGGCCGTCAGCGCGGCGTCAAGATGCACATGCGGGTCCACAAAAGGCGGCAGCAGCACGCCGCCCTGCCCGTCGACCACGGTTTCGCCCGGCTGGGGCTGAGGCTTCGCGGCTCTGCCGTTGCAGTCGAATGCGCCATCTCCCTCGCTGTCGCTGTCAGGTGCGCTGCCGTCAGCACCCAAGCCAGCCGTATCACCGCTTATCTGCACAAACACCCCATGCTCGATGCGCACAGTGCTCGTCGCTTCGTCGTTCTCCACATGCACATTGCGAATGATCATAATCGAGTCCTTTTACCTTATTTCAACATCTTGCAACACTCCGCGCAGACATGCCGCCCACCGCCACCTGTCGGCACCAAACTTCGTACAGGCCCCGATTTCGTCAGTGTTTAGCACACCTGTGACCATACATCCGCCATTGTGGTCTATGAGTTCTATTGACGAGCATAACAAGCAGAAGAACACGTTCGGTTTACTATTTTGCCACATAGCAACACCGCCCTTCATGTGCAACTCGCTGTCTGCCCTCCACACGCCTAACCCCGCCCGCGTCACGCCGATGTAGCCTGCGATTGGTAGGGTGAATCCGTAAACACGTCTTCTCTATCTCCCTGCCTCGCGAAAGGGGATCTGGTTTGTCGGCTGAACTTGAGGACATCCATGAGGAATGCGGTCTTTTCGGCGTCTGGGGCCATCCCGATGCCGCTCGATTGACCTACTTCGGTCTGCACGCGCTGCAGCACCGCGGCCAGGAGGGGGCCGGCATCGTCACGAACGATCACGGCCGGCTCATCGGGCACCGCGGCTTGGGCCTGCTCACCCAGGTCTTCTCCGACGAGCAGGAGTTCTCCCGGCTTTCGGGCGAGCACGCGGTGGGCCATGTTCGCTACGCCACGGCCGGTTCGAAAAGCTTGGACAACATCCAGCCTTTCCTGTTCCGCTTCCACGACGGCGACGTGGCGCTGTGCCATAACGGCAATCTGACGAACTGCGTCTCGCTGCGCACCAAGCTGGAAGACGAGGGGGCTATTTTCCGCTCGAATTCCGACACCGAAGTGCTCATGCATCTGATCCGCAGATCGTCGCAATCCGACTTCATGGGCCAGCTCAAGGAATCGCTGAACATCGTCCATGGCGGCTTCGCCTACCTGCTCATGACCGAGCATGCGCTTATCGGAGCACTGGACCCCAATGGTTTCAGGCCGCTGTCGCTGGGCCGCATGACGAACGGCGCCTATGTGCTCGCCTCGGAGACCTGCGCGCTGGACACCGTGGGCGCGCAGCTCGTACGCAATATCGGCCCCGGCGAGATCATCATCGTGGATGACAGCGGCTACCGAATCGAGCAATACACCGACAAGACGCAGCTGGCCATCTGCTCCATGGAGTTCATTTACTTCGCCAGGCCGGATTCCAACATCTACGGCATCAACGTCCATTCGGCCCGCAAGCGCATGGGCAAGCGGCTTGCGCAGGAGCATCCGGTGGACGCCGACATGGTGATCGGCGTGCCGAACTCCTCGCTCTCCGCCGCCTCCGGCTATGCCGAGGAGAGCGGGCTGCCCAATGAAATGGGGCTCATCAAGAACCAGTATGTGGCCCGCACCTTCATCCAGCCGACTCAGGAGCTGCGCGAGCAGGGCGTGCGTATGAAGCTTTCGGCCGTGCGCGGCGTGGTCGAGGGCAAGAAGGTCGCCATCATCGACGACTCGATCGTGCGCGGCACCACTTCGAAGCGCATCGTGCGTCTGCTGCGCGAGGCTGGAGCAGCCGAAGTGCATATGCTCATCAGCTCGCCGCCGCTCAAATACCCCTGCTTCTACGGCATCGACATCTCCACGACCAAGGAACTCATCGCGGCCAAGAAGTCAGTTGATGAAATGCGCGACTACATCGGCGCTGATTCCTTGGGGTTCCTCAGCCTCGACGGGCTGGTGGACTCAATCGGCATGCACGAGGACGCTCCTTATGGCGGGCTGTGCGTGGCCTATTTCAACGGCGACTACCCCACTGCGCTGGACGATTACGAACGTGATTTCCTGCGCTCGCTCACCCCCGACGATCGCACGCGGCTGACCGAATACGCTCGCGAGACCAGCCGTTACGCCGACAACGAATACCGGGTTCAGCCGGCCTACGGGCCGACGGCATAACCGCTCAGTCCGCTTGTCATGCCGCAACTATGCTGTGCAATAACGGTGTGACAACCGGCAACAGGTCACCCGCAGCACAGCAACCCGCAGCACAGTCACGATTTTCAATATATTGCCCAACCAACATCAAGCCACACCGAAGGAAAGGTCCGCCATGCCACAAGCCTATGAACACGCTGGGGTCAGCGTCGAAGCCGGCTACGAAGTCGTCCGCCGCATCGCCTCGCACGTCGAGCGCACGAAGCGTTCCGGAGTCGTGGGCGGCATCGGCGGCTTCGGCGGCCTCTTCGACCTCGCTTCGCTTGGCTACCGCGAACCGATGCTCGTTTCGGGCACCGACGGCGTCGGCACCAAGCTCATGGTGGCGAAGATGGCCGGCAAGCACGATACCATCGGCATCGACTGCGTCGCCATGTGCGTCAACGACATCGCCGCGCAGGGTGCCGAACCGCTGTTCTTCCTCGACTACATCGCCTGCGGCGTCAACGATCCGGCGCTGCTTGAGCAGGTCGTCGCCGGCGTGGCCGATGGCTGCGTGCAGGCCAGCTGTGCGCTCATCGGAGGCGAGACCGCAGAGATGCCGGGCATGTATGACGCGGACGAGTACGACTTGGCCGGCTTCACAGTCGGCGTAGCGGAGAAGTCGGCCATCGTCGACGGCTCCGGCATCGCGCAGGGCGATACGCTTATCGGCTTGCCCTCCACAGGCGTGCATTCCAATGGCTTCTCGCTGATACGCAAGGCCCTGTTCGAACAGGCCGGCTATAGCGTCGACACCACGCTCGACGAGCTGGGTGGCAAATCCCTTGGTGACGTATTGCTCACCCCGACGAAGATCTATGTCAAGGCGCTGCAGCCGCTATTTAAGGCTGGCCTTGTCAAAGGCGTCGCGCATATCACCGGCGGCGGCTTCATCGAGAACATCCCGCGCATGATTCCAGACGGCCTGGCTGCCCGCATCACGCTCGGCAGCTGGGATATCCCACCGATTTTCGACGTGATCGAGCACGCCGGCGACATCGATCACGAGGAGATGTTCAACGTGTTCAACATGGGCATCGGCATGGTGCTCGCCGTCGATTCGAGTCGTGCCGACGAGGCGCTTGGCCTGCTGCGCTCCGTAGGCGAGGACGGCAAGGTCATCGGCGCAATCGTCAAGCGCGGCGATGCCGACGTCGAGCTGCGGTAGTTTCTGCTGCAAGGCCTACAGTAGAGACAGCACTTGCAGTCTGCAATAGGCAGCAACGGCAATGGCAACACAGCGGTAGTAAAAAACACAGTGGTAGTAAACACAGTGGTAATAAATACAGTGACAGTAGAACGGAAATCAGCAATCCGTCCATCAGGCGGCGTCGCATACGATTTGCGACCAAGCCGGACGGCAAACGATACGACAACACCATCACAGGAAATCATCACAGGAATCACAAGGAGCGTTGATATGGGCATGAAGGTTCTGGTCATCGGTTCGGGCGCACGCGAGCATGCGATCGCATACACCCTGCTGCGCGGCGACAGCGTGCAGGAGGTGACCGTCGCACCAGGCAACCCCGGCATGGAGGCAGACGGCATCCGGACCACGCGGCTGAGCCCTGCGAACCACGCGGCGCTTATCGACTTCGTCAAGGACAATGACTACGACTGGGTGTTCGTCGGCCCTGAAGTGCCGCTGATCGAAGGCATCGTCGACGATTTCGCCGCCGCTGGCATCAAGGCCTTCGGCCCCGACAAGGCCGCCGCGCAGATCGAAGGCTCGAAGGATTTCGCCAAGCAGCTCATGGAGCGCCACGGCATACCGACGGCCGCATACCAAGTCTTCACCGATCTGGAAAGCTCGCAGCGCTATGTGCGCGAGCACGGCGCGCCCATCGTCGTCAAGGCCGACGGCTTGGCAGCGGGCAAGGGCGTGACGGTGGCTATGGACGAGGGCACTGCGATGCAGGCACTGGACGACATCTTCATCAACCGTCGCTTCGGCCAGGCGGGTGCCAAGGTCGTGATCGAGGACTTCCTGGAAGGTCAGGAGTTCTCACTGATGTGCTTCGCGAACGGCACCGATTTCTGGCCGATGCCCATCTCGCAGGACCATAAGCGTGCCTATGACGGTGACGAGGGCCCGAATACGGGCGGCATGGGCGCGTACAGCCCGGTACCGCAAATCGGCCAAGACATCATCGATGAAGCCATCAACGCCATCATCCGCCCAACCTTGGCGGCTATGAGCGAGGAAGGCACGCCATTCACCGGCATCCTCTACGCCGGCCTGATCGCCACGACTGATGGCCCAAAGGTCATCGAGTTCAATGCGCGCTTCGGCGATCCCGAAACCGAGGTCATTCTCCCCCGGCTCACCTCCGATCTGGGAGCTGGCATCAGCGCGATACTCAACGGCGAAACGCCGCAGTTCGGCTGGGCCCATGACAACGCCACCGTGGGCGTCATCCTAGCCTCGGACGGCTACCCGGATGCGCCTGTCACCGGGGCTGCGATTCCGGCGATTCCCAGCAGCGACAACATCCATGTCTTCTACGCAGGCGTCAAGAATGCGGAGTATCAGGGCGAAAGCACAGACTCAGCTGCATCTCAGCTCGTTTCCGATTCCGGGCGTGTCCTGCTGGTGGAATGCACCGCCGCCGACATCGCCACCGCGCAGCAGCAGGTCTACGAGCTGCTTGATTCGCTGGATGTCACCGGCCTGTTCTACCGCCACGACATCGGCGCAAAGGCTCTGAACCGCTAAGTACCGAAGACACCACGCGGCTGATTCACGCCGGTCGACTCCCCACGACATTCACGCTATCGATTCCACGCTGGGCGCGTCGCCAGCTCATGGTTGTCCAGAGAGGCAGGGCCGTGTACTACGGCCCTGCCTCTCTTGCATTCAGCCCGATGCTCATACCGGGCACTCATACACATTCGTACCGATTCATACAGATTCTGTGTCATCATCCTGATGGATGAGGATACATCCCCTCGGGAAGGACTAGTATCGTCAGGCGTCCGTAATTAACACATAGTGAAGCAATCAACATACCGATGAGCCAACACACCGGCGGAAAGGGGGCGTGATGAACGCTTTCCTGCATATTCATCTGCTGACCGGCTGGCTGCCGATATGCGTGTTCGGAGCCACGCTCATCTGCCTCGCCGCCGTTCTGCTCATGAAGCCCGACAAAGGTCGGCGCAAGACGATGCGCTGGGAACTCGTAGCGGCGTTGATCGGCGCGGCGGTCGGCTTCGCACTGATCTGGCTGCTTTCCGATGTTCTGCTGGTGTTCGGCGTCAGCGTCGGATGGCTGGTCATGTCGGTCATCACCGTGGTCAGCGCACTGGCCTGCTGGCTGATCGTCGCCGTCATCGATTCACGGCATAAGCGGCGCATCTTCGCCATCGCAGCCATCCCCCTCATCGTCGGGAGCTGCGCGCTGCAGATCAATATGATCTACGGCGAGTACACCACCGTCGGCTCGCTGTTCAACATCGCGACCTACGAGCATCTCGATACGACGATCTACGCGAGCAACGGCACCATCAGCGTGGACGCTTGGCGTCAGCTGGTGCGCGATGGCCAGGCGCCCGCCATACCCGAGCATGGCAAGATAAGCGCGATCACCATTCCGCCAACGGTCTCCGGATTCGCCGCGCGCACGGCCGATGTCTATCTGCCGCCGGCCGCTCTGAGCAAGCATCCGCCGAGGCTGCCCGTGATGATCATGCTCGCCGGGCAGCCGGGCAGCCCTGACCGTTTCTTCGGTGCCAGCAAAATCGCCGGCATGCTCGACGAGTATGCCGCCTCCCATGACGGATTGGCTCCCGTCGTGGTCTCCCCCGACCAGAACGGCGCGGTAACCCATAACTCCCTGTGCGCCGACACGCCGGTGTATGGCAATGCGGAAACCTACCTGACCGTGGATGTGACCAATTGGGTTAAAAAGAATCTGCCTGTCGCTTCATCATCGAACCAGTGGCTTATCGGCGGCTTCTCGCAAGGGGGCACCTGCAGCACGCAGCTGGGGCCGGCGCATCCGAAGATATACGGCCATATCTTCTCCGCCGACGGGGAGCTCGAACCTACCGATCACACGCGCGAAGACACCATCAACCGTTACTTCGGCGGGGACGAGCAGGCCTACGATCTCCACGTGCCAGCACATATCATCGCCCGGCACGCTCCGAGCAATCAGACGATGTTCTCCGTCGCCGGAGCGTGGGACTCGGGTTCGCGGCACAACCAGCTGGCCATCGGCCAGGCGGCCGTGCGGGCCGGCATGCAGGTGACCGCAGTGACCGCCCTGAACTCCGGGCATGACTGGCATAGCGTCCAAGCCGGTCTGCGTCCGGCCTTGGAACGCTTCTGCGCACAAACCGGCCTGGGGACGCAGGTCACACCACTGAGCAAGTTCAGCAACCTCAGGGAAGTCAACATTCCCCCGGTGCCGATGGCTCCCAAGCACTCCATGAGTAGCGCCCGCGTACACCGTGCTTCCGAACGCGGCACCGCCACCTCCACCGCCACCAATGACATCAGCATAGGGAAAGACGTACAATGAACGGCACCGCTACATCCAAGCGCGCATCCAGACACTCCAGCTGGGCACCTTTGGGCACCGATCTGCGCTCATGGCTCTCCGACCATCTGTTCGCCATCATCATCACCGGAATATTCGTAGCCGCCAATATCGTGCGTTGGATATGGCTCGCGGTGCTTCGCCTCAGCGTCGCGGCATCGGCGCCATCGCCTAACGCCATGCGCCGGCCGACTATGCCGGGGGCAGGTGCGGCGCATGCCGCTAATCCTGCCAATGCGCAGGACTTTCTCTTCGCCCAATTCACCCATCTGCTCGAGTCCACATTCTTCGTGCACGGCCCGATAGCGCTGCTTATTTTCGCGGCGCTGCTGCTCGGCGGCATAGGATTCGCCCAATCCCGATTCGGCACAGCCAGAACCGCAGTGCTGCTCGTAGTCAATACGGTGGCGGGAATCGCGCTGGGACTGCTGGTATGCGTCCTCGTCAACCGACCGCTGGTGAACTGGATATGGCTGCGGCACGTCACGGTTTCGCTTTCGCCCTTCATCCTGGTAGCTGGCGTGGTCATGGCAGCCAGCGCCTTCACCTCGGCGCTGTGGCAACGCAGAATCACGCTGCTGTGCTATGCGTTCGTCAGCGCCGAATTGCTCTTCAGCGGCAATCCTGGCGATTACTGCACGCTGGCAGTGGTGGTGCTGGGGCATATCGCGGGCCGGCTCCTGCGGCGCTACGACCAGCGTGACGCGCAATCCATGTCGCCGGCCGAGCGCGCAGACGAGGCCGCCCGTACGATGTGGTGGCGTGGCACGGACTATGAGATGCGCAGACTGCTGGCGGCAGTGCAGCTCATTCTGGCGGTCGGGCCCGTACTGGCTATCACCTCGCACATCCACGCCGGCATCCTGACCAATCTGGGATTGTTCATGAGCAACAGCTTCGGCGACGATACGCTGATGAACGTCTGCACCGCAAACAACTCGGCGCGCAGCTGCATCGCCCTGGCCGGCGTGCATCATGTGGCTTTGCTGGTCGTGTGGATCGGGGTGCTGCTGCCCGTCGCCGCCTTGGCGACCGTGGCCTGGGGGCTCTATCGGGGAAGAAGGCTCGCCGCCTGGACCAGCATCCTGTTCAACACCGCAACGGCCCTGTTCGTGCTCATCGACTATCTGGTATTCCCGCTGGTGTTCAATCTCACCGACAAGGCAGCGGAGCACCATTATGCGCTGACGCCTGATTTCATCGTCACCACGCTGCCGCCGCTGATTCTCGCCATCATGATTGCACGCAATCTGGCGCATTTCCCCGTGCCGACGACCAGACGTCACATCCTGCGCGGCTGCATTGCCGTCGCTGCAGGCGCGTTTGCATTGGGAATCGTCTATGTGTTCGCCGGATTGACCCATCCGCGCGACTTCGTCCCCAAAGCCCGCTTCTCGACGCTGGTGCTCGATATTCTGCACCGTTTTCTGCCAGTGGGCTTCGCCGGGCGCATCACGCCGACCTTGCGTCCTCGCACCATAGGGATGAGCATGCTCGCGCAGCTGCTGGCAGTCGCGCTCTGGCTGATTGTGCTGGCGGTATTCCTGCTGTGGTTCCGCGATTCCCCTGACTCGTCAGGCCGCGGCAGAACGGCCGCCGGGCGACTGGTCGAGCAGGACGGCGAATCGATGAGCTTCATGACCACCTGGGAGGGCAACCGCTACTGGTTCTCCGCCAGCGGGCGCAGCGCGATAGCCTATCGCGTGCTTCATGGCGTGGCGCTGACCGTGACCGGACCCTTCGGCGATCCGACGGAATACGCCTCCTCGTTGCGCGAGTTCATCCGCTTCTGCGCTCGCCAATCATGGTCTCCGGCTTTCTACGCCGTGCATGAGGCCATGCGCGAGGAATTGGAGCGTCTGGGATGCTCCTGCATGAAGGTGGGCACCGAGATGATCGTGATACCCGGGCAGTGGCAGACCAAAGGCAAGAAATGGCAGGACATCCGCACCGCCATTAACAAGGCGAAACGCAGCGGCGTCACCGATGTGCTCACGACCTTCGAAGGCGCGGGATGGACGGTGCAGCAGCAGATCGTCGGCATCTCCGAGCAGTGGGCGCAGCTCAAGGCGCTGCCCGAGATGAAGTTCACGCTCGGCGGTGTTGAGGAGCTGCGCGACGAGCGTGTTGCGCTGCTATACGCAGTCGATGCCGATGGCGTGGTGCAGGGCGTCACCAGCTGGATGCCGACCTATCGCGGCGGCCGTGTCATCGGCTGGACGCTTGATTTCATGCGGCACCGCACCGACTCCCCCAATGGCATCATGGAGTTCCTTATCGCGCGCATGGCCGAACGGCTGCGCGACGAAGGCGAGAAGGACCCCGCGCATGCCGCGGAGTTCATGAGCCTATCGGCGGCACCCCTAGCCGGATTGGGCGGCGAGGACACGCAGAGCACGGCTGACGCCGAGATCATCGAGCATGCGATGCAGATTGTCGCCGATATGCTCGAACCGGCCTATGGCTTCAAATCATTGTTCTTCTTCAAACGCAAGTTCCAGCCCGAAGAGGCGCCGATCTATCTGTGCTATCCGGATCCTGCCAAGCTTGCGCAGATCGGACTCGCCGTCGTCAGCGCCTACGTGCCCGAATTCAAGGCCTCGCAGATCGCCGAGATGCTCAAAACGATGCGCAGGTGAAATCGAAACCGCGCCGAATTCCCACTGCCAACTAGTAGTTTCGTCACGCAAATCGGTCTATTTGCGTGACGAAACTACTAGGAAAGTGGTCTGCTCGTACGTTTGTCACGCAACCTCGCCTCTTTGCGTGACAAACGTACGAGTAAAACGTTCTACCGCTACTCCTGCGCTTGAATTGCCTGGCAGTCGGGACACAGTCCGAACACTTCGACCGTATGCGAGATGACCGTGTAGCCGTGCTCCTGCGCCACTTTGCGCAGCCAATTCTCGTCCGGCGGATCGATCTCCACGGTTCTGCCGCACTGCTCGCATACCAGATGATGGTGGTGCCCGCTCTCGTCGCAGATGCGGAACATCTGCTGCTCATTGAGGCGAATCGTGTCCGCCCTCCCCTTGGCGGCGAGCCCGTTGAGTTGCCGATAGACGGTGGCGAGCCCGATGTGCTCACCTTGTTCGGCGAGCTGGCGGTGCAGATCCTGCGCTGAAACGAAGTCCTCGCAGCCGCGCAATGCCTGCAGCACGGCATCCTTCTGCTTGGTATGCCGCTCCGCCGGCTTTTTCACAGCTATCGCCACGCCGCCATTCCTCTGTATCGTCATCGCATCACGCATCATCATGTCGCCCCAATCGAAACCGCTGGTTACAGCGATTCTAGTCGTTCAGATCGTTCCAGCAACCGGTTTCTTCCAGAGCGTCGACAGTAGCGGCCGTATCGTCGGTGAGCACGGTGATATGGCCCATCTTGCGATTGTGCTTGACTTCGGCCTTGCCATAGTCGTGGACGTTCCATTCGGGATGCTTGGCGATCAGCGCCCGCGTGGGGGCGACGTGCTGGCCGAGCACATTGACCATGACCGCTGGGCTGAGCAGGCGTGGCTGTTCGAGCGGCCAGCCCACGATGCCGCGCACATGCGCGTCGAACTGGTCGAGCGAGCAGGCCTCAATCGTGTAATGGCCGGAATTGTGCGGCCTGGGTGCCAGTTCGTTGACCACCACGCGGCCGTCCTTGGTGATGAACAGCTCGATGGCCAGCGTCCCCGCCAGCTCGAAGCCCTTAGCCAGTCGCACGGCGAGCTCATGCGCCTCGCGCTCGATGCGCGGCTCGACTCGCGCCGGGGCGATCGTCAGATGCAGGATATTGTTGCGATGCTCATTGCGTACGATCGGGAAGGTCACCAAATCCGTGCCGTTGCCCGATACCAGAATCGAGGCCTCGAAGGCGAAATCGACGAAGCCTTCGAGAATCGAGGCGGGGAAGCTCCCCTCCTCCTGCACACGGGCAAGCACGCGGTCCAAGTCGTCGTCGCTGCGCAGCACATCCTGGCCGTGGCCGTCATAGCCGCCGCAGCGGGTTTTGAGCACTGCCGGGTAACCGATCTCCTGAACCGCCGCACGGAGGCCCTCGGCGTCGTCCACGGCCTTCCACGGGGCCGTCGGCGTGCCATGATCGTTGATGAACTGCTTCTCATGCACGCGATCCTGCGTCACGCGCAACAAATCGGTGCCCTGTGGCACTGCGGCCAGGTCGCGTACCTCGTCGATGGCGTCGGCGTCCACATTCTCGAACTCGTAGGTGAGCACGTCGCTGCGCTCGGCAAGCTCGTGAATCGCATCCTTGTCGTCGTATTCGGCGACGATCTGGAAATCAGCCACCTGCGCGACCGGACAGTCAGGTGTCGGGTCGAGTGTGCCCACGCGGAATCCGTGGTATTTCGCGGATATGGCCATCATCTGGCCGAGCTGGCCGCCGCCGATGATGCCGATGGTCGCGCCCGGCATCAGCTGGGCGATTTTTCCGTTCGTTTCCTCAGACAAGCTTGGCATTGGACGCCTCCACAGAATCTTTGAGTTCTTCGCGGTAGTCATGCAGCGCATCGGCCAACCGCTCATCATTCGTGCTCAGGATGCTCACTGCAAGCAGACCAGCGTTGCTGGCTCCTGATTTGCCGATCGCCGTGGTCGCCACCGGGATGCCAGCCGGCATCTGGACGATGGAGAGCAGCGAGTCCCAGCCGGACAGCGCGTGCGATTGCACCGGCACGCCGATAACCGGCAGCGTGGTCTGCGCGGCGACCATGCCGGGCAGGTGAGCGGCACCGCCAGCACCGGCGATGACGACCTTGAAGCCCTTGGCGCGGGCGCCGTTCGCAAACTCGGCCATCAGCTCGGGCGTGCGATGTGCGGATATCACTTGCTTGAAATATGGCACATCGAAACGATCGAGGATGTCGCAGGCATGCTTCATCGTCTCCCAATCGCTCGCCGATCCCATGATCACCGCCACCTGCGGGGTGCGCTCTGGCATAAGGAACCTCCAAAATTTACCGGTCACAACATGACCCACTGTACGCAACCGAACGGAAATAAGGCATTACGGCTCACACTTTTCGATGCTGCCGAAAAAAGTGTGAGTCAAACGAACAGCATAAATGGTAGCTTTGAGCCATGTCAATGGCAGAAATTCAATGATTCTGCTCGCAAAAAAACGAACATGCAATGTTCCTTTCGGCTCACACTTTTTCGATGCTCTTCAAAAAGTGTGAGCCAGCCGCGGGAAGCGACCGCTTCCGCAGCGCATTACCGCAGCGCGCTACCGCGCCAATTCGATATGCTTGACGCCTTCCTTGTCGCTGCGCCGGAACAGCACGAAGCGATGTCCGATGACCTGGACGAGCTCGGCTCCAAGACGCCCAGCCAAGTCCTCCCCCGCTTCGCGCGCGTCGACGGGGCAGCCGTCCTGCACCACGCATTTGATGAGCTCATGGGAGTCGAGCGTTTCGGCGGCCTGCGCGGCCGTGGCCTCGCCGACGCCGCTCTTACCGATCCAGAGCATGGGCTGCAGCGCGTTCGCCTGCGAGCGCAACTGCTTGGTCTGCTTCTTGCCTAATGTCATATGCTTCTTTTCTCTTCCATATCGTTTCCGGAGTCATACAGTGCTTGTCATACAGTGTTTTCTGGCGTCATACAGGGTGTCATAGAGTTGGTACGATGCCAAATCCAAGACTCTGCGAACCGCACCCGAGCCGCCTATTCACGAAACACCGATTGTAGCGCATCCCTTGCCCGCAGCCGTCTGCACCAGCATGCCCGCTACTGCGCGTCGCCGCGTCCATCGGTAAGGTGGTTCACCTCGCAATACCGATCCAGCGTCTGACTGAGCCGTGCAATGAGGCAATCCGGGGCAATCTGCGGACGAAGATAGGCGCGCAGCGAGCGAATAAGCGCCTTCTCGCGCGCATCGCAGCACGAAGGGTCGAAACATTCCTCGCCATCGTGAAGACCATCATGAAGGTGCTGGTGGGCGTAGTCATAGTCATAGGCCTGCGAACGCAGCTGTGAGGCCAGCGCCTGAGTTCCGGGAATCGCCGCAGCGCTCTCTTCGGTGATCGCGCCGCTGATTCCGGCAGTCACCTCGGTGATCTCCACTTCGGTGCGCGTCACGCCCAAGCCAGTGCTCCGTGTGATACGGATATGGCGATGGCCCATCGACTCGCTCATGCCTGCTCCTTCTTCACAGTATCTTCTACAGCTCGGCCTTCTACAGCTCGGGTTTCTACAGCTCGGGTTTCTACAGCCCTGTTTCCCACGACTTGGCTCTTCACGACGCCACCTTTCGCGATACCGCCTTTCGCAACATCGCTCACAACCGACGAAGCGTCGTTCTCCCTCTCATTATGACCGCTCGGCGCTATTCCGGGGTTCGCGGATGGTGAACTCGCCAGCTGCTTGCGCGCGCTACGGCCATCGACGTCGCCATACCCGCGTTCGCTCGCATACGTCGCCAGTTCGCGTTTGAGCTGATTGCGGGCGCGGTTGAGCCGACTCATCACCGTGCCGATCTTGATGCCCTGCTCATCGGCCACCTGCTGGTAGGACTTGCCGTCGATCGCTGTGTCGATGAACACCTGCCTGCGCTCGGGACTGAGCTTGTCGAAGGCTCTGAGAATCTCATCGGGGGCGAAGTTGTCAAGGTACTCCTGTTCGGCGGAGCGCAGGCCTTCCGAGGAATGCTCGGCGGCCGAATAGATGTCCCAGTCATCGTATTCGCCGGTCGAATCGTTCGCGCGCTTCGGCCGACGCTTCGCCTTCGCATACTGGTTGAAGTAGGCATTGCGTTCGATCGTGATCATCCACGCTTCGAAATTGCTGCCGGGCTGGAAACTGTCGAAGGCCTTGAAACCGCGCTCATAGGCGTCCTGCACCAAGTCCTGCGCATCCTCGGGATTGTTGGTCAGCTTCATCGCCTGGCGGTACAGCGCGTTGACGGCGGGCATGGCAAGCTTCTCGAAGCGCGCGCGCTTGTGCGCCATGGTCTCAGTCTGCTCGTTCGTCACGCACACCATTCTATGCACCCGCAGCACAGCCCTTGCCCCACGTATGTCGAAGCTGGTGACACGCTAACGGACACGCCGCCTACCGATTCGCCAGCGCACCGCTTTGTCGGTTTGCTGGCGCACAATGGCTCTCATGACCGCTTCTTCTGACGCACTTGACGCCGCATTGTCGGCGGCCCCCGAGCAGGGCGAGGACACCACGCTCCCCGATTCGCTGCTGCTCGGCTTCGACACCGAAACCACAGGAACCTATGCCGGCCGCGATGCCATTGTCTCCGCCACGCTGGTGCTGCGCGACCCGAGCGCCGGGTACGCGGGCGACACGGTGGGCGAATGGGTCATCAATCCACATCGGCCGATGAATCCCCGTGCGAGCGCGGTGAACGGCTTCACCGACGAATTCCTGGCCGAGCACGGCGAAGAGCCTCAAGAGGCCATCGCACGTATCGCGCAGCTCATCGAAACCGCGCAGTCCAAGCACATCCCGCTGCTGGCCTATAACGCGCCCTTCGATGTGCGCATGCTCGAAGGCGATCTGCACCGCTGGAAGCTCAAAACCCTGCCCAGCGGACTGCTCGTCGTGGACCCGCTGGTCATCGACCGGGCGATTTCGAAGCGCTCGGGCAAGCGCACCTTGGAATACACGACCGAATACTATGGCGTCGACCCGCACGGCGACTTCCATGATGCCACCGCCGACACCACCGCCGCCGTCGACCTCATCGCGCCGATCAGCACACTCTACCCGCAGATCGGCCATCTCACGCTCGCGGAGCTGATGGACTGGCAGCGCAACGCGCACGCCGCATGGCGCGACAATTTCAATGCCTGGCTGGAGCGCAAGGGTCGCCAGCCCGTGCGCGATACCTGGCTGTAAGGGAGACCAGCCGAATGTCTGCAGACCGCTCCTCATTATCTTCATCTTCCTCCGCATCGTCTTCATCCTCTACGTTGCCTTCTTCCGCATCGCCTTCCGCTTCATCGTCTTCTTCACCACGGCCTTCCTCGCCGGCGTCTCCGCTGACTCCTGCCACAGCCGTCGCCATACTGCAGCAGCACCATCTGCTGCACGAAATCATCGACGAAGAACGCTGGACTTTGGACGCCCAAGAGATTCCGGACGCCGACACGCCCTTCGACGCGGTTACCTATGACACGCGCGAAGTCAGGCCCGGCACGCTGCTGTTCATCAAAGGACAGTTCCGCCCCGAATTCCTCGAAGCCATACCCGCCCAGACGCTGCGCTGCTACGTGGCCGAAACCGACTACTCGGCCCATACCGACGCGCCTGGCATCATCGTGAGCAACGTGCAGCAGGCCATGAGCCTGCTTGCGGCGGAATTCTACGGCCGGCCGCAGGAGCGCATGACGATGATCGGCATAACCGGCACCAAAGGCAAAACGACCACGGCGTATTTCGCGCATGCGATTCTGAGCGCCGCGTCGCATGGCAAGGCCGCCCTGTCCTCCTCGCTCGCCCGCTGCCTGGACGGGCAGCACTTCGAGCCTTCGCATCTGACGACGCCGGAATCGCTGGATCTGCTCCGCATGATGCATGAGGCTGCGGGTAACGGCATGCGCTATTTCGTCACGGAGGTCTCGTCGCAGGCCTACAAGCGCAATCGCGTGTTCGGCCTGACTTTCGACGTTGGCGCGTTCCTGAACATCAGCCCGGATCACATCAGCCCCATCGAGCACCCGACATTCGAGGATTATTTCCATTGCAAGCGGCAGCTGGTGTCCAACAGCCGCACGCTGGTGCTCGGCGCCGACTGCGACCATGCCGATCTGCTGCGCGAGGATGCGACCGCGCAAGGCGTCACCGTCACCTCGTTCGCGCTGCACGATCAGGCCGCTGGCCTGTCGACACCAGCCGATGTCGTCGCCGTGGATGACGACGCGAATCCTGGGGCGTTCAGCGTGCTCGTCCACGGCGAACAGGTGCAGGACTTCCAGCTGTCCATGCGCGGCGAGTTCAACATCGCCAATGCGCTGGCGGCCATCGCCATCGCGCTCGAAGCTGGTGTGAGTCCTGACGACACAGCATTGCAAGCAGTCAATGACGTGCAGGTGCCGGGGCGCATGGAGCGCTTCGTCAGTAGCGACGGCATCATCGCGTATGTCGATTTCGCGCATAACTATCTGAGCACCAAAACGCTGATTGACGAGGTCGAGCGGCAGTATGCCGGTCGCAATCCGCGCATCGTCGTGGTCGCCGGCTCCACTGGCGGCAAGGCGCTGGACCGGCGCGAGGGCATCGTCAAAGGCGCGCTGGGCCGGGCGGAGTCCTTCGTGTTCACCACCGATGACCCAGATCGTGAGGACCCCGAGGAAATCGCCAGGCAGATGCGCTCCTATGTGACCGATCCGCAAGCCACGACGCGCATCGTCGTCGATCGCGAACAGGCGGTCAGCGCTGCGCTGCAGGACGCCCGCGAGCATCCGGACCGGCTCAATATCCTTATGCTTATCGGCAAGGGCAATGAGACCGCCAATACCATCAACGGCAAGCCGGTCTCCTACCCCGGCGACGCTGCGGTGATCACCCGGCTGTTCGCGCAGTCAGCAGGCACACGGACGGCATGCGCGGCCCCCGAGGTAAGGTAACGGCATGAAGCAATTCCAACCGATCCTGCTGGGCAGCGACATCAATGCCTACGGCATGGCGCGAGCCTTCCATGAGGAATATGGGCTCGTGTCCACGGCGTTCGCGCATTTCCAGCTCTCGCCGACCAAGTTCAGCCATATTCTCGATATGCATATCGTCCCCGGTTTCGGCGAGCCGGAAACCTTCCGCGCCACCCTGCTGGATTACGGCAAGCGCATGAAGGAGCAGCACCCGGACACGACGCTGCTGGTGATACCGTGCGGCGATCTCTATGCGAATCTGCTGAGCCAATGCGGCAGCGAACTGCACGAATACTTCGTCTTCAACACGCTCGACCAGGCGCTCAACCGGCGGCTGAGCCTCAAATCGAGCTTCTACGAGACATGCGAGCAGTACGAGCTGCCGCATCCGGCCACGAAGGTCGTGTCTGCCCAGGGAGTGTCGCGCGGCGACTACCGCGAGCTGCCCTTCGATTACCCGGTCGCCATGAAGCCTGCGGATAGCGCGCTGTGGCTCGATATCGACTTCCCCGGCCGCAAGAAGGCCTTCGTCATCAACGATCCGGCCGAACTCGACACGCTGATTCGGCGGTCCTACGAGGCGGGATACGCCGGCGACATGATCATCCAGGACTTCATTCCCGGCGACGACAGCCGCATGCGCGTGCTCAACGCATACGTCGATCAGCATCACCGCGTGCGCATGATGTTCCTCGGCCATCCGTTGCTTGAGGATCCCACGCCCGAGGCCGTGGGCAACTACGCGGCCATCATCCCCGACTACAACGAGCCAATTATGCTGCGCATCAAGGATTTCCTTGAGGACATCGGCTATCAGGGCGTCGCGAACTTCGATATGAAATACGACGAGCGCGACGGCGAATACAAGCTTTTCGAGATCAATCTGCGCCAAGGCCGCAGCAGCTATTTCGTGACGCTCAACGGCTGCAATCTGGCGCGCTACTTCGTTGAGGACCTGGTCGAAGACACCGCCTTCGATGGGCAGCCACTGCTCGCGCACGGCTCGAAGCTGTGGATGGAGATACCCCGCTCGATCTTCCGCGATTACGTGCGCGACGGCGAGGACAAGAAGCGCGGGCTTGCAATGATCAAGCGTGGCGACTGGGGCACGACCTTGGAATACCGCAAGGACATGAACCCGACGCGCTGGCTGATGATCCGCCACATGTTCTCGATCTACAAGAAGCGCTACGCGCAGTACTTCAGCCACAAGGAGGACCTGGCATGAGACGTCCCTTCTTCGCCGTGCTTGGCGGCATGGGCACGCTCGCCACGGAAAGCTACATCCGCCTGGTCGATCAGCTCACGCACGCGCATACCGATCAGGAGTATCTGGACTATGTGGTGTTCAACGACGCCGCCGTGCCCGACCGCACCGCCTTCATCCTGGGAGAGAGCGACGAAAGCCCTGTGCCCGCGCTGTTCGATGACATCGACAAGGCCAACGCGATCGGCGCCAGCTTCATCACGCTGCCGTGCAACACCGAGCACTATTTCTTCGATGAGCTGCAATCGCGCGCCGACGTGCCGATTCTGCATATGCCCAAGCTCGCCGTGGCGCACATGCTGCAGCGCTACCCCGTGCTCGATCATCCGCGCGTAGGCTTCATGGGCACACGCGGCTCCTGCTCCGCAGGTATCTACCGAGGCGAAGTGGAGTCGGCCGGGTACGCCTATGTCGAGCCGGACGAAGACCTGCAGCAGCGCATCGACACGCTGATCTACGACGAGGTCAAAGGCGGACTGCCGCTGAGCAAACCACTGTATCGAGGCGTCATCGATGAGTTCCTCGACGCAAGCGGACCGTATCGCTGCAACGCGGTCATCCTGGGATGCACCGAGCTCTCGGTGTTCAACGAGGCGTTCCCGCTGCCAGAGCTGCCCATCATCGACGCGCAGGAAGTGCTGGCCGAGGAGACCGTGGCAAGGGCCAAAGCGCTGCTGTAGCTGCTACACTGGCGGACAATGGCAAACACTGGACCGGCAGGGAGGCGATATGGCTATGCGTATTGAAGACTTGCAATCCGGTGAATCCAAGAACCTTGAGTTCAAGGTTGCCGTGCCATCCCGCAGCATCAATTACACCAAAACGGCTGTCGCTTTCGCCAACGGCCAAGGCGGGCGCATCTTGTTCGGCATCGAAGACAAGACGCTTCGCGTGGCTGGAATTCCTGACAGTACAGTGTTCTCGGTCATGGACTCCATCTCCAACGCGATTGCAGACAGCTGCGAGCCGCTCATCATCCCGGACATCGCCATGCAGACCTTGGATGGCAAGACCGTCATCGTCGCCACAATCGCACCCGGCCCGCAGCGACCGTATTACATCAAGTCGTTGGGCCGCGACCAAGGCACCTTCGTGCGCGTGTCCGGCACCACGAGGCTGGCCGACGCCCCTACTATCAAGGAACTGATGTTCGAAGGCAGCAACCGCAGCTTCGACAAGGAGCCCTGCCTCGATCTGTCCATTACCGAGGATGACATCGCGGCGCTGTGCGCATCACTGACGGATGCCGCCCGAGGCAATGCCGATGATCCTGAGAAGGTAAGGCCGGTAACATCGCAACAGCTCAGGTCGTGGGGCGTACTCGCAGAGCGTCATGAAGCCCTTGTCGCAACAAACGCCTATGCGATTCTTTCCGGCAGCGAGCCTTTGAATTTTGCCGTGCAATGCGGCGTGTTCAAAGGCGACACGAAGGCGATTTTCGTGGATCGACGCACCTTCACCGGCTCTCCTCAGGAGCTGATCGAGGAAGCCTATCAATACGTGCTCAGAAACATCCATTTGGGGGCGCGATTCCAAGGCGTGTATCGCAAGGATGTCTATGAAATCCCGCCGGACGCGATTCGCGAGCTGATCGTCAACGCGCTCGTTCACCGCAGCTACATCGACCATTCCAGTGTGCAGGTCGCCATCTACGACAACCGTTTGGAAATCACTTCTCCGGGCCGTCTGCCGCTCGGCCAGACCATCGAAAAGATGAAACAGGGGTACTCTAAGATTCGCAACGAGGCTCTGGCCACGGCATTCGAGTACATGGGCTTCATCGAGCATTGGGGCAGTGGCATCCCCCGCATCCTCACGCAAGTCCAGGAAGCAGGGCTTGCAGCACCCGAATTCCTCGGCGGCGACACCGAGCTGCGCATCAATATTTATCGGCAGCCAGAGCAGGGTGGCGCTGAGGACGGTGCGGGATTAGTGCGGGATGCTGATGAAAAGTGCGCGACGAGTGCGCGAGAAGTGCGCGATAACGATGAAGAGCGCACGCAAAGTGCGCGATTAGTGCGCGATAAGTGCGCGATAAGTGCGCGATTAGTGCGCGATTCTGAAAATGATGCCATCAAACCGCAACTTTTGACTGATCAGCAACGCGCCGTCATTGATCTGCTGCATCGGCAATCACATATCAGCACCTCTGATGTGATTCGTAGTCTGGGCACACGCCGCCGCCGTGCACAAGACGTGCTCAGAGAACTTTTCGAACTCGGTTTAATTCAAAGAGTCGGAGCTGGTCCGAACACGAGGTACGTACTTCCCGGCTCTCTCGGCAAGAAGCCCGCCGACGATGAACGCTGAAAAAATGAAAGTCTGCAACGATTAGATAAACAGCCGCGCGACGTTTTCGGCGGTTCTCGACAGGTTGATTTGGGCCTGCTCTGGGGCGATGGCTTCTTCGAGCGTGCATACGCTGGGTAAGATGCCGAAGATGGCGTCGATGCCTGAATTGTAGAGTTGTTCGATTCCTTCGCCGACATTGCCTGCCAGCGCGACTACCGTGCAGTTTGGCGCAACTTCTTTCACTGCTTGCGCCACGCCCACTGGCGTTTTGCCGTAGCGGGTCTGGAAGTCAATGCCGCCTTCGCCGGTGATACAGTACTGCGCTCCGGCGGCTTTGGATTTCAATCTGGTGGCGTCCACAACAAGATCGACGCCGGAGCGCATGGTGGCGTTCGTGAAGGCCAGGAATCCGGCTCCCAGTCCCCCGGCGGCTCCTGCACCCGGCACCTGCTCGATGTCGCGGCCGGTCTGCTCGCGGATGATGCGCGCATAATGCGCCAGACTCGCGTCCAGTAGCTCGATCATCTCTGGCGTGGCACCTTTTTGCGGACCGAAAACATGCGAGGCCCCGTGCTCGCCGGTTAACGGATTCGTCACGTCGGATGCCAGATTGATGGTGATTCCGCTGAGTCTTGGGTCAATATGCGAGCAATCGATGGTCTTGAGATTAGCAAGCGCTGCGCCACCATAAGGCAACGGATTGCCTACGCCGTCCAGCAGCTTGACGCCCAACGCCTGAGCCATGCCCGCCCCGCCGTCGTTGGTAGTGCTGCCACCGAGCCCGATGATGAGCGTATCGACACCGTGGTCAAGCGCGTCGAGCATCAACTCTCCGGTGCCGTAGGTCGTAGCAGTCAGCGGGTTTCTAGTCTGCGCATCGACAAACTGGATGCCGCTGGCGGCGGCCATCTCAATCACGCCCGTATGCCCGTCGCCGAGCAGCCCATAGGCGGCATCTACAGGCTTGCCGAGAGGCCCGGTCACCCGCGCGCTGACGATTCGCCCGCCAGTCGCGTCAACTAGGGACTGCACGGTGCCTTCGCCGCCATCAGCCATAGGTATCATGACACATTCGGCATCAGGCTGCGCACGAAGCACGCCGCGTCTGATGGCCTCAGCCGCCTGCCGCGCAGTGAGCGACCCCTTGAACGAGTCGGGAGCAATAACGATTTTCACGCTTACCCCCTTCCGTCGTGCCACTACCTGACAAAGCCATTCCAACCACTATGTATTCATAGTGCCTCGTATACGGTCTAAATGTCAGAAATAACGCATTATTCAACGAACTATGTCTTGTTTCTGTCTTCTATAGCCAGTAAATGTCACAAACAAGACATAGTTCATGCAAAAGCGCCATTACTGCACAGCGCTATCACCCATATGTTCTAGACGCTGACTCATCACGGCCGTCACTCCATCAGCGCGCATGGTGATTCCGTAAAGCGCATCCGCAATCGACATGGTGCGCTGCTGATGGGTAATAACAATCAGCTGAGCGTGCTCGCGCAGGTCTTCGAAGGCGTGGAGCAAGCGGGTGAGGTTGATGTCGTCCAGCGCGGCTTCGACTTCGTCCATGACATAGAAGGGGCTGGGGCGGGCCGTGAAGATGGCGAAGAGCAGCGCCAGCGCGGTCAACGAGCGTTCGCCGCCCGAGAGTAGACTGAGCTGCTTGACCCGTTTGCCGGCCGGGCTGGCCTCCACAATCACGCCGGTGGTGAGCATATCGTCTGGGTTTTCTAGGCGCAGGCGACCAGTGCCACCGGGAAAGAGCGTGGCGAAGACCTTGGCGAAGGCTTGGGCCGTATCGTTGAAGGCGTTGGCGAAGACCTGCGTCATGGTAGCGTCGAGGTCCTTGATGAGCTGCATGAGGTCGTCGCGGCTTTTAGCCACGTCGTTGCGCTGATCGTTGAGATATTGGTTGCGCTCCTGCAGCGAATCGTATTCCTCGGTAGCCAGCGGATTCACCTTGCCGAGCGCCTTGAGGTCGCGACGCGCCTTGTCCAACCGCTTGACCTGCTCCTCGCGCACGTAGGGCACGGTTTTGTAGCGCGGCGCTTCTTCCGCAGCGGCCTTATCCTCAACCTCATCAGCTTCAACAGCCTCGCCGTCAAGCGCAACAGGCTGCCCTTCGTCGTCAAGCACGGGAACCGGCTGCTCGGGCCCATACCCGGATACGAGTTCATCCACGCTCATGCCTAGCTCGTCGGAAATCTTCTGCGTGAGCTGCCCGTGGTTCGCCGCCAGCCGCTCACGGTCAACATCCAACGCATGCTCGCGCTTTTGCAATTGCGCCACCTGCGGTTCGAGCGCATTGCGTTGGGATCGCAGCGATTTAAGTTCGTCGTCATGACTGGATGCCGCACGCTGCAGCTCCTCGCGTTTGGCGGCGACGGCATCCAAATCACGATGCACAAGCTGCGCCACAGCGAGCGCATCGGCCGCCACCTGCTCGACCTTTGCCGCCTGCTGACGGCGCGTTTCGTTGAGGGATTCCAGCCGGGCGCGCCGTGCAGTGGCCTCCTTGGCGTTGTCGTGCAGCAGTCCGGCCTGTCGCTGCAGCGATTCGCCCTTGTGCGTCGCCTCGTTCCATGCGAGTTTCGCCGTGATCTCATGCTCGTGTGAGGCGGTCAGCCGCGTTTCGAGATCGTGTTCGCGTTCGGCGAGTTCGTCGAAGTCATCCTGTTCGCCCGATGACGTCTGCGATTGCTCCAGCGCGCGGCCCAACTCAGCGACTTTCAGCCCATGGGCCTCCCCGTCTTCCTTGGCTGAAACCAGTTTGGCGTCAAGGGCACTCAGTTGATGCGTGAGCGCCTCCACCCGCTGCTGCGCGGAATGCAGCGCCTCTTGGGCCTGCTGCGCCCTAAGTCTGGCCTCGGTGCGCTGCTGTGCCGCAGCATCAACGGCAAGACGCGCCTGCTCCCGGGCCTGACGTGCCCGCTCGACTTCGTTCTGCAACTGCGCGAGCTGTTTTTGCAAGACCTTTACTTGGCTTAGCGCCTTGTCGCGACGCGCCGCCAGCGACAGATCGCTTTGCGACAGCGACGACCCGCCAATCGCGCCAACGCGGTTAATGACCTCGCCTTCGCGCGTAACCGCCTGCCACCACAAACCGCTGAGCACCGCCCGAGCCGCATCCTCGCGGCTTTCCACAACGCATACGTCGGCCAGCAACGCACGCACTGCAGCGACCACGGCACGAACCTGCTGCTCACTGTCATCGCGCGATGGATTAACCGACACCAATGCGGCAGCCGAGCGTGCGGCACCGCGTGTTGGCGCGTCTTGCGGCTGTTCGTTCTCCGCGTCAATATCCACAGCATCAACGTTTTCAAGTGCCGCGCGGTCCGCATCAATCCCAGCACCATTGCTCTTGACCATTGCCGCGTTGTCCATTGGCCGCAGCAGCACTGCCTTGCCGAGCTGGCTATTCTTGGCGCGCTCCAAGGCTTGCAGCATCACATCGGCATCGGGAACGACAATGGCGCTGGCGAATTCATCCAAGGCGTGCGCGACGGCCTCCTCCCAGCCATCGGCAACATGGATGAAGTCAGTGAGCCGGCCCAAGGCGGCGATATCACCATCACGTTCCAGCGCCCCCGAGGCATTGCGGCTGTCCAAAGTGTCATTCAGCGCATCGGCCTTGGCCTGCTGCGATATGATCTCGCCATTGACCTTGCGCAGTTTGTCTTCCTGCGCCGCCAACGATTCCTGGCATTGACGCAGTTGCTCACGGGCCGCGTCCAGTGCCTTGCCGTCGTCATCGCCAATCTCGGCGGTTGACTGGTTCAGCTCATCGTATTGCGTCTGCGCCGCATCGCGATGCGCGGTGATATCCGTGCGCTGCGCCGTGAAATCGGCGGCACGGGTATGAGCCAACTGCACAGCCGACTCTTCACGCGCCACCATTTCACGCAGATTCGCCACGCGTGTCTCGCGCTGCCGGGCGTTGACACGCAGCTCGGCCAGCGTCTGACGCAGCGAGGCGAGCTGCTTCTCGTCGCCGGCACGCTCCTCGACCGCCTTGTCATAGGCAAGCCGCGCCTCCTCGACGGCATGCTGCGAAGCCTGCGCCTGCCCGTCAAGCTCGGCGGCGCGGCGTTCCAGCAACTCCGGATCCTCGCCGAAATTCGTCACGATCTGCGTCGTCAACGACCTCGCGCGCTCCTGCGCGAGCTGCGCCAGCGACCGCAGCCGCTCCTCGATGCTCGCAAGCTCGTGCCATATCTGATTCGCCTTGGCGATGGCCGGGCTTGCCTGCGAGCCCAGCGCCTCGACCTGCTCGATGCGTAGCCGAATCTGTGCGAGTTCGCGCTGCTGCTGCGTCAGCTCGCCGCGAATGCCAGTCAGTTCCGTGCGTAGCGATTCGCGACGTTGCAACGATTCAATCGCATCTTCGGCATAGATGCGCGATTGCGCGTCGCGCAGCGAGACCTGAATGCTTTCGGCGCGACGCGAGATGCGAGCCTGACGCCCCAGAGGACCAAGCTGCCGGTGAATCTCATGCAGCAGATCGTCAAGCCGCGACAAATTAGCCTCGGTATTCTCCAATTTGCGCAGCGAACGCTCCTTGCGCTTGCGATGCTTGAGAATGCCCGCAGCCTCCTCGATGAAGGCCCGATGCCCGCTCGGATCCGCGCGCAGAATGGCGTCAAGCCGCCCCTGCCCCACAATCACATGCATCTGCTGGCCAAGGCCCGTGTCAGACAGCAGCTCCTGAATATCGAGCAGACGGCAGGCCGTGCCGTTAATCGCGTATTCCGAACCACCGTTGCGGAAAATCGTACGGCTGATCGTCACCTCGGCATAGTCGATGTCGAGCGCATGATCCGCATTGTCGATCGTGAGCGTCACCTGCGCACGCCCGAGCGGCGGCCGACTTGACGTGCCTGCGAAAATCACGTCCTCCATCGACGTGCCGCGCAGATTCTTCGCGCCCTGCTCCCCCATGACCCAGGTCAGCGCGTCGACGATATTCGACTTGCCGGAGCCGTTCGGGCCCACAACCGCCGTAATCCCCGGCTCGAAGCGCAGGGTGGTGGCGGAGGCGAAGGATTTGAACCCCCGCAGGGTCAGTTCTTTGAGATACATGGCGCGACCCGAGGCTCAGTTTTCAGTCGATGACGATGCCGACACCGATGGCGACGCTGGCGACGACACCGACGATTCCGGACCGGAATCATCATCCGTTGCGGAATCCCCGTCCGGTGCAGTTGAGCCATCCTCCGCAGCGTCCCGCGGCTCCGGCTCCACCGCCGGCTGGTGTACCCGCTCGGCCTTCGTGCGCTGCAAATCAGGATCGACCTGCTCCTTGAGCAGCGTGCGGGCGTCGCCGGCGGTGACGAAGCTACCGGCGACGAGCACGCCGTGGCCGTACCCTACACCCAGCTCATCCTCGGCATCCACCATATCAACGGCAGCTTGAATGGCGTCGGGCAGCTCATCGACGCGCGTGACGCGGTCACGACCGAACACGTCCACCGCGATCTTCTCAAGCTCCTCGGCGGGCATCACGCGCTCGCGCCAGGAGTTCTCGGTCACGACCACATGGCTGAGCAGTGGCTCAAGCACGCCGAGATATTCCTCGACCTGCTTGTCCTCCATCATGGCGATGACGCCGACGAGCTGCTTGAAGTCGTAGTTCTCTTCGATGGCGCGACGCAGGGCCTCGGCCGCATTCAGGTTGTGCCCGCCATCGAGGATGATGGTCGGCGAGGTACGAATCTGCTCGATGCGCCCCGGAATCTTCACGCCGCTCAGGCCTTCGGCCACCAGATCGCCGTCGAGCACCCCGTTGACAGGAATGACCGTTTCGGCCGCAGCCAGCGCGGCGAGCGCGTTATGAGCCTGATGCTCGCCGAATTTGGCGACCGGCACATCCTCATAGGTGCCGTTGGGCGTACGCATGGTCACCACCTGGCCTCCCACGGCCAGCGTGCGGGCGACGACTTCCATCTCGATGCCGTCGCGCACCAGCGTCGCGTGGTTCTTCGCCGCAGCGGCTTCGAGAATCGGCATGACCTTGTCCGCATGCGGCTGCGCGCCGATGATGGCGGTGCATCCGGGCTTGATGATGCCTGATTTCTCGGTCGCGATCTGCTCCACGGTGTCGCCGAGCCACTGCATATGGTCCATATCGACCGGCCCGATAATCGCCGCATCGCCGTCGAGCACATTCGTCGCATCCCAACTGCCGCCCATGCCCACTTCGACCACGGCGACATCGACCGGCGCATCGGCGAACTTCCATATAGCCATAGCAGTGAGCACTTCGAAGAAGCTCATCTTCGGCTTGCTCTGCTTCGCCATTGCCGCGTCGACAAGCGCCACGAAATCCCTGATCTGCTCCCAGGCGTCGATGAAATCATCGTCACTCAGCTGCTGACCGTCGATCGCGATGCGCTCGTTGATGCGCTCGAGATGCGGCGAGGTGTACAGCCCGGTGCGCATGCCGTACGCCCGGCAGATGGCCTCGGCCATGCGGGCCGTCGAGCCCTTGCCATTCGTGCCGGTGATGTGGATGATGCGGAAGGAATCCTCCGGGTGGCCCAGCAGGTCAAGCATCATCGTCATGCGGTCGAGATCGAGGTTCGTGGTGTTATGCTCCGTGGGGCGGCTCATGATATCGCGTTCGACCTCGCGGATCGTAGTCTTGCCCTGGTTCGGATGCTCATATGACATGCTGTGCGTTATCCCTCGTCTCTCTACTTGCCTCACACGCTTCACAATCTTTCCCATTCTAGGCGAGCGGGTGAACCAGCGCTCGTTTCATCCGACGGCGAGCAAGACGTAAGAACGTTGCGCTTTGTACGCCAGCGCGACCTTACCGTGCGAAATGCTATGCAAATTCGATACACAATGTGACGAAACGTACGTCAGCATCTTGTTAGCGGTCGAAAGACGACGCGTGGACAATTCAGCTGGCGCAAATCGGGCATCACGCGCTGTTAAGCTGCTCGAACTACGATGGACTGCATATGCAATCACGCATGCGAATGAATGGAGATATGAATGGGCGACGTCGTGACCGACAAGGACAAGGAATACGAGGCGCAGGAGGCTTCGCAGGCACCGGGTGCCGACCAGCCAATGCACGATCGGACGAATAACCGCACGCTGCGCCCTCGCAGCGACGCCTTCCGTGATTTCATGACGACCGGCTGGGACAATCAGGAGCCCGACATCAAGCCGTTGGAATCCAGCACCTACATTCCCGCCCGGCTCGAAGCACTCGGCAGGCAGTTCCCCGGCGAGCGGCTGGTCATTCCGGCCGGCCAGCCCAAGGTGCGCAACAATGACGACGACTATGCTTTCCGCCCCGATTCCGTCTTCTCGTATTACACGGGTCTCGGCCAGGATTACGAGGCCGGAGCCGTGCTGGTGCTCAATCCTATCGATTCCGCCGATCCGGAGGCCAAGTCCGGCGCGACGCATCATGTGGAGCTCTTCGTGCCGCCTCGCGCCGACAACAGCACCGAGGACTACTACGCGAACGCGCATTACGGCGAGTACTGGGTGGGCCCGCGCGCCGGGCTCAAGGAATTGCATGCGATGACCGGCTTGGAGACGCATGACATCGCGCAGCTGGCTGACGCGATCGGCAAGGATGTCGGCGCTGAGGCCGGAGCCGTGCGGGTGCGCGCGATTCGCCAGGCCGACCCGGAGGTCACCGGCATGGTCGAAGCGGCGCGGCAGGCCAACGGATTCGCCGACCCTGGCGATAACGCCGCCGAAGACGACAAGCTGCTCGAATACGCCTCCGAGGCCCGGCTCGTCAAGGATTCCTTCGAAATCAACGAGATGCGCAGGGCCATCGCCGCCACCAAGAAGGGCTTCGACCGGATTCTATCCCGTCTGCCCGAGGCTGTCGGCAAGCCGCGTTCGGAGCGCATGCTCGAAGGCGCGTTCAACTCCGTGGCCCGCGAGGAGGGCAACACAGTGGGCTACGACACCATCATCGCCTCGGGCAAGGATGCGCCGATTCTGCATTGGATGCGCAACACGGGCGTGGTGGGCGACGGCGAGCTGCTGCTCATCGACGCCGGCGTGGAGGTGGAAAGCCTGTACACGGCCGATATCAGCCGCACCTTCCCGGTGAACGGCACGTTCACGCCGCTGCAGCGCAAGCTCTACCAGACGGTGCTGGACTCCCAGCAGGCCGGCTTCGAGGCCGCGCAGCCCGGTGCCACCTATTCGGATATCCACCATGCCTGCATGCGCGTAATCGCTGAGCGACTGCATGACTGGGGCATTCTGCCGGTCGATGTGGAGGAGTCGCTCTCCCCCGAAGGCCAGCAGCATCGCCGCTGGATCGCCTGCGGGGTGGCTCACCATCTCGGCCTCGACGTGCACGACTGCGCGCAGGCCCGCTACGAGTCGTATCAGGGCGCGAAAATCACGCCGGGCATGATTTTCACCATCGAGCCGGGCCTCTATTTCGCGCAGAACGATCTGCTGCTGCCGCCCGAGCTGCGCGGCATCGGCATTCGCATCGAAGATGACGTCCTCATGACCGAGCACGGCCCCGAATGGCTTTCCGCCGGAATCCCCAAGCAGATCGAGGATGTCGAGCAGTGGATCCATCAGCAGTCTTCTGCACGCACACGCTAACGACTGCAAGGAATCCCCATGCCAACACCGCAATTCGTACTCGATCTGCGCAAGAAGATCGGTCACCAGCTCCTCTGGATGATCGGCGTGACCGCCTATGTCGAGGACGCTGATGGCCGGGTGCTGCTCGGCCGACGCGCCGACACCGGCGAGTGGGCACTGGTGTACGGCATCAACGAGCCGGGCGAGGAGCCTGCCGACACGGTGGTGCGCGAGATCAAGGAGGAGACCGGGGTCGATGCGATCGTCACCGACCTGGTGTCGGTGAAATCCTCAACGCAGGTGGTGACCTACGCCAACGGCGACCGGACGATGTATATGGATCATCTGTTCCTGTGCAAGCCCAACCTGCAAGGCAACACGGACCCCTTCGTCGGTGATGAGGAAAGCCTGCAAGTGGGCTGGTTCGCGCCCGGCGAGCTGCCCCAGCCGCTCGCCGCCAGCACCGTGGAGCGCATGGCGTATGTCGAGGAGTATCGCCGCCGGCTCGCGCAGGGCAACCCCCGCGCCTTGTTCACATTCAACGGACAGGCCGTCTGATCGGCCGTCTTTGCGCGTTACCTCGCGTTGGCAGCGTACGTTTTCCGGCACGTTTGCTGACTCCGTATCGGAAAACGTACACTGACATCGACTAAGTGTACGTTTTCCGATACGCATATCGTTCCCATGACAGAAAACGTACGCTGACGTACCGGGCTGCGGCGGATAATCAGCGCACAGACACCCACCCAGTGCCCATGCCCAATGCCTACCGCAACCCGCGCAACCCGATTGCGCCTACACCGCCTCGGCGGCCAGCGCGTGCAAATGCTCGCGATGCGCCCGCTGCTCGCGCGGATCAGGCACCGGCAGCGAGGCGAGGAGCTTGCGCGTGTAGGGATTCTCCGGGCGTTCGATGACCTGGTCGGCGTCGCCGTGCTCGACGATGCGGCCCTGATGCATCACCATGATGCGGTCGGCGAGCATATCGACAACCGCGAGATCGTGGGTGATGAACAGGCAGGCGAAGCCGATTTCAATCTGCAGCTTCTTGAACAGCTCAAGCACCTTGGCCTGCACCGACACATCGAGCGCCGAAGTCGGCTCGTCAGCGATAAGCAATGACGGCTTCAGCGCGAGCGCCCGGGCCAGCGAGGCGCGCTGGCGCTGGCCGCCGGACAGCTCGTGCGGGAAGCGGTTCATATACGCTCTCGGCAGCTGGACCATTTCGAGCAGATCGCCCACATAGTCCTTCGCATCGGCCACCGACGAGTACTTATGATGCACGAGCAGCGGCTCGGCAACGTTCTCGGCTATGGTCATCAGCGGGTCGAAGGAGCTGCCCGGATCCTGGAACACGAATCCGATATCGGCGCGCTTGGGCTTGAAGTCGCGTTCCTTGACGCCGTTCATCTCGACGCCGAGCACGTTCAGCGAGCCGCCGGAAACCTTCTGCAGGCCGGCGATCGCCCGCCCGGTCGTGGATTTGCCGGAGCCGGACTCCCCCACCAGGCCAAGCACTTCGGAGCGGTGAATCGTGAAGTCGACGCCGTCGACCGCCACGAAATCAGGCTGCATGAGACGCCCGGGGTAGGTGATGGTCAGGCCCTTGGCCTCGACGGCGACCGGCTCCTGACGCCAGTCGGACGAGCGCTCAAGCGCCTTGCCTTCGTCGTCGTGCACCGTGAGCTGCTGCCCGATGCGCGGCACCGCCGCCAGCAAGCGCTGCGTGTACTCGGCCTGCGGATGGTAGAAGATCTGCTCCACATCGCCCTGCTCGACCACATGCCCGCGGTACATGACCACGACCTGATCGGCGATGTCGGCGACCACGCCCATATTGTGCGTGATGATGAGCACGCTGGCACCGAACTCGTCACGAGCCAGGCGCAGCAGGTCGAGTATCTCGGCCTGCACGGTCACGTCGAGCGCGGTAGTCGGCTCGTCCGCGAGGATCAGCCCGGGATTGAGCACAAGCGCCATCGCGATGACGATGCGCTGCTTCTGCCCGCCGGAGAACTGGTGCGGATAGTAGTCCACACGGGTCTCAGCGTCAGGGATGCCGACCTTCTTGAGAATATCGACGGCTTTGGCGCGCAGCTCTTTCTTGTCTTTCAGGCCATGCGCGCGCAGGCCTTCTTCGATCTGCCAGCCAATAGTGAACACAGGATTGAGCACGGAGCCCGGCTCCTGGAACACCATCGCAGCCTCGTCGCCCCGCATACGGCGCAGCTGCTCGCCGGACAGCGCCAAGGCATCCAGCTCGCCGGTGCCGTCACGACGCGCGAGATAGACCGCGCCCGAAGTGGCGGCTGTCACCGGCAGCAGCTTGATGATCGAGCGCGCCGTGACGGATTTGCCGGAGCCGGACTCGCCGACCACGCCGACGACCTTGCCCTTCGGAATCGTGAAGTCGACGCCGTCAATGGCCTTGATGGAGCCGGCGTCAGTCATGAATGACACGCTCAGATCGTCGATGCGAGCCAGCTCATCCTTGCCTAGATGCGGCGTCGCCGTGGCCGCTGTTGCCGCCGTGACCGGCGTCGACGTGGCCGCTGTTGCCGCTGTTGCGGTTTCACTCATCGCGCGCCTCCTTTTCAGTTGTTGCGTCTGCGCTGTCAGCGCTGTCAGGCTCCTCGCCCGCAGTCGCCGCAATACGCAGGGATTCCAGCTCCGCCGCCACCTCGTTGGCTTCGCCGGGCTTCTCGTTCGGGTCGACCGACGTGTCTTCGATGGATCCGACGACTTCGCCTGCGGACTTGCGCGTGCGCAGCCGCGGATCGGCCAGATCGTTAAGCGATTCGCCGACCAGCGTGATGCCAAGCACGATGAGCACGATGGCCAGGCCCGGGAAGATGGCGGTCCACCAGATGCCGGCGGTCACATCGGCCACCGAGCGATTGAGGTCGTAGCCCCATTCGGCTGCAGCGGTCGGCTCGATACCGAAGCCAAGGAAGCCCAGCCCCGCCAGCGTCAGAATCGCCTCGGAGGAGTTGAGCGTCAGGATGACCGGCAGGGTGCGCGTCGAGTTCCTGAGCAAATGCTTGGTCATGATGCGCCAAGTCGAGGCTCCGACCACCTTGGCCGATTCCACGTAGGCCGATTCCTTGATGCGGATGACCTCGGCGCGAATCGTGCGGAAGTACTGCGGAATATAGACGACCGTAATTGACAACCCGGAGGCGAGAATGCCCCCCCACAGGCTCGACTGGCCGCCAGAGATAACGATGGCCATGAGAATCGCCAGCAGCAGCGAGGGGAAGGAGTAGATGGCGTCCGCGATCACCACGAGCACGCGATCCACCCAGCCGCCGAAGTAGCCGGAGACCAGACCCAGCAGCACGCCGGCGAATATGGAGAGCAGCACGGCTATGACGATGGCGATCACTGCGGTGCGCGTGCCCCAGACCGTACGGCTGAACACGTCGAAGCCGCCGACCGTGGTGCCCCAGATGTGCCCAGCGCCTGGCGCGCTTTGCGTCGGGAAGGCCACGCCGTTCGCATCCTTGATCTGCGAGAAGCCGTATGGCGCGATCACCGGAGCGAAGATGGCGACCAGCAGGAAGAACGCGGTGATGACCAGCCCGGCCACCAGCATGCCCTTCTGCCAGCCGACGGCGATGGAGAGGTCCTTCGCAAGCGGCAGCCGGGACAGCCACGGCACGGGCTTGCGCACCTTGAGGTTGTCGAGCCGTTCGTCGCCGGGGACCGTGACGGTATTCGCTGTATTGTCGCTCATCGTCAGTACCTCACTCTCGGGTCGATGAGGGCGCTGATCACGTCCACGATGAAGTTCACCACGGACACGATGATCGCGATGAGAATCACGATGCCCTGCACGGCGACGAAGTCACGGGCCTTGAGATAGTTGGACAGCATGAAGCCCAGGCCCTTCCATTCGAAGGTCGTCTCGGTCAGCACCGCACCGGCGAGCAGCATGGCTATTTGCATGCCCATGACGGTGATGATCGGGATGAGCGCCGGCTTCCACGAATGCTTGGACAGCAGCCGCTTCTCCGAGACGCCACGCGAGCGGGCGGCCTCGATGTAGTCGGAATTATATGTGGAGATGACATTCGTGCGCACCAGTCGGATGAATACGCCTGCGGTCAGCAGCCCCAGCGCCAGCGAGGGCAGCACGGCATGCGCGAGCACATCCAGCAGGACATGCATATCGCCCAGCTGCAATGCGTCGATGATGTAGAGCCCGGTCGGCGAGACCAGCCGGTTGAACTGCATATCCGTAGACAACGAGGAGCGCCCGGAGCTCGGCAGCACGGTGAGCCAGGTGGAGAACACCAGCTTGAGCACCAGCCCCAGGAAGAACACCGGCGTGGCGTAGCACAGGATCGCGAAGACCCTGATGCCCGCATCCGCGCCGTGGTCTCGGTGCTTGGCTGCGATGCGCCCCAGGCCGATGCCTACGACAAGCGCCACAATCAATGACAGCATCGCCAGTTCGAGCGTGGCCGCGCCGTAGTGCACCAGAATCGAGCTGACCGGCTGATTGTCCGTGAGCGTGGTGCCCAGGTCGCCGTGCAGCAGATTGCCCAGATATTGAAAATATTGCACGATAAGCGGACGGTCGTACCCTGCGTCATGGATGCGCCGCTGCAGCTCCTGCGGGCTCAGACGGCCGCCCTGGGCCGCGGAGATCGGGTCGCCCGTAGCGCGCATGACGAAGAACACGACGGTAACGAGTATGAACACGGTCGGGATGATCAGCAGGAATCTGGTGACGACGAAGCGGAAGAATCCGCCTGAGATCCTGTTCTTCTTAGGTTTTTCGGCAGCGTTGTCCGGCACTCCGGATGGTTGTTCCGGTGGCCCTGCGACCGGATTCTCGGGCGGTTTCTTCTCCGCCTCGTGTCTGGCCGACGGCTCGGGCACGGCTGCGGACTGCATGGCGCTCTGCGACACTTGGAGCAGCTCCTTCAATCAAGGAATAATCAAAATCAATAATCAAACAATCAGTTGACTAGTCAGGTAATGACTTCGTCAGGTAATCACCCAGTCAGTTCATACCATGGCATAAACACGATATAGGCACAGGCGTAATCACAATCACAACCGCAACCACAACCACAAGCGCAGCCAATGCAGCAATGCCGGGGCCTGCGCGCTACAAGCGACAGACCCCGGCATCATTGCTGGTTGCCCTGCTGGTCAGGACTTCGCCCCTGCGACGCCTAGGGGCGGCACGGTCATGGGGACCGCGAACGCCCTCAGGCAGCATGAGTTCAGGACTTGGTCACCGAGGCATAGCGGAAGCGGAAGGACGCATCAAGCACTACGCCTTTGATCTTCGTGCTGGTGGCGGCGACCTGGTTGCCCTGCAGCAGCGGCAGCGTCGGCAGATCCTTGGTCACGAGGGCCTGAATCTGCTTGAGCGTCTGCTCGCGGGCGGTGGCGTCGGTCTGGCCGGCCTGCTTCGCAATCAGGTCGTTGACCTCCTTGTTCGCGTAGCCGTTGTTGACGAAGTTGCCGTCGCGGAAGAACGGGGAGAGGTAGTTGTCAGGGTCCGAGTAGTCCGGGAACCAGCCGAGCTGATAGACCGGATAGCTGCCGTCGGAATCCTTAGTGACGACGCGCTCCTTGCTGTACTGCGTCCACTCGGTCTGCTGCAGGTCGACCTTGAACAGACCGCCGGTTTCAAGCTGCGACTTGACTGCCGCGTACTCGTCGGATGAGGAGGAGCCGTAGTGGTCGCTGTTGTACTGCAGCTTGAGGTCCACCGGCGAGGTGATGCCCGCGGCGGCGAGCGTCTGCTTCGCCTTGTCCAGGCTCGGCTTGCCACTGCCATCGCCGTAGGCGGCCTTGAGTGTGTCCTCGTGGCCGGCCAGCCCGTCAGGAATGTAGGAGAACATCGGCGTATAGGTGTTCTTGTAGACCTTGGTGGCCAGCTCCTGGCGATCGATGAGGTCGGCGACAGCCTGGCGCACGGCGGATGCCTTGGCCGGGTCGGCGTCAGGCTGGGACGCGCCGAAGGGCTGGATCTTGAAGTTGAAGGTCAGCATGCGCGCCTCGCCGCCTGGGCCTTTGACGATGTCGATCTTCTTGTCCTTGGACAGGTCGCTGATATCCGTAGGCGTGAGCGAGCGATAGGCGATGTCGACCTGGCCCTGCTGCACCGCCATCTTCAGGTTCGAAGCGTCGGCGAAGTACTGCACCTGCACGGCGCTGTTCTTGGCCGGGGTCAGGCCCTGGTAGGAGTCGTTCTTGGCGTAGGATGCCGTCTCGTTGAGCTTGAACGAATTGAGCTTGTACGGCCCGGCGAAGGCATCGGCCTTGACGATGGCGTCTGCAGGCGTGAGCTTGTCGGCGGAGAAGACCTGCTCGTCGACAATAGGGCCTGCCGGGCTGGACAGCACCTGCGTCAGCGTCACATCATGAGGCACTGCATCATTGAAGACCACGGTCGTGGGATCGGGCGCCTCGACCGAGGAGATGTTGGCCAGCAGCGAGCTGGGGCCGTTCTCGTCGTTGATCTTCTTGATGCGGTCGATGGAGAACTTCACATCGGAGGAGGTCAGGTCATGGCCGTTGGCGAATTTCAGGTCCTTCTTGAGCTTGACGGTGAACTTGGTGCCGTCGGCGCTCCACGTGCCGTTGTCCGCGGCGATGTCAGGGCTGAGCTTCGCCGTGTTGTAGTTCTGCGCGTACAGGAACGGGAACACCTGAATCTGCACGGCGTAGGAGCCGTTGTCATAGGAGCCGGCCGGGTCGAGGCTAACGACCTTGTCGGTGGTGCCGATGGTGATGGCGGAGCCGCTGCCTGCGGAACCGCTGTCCTTCACGCCGCCGCATGCGGCAAGCGAGGCAAGCGTCGCGATCGCTGCGAGCGCTGCCAGAGTCTTCTTGTATTTCACTGCTTTCCTCTCTATCGGTGAGCTATCTGCTGTGTGTATCGGATCGAGCCAAATCACGGCCGGATCACATGGCCACGTGTCGGGGCCGGCATCCCACTGAGTATAAATGACGTGTTATTACCCGCAAGTTTCGCCACAGGCGTGGCGCGACGACACGCGACTTGCAAGTGACACACGCGACTTGCGTCAGAGAATTAACTCGATTAACCTATACTGTGAGTTCTGATTCAACGAGGAACGAATTCGATGCCAAAGCTCTAAGGGGGTGTCATGCGCACGGTACAGACCGTCACATCCCAAGCGAAGGTTTCCGAATCCAATAGGTCGCGCATCCTGCACCACCTGTTCCGCAATGGCATATGCTCACGTGCGCAGATATCCAAGGCCTTGGGGCTCACCCCTGCCGCCATCACCAAGATCACCGCCCGCCTGCTTGACGCCGGCATCATCGAAGAGACCGGCGACATCGAAGGCGATAAGAACCGGCGCTCCATCGGCTTGCGGCTCGACGAGAACCTCTTCCATTTCATCGGCGTCAAGTTCGCGCGCAGCATCGTGCAGATCGGGGTCTTCAATCTCGCCGGATTATGTCTTTCGCTGCGCGATCTGCCCACCGTCACCAACGATACGATTCCGCAGACCATACAGCTCGTGCATACCAGCGTGGATGCGCTGCTCGGCACCGACCCGCGCATCATCGCCGTGGGGATGGCGGTTCCCGGGCCTTATCTGCGCACTGTCGGGCGCACCGTGCTCGTTTCCTCGATGCGTGCCTGGCGCGCGGTCAATTTCTTGCGTGAATTCAAAGGCGCTTTCCGCGTTCCCGTCTTCATCGAGCAGGATGCCAGGGCCGGCGCGCTCGCCAACTATCTGTTCGACCGCAGCAGCTCCTGCTCGAATCTCGCGTATTATCTGATCGGCGAGGGCGTGGGACTGGGCATCATCGACAGCGGCACACTCATCAACGGCACGCTCGGCGCCGCCACTGAGCTGGGCCATATCAGCATCGATATGCACGGCCGGCCTTGCGAATGTGGCAACGTCGGATGCCTCGAACGCTACTGCTCGGCCGTGGTGATCCACGAGACCATCATCAGCCGCGATCTGGTGCCGCACGCTAAGGAACTTGGGCATGCCGAGGCGTGCAACGCCCTATTCCAGCTGGCCGACGCCGGCGACGCACGCGCACGGCTGCTGGTCGAAGAGGTGGGGCAGTATGCCGGATTCGGCTGCGTGACCATCATCAACGGCTACAATCCCGAGCGCATCGTCATCGGCGATATCGTGGCACAGGGCGGCCAGCGGCTGCTGAGCGCCATCCGCGAGGTCGTCGACGAGCACGTGATTCCCGAGCTGCGCGACTCCACGACGATCACATTATCCGCCCTGCCCAGCGATGCCGTGATATGCGGCGCTGCAGCAGTGGCGATCATCTATTTTTTGGATCATCCCTCGATGTTTTTCGATGTCGCTACGGCATCCATGTCGTCGAATGCTCCGAAACGGTAACACAACCATAGGAAAGGGAAACCAATGACCAAGCCAATCGTTCTCTCCTTAGGAGAATTGCTGTGGGATATGCTCCCCAGCGGCAAGCGCGCTGGCGGCGCCCCCGTCAACTTCGCCTATCATGCAGCGATGAACGGCGTCGAGGGCTACGCGATCAGCGCCCTCGGCCAGGACGATCTCGGCGACGAGCTGCTGCTCGAAACCGAGAAGTCGGGCGTGAAGTCCATCATCCAGCGCAACGCCTGGCCGACCGGCACCGTGCAGGTCGCGCTCAAGAACGGCATCCCCGAGTACACGATCGTCAAGAACGTCGCTTGGGATCACATTCTGCTGACGCGCGAGCTCATCGACCTGGTGAAGAAGGCGGACGCCGTATGCTTCGGCACCCTCGCCCTGCGTTCGCAGGAATCGCATGACACCATCATCGAGCTGCTCAAGCACACCAAGCCGAACGCGCTGAAGTTCTTCGACATCAACCTGCGCGGCGACCACTACTCGAAGCAGCTCATCGAAGAGCTGCTCGAGAGCGCCACCGTCTTCAAGCTCAATGACGCCGAACTGCTGCTGCTGCGCGACATGTTCGACATCCGCGGCGCTTCGGACGACGAGGCCTGCCGCTGGTTCCTCTCCCAGTATAACCTCGACTACGTGGTGCTGACCGGTGGCTCGACCTTCAGCACGATCATCTCGAAGACCAACGAGAGCTCCACGCTGGCGACGCCGCACGTCGAAGTGGTCGACACCGTCGGCGCTGGCGACTCGTTCTCCGGCACCTTCACCGCGAAGATCCTGACCGGCTCCACGCTGGAAGAGGCGCATCGCACGGCCGTGAACACCTCGGCCTTCGTGTGCACCAAGGACGGCGCGTGGCCCAAGTACCCCGAGCAGATGCCCGATTACCTGGCCGAGCAGAAGGCCTGAGCGGGCGCGCCCTTTCTTCTTGAGGCCGTCGCGAATGAGCATTGACGTTCGTGACGGCCTTGGGACCGCCGCAGTGACTTGCAACCGATAGCTGCCCGGCAGCCCCGGTAGCCCCGGCAGCTCGGCAGCGAACTCGCCCAACTCTACCGACCGCATATACCCAGAGAAAAGAAAGAGAAAGCCATGAGCACCACCACCGCCCAACCAGCTGGCAAGTCCAAGGGCTTCAAAGCCCTGGTACCTGTTATGTCGGCATTCTTCGTCATGGGCTTCGTCGACCTCGTCGGCACAGCCACCAACTACATCAAGCCCGAATTCAATCTCTCCAATTCCCAAACGAACCTGTTCACCACGATGGTGTTCTTCTGGTTCTTCATCTTCTCCGTGCCCACCGGCGTAATGATGCACCGGATCGGCAAGCGCAAGACCGCAGTCCTCTCGATTGTCGTCACGCTATTCGCCATGCTGCTGCCGATTCTCGCGTATCTGGCGATGTCGGGAACCGCACGCCTGTGGACGATGATCGTTTCCTTCATCCTTCTAGGCGTGGGCAACACGATCATGCAGGTCGCGCTCAACCCGCTGATGACGCTGTTTGTCAAGGGAGACAAGCTCGCTTCCACGCTGACCACCGGGCAGTTCGTCAAGGGCTTCGCTTCCTTCTTCGCCCCGATCATCGCCGGCTGGGGCTTCTCGCAGCTCAATCACGCATGGTGGATTCTCTACGTCATCTACCTGGTCATCGGCGTCGTCGTGTGCGTCGCGCTGTGGTTCGACCAGATCGAAGAACCGGCCGAAGAAGTCACGAACCCCACGATCATCGGCTGCCTCAAGCTGCTCGGCAACCGCGTCGTGCTGCTGTGCTTCATCGGCATTGTGTGCCATGTCGGCATCGACGTCGGCATTAACGCGCAGGCACCGCGCATCCTGATGGAGCACACCAGCGTCCCGCTGGCCATCGCAGGCGGTGCAACCTCCGTGTACTTCGCCTTCCGCACGCTGGGCTGCCTCACTGGCAGCATCGTGCTGCAGCGCATGAGCACCAAGCTGGCGCTGCGCATCTGCGGCGGCATTCTGGTGCTTTCGGTGATCTGCTTCGGCATCTTCTCCACGGTTACGAGCAACCCGCCGCAATGGCTGTTCTACGTCGCGGTGGCGCTCGTCGGCTTCGGCAATTCCAACGTGTTCTCGCTCTTCCTCTCGCAGGCGCTGCTCAACCAGCCCAAGCGTCAGAACGAGGTCTCGGGCCTGATGATCATGGGCCTGATCGGCGGCGCTGTGTTCCCGCCCATCATGGGTGTCGCAGCCGATGCGATGGGCGAGATCGGCTCGATCATCATCGTGGCCGTTGCTGTGGTCTATGTCATGATCGTCGGACTGATGTACGGTCTGCTGGAAACGCGCAAGGCGGCACGAGTGTGACTGCTGAGCGTCTGGCTGCCTAGTGTTGACTAGTTAGCGTCTGACTGCTTGAATTTGGCTGCTGGGCATGGGAACATTCCCGCTTAGCTGACATACGAGCTAGGGAAATCCTAGGATATGGTGCATTGATTGCATCGCATCCTAGGATTTTCTGCGTCTTACGGCTGGCTTGGTGACTTGACGCTCGGGGCTCCCCTACGCTGTCCGTTACTCGCTACGCACTATTTGCTACTCGCTGTTCGCTACTGGACGGCTTCGGATTCAAGCACCATATCGATATGAGGAATGTCGTCTTCCAGATAGACCGGCGAAACGGCGACGAAGCCGAAGGAGCCATAGAAGTCCTTGAGCCGGTGCTGCGCCGCGATTTTAATGCCTGTGCCCGGGTAGAGCCGCCATATCTCATCGATACCTGCACGCAGTAGCCGGCGTGCAAGACCCTGCCCTCGAAACTCCTTGACGACGATTACTCGGCCAAGGCTCATATGCACGCCGTCGTCGTGCGGGACGATTCGCGCGTAGGCGACAAGCCGTCCGTCGCGCCTGAGCATGACGTGCCGCGCAGCGAAATCCTTGTCATCGATCTCTTGGTATGGGCAGGTCTGCTCGACCACGAAGACGCGCACCCGCTCGCGCATGAGCTCCACCAGCTGCGCCGCGTCCAGATCGCGTGTGTCAGCGAAGCTCAGCTCGATGTTGTCCGCCGCATCGGCGATGGATGTGGGCTCGGCAGAACATGATGCGAAACAGCTCGCTGCACGATTATCGCTGCGCATCGCTGCATCATTATCGTCATTCGCTTCGGTCATGCCACGCCTTCCTCGCCACTCACGCCCACGCGCGGGTGCTAACAACAGTTCCCGACCATAGTAGACCGAGCACGGACACGACGGGACACGCGGCATTCGGCTGCACGCAACCGAATGCACCTGTTCGCCGCAAGCCTCGGTCAGCGCAGTTTCCTACTCAGCGCAGTGCTTACTCAGCGCAGTGCTTACTCAGAGCAGCGCCCCGACAGCCGATTGCGCGGCGGCAAGCACATCACCGTTCATAATCGAGGCCGCGACGCCTTCGATCTGCGGAGTAGTCCAGATATCGCGCATTTCCGGGCCGACCGCGCCTGCGGATTTGCGCACCACCTGATACACGGCAGCGCCGGCGGCACCCGGCTGGTATGGCTTGCGGAAGTCGTAGGACCGCGCGGAACAGATGAGCTCGATGGCCAGCACGCGGGCGAAAGCCGGAATCGACCGGCGCAGCTTGCGCGCAGCGGCCCAACCCATCGAAACATGATCCTCCTGCATGGCCGAGCTGGGAATCGAGTCCACGGAGGCCGGCACTGCATTGCGCTTCATCTCGGAAACCATGCCGGCAGCGGTGTACTGGGCGATCATCAGCCCGGAATCCACGCCCGGATCGCCTGCCAGGAACGCCGGCAGGCCGCGGTTGCGCGAGGTATCGAGGAAGCGGTCGGTGCGCCGCTCGCTGATCGACGCAGCATCGGCCGTGGGAATCGCCAGGAAGTCGAGCACATAGGCCAGCGGCGCGCCGTGGAAGTTGCCATTCGACTCCACGCGACCGTCAAGGGTTACGCAAGGGTTGTCGATGGCCGAGCCGAGCTCGATATTGGCGACTGATGCGGCGTATTCCACCGTGTCGCGGGCCGCGCCATGCACCTGCGGGGTGCAGCGCAGCGAATACGCATCCTGCACGCGCACAGTCGCGCCGGGACGGCCCGCTTCGATCAGCCCGGAGCCGCGCAGCATGGCGGCGATATTCGCAGCGGAATCGGCCTGTCCCTGATGCGGGCGCAGCGCCTGCAAGTCGGCGGCGAACACGCGGTCGTTGCCCAGCATGCCCTCCACGCTCATCGCAGCGGCGATGTCGGCGGTCTTGAGCAGCAGCCGCAGATCGGTGATGGCCATGCACAGCATGCCAAGCATGCCGTCGGTGCCGTTGACCAGCGCCAGCCCTTCCTTCTCCTTGAAGTCCACGGGCGTAATACCCGCGTCGGCCAAGGCCTTGCCGCCAGACACCTTGCGCCCGGAAGCGTCATAGGCCTCGCCTTCGCCCATGGCTACGAGCGCGCAGGCAGCAAGCGGCGCGAGATCTCCGGAGCAGCCCAGCGAACCGTATTCGTAGACCACGGGCGTGATGCCGGCGTTGAGCATATCGGCGTAGACCTGTGCGGTTTCGGGGCGCACGCCGGTGCGTCCAGTGCACAGCGTGGACAGGCGCAGCGCAAGCAGCGCACGCACCACTTCGCGTTCGACCTCAGGACCAGCGCCGGCGGCATGCGAGCGAATCAGGCTTTTCTGCAGTTGCGAGCGCTGCTCGCGCGGTATCGATGTGGAGGCGAGCGCGCCAAAACCGGTGGAGATGCCGTAATGCGGCACCGTGTCGCCGGCCAGGTCCTCGATGATCGCGCGGCTGAGGGCCATTTCGCGTTGGGACTGCTTGTCTATGACGACCTTGGCGTTGCGCCGCGCCACCGCGATAACCTCATCCACGCTCAAGGCGCCGATGCCGACGCTGACCGAAGCCTGCTGCTGCGACTGTCCAATACTCATAGTTCCTCGTTTCGCTGTATGGGCCGGCGGACGGCTGTATGCCAGCCCGCCGCGCCATGCTTGCTGTGCGCTATTGTCTCTGTGCGCTATTGTCGTCGTTCATGCATCGAGGAATTCCGGTGCGACATGATTTTGTGTCCGAAATATCAGACAGTTAATCTGTACAGACTATGACTCTTACGAATGATGTGACCGCTATGCCCAGCGACGAGCTATCTCACGCCGCGCTTGAGCAGCGAGCAGAGCAGCGCCCGAGCGAAAGCCCGCATGCGCATGGCGTCACGCCGGCGGCCGAGCGCACGCTCGATATTCTGGAATTCATCGCCACCCACGGCGAGACGCGTGCGGCGATGCTCGCGCGGGAGCTTGGCATCCCGCGTTCGAGCGTCTACCAGTTGCTTGATGTGCTGGAACGGCACGGCTTCGTGACCTGTCTCAAGGACCGGCACACCTATGGCATCGGATTGAAGACTTTTGAAATGGGATCGGCCTATTCACGCCAGCATCGCGTCTCGCGCATCGCCCATCCGGTGTTGGCCCGACTCGTGGACGACACGGGCGAGAACGGCCATCTTGCAGTGTTGCACGGCTCGCAGATCGTCTACGTGCTTGAGGAGCGAGCCGCAGGTCGCCCGCCGCTGGTCTCCGGCGTCGGCGTGCGCCTGCCGAGTCACCTGACCGCCAGCGGCAGAGCCATGCTCGCAGGATTGCCCCGCGCCCAAGTCGATGCGCTCTACCCCAATCGCGCCGCATTCGTCGACCGTACCGGCATCGGCCCCAAATCTCCAAAAGAGCTGCGTGCACTGCTCAACGCGATACAGCTGACAGGCTTCGCCGAAGAGCATGGCGATGTGACTCCCGGATTCGATTCCTATGCAGTGGCCATCCGCGACTACAACGGCTACCCCATCGCCGGCCTGGCCTTGACCTTCGTCAGCAATGCGCTGAGCGCCGAGCGACTCGACGCACTGCGCAACCGGCTGAAACTCGCCGGCGAAGAGCTGTCGCGCGATTTGCAATAGGGCTGTGGCATGTGCGGCTGGCGGACACGGCTGCCGATGACTGTCTGTCAGCGTCATACGATGATGCCGATATGGCAGGCAAATTAACAGCGCGCCAGAACGATGATATGGCTGTTTTAGGAAACAGTCTTACAGCCCTATCTCCTCGGTGTCGAAGACGATGGTCACGGGGCCGTCGTTGACGAGGGCAATCTGCATATGTGCGCCGAAACGGCCCTCCTGCACCGTGAGCCCTTCGGCGCGCAGTGCTTCGTTGAACGCCAACCATACTGTTTTCGCATGCTCAGGCTTTCCCGCTGTCACAAAACTAGGGCGATTACCGCGCTTGACGTCGGCGAAAAGCGTGAATTGCGAGATTGAGAGCACCTGCCCGTTTACGTCATGGATGGAGCGGTTCATTTTGCCTTGCTCGTCCTCGAACACGCGCAGATGCGAGATCTTATGCGCGAGCCACGCCACCTCGCGCTCGCCGTCGCTATCGGCGACCCCTACTAGCAGCACATATCCGGCACCGATGGCGGCATGGTAGGGCTGCACGTCAGGCAGGTCTTCGGCGTTGACGTTGGTGCCTGCCATATCGGCCATCTCGGCACCTTCGATATCGACGCTGGCTTGGCTGACGCGCTGCAAGATGACTTTCATACTCTCACAGCATAGTCGCAGCAATCATTTGGCATATTCGTTCAATTCGGTATATAGTGAAATGTCCGGTCGAAAGCCGGGTTTGATAATTCAATATGGGGCTGATCGGTTTCGACGGTGACCTGTTCGTCGCAGGGAAGCGTGCCGAGAACGCAGGGTCCGCTCGTGGATGACCCCTGCAAACAATTAAGTGCTAAATCTAATCGCACTGAGTTCGCTCTCGCTGCCTGATTTTTAGTCAGGATTAACCAGTGAGCAGCTGCTCCGTCCACTCCCTCGTGTCTTCGGGGGGATGTTGGGCGTTATAAGAGGACTTGCTTGAAGCGCTGCGCCGCAGGGCGTTTCAGGGACTTTTTCTGCAGCTATGCCCGCCATCGGTCGTCTGCGACACGATGGGAGCAGAAAAATTGCCACACGGCCGGCAGACTACGCACGTAGAAGACTGAGGGTACGGTCATCGGACCGGGGTTCAATTCCCCGCAGCTCCACCAACACAACGCCATCCAAGGCAGCTTGGGTGGCGTTTTTCGTTGTCATTACGCTTTGGTCTATCCCCGTCCACAAGGCTTACTGGCAGAAATACGCCACTGACTCGCGGTAAGCGGCCGAATTCTGCCAGTTATGTGAGCAGTTGGATGTTTCTATGCACGTGTCTCAGGCGTCAGACTTGGACACCTGATTGAGGAAGGCACGTACCGCTGGGCTAGAGGCGGCATCGCGTCTCCATATCAGGCGTTTGCGCAGGGTCAGGGGCGGGTTGAAGTGTCTGACGTCAAGTTCGTCAGGGTCCCTGCACCCGTCAGGTCGGTCGTCTTTGTCGGAAGCGGCGGGAGCAGTAGCAGGGAGCATGGAGGCCGCCGTCAGCGCGATTCCCGCACCCTGCCGGGCCATGGCCACGTGCAGGAGCGGGTCGTTGGTCGCGCACATCAGGTCAATCTGATGGTCTGCGCGCGCCGCGTCGATGAGTTCGGCCAATGCTGATTCGTGCGTGTAGCTGATGATGGGACGCCCTGCGAGGTCCGGCCATGATACTCCGGACGCATGGGGAAAACCGCTTGAAATAGCCACTGCCACCACCTCATCCATCATCACGGTGGTGCTGTCAAGTTCTTCGGGCAATGGCACCACTTCGCTCACGGCGACTGCCAGATCGAGCTCCCGAGCATGCACGGCCTCGATCAGCGTGCGGCTGGTTCCATCGACCATCGTGATGCGCACTCCGGGATGGGCACGATGCAGCGCCGCCGCGCAGGCCGGAATCCGAGTATTAGCGGTGCCATTGACGACGCCGATGCGCAAGGTTCCCGTCAGCAATCCGGTTCGTTCGGCGAATGCGTCATGGGCTTGGGCAATCGCGGAAAGCGCCGCGCGCGCATAGGGGACGAGCGTCTCCCCCGCCTCCGTCAACGCGGCACCATCTCGACCTCGGACGAACAGGCGTTCGCCCAGCTCGCGTTCCAATCCGGCGATCTGCCTGCTCAATGAGGGCTGCGCCACCCGGCATCGCACGGCAGCCGCGCTGAACGATTGTTCCTCGTCTACCGCAAGAAAATAGCCAAGCACACGTATATCCATACCTTATAAGCATAGCAGAGGATACTTCTAGGTCTTTGACACATAGAACCTGAGCGGCAACGATGGCACTATGACATTGAAACCCATGCCTCGAAAATCGGGGCCTTTGCAATCTTCACACCCTGAGCAACACTCACATGCCCAGCAATCGCATTCCAGCCAGCAGCAGCCCGATACTGCACGTCCCGCCCGCCGCAGCTTGCTCTATGGAATCGCTTTTCTGTCCTTCTTCGACCGGTTCGCAGCCTCCCCCATGCTGGTCCTCATGAGCGTTCAGGAAGGCACATCCCTCTCCGCGATCGCGACCATGATCGCCGCTTACGGCATCGCCTACGGCTTAGGCCAGCCAATCTGGGGAATATTGGGCGAGCGCCAGGGCCGCCGACGCGCGCTGCTCGTCGCCTTGTCCGGAACCACGCTGACCGGTCTAGCGACCATCCTTGCCCCGACTCTGCCCATGATGGTCGCGGCGCGAACCGCGATGGGGCTGTGCGTCGGAGGCCTGTACCCGCTGCTCCTCACGCTCATCGCCGACACCACGCCCACAGCCCAACGCGGTCAGGCGATCTCCGATCTGCAGGCCTCATCCGCACTGGGAACGACCGTCGCCACGCTGGTTGCCGGTGCAATCGCCACAGCCACCAACTGGCGCGTCGTCGTCGCATTCACCTGCCTAGCAGCGGCAGGCTTCTTCCTTGTACTGCATCGCCAGAGACCTGCCGAATCGTCTCATATCACAAATCAAAACGTCCAGCCCCTCCCCTTCCTTGCCTCCTTCCGCATCGCACTCGCGCCGCGCCCCCTCGCTCTCTACGCCCTCGGATTCGTCGAGGGCGGACTGCTGCTGGGCACGTTGACCTATCTGGCACCCGCCATCGAGACGCTTGGCGTCGCCCCGCAGCTCGCCGGCAGCCTTACCGCAGGTTATGGTATCGCGGTGATCGCCGGGTCCCAGCTCAACAAGACGCTCATGCGCCAGCTGCCACGCCTGCCCATCATGATTGCGGGGGCGCTCATTCTGGCAGTCGCCTACTTCATCGCCGGTCTGCGCCTGTCGGTTCCCACCGTGATCATCGCATCGGTTCTGGTCGGGCTGTCCAACGCCCTGCTCCATTCCGGCCTGCAATCGTGGGCGACCGAGGTTGCTCCGGCAGCGCGCTCCACCACCGTCGCCTTCTTCGCCTGCTCGGTGTTCCTCGGCGCCGGCGTCCTCACCAGCCTCGCCGCACCCGCCATCGCGGCGAACCGCTACACGGTAGTTTTCCTTGTCACAGCAATCGCAGCGCTGCTGCTCACCTTTGCGCTCACGATCGCTGCTTCACGTTTTCATCGCCGCCAACACGAAGAATCGTTATAAAAACCAGCCAGCACAGAGATCACCTATCCGGCGCAACGATTCAATCGGCAACGGCAAGCAGCGGATTGACCACGTCTACGACCCAACGCGGCCAAGTAATTGCTGACTCCCTTAACTCACTACGCGTAATTCGGGATGATCATCATCTCGGGCTGGATGTAGCAGCTGATAAGGGCTCCGGTAATCTGGTCCATGTCATCGTCTTTGAGACGGCCGATTCTGACGGGGTTACGCTCTTCGAGGTCCAAGGCCCGAATCTGCTCGACCTGCGCGTAGCCATCGATCCAGCCATTGCCGTCCTCTCGTTGGACGGCCGCGATGGGCAGATGCAGTTCGAAGTCGCTGCGTCCGTGCGAGATCGCAATGACAACTGTCATGCTGCAATTGCGGTTGTAGTCGTCGTTGCTTACGACGACTACAGGGCGGTGCTTCTTCTGCTCGTGCCCCTTTGACGGGTCGAGATCGACCAGGAGGACATCTCCGTATTCCCATGAGGTCATAGGGCTTCCCTGTCTACGGCCGGTCCTGCGAGTTCCTCAGCGGCCTTGTACTCCTCGGTGCGATTGCGAAACACGTCGGCAAGGCGCGGAACCCGGACGATCCTGACGTTAGTGCGAATTGGGCGTAGCACGATAACACCGTCCTTGACGGTCGCCTCGACACGGGAGCCATCGGCCATGCCCACTTGTTCGCGCATGTCCTTCGGCAAACGCACGGCCTGGGCGTTGCCCCATTTGCTGAGTGTCAGCGTAGCCATATCCACCACCTCCTACAATCGATAGTATGTATATCTTAGTATATACATTATAGGTCGCGCAAGTAGCTCTGCCCGACCGTAGGTGCCGCCTACGCTTCATTCCACTTGGGTCATTCTGGCACCTCGTAGCCGTCGATGAAGGATGCGTTCGCAGCTTCCGAGGGTGGCGCTGGATGCGGCAAAAGGAATGCGAAGTAGCTAAGGAAATTATAGTATCTCCCGCCCTGCCAAGCTGGTGCTATAGCTCCTTGCCACCCACCGGCACTCAGCGCCGCCGCTGGCAGCGTGGGCAATAGTACGACGACCGCGACCCGAAGCGTTCGCGCCGGATTGGAGTGCCGCATCGCGGGCATGGCTTGCCTGCGCGGCCGTACACGTTGAGGCTGCGCGAGAAGTAGCCGGACTCGCCATTGACATTGACGTACAGCGAATCGAACGAGGTGCCACCTTGGGCGAGCGACTCGGCGAACACCTCGCGCACGGATGCCAGCAGCCGACGTAGCGTGCGCGCCGCAATGCCGCGTCCGGCTCGCGCCCAGTATATGCGCGAGCGCCACAGGGCCTCATCGGCATAGATGTTTCCCACTCCGGAAATCAGCCGCTGGTCGAGCAGCAACGCTTTGACGCTCGCCCGCGATGCTCGCATACGGGCGATGACCGTTTCCTCGTCGAATGCGGGCTCCAACGGGTCCGGCGCGATGTCGGCGACGCTGCTGGGCACCGACCGGCCACGGCCATCGTCCGCGAGCGGTTCGACTGCGAGCCGGCCGAAGATGCGCTGGTCAACGAACGACAGCTCGACAGGCCGCCCATCCACTCGTACAAGCTGCAGCCGAGCGCGTACATGAGGGCCGGCAAGGGCCAGCGCCACGCGCGAGCGCTTATCGTCATGGGATGCTGCGGATGCTTGCTGTTTGTCATGCGATACAGAAGATGATGCAGAAGAAGCAGGGGCCGAAGAAGGCGCAGAAAACACCGGAATTTGCAGCGCTGCCTCAGGTTCGCGCAGCAGCAGTTGGCCGCCCATGCCCAGATGCGCCGTCAACGCTTCGAATGGATGCTGCGACTGCGATGGTCGCGCGGACTGCACGTTCAATGACCGCGCAGGTTGCACGCCATCGCCGAGCACGTCGAGCGGCATCCACAGGAACTTTCCGCGTCGCTCCACAGCAGTAATCCGGCGTCCTTCGAGACTGCGCGCAAATGCATTGCCCGAAGGGTGCGGCGCTGCAGGAGCCCCATGCCGCCTCAGGATGCGTTCGTCGATCACGTCAACGTCTGTGCAGGTCGCACCCGTGATGTGGGACGTCAGACCGCGACGCACGGTTTCGACTTCTGGTAGCTCTGGCATAATCCCTAGCCTATAGCCCTATAGCCTTCTTGGCACCATCACGATGAGCCGAATTCCATATGAGACTATGAGACTGTAAGACTATAAGACTATAAGACTATAAGACTATAAGACTATAAGACTATAAGACTGCGCAATTACTCGTATGCAAACTGACCCTATGCTGTCTCACGCATGTATCCTACGCTGCGAGCATAGGTCGCACACGTTCCGCCGAGGCGCAAAACACCGGAAACTCGCGATACCTGGGTCAAACCGCCGCATGCTCGTTTCGCGTATCGCGAGCAACGGCAATCGCATTATAGGATGATACATACAGGATTCGGCACAGGGGCATCAGCGGCGGCCGCGATGCCGGCATCCGACATATACGACATACAAGGAGGCAGTCATGACATTGCAAAAGCTCAACGATCTGGACATCGGCGTCATCAGCGATCAGCTCGGCAGTCAACTCAGAGACCAACTCGGCAACCAGTTCAGCGCCCAGACGGAGAATCTCAAATCCATGCTGCGCGATGCCGCGCAGACGGCGCAAGCCAAGAACCCGTTCCCGCTGTCCGAGCAGGAGAAAAAGACCACTGGCGACACGCTGGTCGCGTTCGGCGTTGCTTCGGTGCTGCTGTTCGCGGTGTTCCTCTTCTACCGCGCCATCGTCAAATCCGGCGTGAAGGCGGCTCTCAAAGAGCATGACAAGGAGCTGGCAGGCAGATTGCTGCGGCATCATCGCAGGCACGGACGCCCAGTCTTGGAAGACTTCGAGGATGAAGAGGACGACTGAGCGCCAGTAGGCATTGGGATTGATCTGGGAACCCCTCAATCCATATAAAAAGTGCTTCGAGATTCATTTTCGAAGCACTTTTTGCATGACCACCGTGCGGGTTGCACGTGAGCATAAGATTAATGACACGAAAGAGACGCTGAGTTGCGGTCAGCGGCGTATTCCTGCCAGTTACATGAGACTACTGGAACGAATCGGCCGCACCTCTCGTACATCAGTGGCGCATTCGTTCCAGTAGCCGCTTCTCGAATGCCTTGTGTTCGCAAGCCCTGTGTAGTCTGGCCCTAGCACAGGGGATATTCGCCATCCCGGGGACTCATCATCCCCCAGAAATACACGCGCACAGAGAGGGCCGCAATGCTTCAGCAACTCATTGCCTTCACACTGGCATCCCTGCTCATCATCATCGTGCCGGGGCCGGATATGGCACTGCTGCTGAGGAACGCTGCCCGCGGAGGGCGACGAGTGGCGCGCCATACGGTCGCTGGCATTATGACGGGGAACGTCATATTAGGCACGGCGGCGGCTTTTGGTCTGACGATTCTTCTGATGGCCTCCACGACGCTCTACCACGTCGTGCGTATCGCGGGCGGCCTGTATCTGGCACGGCTGGGAGTGCAGTCGATTCGTTCCGTGTGGATGCAACGGCATAGCGCGGCTGCCGAAAACGACCCGCCCCAAGGACGCCAGGAAGTCCGAAAAGTCACGGCAACGCATCACGGTTTTCGCGAAGGGCTGCTTTCGAACCTGCTCAATCCCAAAGTCGCGATATTCTACCTATCCCTTTTCCCGCAATTCAACCTGAATCCCTTAAGCCCGCTCATTCAGCACGTCGTGTTGGCCGGATGTTTCTGCCTCTTGGCCGCAGCATGGTACGTGATAGTCCTCACCATTCTCAGCCGCATCGAGCAGCTCCTTCGCAAGCCAGCATTCAACCAAACGCTCGGATTGGTTACCGGAAGCGTGCTCGTAGGCCTCGGCGGCTGGGTACTGGCAAAGCGTTGACTGCGTCGCCGCATGCGTACATCAATACGAAGCTAAGCACTAATAAGATTGGGATTACGAACGTTAGCTTGGTATCTTACTGCCGAGCTACGTGCTGCTCACTTGGTAGCCGACCCTGATAATCGCGTCGAAAACGCAGAAAGTCAGCTTCCCGTCCCTACTTAATGATCGGGCGCAGGGGGGCGGAGACGTCGACCTGGTGCTTGTCGCCGATCTTGGTGGGATCGTTGATGATCTTGTCGACGACGGCTTTCTTCAAATCCAGCTGCGAGGCGTCGCCCCAGATGATGACGCGGTCGCCGCCGTTCAATTCCGTGGTGATCGAGTCCTGGGTCTGGGCGCTGACCTTGGTGATGCTTTTGCGCATGTTCTCGGGCAGGGAACTGAGGATTTTCAGTGACTCTCGCACCGCGCGGCTGCTCAGCCCCTTGTCGACGTCACTGACTTCGATAACCGGGATGCCATCGGCGGAAGCGCCGTTGACCGAGTTGAGTACGCGGCCTTGGCCATCGACTGCAGTCATGCCTGCGCTGGTTTTGAGCATGGCCGCGGGCTTCTGCGCCTTCACCGCAACCGCCATGCCCCTTGGGAAGCGCTTGCCCGCCGTGGCGTCGGTGACGCCGGGAATGTCCTTGAGCTGCGAGGTCACTTCGTTCGCCGAGACTAGGAACAGCGATTTGCCGATCTGACGGTCGGCGATGTCGCGGATGCGCTGCTCGCTGACCCACTCGTTTCCACCGGACACCGTAATCTGCGCGGCATCCAAGCGGAAGACGCTGGAAAACAGGAGCAGCCACACCAGGCCGCAGACTACGACAACGCTGCCGACGATGGCACTCACGCGCACGGCGATGGTGCGCATGCTGGCGCGCCGCCGCTCCCGGAGCCGCGCGCTGAAATCGACGACTTTGGGCCGCGAAGCGATGCCGAGCGTGCCGGTCGTCTCCTCCAAGGTCTTGGCCACCAGATCCTCGCTAGGCAATGCCCGCGCATCCACGAAGCCGTCAGGCTCGCCGACGCCTATGCTCGCGCCAGCCTCAGAAACGACGCTGCGGGCTGCGGCATGACCTTTCGCCGTTTCGCGCCTATGCCCACGATCGGCATGGGTCGACCTTCCAGATTGGGCGGAATCACGGTCCCCAGAGGCACCATGCCCTGCAGCCGAACCGGATACGACACGGCCTCTCCCCTGCCCGTGCGCCGCGGCATCGCTGATGCGCTCAGACGTATTGCCGTCGCGCCCATGCGAGGAACTGGTGACCCGCCTGCTCATCAGGCCTCACACGCCTCGCGATGCGCCTGCAGCGCATGCAGCAGCACCGGGTCCGTATCGGTGATGTCGCCAGCGCCAACGGTGAAAATCACATCGTCGTGATGCGCGCGCATCACGATCATCTGCGCCGCCGTATGCATATCTTCGACCGCGCGGATCCAACCGGTTGGCGGCTCGTGCGGCAGCTCGGCCGCCGCGCTGACAATGCTGGATGCCCCGATACCGGGGAAATCCTCCTGCCGTTCGCGGGCCGGGTAGACGCCGCTCACAATCACGTCGTCGGCCAAGCTGAGCGCCTCAGCGAACTCGTGTGCAAAGTATTTGGTGCGCGAGAACAGGTGCGGCTGGAAGAGCACATGGATGCCGGCCTGCGGGTAGCGCCGACGCGCCGCCTCAAGCAGCGCCCTGATCTCAGTGGGGTGATGCGCGTAATCGTCAATGACGCTGACGCCCTTTTCACAGCCGCGAAGCTGGAAGCGTCGTGCTGCTCCGGCGAAGTCATGCACCGCAGCCGCAGCCGCATGCGGCTCCATACCCAACTGCATCGCAGCCAAGATGGCCGCTGCCGCATTGCGGGCGTTATGCGCACCGGGAATGCGCAGCGCCACCGGCACGCGCACGTCGTCCTCGACGCCTTCGAATGCACCGCTTGGAATCTGCAGCGTGAAACGCTCCTCGCCGCTGCCAGCCTCTTCGCGCTCCTCTTCGATGCGAGCGAAGGCGGCCCCGTTGAGTTCCGCTGCAGCCAGCTCGCGCGTGCCGTAGGCGATGGCGCGCGCAGCCACTGACGGGTCCAGCGCCTGCAAAATGCCCAGTGCGCCGTCGTCGTCGATGCTGATGATCACGCGGTCGTGCGCGTGGCCCGCATACTCGACGAACGCGGCCTGATAATGCTCTTCGTCATGGTAATGATCGAGATGGTCGGCTTCGGCATGCGTGACGATCGCGATATCGGGATGGTACTTGAGGAAGCTGCCGTCGGATTCGTCAGCCTCCGCCACTAGCACATCGCCGGATCCTGCGTGGCCGCCATCCGAAGAAGTGCCATCCGGCCGCTGAATCGAGCCGCCAATCGCGTAGCTCGGGTCAGCCAGCGCGCCAGATCCGGCAGTGACGAGAATATGCGCCAGCAGCGAGCTAGTCGTGGTCTTGCCGTGCGCCCCGGCCACCGTCACCGCGCGCGTGCCATGCATGAGCAGCGCGAGAATATCGCTGCGATGCACAATACGTGAGTTTTGTTCGCGCGCCGCGACAATCTCCGGATTATCGCCGCGAATCGCGCTGGAATACACCACAGTGCGCGCGCCTTCGACATTAGCCGCAGCCTGCCCGATGGTCACCGGTATGCCCAGCGATTCGAGCCGCTGCGTTTTCGCATTAGCCTCGCGGTCCGAACCGTCTACCTCCACGCCGCGCTCGTGCAGCATCTCAGCGAGCACGCTCATGCCCGCCCCGCCGATGCCGATGAAATGCGTGCGGCCCAGCTGCTGCACATCATCGTCAGGCCCGAAGGCTGGAAGGGTCGGATCCAAATCGATGGCTCCGCCGTTCGTCATGCTTTCCGGCATCATATGCTCCTCGCCTTGCCTGTTGAAAAACCTACCCTATTATGCCCGCAGCAGTGCCCATATGCCAAGGGCCAAGGTGCCAGCGGCTGAATGCTATGTAATATCGCGCATCACCGCATATTCACTGCACGTTCGCCTCGCACCCATCGCACGCTCATTGCATAGCTCACCGCTGCCGGTCAACCAGTTCGAGCACCCGATGCGCCATGACCTCGGCGGCGTCCCGGATGCCGTATGACCAGGCCGCCCGACCCATCTCATGCAGGCGCGTTGCGTCAGCCAGCAGCGATGGCAGCTGCGAGCCCACCCATTCGGGGGTGAATTCGTTGTCGGCGACCATAAGGCCACCGCCCGCTTCGACCACCGGCTGCGCGTTGAAGCGCTGCTCGCCGTTGCCAATCGGCAGGGGCACATACACCGCAGGCAATCCGATGGCGGCAAGCTCGGAAACGGAGCCGGCACCGGAACGGCAGAGCACCAAGTCGGCGCAGGCGAAGGCCAAATCGATACGTTCCAGGTATGCGGCCATATGATAGTCGCCCTGCCCGGCATGAGCCGGGTCGAGGTCATTAATCGGGCCTTCGCCCACGCAAGAGACGGCCAACTGGCGCGTCGAATCCATTTTGTCCTTGCCCGTCAGGTGGATGATCTGCGCATGGGCGAGCAGCACATCGGCTGAGGCAGCCACGGCACGGTTGAGACTGGCTGCGCCCAGCGAGCCGCCGGTCACGACGATCAGCGGCCGGCTTGGATCGACGCCGAGCTGCTGCGCCGACTCGATTCGGGTGGCTTGCGGATCGGCTTCGATGCGCTGACACAGGTCTGCAATGGCAGGGCGCAGCGGCAGTCCAACGCGCTGCAGCGCCGAGCCACGCCGCGCCTTAAGACCAGTGCCGTCATACGCCGTGCCGATGAAATCGGCCCAGCGCGCGCCGAGCTTGTTGGCCATGCCGGCCCGGGCGTTCTGCTCGTGAATGGCAATCGTGATGCCCATGCGATGCGCCGCAGCATAGACCGGCGCCGAAGCGTAGCCGCCGAAGCCTGCGACCACCTGAGCTTGGCGATGTTCGAGAATCTCGCGCACCCGGCGACGTTCATTGCGCCAGCGGCCGGGGAATTGCACAGCGGCGCGGTTCGGTCGGCGCGGGAACGGCACTTTTTCGATGGTGTCAAGCTCGTAGCCGGCCTGCGGCACGAGATCGTGCTCCAAGCCGACGGCGGTGCCGACCACGCTGATTGCGGCCTGCGGGTCGATGGCCCTGATGGCGTCGGCCACGGCCAGCAAAGGATTGACATGGCCTGCGGTGCCGCCGCCGGCCAGAACGATATGTCGTTGTGCGCTATTCATAGTTTCTGAGTCTAGTCATTCACGAGTCTGGTCACGAGTTCAGCGTGGAGGTGCCCGCGTTGATCTGGGGATGGACTCGCATCATGCTCACACCTACTCCTGCGGCGATGAGGCACATGATAAGCGACGAGCCGCCGGCGGAGACGAAGGGCAAGGGGACGCCCATCACCGGCAGGAAGCCGATCACCACCATGATGTTGACGAGCGCCTGCCCCACCAGCCACATCGCGATACACACAAGCACCATCGCAACGTAGCGGTTCTTCATCTGCAGCGCCACGCAGACCAGGCACCATCCCAGGATGGCGAACAGCACGATCACCATGACCGCGCCGATGAATCCGGTCTCCTCGCCGATAATCGCGAAGATGAAGTCGTTGTGGGCCTCAGGCAGGTAGTTCCATTTCTCGCGCGAATTGCCGATGCCCACGCCGAGCAGCCCGCCGGAGCCCATCGCGTATTTCGCATGGATGGCCTGGTAGCACACGCCTGCCACATCGTCGCTCGTGCACGGCTGGTAGGCCGCCAGGATACGCTTCATGCGGTTGGGGCTGGTGACGACGAAGGCGACGATGAACACCACGAGGAGCACAACGATGCCGAAGAACCAGCGCAGCGGGAACCCGCCAATAAGCATCGCGACCGCTCCGATAAACACGAGAATCATGGCCGTGCCGAGATCCTGCCCGGCCATGACCGAGAGTAGGCACAGCGCGAACACACCGGCAGGCTTCGCATAGACTTTGATGCCGTCCGCCTCGTAGCGGCTCGTCGAACGCTCCACGGCGGCAGGCATCCAGATGCACAGCGACAGCTTCACCACTTCGGCCGGCTGCATGGTGAACACGCCGGGTATGCCAATCCACCCCGCATTGCCATTGACCGATACGCCCAGCGGCGTCAAGGTGACCAGCTGCAGGACAATCGCGCAGCAGATAAGCGGGAAACTGAATCGGCGATACGTCTTGAGCGGTACATGCGCGGCGATGATGCCGAGCACGAAGCCCATCACACAGTAGATGCCCTGCGATATCGCCTGTTTCCACGGGGAAACGCCAAGCGAGATCATCGTGACCGAGGAGCTCGAAAAGACCATGATCACGCCGAAGCAGGTCAGGGCGACGACGGCGATGCGGAAGCCGTGATAGCACCACAGCGGGTTGCTCAGCGCGCGAATGCCGCGGCTGCCACGGTCGTCATGGCCGTCATGGTTAAAATCATGGCCGCCATGCACGTCGTAGCCGGCATGGCCTGAACCACGGCCAGCGCGGGAGCCAGCAGCCGGGCGTTTGCCGTTCTCAGACCGCCGCGACGCCGCACTGTTCCGCTGCGCTGCGCCGTTGCCGCGCGCAGGCGCCTTGCTGCCGACCTGATTGGCCTGATTGGACTTACGCGAAGATGCGGCTCTGCGGGCGGGGCGCTTACTGTTCGCCATGAGCCCCCACCCAACGACGCGCCTGAGCCGCAAAACGCTCGCCACGATCGGCATACGATACGAACTGGTCCATCGAGGCGCAGGCCGGAGCCATAAGCACCACGTCGCCCGGCTGTGCGAAGGCACCGGCCGCGCCCACCGCCCGGTCCATAACCGTGGCCTTGTCCTGCGGGTCAATCACGCTCACCGGGATGTCCGGCGCCTGCGAGCGCAGCGCGTCGAGCATGGGCTGCTGATCGACGCCGATGACGACCGCCGCCTTGATCTTCTCGCGCCGGTCGCGGATCAGCCCTTCGAAGCGCGAGCCCTTGGCTAGGCCGCCTGCGATCCATATGACGCTTCCCGGGGCGAATGCGGCGAGCGAGGCTTCGGCGGCATGGGCGTTGGTCGCCTTCGAATCGTCGACGAAGCGAATCGTGCCGGCCGGGGATTTCGCCACAGCAACCGTCTCGATTCGATGCCCTCCCGGCGAGAACGCCTGCAGCGCCTCCACGGCAGTCGCCAAGTCGGCGTCGATGCCGAGCGCCAGCGCCAGCGCGGCGAGCGCGTCGGCAAGCAGATGCGGATACGGGGAGCCATCCGGTTCACACAGATGAGTGAACTGCGCAACCGGCGCGATCTTGATCTCGTCAGAGTTTGTCTCATCAGCGTTGGTCTCGCTGGCGCTGGCCGCATCAGCGCCGTTCCCACCAACACCGCTCAGCCCGCTCCTATCGACAATCCAGCCCTCGCGGATGCCCAGCTGGCCCGCTGCCGGCTCATGCAGGGTGAAGCCCACCTTACGACAGCCGGGAGCAGTGACGGCCTCATCGGCGAGCTTGGAAACCCGCTCATCGTCCGCGTTGAAGACCAGCGTGCGCTTGACGCCTCGGAACACCTTCGCCTTGTCGGCCGCATAGTTCTCGATGCCGCCATGCCAGTCGAGATGATCGTCGGCGATATTCGTGATGACGGCGCAATCCAGCGCCAAGGACTCGGTGAAATGCAGCTGGAAGGAGCTCAGCTCGACACACAGGATGTCGTTGCCCGGGTCAACGGCAGCATGGGAAAGCGCCTTGCCGATGTTGCCGACCGCCGGGGCTTCCTGCCCACACGCCTCGAGTATCGTCGAAACCATCTGTGTGGTGGTCGTCTTGCCGTTGGTGCCGGTAATACCGATCCACGGCGCTTCCACGCCCGAGCATTGGTTCGCGGCCCGCAGCCGCCAGGACAGCTCCACTTCGCTGTAGATGGCCACGCCGTACCGCTGGGCTTCCAAGATGAACGGCGTGCGCGGGTTGAAGCCGGGCGAGGTGACCACGATATCAATCTGCGTCCAGTCCACATCGTCGAAGGAATGCAGGTCGGCCTCCGGCTTGCGCTCATCCACCGTCACGATGCGCCCGGCCCGGCCCTGCAGCACCTCCAAAGCGCTGCGCCCGGACACACCCAGACCTGCTATCAGAACGGTTTTCTCGCTGAGATCTTCCATACGTATCATTCATCCTCTCCATACGATTGCTCTTGGCCTAGCCAACACCTTACAATCGGCGCATGTACAGCAGCGTCTGCGACCCTGTAATGATGTACAGCCTCTACAGCAGCAAGCCGGAGCGCCCGGCCCAGTCTGCATAGAACGACATCAGCGCGACGAGCACGAACATGAATTCGATCATCCAGAAGCGCACGACGACCTTCGTCTCGCTCCACCCGAGCATTTCGAAATGATGGTGAATCGGCGCCATCTTGAACACGCGCCTGTGGGTGAGCTTGAAGCAGCCGACCTGAATGATGTCGGAGCAGGTCTCGATGACGAACAGGCCGCCGATGATCACCGCGAGGAACTCGGTGTGCGTGGCGATGGACATCGCCGCGAACAGTCCGCCGAGCGCCAGGGAGCCGGTATCGCCCATGAAGATCGTGGCCGGGTTGGAATTGAACCACAGGAATCCGAAGCAGGCCACCGCAGCACAGGCCGCGATGATCGACAGGTCCAGCGGGTCGGAGACCGCGTAGGCGTAGCCCTCATGCCCGGCGCCTTTGAGATGGTAGCTCTCCCAGAAGGCGATGAACGAGTAGCCGGCAAAGGCGATCATCGAAGATCCTGAAGCCAAGCCGTCCAAGCCGTCGGTGAGATTGACCGCGTTGGTCCATGCGGTCATGAGGAAGTTCGCCCAGATGACGAACAGCACAATGGCAAGGAAGTTGCCGGCGAAGGCGAAGCTGAAGAACGGCCGCTCGATGAAGCTCATGCCCGCCTGCGCACTGGGGAAGCCCGATTTGGTAGGCACAACCAGCGCCAGCACGGCGTAGATCGTGGCAAGGATGAACTGCCCGACGAATTTCGCGCCCACAGACAACCCAAGGTTCTGCTTTTTGCGCACCTTGGCGAAATCATCGATGAAACCCAGCGCACCCATCGAGATCATGGCGTAGATGACAATCAGGGCCGAGCCCGAAGGCGTCTGCCCGCTATTGAGGTAGCGGTAGAGCGCCGAGCTGCCCCAGCCCAGCACGATGGCGGCGATAATCGCCACGCCGCCCATAGTGGGGGTTCCGCGCTTGACGAGATGGGACTGCGGGCCGTCCTGGCGGATGTACTGCCCATAGTGCAGCCGGTGCACCAGGCGTATCAGGAGCGGCGTGCCGACGATCACGACGATCAGCGACACCACGATTCCCAGGATGAGCGAAATCAATGTTGCAACCCCACTTCTTCTTCTGCGTTCCTACTTCTCTTTTGGGTCCTGTCAGGCTTCTTGAGTTCTGTCAGGCGTCGGCGCGCGGGGCCCACTGCTCCGCCAGGATGCTCAGCCCAGAGACGTGAGAGCCTTTGAGCAGCACGACCATGCCGGGATGGGCACGAGCCAGATCCTTGACCACGGATCTGGCGTGTTCGGCGTCATGCACCAAGTCTACCGAGATGCGCGCACCAGTCGGCTGCGCGGCTGGCTGCGAAGCGCCGCGCGCAAGCGCTGCGGCCAGCGCGTCGAGGTGCGTGTCGCCACCCACTGCCACGACCGCATCGACGCCATGCGTCGCAGCATAGGCGCCGATTGATTCGTGCAGCGCCGTTTCGTTGTCGCCCAGTTCCAGCATTGCGCCAAGCACCGCGACGCGATAGATTTCCGGCTCGTCGCGCTTCCATGAGCGCAGGCCCTCGATGCCGGCCTTCATCGAGTCGGGATTGGCGTTGAAGGAGTCGTCGATCAGCGTGAATGCAGCGTCGTCGTCATCAACCTGCGACAGCGCCATGCGATGCGGGCTGATGCGACTGACGTCCTGCAGTCCGCGCGCGATATCCGCAAGCGACATGCCGAAATACGATGCGACGCTGGCTGCGGCCAGGGCGTTCATCACGTTATGGCTGCCAGCGAGCCCCAGCTGCACTGCTGCCCGCTGTTGCGATTGCGGCTGCTCGGCATCACCGCCGACGCGAACCAGCGTGAACTGCGGATGGTCGAACTCGTCGACGTCAATATCCACGGCGCTGAGCATGCCGGGGTGCACATTGTGCGGCTCCTCGCCGAGCCCGAACCACAGCACATCAGCCGGGGCGAGTCGGGACATGGCCGACACGCGCGAATCATCGGCATTGAGCACGGTGACGCCGCCAGGCAGCAGACCGCGCACGATTTCGCTTTTCGCCTGGGCGATGCGCTCGACCGAGCCGAACTCGCCCAGATGGGCCGTGCCGACCTTAAGCACCACCGAAACGTCCGGCGGAGCGATGGTTGTCAGCCTGGCGATCTCACCGACGTGATTAGCACCCATCTCCGCTATCAGAAAGCGCGTGTCCGCACCCACTTGGAGCGCGGTGATCGGCAGTCCTATATTGTTGTTGAACGAACCGATCGGAGCGATAGTAGGAGCCAGCGAGCCCAGCAGGGCATGCAGCAGATCCTTGGTCGTGGTCTTGCCCACCGAACCGGTGATCGCCACGATGGAGAAATCGCCGGGCAGCGCGCGCCGCCGTTCGAGGTTGTATCGGGCCAGTTCTCCCAGCGCCGTGACGCAGTCGGCTACGATGATCTGGGCAAGCGGCGCGCCGGGCACTTCGTGATCGACGATTGCGGCAAGGGCACCGTTGCGCGCGGCCGCATCAAGGAAATCATGCCCGTCAACGCGCTCGCCGGGGATAGCCACGAACAGCGATCCTGGCGTGGCCTGACGCGAATCGGTGACGACGGCAACGATGCTGTCGCCAGGCTGCGAGGCAACCGTTGTATCTTGCCCAGCCGTGGCAGCTGTGCCAGCTGTAATAACTGTGCCAGCTGAAACAACCGTGCCAGCCGTAGCGTCCGGTGCAGCTGCAATCCGGCCGGACACGGCGTGCGCGACCTCAACTACAGGCATTGGTATCATGATCGTCCTCTCGAAAAACCGTTCGTCTGCATGTCTAGCGCAATTCTCGCGAGACACGCAGGGCGCTTTTGATGTTGCCTCGGCGCACGCCTGCGGCCAGCGTCATGGCAATGGCGAGCGACAACCGCCGCTCCGAATCGTCCCCTTGGCCCAGCGCGCTCTGACTGGCGAGCGCATCGGATTCCTCCGTGCGCATGGTCATGGTGAGCTGCTTGTCCGCAATGAAGCCATAGGCCTGGGCCGCTCGAAGCGACGAGATCGACTGCTGCCTGACGTCATCCACACTGCCCAGCACATCAATGCCGACCGACTGCAAGGCATCGGGGCGCAGCGTGCGCTCGTTAAGCGCGATGACGGCCGCCGCCGCTCCGTCCTCGCCGCATACCGCCAGCGTGTGCTGCACGTCAAGGATGCCGACAGGGTGGCGCAGGTCGAGTCTGCGTTCGAGCGAACTGGATCCGGACGCGCTGATCACGCCGACCGGATTGCCGAGCATATGCAGGAAATCGGCCAGCCGCACCACATTGGCCTCCACCTCGTCACCGTCTTCGCCGCAAATGGCGAACATGGCGAGCATTCCCGAGGGCTTGCCTGCAATGTCGCTCGCGAGCTTGCCGATCTGCCTGGCGTCAGGCTCGGCGAACAGCAGCGGAAACTGCGCATTATCGGCCATCTCCCGCATCGCATGCGGCACCAGCGCGGCATAGGCGCCACGCGCCCTGACCCGTTCGAGGCGCTCCGCATCGACGCTGTGCGAAGGGATGTACAGGCTTCCCGGGCCTACCGAATCCACATCATCGGCCAGGGAGGTGATCGTCACGTCCATGGCGAATGAAGGTTCGAGATCGAAGCCGTAATGGTCCACAAGGTAGCCCAGAGTCATCCGCCTGCCCACGGATTCGCTCACTGCGCTCATAGGACGCACCTTTCCTGGATGTTCTGCTGCGACTTCACCACGTCACCGGAATAGCATTCTTGCGTGGCGCCGAGGTCGGCACTTCGTACTTCTGCATAAGGAATTCACCGATCTGCTTGAACACCGGGCCGGAGGTCAGGCCGCCGAAGCTGCCGTGCGGGTTCTTCATCACGACCGTGACGACGAAGCGCGGGTTGTCGGCCGGGATGATGCCCGACCAGTCGCTGACGATCGAGGAGAGCCTGCCGTCGGCGCCCACCACCTCGGCGGTGCCGCTCTTGGCCGCGATCCGATATCCATCCACTCCGGAGAAAGCCTGATATTGCGCGGCCGCCGACTCCATCGCATCGCTCATCTGGGAGGCCACCTGCTCGTCCACCACGCGCGTGGGCTGCGGTTCGCTCGGCGTCGAGACATGGCCGTTCGCGTCGGTCACCGATTTGATGATCGACTGCTGCTGGCGCACGCCCTTGTTCGCAATGGTGGCGACGGCATTGGTCAGCTGCAGCGCGTTCACCGTGTAGCCCTGCCCGAACAGCACGGTGTCCTTGGTGCGCCCGTCCCACAGCTGCGGGCTTGCCAGCGTGCCCGAGGATTCACCGGGAAGCCCCATGCCGCTGTTCTGCCCGAAGCCGAATTTGGTCATGAAGTCGTAGCGCTGCTCGTTGCTGTAGTTGCCCGACGCCATCACCATGCCGACGTTGGAGGACTGCTGCAGGATGCCTGCCAGCGTCCAATGATCAGCCGCGTGGTTTTCGGCGTCGTGGAACACCTGTCCGTTCTTGTTGATCTGGTCGGGGACCGTGAACCTGTCGGTGAGCTGGCTGCCGCCGCTTTGCAGCATGCCCGCCATCGAGACGACCTTGCCGATGGACCCGGGCTCGAAGGTCTGGTTGACCACTTTGGCGACATTGAGCTTGGCATCGTCGCCTCCGGCCTCGATCTGATCGGTGTCGTCGAGCGCGACAATCTGCCCGGTGCGCACATCCTGGACGACGGCGAGAGCCCAGTCGGCCTGGTACTTCTGCTTGCCTTCCGCAAGCACCTTCTTGACATACCAGTCCACGTCGGAATCAACGGTCAACGCCACATCGCTGCCGTTGACCGCATCCTTCGATTCGGCCAACGTGCCGGGAATCTCTTCGCCGCCGTTGCCCTGCTGGTACACCTTGTATCCGTTCTTGCCGGTCAGCGCTGCGTTCTCCATCTGCTCGATGCCCGCGACGCCCTTGCCTTGCGCGTCCACACCGCCGAGCAGCGCGCCGATCATCGTCCCGTTGGAGTACAGCCGCTCATTGCTCAGCTCGCCGTAGATGATGCCGCCAAGCCCGAGCTTGTCGATGGCGCGCTTGACTTCCGGGTCGACATCCTTCTTCAGCACGGCGTAGCGCCCGGGCACGCTGAGTTTGGCTCCCAGCTCCATAGGGTCCATGCCGAGCGTGGGCGCCAGAATCCGCGCCACGGCAGCCGCCCCGATCGTGTCGATCGGCTTGCCATCGACCTGCTGGCAGTAGTCCTTCGTATCAGGCGTGCAGGCAGTCGGCTTGAAGCTTTGCGCGGCCTGCGGATCGGCGACGATCGTATAGCGCTCCACGCTCTGCGCCAGCACCGAGCCGTTGGTGTCGAGGATCTTGCCGCGCTGCGCACTTATCGTGACCGGCAGGGTGCGGCTCGCGGTCGCCGCCTGCGCCGTGGACCTGCCATGCAGCAGCTGAATGGAAGCCAGCTGGCCGATGCACAGCAGCGCCACCAGCGTCATGATGAGGCATATCGTCGTCGAGCGCGAGACGAATCCCTTCGTCGATGTGCGCCTGTTGCTCATTGCCCGGCCCCCTTACTGGGTTGGTTGGCTTGCTGGCTGGGTTGGTATCCGCTCAGATCGATCGATATGGAGCCCTGCTGCGGCACCATGCCCATATCCTGCGCCTTCTGGGGCAGCGACGCCTGAAGCGCGTCGAGCTTCGCCTGATCGTCCTGCACGTCCTGGGTCAGCGTGGAGATATTGTCCTGCACCCGCGTCTGTTCGAAGGAGTTCTGCGCCATCTGCGTGCGCAGTGCGAGCGAGCCGAGCAGGCATACGGCGAGGAATGCCACGGCGACGATGACCTGCAGCAGCGGCATGCTGCGGGCCCTCGTCCACGTCAGCAGCCGCTCGAAGCCTTCACTTACTGCACTGCCGGTCGCGCGGCGTCCTTTGATCACGGTGAGTTCGGGGCGCCTTGGCGTCTCCCTCGAATCGTTCTCACGCCCTGCTGGCGCCGCGTTCGATCGCACCATTCGTGCCGATGTCGCCATCATCGATTCCTTCCGTTCGCGCTCGTGCCTTGCTGCGCCCCATGCGCCTTGCCTCGTGCTGTATCGTTTGCCATGCCGTCTGCCATATCGTCAAAGCGCCGTCTGAACCGCGCAGGAATCGGGCGGACGAGCTCCACGCCGCGCAGCCGCACGGAGGCGGAGCGCGGATTGGCGGCTATCTGCTCGGCGCTCGCCTTGCGCGCTCCTCGGGTGAGCGCCCGGAAGAAGGGCTGAGCATCGTCGGGGATGACCGGCAGACCCGCTGGCACGTCGGCATGCAATCCCTGGTTCATGAAGGTTTTCACCGTCCGGTCCTCCAGCGAGTGGTAGGACTCGACCACGATGCGCCCGTGGGGAGCCAGATGCAGCGCGGCCTGCGGCAGCGTGCGCGCAAGCTTGTCCAGCTCGCCGTTCACTTCGATGCGCAACGCCTGGAACACGCGCTTCGCCGGATTGCCCGCAGGACGGTGCGCCTGCGGCACGACTTCATCCACCAGCGCATTGAGCTGGCGCGAAGTCACAAGTGGTTCGCGCTCGCGCCGCCGGACAACCTCGCGGGCTATCTGCCACGAGAACCGTTCTTCGCCATACGCGCGGAATATGCGTTCAAGATCGTGTTCGCCGTACTCAGCCAGCACGCGCTCGGCGGTCAGCTCCTGCGAGGCGTCCATGCGCATGTCCAGCGGGGCGTCATGCGCGTAGGAGAAGCCGCGCTCGCTTTCATCGATCTGCAGGCTCGACAGGCCCAGATCCATGAACACGGCGTGCACACGACGGATATGCAGTCCGTCCAGCACGTCGGAAAGCTCATCGAAGGCGGCGTGCACCGGCGTGAAACGGTCGGCGAAGCCGGCGTCGCGCATGCGCTGCGTGGCCATCGCCAGCGCCTCGGCATCGCGGTCGATGCCGATGAGGTGCGCCGCGGGAGCTGCGGCAAGGAACGCGGTCGCGTGGCCCGCCAATCCCAGCGTGCAGTCGACGACGACGCCACCGGCTCCGCTTATAGCCGGGGTCACCAGTTCCACGCACTCCTCAAGAAGCACGGGCTTATGAATCATCGAGTAATCAGTCATCAGAACTCCACCGCCGGCAGCACATCATCGGAGATGTCGGAATATCCTTGCTCCTGCTCGCCCAAGTAGCGTTCCCAGGCCTCGCGGTTCCATATCTCGGCGCGTGTGCCCACGCCGATCACCACGATGTCGGAGCCGAGCTTCGCGTAGTCGCGCAGCATCGGCGGCACCAGCACGCGCCCCTGCTTATCCGGATCCTGGTCGATCGCGCCGGAGAGGAACACGCGCAGATAGTCTCGCGCAGCCTTGTTACCCATCGAGGTGCGCTGGATGCGCATCGCGATGCGACGGAATTCGCTCTGCGGCAGCAGATACACGCATCGTTCCTGGCCACGCGCCATGACCATGCCCGGTCCGAGCTGAGCGCGCAGCTTCGCCGGCAGCGCCATGCGCCCTTTGACGTCGATCTTCGGCGTGTAGGTGCCCAGCAGCAAAGGCAGCATCGGCATGCCGCCAATCTCGCCGTCCTGCGAACCGCCTTGCGCAGCGGAATCGGCCGAGTCGGCGGAGGGAAGGGTCTGGCCCTGCAGCATTGGGTCTTCGGGCATTCCTCCACCTCCTTCGCGATTGCGGGTGCGACAATTTCGGCTGATTCGCTCAGTTGATTCACCACTCTACCCCACTTTCCCCCACTTTCCTCCACAACATGACAAAACAATCGCCATATGACCTCATAATTCCCACAACCCGATTTCCGCGTTTCATCGAAACGACCCCGGTGCCTCACTTCGCGCGCCGCCCCCGCTCCGTCCTCCTTCGCCTCATCCCGGCAGCATCCGCTGCGCGATTCCTCGCGAACATGCAGATTCGTAGGGAGCGTGCGCTACATTTGATTGCCTAAGTTTTGAAGGAAAAGGATGCCAAGCATGTCGAGTTACTCCTCACAGCTGCACGAGGAACAAGAGGCGGTAAGCCGCGCATATCATCGTCTGGACGCCCTGCGCAGCCAGGCTCGCGACAGGCTTGATACGGTGCGTGCCGCCGGGTCGCACGGCTCCCCCACCCAGCGCACCGAGCGCGACTCCTTCGCCACGATGTACGAGGATCGGCTCACACAGCTGCGCGCCGTCGAGGATCGGCTGGTCTTTGGGCGCCTCGACGACGTGCAGGGCGAACGGCGCTACATCGGGCGTATCGGGCTGTCCAGCGAGCGCCATGAGCCGATTCTGACGGACTGGCGTGCCGAGGCGGCACGGCCCTTCTATGAGGCCACGCCCTCGAATCACGGCGACATCGTGATGCGCCGGCATATCACGCTTAACTTCCGCGACGTGGTAGGTATCGAGGACGAAGTGCTCGATGTGCATGCCGAGCAAGTGGACCGCGCTTCCTCCGCAGGCACGCTCACTGGCGAGGGCGCGCTGCTGGCCTCGCTCAGTTCGCGGCGCACCGGCAAGATGACCGATATCGTCGCCACGATTCAGGCCGAGCAAGACCGCATCATCAGAGCGCCGCTCGAACGCCCGGTCGTAGTTCAGGGCGGGCCGGGAACCGGCAAGACAGCCGTCGCGCTGCACCGCGCCGCATACTTGCTGTACACGCACCGACGCAGGCTTGGAAACTCCGGAGTGCTGGTCGTGGGGCCGAGCACGGCGTTCCTGCACTACATCGATCAGGTGCTGCCCTCGCTGGGCGAAACCGGCGTAGTCAGCCGCACGATAGCCGATCTCATCCCCGGCGTGCGCGGCGAGGCACTGGACACTCCACGCGGCGCGATGCTCAAGGGCGACCGGCGCATGCGTGCGGTCATCGAGAATGCCGTGGCCTTCCGCGAGCGCGTGCCGGCGAAGCTGCCCACTGCGCGCATCAACGGCATCAATGTGCGGATGCTGCGCGGCGACATCGAGCAGGCGCAGACCGATGCACATCGCACGCGCCAGCCGCACAACAAGGCGCGCGAGACCTTCGTGCACAATGCGCTCATAGCCATGCGCAACCGCTACGTCGAGCAGCTCGATTACACCCCCGAGCAGCCGGAGCTCTCCGATGTGATGCTGCAGCTGCGGATGAACGACGACGTGCGCCATGCCCTGAACATCGCCTGGCTGCCGATGACCGGGCCGTGGCTGATCGACCAGCTGTTCAGTAAACCGGCTCAGCTTCGCCGCTTTGCACCGTGGCTGAGCGACGAGGACGTCGACGCGCTGATGCGCCCGAAGGGCTCTGTGCTGACTCGCTCCGACGTCCCTCTGCTCGATGAGGCGATGGAGCTGCTTGGTCCCGACCCGAAGGCCATGGCCCGTCAGGCGGCTGCGGCTGCCCGGCGCGGGCAGGAGGAGCAGTTCGCCAAGGATGCCCTCGCCCAGTCCGGCGTGGGCAGCGGCATCGTTTCGTCACGCATGCTGCTCGATGAGATGAACGGCATGGATGGCGAGGTCGTCGCGCAGCGCGCCGGAAGCGACCGGGAATGGACCTATGGGCATATCGTCGTCGATGAGGCGCAGGAGCTTACCGCTATGGATTGGCGCATGCTGATACGCCGCTGCCCCTCGCGCTCCTTCACCATCGTGGGAGATGTGGCGCAGACCGCCGCGATGGGCGGCACGCGCCGCTGGCGCGATACCATGGATCCGCTCTTCGGCGCCGGCCGGTGGGACTTGGACGAGCTGACCATCAATTACCGCAATCCCCAGGAGGTCTCGAACACCGCCAGTGAATTCGCCGCCCGGGAAGGACTGTACATCTCGACAATCAATGCGGTGCGCACGCTGCCCGATTCGCTCGCCCGCATCGAGATCGACGATGCCGAGCTGCTGGCCACGGCGGTGGCGCACCACGTCTTCGATCTCGTCTCGCAATTCGTCTCCGCGGACGGAACCGGCCGTGTCGCCGTCATCGCCCCGCAAGGTCGCATCCCTGCGCTGCGCGAGTCGATACGCGAACGGCTGCGCGAAGGACTCGATCTTGATGAGTTCGCGCGACTTCAGGCGCAGCAATCGTGGGATGAGCAGGTGAGCGTATGCGACACGGAAACGGTGAAAGGACTCGAATACGATGCGGTGGTCGTCGTCCAGCCCGCGCAGATCGAGGAGGAGGCTCCCGCGCGCATCGTGGCGGCCTCTGATCTCTACGTCGCGATGACACGCCCAACGCAGCGGCTGGTCATCGTGCGGACGCATGATGACGCTGACCAGCTCCCGCTCTAAGATGGGGCGCATGCCTAAAGCATTGCTACTGGAAAACATTCATCCCTTCGCCGCGCAATCCCTTCGCGAGCACGGCTTCGAAGTCGAGACCAAGCCGGGGGCGCTTGGCGAGGACGAGCTGATCGAGGCGCTTGACGGCGTGGATCTGCTCGGCATCCGCTCGAAGACGACGGTCAGCGCCAAGGTGATTGACGCGCGACCGCAGCTGACCGCCGTCGGCTGCTTCTGCATCGGCACTAATCAGGTCGATCTGGAGCATGCCGGCTCGCGCGGCATCGGCGTGTTCAACGCCCCGTACTCCAACACGCGATCCGTGGTCGAACTGGTGATCTGCGACATCATCTGCCTGCTGCGTCGCATCCCCGCACATACGCATCATATGCGGCACGGTCTGTGGGACAAGTCCGCCACCGGCTCGCATGAGGTGCGCGGCAAAACGCTCGGCATCGTCGGCTACGGGCATATCGGCTCGCAGCTTTCCGTGCTGGCCGAGGCGCTTGGCATGCGCGTGGTGTTCTACGACATCGAGGAGAAGCTTGCGATGGGCAACGCGCAACGCATGCCCAACCTCAAATCGCTGCTCGAAGTATCCGATGCAGTGACGCTGCACGTCGACGGACGCAAGTCCAACACTGGTTTCTTCGGCGAAGACCAGTTCTCGCAGATGAAGCAGGATGCCATCTTCATCAACATCTCACGCGGATTCGTGGCCGACCTCGGCGCGTTGAAGCAGCATTTGGACTCCGGGCATCTCTCCGGGGCTGCCGTCGACGTCTTCCCGATCGAGCCGAAGAAAAGCGGCGATCCTTTCGTCACTGCGCTTGCCGACGAGGACAATATGATTCTCACCCCGCATATCGGCGGCTCGACCCTCGAAGCCCAGGAGGATATCGGGCATTTCGTCACCCAGAGGCTCCAGGACTACTGGTTCCACGGATCGACGATGCTTTCGGTGAATCTGCCGCAGATAACGCTGAAAGCCTGCGCATCCGGCGCGAGGATCACGCATCTGCATGCCAATCTGCCCGGCGTGCTGGCGGATGTCAATCAGGTGCTGCGCAAGGCAGACATCAATGTCACCGCGCAGTCGCTCGGCACGGAAGGCCAGCTGGGTTATGTGGTCACCGACGTGTCGACCAAGCCCGACGCCGCATCGCTTGAGTCCCTGCGCACCATCAACGGCACGATACGCATGCGCGTCATCAGCTGACCTGCATTCCGGCCGCACACCGTTAGCGATGCTCCTGCTACTGTTCCTTGTAGCGCTGAACGACAGCGCTACATACATATATGCAGCGGCACCGCCGACACAGCTAGGCCTGATCGGGTTCCCTATCAGGCGGTGTGGTTATCCTGCTTGAGCTCGTTGATGGCGCTTTCGAAGTCGGCAAGCCCTTCGAAGTTCTGGTAGACGCTGGCGAAGCGCAGATACGCCACCTCGTCCAAGTCGCGCAAAGGCCGCAGTATCGCCCTGCCTACTTCGTCGGACTTGACTTGGGCGAAACCGCGTGAGCGAAGATCCTCTTCGACCTTCTGCCCAAGCAGCTTGAGGTCATCTTCGTTGATGGGCCTGCCTTGGCATGCTTTTCGTACGCCGGAGATGACTTTGCCCCGGTCGAAAGGCTCGACGTTGCCGGAGCGCTTCATCACCAGAAGCATGGAAGTCTCCACAGTCGTGAAGCGTTTGCCGCATTTGGGGCATTCCCTGCGGCGGCGTATGGAATGGCCGTCCTCGTTGAGTCGAGTGTCGACGACCTTGGTATCGGGATTCTGGCAAAACGGACAGTGCATGCACACAAGGATAGCCATATAACGCGAATAATGGGAAGGCCCCGGTGGTTCCCGAAACGCAATCTGCCCATATTCGACACGCCCGGGCATCAGATCACTACCTTGCGTAGTCCCCTTCGACACCGCACTCATCTGTATCGTTTCACCATCATTACGCCATGTCATCGCATTGCCAGGCGGGTCGTTCGCCGCCGACTACGGAGATCATTACGTCATCGCATCGCCATGTCATCGCATCGCCCCCGGCACCGTTGCCCCGACCATCATTGCCGCCCGAACCCGACGCAGCCGATCAGCGTTCAGGAACGAGCAGATTCTGCCCGGGAGTAAGCGACACGGAGTCGAGATTGTTCAGCTCCTTGAGCTCCTGCACGGTTTCGGCGACGTTGCCGTTCTTCGGCGTGACCCGATCGGCAAACGACCAAAGCGTGTCCCCCGGGCGCACCGTGTAATTCACGACCGCCACCGGTCCCGTCGCCGATTGCGCCTGTGTAGCCGGCATAACGATGCTCCACCCCAGCCACGATATGGCAGCTATGAGCATCGCCGCGGCAATGCGTGTGAATACCGGCTTGGTTCTATGCGCTGCCACTGCAGAAGCGCTTGAAGCCTTCCGGGGTGCTTTCCGTATATCGCCGCGAATATCACCGTGAACGCGGCCACGAATACGAATCATCTGCCCATACGACGTTGCTGCAGTCATCTCCACCACTCTCCTTCAACTCTGTATCCAACAACTTCGCTTTTCACAGCTCTGCTTCTCAAATCTCTTGCTGCTCGCATTCACCTTCGGCTCTTCACATGTCTGAGACCTTCCGGTACATAAAAGCGAACATCTGTTCTATCGAACGTATGTTTGATTTTCGCACAGACGTTCGACTAATGCAAGCTCATTTTCGAACATCTGTTTGATTTCACACGATATACACGTTATGATGGAGAAAATGACCTATGAAGGAGCGGATATGAGCACGATTCCCTTTGCCCCCAGGCGAGCGCAGGGCGCTGATACCTCGGCCACGCTGACGGACCGCCAGCGCAAGGTTCTTGATGCCATACGCACTCATGTCTCGCAGCGCGGATTCGCGCCATCATTCCGGGAGATCGGGCAATCCGCCGGTCTGAAAAGTTCTTCCTCCGTCAAGCATCAGCTGCAGGTGCTTGAAGAGAAGGGTCTTATCCGCATGAATGCCAACAAGGGCCGCGCCATCGAGCTGGTCGAAGACTCGAATGAGGAGGAGGGCGGCACTGCGACGATTCTGCCGTTCACCGGGCCGAATCCGGAGGAAAGCGCAGCGGTCATCGAGTCGCGCGACGTGCCGCTGGTAGGCCGCATCGCCGCCGGAGCCCCGATCACCGCCGAGCAGCATGTCGACGATGTAATGCGACTGCCCGAGCGGCTCACCGGCACCGGCAATCTGTTCATGCTTGAAGTCCACGGCGATTCGATGATCGACGCCGCGATCTGCGATGGTGATTTCGTCGTAGTCCGCGAGCAGCGCACCGCAGTGAACGGCGACATCGTCGCAGCGCTGCTTGACGATGAGGCCACGGTCAAAACCTACCGAAACGACCACGGGCACCTGTGGCTCATTCCGCATAATCCCGCGTACTCCCCCATCGATGGCACGCACGCCAGCATCATGGGCAAAGTCGTCACCGTGCTGCGCAAGCTCTGACACAGACGCGGACAAGCCTTAGCACAGAGCCAAAAACCGGCTAGCGGTATACCCAGCGTCGCGTATATCCGACATGACATAAATCAGATATGACACAGATCGGACATGTCAGGGAACAGCGGTCACCACGCACCGCCTACTCGTGCAAAGCGGTCTCCTCCTGGGACGCGTAGCCCTCCGGCTCCAACTGGAAGGTCGTATGAGGGATCGAAACCTCGAAATGCTCGATGAGGCAATGGCGCAGCTGATCGAGCACCGCTGCAGCCTGCTCCATGCTTAAGCCCCGTTCCACGACCACATGCGCGGTAAGAATAGGCATGCCCGTGGCAACCGTGCTCGCATGCACGTCATGCACTGCGAGCACATGCGGCACACGCTGCATATGCTCGCGAACCAGTTCCAGATCCAAGCCTCGCGGGGTCTCCTCAAGCAATACGACGGCTGCCTTGTGCAGCAGCTTGGCAGCCCGGGGAATCATCAGTACGGCGACGATTGCACCCGCCACGGCGTCGAACCACTGCCAGCCGACGGTCATCATGACGATTGCGGAGATCACGACGACCACCGAACCGAGCGCATCGTTCATGACCTCAAGGAACGCCGCCCGCATATTCATATTGTCATGGGATTGCGCAGCAAGGATGAGAATGGAACCCGCATTGGCGGCAAGGCCAAGCAGCCCGAATCCAAGGAGCAGACCAGTGTCATGCACCTGTGCCTGCGACGCACCGAACAGCCGCACGCCGGCTTCCAGCAACGCATACAGCCCCACGCCGAGCAGGGCGAACGCTCCCACCGCAGCCGTGAGCACTTCGAGCCTGGCCCATCCCCAGGTCCTGCGGGCATTAGGCTTGCGCCGCATCAGCGCGGCTGTGACGCTTGAGGCGACCAGCACCAGCACGTCGGTCAGCATATGGCCAGCATCGACAAGCAGCACCAGCGAGGAAGTGACGATGGCGCCGATGATTTCGGCTATGAACACCGTCCCCGTCAGCGCCAAGGTCATCGTCAATCGGCGCTGATGGCTTCTGCCTGCCTCAGCCGCATCGTTGTCATCCGTGGGATCCACAGCATTCGCAGCACTATGAGAGTCGTCAGGACTCATAACCAATCACCAAAATCAAAAAGCATAGACGTCAGAAAAACAATCATGCGCCGTGGCGGCCCCGCACAAGGAGCCGCCACGGCGCATGACGCATAGGCAAAAAAGAAAATCAGAAACCTCAGAAACCGAACTTCGAGGCAGTTTCGCGCAGCGTTTCGGCGGAGCGCTTCAGCGCCGCCAGCTCCTTGTCCGAAACCGGAGTGTTGAGGCGGGAATTGACGCCGAAGCGGTTAAGCAGCGTCGGCACCGACATGCACACGCCCGAAATGCCGTGGAAGTCGTCAAGATACGACGACACCGGCAACACGCGATTGGTGTCGTTCAGAATGGCCTCGACGATATCGACGCCGGACATGGCGATCGCGTAATTCGTGGAGCCCTTGCCGTTGATGATCCGGTAGGCCGCGTTCTTGACCTCCTGATGAATTTCCTCACGCTTCACGGCATCAAGCTGCTCACGGCCCGGCAGTGCCTTCCAGTCGCACATCGGCACGCCGCCAATGGTCGCGGAGGCCCACAGCGGAACCTCGGAATCGCCATGTTCGCCGGCGATGTAGGCGTGCACGTTTTTGACGTTCACACCGGTCTGCTGAGCGACGAGATAGCGAAGACGAGCGGAATCGAGGTTGGTGCCCGAGCCGAACATCTGGTTGGCAGGCATGCCCGAAATCTGCATCGACACGCGGGTGACGATGTCCACCGGGTTGCTGATGAGCATGTAGACGGCGTTCGGCGCGACCTTGACCACATTCGGGATAATCGACTTCATGATGTTCACCGTGGCCTCGGCCAGGTCGAGCCTGCTCTGCCCCGGCTTCTGGCGCGCACCGGCCGTAATCACAACCATATCGGCATCGCGGCAGATCTCGACGTCATCCGACCCGTCGATGGTGACGGAGGGGTAGAAGCTGGAACCGTGCTGCATATCCAGCACCTCAGCCTCGACGCGCTCCTTGGAGATATCCTGAAGCACGACCTCGCGGGCGACGCCGCGCTGTGCTGCGGCGAAGGCCAATGTGGAGCCGACGGCGCCAGCACCGATGATGGCAAGCTTCGTGGGCTTATTTGTGAAATCAACCATGTGTTGAACCTCTCTATATTCGGCGCGATTCTGTTCATCACGCCACAATTCTCAGTAACTACTTTATCCATAGACTTTGACGTTTTCGGCTTGCTTACCGAGCGACAACCCGTCGCGATAATACGGCGAGAACCCTTGCAAATGGCGCAATCCCAACGGATTCGCCGCAGCAAGCGCACCATGGTCGATTCACGCAGCTGCGTCGGGCGACGACCTTTGCACAGTGAACTTCGCCACAATGCCCTCGATTACAGCCAAATCCACTGCCATGTCACATCCACTGCTCAGCACACTCACATCCCGGTCAAATTCCACTGCTCAGACAAACCCACATCTCAGCAAACCCACATCTCAATCAACAGACGCGTCAACGATCTGCGAAGCCAGGCGGCTGTCCACCTGCGCTTCGATGCGAACCCCGTCATTGCGGTATTCCGCCGTCTCAAGCCTGCCGTACTCCCGGATTCGAGACAGCAACGAGCCTTGCGTATAGGGCAGCAGCGCCTCGACATGCACATCGGGCACCGGCAGCAGCGCCTCGACCTCCCCGCGCAGCGCGTCAATGCCTTCGCCGCTCAAGGACGACACGATGTGAGCCTGTGGATACAGCGCCGAAAGCCGCGCACGAGTCGCCTCGTCGACATGATCGGCCTTGTTGAACACCAGAATGCGCGGGATGTCCTGCGCACCGTTGATATCCGCCAGCACCGTGTTCACCGCGTCGATCTGCGCCAGCGGGTCGCCGTATGAGGCATCGACCACATGGACGATGAGATCGGACTGCGCGACCTCCTCCAGCGTCGATTTGAAGGCCTCGACCAGCTGGGTCGGCAGCCGCCGCACGAATCCGACAGTGTCGACATAGGCGTACACGCGCCCGTCCTTGGTCCTCGCCGAGCGCACGGCGGTATCGAGCGTGGCGAACAGCGCGTTCTCCACCAGTTCGCTCGAACCGGTCAGGCGATTGGTCAGCGAGGACTTGCCGGCATTCGTGTAGCCGACCACGGCGACCGTGGGCAGTCCATAGCGCTGCCGTGCGCCGCGCTTGACCTCGCGTGCGGGAGCCATATGCGCGATCTGGCGGCGCAATCTCGCGATCCTGGTACGAATCACGCGCCGGTCCATTTCGAGCTGTGTCTCGCCCGGGCCACGCGAGCCGATGCCGCCGTCGGCACCTGCCGCGCGACCGCCCGCCTGCCGGGACAAGGCCGCGCCCCAGCCGCGCAGCCTGGGCAGCATATATTGCAGCTGCGCCAGCTCCACCTGCGCCTTGCCTTCGCGGCTGGTGGCATGCTGCGCGAAGATATCGAGAATCACAGCCGTCCTGTCAACCACCTTGACCTTGGCCACGTCTTCAAGCGCACGACGCTGGCTAGGCGCCAGATCATCGTCGACGATAATCGTATCGGCCTCATGCTGAGCCACGATGCCTGCAAGCTCCTTGGCCTTGCCGGAGCCGATATAGGTCGCCGGATCCGGCTTGAGCCGGTGCTGCAGCATGCCTTCGCACACCTCGGCTCCGGCCGTCTGCGCCAATGCGGCAAGTTCTCTGAGCGATTCCTCGGCCTGCGACTGGGTGCCGGTGGCGCTCGACCATACGCCGACGAGCACGACGCGCTCAAGCCGGACCTTGCGGTATTCGACCTCGGTGATGTCTTCGAGCTCGCCTAGGCCTGCCACATGCTTCAGTGCATTGCGCGATTCGCGCTCGGCCCACTCCTCGCCGCCCTGGTCGACATCTGGAATATCATAGGACTTGTCAAGCAGGACCTCGGAGCGGTCGGCCAGCACGTCGACCGCCTTGCTTATGTCGTTGTTGCTGCCGCTTTCAAACTGTTGGGTCAATGACACCTCTCACGTTGGAACTAAGGTTTTCCATTATCATCATTCTGGAAGACAACGCTGCGGCAGACGACGCAACTGAGCCGTGGGCGAATATGTGGGCCGCAACAAGGCAGGCCAGGGAGATAGGCAGAGCAATGAACGACAAGGACCAGCAACCGCGCCAAGAGCAGTATTTCTCGTCTGCGCCGACCTCTCCCGACGTTCGGCGCACCATCACCGTTCAGCTGGCCGGGCGCGAGGTGCCCGTAGCGGTCTCGCATGGCGTGTTCTCCGGCAATCGCCTCGATCTGGGCACCTCCGTGCTGCTGCGCCGCGTGCCCGAGCCGCCGAAACGCGGCAATCTGCTCGATCTGGGGTGCGGCTGGGGGCCGATTACGCTGAGCTTGGGCCTGCTCGCTCCCGAGGCAACCGTCTGGGCCGTGGACGTCAACCAGCGCGCGCTCGATCTGACGCGCGACAACGCGCACAGCCAGAATCTGGGCAATATCCGCGTCGCCGAACCTGACGATGTCCCCGCCGACGTGCGTTTCGATGCGATCTGGTCCAATCCCCCGATTCGCGTCGGCAAGGAGGCGCTGCACGACATGCTTATGCGCTGGCTGCCGAGATTATCCGACCATGGCGCCGCCTATCTGGTGGTGCAACGCAATCTCGGGGCCGACTCGCTGATTCCGTGGCTTGCGGCGACGCTGGGCGAAGGCTACGCGGTGTCGAAATACGCTAGTGCAAAGGGCTATCGCGTGATCGAGGTGCTGCGTCAGGCATGAAATACGAGTATCCCCAAGAGCTGCCGGTCAGCGCGGCGCATGACGACATCGCCGCAGCCGTCGCTTCCTCGCAGGTCGTAATCGTCTCCGGCCAGACCGGTTCGGGCAAGACCACGCAGATTCCGAAGATCCTGCTGGAAATGGGCCGGGGCACGCATGGCCATCAGATCGTGCATACGCAGCCGCGCCGCATCGCCGCGCGCACGGTCGCGGAGCGCATCGCCTCGGAAATGGGCGTGCGGCTGGGCGATGAAATCGGCTATCAGGTGCGTTTCACGGACGCCAGCTCGCCCAAAACCCGTCTGCGCGTAGTCACCGACGGTATTCTGCTCGCGCAGATCCAGCGCGATCCGCGCCTGAGCCAGTATGACACAATCATCATCGACGAAGCGCACGAGCGCAGCCTGAACATCGATTTTCTGCTCGGCTATCTGACCTCCCTACTGCCGCAGCGCCGCGATCTGAAACTCGTCATCACTTCCGCGACCATCGATTCGGTCAAGTTCCAGCATCATTTCGAGCAGGCGCTGCACCGGCCTGTTCCGGTCATCGAAGTGTCGGGGCGCACCTACCCCGTGCAGATCGTCTATGAGCCACTGGGCTCCGAACCCGCGCTGATGCGCTATGTCCCCGGGTTCGAAAGCAGCGCAGCGCGGAATACGGACGGTGACATGCCTCGCTCCGGCCGGGCCGCCGATGCGGATATGGCCACGGCTGTGGCCCGGGCCTGCGCCGAGCTGGTCATCCACGCCAGCCACGAGCGCGGGGCCCGCGACATTCTGGTCTTCGCCTCCGGCGAACACGATATCCGCGAGTTCGAAACCGCATTGCGCCGCCATTTCGGCCCTCGGGCCGACGATATGCGCCGGGGCGACGCCATCGAGATCATGCCGCTGTTCGCGCGGCTGTCCTCAAAAGAGCAGCACAAGGTCTTCGAATCACATGCGCACCAGCGCATCGTCATCGCCACGAATGTGGCCGAGACCTCGCTCACCGTGCCCGGCATCCGCTACGTGGTCGACCCCGGAACCGCCAGAATCTCGCGCTATTCCAAATCCGCGAAGGTGCAGCGGCTGCCTATCGAGCCGATCTCGCAGGCCAGCGCCGACCAGCGTTCGGGCCGCTGCGGGCGCGTGGCGGACGGCATCGCGATACGGCTGTACGACAGCGACGATTACGAGACCCGCCCGCGTTTCACCGAGCCGGAGATCCTGCGCACTTCGCTCGGAGCCGTCGTGCTGCATATGCTTTCGGTCGGCGTGGCGAAGAACGCCCATGATGTGACGCATTTCGGTTTTATCGACCCGCCGGACGTCAAGGCGGTTTCCGACGGCTTCAACGAACTCACCGAGCTTCAGGCGGTCGCCCGCAAGCACGGCGAGATGGCGCTGACGCGCACAGGACGCCAGCTGGCACGTATCCCCATCGATATCCGTTTGGGTCGTATGGTTGTCGAGGCTGCGCACACTACGACACCAAATACGCTGGCGGCCGTGCTGGTCGTCGTGGCGTTCCTGAGCCTGCAGGACCCGCGCGAACGCCCCGACGAGGCCCGCGAGGAAGCCGATAGGATTCATAACCGCTACGCCGATGCATCCAGCGATTTCCTGACCGCGCTGAACCTCTGGGACCGGGTGTTCCAAGCGGACGGCAGCCCCAGCAACGGCGTGCTGCGGCGCCTGTGCAAAACCGAATACCTGAGCTTTCTGCGCCTCAAGCAGTGGCGCGATCTCGTCTCACAGCTAGGCGATATGTGCCACGAGCTGAAATTCAAGGTCGGCGAGCCGCAGCCTGCGTCGCGGCCACCCTTGGACATTCGCCAACTGCCGCTCAACCAGCAGGCAGCGCACAGCATGTGCTGCAGCTGGGATGCGCAGGGCATACACACCGCCATGCTCGCCGGACTGCTCTCGATGATGGGCATGCAGGTGGTGCGCGAGCCCAAAGCCTCAGATTTTGCCGGCTTGAAAGGCGCGGCGAAGGCGCGGGCGATGAAGCGCGCCGCCAAGCAATCGCATAACGACTATCAGGGTGCCCGTGGCACGCGCTTCGCGCTGTTCCCAGCCTCGGCCGTCGCCAAAACGACGCCGCCGTGGGTTATGAGCACCGAACTGGTCGAAACCTCGCGCCTGTGGGCCCGGTACTCCGCCGCCATCGACCCCGCGTGGGCCGAGCCACTGGCCGGAAGCCTGACACGGACCACCTATGCTGAGCCGCACTGGTCGGCCTCGCGCGGCTCAGCCGTCGCCAAGGCCAAGGTCCTGCTCTACGGACTGCCCATCGTGCAGGACCGCACCGTGCAGTGGGGGCGCATCAATCCGCTTGAGGCGCGCGACTTCCTGATTCGTCAAGGGCTGGTCGAAGGCGATATCCAGCAGCAGTTCTCCTATGACGACTTCGTGACGCGCAATCTCGATGTGCTGCATGACGCCGCCGAAGACACGAGCCGTACCCGCCAGGCGGCGGCCAGCGTAAGCGACGAAGACCTGTACGACTTCTACAACACGGTGCTTCCCGCCGATATCACCTCGCTCGCCGATCTGGCGAAATGGTGGAAGATCGAGCACGACGCGCATCCGCAGCTGCTCGATTTCGACCCCGAGGCCGTCGAACGGCTGCAAAACGAAGGCAGCGTGAGCCTGGATGATTATCCCGACCATTGGCATGCGCTGGGTATGGATGGCACCGCGCTGGATCTCAAGCTGAGCTATGTCTACGATCCGCATGACCCGGCCGACGGGGTGAGCGCGCATATCCCCATAACCGTGCTCTCCCGACTGCGCCCCGAGCAGTTCACGTGGAATGTGCCCGGGCTGCTGGACGAGCTGATCGTGGCGATGATCAAATCACTGCCCAAGGCCCTGCGCGTGCAGTTCGTGCCCGCCCCCGACACGGCGCGGGCAATACGCGCGTACATCGCCGAGCACTATCCTGATCTGCCCGGATCGGGCGAAAACGGACGTCCCAATCTGCCGCCGGAGAACGAGCAGACCGGCGTTGCCAGTTGGCCTGATTTCACGCATGTGTTTACGCAGGCGGCGATCCACGTGGTCGGCGCACAGATTCACCCGCAGGTGTTCGAAGGCGACCAGTGGTCGAAGCTGCCGCCATATCTGCGCATGAACTTCATCATCGAGAAGCCGAATCCTGCCAAATCACGGGGCCGCCACGGCAACAGGTCTGGCCATGTCAGTCGCAACGCGGCAACCGTACTGGGCACCGGGCGCTCGCTGGTCGAGCTGCAGCGCCATTTCGCGGCGCAGGCCGAAGCTTCGGCGCGGCAGGTCGTGCGCGGCAAGGCCCAGTCGGCCGGGGCGCAGGGCAAACTGGTCGAGCAGGCGAATCTGCTGCACAAGGCCGGGGCCACCACGCAATCTCGCGCGACGATGCTCTGGCAGGGGGCGCTGGACAAGCTGCGCCTTCCCAGCGAACGCATCTCCTCGCGTTGGCTGGGAACCGAGGCGCTCATGCTTGCCTCGGCACCGTACGCCTCGACCAAGGCGCTGAGCGAGGACCTGCAGTTGGCCGCCGTCAAGCGGCTGCTGCCCGACATCGACCAGTTGGATGACGATGCCGCTTTGGCGCAGGCTGTAGCAGGCGTTGAGCAGGTGTACGAGGACACAGTCTATGCGGTGGCGCGCGACGTAATCGCCATCCTGAAACGCTATGCCGAAGTAGACAAGGCAGTGTCCGGCCCCGCAGATCTGCCGATGCTCTCCGTGCTGCAATCGGTGCGCGAGCATATCGCATCGCTGGTGTGCAAGGGCTTCATCGGCGCCGCTCCCCCGGACGCGCTGGCCTCCATCGAACGCTATCTGCACAGTGACATTGTGCGCCTGAGCAAGGCGAAAACCGACAAGAACCGCGATGTGCGCTGGGCGTGGGAGGCCGACGAGGCCCGTCAGCTCGTCGAGCGCTTCCACGTCAAGGCGAAGGCCGAGCCGGCCGGGCCACGGCATGAGTCGCTAGGCAAGCGCTACACCGTCGCCCGCTGGATGCTCGAAGAGTTCTACGTCTCCCTGTGGGCGCAGGAACTCGGCACCGCGAAGCCCGTCAGCCTGCAGCGCATCAGAAAGGCGCTTGAAGCCTGATGGCACGCATTTCTTCAAAGCGACCGCAGACAGCACGACGTCCGCATGGCAATCGCCCACATGGCAATCGACCCCATGACGGCAAACGCAGAAAGCTCAGCGTAGCGCAGATTATTGTCAGCATCGTCGCGGCGTTCTGCGCATTGGTGCTCATCATGGGGCTGGTGCGGTTCGTGCAGTGGCAGCATGAGATCAGCACGGTTCAGAGTGAGCAGGCCGCGGCAGCCCGCCAATACGGCTTCAATCCCGGCGATATCATCTCCGACGGCCAGTTCTTCAACAGCAATGCGATGAGTCAGGCGGAGGTCCAGTCCTTCATCGATGAGCAGGGCGCATCCTGCTCGGGCAGTCGTTGCCTTAAATCCATGACCTTCGATACTGCGGACCGGCCCGCCGACGGCCTGTGCTCGGCATATGCGGGAGTCAAAGGCGAGTCTGCGGCCGCGATAATCGACAAATCTGCGCGCGCTTGCGGCCTGAGTCAGAAAGTGCTGCTGACGATGCTGCAGAAGGAGCAGCAGCTCGTGTCGGCCAGCAATCCCACCGCTTTTCAGTACAAGGCTGCGATGGGGCTGAACTGCCCCGACGATGCCAGCTGCAACCCGGCGTATGCAGGATTCTTCAATCAGGTGTACGGCGCGGCGAAACGCTACCAGTACTACCGCGCCCATGAAGCCGACTACCATTACCACGCCAAGGCGCTGAACTACGTGGCCTATCATCCGAATGCATCCTGCGGCGGCAGCCCGGTCTACATCGAGAACGAAGCCACGGCGCTGCTGTACATCTACACGCCCTACCAGCCGAACGCGGCCGCGCTGCAGACAGGAGATGGCGAAGGCGACGCCTGCTCAAGCTACGGAAACCGCAACTTCTCCATCATCTACCGTGGCTGGTTCGGCAATAAGTCTTAGGGTCTGATTAGCGCCTGAAGACTGTAAAGCCTTCAGACCCTTAGCGTGCGAAACCCTTACAGTCTCGGCAGGAACTTCTTGAGCTCGTAGGTCGTGACCTGGCGGCGGTAGTCCTCCCATTCGCGGCGCTTGTTGCGCAGGAAGTATTCGAAGGCATGCTCCCCCAGCACTCCGGCCACGAAATCGGACTTCTCCATGACCTTCAGCGCCTCGTCCAAGGATTGCGGCAACGGCTGGATGCCCATGGCCTTGCGCTCGGCATCGGTGAGCTCCCAAACGTCGTCGCTGGTCGGGTCGCCGAGCTGCATCTGCTGCTCGATGCCGTCGAGTCCGGCTGCGAGCAGCACGGAATAAGCGAGATACGGGTTGGCGACCGCGTCGAGGGCGCGGAACTCCATGCGCGAGGAATTGCCCTTGCCGGGCTTGTACTGCGGTACGCGCAGCAGCGCGGAGCGGTTGTTGTGCCCCCAGCAGATGTAGCTCGGCGCCTCGGCACCGCCCCACAGCCGCTTGTAGGAGTTGACGTACTGATCGGTCACCGCGCTGATCTCGGAGGCATGATACAGGATGCCCGCCGCGAATTGCCGGGCGATCAACGACATGTTGAACTCCTGACCGGCCTCGTAGAAGGCGTTGGCGTCACCCTCGAACAGGCTCAGGTGGGTATGCATGCCCGATCCTGGCTGATCGGTGAGCGGCTTGGGCATGAAGCTGGCGTGTATGCCGCGCTCAAGGCCGATCTCCTTGATCACCGTGCGGAAGGTCATGATGTTGTCGGCCGTGGTCAGCGCGTCGGCGTACCGCAGGTCGATCTCGTTCTGGCCGGGCCCGCCCTCGTGGTGCGAGTACTCGACCGAAATGCCCATCTGCTCGAGCATGTTGACAGCGGCGCGGCGGAAGTCCATCCCCGGGCTGCGCGGCACATGGTCGAAGTATCCGCCCTCGTCGATCGGAGTGGGGTCCTTGGACCAGTCCTCCTGATGCTCGAAGAGGTAGAACTCGATCTCAGGGTGCACGTAGAAGGTGAAGCCCTTCTCCTTGGCCTTGGCCAGTGTGGTTTTCAGCACATGGCGCGGGTCGCCGAGCGAAGGCTCGCCTTCGGGCGTGAGAATGTCGCAGAACATGCGGGCGGTGCCTTGCGGGCCGTCGCGCCACGGCAGAATCTGGAAGGTCGAAGGATCCGGGCTCACGATCATATCGTCCTCGGATACGCGCGTCATGCCTTCGATGGCCGAGCCGTCAAAGCCCAGCCCCTCCTCGAATGCCGCCTCCAACTCGGCAGGTGCGATGGCGACGGACTTCAATGTCCCCAGCACATCGGTGAACCATAACCGAATAAAGCGCACGTCGCGTTCCTCGACCGTGCGCAACGCAAACTCTTGCTGCTTATCCATATGCCACATGCTCCCATGCGATTATTACGTCTGCTTAACCACGCTACAGGCGTGTCGTCCGCCCACGATTGTCCGTTAAGGTCCCGACGAGAAACGGCTCAGCCAGCCACGCGAAGGGCCTGTTCAAGCGTAAACGCGCGGGCGTAGAGCGACTTGCCCAGAATCGCGCTGTCGACGCCAAAGGATGCGAGTTCGGCTATCGCGCGCAGGTCGTCCAGCGACGATATGCCGCCCGAGGCGGTGACCTTGGCATCGGTGCGCTGCGCGACCTCGCGCAGCAGTTCGAGATTCGGCCCGCTCATCATGCCGTCACGCGTCACGTCGGTGACCACATAGCGCGAGCAGCCGGCCGCATTGAGCATATCCATGGTCTCGAAGAGGTCGCCGCCCTCCTTGACCCAGCCACGAGCTGCCAAAGTATGCCCGCGCACGTCCAATCCGACGGCCACCTGCTCGCCGTACTCGCCGATGACGCGCCTGGTCCACTCCGGGTTTTCAAGCGCTGCGGTGCCGATGTTGACGCGCGCCGCGCCGGCATCGAGCGCAGCTTTGAGACTTTCGTCGTCACGCACGCCGCCGCTCATCTCGATGCTGACCGTATCACCGAGCTCGGCAACGATTTCACGCAGCTGGGCGCGATTATCACCGGTGCCGAAGGCCGCGTCCAGATCGACCAAATGAATCCACGAGGCACCGGACTCGACCCAGGTACGCGCGGCCTCAAGCGGGCTGCCATAATCGGTTTCAGAGCCTAATTCGCCCTGTCGCAGTCGTACGGCCTTGCCGTCGCGCACATCGACAGCGGGAAGAAGTGTCAGCATGATGGATGTCCTTTCTTGCAGATTCGTTAAAATGTCGCAACCCAGTTGCGCAGCAGTTGTTCGCCGGCCTTGGCGGACTTTTCCGGATGGAATTGGGTAGCAGATAAGGCCCCGCGCTCGTAGGCCGCCACGAAGCGCGTACGGTCGTACTGGCACCAGGTGACCTGCTGCTGTGCCGGTCCGAAGTCGATATGCAGCGCCGAGCAATCGGCCGGTTCGGCGCGGGTGGCTGCGTAGGAATGCACGAAGTAGAAGCGCTCCTCCTCGACGCCCTTGAGCAGCACCGTGCCCTGCGAAGCCTCGATTGTGTTCCATCCCATATGCGGCGTCACGTCGGCGTCGATCTTGTCGATGGAGCCGCCGATCAATCCCAGCCCTTGCGCCTCCACGCCGTTCTCGTCGCCACTTTGGAAGAGAATCTGCTGGCCGACGCACACGCCGAGCACCGGCCGGCCCGCGCGCAGCCGGTCATAGACGACGCGGTCGCCGCCGACTCGTTTGAGCCCCTGCATGCAGGCGGCGAATGCGCCGACGCCAGGCACCACCAGGCCGTCGGCTTCAAGCGCCTGCCGATAGTCGGAGGTCAGGGTCGCGTCAAGCCCGATGTTGGCGAGCGCGCGCAGCATCGAACGCACGTTGCCGAATCCGTAATCGAATACCACGGCTGAGGTCATAGGGAAGCTCCTTGGTGTGCACTGCCTGTCTGGATGGTGAATCTATGCGAAAGTATATATGCCGTATGTATTGCTGGCGTCGGGCAGCATATGCGATGCTGCGGCATGATGGCTGGCGGGCACGGCACCGTCATCGGATATGCGAGGCGCCGCGGCCGAAGCGCGTATGCTCGGCGATGATGGACATGGCCGCATCGTGGTCGAGACTCGCCGAATCGATGATATGCAGCCCCTGCTTACGCAGATCAGCCAGCGTCGCAATGCCCAGCATCAGATCCTCTACGAAATCCGGAGCCGAGGCGAAGAGAATTGGCGGCGCGAAGGTCTGCCCGGCCTCGCCGTGCAAATACAGCGTCGAATCGAGCTTATCAGCGCGATTCACCGCCAGCACGACGGCCATGCCGGAGACCACGGTGGTGAGATCCTTGGCTGCGGCCTCGGGGGCGTCACCGTCCAGATTGCGCAGCACGGCCACCGCTCCTTGGTCGGAGCCTATGCAGTCGGCGGAGATGTCGGAAATCTGGCAGAACGCGGCGAGCAGACGGTCCGAAGCGAGCCGGGTGATGAGCGCGGCGCTTTTCGCCTTGTCGCCGACCAGCCCGCGCAGCTCCTCATCGAAGTCGAGTGCGGAAGCAGCCGCATCCGACGGCGATTGCGGCACTGCCGGAGACGCTGATGCAGGCGCATTCGGCCCTTCGGCTGCGTTAGCTGCGTCACTCTCAGCCGTTGCGCCGAACGCATCAGCCGTATCGGGTGTCGCAGACGCTACGCCGTCGCTCCCCGGTTCGGATGACGCTGGATGTGCGCTGTCATCACACTCGAATTCCTGTTCGAAGCCTTCGAGCGCCGCCTCAAGCTCCGCATCGCTGAAATGGAGGTCGTCGGGCCGCTCATCCCGGGAATCGAAGTCCTCGCCGTTCTCGTTGCCGTCAGCCATCACAGCGCGCCCTTGGTGCTGGGAATGCCGGTGACGCGCGGATCGGGCTCGACGGCGAAGCGCAGCGCCCTGGCGAGGGCCTTGAATTCCGCTTCGGCGATATGGTGCGGATCACGCCCCGCAAGCAGCTGCATATGCAGGCATATGCCGGAGTGGAAAGCAATCGATTCCATGACGTGACGCACCAGCGACCCAGTGAAGTGCCCGCCGATCATGGCGAACTCGAATCCTTCCGGCTCCCCCGTGCACACGGCATAAGGGCGGCCCGAAATATCAATGACGGCCTTGGCCAGCGCCTCATCCAGCGGCACGGTGGCATCGGCGAAGCGGCGAATGCCGCGCTTGTCTCCCAACGCCTGCTTGAGCGCCTCGCCGAAGACGATGGCGGTGTCCTCGACGGTGTGGTGCACGTCGATGTCGGTGTCACCCGAGGCCTTGATGCGCAGATCAATGAGCGAGTGCTTGCCCAGCGCCGTCATCATATGGTTGAAGAACGGCACGGAGGTGTCGATGTCAGTCGCGCCGGTGCCGTCGAGGTCGAGACTGAGCTCGATATTGGATTCGCTGGTTGCTCGTGTGATCGTGGCCGTACGTGCCATGGATACCTCTCCCCCGTTCGCAGTCGTATGCTTCCCCTCACCCACATGCCATCTGTGGCGCATCCAGATGAGGGAAACATGCCTGCTGTCGTGCCTGTTTCGCTGCTGTTGCTGTACTTGCTGGTACGTATTGCAACTGCTCTGTCTGTTGTAACTTGTTGTAACTACTGTACTTGTTTCAACACTCTGCTTATTTCAACTACTCTGCTTGTTCCACTATAGGCAGGACTTCGGTCAACGCCTCGCGGAAGCGCGCCATCTCCTCGTCGGTGCCCATGCATACGCGCAGCCAACCGTCCGGACCGACCACGCGGATGAGCACGCCTCGGTTCAGCAGCTCGTCGAAGATGCCCTGGCGGTTGTCGAAGCAGCCGCCGAAAAGCAGGAAGTTCGAAGCCGAAGGCGCGACCTTGATGCTCTCGCCCTTATAGCTCAGGGTCTCAAGCCACTGCGCGGTCTGCTGGCGGGTTTCGCGCAGATGCGCCACGCGTGCCAGTTGCTCGTCGGTGTGATCGAATGCGGCGAGCGCCGCCGCCTGCGTGATGGCCGAAAGATGATACGGCATACGCACGATACGCAGGCAGTCGATGATGCCTTGCGAAGCCGCCACATACCCGACGCGCGCGCCCGCGAAGGCGAAGGCCTTGCTCATGGTGCGGCTGACCGCGAGGTTCGCATGGCCGCCAATCAGCGGGAGCGCCGTGGGCACGTCCGGATCGCGGAATTCGATATAGGCCTCGTCCACGACGACGACGGGGTGCACGCCCTCGTTCGCGCCGGTGACCGGCACCTGCTCGCAGACCGCGAGAATCCGCTCCAAGTCGCCTATCGGCAGGCTGGTTCCAGTCGGATTGTTCGGGCTCGTGAGCACCACCATCGAGGGCTTGACGTCCTGAATCGCCTCGATCGTCGCATCGGCGTCAAGCGTAAAGTCCTCGTTGCGGTGCACGAGCTGCCATGTGGTGAAGGTATCGCGCGCGTACTCGGGGTACATGGAGTACGTGGGATCCGCGCCCAGGGCAATCCGCCCGGGGCCGCCGAAAGCCTGGAAGAGCTGCAGCATGATCTCATTGGAGCCGTTCGCGCCCCACAGCTGCTCGATCTTCAGCCGCACGCCCGATTCGCGGGCCAGATAGTCGCTGAACGCCTGACGCAGCTCGATATGCTCGCGGTCAGGGTAGCGGTTGAGCGTCGGCGCGATGGCCGCGACACGCTCGGCGATGGCCGCGACCACCTTGGGATCTGGCGGGTACGGGTTCTCGTTGACGTTCAGGCACACCGGCACATCGAGCTGCGGGGCGCCGTACGGCTCCTCCCCGATCAGATCGTTGCGCAGCGGCAGCGTGGCCGGTATGGCGCTGCCTGATTGGTCGGATGCGCTCATCGCAGTCCTGCCTTTCGTTCCTGCTCCTGCAGCGTCGCCTTGTCGTACGGGTCATCGACGAAGCGGCTGAGCACGCATTCGCCGTGCCCCGGCAGATCCTCGGAGACCGCGAAGGCGTTGATGCGGGAGGCGAGGGCTTTGAGACCCTGCTCGTCGTATTCGATGACTTCCACGGGCTTGAGGAAGGTATGCACGCCGAGACCGGAGTTGAAGCGCGCCGTGCCGCCGGTGGGCAGCACGTGGTTCGAACCGGACATGTAGTCGCCCAGCGGCACCGGCGAATACGGTCCACGGAAGATGGCTCCGGCGTTCATGATGCGCGGCACCACGGCGTCAGGGTCGGCGGTCTGGATTTCCAAGTGCTCAGCGGCGTAGGAGTTCGCCGCCGCCACGGACTGGTCAAGATCGTCGGTGAGGATGATGCCGGACTGGCGGCCGGTCAGCGAGGTCGCCACGCGCTCGGCGTGTTCAGTGCGCGGCACGCGGTAGTCGAGATTCTTCTGCACTGCGGCGGCAAGCTCTTCGCTGTCGGTGATGAGCACGGAGCCGGCGAGCTCGTCGTGCTCGGCCTGGCCGATCAGGTCGGCGGCCACCCAGCTGGGGTTGGCGTCCTTATCCGCGAGAATCGCGATTTCAGTGGGCCCGGCTACGGCGTCGATGCCGACCATGCCGGAGACCATGCTTTTGGCCGTGGCGACGAAGATGTTGCCCGGGCCGGTGATCTTGTCGACCGGATCGCACAGGATCTCGCCGTCCTGAGGTTCTGATCCGCGCGCGCCATAGGCGAACATGGCGATGGCCTGCGCCCCGCCGACCGCATAGACTTCCGTGACGCCGAGAATCGCGCAGGTGGCGAGAATCGTCTTGCTCGGCAGTCCATCATCGCCATCCCTGCTCGGCGGCGTCGCAATCGCCAGGGAGCGCACGCCGGCGGTCTGTGCCGGCACCACGTTCATAATCACCGAACTCGGGTAGACGGCCTTGCCTCCCGGCACGTACAGGCCGACGCGATCGATAGGAATCCAGCGTTCGCTCACGCGCGCGCCCTCGGCCAGATCGGTGTGGAAGTCCTTGGGCACCTGCGATGCGGCGACCGCGCGAGAACGGCGCACCGATTCCTCGATTGCCGCACGCACCTCGGGGTCCAGCTCGTCAAGGGCCTGTTGCATGGCCTCGGCCGGCACGCGGAGATTCTTGGTACGAATATGGTCGAATTTTTCGCCGAAATCGCGCAGGGCCGCAGCGCCTCTGGCTTTGACGTCGTCGAGAATCGGGCGGACGAGTTCGCTCGCCTCGCTGGTCCCCATTTCGGCCCGAGGCATCGCCTCAAGCATCTCGGCACGGGTCAGGCGCTTGCCGCGCAGGTCGATGATTCGCATGGTGTTATCGCTCATACCCACCTATGGTAGCCACACCCCGTACACAGCACGAATGCTGTGTCTTTTCGACGCTAATTATGGCTATTTCGCTATGCCTGCTGTGAAGACTGCGTCCGCCACCCTCACGCAGCGGGCAGGCAGCTGGGGCCGAAGAGGATCTTGATCTCGGCGAAGAGCGAAGTGTCGCGCTTGACGCGGAAGCGGTCGCCGAAGGTCAGCACGCGGGCGTTGCCGCGCTCATCGAGCACCGCGAGCTTGACCTCGCAGTAGCCCGGATGCTCGTGGAGCACCTGCCCGAGCTGGCCGATGCGGCTGCGGTCCAACGCAACGGTCGGCAAGGTTATCATCACCGGGCGCTCGTCGGCTGCCTCCAGCGTCGGCACCTGCAGCTCGGTGGCGCGCAGGCTTGGCGTGGACTCGTCGCGCACCTCGACCTGGCCGCGTATCTGCACGATCTCGTCAACGGCCAGATCCTGCGAGGCTGCCTCGTAGACCTTGCCGAAGAACATGCATTGAATCGAGCTCTCCATATCTTCGATGGTGACGATGGCCCACGGGTTGCCCTTGCGCGAGACGCGCCGGTCGACGCTCGTGATCAGCCCGGCGAGCGTGACCTGCTGCCGGTCGTCCATGGTTTTCGCGCGGTCGATGAGATGCGCGATCGACATTTCGCGCAGCCCCCCCAGCACCGCCGTCATGCCGCTCAACGGATGGTCGGAGACGTACAGGCCCAGCATTTCGCGCTCGAAGTTCAGCTTGGTCTTCTTGTCCCATTCCTCGATATCAGGCACGATGACCGAAGCATCGCCCATCGCCTCCGCGTCGCCGTCGCCATCCATGTCGGCGAACAGGTCGAACTGGCCCTCGGCCTGCTTGCGTTTGAGGCTGATCACCGAATCGAGCGCCGCCTCGTGAATCTGGAAGAGCGCTCTGCGGTTCGGGTCGATGGAATCGAAGGCACCTGCCTTGATAAGCGATTCCACCAAACGCCGGTTCAGGGCCGTCAGCGACACGCGTCGGACGAAGTCCATGAAATTGACGTAGCGGCCACGCCCGGTCTCGCGTTCGGCGATGATGTCGGCTACTGCCTTGTCACCGACGTTGCGGATAGCGCCTAGGCCGAAACGCACGACGTCGCCGACTGCGGAGTACTCGAGAATCGACTCGTTGACGTCCGGCGGCAGCACTTGGATGCCCATGCGCCGCGCCTCGCCGAGGTACAGCGCGGTCTTGTCCTTGTTCGTGCGCTCGTTCTGCAGCAGTGCGGCCATGAACTCGACCGGGTAGTGCGTCTTCAAGTAGGCGGTCCAGTACGAGATCAGACCGTAGGCGGCAGAATGCGCCTTGTTGAACGCATAGCCGGAGAACGGCACGAGGATGTCCCACACCGCCTGTGCGGCCTCCTCCGAGTAGCCATGCTCCTTCATGCCCTCGAAGAACGGCACCTGCTCCTTGGCCAGCACCTCGGGCTTCTTCTTGCCCATCGCGCGGCGCAGCACGTCGGCTCGGCCCAGCGAATAGCCGGCCAGAATACGCGCCGCCGACTGCACCTGCTCCTGGTAGACGATCAGGCCGTAGGTCTCGTCAAGCACGGCGGCCAACGGCTCAGCCACCTCGGGGTGAATCGGGGTGATGCGCTGCAAGCCGTTCTTGCGCTTGGCATAGTTGGTATGCGAGTCCATATCCATCGGACCGGGGCGATACAGGGCGATCAGTGCCGAGATGTCGTTGAAGTTATCGGGCTTGAGCTGGCGCAGCAGCGAGCGCATGCCGTCGGAATCGAGCTGGAAGACGCCCAGCGTGTCGCCGCGCGAGAGCAGCTGGTAAGTCTCCTTGTCATCCAGCGGAATCTTCGTATAGTCGATCTTGTCCTTGCCGTTGCGCTCGATGTTGAGCAGCGTGTCGCGGATGACCGTGAGGTTGGAAAGCCCAAGGAAGTCCATCTTGACCAGGCCGAGCGTTTCGCAGGTGTGGTATTCGAAGGTCGTGGTGACCGTGCCATCGGTGCGTTCTAGCAGCGGCGAGGTGTCGGTGATAGGCTCCGAACCCATGATCGTGGCGCAGGCATGCACTCCGGTCTGCCGGATCAGGCCCTCGATGCCCTTGGCCTGCTCGGTGATCCGCTTCGTGTCCGGGTCGGATTCGTAGAGCTCACGGAATTCGCGCGCCTCAGCGAAACGTTTCGAGGTCGGGTCGAAGATGTCCTTGAGGCTCGCGTCCTTGCCGTTCTTGCTCGGCGGCAGCGCCTTGGTGATGTGCTCGCCCACGGAGAACTCGTAGCCCATGATGCGGGCGGAATCCTTGAGCGCCTGCTTGGTTTTGATAGTGCCGTAGATCACGCACTGGGCGACCTTGTCGCGCCCGTACTTCTCGCCGACGTAATCCAGCACCTTCGCGCGGCCGTCGGGGTCGAAGTCCACATCGATATCCGGCAGCGAGACGCGCTCGGGGTTGAGGAAGCGTTCGAAGATCAGGCCGTGCTTGAGCGGGTCGAGTTCGGTGATGCCCATGGCGTAGGAGACCATCGAGCCTGCCGCGGAGCCTCGGCCCGGCCCCACCATCACGCCGTGCGTTTTGGCCCAGTTGATGTAGTCGGCGACGACGAGGAAGTAGCCGCAGAACTGCATCTGGCAGATGACGCCGCATTCGTAGTCGGCCTGCTTGAGCACATGCTCGGGCACATTGCCTTCGTAGCGACGCTCCAAGCCCTGCTGCACATCCTTGAGGAAGAGCGAAGTCTCGTCCCAGCCGTCGGGGCAGTCGAACTCCGGCATGAACGCGCCGTCCTCGCTGTCGTCGAACATCACGTTGCAGCGTTCGGCGATTTCGAGCGTGTTGTCGCATGCCTCGGGGTGGTCCTTGAACAGCTCGCGCATCTCCTCGGCGGATTTGAGGTAATAGCCGGAGCCGTCGAATTTGAAGCGGTTCGGGTCGTCGAGCCGCGAGCCGGAGTTGATGCACAGCATGGCGTCCTGCGAGCTGCGATCCTCCTCATGCACGTAATGCGAGTCGTTGGTGGCCAATAACGGCGCGTTGATCAGCTTGGCTATTTTCAGCAGATCATTGGTGACCCGCTTCTCGATGCCCAGCCCGTGATCCATGAGCTCGATGTAGAAGTTCTCGCGGCCATAGATGTCCTGCAGCTGCCCGGCGGCACGCAGCGCCTCATCGAACTGCCCCAGGCGCAGCCTCGTCTGGATGATGCCCGACGGGCAGCCCGAGGAGGCGATGACGCCTTTGGAATATTGCGCCAGCACCTCATAATCCATACGCGGATAGCGGGCGACACGACCTTCCAGATTCGCCACCGAAGACGCGCGCAGCAGATTGACCAGCCCTTCGTCATCCTGCGCCCACATCGTCATATGGGTGATCAGGCCGCCGCCGGAGACGTCATCAGAACGCTGCGACTCGTTGCCCCAGTGCACACGCGTCTTGTCCTGACGCGCGGTCTCCGGAGTCACATAGGCCTCAATGCCGATAATCGGCTTGATACCAGCCTTGACGCAGGTGCTCCACATCTCGTAGGCACCGTGCATATTGCCGTGATCGGTAATCGCCACCGCCGGCATATCCAGCTCCTTGGCGCGCGCCACAAGGTCGGGAATCTTCGAAGCGCCGTCAAGCAACGAATAATGCGTGTGATTGTGCAGCTGCACGAAGTTTCCGGAATTTGCCATGTCTCCACGATAGCTATGGAATGTGACTTCGATGTGAGTGGTTGGCTTAGGGCTTGGCACTGCACTGTTTGTTTAACGAGCCGACAGTGACTCATATCCTCAAGTCCGTAGGACCGGTCGCATAGCACTCTAACCGTAGCTCGGCCTTCAGCCTGACGGAGCCTTCAGTCCGTTGGCCCGATGTGGTAGCTAACTAGTCGTAGCCCGGCCTTCAGCCTCGCTCCTCGCGCCCTTCGCGGGCGCTCGGTCGAGCCTACGAACAGCGCACTGCGCTGTTCGCTTCACGGCTCGACACGCCGAAATGTGGATAACTCGAAGCGTTCGACCACATTGGTCGATCGGGGTGGCGCTCATGGTTGGTTATCGATGACACTGGTATCAGGTCTGTCGCAGCACAGCAGCAACGGTTCTTAGGCAGACCTGAGACAACGAGCATGACGAACCCCGTATGAAGGAGTGGCTATGAGACCCGACGACACCCAGCGAATCCGCCCTGATCCTGCGCAGACGACACCTGCTGGCGGCACCAAGCAAGCGGAAAACACTGTGCATAAGCAACCACATCCGAGTGGCTTGAACCGCCCCTACGGGCAGCCAAAACCAAAGCGACACTCTCGTTACTCGCCGACTGCCATCGTTTCCTTGGCGCTGGGCGCAGCAGCATCGCTGCTTGCCTTCGCGGTGTGGGGCGGACTCGCCTATTTGCATCGGGGAAGCTATGATCCGGCCGATGTAATCGTGCTGCTGGGCTTTGCCCTGGCTATTCCTGCGTGCATAACATGCGCAGTCACAGCGCTGATCTTTGCTGTAATAGCAAGGAAACAGCGACCCTCCATCCGAGATCAAACGGAAGCCATGGCGCGAGCAGGGCACGATCGAAATATGACGGCCATCGCTATGGTGCTGGCGTTGCTGCCGCTGGTTGCCTTTGGAATTATCATGCTCGGACCCTGGTAGGCGTACGTATCGCACGCGTTATGCCCACGCATCCATTGCATAGAGTGCACAGGCCTGTCACACGATTTGCGCGTGAGACTCTGCTGTGTCCGAATCTGCGCGATTACGATCTGCATGGTCACGATCAGCACTGTCACGATCAGTGCGCTCGGCACCCAGAACATCAAGCGCATGCTGCAGGTCGGGCGGATAGTGGGAGTCGACCGTCGTCCAGACATGCGTGCGCGGATGTCGGAATTCGAGTCGCATCGCATGCAGCCACTGGCGGTCCAGTCCCAGCTTGCTCCCGAGGACCGGATTGGCCCCGTACATCGCGTCCCCTACCAGCGGATGCCCGATTGAAGAGAAATGCACGCGAATCTGATGGGTTCGCCCTGTTTCCAGATTCACCGAGGCGAGGGTGGCTTTGCCGAAGCGTTCGAGCACATCCCAGTGGGTTATGGCCGGCTTGCCTGCAGGCGTGATGGTGAAACGGAAATCGCTGACCTTCGCCCGCCCTATGGGGGCGTCGACGGTGGCCCGGTCCTCGGTGAGGTTGCCCTGGACCAGCGCGTGATATATCTTCACCACTTCATGCTGCGCGAACTGCCGACGCATCTCCTTGTAGGCCAGTTCAGACTTGCACACGAGCATCAGTCCGCTCGTCCCCACATCCAGCCGACTCACGATGCCCTGCCGCCCCGGCGCACCATAGGAGGTGATATGCACACCACGCCCGATAAGACTGCCGAGTACGGTAGGCCCAGCCCAGCCCACCGAGGCATGTGCAGCCACGCCGACAGGCTTGTCCACAACGACGATGTCCTCATCCTCGTAGGCGATGGCCATATCGTCGGCGATTGGCTCAGCCTCGTGCTGTTCCTCGGCAATGTCGAATTCGACGACATCGCCGGACAGCAGCGCACTGGACTTGTGCACCGTGCGCCCGAGAAGGCGCACCTGCTGAGCCTCGATAAGCTCTGCGGCCTTCGCGCGCGAAACTCCCAGCATTTTCGCCGCGGCAACATCGAAACGCCCGCCGACGAGTCCATCGGGAGCAGGAACCAACGAACTCATGCTTCGAGGGCTCCCCCATCATGCTCCGCGTCGACCTGCTGACTGTGTTCGCTCCCCTGAGACATCTGAGAACCCTGAGGCTCCCGGAGGTCCTGCACTTTCCCAGACCCCTGAATGCCTTGGGCAGCAGCGGGGTCTGCGCCGACGGGAACCCACTTGTTCAGCGAATGCTTGCCAAACGGCACGCCGCGCAGAATGAGCACGACTATGAACGCACCAGCCACCATCAGCACGATGTCGGCGATATTGCCTATGGACCATCCGTAATTGAGGAAGTCCACGACCTTGCCGTTCAGGAATCCGTCAGCATAGGCGATGCGGTCATAGAGATTGCCCGCCGCGCCGGCGAAGGCCAGCGCGAAGGCGACGGTCCAACGCATGGAATCGGTTCTGATCGCCAGCACCACCAGCATGATGCAAGCGGCCGCAGCGAGCAACGAAATCAGCCAGGTCCGCGAGGAGCCAAGCCCCAAGGAGGCACCAGGATTATGAATCAACGTCAGCGACAGCACATGGGGAACCACCTCGATGCTGCGTCCATCGCCAAGATTGCTTTGCGCCCAGGCCTTGGTGCCTTGGTCAAGAGCAAGTGCCATGAGTGCGACACATGCAAAGACGGCTACGCGAATGCGCAGCCGTCCGTGATGCATATCAGTCATCTTGCAGAACTACCGGTCAGTCCTTGGACTGATCCAGGTGACCGTAGTTGTCCGTATCCGAGACCTGCGAGACCAGCTGGCCGAGGAAGTCGGTGAGCCGGGTGCGGTATTCGGTTTCGAACTGCTTGAGTCCCTGGATATTGCCTTCGATGACCTTCGACTGGGCCTCGAGATTCCCACGCACCTGCTTTGCGTAGTCCTCGGCGGCAGCACGGGTCTTCGAATCGTATTCCGCGGAACGGCGCTGCACTTCGGCCTCGTAGTTGTCCGCCTCGACGTGCTTGTCCTTGACATAGCCCTCAGCATCGGCACGGGCCTTGTCGGAGTACTCGTCGGCGGCCTGATGCGTCTGCGCCGAATAGTTGTCCGCGTCCGCACGGGTCTTGTCCGAATATTCGTCGGCGACGCGATGCGTCTCCTGTGCATATGCGTCCGCATCGGCATGCGTCTTGTCGGAGTACTCGTCGGCCTGGGCGCGAGTCTGATTCGAGTATTCATCGGCCTGGGCGCGGGTCTTGTTCGAGTAGTCATCAGCCTGCGCATGGGTCTGATCGGAGTAAGCCTCAGCGTCTGCGCGAGTCTGTCGTCCGTACTCGTCCGCCTCGTCGCGAGTCCTGCTGGAATAGCTGTTGGCCTGGGAGACGAGCTCCTCGTACTTGGCCTGGCTGGCTTCGGTGATCTCACGAGCCTGAGCCTTGCCCTTGTCCACATACTGGTCATGCAGCTGCATGGCGAGCGTCAGCATCGCGGTGGCCCGCTCGGGTTCGCTCGTAGCGCCTGACGCGGCTCCGGCGATCTTCTGCAGGCTTCCGGTTTCAGTATTCGGCTCGATCTTCGAGACCTGGGTGCGCAGCTGCTCTTCGCGCTGCTTGGACTCTTCGAGCTGGCGGGAGATATCCTGCAGCTGCGAAGCCTGCTGCTGCAACTGAGGAATCTGCTGCTCATACGCGGAAACCTTGTTCTGCGTGACGGCGAGATCCTGCTTGCAGGCGGCGAGCTGCTCCTGATAGGTCGCGACCTCATGGCTGAGCGAATCATTGTTCGCCCGGATCTCATCGCGTTCATGCTGTATCGCTGCCAGCTGCTCTCCCAGCTGCTCATTGCCGGAAGCCTTTGCCGCCTGAGCGGTGAGCTGGTCGACCTGAGCGGTCAGGCGGTCCACCTGCCCCTTGAGCTGCTCGTTCTGCGAGACCAGAGCGCGGTTGCTTTCCTCAGCCTCGCTCAGCTTCGAAGCATCGACCTGCGCGGATTGAGGCCCCTGCTGCGACGCTGCAGCTCGAAGGTTCTCATTATCGCCTTGCAGCGACTGCACCTGCGCGGTCAGCTCGGAAATCTTCGCGTTGAGGTTCGCCACATCAGGCCCCAGCGCCTGTGTGGACTGGCCGCCGGCCTGTACGGCCTGCTTCCCCAGTGCCTCGACGGTTTCGGTTACTTGATCGAGAAAGTCGTCAACTTCGTCGACATCGTAGCCTTCCTTGAATCGGACCGTCTGGAAGGTATGCTCCCGTATGTCCTTGGGCGTCAACAGAGCCATAAATCCTACACCTCGCTTTGGGCGTGAAGCCTCGATGTGTTGCTATCACACCGATGCTATCACGGACTTCGCGCCTTTACGTAGTTTTAGGCCCTGTCATGGCGCTATTTGAGCCATTCAAATGATCATCTGCAGCACAATCAGCGCAAAATAGAGCACGATGAAACTCACATCGAGGGAGAACGCCCCCAGTCTCACTGGGGGAATGTACTGCCGTAACCAACGCAGCGGCGGGTCGGTAAGCCAGTAGATGGCGTACACCAGCGAGGCGATGACGCCGCGCGGACGCCACCGAGGGGCGAGGATCGACACCCAGTCAAGAATCATGCGAATGAACAGCACGGTGATGTACGCGCCAATCAGCCAATCAATGAGGCTCAGCAATAAAGTCAGCATGTGCCCAACCCTACCAACAGGCTCATAATCAGCGCGGCGCGGAATGCCATATGAATAATGCCATGCGAATGCAGCTCAGCACCGCCGCATGAGCACAGTGCGTCCCATCGGCTATGCATGTGCCTCGGCGCTTATGGCCGAGGCACATGCATAGACAAAACTGCAATTATTCCCAGAGACAATTACTCCCAGAGATTATTCCGAAAACAGGTCCCGCGCCGAATTAGCCTGCTTCGGCTCCTCGACCTTGATATTGACCTGCGCCGGGCTTAAGAGGAACACGCGCGGGGTGACGCGCTCGATCGACCCGCGCACGCCGAAAACAACGCCTGCAGAGAAGTCCACAATGCGATACGCCACGGCCTCAGGAACCCCGGTCAGATTGAGCACTACGGGCACGCCATCGCGTATGGCCCTGCCAACAAGCTGCGCGTCCTCATAGGTTTTGGGGTGAATCGTCGTGATGCGGCTGACCCTGCTGGGGAACGGGCTTGCCTCGCGCTGCGGCAGAGCCGCGGATGCCGCTGACTGGCTCGCCGGCGCGACCGTGTGATCCGAATCGAAGGAGGAAACGTCGTCGTCGTTCGGCACGGCGAAGTCATCCTCTTCATCGACCACATCGCTCATGCCAAGATACGACATCGCGCTTTTCATTAAGCCCGCCATGCACATTCCTTTCGTTCAGCCTTACGCATCATCATCAGTACCATTGCGACCATCACCGCAGGAAGTCGGGGATGTCGAGATCGCCCGGATCGTTTGCGGAGAACCCATCATCATTCGTCGCGTCGTCGGGAACCGGTCCATTGGAAGTGATGTCGTCAAGAGACTGAGAGGCGGCGTCGCCATTGCCCGGCGTGAAATCGGGCGTACGGCCCTGCACGAGCGGCGGCACCTGGGCACTTTCCCTCGGCTGGGCAGATGCCCCAGGCTGCGCGGCCTGGGCGGCGGGCTGACCGCCAAGCGGCGCAGCAGCCGATGCCTCGGGCTTCTTCGAGTTCGCATCGAAACCCGCTGCGATGACGGTGACGCGCACCTCGTCGCCATAGGCGTCGTCCAGCGCCAGGCCCCAGATGATCTGCGCCTCGGGGTGAATCGCCTTGCGCACCAGCTCGGTAGCTGCGGAAGCCTCCTGCAGCTTGAGGTCGGTCGGGCCGGCGATGTTGATAAGCGCGCCGTGCGCGCCCTCGACGCTTTCCTCAAGCAGCGGCGAGCTGATGGCGATTTCGGCAGCCTGGGCGGCGCGGTCCTCGCCACGCGCCGAGCCGATGCCGAAGAGCGCCGTGCCCGAACCACGCAGAATCGAGGAGATGTCCTGGAAATCGACATGGATGTAGGAGTTCATCGTGATCAGGTCGGTGATGCCCTGCACGCCGGCCAACAGGGCCGTATCAGCGGTTTTGAACGCATCGACGATGCCGATGGTGCGGTCGGAAAGCTCAAGCAGCCGGTCGTTGGGGATGACGATAAGCGCATCGACCTCGTTGCGCAGATTCTCGATGCCCATCTTCGCCGAAGCGGCGCGCTGCGGGCCTTCGAAGGAGAACGGCCGAGTCACCACGGCGATGGTGAGCGCCCCTTGCTGATGAGCCGCGCGCGCAACGATGGGGCTGGCTCCGGTGCCGGTGCCGCCACCCTCGCCGCAGGTCACGAACACCATATCGGCGCCCTTGAGCGACTCCTCTATATCCGACTGATGATCCTGCGCCGCCTTCGCGCCCTTCTCGGGGTCGGCTCCGGCGCCGAGGCCTCGGCTGGAAGCGTCGTTAAGCGAAATCTTCACATCCGCATCGGATCTCAGCAGATCCTTTGCATCGGTATTGACCGCTACGAATTCAACGTTCTGCAGACCTTCGGCAATCATGCGATTGACGGCATTGCCGCCGGCTCCACCGACACCGACTACCTTAATATTGGTCTTGTCGTTGAAATTGTCAGTCTGGGCAATCTCGCTCACCATAGTCTCCTGTCATTCACGGTTATGCCTTACTCTAGCGCAGAATCGGGCCGTATCGGCATTTTTTCGCGCGTGTATCCATCTTTTTTTCCACTTTCGCCTACGAGAACGACATGCCGTCACTTCGCAAACGAAATCGGATGCTCAGTAACCCGCGTCCATCGGGTCGTCTCCGAACAGGGCCTCGCGCTCGTCATGCGTCGTGCTGCGCGAGTCCAGCCATCCATAGGGCAGGTGAACTTTCTTCGCATAGCGAACGCGCCCGCGCGGTGCATCGATCACCCGTTCGGGCAGCGTCAGCGCGGGATCGAGCCGGGCGATTTCGCGCTCGACATCCGCCAGACTTTCGCATTCCATGAAGGCCTTGCGGGTCGAGCCGCCGACTGGAAAACCTTTGAGGTACCAGGCGATATGTTTGCGCAGATCGTGCACGGCCATATGCTCATCGCCGTCGAAGAACTCCACGAGCAGCCGGGCGTGGCGCATGATGACGCGCCCGACTTCCCCCAGATTCGGGTTGATGCGCTCCGAATTGCCTTGGAAGGCGTGCTTGATGTCGGCGAACAGCCACGGCCGACCTTGGCAGCCGCGCCCGATAGCGACGCCGGCGCATCCGGTCTGGCGCACCATGTCCAGCGCGTCTTCCGCGCCCCAGATGTCGCCGTTGCCGAATACCGGAATGCTTAAAGTCTGCGCCAATTCAGTGATGCGATGCCAGTCTGAATGCCCGCCGTAGTACTCGGCCGTCGTGCGCGCGTGCAGCGTCACGGCCGCGCAGCCCTCTTCCTGGGCGATACGGCCGGCTTCGAGATAGGTTTCATGCTCATGGTCGATGCCCACGCGAATCTTCGCCGTGACCGGGATATTCGCCTTGGAGCAGACCGCGACGACACGAGAGACCAGATCGCGGAAGATATCCATCTTCCAAGGCAGCGCCGAGCCTCCCCCGCGCCGCGTGACTTTGGGCACCGGGCAGCCGAAGTTCAGATCGACGTGGTCGGCCATGCCGCCGTCGACCACCATCTGCGCGGCCTGTGCCACGATGGCCGGGTTCACGCCGTACAGCTGCAACGAGCGTATCTTCTCGCTTGGCGCGAAGCGGCACAGCCGCAGCGCCTTGGGATTGCGAGCCACCAAAGCCCGTGCGGTGATCATCTCGGCCACATACAGCCCGTCGGGGCCGTATTCCTCGCAGATCACACGAAAGGGCCAGTTGGTGACGCCGGCCATCGGCGAAAGCACAACCGGGGTGGGGATATGAATCGGCCCCAAGTCCACCGGTTCGATGGCCGGCGCAGCAGCGGTCATCGCCGAAGCATCGCCCCTAGCAGCAGTAGCAGTTTCTGTCACAGTTCATCCCAACATCACTATGTTCTGATGGTAGTGTCGCACCGAAGCCGCAATCGGCGATCAGTACTTGCCGCCGGCCTCGGCGACCTTCACCGGAGCGCTCAGGTCCTCGCCGCTCTCCTTGGTCACATCCGTGCCGCCGTCAGCCGCAGTGGTGCCGACGATGCTGACCGGTCCCTCCGGGTAGCGCACGCGGCGCTCGGCCACGCGCTCGGCCACGTAGCCGGCGACCTTGTCAAGGCTGACGCGCTCCTGCTGCATGGTGTCGCGTTCGCGAATCGTCACGGCATGGTCGTCAATCGTGTCGAAATCGACGGTGACGCACAGCGGCGTGCCGATCTCGTCCTCGCGGCGGTAGCGACGGCCAATGGCACCGGCCTCGTCGTAGTCGATCATCCAATCGTGCTGGCGCAGTTCAGCGGCAAGATCATGCGCGATGCCTTGCAGCGCAGGCTTCTTGCTCAATGGCAGCACCGCGGCCTTGACCGGAGCCAGACGCGGGTCGAGCCGCAGCACGGTGCGCTTGTCGACGCCGCCCTTGGTGTTCGGTGCCTCGTCGATGTCGAAGGCGTCAACGAGGAAGGCCATAAGCGAGCGGGTCAGGCCGGCTGCGGGCTCGATGACGAACGGCACATAGCGTTCGCCGCTGGTCGGGTTGAAGTAGCTCAGGTCCTCGCCCGAATGCTTGGCGTGCGCGGAGAGGTCGAAGTCGGTGCGGTTCGCGATGCCTTCCAGTTCGCCCCAGTCGGAGCCTTGGAAGCCGAACTTGTACTCGATGTCGACCGTGCGCTTCGAGTAGTGCGAGAGCTTTTCCTTCGGATGCTCGTAATGGCGCAGATTTGCCGGGTCGATCCCGAGGTCCGTGTACCAGCGGGTGCGAGTGTCGATCCAGTACTGGTGCCAGTCCTCGTCCGTGCCGGGCACGACGAAGAACTCCATCTCCATCTGCTCGAATTCGCGCGTGCGGAAGATGAAGTTGCCCGGCGTGATCTCGTTGCGGAAGGACTTGCCCATATTCGCGATGCCGAACGGCGGCTTGGAGCGCGAGGAGGTCATGACGTTCTTGAAGTCCACGAAAATGCCCTGCGCGGTCTCCGGGCGCAGGTAATGCAGCGAATTCTCGTCCTCGACGGGGCCGAGCGAGGTGTGCAGCATCATGTTGAAGTCGCGCGGCTCGGTCCAGTGCCCGCGCTCCCCTGTTTCGGGATCCGGCACTTCATCCCAGCTTTCGGGCATGCGACCGTGCTTGCGCTCGAAGGCCTCCTCAAGATGGTCGGCGCGGTAGCGCTTGTGAGTGATCGTCGATTCGACCAGCGGGTCGTTGAACACCTTGACGTGGCCGGAGGCGACCCACACCTGCGTCGGCAGGATGATCGAGGTGTCGACACCGACCACATCGCCGCGCGTGGTGACCATCGCGCGCCACCATTCGCGCTTGATATTGTCCTTGAGCGCCACGCCGAGCGGGCCGTAATCCCACGCGGAACGGGTCCCGCCGTAGATCTCGCCGGCGGGGAACACGAACCCGCGACGCTTCGCGAGCGATACGACTTCATCGAGCTTAGAGACAGCCACAGCACACCTTACTTTTGAGACATTTTGCAACGTTGATAACCGAATAGAGTGTAATGCCTGACAATGACACGAGCAATGGCCGTCTCAGGCTCGCCGCGCGAGACTCGCGCCGCGCGACCCGAGCGTGTCCCGCGCTTGTCCGCATTTGCTTCTAGCGTGTGTCTCGTAAGTGCAGGGGTGCCCCGTACGGGGCTGAGATAGGCATGTGCCTGACCCTTCGAACCTGTTTGGCTAAGACCGACGTAGGGAGCGCATTCATGAGCGATTCAGCCAACCCATCCAGTCCAGGCGGTGCCGTCATTGCCGACGACGCATATCGCAATCACAGCAACGCATCTGATGACCAAGACGACATCGACCGAGACGATACTGTCCGAGACGATTACGACGACGGTTACACTGCCGACCACGACGATGCTTCGCAAATTCTTTCGGATGTCCCGCCGCACGACGAACTGCGCACACGCATCAGACAGGCAGTCGAGGCGGTCAAGACGACAAGGCCCTTGGCACCGTCGTTTACGAATTTCGTCACGATGAACCTCGTGGCCAACGCCCAGTTGGCCGTTGGCGGCAGCGCGGCGATGAGCCTGATCTACGACGAGGTCGTGGATATGACCGCAATCGCCGGCGCGAGCTATGTCAACGTCGGTACGCTGCAGCCTTTCTACCGCGAGGAGCTGGCGAAGATTTCGCAGTTCTGGCGCGAGCAGTCGCATCATTGGGTGCTCGACCCGGTCGGCGCGGGCGCAGGCTCTACGCGCACCGCGATTCTCGAATCCTTCAAAACCGCGCCACCCACCGTCGTGCGCGCCAATGCTTCTGAGATTCTGGCGCTGTGCGACATCTGGAAACTGCACGATGATGCCGACGACACGTCCACAGCCACGCGCCCTGCCGGGGTGGAGTCCGTCGATGATGTGGACGACGCGCTTGACGCAGCCATGACGCTGGCCCGATTCCTCGCCGCCGCCGCGCCTGATGGCAAGGCGGCCGTGGCTGTGTCGGGAGCTGTCGACCTGGTGACCGACGGCACGCATGCCTACCGGCTGCCCGGCGGCAGCGCCATGATGACCAGAATCACCGGTGCGGGCTGCTCGCTCGGCGGCGTACTCGCCTGCTATCTGGCGGTCAGCGACCCGCTGACCGCCGCGTTGGCAGCCAGCCTGCTTTACAATCGGGCTTCCGAACGCGCCGAACGGACCAGCGACGGTCCGGGAACCTTCCAAAGCGCCTTCCTCGACGCCTTGTATGCCGTCAACGCCGACGAAGTGGCAGCATCGCCGATTGTCGCCGTGCCCGCTGAACCTACTGAGCCCTCTGCAGACCGCTAAACCTACGCGAAGCGGCCGCGCGCAATTGCGGCTCATCACACACAGGTATACAGGCAGTGCGGCAGCGTGCTCCCGATGCAGGAACAGGACACATACTGCATCGCACATTCTCAGGAATGTACACAATCGCAACCCGATTCGTCTCTTTTCCCCAAACCAGCCCAATTCATCTCTTCATGTAAACCAACCCGGCGGAAACTCCGCCACCAAGGAGAAACACCATGAGTGCCCCATACCCTTACGCATCGATGCGTGACAACTTCGATCTTTCCGTCTACTTCGTCGTCGGCCCCGAAGACACCAAAGGCCGCCCGATAGCCGACGTGGTCGAGGAGGCGCTGCGCGGCGGCGCGACCTTCATCCAGCTGCGCGCCAAGAACGCCGACGCGAAGGAACTGACGACGATGGCGCAGGACATCGCGCAGATCATCGAAGACAACGACCGCGCCGATACCGTCGCCTTCGTGATCGACGACCGCGCCGACGTGGTCTGGCAGTGCCGCAGCAAAGGCGTCAAAGTCGATGGCGTGCATATCGGGCAGACCGATATGGAGCCGCGCCAGGTGCGCACGCTGCTGGGCCCGGACGCCATCATCGGCCTGTCCGCCGAAACCGAAAGCCTCGTCAGCCTCATCAATGAACTGCCCGCCGGATGCATTGACTATATTGGCGCCGGCCCGCTGCACCGCTCCACGACCAAGCCCGAGGCAATCGTGGTCGAGGATGACGGCAGCAAGCACCTGCTCACCCTGGACCTGATCAACACGATCTGCGAGGCCAGCGACTACCCGGTGGTCGTGGGCGGCGGCGTCAAGTTGCAGGATATCGCCCCGCTCGCCAGCACCAAGGCGGCCGGCTGGTTCGTCGTCTCCGCCATCGCGGGCGCCGACGACCCGCAGGCCGCCACCCGCGCGATGTTCGACGCATGGCGCGGCGTGCGCGGGGAAGCCAAGCACGGCTATGCCACACGACCAGCCGACGACTCATCACAGGCCGCCGCGCCCAAAGTGCATGAGCAGCGCAAGGAGGCACACGGCTTCCTCAATGCAAAGGAGGCCAAGGATGCGGCCCGACTTGCCAAGCAGCAGGCCGTCGATATCGCCGCGCGCGGCTCGAAGCAGCGCGACAAGGTGCATGTCCGAAAGATCAAGGACGTGCATTTCGAGAACCAGCACGGCACTTATGACTTGCAAGTGCCATACACCGAAATCGTATTGGAGGACACGCCGGGCCAGGGGCCGAACGAGCCCTTCCGCGACTACAACACCGAAGGACCCGCATGCGATCCGAAGGTCGGTCTCGACCCGCTGCGCCTGGATTGGATTCATGACCGCAACGACACGGTGACGTACACAGGGCGAAGCCGCAACCTCGCCGATGACGGCAAAACCGCTATCAAACGCGGCAAGGCCACCAAGGAATGGCGCGGCCGCCATCACGAGCCCATGCGGGGCAGCAACCATCCGGTGACGCAGATGTGGTACGCGCGGCATGGCATCGTGACGCCGGAGATGCGCTATGTCGCCGAACGCGAGCGCTGCGATGTCGAGCTGGTGCGCAGCGAGCTGGCTGCGGGCCGTGCGGTGATGCCGTGCAATATCAACCATCCTGAAAGCGAGCCGATGATCATTGGCGAACGGTTCCTCGTCAAGCTCAACGCCAACATGGGCAATTCCGCCGTGACCTCCTCGATCGACGACGAGGTCGAGAAGCTGACCTGGGCCACGAAGTGGGGCGCGGACACGGTGATGGATCTGTCGACCGGCAACGACATCCACACCACGCGCGAATGGATTCTGCGCAACTCGCCGGTGCCGATCGGCACGGTCCCCATGTATCAGGCGCTTGAGAAAGTGGACGATGACGCCACGAAGCTCTCGTGGGAGCTGTTCCGCGACACGGTTATCGAGCAGTGCGAGCAGGGCGTGGACTATATGACGATTCATGCCGGCGTGCTGCTGCGCTATGTGCCGCTGACGGCGGATCGAGTGACGGGCATCGTCTCGCGCGGCGGCTCGATCATGGCGCAATGGTGCCTGCAGCATCATCAGGAAAGCTTCCTGTACACGCATTTCGACGAGCTGTGCGAGATCTTCGCCCGCTATGATGTCGCTTTCTCGCTGGGCGACGGACTACGCCCCGGCTGCCTGGCCGACGCCAACGACGCCGCGCAGCTTTCTGAGCTCATGACCCTGGGCGAGCTCACGCAGCGCGCCTGGGACCACGACGTGCAGGTGATGGTCGAGGGGCCGGGCCACATCCCCTTCGACACGGTGCGCATGAACATCGAGATGGAGAAGGCCATCTGCAAGAACGCGCCGTTCTACACGCTCGGGCCGCTGACCACCGACACGGTGCCGGGCTACGACCACATCACTTCGGCCATCGGCGCGGTGGAGATCGCGCGCTACGGCACGGCGATGCTGTGCTACGTCACGCCGAAGGAGCATCTGGGCCTGCCCGACAAGGATGATGTCAAGCAAGGCGTCATCGCCTACAAGATCGCCTGCCACGCAGCCGACATCGCCAAGCATCACCCCCACGCGCAGGACCGCGACCTGGCTATTTCCAAGGCGCGCTTCGAATTCCGCTGGCTCGACCAGTTCAACCTGTCGTACGACCCGGACACCGCCATCGCCTTCCACGACGAGACGCTGCCTGCCGAACCGGCGAAAATGGCGCATTTCTGCTCGATGTGCGGGCCGAAGTTCTGCTCGATGGCCATCTCGCAGAACATCCGCAAGCAGTTCGGCAGCGCGTCGCAGCAGCGTCGTGTCGTCTCGCAGGCCGAGCAGATCATCGCCGGCTCGCACGCCGTGACCGAGGCAATCAGCGGAGCCGCCGCTGGTGCCGCCAACAGCAAGGAGTAGGCGGTCGCTGCGATGGCATAATCACAATAAGGAACGAATTCACCTGAACGCCGGGAATCCACAGACGCCAGTGCGCACAATATATATGCGATATATGCGCATCATCGTCGCGGTTTCCCGGCGTTCAGGCAGCAGCATCGCGGCGCTACCATTTTATATGTACCACTTATTACAGGAACACGTATTACAGGAAAGAGAATCATGATTGATCGCAACAGTGACCGCCAGGAAGTCCCCGTGGACCCCGAAACCGGCAAGCCATACATCAACACGCTTGCGGCCGTCGCCATCGCGCCGAGCGGCACCGGTGCGGAGCTGAGCGAGTACGTCGCCCAGGCCGTCGGCGTCATCCGCGAATCAGGGCTGCCGAACGAGACCAACGCGATGTTCACCAACATCGAGGGCGACCTCGACGAAGTGCTGCAAGTCGTGCGCAACGCCACCTACAAGCTCGCCTCGCAAGGCTACCGCACCGGCGTCACTCTCAAGCTCGACATCCGCCCCGGCTTCACCAGCCAGCTGCACGCAAAAGCCGAGCTGGTCGACAAGATCCTCGAACAAGACTGACCGCCAGACAGCCAGAATGGAACGGAACGCCCACTAAGAATCAGTCAGCGGGCGTTCCGTTCCAGTATCCCGTGCCTTCTGGTACGAAAACGCCGCTGACCAGCCGTCAGCGGTCTTTTCGTTCCATTTTCTCAAGGCTGTCGCTACAAAACGGACGCAACTCCAGTCCTGAGGCGGAAGGATTCACCTATGAGCGACTTCAACCCGACACTTACTCCTATCCGCGACCATGACGTCGAGCTCGCCAAGGCTGAGGCTGGCGTTACGGGGCTGGCTGCGACGCGCAATGACCGCTGGTATCCGAAGTTCCATATCGCGTCGAACGGCGGGTGGATCAACGACCCGAATGGACTGTGCTTTTACAAGGGCCGATGGCATGTGTTCTACCAGCTGCACCCCTTCGGCACCCAGTGGGGCCAATGCCACTGGGCTCATGTCTCCAGCGCCGATATGGTCGCTTGGCGACGTGAGCCGATTGCGATGGCTCCAAGCCTCGAACAGGACAAGAACGGCGTGTTCTCCGGCTGCGCAGCTATCGGCGACGACGGCGAACTGCGCTTCTATTACACCGGCCACCGCTGGGCCAATGGCCGCGATGGCTCCGGAGGGGAATGGCAGGTACAGATGCTCGCCACTCCGGACAACGACGAGCTGACCCATATCACCAAGCGTGGCATGGTCGTCGATTGCCCGCGAGACAAGGTAGATTCCCACTTCCGCGACCCTAAGGTGTGGAAGACCGAGGGCACTTGGTATATGACCTTCGGCGTGTCCTCGGCACAAAAACGCGGACAGATGTGGCTCTACAACTCCACCGATATGGTCGAATGGACCTTTGAACGCGTGCTGTTTGAGCATCCAGATCCGGATGTCTTCATGCTTGAATGCCCTGACTTCTTCCCGGTCACAGACCGCGACGGCAATGAGAAATGGGTGATAGGATTCTCCGCCATGGGTTCGAAGCCGCGCGGTTTCATGAACCGCAACGCTGATAACGCCGGCTATATGATCGGCACCTGGAAACCGGGCGAACCCTTCAAACCGGAAACCGAATTTCGTCTGTGGGATTGCGGGCACAATTTCTATGCTCCACAATCATTCACCGCGCCAGACGGACGCCAGATCATGTATGGCTGGATGAGCCCATTCCGTGAATCCGCGCCTATGCAGTCGGACGGCTGGTGCGGCCAGCTGACTCTGCCGCGCGAGATAACGCTCGGCGCTGATGGCGATTTGCACACTGCGCCGGTGAGGGAAACCGACGAGTTGCGTATGGATACCACCGACCTGGGTGCGCTTGACCTCAATGATAACGAGGAACATGTCATCCTTGACGACGCCGCAGCAGTGGAAATCGAACTGACCATTGATCTTGCGCAATCCACTGCAGAACGCGCAGGGCTGAAGCTCCATGCCACCAACGATGGCTCCTATACGTATGTGGCCTATGACGACCAGCTTGGGCGCGTCGCCATCGACCGGCAGGCCGCAGCGCGCGGCGATCGTGGCTACCGCACTGCGCCGCTGTCGGACGCGGAGCTGGCCAGCGGCAAACTCGAGCTACGCATCTTCATCGACCGCGGCTCCATCGAGGTCTACGTCAATGACGGTCGACAGGTACTCAGCTCCTACAGCTACCCGTCCGAAGGACCGCGCGCGATCGAGCTCACCTCGGAGTCAGGGACGACCCACATCGATGCGCTTAAGATTCACCAGCTTAAGAGCATTGGATTGGAGTAGGCGGCATTGTCCGGGCGCGTCGCCCATGCGCGGAATCACGCGCGCGGCGACACGCCCGAGACCCCACGCATAAGTCGGGGGATAGCGATTTTCGGCGTTGGAATTCCGCCCATGAAAATCGCTATCCCCCGACTTGTGTATACCGGGCTAGGCCCCCGCCTACTTCTTCACGCCACCGAAGCGCCGGTCGCGGTGCACGTAGTGGTCGATGGAGCGCCACAGGGCCTCGCGGCCGTAGTCGGGGAACAGTTCGGGCGCGAAATCGAGTTCGGCGTAGGCGGCCTCCCACGGCAGGAAGTTCGAGGTGCGCTGCTCCCCCGAAGTGCGAATCACCAGATCGCAGTCCGGGATGTCGGGATTGTAGAGATGCTGGGCAATCATCTTCTCGGTGACCCTGTCGCCGCTGATCTCCCCGTCGCGCACCTCCTGGGCGATGGCCGCACAGGCGTCGGCAATCTCCGAGCGCCCGCCATAGTTGATGCAGAAGACCACGTCGATGGTTTTGTTGCTCTTGGTGCGCTCCATCGCGACTTCAAGCTCGTCGATCACCGATTTCCACAGGCGCGGACGCCGACCGGACCAGCGCACGCGCACGCCCCACTCGTCCATCTGCGCTACTCGCCGGTGGATGATGTCGCGCGAGAACCCCATGAGGAAGCGCACTTCTTGGGGGCTGCGCTTCCAGTTCTCCGTGGAGAAGGTGTACAGGCTCAGGTAGCGCACGCCCGCTTCGATGGCTCCGGCGATGGTGTCGAACACCACCGGCTCCGCCGCCTGATGTCCGTTGGTGCGCACCAGTCCGCGCTGCTGCGCCCAGCGCCCGTTGCCGTCCATGATGATGCCGACATGCCGAGGCACCTTGCCCTTGGGATAGTCCGGGACGATGGAAGGGTCGGAGAAGGGGGCCGCGGGAACGTCCAGCGACGTGTAGTCGACATGTTCGAAAGTCATAGCTACGAATGTAACAAGCGCAACGAACGAATAGGTCGTTCCAAGTAGTATTCTCCCCAATCTTCAACAATTCGGCTCACTTCGGGCCGCAGACCTTCGCCGTCAAGAGCCGACCAAGCGCCGTCAACAAGCGCTGAGAGCTGCTCGCGAGCGCCGGAATCGAGCCGTACCGCATCCGGCGTGCGATCCGCGGCACACATTATGCCGCCTGAACGCACTGAGAAAAAGCCCAGCTCATCGTGCCGACCGCATACCACGCAGGACTCCATGCGCGGCGTCCAGCCAGCCTCGGCCAGAGCGCGCATGACATAGGACTCCCCTATCGTCAGCGCATCGTGCGCATGCCTGGCGAGCGCGTTCAGCGCCCCGATAAGCAGCATGTACTGCCCGCGCGAGGGTTCGTGCTCGGTGGATACGAGCTTGTCCACCGTCTCCACGATGACGTTGGCGGCAGAGTAGGCCTCGAAATCGAGGCATATCTCGGCGGCGTACGCGCCGATTGACGCCGCTTGGGAGATGACATCGAGCGAACGGCCTTCGGCGATGAGCAGATCGACGCGCATGAAGGGCTCAAGCCTCCCGCCGAAACGCGATTTGACGCGGCGCACGCCCTTGGCCACCGCGCGAATCTTGCCATGCTCCTTGGTGAGCACGGTGATGATGCGGTCGGCCTCGCCGAGCTTGACGGTGCGCAGCACTACGCCTTCATCACGGTATAAGGCCATGCGCGCTCCTCTCGATCATGCACGACTATACGTCGTTTTCGCGTTGTCCCGGCGAACACGGCTCACACTTTTTCGGCGCTACTGAAAAAGTGTGAGCGAAACGAACATTTCATGTTCAGTATCCATTCATATGAAACCTTGAGAATCCGCCATTATGGTACCCGAAAGCTACCATCTTGCCTGTTCATTTGGCTCACACTTTTTTGGGTCCGCCGAAAAAGTGTGAGCCATTAGTAAATGAACAGCCCCCAGAAGGCGAAGAACAGCAGCACATGCAGCATCGCCACTGTGGTAATCCAGAACAGCACGCGACCCAGCCGCGTGGAGGCGACGACCGGCTTGCGGCCCGTCACCACGGCCTTGAGCTCCCCGGTGCGAGGCGGCAATTGCGCCAGTCCGCGCGCCGAAGCCTCCTCGATCACACGGGTCAGCACGCGCGACCACGCCCAGACCACGAGCGTGCACACAATCTGGATGACGGGCCAGCTCCAATACATCATGCCCGGATCCTCGACCGGCGCCCCTCCCCACCCGAGCTTGACCACGGCCATGATCACCTGGCCCAAGCCTGCCACGAAGAGCACTACGGTGGCCATCGTCGTGACGGTGAGCATGAGCAGCGCATTGCCGAATCCGCGCGCGAAGCCCAGAGTCCGCCCTTCCTGCCGTCGAATCATATGCCGAAGCTTGAGTCCCAGGGCGATGAGCGCGGTAATCGCAGCTGCCAGCAGCAGCACGACCGTAGCGATGTGCAGCACCACGCCGTACACCGTCAGCGGCCTATCGCCCGCAAGTTCGGAAGGCACCACGATGGATTGGTAGATGCGCGTGCCGGCCACCCGTTCGCTGGTCTGCTTCAGCCCGCGCACGGTGCCCTGGCTCCAATTGACCATGTCGGTGACATAATTGTCGGAAAGCGCCGTGCCCTCGTCAGCCTCATCACCGAGCCGCAGCACATGGTTCGCCACAGGATAGCTGCGCACGGTGATATCCCAATTGCCAGCGTGGTGGGCCATATCAAGGATCTTGCGCACGCCGTCAACCTGCGCGGTCATCACGTCCTTCGAACCATAAGCCACGAAGGTCGGGATGGAGTAGCCGACGTCGAACTGCGTGGGCACATCGAGATTCTGCAGCCCAAGCATCGAGGAATCGACGTGGAACAGCCTGCGCACAATGGACTGATACCCGGCGTGCGCCCCAGTCAACGCGAAGTCCTGCGCGACCATGAACCCGAGCGACTGGCGCGGCGAGTACACCATAGGACTGAGCAGCACCTGGAAGGCGATGCGCCTGTCCATACGCAGCAGATACGGAGAAATCCACGTGCTCTCCGACGTGGCATAGATGCCGATATTGCTGGCGTCGACCGAACTCAGCGAGCGCAGATAATTGATGATCTGATCGTAGGCGGCTGCGGAGCCGGGATAATCGCGGTTCACGTTGCCGGTCGACCACACCGGCTTGTCGGGCACGGCGGTGGCGAACCCTGCCGAAGCCAGGTCGAAGGCCACATCGCCGAAGGAGTTGTCGCAGGTGCCATAGCCTGCTCCGTGCATGAACACCACGCCGGGGCGGCCGGATGGAGCGCCCTGCGGCTCGCGGATCAGTACGCGAATGTTCTGGATTTCACCGGTCGAAGGGCGCTTCGCCTTGATGGTGACGTGGTGACTGACGACCTTGTAGCTTCCGCGCCCAGGCAGCGGGGTGCCGGTCGGGTTGTGGAAGGTGACGGCGGTGTTCGGCGAAAGCGTCTCGATGGTCTGGCCGGTGGGTTCCTTGTTCCACGGCACGGCGGTGATATTCGAAACCGTGACGAGGATGCCGATCAGAATAATGAAAATAGGCACGCTCACCATCAGCCGGCGGCCACGGCCCCACACCTGCGGAATTTGCGCAGTTTGCGGCATCTGCGAGGCCGGTGACCGCTCTGTACCTTCCGTACTCTCCGCATTTTCCGTATTCTCCGGAGCCTTCGCCAGGATCTTCGGGGACTGTGAAGCGTCCGGCTCACGCGCGTTCGTTTGGTTCTGATCAGACACGAGCTTCATCCTATCCAGCGATACATCTGCTGCGCGGCATCATCGACTTTCCCAACACCACCGACATCACTGCACATTAACAGGCTCAGCGCACTGCATCCGTGCCGTTGGAATCGCCCGAATCGCCATCAAAGCCGGGGAAAGAAAGATCGGGAATGTCCAGATCCATGTCCTCGTCGGCCTTCGGAAACATGCTGCTCTTATCCGCAGCATCGTCTGCGTCATCATCTGCGTGACGTTGCGAAGGCAGAGGATCGGCTGCGAAATGCGGCATGCTGAAGGTCTGCAGCGAAGGAACCTTCGGGGCGGGCACCGTGGCACTCACCTTCGGCAGTTCCTGGGAGACCTCGGCCATATGAGCCAGCGCCGCAAGCGTGGCATCCGTTTCCTTTGCGTGTGCCACTGTGTGTGCCTCTGCGTGCTGGCCATTGCCGTTCTGCACGGCGGATTGGGCCGGACGCGCGGGCTGGAAGGACGGAATAGGCGCGGCAGATACGGCATCGGCTGCTGGCGCACCGGACCATTCGGCCTGTGCTGATCCTGCGGCTGTTGTCTCTGCGGCGGTCTCAGTACCGGAAAAAATCGACATGGTCTCGGCAGCATCCACCGGCGCATTTGCATTCGCATTTGAGGACCCAGCTGCATATGCAAACTCGGTCGATGCCACATGGGCATCACCATGCTGCGCAATGGTCGCGTAGTCCGGTTCCGGTGCGGCCGTGCTCGCATCCGAAGTTGAAGCAACGGACGTAGCAGCGTCACCCACGTTCGCACTTTCCGGAGCGGCGTAACCGTAGGCACTGGGCGCACCGGACTTGGGCGCACTGGGAGTACTAGGAGCGAATGAAGGCGCGGATTCCTGAGCCGTCGAGGCCGTATAAATAGCCTGCTCGGCCTTGTTCAGTGCGGCGAAGGATTCGGTTTCCTCGCCTGCGTGCACGGGGGCGTACGACGCCGTCTCCTCCTGCGGCGCAGCTGCGAACAGGGGCGTCACGCCTGACGCTGCACGATCCTGATTGAAAATGCTGTCCGCATTGCTGTTTGTGTTGCTCGCATTGTTCGCAATCGGTGCGGGCTGGGCGGAATCGGCCTGCTCGTCGTCATATTGCGAGATGCGATCATAGGATTCCAAGCGGCTCAGCAGCTGCACGCAGGAACTGAGGAAATAGTCGACTTGCCGCTCGTCGTAGCCGCCATCGCCTTTGCGCTGCGTGAATACCACGCGCGAAACGGTTTTGGAGTCGACTTCGCCACCCTTCGCGTCATTCGCGAAAGACGAGTTTTCGATCTGCAGCTCTTCGGACGCCTTGCCCACGATGCGATCGATCAGACGATCGACCTGTTTGCGATCATAGGAGGGCTTCTTGTGCGCCCCGTCCGCGAAGCGTTCGCGATCCGCACGTTCGGCATGCTCCGCAATCTGCCGATACAGCTCTTCGCTGCGCGCCTTCCACGCCACTCTGCCCTGCTGGCCGATCTCCCATGAGGTCTGCTTGTCGACCACTGCGCGTTCGAGACGGTCAAGCGCCGCGTCGACCTGCTCGAAGAGATACCCGCCCTTGCGCATATCAAACGATACGTTCTGAATATCGTGTTGGGTCAGCTGCACGCCTTCGCTGTCGTACTCGCCTTCATACAGTGAGTGCGCACGCTCCAGAAAGGCATCCACCTGAGCGGTGTCGTAACCCCACTTGCGTTTGCCGGCACGCGCGATGCCGGACGAGTCCCGCTCGGTTTCAGGTTCTTGAGCCATCGGCTATTGACCTCCTACGGATAAGTATTCAACAACCTAACACTACGCGATTATTGGGACGCGGCGATATTTCCGCCCGGCACGAAGCCTTCACGCGGCTATCGCGCATCCGCTGCGAGTTTGCTATGCACGATTGCGCGCTGCCGCACGGCATAGGCGCGTAAGCTATGAGTTCAATCCAATCGAAACAGTCGTCATCAGCGCAATGGGGGCCTGTACCCGATTCCGGGGCGGGCGAGGATGCGTTCGCGGGCGAGATGGAGCATCGCTCTGGCACGTAAATCAAACGAGCCGAGCAGATGGCGACGCAATCGCACGCGCAAGCACTGCGCCAAGGTCATCCGCGGTAAGGCGCGGCCGGTCAAGGGTTGCGCGTTCAAGCGCGAGGCCAAACAGCAGGGAGCCGAGCACATCGGTCTGGCTTTCGGTCAGTCCGATGCCTGCTTCGCGAGCGAGTTTCCGGGCCGTTGCGATGCTCGCAGCACGGATTTCTTCGAGGATCGGGCGAAGCTCGGGATTGCGCAGCGATGCCAAAGACAGTTCGATTCGAGCAATGTAGAGGTCGCGGTTGGTCTGGGTGGAGTCGGTAATCAGCTCGGCGAGCGCGCCTACAAGGTCGCCTTGGCGCCCCGGTTTGCTTGCCGATAAACGCTCCATATATGCGCGATGCCGGTCGCGAACGGTCTGGGCGGCAGCCAGCAGCAGGGCGGCTCGAGTCCGGAAATAGCGCGATGTCGTGCCCGTTGGCACATGCGCCGCGCTGTCGACCGCCCTATGCGTCAGGCCGTGCGCTCCGGAGCGTGCGAGAACGCGGATAATCGCATCGGCAAGCAGCTCGCGACGGTTGGTTTGCCTCGGCATGACGGCGCTCCTTCATATATTCATATATTCGCTACTATTATAGCGCTACAATAGTAGCGATATTGCCACAGCGCTTGTGGCGGCAATCACCAGTCAAGACGAATCGTTATACGACAAAGGAAATAGACATGGGCGGACGGAACGAGGTACTGCGCAGGCAGTCACAGCGCACGAAATTCAACAACACCGACATGGACCTCGCGTTCAATCTGGCCTTGGGCGTGAGCCAGATCGTCGGCATGAACCCCGGCGAGGTGCTTGCGGCGGTCGCTACCGTCAAGGATGGCGACCCTAGGAGCTGGCGGGAGTCCTTCTATCGCGAGGCGCGCTTTCTTTCTTGCCGAGCTGATAGCTGCGTGCAGTCGGGGCATCTCGAACAGGCGGGCCAGAGCGCGTTTGGAGCCGCATATGCCCGCAGATTCGCGCTGGGCTTCGCCAGTCCCAATACCAAGGCGTGGAATAGTATCGTCCACGAAATGGAACAGGAATTTATGCGCGGTGCCGCGCTGAGTCATGTGCCCATACGACCCATCGAAGTCCCGTTCGAGAGCAGCAGCCTCCCCGGCTACTACCTCGAAATCGACGATGCGCCGAGACCGACCTTGCTTGTCATCGGAGGCGGCGACACCTTCCGCGAAGATCTCTTTTACTACGGCGGACATCCCGGCTGGCAGCACGGCTACAACGTACTTATGGTCGACTTGCCCGGCCAAGGGAAAACCCCGGATCGCGGATTCACCTTCCGTCATGATTCCTCGACGTCAATCGCGGCGTGCCTGGACTGGCTGGAAGCCAACGCTTCGACTCCGGATGCGCGAATCGCACTGTTCGGGCTCAGCGGCGGCGGATACTTCACCGCGCAGGCAGCTTCCACCGATTCCCGTGTCGCGGCGTGGATTGCAAGTACGCCAATCACGGATATCGGCAAAGTGTTCTCTTCGGAAATGGGCGGCGTGCAAAAGGCTCCGAGCTGGCTGACGAATTTAGCCGCCGCAATCATCGGCAGAACGAATTCAGCATTCCAAGTCAGTCTCGAAAAATACGCCTGGCAGTTCGGCACCAAGGACTTTGCCGAAGTGCTCGCCAGAGCACCCAAAGAAGCTCCCATCGTCGACACATCGTCAATCACCTGCCCGAGCCTGTTCATATTCGGAGCCGGCGAAGCCAAGGAGTTGGCCCGCCAAACCCAAGAACTCGCCGCTGCGATGAAGGCAAGGCATCAGGATATCACCGTTCGCAAATTCGAGCACGCCGAAGGCGACGCGCACTGCCAGGTCACGAACCTGAAACTCGCGCATCAGGTCATCTTCGACTGGCTGGATCGGCGATTTTGTGCTGTATCGGCGGCACATGACTGAAGGAAATCTTTACAAATGACACATTTTGTATGTATCCGGCAAATCCCTATACCATAGAAACCCGTTACGGCAATGAGGTTAACTATCTACACATGCACTGTGGGCGATGAGGGACTCGGACCCCCGACATCCACCGTGTAAAGGTGGCGCTCTAGCCAACTGAGCTAATCGCCCGCGACGCACTACTGTACCGCATCCCCTGCATGTGTCGCCACGCGGTGTGGTCAAGGTGATGGGGATCATCCCCGCCATTTGTTGAACCCGAAAGCTCGCTTCGACCATATCATGCTCATCAAGAAATACGAATACGCCTGGCCCGGCTCCCTGAAAATCAATTCAACAATTGAAGACACTCCAACTCAAGACATTCACGCATTCACGCACTAATTGGCTCGGCACACGACATCGCAACTGTCTCGCAGGTGCTTATCAGGTCGCTGTACCAGTGTTTTTGCATGGTGGGTGCGGCGACGAGGAAGGTGGGAATCGTGATTGCGGGTTCGATGCTGACAACCCGAATGCCTTCATATTGGTGCTCGGCCTCGTAGGTCTCGTAGATTGGCGTCCACATCGGCGTCGAATTGGCAGCCATGACGGCGAATGTGGCCTCGACGCTGGTGAACGGCATGCCCACGGTCAGTCTCAGCCCCTGAGCCGAGTAAGCCTCGTTCAGCACGTCGTGAAGCGCCGGATTGACGTCATACGACGCCAACGCCACGGGCGACCCAGCCAATTCTTGAATCGACACCGAGTCCTTGCCTGCAAGCGGATGATGCTCGGGCATGGCGGCGATGAGCCTGTCCTCCCAGACGCGCTCGCTGCGCAGCGTCATATCCCGGACGCGCCCGCGGAAGAACGCGGCGTCAATCGTGCCGTCCGCCAGCGAGGCCGCCCGCTGCTCCGGCGCCACCTCGACGGCGCGCACGGTGTAGCCTTTGCGGGCGAGATCCTTGAAGACGAGCGGAACCCGCCTGCCCATCCCGCACCCGATGCCGAGCCGCAGCACGCGCGTGGTCCGATATTCATTGGCTGCGGAACTCAGCGTGGCCGCATCATCCAACAGCGTGCGGGCAAGCGGCAGCAGGCTCATTCCGGCCGCAGTGAGGACGATGTTTCTGCGCGAGCGGTCGAACAATTCCACGCCGAGCGCATGTTCGAGCCGCTTGACCTGCTCGCTGACCACGGATTGCGGCAGGAACAGGCGGTCCGCCGCGCGCCGGAAATGCAGCTCCTCGGCAACGGTGACGAAGATGCGCACCTGCCGCAGTTCAAAATCAGCCATCCTAGCCCCTCTCCATCTGTTTCTAGCTGTTGTTTCTATCTGTTTTCGACGATTGTCAATAACCGATCTGCAATTATTGCGTTGCTCTGATCGTAGTTCACGATCATTACCTTCGCAGTTTGGCTCTCGATAAAACTTGCAGCATCGACAAGGATTGACATTGTCACCAAGACAGCCCGAGAAGAACAACCGACTCGGGCCGAATGCAAGCAATACGTTCAAGCAATCAACAAGGAGCATCATCATGGCAAACATCGTCATCATCGGAACCGGAAACGTCGGCGGCCCTCTGGCACGGCGGTCCGAGCAGGCCGGTCACCAGGTCACCACGCTCACGAGCAAAACCGAAGCCGAGACCGCAGTAGCCGCGATCGGCGCCGCCGACGTCGTGGCGCTGGCGCTGCCGTATCAAGCCGCTCTGGAATTGCCCGAGGAGTGGGCACAGGCGCTGTCTGGCAAAGTCGTCATCGACGCGACCAACCCGCTGACCCCGGACTTCACCGCGCTGACCGTCGGCTTCACCACTTCCGGAGGCGAAGAGGTCGCCAAGCATCTGGCCGGCGCCAAGGTGGTCAAGGCGCTCGACACCGTGCTGGCCCCGAACCACGACCCCGCCGCGTTCCCCGCAGGCTCGATTTTCGCGCCGGTCGCAGGCGACGACGAAGAGGCCGTGAAGACTGTCGTCGAATACCTCACTTCACTCGGCTTCGACGCCGTGCCCGTCGGCCCGCTGGAAAACGCGCGTCTGCTTGAGCCGCTGGCTGAATTGCAGATCCAGCTCGCCTACGTCCAAGGCCTGGGAACCGCCATCAGCCTGAAGCTGCAGCGCGCATAAGCGGCAGACTTGGCAACGACTCCGGCAGCAGTAGCACCATCAGCAGCAGCCAGCCGTCGCTAAGACGTTCGGAAACAAGCCAATCCTAACGGAGCCACACATACATATGCATGCGTGGCTCCTATCCAAATAACCACGAGGCCCTTGAATCGCAAAAGATTCAAGGGCCTCAACGTTTTCAATGCGCATCACGATTGCGTAGATTCGCCGCCGTTTGATCAGTGTCAAGAATGCCCGTTACGGCAAGCAGCCCTGGGAAGCGTGCTTCGATATCGTCTCGGCGCAATGTGGCGGTGCGAGTATTGCCCTGCGCCTCGACCCGGATCAGTCCACTATCTCGCAGCACTTTGAAATGGTGCGACACGGAGGACTTCGCGATTGGCAAGTCGAAGCTGCCGCAACGGCGAGGACCCGAAACCAGCTCGGCAAGGATGCGACGCCGCGTCCGGTCACTCAGCGCATGAAGCACCGTCGAAAGGTCCAGTTCGTCTGCTGTCGGTTGCGGGAGCAACGCCATCGCTCATTACCTCCTGTGTGGTTGTCGTCCCAGTGTATCAAGATAAACTATATTCGTCGAACATCGAACTTAAAGTATTGGATATCGCATTTTGGGTAGCGTGCACCGAACAACGCCATCGGCCGACATCTATGCAGCCGATTCGCATTGCGAAAGTAGTAGATAGAAAGCAGACAATTATGGTGAATCTTCCCACTCAAGAAAACGCTCCCTCCCGGCAGCCGACACCGGCGATCATCGTCGGCGGCATTCTGGCCTTCCTCGTGGGGAGCGATTCGATGGTGGTTGCGCCTATCGCTCCGATGATGCTTCATCAGTGGAGCGTCTCGACCGGATTGTCGAGCCTGCTGGTGGCCGCGTATGCGCTTGCCTATGCGCTGACGAGTCCGTTCTTCGGCGCATTGGCTGACCGGTCCGGCCGCCGCCGGATAGCCGTTGCCGGTATCGTGCTGTTCGCTGTGGGCACGGCGTTGACGGGCTTCGCGCACGGTTTCGCTCTGGCCTTGGCAAGTCGCGCGGTGGCGGGCGCCGGGGCTGGCGCGGTGATGCCGAGCGTGTTTGCTGAGGTGTCCGAGCGTTCCACCGATGCCACGCGGGGCGCGAACATCGGACTGGTCATGGGCCTGATGCCCGCCTCCACCGTCATTGGCGTGCCGCTGGGCGCACTACTTGCCTCGGCGGTCGGCTGGCCGTGGGTGTTCCATGCCATCGCGATTCTGGGGGCTTGCTGCCTCCTGCCCGCCACAAATATCTTCGCAAGCAAGGCCACGGCATCGACCAGCCTCGGACGTGCGGGCTCTGGCATGCTGCAGCTGCTGCATACAGCTCTGTCCAGCCGACCAACCCTGCTCGTTCTGGCCGCGACATTCCTGTGGAACACGGGGCTTGCGATCCTGTTCACCTCGATAGGAGCCTTCTACCAGTCCAGATTCGGCGTCACGACCGCCACGATGAGCGGCATCATGCTCGCCGCTGGCATCGCCGGCGTAGCAGGATCGGTCGGCGGCGGCAGACTCCTGTCCTATTGGGGCACATTCACACATCTCATCGTCTGCGCTGCCGTATCCGCAGTCGGCGTACTACTCATGAGCCTCAGCCCGGCACTGCCGCTGTCCATCATCGGCAACTTCGTGTGGAGCCTTGACATCGTGGCCGGGCAGCCGGCCCTGACCACGCTGGCCGCCACACTCGACCCCCGCGCCCGCGGCACCATTCTGGCCCTGAACGGCTCCGCTCAATACCTCGCCCAGTTCGCCGCCTCATCCGCCGCCGCCCTGCTCGTCAGCATCACCGGCAGCTACCTGCCGCTCGGCATCCTTGCCGCTTGTCTGCCAGCGCTCGTTTTGTTCATTGTGCCCAGCCTCACCAGCCAGCCGATATCGAAACCCTCAAGATAACAGCCCCTTCATATTAGTTGCATGGCGTTTGACCGCATGGGGCTCACATCAGTCAAAGAAAGTCAGTTAGTTCCGGCTGCGATGACGGTACCGCCGTGGCATGCCGCGGTAACGGCGCATCGTATTCGTGACCTATACGTGAGCGATTGCGGTCCAGATGCAATCGGTGATCTCGCGTGTCCACTTGTCGGTTACGTCGCCGTGCAGCAGCGCATGGGCAACAGTGGATCCCCAGATCAGGTCAAGGACGATTTCCATATTGAGACCGTCACGAAAAATACCCTCGGCGACACCTCGTTGCAGGTATTCCTCTACTTTATGTCTGGCGGGCGTGATGATGCTCGACAGGATGCTGCGGAAGAGCACGGAATCCGTAGCCATCACCGCGCCAACGGTTTTCAGACCGACGGTGCCTTCGAGATAATCGGCTAGCCCGGCCATCAGCATGCGCAAGCTTGCCTTGGACGGCGTGGACTCGCCAAACGATGGCGATTCCACAACATCTGGCATGAACAGATTATTCAGCAGATCCTTCGTATTGGCGTAACGTCGGTAAATAGTGGTGGTAGCCACCCCGGAGCGTCTGGAAATCTCCTTGATGGTGATGGCATCGGTGCCCATAGACAGGGCAATATCCAGCGCAGCCCGCTTGATTTTGACATCCGTCTCGTGGCGGATACGCTGGCCCCGTTCAGTCATGATTTTCATTGTCCTCTTTGGACGCGATTTTCTGTTGTGATAATGATACTTATGAATAATCACCGACACGGACATTCGCCGATGCAGATACGCAAATGCACCGCCCCTGTGATTCCAGGAACGGTGCATGCGTTATCACACAGTATTTCGTTAGAGAGTTACGCCTCTTTGTTGTATTGATACATGGACCACAGTGCGAGAGCGAGCACGATCACAGCAAGAATCCATGTCCACCAAGCTCCCGTAGCCGTCGCGAATTTGCCAATCCACGGCAGGATGAAGGTGATCACCGCTACTACGACCTGTACCCATTCAGCAGTCTTCGACGCCGAAGTGCCCAGCGCCCACAATCCCACAACAGCGATGACAATGCCTGCGACAATCGGCCAGGCCGACGCTGAGTTGAACGACGCCCACACTGGCGACAATGCCAGCACCACGCCAGCAGCCACATTGACCCAATCTTGCCATGTCTTCCACTGAACATTCGTTACAGCAGCCATGATATGCCTCCTAAACTCGTCACAACGCTACTTCTTATGTAGCGCTACATAAAATATAGCACTACATTTTGTGTAGCGTTATCTGGAATGCGGTTATGCCAATGGCACAAAGCAGTGCAGATAATGCAGATGGGGATATCTGCATTGGCGCAGTCAGAAAGCTTTCTGTCCACAGCACCAAGGCATGGGTAATCGGCATGTTGTGCGGCACGACTCACCACCCGACTGCGACTGTCGTGACTCTCTCCGTGATTCGCGGCAGTTCAATGACTCATGCCCGCGCACCGGCGTGTCGCCAATGATTGTCAAGCAAATCATGGCCAATGAGCTCGGCCCGCTTCCTGCAGTGGCTTGACCTAGAGTGAACTCTAGAAAATACACTGTAGGCATGGAGCCACATGGGAAGTCAGCGGATGCAGACGGCAACGCCACTGAGGACCTTGGAAACATTACAGACATTAAAGAGCTGCAGGAGTTGGCGTGCAGCTTGGTCATTGTCCGACTGCTGTCTTAAGCACATGCCTGCGCAGTTCATGAGCCCGCTAGCCCAGCACGGCGATCATTTTCGACCATCTACAAGGTCCTATGTCAGCAAGCGAACTTCACCGTACGTTTTCCCGCACGTTCACGAAGGCCGTATCGGAAAACGTACGATAACGTCGGCTCAGTGTACGTTTTCCAATACGGCACACGCTTGCGTGACATGAAACGTACGCTGCCAAGCCGTCTCACTCCCCCGCCTTAAAGCCTCGCGCCCATGCGGCTGCGCGCTCCGTCTCTTCTGCGCGCAGCTGGTCGGCGCCAGTGACCCAGAAAGTCGACCCATACTGTGCATTCACGCCGTTCGCAACGAGTCTTGCGACGGCTTTCTTGGCCGCCTGCCCGAACAGCGTTCCTGCCCCTGCAACGCACGTGTCGAAGGTAAGCACCTTGGTCGTACCCGGGATGGAGGCCTCAGCAATCCACTCGCGCAGCCCAATCGAGCTGGCATGGAAGCCACCCCTTCTCGCCGCCTGCGCCCCGGCAGTCTTCCGCTCCAGCGCCGAGGTCCGGCTTGCGCTACTGGAAAGCGTGAACGCGTGCGTCGGAGCCCCAAGAATCAGCAGCTCCACACTGGGGTCAATCCGCTTGGGCGCATTATCAACCCGGAGCAGCGTCGCATCGGGAAGCGCACCGGCGATGGCCTCGCCGATGCTCCACGTATTGCTGAAATGCGACTCGACAATGACTAGAGTGCTCATTTCATGCCCCTTGCTAGTAGATAATCGATCGAGTCGAATACTGGTCGCTCACGAATGAGTTCTGCATGCTGTCTTGCACGAAGGCAGCAATAAGGGCAACCAGACTACGATTGCCCCGACCAGTATGGAACCCCATAGCACAGCCTACAATATCTGACGCGATTCCCAATTGCTGTGATTTCAGGATGCATTATTCATTTCGCGACCGCCGCTACAGCTCACGCAACCGACGTGACCCTGCGGCATACTGATACCCAGCTAGTAATTTCATCTTCCGCATTTACGAAAGGCCTGCCGATGACCGCAGCCGCTGCACCCGTCCCAACCGATGACCAAACCCTCGATGCACAAGCCAAACCCCAAGAACCTCAAGAAGCCCACGAACACTACGATTTCTATGTCGCAGGGCCATTCTTCAATGACGAGGAGATCCACAGCATGGAGCGGTTGGAAGCCGTCCTTGAATCACGCGGCAGGAAACTGTTCAAGCCCAGGTTCGGCGAGGCGGACAAGCGCGAGCACGACGCCGCATGGCCCAGGTTCTGCTTCGAACAGGATATCGACGGCATCCACGACTCCGACGCGGTCATCGCCAACCTCATCGACGGCGATACCGGCACCATGTTCGAAATCGGCTATGCCTACAGCCGCGGCATGCCGGTCTACGGCTACTACGAAGGCGTCAAGCCTTCGGACACCATCAATCTCATGATCGCGCAGTCAGTGAGCGAGGTGTTCGCCGGTCCCGATGACCTTGCCCATTGGCTCGAAACCGGCGAGCACATGCAGCCCGAGTTCAAGCAGTTCTGAGGTTCTGAACTGCGGCTCTCCTGAAACACTTCGCACTACCACAGTATCCAAAATACAAAATCATTCAGACTCGCTCACTCGTAATGGTCCCGCGCGGAAATAATGCACAACCGCCCCTCAACAACCGTGTACACGATGCGGTTCGCCGAATCGATACGCCGGGACCATGCGCCTTGTAGCCCCCATCGCAACGCTTCCGGTTTGCCGATGCCTTCGAATGGGTGGTTGCACATATCGTTGATGAGCCTGTTGATTCGCTTGAGCGTCTTGCGATCCTGCGACTGCCAAAACAGGTAGTCGCCCCACGCATCCTGCGTCCACGCAATAATCATGCCGACGCCCCGGAACCGTCACCATCGAGCAACACATGCTCCCGAACCCGCCCCTGACGCACCTGCTCAAGTCCATGCGTGATCTTGTTGCGCAGGTAGGGGTTCTGATAGACGCGCAGCGTCTCCATCATCGAGTCGTAATCGGCGGCGCTCATCACCACGACGTCGTCATCCGGATTCGTATTGGTCACGAGCAGCATGTCCGAATCCTCGTTGACCTTGCGCATATACGATTTGAGATCCTTGCGGAAATTGCTGTATGCGACCGCCTGCACCATGATTGCCTCCAAAACAGTACTTGTACATAATATTGTACCATTCAATACGTAAAAGCATTACATTCGATTTGGCGGAAAAATTTGGGAAAATCCGAAGCACTGCCGCACGACAGAACTTCACACGACACGCCTTCACATTGTTCGCTTACAGAATACGGAAATATTATCAGCAAAAGTTATAGCACACGTAAAACTCTGTATTTGCAATGTTTTTACGCATATTCTCACACAACATCACACGCTCAACAGCAAGTAACAGAACAGTAAAAACTAACACAATCGAACATTTACCTGTGTCCCACATCACACTGCGCGATTAGCCCCCAGCGTGTCGCAACAACGGCCTGGCAGAACGCACTGCCGTCGTGTTATTTTGTTTCGTGTAGAGAGCGCAAGCAACCAATTCATCAGCCAATCCACTCAACAATGCAGCAAGAAACACTGCGCCCAAACGACACAGTGTTTCCAGAGCACAGCAACAATCTTGCTCTCGCGCATACACCATCACACACCACCGAGCTGCACATCACCGCGCCATAAATCTGCGCGAAACTGCGTGGCTCGGCTGTCCTGCTGCGCGCCCTCTGCACAATAAGAGAAAACAGAGAGAGGATTCCATGTCACGTATCGCCGATAATCGTTGGACGCGGGCCATTGCGCCAGCACTCCTGATTCACGTTTCGATAGGCACCGTGTACTGCTGGAGCGTATTCAAGCAGCTCATCGCGGACCGCATGCACGCGCCCGCAAGCACCATCGAATGGGGCTTTTCGCTCGCCATATTCTTCCTGGGCATGTCGGCCGCCTTCCTCGGACCTATGGTGGAGCGCGATATCAAGAAGTCCGCGCTGGTCTCGATGGTCTGCTTCGTCGTCGGGTTCGCCGGCACGGGCCTGAGCATCGCGTTGAATTTCCTGCCGGGCGTGTTCATCTGCTACGGCGCGATTATGGGCGTGGGGCTTGGCATCGGCTACCTCGTGCCGGTGAAGAACCTCATGCTGTGGTTCTCGAACAACAAGGGCCTGGCTACTGGCATCGCGGTGGCGGGCTTCGGTCTGGCCAAGGCCATCGCCAGCCCAGTGATGGAGTATCTCATCGCCTCGGTCGGACTGGTCGCGATGTTCTACATTCTGGCAGCCGTCTACGCCGTGATGATGTTCGCCGGATTCCTGCTCATCAAGCGCCCGCAAGGCTACGTCTACCATCCCGAGGCGCAGGTCAGCCGCCGAAGCATCATGAAGAAGCCCGTGTTCTGGGGCATCTGGCTCGCCTTCTACATCAATATCACCTGCGGGCTGGCGCTGATCTCGCAAGAGAAGGACATCCTGCACGATGTGCTCAGCCAGATGCCGAAGTACGCGGGCCTGAGCGCAGACAAGCTCTCAGTCGCCATTGCGGGCATCGTCGGCACGGTGCTGGCGGTCGACGCCGTGTTCAACACGCTTGGACGCATCGGCTTCTCCACGCTTTCCGACCACCTCAAGCGGCGCGAAACCGTGTATCTGATCATCTTCGCCATGTCCATCGCGGTGTGCCTGCTGCAGATCGGCACGCACAGCATCGACCGGGCGCTGCTCTGGGCCGTGCTGGCCATGCTCTTCCTCGTCAATGCCGGGTACGGCGGCGGCTTCTCCACGCTGCCGGTGCTGCTCGACCAGCACTTCGGCATCACCGCAGTCTCCACCACACACGGACTGGCGCTGAGCGCGTGGGCCATCGCCGGACTGTCGGGCAATCAGCTGGCCTCCTTCGTCGTCAGCCACGCCTCCGACCAGACGCATCGCTACAGCGCGCTAATTCCCATCCTCGCACTGCTCTATGCGGTTGCGGCCGTATCCATCTGGCTGGTGTCGCGCGTCAAGAAGCGCGAGCCGGTTGTTGCGTGATTGGGTGGTGGGTAGCGTTTATGCGTCACAGTTCCTGCACTAGTTTGGCCCTCATACGGTTTTGTGACGTATGACCGACTCAACGACTGTCCAAGAGTGATCTCCGTTGTTTCCTCGGGCCCTTGGAGGGCCCTCGGCGTCGGCTACGCAGAGCCCACAGGGCTCTGCGCCTAACGCCTCCGCCCGCCATAAAGGTCGAGTTAGTGCGGGGTTTGTACTGTCTGAAGGGCAGGATGCACGCCTCTAGCCCGATTCCCCCGCAGCCGATGCGCCCCATCAACGCCCTTCCCCTCCTCGGCGAAACCGGTACAATGCATATCGGAAGCACAACTGAAACCACTGTCCAAACCGCTAGCACGTTAGGAAGCATGTATGACCGCAACCACTTCCACATCCACTGTGACACAATCCGCTGGATCCGCCGAATCCGCTCAGTTCGTTGAGCGTCCCCTAGCACAGACTCCGAGCGACATATTCAACGCCCCGATCGCGCAGGCCGATCCCGAGATCGCCGCGCTGCTCGACGGCGAATTGCGCCGCCAGCAGGAGGGCCTTGAGATGATCGCCTCCGAAAACTTCGTGCCGCGCGCGGTGCTGCAGGCGCAGGGTTCGGTGCTGACGAACAAGTATGCGGAAGGCTACCCGGGGCGGCGCTACTACGGCGGATGCGAGGTCGTCGACCAGGTCGAAACGCTCGCCCGCGACCGGGCCAAGGCGCTGTTCAACGCGGAATACGCGAACGTGCAGCCGCATTCGGGCGCGCAGGCCAACGCCGCCGTCTATCAGGCGCTCATCAAGCCCGGCGACACGGTGCTCGGCCTCGCGCTCGACCACGGCGGTCATCTGACGCACGGCATGAAGATCAACTTCTCCGGGCGTTTCTATCATGCCGAATCCTATGGCGTGAACCCGGAGACCTACCGCATCGACCCAGACACCATCCGCCAGCGCGCGCTGGAAACCCATCCGGCCCTAATCATCGGCGGTTGGAGCGCCTACCCGCGCATCGAGGATTTCGCGGCGATGAAAGAAATCGCTGATGAGGTCGGCGCGAAGTTCTGGGTGGATATGGCCCACTTCGCCGGACTGGTGGCGACCGGACTGCACCCCAGTCCCGTACCGTACGCCGATGTCGTCTCCTCAACCGCGCATAAGACCTTGGGCGGCCCGCGCTCCGGGTTCATTCTCGCGCGCTCGGAGTATGCCAAGAAGCTCAATTCCGCCGTATTCCCCGGTCAGCAGGGCGGCCCGCTCATGCATGTGATCGCCGCCAAGGCCGTCGCCTTCGCCATCGCCGGCAGCGACGCATTCAAGGACCGCATGCAGCGCACGCTTGATGGTGCCAAGATTCTCGCGGAACGGCTCCGCGCTGCCGATGTGAAAGCCAACGGCATCAGCGTGCTCACGGGCGGCACCGACGTGCATCTGGTCATGGCCGACTTGCGCAACAGCGAGCTGGACGGCCAGCAGGGCGAGGACCTGCTCGCGCAGTGCGGCATCACGGTCAACCGCAACACCGTGCCCTTCGACCCGCGCCCGGCCTCGGTCGCCTCAGGCCTGCGCATCGGCACGTCGGCGTTGGCAACGCGCGGCTTCGGTGAGGAACAGTACCGCGAAGTGGCCGACATCATCGGCACCGCACTGGCGCAGGGTCTTTCCGCCGACACCGAGGCGCTGCACGCTCGCGTCGTCAAGCTGACCGAAGACTTCCCGCTCTACCCCGGCCTCGATCAGATCGACTGAGTGGCCTATATACGCAGCCGCGTGTGCACCCAGTATTCATACAATCACGGGTGCGCGCGCGGCCGCGTCTTCGTATTGTGACGTGCCCATTATGTCGTTTATTCTCTGCCGCAGCTGAGCCGCGTGTTTGTTATCTTGCATTGAGTGTAACTCGGACTTGACAGGCCCCTCGGTCCCTCATTTTCACGGAGCTCGCCGTTCATTAGGTGGATTTCCGCATGCGCACGGGCATTCAAGGCTGTGTCGCCTATTGTCACACACTCAGAATCGGCGGAATTGCAAGGCTTTCGCAAACAGTATGGTGAACGCATACTTTCGCATCAACCTAATGAACGAAAAAAAGACCTAATGAATGTTGATTTTGGTCGCGCGGCTGCTGGCTACCGAGTGAATGCGTCTGTTGAAGCAGCAAAGCTGCTGCATCCATTCATTAGGTCTTTTTTTCGTTCATTAGGCCCTTCGCAAAGTAGACCATGAATGTGATATGTAGCATTTTGGCAGAATAACGCCATTCTTAGGAATCTGCATACAGGAGACTCAAGGTATGAAACCATAGATTCCCAAAAAAAACACCTAATGAATACTGCGGACGCAGCAATGCATATCGTGTACGTCCGTTCAGACCCCATAAGCCCTATCGAGGCAGCAACGATGGACGCCGAATACGCAGCGTCCAAAGTCTTAGCGCCCGAAGCCTCAACGGCCTTTGCCGAAGGGACGCAGGCGTATCCCGTTCCAGTCGGGGGCGACAGTCAGGGGCGTGGCGCCATTCATTCCAGCGGTTTTTGCAGCGGACAGCACGATATTGGGGTTGGCAGCGCCAGGCCGCCCGGGCTTGGGAGTCAGCACCCACAAGGGGCCATCCTCACCCAAGACGCCATAGGCGTCGACGATAGTATCGGCGAGTCCGTCTTCGTCATCGCCATCGCGCCACCAGATGATCACTCCGTCTACGGCGGAATCGTAATCCTCATCCACCAGATCCTCGCCGGTCAGGGCTTCGATCTTGGTGCGAATCGCGTCGTTGACGTCATCGTCCCACAGCCATTCCTGTACGATGTCGCCAGCGCGAAAACCGAATTCTTCAGCGTTTTGAGATGCCGTTTCATTCACAGTAGGCATCTTAGCAAGACGCTACGAACAGTTGCGTTACACGCCCAGTCGAGATATCACCATGTGGTCATCCCTCGCGTTTCCAAGCCACCGTACAGCATGGAATTTCGCATGCCACATCGGCCCAGACCGGACTCTGGACGCACGCATACCCCGGTTATCGCTTGGCGACCGCCACGCAATGCGGCAGCGCGTCGCCTTTGCCTTGGCCGATGGCGACTACGGCCTTGTACGCCTCGTCCAGCGTGGACACCTGCACGTCGCGCAGGCCCTTGGGCACATGCCTCACAACCTCGTTGCAGTCCGCCTTCGGGGCGAGGAACCACGTGGCCCCGTCGCGTTTCGCGCCAAGCATCTTGAGCCGAATGCCGCCTATCGCGCCGACCTCGCCTTTGGTGTCGATGGTACCGGTGCCGGCAATCGTCTTGCCACCGGTCTCCTGCGCTGCAGTGAGCTTGTCGATCAGTCCCAGGCTGTACATCATGCCCGCCGAAGGACCGCCGATATTATCGACATGCATCGAGACCTTCACTCCCGAGACGTCGATGCCGAGACCTTTGGCGTAGTTCAAAGCCGCGGTTTTGGCGGCATCCTGCGACCCGGTCATCTCGCCTTGTGCATGTTTCTTGTACTGTTTGGCATCCTGGCCCACCGGGAACACCGCTTCGCTCGGCGTGATCTCCTTATGCGCATTCAGCCACGCCAGCAACGCCTGCGCATTAGTGACCGGCGAGCCGGGAATCCCGTTAGCGTTGACGGTCACCAGCAGCAGCTTGCCTGTGTCGCGGTGCTGGTCGCCATCAGCCGCGCCGGAGCCATGCGGCACGCCTGACATCGTAATGATCGGCTCGCCGCCGCTTGTGCCGAGCACATCGCGTGTCGGCCCCGGCGATTCCACGACGTAGGGGCTGGGCAGCACCAACGCAATCACGCACAACGTCAGACATATCAGGCCTGCCATATAGCGCAAGGAACTCGATGCGAAATACGAGCGCATGGCGTGCATGCTACGGCCGAGAAACCCCGGCTGCTCTTGGGCTGCGTCCCGTGGCTGAGACTGGGACTGCTCCGGCGTCCGCGCGTCGCCCGACTGCGGCTGCTCCTCGTGTGCATGCATAACCGACATAGGCATCAGTATGATGGCTCCCCTGCCCAAATGCCTCATTCAAACAGCCGAATGTACGCCTCATTTCGCGCATTGCCGTCCGAAAGCGCTTGCCGCATGCCAGCGACCACACCATCCGCCGCGTCTAATGGCGGATTTTCCCGGTTCTGCACATGTCTCCCTCAGCGAAACGTCTAAAGTAGAGGACAATAAGCGTAAAGGACAATGCGTAACATATGGTGGAGAACGACGACTCACCGCCGCAAGCAAAGGATGGATGGGCATGGACGAGAACGCGATTCACCAATGGCTGATTGAATGCTTCGGCCCGATTCAGGGCGAGGTCGCCTGGACCCAGATTTCCCAGCTTCCCGAAGAGGTCCGCGCACAGCTCATGAATCAGGATTCCAGCAATCTGCCCAAACCACAGGAGGTGCAGGCCCTGATGCAGGCCTTCTCCGCCGGCGGGCTGAACACGGTGAGCGATATGCAGCGCACCGTCGCTGAGGGGCCCATCAACGTCAAGCTGGCGACGTCGATTGCGTTGCAGCAGGCCAATGACGACAGCTCGCAGCGCACCGTCGCCGCGCAGGATGGGCAGGCCGTGCGCAGCGCCATGAGCGAGGCCAACCTCTGGCTTGATACGGCCTGCTCCTTCAACCCAGCGCCGGGCGAGCCGCAGGTGCTCACGCGCGCCGGCTGGGTGGAGGGCACCGTGGATGCCTGGGCGAAATTCGCCGCTCCTGTCGCGCAGTCGATGAGCGACGCGCTCTCTGCCGTTCTCTCCGAACGGCTCGGCGGAGCCTTGGACGGCGAGATCGCCGGAGTCTTCGCGGGGCCGGTGCCCCTTCCGCTTCCCGAGGGCATGAAGGACCCGGTCAAGCTCATCAAGCTGCTGGGCAACACCTCATACGCGATGCAGCTGGGCCATGCGGCTGGCGACCTCTCCCACGAAGTGCGCGGCAGCTTTGATCAGGGAATCGCCCTGCTGAAGAACCCCGCGGGTGCGCTCATCGCGCAGAACGCCGTGGAATACGCCAATGAGCTGGACATCGATCAGGACGAAGTGCTGGCATTCCTCGCGCTGCAGGAGGTCGCGCACGCCCGTCTGTTCGCCGATGTCACATGGCTGATGCCGCGCTTCGAGGCGCTGATCGGCAAGTACGCCCGGGGCGTCGATATCGATTTGGACGCTGTGGAGGAGCAGCTGCGCGACGCCGACGCGATGAATCCCGAGTCCATCGCGGGTGCCGTGAATCTTACCAAGGTCGGCATTCCCGACACGCCCGAGCAGCAGGAGGCCATGGCGAGCCTGGAGAATCTGCTCGCGCTGGTCGAAGGCTGGGTTGACTGCGTCACGTGGAAGGCCGGCATGGCCCATATCCCGCATATCGAGCAGTTGCGCGAGATGCTGCGGCGCGAGCGCGCGGTGGGCGGCCCGGCAGAGCGCACTTTCGAATCGCTGCTTGGCATGCAGCTGCGGCCCAAGCGCATGCGCGAGGCTGCGGCGCTCTGGGAAACCATTGGCAGCGTCGACGGTGCCGAGGCGCGCGACGCCAAATGGGGCCACCCCGATCTGCTTCCCAAGCT
>NZ_JALCUA010000006.1:0-135903 GCF_022655035.1 Bifidobacterium tibiigranuli | reverse complement strand
GCATGGCAGAACACGGCTGCGGGGCAGAATCGCCGACAGCAAACCGCGAAAGTGCCGATGCGTTCAGATTTTTGTGTCATACTGGACATCGGTGGTTCTGCAAGCCGCCAAAGCCTCCGATGGTGTTGATCCCCTCGTGTGATGATATGCGAGCGCCGGTGTCCGCCGTCGATGAGCTAAGACTTTTTAGGGTGCTTCTACGGGTATGGCCGCGGTGAGAGCGTGGCGTGGGAACCAGTGGAAGCCAGAAGAGACGCCATGATTGCAGCGCGGCGTCGAGGAGCATTGTGCCCAGAGCAAACCACGCGGGCGTCGATTCCATCGACCAGCCCGATACTACCGAAATCACTAATACCAGCAATACCAATACGTCAGCAAACGCAGCAGGCAGCGAATCTGCCGCGCCGGAGCCGGCCGAGACTCCTGTGCGCCGGCGCAGAGTCGGGCGTCGCGTCGTGCGCGGCGCGGGTGCGGCTGGCGCCTCGCTTGCGTTGAAGGTGGAGGAGCGCGCGACTCCGGTTTTCGAGGAGCCGCATATCGATTCTGACAATGAGACAGCAGGCGAGACTGGAAGCGATTCGGGCGACCAGTCCGATGGTGAGTCCAGCAGTGCTGCGGCACGGCGAGGCGGCGGCAAGGCGGTTGTTTCGCGCCGCGCCCGTACGACGACAAGCCGTACGCGCGTCCGTCGTCGCACGCACGAATCCGACGATGAGTCGGCCGCAGTCGAGGATCAGCCCGCAGCCAACATCGCTCAGCCGGCCGATGAAGAGCGCAAGCCGGCTCGCCGCACCCGCTCGCGCAGGGTCTCGCGCCAGGAGTCCGAACCGGCTGCGCATGATACTGATCGTGCGGCGGATGTAGTCGAGTCGTTGCCTGTCGGCCATGAGTCGCACCACAACCCGCGTCCTATGACCTCGCTGCTGTTCCAGGAGCCGGTGCTGCCAGGTGCTGCTGCTGATGCGGGCGGACGTTCTCGCACTGGCGGCGATGATGATGAGGATTCGGACGAGGCGCAGCCGCGTGTGACGCGCCGTACCCGTTCGCGCCGGGGCCAGGCCCAGGATGCGCGTGACGAGGACACTGAGAACGACGAGCGCGAAATATCCACGCATGTTCGCCGTCGGCATAATAATCACGATACTCATGATGAGTTTCGCGATGAATCGCGCGATGACGATCACAGCGGTTCCCGGAGCAGCCGCAGCGAGCGCGAGGATGAGTCCGAAGGATCTTCCGCAACAGGTCGTTCCGGCCGTTCGCGCCGTTTGAACGCCCAGGAGCGGCGTGCCGCAGGTGAGGTCGAGCAGATCGAGGAAGACCTCGAATACGACAACATCGCCTACCGGCCGATTAATGACGATGAGGAAGGGTCCTCGACCCGTTCGCGTCGCCGCCGGCGCAGCCGTGCCGATCGCGACGATGCCGCGAGCCGTGATGATGCTGCGCAGCGCGAGCATGAGCGCGACGAACGTGACGAGCGCGACGAGCGCGACGATGCAAGGCATGGGCGCAACGACCGCAACGACCGTAACGATCGAAACGAACGTGAAGACGAGGACGAGGAAAACCGCGGCGAGCACATGCAGACGCGCCGTCGCCGCCGCAGCGAGGATGATTCCGAGGGCACGACGCTGACGCGCCGTCGCCGTCGCCGCCGCGGGCAGCGGGACGCCGAGGATGTCGATGAGCGCCAGAGTGCGCGTCGTTCGCGCAAGCAGCAGTACATCGACGAGATCACCGATATCGAAGGCTCCACCCGCTTGGAGGCCAAGAAGCAGCGCCGGCGCGACAATCGCCGCGAGCGCAGCCGCCAGGGCCAGCTCATGGAGCAGGACTTCCTGGCCCGCCGAGAGAACGTCGAGCGCCTTATGGTCGTGCGCGAGCGCGAACGGCACACGCAGATCTCCGTGATCGAAGACAATGTGCTCGTCGAGCATTACGTCTCCGACATCCAGGAGGTCGCCACCGTCGGCAATATCTACCTCGGCCGCATCCAGAACGTGCTGCCGAGCATGGAGGCTGCGTTCGTCGACATCGGCCAGGCGCGCAACGGTGTGCTCTACGCCGGCGAGGTGAACTGGGATTCGACGCGCCTTGAGGGCCAGCCCCGGCGCATCGAACTGGCCTATCGCTCCGGCGATCCGGTGCTGGTGCAGGTCACCAAGGACCCGATCGGGCATAAGGGCGCGCGGCTGACCTCGCAGGTCACGCTCGCCGGGCGTTTCCTCGTGCTGGTGCCTTCCGGCGGCATGACCGGTGTCAGCCGCAAGCTTTCCGAACGTGAGCGCAACCGGCTCAAGTCCATCGTCTCCAAGATCGCGCCGAAGGATATGGGCGTGATCATCCGCACGGCCGCCGAGGGCGCTTCCGAAGAGGCGCTCACCAAGGATCTGCAGAATCTGGCGCGCCAGTGGGAGCGGGTGAGCGCCAAACGCGAGGAGTTCCTGCACGGCAAGCGTCCTAAGCTGCTGCAGGGCGAGCCGGATGTGGCTATCCGCGTTGTGCGCGACATCTTCAACGACGACTTCTCCAGGCTCATCGTCGAGGGCGGGCGCGTCTACGAGCGCATCGCCGAATACCTTGACACGATGGCGCCTGATCTCAAGGACAAGCTTGAACTCTGGGATCCGGGCGAGCATGAGGGCAAGGACGTGTTCGACAAGTGGCAGATTGACAGCCAGTTGCGCAAGGGCATGGAGCGTCAGGTCTACCTGCCTTCCGGCGGTTCGATCGTCATTGACCGCACCGAGGCCATGACCACGGTCGACGTGAATACTGGCCGGTTCATCGGCAAAGGCAAGTCACTTGAGGAGACGGTGACCCGCTGCAATCTGGAGGCGTCCGAGGAGATCGCACGCCAGTTGCGGCTGCGTGATATCGGCGGCATGATCATGATTGATTACGTCGATATGGTGATGCCCGCGAACCGCGATCTGGTGCTGCGCCGGCTGGTGGAATGCCTGGCCCGCGACCGCACGAAGCATCAGGTGGCCGAGGTCACTTCGCTGGGATTGGTGCAGATGACGCGCAAGCGCGTCGGCCAGGGTCTGGTCGAGGCCTTCTCCGAGGAATGCCCGACCTGCAAGGGCCGCGGCTTCATCCTGCACGACGAGCCGACGATTTCTTCTGATTACGCCGACCCGTACGCGATGAAGGGCGGCGATCCCTTCGTCAAGATGAACAAGCACGGCCACGGCGCGCCCGAAGTGCAAGCGCCGAAGGGCTCAAGCCCTGATGTCAAGGCCAAGCTCGCGCAGATCGCAGCGGCGGCGGTTGCCGCGAACGAGCCTGTGGGCGACGACAACAGCGACGACCGTGACGACGACGAGTAAATAAATACGAGTAATAAATAAATGGCACCGACGACGTGTGACGACGTGTGACGCCAATGATTTGACGTCGGTAGACGGGTCGGTGTATGTTAGATAGCTGGTGTCTGGCCGTAGGGCTCAAACGTGCCGGACAGACAGCTTTCCAGAAACAGCAAGGAACGGATTATGTACGCGATTGTGAAGGCCGGTGGCCATCAGGAAAAGGTCGAGGTCGGTGACGTCATCCTGGTCAACCGTCTCGATGCGAAGAAGGGCGATGCCGTGGAATTCCCGGTCGCGCTCGTTGTCGACGGTTCCAAGGTGACCCTCGGCGCCAAGGATCTGGCCAAGCTCAGCGTCAAGGCCGAGGTCGTTGACGATGAGGCCAAGGGGCCGAAGATCAATATTCAGAAGTTCAAGAACAAGACCGGTGTCGCCCGTCGCAAGGGTCACCGTCAGCCGCTTTCCGCCGTCAAGATCACGGCGATTGCCTGATTCTCGGCAATCCAGCGACTTACAAGAAGCGAAAGGGAATAGATCATGGCACATAAGAAGGGCGCATCCGCCTCACGCAACGGCCGCGATTCAGGGCCTCAATACCTCGGTGTGAAGAAGTTCGGCGGCGAGCCGGTCATCGCGGGCAACATCATCGTGCGTCAGCGCGGCACCAAGTTCCACGCCGGCGAAAACGTCGGCACCGGCAAGGACCACACGCTGTTCGCCCTGTCCGACGGCAACGTAAAGTTCGGCATCCGCCGCGACCGCAAAGTCGTAGACGTAGTATCCGCCGAGTAATTGCCTGCAGTCTGACTGTTTAGCACATATGACGCCGTAAGGCGTCACAAGGAAAAGCCGTGCCTCGATGGCACGGCTTTTTCATTATCCGCTCAACGAATGGTCTACCGACGCACGCTTACCTACGAGTGTGGGGCTTTGGATGGCCCTTCTTCGACTGTAAGCTTGGCCAAACGGCCTTGAGCGTGTCGAAGAAGGGCCATCCAAAGCCCCACACGGGCTGTATCCCTTCCGCGCTCAAGTCCTACAGGACTGTACCCAGCCCATCCGGCTCATGTTCCACGGAACCCCAAGCTAGCCCAACCCAACCCGAATACAACGTACCAAGTAAGGTAAAACCATGAGTGATTTTGTGGATCGCGTCACCGTCCATGTCAAGGGCGGCGACGGCGGCAATGGCTCCGCCGGGATCAAACGCGAGAAGTACAAGCCCTTGGCCGGCCCGAACGGCGGCAATGGGGGCGACGGCGGCTCTGTCACCTTCGTCGCGGCGTCGAATGCGAACAGCCTGCTGGATTACCGGTTCATGCCGCATCGCACTGCGGGCAGCGGCACTATGGGCCTGGGCGACACCAAGGATGGCTCCAAAGGCGAGGATCTGATCCTTCCCGTGCCGCTGGGCACGGTTATCTTCACCGCCAAGGGTGCGCAGGGCGCTTCCAAGCGCCCGGGCGATCGGCTTGCCGATCTGCGCCATGAGGGCGATCGCTTCGTGGCGGCTGCCGGCGGCATGGGTGGCCTGGGCAATGCTGCGCTGGCCAGCCGGACCCGCCGTGCGCCGGGCTTCGCGCTGCTGGGCGAGCCGGGCGAGGAACGCGATGTGGTGCTTGAGCTCAAGTCCATCGCCGATGTGGCGCTAGTGGGCTTCCCCTCGTCGGGCAAGTCGAGCCTGGTGGGCGCGATGAGCTCGGCCAAGCCGAAGATCGCCGACTATCCGTTTACCACCTTGGTGCCGAATCTCGGCGTGGTCATGGCCAGCGAATACCGCTACACCATCGCCGACGTGCCGGGCCTCATTCCCGGCGCCTCGCAGGGCAAGGGCCTGGGGTTGGAGTTCCTGCGCCATATCGAGCGCACGGAGATCATCGCGCATGTGATCGACTGCGCGACGCTCGAACCTGACCGCGACCCGATTTCCGACTATCGTGCGCTCGAGCATGAGCTGGCGCAGTATGCCGACCAGCTGGAACTGCCGCTGGGCGCCATCGCGATTCCCGAGCGTCCGCGCGTGATCATTCTCAACAAGGTCGATGTGCCCGAGGCCAAGGAGCTGGCTGATTTCGTGCGTCCGGAGTTCGAGAAACTGGGGCTGCGCGTCTTCGCGGTCTCGACGGCCTCGCATGAGGGCTTGAAGGAGTTGGGCTTCGCGCTGGGCGAGATGGTGGTCGAGCTGCGCGCGAAGATCGCCGAGCAGGAGCGCCAGGAGGAGCAGGCCCGCGTGGTCATCAAGCCGTTGGAGGAGCCGGCCCGTCGCCGCCGTCGCAGCGACGAGGAGCGCGGCAGCGCCTACGATTACCACATTGAGCGCGAGGAAGACAAGGGCGGCGACTTCTGGTTCACCGTCACCGGTGCCAAGCCCGAGCGCTGGGTGCGGCAGACGAATTTCGACAACGACGAGGCGGTGGGCTATCTCGCCGACCGGCTGGCCAAGCTCGGCGTCGAGGATGCCCTGCGCAAGAAGGGCGCGCATCCCGGCGATACGATTCGCATCGGGCAGGGCAATAACGCTGTCGAATTCGAATGGGATCCGACCATCGCTGCCGGCGCGGAAATGCTCGATGGCGCGCAGCTTGGCGCGCGCGGCAAGGATCTGCGCCTTGACGAGGGCGAGACCCGCGCCCGCAGGCGTACCAATGAGGAGCGTCGCCGCGAGTATCACGAGATGATGGATGCCAAGACGGCCGTGCGCGAGGTCATGAAGGAGGAGCGGGCGTCGGGGCACTGGGCCGATCCGGCTGTGGACGATGACCGCCACGACGAGCACGGTCTGCTGGGCCGTAACGAGGACGGCGAATAGTCGCAGGCACATAGCGGCGTGGGTGCCCACGCCGCTATGCTCGTAGACGAGTCCCGCAGTCGCATGCGGTTTGGCTGTGCGCCAGATCGTGGTGCGGGCGGGAAGCGCAGGGGGCAGAAGGCCGTCGAACAGTGAAGCCGCAGCGTTTGCATGGTATGCGAGAGCTGCGTGAAATCTGGCAGGCGGCTGCGGAAGGAAGCAGGATTCGATGAATACGTCGTCGCAGACGCAAGTGCGCCAGGCCATCGCGCAGGCGCGCACCATCGTCGTCAAAGTCGGTTCAAGCTCGCTGACCGATACTGCCGGCCATCTCGATGTGGCCCGGCTCGATGCGCTCGTGCAGGCCCTCGCCTGCACCGCCGCGATGGGTGCTCGGCTGGTGCTGGTGTCCTCCGGCGCCATCGCCGCCGGATTCGGCTTGCTAGGGTTCACGCAGCGCCCTACTGATGTCGCCACCCAGCAGGCCACCGCTTCGGTGGGCCAGGGGCTGCTGATGGCCCATTACGAGGCGGCATTCGGCCATTTCGGCATGCGTGTCGGGCAGATTCTCATCACCGCCGAGGACACGACGCGCGCCGTGCAGTATCGCAATGCGCAGCGCACCTTGGACAGGCTGCTCGAACTCGGCGTCGTGCCGATTGTCAACGAGAACGACGCGCTGGCCAGCAATGAGATTCGCTTCGGCGACAACGACCGGCTTTCCGCGCTCATCGCCAACATCGTGCGGGCGGATGCACTCGTGCTGCTCACCGACGTGGATGCGCTGTATTCCGCGCCGCCCTCGCATCCCGGCGCGCGCCGAATCGCCTATGTGCCCAATGTTGTCAGCGCGTTGGAGGATGTGCAGGTCACCAGCAGCGAATCGGGCATCGGCACCGGCGGCATGATCACCAAGCTTGAAGCGGCCCGTGTCGCCGCGGTTTCCGGCATCCCCACCGTGCTCACCTGCGCGAGCAACGCCGGGCCGGCGCTGATGGGCGACGGCGTCGGAACGGCCTTTGCGCCCGTGAAGCATCGCGGATCGTCGCGTCGGCTGTGGATCGGCTTCGCCGCTGAGCCGCGCGGCACGCTGGTCGTCGATGAAGGGGCGGCCAAGGCGGTGCGCGCCGGGCGGGCCAGCCTGCTTTCCGCCGGAGTGGTCGAGGTGCGCGGCGAATTCTCCGCCGGCGACCCGGTCTGGATTGACGACGAATCAGGCACGCATCTGGCCAAAGGGCTGTGCGGCTTCGATTCCGAGGAGATTCCGCATATGCTCGGGCGCAACACCGCGCAGCTGCGCCGCCTGCTCGGCCAGGAGTACGCCCACCCGCTCGTCCACCGCGACAACCTCGTGCTGGTGTAGCGATGCCGTTGGCGTCGTCTTTTGACCGCTAACACGAGGCTGGCGTACGTTTTGTCACGTTTCCGAGTGGATTTGCGTCGCCTTTTGTACGCCAGCCTCGTGTTAGCGGTAAAAACGCGACGCACAGCCACCACAGCCACCGCGGCCACTCGGAAACGTGACAAAGTGCACGTTAGGATTGCGATGCGCCCCCGGCAGGTGTGTTGTTCCGCGACTTCGCTACATTAGAAGCCATGAGCATGGCAGACTGGCAACAACTGAGCACACGTATCGGCAATGTGGCACCAAGCGCCACCCTGGCGGTGGATTCCAAGGCTAAGGCGATGAAGGCCGCCGGGCTGGATGTCATCGGCTTCGGTGCGGGCGAGCCGAACTTCCCGACCCCCGACTACATCGTCGACGCCGCAGCAGCCGCCTGCCGCGACCCGCGCAACCATCGCTACACGCCGACGGCCGGCCTGCCCGAGCTGCGTCAGGCCATAGCCGACAAGACTCTGCGCGATTCCGGCTACGCCGTCGACCCTGCGCAGGTCGTGGTCACCAACGGCGGCAAGCAGGCCGTGTACGAGACTTTTCAGGTGCTGCTCGATGACGGCGATGAGGTCATCATCCCCGCGCCGTACTGGACGAGCTACCCCGAGGCGGTCAAACTCGCCGGCGGCGTGCCGGTCGAGGTCTTCGCCGGAGCGGAGCGCGGCTTCGAGCCGGATATCGACGCCATCGAACAGGCTCGCACCGCCAAAACCAAGGCCATTGTGGTCAACACGCCTTCGAACCCCACCGGAGCGGTGTGGAGCAAGGACACCATCACGGCGATTGGCAAGTGGGCGCTTGAGCACCATATCTGGGTCATTTCGGACGAGATCTACGAGCATCTGCATTATGACGACGCCAGCGTGTCGTATATCGGCGCGTGCGTCCCTGAGCTGCGCGACCAGCTGCTGGTGCTCAACGGCGTGGCGAAGACCTATGCCATGACCGGCTGGCGCGTCGGCTGGATGGTCGCGCCGGCCCCCGTGGCCAAAGCGGTTTCGACCTTGCAGGGCCATCTGAGCTCGAATGTCTCGAACGTCTCGCAGCGTGCGGCGCTGGCCGCCGTGGGCGGGCCGCTGGACGCCGTGGCGACGATGCGCGCCGCCTTCGATGTGCGTCGCAAGGCCATCGTCGCAGCGCTGAACGCCGTTGACGGCATTATCTGCCCGACTCCCACGGGCGCCTTCTACGCCTTCGCCAATGTGCAGGCGCTGCTCGGCCGCCCTGTTGGCCCCGAAGGCACCGTGTGCGCGACTTCCGCCGACTTCGCCGCCGCGCTGCTCGATCAGGCGCATGTCGCCGCCGTGCCCGGCGAGGCCTTCGGCGCACCGGGGTATCTGCGCTTCTCGTATGCGCTGGCCGATGACCAGCTCGCCGAAGGCATGAGGCGGCTGGCTGCTTGGGTGGGGTGAGTCGGTCGTACTGCCTGTTGAACGGTCCGATAGGATTGCCTGCAACACGACTTGGTGCTCCATTGGACGAAATCTAGGGTGTTCGCTAGTATGGCTACTTGGCAGTTTTGCCATGCGCCACGCATTGCGTGCGGCAGCGGCAAACACCATAGGGAAGTGGCGCAATTGGTAGCGCAACGGTCTCCAAAACCGTAGGTTGTGGGTTCGAGTCCCGCCTTCCCTGCCAGTACTCGAAGCAATATCAGCCAAGCGAAGGATGGAAATGGCGAAGGCACACGAAACGGAACAGGCCGTGAAGCCAAATGTTTTCATGCGCATCGGCTTGTTCATCAAGCAGATCATCGATGAGCTTCGCAAGGTCGTAAGCCCTACGAGCAAGGAGTTGCTCGGCTGGTCATTCGCCGTCTTCGTCTTCGTGCTGTTCCTGATGCTTATCGTTACCGGCATGGATTTGGGGCTTGGCAAGCTCGCCCTGAAGATCTTCGGCTGAGCTCGAGCGAATCTAAGGTGAATGACGCATGAATGATGAATTGAATTTCGACAGCCTCGACGCGCTGCCCGATATCCCCGAAGACAATGCCCAGGATGCTGCGGCCACTCCGGCCGCGCAGGACGCCGAACCGCAGGCTGCGGACGGTGCTGACGCTGCGACCTCGGCTATCGAGAACGACGCCGACGCTGCCGTAGCGAACGATGCCGTTGTAGACAATACTGTTGTAGACGACACTGCTGCTGACGGTGTCGCTGACGATGCTGCTGCCGACGACACGGCCGACGCCGAGGGCGATGCCGCGCAACCCAGCGCAGAAGACGCCGAGCAGCCCGATGACGCGGGCAGCAAGGCTGTCAAGGAATTCTCGAAGAGCCTGCGCACCCTCGACGGCAAATGGTATGTGCTGCATACCTACTCCGGCTACGAGAAGCGCGTGAAGACCAACGTCGAATCCCGTGTGCAGAGCTTCGGGCTGGAAGACAAGATCTTCCAGATCGAAGTGCCCATGGAAGAGGTCGAGAAGCATACCGACAAGGGCAAGAAGATCATCACGCGCGTGCGTGTGCCCGGTTATGTGCTCATCCGCATGTGGCCTGACGAGAACGCCCGCCGCATTGTGCGCGAGACCGAAGGCGTCACCGGATTCGTCGGCCCGACCAAGGAACCGGCGCCGCTCAGCCGCAAGGAAGTCGTGCGCATGATGGCCCCGATGATCGCCTCCGAGGCGCTCAAGGAGGCTGGCGACAAGCCCGCCGCAGCCAAGAAGCGCACGGTCGAGGTCTCCTACGCGATCGGCGATCAGGTCACCGTCACCGATGGGCCGTTCGCCACGATGGCAGCCGTCGTCTCCGACGTCGAGCCCACCACGCAGAAGCTCACGGTGCTCGTCTCCATCTTCGGCCGCGATACGCCGGTCGAACTCGGCTTCGAACAGGTCGAGAAGCTGGACTGAGAGTCCACTCGCTGCCCGTTACCCTTCTAACTTCGTCGACACGCCCGGATTGGGCTACACAAGTAGGCTCATAGTTTTTTTGACTGCTGCAATTCCGCCAGTCAGAAAAGCTATCCCACAACCTGTGTAACCTAATCCGGGCGTGTCGCATAGTCAATGAAAAAAATTTTCGGCTGCGTATGCCGAACATGCCAGCTGCGCACACAGCACGACGTCGATGTTCTGTTGTCGTGATTGCTCTGTGGCTGCCTCGTGCCTGCACATCACAAAAGACGGTCAGCGCAGACTGGGGCAAACGCACGCAGCCATACGCAGTCACATGCAGCCACATGCAGCCTTATGCAGCTCGCGCAATCGCAAAGTACAGCGCACATAAAACCGCACATCGAATGGTGTTCGACTGGCCGTTGCCGCCATCCAACAGGCCGCAGAGCAGGCAAACGAGTTTGAAGAGCGCCGCGCAAAAGCCTACGATGATGTGCTATTAGCGTAACGGGTGACAACGAATGTCTGATTGCGCTGAGGCTGAATCATTGTTCAACGAGGAAAGAAGGCGGTGGCATGGTAGAACTTGCTGCTGGGGAATCGGCGATACGCCTGTCGTTAGGCTGGGTCGACTGGCTGATTCTCGCTATTTATTTCGCTATGATCGTCTGGATTGGATACTCGATTCACCGGCAGCAGAAATCCAGTGAGGACTTCCTGCTCGCCGGGCGTTCGATGCCCGCTTGGATCGCCGGTCTGGCGTTCTGCGCGGCCAATCTCGGCGCCACTGAGATTCTGGGCATGGCCGCGAACGGCGCGCAGATCGGCATGCCGACCATCCATTACTACCTGATCGGCGCAGTGCCCGGCATGGTGTTCCTCGGCATTTTCATGATGCCGTTCTACTACGGCTCCGGCGTGCGCTCGGTGCCCGAATTCATGAACCAGCGCTTCGGCAAAGGCTCGCACCTCATCGTCTCGCTGTGCTTCGCGGTCTCCACGATTCTGCAGTCCGGCATCAACCTGTACGCCATGGCGCTGATCTTGCAGGCCATGCTGGGCTGGAGCCAGTGGACCGCCATCATCGTGTCCGCCGTGTTCGTGCTCAGCTACATCACGCTGGGCGGGCTGACCTCCGCTATCTACAACGAGGTCATGCAGTTCTTCGTCATCGTCGCGGCGCTGATCCCCGTCACCGTCATCGGCCTGCACCGCGTCGGCGGCTGGTCGGGCCTGCAGACCAAGCTCGGCGGCTCCGGCGGCCTGATGCATGCATGGGTCGGCACTGGCATCGGCAACGTCACCAACCCTGTGGGTGGCGACTGGTTCTCCATCATCATGGGCTTGGGCTTCGTGCTCGGCTTCGGCTACTGGACCACGAACTTCACCGAGGTGCAGCGCGCCTTCGCCGCGAAGAGCATGACCGCCTCGCGCATGACGCCGATCGTGGGCGCCATCCCGAAGATGTTCATATGGATGATTATCGTCATCCCCGGGCTCATCGCCGCGGCCACCGTCGGCAACCTGTTCGCCGGCCCCCATCCCGTGCTGCAATACAACGAAGCCATACCCTACCTGTTCAAGCAGTACCTGCCCAGCGGCGTGCTCGGCATCGCCGTCACCGGCATGATGGCGTCGTTCATGGCTGGCATGGCCGCGAACATCTCCTCCTTCAACACCGTGTTCACCTATGACTTGTGGCTGAATTACGTCAAGCCGGGCCAGAAGGACAAGTACTATCTCAACACGGGCCGCATCATCACCGTCATCGGCGTGTTCGTCTCCGTGTTCACCGCGTGGATCGCCAGCCAGTTCGGCAATATCATGACGTACCTGCAGACCCTGTTCAGCTTCTTCAACGCCCCGCTGTTCGCCGTGTTCATCCTCGGCCTGGTGTGGAAGCGCGTCTCCAACAAGGCCGGCACCATCGGCTATATCTGCGGCATCATCGCCCCGCTGATCACGTATATTCTCTATCTGCGCTCCGTGGCCGCAGGCAACCCGATCTTCGGCTCTCCCACCGCCGAGACCTGGTATGGCGCGATCTTCTCCTGCCTGGCTACATGGATCGTGGCGGCGGCCATCACGCCGTTCACCAAGGCCAAGACGGATAAGGAGCTCGAAGGCCTCACCTTCGCCAGCGGCGGCTTGAAATACTTCCGGGCGGCCAAGGCCGAGGAGCTCGAAGACGCCAAGCGCGCGGCGAAGGCAGCCGGAAAGGACCTGACTAAGGTGAAGGTTCCGTGGTACAAGAAGCCAGCGGTGCTCGGCGGCGTCATCTTCGTGGTCGGTCTCGCGTTCTACATCCCGTTCTTCTAAGACATGAATCCGCAGACATGAGTCCTCATAGACACGCGAGAGCAATATTAAGGAGCGTATGCAATGACTGATGAAGTCCAAAATCAATCCCAACCCCAGGCGGATAAGGAGATGCTGACCCAGGAGCAGAAGGATCAGGCCGTCAAGTCCGCACGCAACAACGATCTGCGCCGCCTGATCGGCGTGCTGTTCACGATCTACGGCGTGATCGTCACCGCAGTCGGCATCTTCCAGCCCGGCGCTGACATCGCCAAGACCGGCGGCATCGCCATCAACCTGTGGACCGGCATCGCCATGCTGGTGATAGGCATCGGATTCCTGCTGTGGAACCACCTGCGCCCGCTTCCGGCCGAGGACATCATCGCCTCCGCCGAAGCGTCCGCCCGCAAGGCGGCCGTCGAGCATGAAGGCACGTCGCAGTAGTCGGGACGTTCCCTCCCTTGTCGCGCCGATGCAGCATAATAGGAAGGCTTGTGTCTGGCGAGGAAACCTGCTGGCGCAAACAAGCACATGACAAGTTGCGGGAGGGAACCGCGCGAGTTGGATGGCCTTCGTTGGCGCTGGGCGCACTTCGGTGCGCGAATGGCGGCACGACAACAGCCTGACGGCATGCGGGCGGTGACCGCAGGTACCGCTTCATAGAAAGAAGAACCACATACCATGGCTCCTAAAAAGAAAGTCTCGGCGCTGATCAAGCTGCAGATCGAGGCAGGCAAGGCCAATCCGGCCCCGCCGCTCGGCCCGGCTCTGGGCTCGCACGGCGTGAACATCATGGACTTCTGCAAGGCGTACAACGCCGCCACGCAGGACAAGATGGGCCAGGTCGTCCCGGTCGAGATCACCGTATTCGAGGATCGCTCCTTCACCTTCGTGCTCAAGACCCCGCCGGCCGCAGCTCTGCTGCTCAAGGCCGCAGGCATCCCGAAGGGCACCGAGAATCCGCTGACGCACAAGGTCGGTTCGGTCACCAAGGCTCAGGTTCGCGAGATCGCTGAGACCAAGATGGCTGATCTTTCCGCTCGTGACGTTGAAGCCGGCATGAAGATCATCGAGGGCACTGCGCGCTCGATGGGCATCACGGTTTCGGACTGAGAGGAGAGGACTGATGACCAAGCATTCCAAGAAGTACCGCGAGGCCTCTGAGAAGGTCGATCGCAACAATCTGTACACCGCTTCCGAGGCTATCGCGCTCATCAAGAGCATGCCGAAGCGCGGTTTCGATGAGACCATCGAGGCCGTGTACTGCCTGAACGTCGATCCGCGCAAGGCGGACCAGCTCGTTCGCGGCGTGGTCAACCTGCCTAACGGCACCGGCAAGACCGCGCGCGTCGCGGTGTTCGCCCGTGGCCCGAAGGCCAGCGAGGCCACCGAGGCCGGCGCTGACATCGTCGGCGACGACGATCTCGTGGCGAAGGTCCAGGAAGGCTTCCTCGACTTCGACGCCGTCGTGGCTACCCCGGACATGATGGGCAAGGTCGGCCGCTTGGGCCGCGTGCTCGGCCCCCGTGGCCTCATGCCGAACCCGAAGACCGGCACCGTGACGATGGACGTGGCCAAGGCCGTGTCCGACATCAAGGGCGGCAAGATCGAGTTCCGCGTGGACAAGAACGGCAACCTCTCGTTCATCATCGGCAAGACGTCGTTCGATGAGAGCGCGTTGGAGGAGAACTTCAAGGTTGTGGCCGATGAGATCAAGCGTCTCAAGCCCTCCACCCTGAAGGGCCGCTACCTCACCAAGGCAACGATCAGCTCCACCATGAGCCCCGGCATCCCGCTGGATGTCGCCACTCTAGCCTGATTGCTCGGCTGAGACTAATCACCGAAGGCCCGCGTCGCAATGGCGTGGGCCTTCGTCGTATCCGGTCGGCCTAGACGCTGCGCTGTGATGCTGTAACTATGACGCTGCACTAAATGGGATGCTGCCCTAATGGGCGTCGCGGATGCGGCCCAATGCGATGGCCGTCTGCAAGACATAGGATTCGCGCGGGTTGGTGGCATCCCAGCCGGTGGTTTCAGCCGCCCGCTTGAGCCGGTAACGCACGGTGTTGGGGTGCACATTGAGCTCGCGAGCCGTGGCATCGAGGGAGCCGCCGGACTGGATGAACGCGGAGACGGTGCTCAGCGTCGGGTCGTCGGCATTGTCGCTGAGCAGGCTGTGGTACACGGCCGTATACAGCTCGTTTCTGGCGTCGCTATCTCCGATGAGCGCCCGTTCGGGCAGCACGTCGTCGGCCCGCATGGGCCGGGGGAGCGGGTGCACGGCAGGGGCGGAACGCAGCGCATTGAGCACGCCGTTCACGGCCTTGGCAGCGCCTGAGGCATTCTTTCTGACCGGCCCCAGGCAGACCGGCTGCTTGTCGCTGAATGCGCTGAGCGCCGCCGTGCAGGTCACTTCGGGGGTTGCGGCTCCGCGCACCTCCACCAAGGCCACGCACCACGATTCGTGCCGCCCGATGAGGCAGCTGCTTCCGCCGAGATCGCGCACGGCTTTGGCTATCGTGCTTCGACTATCGTGATAGGAGGCTTTGGGCGTGCCCGCGATGGCGAAGCAGGCGAAGGAGCCCGGCCAGCCGAGCACGCGCAGCAGCGATTCGACGCGCGCGTCGCTCAGACCATGCAGCAGCGATTCGAAGGCTATGGATTCGAGCCGGGTCTGCGCCTCGTCGCTCAGTGCCCAGAAAGTTCCATGCTGCGAATCAGTGTCGGTAGGGTCGGCAGCCCCGGCGGATTCGTCCGGCGTGGCTTCATGACCATCGTTCGCCACGGTATTCATGTCTGTAGCAGAACCGGCGTGCTGTGCCGGAGCCTCGTCGCTCGGATTGCCTGACGCAGGAATTCGAGCGATTCCCAAGGCTTCGAGGAAGTCGGCATCGACGGATATGCCTTCGCTGGCATCGCCCCGCTCGTCCGTCTCGTCTCCTAGTTCGGTGTCGCTCATGCTTCCAGCTTAGTCGACCGTACTAGCAGGGGATAGGCGCGGTCCGAATTCGTCAGCATCCGGCACCTCGCGGCCATGCTGCGTCTGCTCCTGGGCCCCTGTCCGAGACCCCGCCCGTGACTCGCGCCAGAAGGTCAGCGCGAGAAAGCCGAACACGAAGGCAAGGGGAAGCATATGGCGCTCGAAATTGTTGGCGGGGGCGTCAATCAGCACGCCCATGAGCAGCAGCAGCGGCATATGCCATACCAGCGTGCGCCACCGGCGCAGCACTACTTCGGCCGCGCCGATCAGCAGGGTCAGCACCACATAGAGATTGCCATGCGTGACCCATCCCAGCACTGGCATATCACTCCAACTCCGGGCATTGTGCACCACTGCCTGCCGCCATCCGGGCTGCCAGTAGCGTATCCAGGTCGACCATTGCATCACGTAGCTGCTGGTGACGTAGTAGTCCATCGCAACGTACGGCCGATCGGCCACATCGAAATAGCCGTAGCATTTCGCGAGGAAGGCATCGAGCGTGACGCGTGGATTCGCCGCGACGATGCGCAGCCAGGCCCGATTGAAGTTTGTCATATCCGTCTCGGTGACGGTGCGCCAGCGGTAGCTGACCTTCTTCGACTGGATGCCCGAGGATTTCACCGGATCCGTGTCATACGGGGTATAGGCGGCGGCCATCTGATCGAGATTGAAGACCGGGGCCAGCTCGCCTCGCGCCTGCTGGGGAATCGAGCCGGGGTCGAGCTTGGCGACGCGCGCGATCTGCTGCAATTGGACGCCGCGCGATTCGATCGGATCGCCGGGGATGACCGCGCCGCTGGACGTCAGGAAGGTCAGCGCGCCGTGCACCAGCAGCACTGGCAGGATGAGCGCGACGGTATACGTCTTCCACCGCTTGCGGTCGGCGATGAGCAGCAGCACGATTTCGAGCACCAGTATGTACCAGGCGTATTTGGCCGAAATAAGCATGATAATCGAGGAGACCGCAAACGCGACCAGCGTGCAGTTGCGCGGGCGCGCCGCGACTTGCCCGCGGCGTTGCGCCGTATACTCCGAGGTCATATGCAGCTCGTACCCCGCGCCGAACCACCAGACGAAGGCGAAGGCGAACACTGGCGATTTGGTCAGCGATATCGTCGAGAACAGCACCAGCGGGCAGCACAGGAAGAATAGCAGCATCGCCGCCCGCACACCTGCGCCCGCACGCACAGGCGCAGGTATAGGCACAGACGTAATCGAATTCGCAGAGTGTTTGGCAGCCTCCATCCCGTACTCAGGATGGGCGAAATCGCGCGGGCGGAAACGCTCCGGCAACGATACGGCAGGCATGCGGGCTGTCTGAGCGTCTTGAACGGCTTGATCGCCTTGCCGCAGCCAGGGTAGATTGAGGAAGCGGTCCAGTGCGGACGTGCAGCAGAATGCGGCGAACAGGAGCTGCACGGCGGACAGAGTCACCAGACCCCAGTCGTTGGAGCCGGTGAGTGCGCGTGAGATGGCCGTCGTGCCCCCGTAGAACACCGTGAGCACAATGTTGTGCTGATCGGTCAGGTAGGTGGGGTGCATGGGCCACAGGTAATGCGCCGTCGGATAGATGTCCATCGGCACGAAGGAGAAGAAGCCGATGTAGGGCTGATCCAGACCGGTCCACTGGTTGTAGGCCCAGCTGAATTCGCGGATCTGCGAGCGGATGTCCGCGCCGAACGCGGAGAGCAGCGTCACCGGCACCCACAGCCAGCCGATAAGCAGAATCAGCGCGATTTTCCACCACCGGTCCGTGGCTTTGACCAGCAGTCGGGCTGCAGCGTGCATCGCCTCGGCGGCGATTCGGCTCGGCGTGGAATGTGCGGCGCGGGCCACCCAGCGTGGTCGGAAGAATCGACCTGGCGATGTCCGCCGCAGCCTGTCGGGCAGCATGTCGCGCAGCGGCTCGCCATTTCCGAATCGTACGAGCGCGACGATTAGCGTGCCATATATCGCAAAGGAAAGCACGCCGAACATGGCGTTGAGCCAGGAGAATTGTGCGAGGCCATCCCCGTCGAACCAGTACAGCGGGCCGATTGCCGTGCACAGGCTCAGCCACAGGCACGCGGCGATGGCCAAGGCCCAGCGCGCTGCGGCGGCTATATGCAGGCTGCGGGCGCGGGGCGCGGCACCGGTTCTCCGATTGCCGTGGGTACGAGGCGACGATGCGACGGGTATCCCGTGCTGTGGCTCATGGGCGTGCAGCCGGGTTGATGAAGCATCGGTCATGTGATGGATTCTACCGTGGGCTTGCGAACGGCGGGCCGTCCGAACGGCACCGCGCGGTGCTTCACGATGCGTCAGGGGTGCTCATAGGTACCGAGTCGGGTACGCCGCCAGTGATAATTCCCTATGATTCGCGTGCCTTCCTGCGCATGGCGCGGATTTACGCATTATTGTTGAACTATGATGACCTTATTGCAAGCCGCAACGCCGCAGATGCCGAAGACCGCCGAAGCCGCCGATCTTCTCGTCACGCGCGCGACGGTGGATTCCACGAATTCCGTAGCCCGGCACCTGATTGACAAAGGGCAGCTCATGCCCAGGCGCGACGGGCGCATCGCGATCATGGCGGTCGCCGCGGATATGCAGACCAACGGCCACGGTCGGCTGGGCCGCGAGTGGATGAATGTCCCCGGAGAGTCCTTCACCGTGTCCTTCGCCACGGCGTTGCCGCGCGCGCTCGCAACCGATGGGAGCGTGAACGGCTGGATTCAGATGACTGCCGGGCTGGCCAGCCTTGACGCGCTGCGCAGTGCTCTCGAAGAGGTCGGCTCCCAAAGCATCCAGCCTGATTGCCAGCTTTCGCTCAAATGGCCCAATGACGTGTTCTGCCACGGACTTAAGCTCGGCGGAATCCTGTGCGAGCTCGTGCCGTTGCCGCAGGATGGCAGCGCGGACGCTCGCGATTATATCGGCGTGATATTCGGCATCGGCCTCAACCTCGCCGTGCGGGCCGAGCGCCTGCCCACGACTGATTCGACCTCGTTGCAGATGCATCGCAAAGGCCTGCCTGACGCGCCGATTATGCGCGACCTGATCGCCGCAGGAATCGTGCGCTCGCTGCGCGCGCGCCTGCAGCCGTTGGTTGACGATACGCCGACGCAATGCGCGGCGCTGCTCGAGGAGATGCGCGCGGAATGCTGGACGCTGGGCAAGCAAGTCAGGGCGCGTCTCGCCGCCGGTGGTGTCGTCTCCGGCACGGCCATCGCCCTGAACCCAGATGCCTCGCTCAGCGTCCGCGATGACGCCGGGGAGGTGCACATCGTCCGCACCGGCGACGTGGGTGTATTAAACGCCTAAGCATACGTATGCGTAGCCTTTTGTACGCTAACTCGAAGCTAGCGTACAAAAGGCTACGCATTTGACCTTCAAAACGTTACATTATGTACGGTAGGTTCACGCCGATATGTGAATCCAATCAGAACAGCTTGGCTAGGCCGGAGACGGCCAGCGAGGCGACGAGCGCCTTGATGAGGTCGCCGAGCACGAAGCCCATGGAAGCCATGGCCACGACGCCCAGCGGCACGCCGGTCACCGCCGACTGGATGAGGAAGCCGAAGGCGTACACCACGACGATGCAGCCGACGATCAGCGCCAGCATGTAGCGCGCCGCGGTGCGCGCATAGCCTGCGAGTCCGGTGGTGTCGGCCTTGCCCTTGAGCAGCGCCGCGATGACTACGCCGGGCAGGAATCCAATGAGGAATCCGGCGCTGGGGCCGACCAGAGCCATAGTCGAAGTGCCGCCGGCGAAGACCGGAGCGCCCAGGGCACCTGCCACGAGATACGCGCTCACTGCCCCTGCCGCCTCTTTCCAGTTCAGGGTCAGCGCGGCCAGCATCACGACGAAGGTCTGCAGCGTGATTGGCACAGGCGTGCCGGGAATCGGAATCGCGCCAGCGGCGGATGCGGCCCACAGCAGCAGGGCGAACATGCCGGATTTCAGCAGGGAATACCCGAACCGGCGGGATGATGATAATGCGATGGTGTTTCGTGCTTGCATGGGTCCTCCTGGATCTCTTGCCCGCTGGTGAAGCAGGCCTATGGGTTGCACTGTCATATTGCACTGACTGGCACCGGAAGCGTCAATTGCCTCCCGGCACCAGTCGCCCAGCGTAGCCAGCTCGCCGTCGACTGTCCTTGGGCGCAAGCTACAAAAGTCGCTCGCTCCTTTTGTGCGAATGCGCGGACGCCAGGTCTGTGTCTGATACCGCAGTGGGGTATGGATATCATTGCGATACCAAGCTATGGCACCAGTGTTACGTCGCTGTGAGCCCCCATGTCAGCGTAGGTATGGCCTCATAACCGTGGCTTCGCAGGCGCGTCGCCGCATCAGTCGTTTGTATGATTCCACAAAGACGCTCGCGCCGTTTTGTATCGTCAAAGCTGGCTAAAGGCCATGCGCGCGAGTTACGTTAGAACGTATGGTCAAAAACGTCAACACAATACTGGTGGCCAATCGTGGTGAAATCGCTCTGAGAGTCGTGCGCACCGCGCGCGAAATGGGCATTTCCACTGTGGCCGTCTATGCCGAGCAGGACCGCAACGCGCAGTACGTCGAGATGGCTGACGAGGCGTATCTGCTTCCCGGCGACACGTATCGCGACACCTATCTCAACGAAGAGCTGATGATTGACGTGCTGCGTCGTAGCGGCGCGGACGCCGTCCACCCCGGCTACGGCTTCCTCTCCGAAGTGGCCTCCTTCGCCCAGAAAGTGATTGACGCCGGTGCCATCTGGATCGGGCCGTCGCCTGAGGCGCTGACCGATTTGGGCGACAAGATCACCGCCCGGCGCGTCGCCAAGCGCGCCAAGGTGCCGCCAGTCCCAGGCATCTCCGACCCGGTGAGCGACATCCGAACGCTGCTCGAATTCGCGCACACGCACGGCTACCCGCTGATGATGAAGCGCACGGACGGCGGCGGCGGGCGCGGCATCGTGCTGGTGCATGACGACGACGAGCTGCGCAGCTTCTATATGAGCCATGACTCGCTGCAGGGCGGGGACCTGAACGAGTACTTCGTCGAGCGCTTCATCGACAAGGCGCGCCACGTAGAAACCCAGTGCGGGCGCGACAGCCACGGCAACTTCACCGTGTATTCCACCCGCGACTGCTCCGTGCAGCGGCGCAACCAGAAGCTCATCGAGGAGGCTCCGGCGCCGTTCCTGTCCGAAGACGCGAACGAGCAGCTGCATCGCTACTCGCGCAATCTCTTCGAATCCGTTGATTATCAAGGTCTGGGCACCTGCGAGTTCATGGTCACCGGCCAGCACAAGGTCTACTTCCTGGAAGTCAACCCGCGCCTGCAGGTTGAGCACACGGTCAGCGAAGAGGTGTGCGGGCTCGACTTGGTGCGTGAGCAGATCACCATCGCCAACGGCGGCGAACTCCATGAAGTCAAGGAAACGCGCGGCCACAGCTTCGAGCTGCGCATCACCTGCGAGGACCCTGCCACGAATCTCACCCCGAGCTCGGGTACGCTCAGCGCAATCCGCTGGCCTTCCGGCCCGGGCATCCGCGTCGATTCAGGCGTCGAGGAGGGCGACACGGTCTCGCCGAAGTTCGATTCGATGATGGGCAAGCTCGTCGTCACCGCGCAGGACCGCCTTTCCGCCGTCGCGCGCGCCCGTCGCGCCTTGGCCGAGCTAAAAATCGAAGGCGTGCCGACTCCGGCGAGCTTGTACGAGCAGATCTTCAACGATCCGGTGTTCACCGCCGAAGGGCACGATTTCGACGTGTCGACCAAATGGCTGGAACGCGAGTATCTCAACCGCGAGCCGTCCACGCTGGCGAGCGGCCAGCCGGCATCCCTGAGCGGGAGCGGCGAAGACGAGCAGCCGCAGAGCGTGGCGACCGAATCCTTCACCATCGAGATGAATGACAAGCGGGTGACGCTCAAGGTTCCGGTGGATATCGTCAACGCATTCACCGGCGCAGCGCGCGCCCGCGGTGCCAAGCGAGCCTCCCAGCCGTTGCGCGGTCAGGGATTGCACGTCGTGGAAAGCGGCAAGGCCGCCGATCAGAAGCCCGGCGTCATCATCTCCCCGATGCAGGCGGTCATCACCCGCGTGAACGTCGCCGAAGGCCAGAGTGTGGCCAAAGGCGATCTGCTCATCGTGCTCGAATCCATGAAGATGGAGAACTACGTCTACGCGCCCGACGCCGGCACCGTCACCAAGATATTCGTCGGGCCGTCCTCCGGTGTGGAGGCGGGGGACACCCTCATCACGCTTGATGTGGACGGGGATGGCGGCACTGACGGCAGCGGCAACACAGGCAGCAGCACCGATACATCCACCGCGAGCGAAGGAGGCAAGCAATGACCGATATCATGAACGCCCCGGACGTCAAGAAGGCCATGGAGAGCAGCGCACCCATCGAGTCGCAGCCCATCCGCCCGGCCATCGCCCACGCCGCGCAGCTTGCGCGTGACGCCGAGAACGCCGCCCGCACCCGCCAGCACGGCAAAGGCAAGCGCACGGCCCGCGAACGCCTCGATCTGCTCTTCGACACCGGCTCCTTCCAGGAGATCGGCCGCTTCTCGGGCGGCGACATCAACGGCGACCGCGCCGGATGCGCCGTCATCACGGGCTTCGGCGAGGTCTACGGCCGCAAAGTGGCCGTCTACGCGCAGGATTTCTCGGTCAAGGGCGGCACGCTCGGCCAGGCTGAGGGCGAGAAGATTTGCCACCTCATGGATATGGCGATGTCGATCAAGGTGCCGGTCGTGGCGCTTATCGACTCCGGCGGTGCGCGCATACAGGAAGGCGTCGCCGCACTGACCCAGTACGGCAGAATCTTCCAGAAGACCTGCGAGGCCAGCGGCTTCATTCCGCAGATCTCGGTGATTCTGGGGCCGTGCGCGGGCGGCGCGGTGTATTGCCCGGCGCTCACCGACTTCATCATCATGACGCGCGAGAATTCGAATATGTTCGTCACCGGCCCCGACGTCGTCAAGGCGGCGACCGGCGAAGCGATCAGCATGGAGGCGCTCGGCGGCGGCTACGTGCACAACGCCACCTCCGGCGTGGCGCATTACCTCGGCGAGGATGAGGCCGATGCCATCGACTACACGAGAACCGTGCTGGCCTACCTGCCGTCCAGCTCGCAAAGCCCTGCGCCGCGCTTCGCCTACTCCGCCACCAGGTCGGACCGCGACATCGCGCAGCGACTGGGCACCATCATTCCGGATAACGACCGCCAGCCCTACGATGTGCTCGAAGTGATCCGCTGCATTGTGGACTACGGCGAATTCGTGCAGGTGCAGGAGCTCTACTCGCCCTGCGCCGTGGTCGGCTTCGCCTGCATCGAAGGCCGCCCGGTCGGCGTTGTGGCGAACCAGCCCAATGTGCTGGCCGGCATCCTCGACGTCGAATCCTCCGAGAAGATCGCCCGATTCGTGCGCCTGTGCGACGCCTTCAACCTGCCGGTGATCACGCTGGTGGACACGCCCGGCTACAAGCCCGGCTCCGACCAGGAGCATGCGGGCATCATCCGGCGCGGCGCCAAGGTCATCTATGCGTACGCCAACGCCCAGGTGCCGCTTATTACGGTTATCCTGCGCAAGGCATTCGGCGGCGCGTACATCGTCATGGGCTCCAAGGCCATCGGCGCGGACGTGAACTACGCCTGGCCCACCAGCCAGATAGCCGTGCTCGGCGCGCAAGGCGCCGTCAACATCATCCACCGCAAGGACTTGCAGAAGGCCAAGGAGCGCGGGCAGGATGTGGACGCGCTGCGTTCGCAGCTCATCGGGGAATATGAGAGCACGACGGTCAACGCGAATCTGTCACTCGAAACCGGGCAGATCGACGCGATGATCGACCCGGAGCAGACGCGCGAGGCTATCGCCGAATCGCTGCGGCTGCTGGCCAACAAGAAGCGCGTGAGCCGCACCGGCAAGCACCACGGCAACCAGCCGCTATGACGGACGATATGACGGACTCGCACGATAGCGCAACCGCTGAAAACGCAGCCCCCGCTGATAACCCAGCCATCGCAACCACGCAACCACGAAACGCAACTCATCAGAACCAACCATTAAGGAATGTCATGACCGACACCACGTTCTTCCTCAACCGCCTGTCCAGCGAGCCGCATGCGCTCGCCTTCGGCGGCCAATCGACCCCTTGGACCGCAGCGCTCGCCGACCAGAGCAACGACCCCACCCTTGCCGCCACGCTGCACGCGCACGCCGATGCGGCCAACCGGCTGCTGGTGAGCGTCAACCCCGAGCTGCTCGCCACAACCGGCGGGCCGGTCGATCTCTTCGGATTCGAGGCGAACACTGCCTCGCTCGGAGCGGGAGCCGATGCTGCGGCCAGCGTGCCGGGCATCGCGCTGACGCAATTGGGCGCATTGATTGACGCCGCAAGCCTGGGCTATGACGTGATTGCGGCCAAGCCGATTGCCGTGCTGGGCCATTCGCAGGGCGTCATCGCCGAGCACATGGTGCAGGCCATCGTCGACGCCGGCTCCATCGAGGCCGCGCAGGATGACATCGACCAGATTCTCGCCATCGCGCAGCTGATCGGCGTGGCCGGCACGCGCCAGGCCCGCATGCTCGCGCTGCGCCCCAAAAGCGGCGAGGCGACGCCGATGCTGTCGGTGCGCGGCGCGACCCAGCTGCAGGTCGAAACGCTGATTTCCCGCGTGAACAAGCCGCGCGGCCCGATTTCGATTGCCGTCACCAATTCGGCGAACCAGCATGTGCTCTCCGGCTACCCGGAGGATCTGGCCGCCTTCGCAGTGGAAACCGAGAAGGAACACAAGCATCAGGCCAAGTTGCGCGAGGAGAAGGTGCGCGGCGGCTCGGTGTTCGCGCCGGTGCTCGAATATCTTGATGTCACCGTGCCCTTCCACTCGTCGCTCATGGCGCAGGCCGTCGAGCAGACCGTGGCTTGGGCTGCAGCCAGTGGACTGGACGAATCGCGCTCCCGTGCGCTCGCCGAAGAAGTGCTGGTCAACCATGTGGATTGGGCCGCGCGCGTGCACGAACTGCTCGCCTCGACTGACCCGGCCAAGCTGTGGATCGTCGATCTCGGCCCCGGCACGACTGTCGGCAAGCTCGTCGGCGCGCTGGTGCAGGGCACTGGCGTCGGCGTGGTCGAAGCCGCCAGCGGAGCCGATCGCGCCGCGCTTTCGACTATGGAAGGCGAGCCGGGCCGCACGCAGGACTGGACGGCCTTCGCCCCCAAGGCGATTCGCACGCCCTCCGGCGACCGCATCCGCACCAAATTCAGCGAGCTGACCGGCAAGCCGCCGGTGCTGCTCGCCGGCATGACCCCGACCACCGTGGAGCCTGAAATCGTCGCGGCTGCGGCCAACGCCGGCTACTGGGCCGAGCTGGCTGGCGGCGGCCAAGTGACCGCCGAGGTCTTCGACCGTCATGTGACCAAGCTTGAGCAGGAGCTTGACGAGGGCGCCACCATCGAATTCAACGCGATGTTCATGGACCGCTACCTGTGGAACCTGCAGTTCGGCACCCAGCGCATCGTGCCCAAGAAGCGCGCCTCAGGAACCCCGATCGACGGCGTGGTCGTCTCGGCGGGCATCCCCGAGCTTGACGAAGCCAAGGAGCTCGTCGCCACGCTGAACGCCGACGGCTTCCCCTACGTGGCGTTCAAGCCGGGCACCGTCGACCAGATTCGCCAGGTGGTGCGCATCGCCAAGGCCGTCGCGCCGACGAAGATCATCGCGCAGGTCGAAGGCGGCGCTGCGGGCGGGCACCATTCGTGGGAATCGCTGGACGATCTGCTTATTAACACGTACGCCGACGTGCGCGCCTGCGATAACCTCGTGCTGGTCGCCGGCGGCGGCATTGGCACGCCCGGTCGCGCCGCGGACTACATCTCCGGCCAGTGGGCGCAGGTTTACGATCTGCCGGATATGCCGGTGGACGCCGTGATGATCGGCACCGCCGCGATGACCGCCAAAGAGGCTTACACCAGCCCCGAAGTCAAACGGCTGCTGGTCGAAACCCCCGGCATCGTGCAGGCGCCGGCCGACGAGGACCCCTTCGCGCCGATCGGCGAGAAGTGGGTGCCGAGCGGCAAGGCAGTGGGTGGGGTCTCCTCGGGCCTGAGCCACCTGCATGCCGATATTTACGAGCTTGAGAATTCCTCCTCGCGCTGCGGGCGGCTGCTCGTGCGCGTGATGAAGCACCCGGAGGAACTGCTCACCCGCCGCGACGAAATCATCGAAATGCTCAACACCACCTCCCGCCCGTACTTCGGCGATGTGGACGCGATGACTTACGCCCAGTGGGCCGAGCGCTTCGCACGGCTCTCCTTCCCGTGGGCCGACGACACGTACGCCGACCGCTTCCTGCACCTGCTGCAGCGCATCGAGGCCCGCGTGCGCGATCAGGAGTCCGGCGAGTTCGATTCGCTCTTCTCCTCCCGCGCTTCGGTGGAATCCGACCCGTACGCGGCCATTGCAACGCTGGTCGAAGCCTACCCACAGGCCAAGGAGATCAAGGTGATCCCCAACGATGTGGCCTGGTTCATCTCGCTAGTGCGCGAATACCCCAAGCCCATGCCCTTCGTGCCGGCCATCGACAACGATCTGCTGCGCTGGTGGGGCCAGGATCAGCTGTGGCAGTCCGAGGATCCGCGCTATTCCGCCGATTCCGTGCGCGCCATCCCGGGGCCGATTTCGGTCGCCGGCATCACGAGCGTGGATGAGCCGGTGGGCGATATCCTCTCCCGCTTCGAGCAGGCCGCCATCGAGCGCACGCGCGCCCTTGAGACGAGCGAATCTGAGGCTGCTGCCGAGCCGGAGCAGGCCTTCGCGCAGCTGAGCGCCGCCGCAAGCGCCGAGGAGTTCATCCGCCGCAGCCCGAACATCTCCTGGGTCGGCCACCTCATGGCCAACCCGGCCTTCGGCACCGCGCTGGGCGACCCGCACTACGAGATCACCGCGACGGGAAGCCGCGACGGCAATGCGCTCTTCGATCTGGACATCCACCTCGACACCTTCTGGGACAACGATCCTGACGGCGGCACGTCCAAGCACGCTGTGCGCGACATCGTGATTCCGCTGGCCGTCGACGCCGCCAAGCCTGGCCGCTTCCCGGTCGTGGACCGCGAGCGTCTGCCGCAGCACGTCTACGCGATGCTCGCCGACACCGCCGGCATCGGCAACACCGCCATCACCGGCGACAAGCTCGCTGCGATGCCGACCGTCGAAATCGTGGACGACAAAAAGTCCTACCCCTTCGGGCTGGCCCATACCGGCTACACCTTATCTCCCAACCTCGGCTTCGACCATGAGGCGGCGACCGCAGGAACCCTGCCCGGCTCGCTGCTGGCCTCGCGCATCGTGCCCGACGCGCTGGTCGGACCGGCCTGGCCGGCCATCTACACGGCGCTCGGATCGGTGTACGTCCACGGCTTCCCGGTGATCGAAGGGCTGCTCAACGCGGTTCACCTTGACCACCTGATCGAGCTGGACGTGACCGAAGCCGAGCTGCTGGCCCACACCGGCGAGCGCATCGCGCTGACCAGCTGGGCCGAGGACTACCTCGAATCCGCTTCCGGGCGCGTGGTGATCATCCATGTGACCCACACCGCGCCTGACGGCACCGTGCTGGCGCATGAGGTCGAGCGCTTCGCCATCCGCGGCCGCTCCTACTCGCAGGCGCTGCCGCCCGAGGCACCCGAATACGGCGACTATCTTTCGTTCCGGGGCAGCTCCAACGGCAAGGGTACGCCTTTCGATGACGATGACAACGAAGACGGTGCTGATAACAGCTTGGTCATCAACACTCCGCGCCGTATGCTGCGCCGCGTCACGGTGACCGCGCCGCACGAGATGACGGCCTTCGCCCGCACTTCGGGCGATTTCAACCCGATTCACACTTCGCATCGCGGGGCTGCGGTCTCCGGGCTCACCGCGCCGCTGGTGCACGGCATGTGGCTTTCGGGCACCGCCCAGCATGTGGCGCAGGCCGCGGACGACAAGGGCGTGCATTACGAGATCGCCGGATGGACCTACAACATGTACGGCATGGTCCAGCTGGACGACGCCGTGGAGATCAGCGTCGAGCGCGTAGGCAAGCTGCGCCACGGCGGGCTGGTGCTTGAGGTGACCTGCCGCATCGACGGCCAGATCGTCTCGCGCGGCACAGCCGTCGCGCATGCGCCGAAATCCGCCTTCGTCTACCCCGGCCAGGGCATCCAGCAGCAGGGCATGGTCTTGGGCGAACGCGCCCAGTCCGCCGCTGCGCGTGAGACCTGGGAGCGGGCCGACAAACTCACCCGCGATCGCCTCGGGTTCTCGATCCTCGCCGTCGTACGCGACAACCCGACCGAGCTGACCGCCAACGGCGTGACCTACCGCCACCCCGACGGCCTGCTCAACCTCACCCAGTTCACCCAGGTGGCGCTCGCCACCGTGGCCTTCGCGCAGACTTCGCGCTTGCGCGAGTCCGGCTCAGATATCTGGCCTGCGTACTTCGCCGGCCATTCGCTGGGCGAATACAATGCGCTGAGCTCCTTCGCGGGCATCATCCCGCTGGAAACCGTGCTGGAACTCGTGTTCCACCGCGGCTCCACGATGCACCATCTCATCGAGCGCGACGCGCAGGGCCGCTCGAACTATCGCATGGGCGCGCTGCGGCCAAACCAGTTCGGTGTGGGCGATGATCAGATCAAGGCCTATGTCGAGCAGGTGTCCGCCGAATGCGGCGAATTCCTCGAGATCGTCAACTACAACCTCGCCGGGCAGCAGTACGCCATCGCGGGCACCATCAAGGGCCTCAAGTATCTCAAGGCCGACAGCAACCGCCGCGCGAAGGAAGCTGGCGGCAAGCCGGCGTTCATGCTCGTGCCGGGCATCGACGTGCCGTTCCACTCCACGCTGCTGCGCAAGGGCGTGCCGGAGTTCCGCGACAAGCTCGACGAGCTGCTGCCGCAGCATATCGACTACGATCGCCTGGTCGGCCGCTATATCCCGAACCTCGTGGCCGCGCCCTTCGCGATGACCCGCGAATTCGCCGCGAAGATCCTCGAAGTGGTGCCTTCCGCCCGCATCAAGGAGGCGCTGGACGACCCGGCGGTCTGGGATTCCTATGCCGCCGACGAGCAGAAGCTCGGCCGTCTGCTGCTCACCGAACTGCTCTCGTGGCAGTTCGCCTCCCCGGTGCGCTGGATCGAAACGCAGGCGCTCATGTTCGGCGAGCCGTCGCAGGGCGGGCTTGGCGTCGAAGAGTACGTCGAAGTGGGCCTGGGCAATGCCCCGACGCTGGCGAACCTGGGCGCGAAGACGCTCAGGCTGCCCGACTTCTCCGGCCGCAAGGTCACCGTATACAACCTCGGCCGCGACGAGAGCCGTGTGTATATGACGGATACGGATCCAGCGATTCAGCCCACTGATAGCAGTGATTCTGCTGCTTCGGCTCCAACTCCGCAGACTGCTCAAGCTACGGCAAGTGCACCGACCCCGGCTGCTGCTCCGGTTTCCGCAGAAGCTGCCGCATCTGCCCAACCTGCTGCCGCTCCATCCGTCCCGGTCGCCACCTCCGGTGAACGCCCGGCTGATATCGCGTACAAGGCTTCGGACGCCATCGCCACGCTGCTGGCGTACGCGGCCAAGGTCCGCCCCGATCAGATCGGCGATGTGGACACGACCGACACGCTGACCAATGGCGTCTCGTCCCGCCGCAACCAGCTGCTCATGGATATCAGCTCCGAGCTTGGCGTGGCGAGCGTGGACGGTGCCGCCGAGGCGGCGATTCCGGCCCTGAGCGCCCTGGTCAACAAGGTCGCGCCGAACTACAAGGCCTTCGGCCCGGTGCTTTCCGATATCGTGCGCGACCGCGTGCGCGGGCTCTTCGGCGCTTCGGGCGTGAAGCTCACGCAGATCGAGAAGCGCGTGACCGATACGTGGCAGCTCGGCGCTGGCTGGGCTTCGCATGTCGTCTCCGCGCTGGTGCTGGAGACCCGCGAAGGCGCTTCCGCCCGTGGCGGCGAGCTCGCGTCCTTGGGCACCGATCCGGCGGCGAACGCCAACGCGGCGAACTCGCTGATCGATGCCGCCGTGCAGCATGTGGCGCAAGCCCGGGGCATCACGGTCGGCCTGCCCAATGCGGGCGGTGCCGCAGGCGGCGCGGTTGTGGATTCCGCAGCGCTGGACGCCTTCGCGCAGAAGGTCACCGGCTCTGACGGCGTGCTCGCCGCCACGGCACGGTTCGTGCTGAACGAGCTTGGCGTCGCCGCTCCGGCCGTAGCGCCTTCCGAAGATGCGAATGCTGTCGTGGTCGCCGCCGTCGAGGCCGAGCTGGGGGCCGACTGGCCCAAGCAGGTCGAGCCGCGCTTCGACGAGCGTCGTGCGCTGCTGCTGGACGACCGCTGGGCTTCGGCCCGCGAGGATCTCGCGCGGCTGTACTACGGCGATAAAAATGGCGGAGATGTCCAGTCAATCGCCGCGCTGAACTTCATCGGCGCCGGCCAGGACGTGAGCACCCAGGCCCGCTGGTTCGCCGGCAAGGCCCGGGCCGATGGCAACGAGGAACTCAGCGCGACCTTCGCGCGTATCGCCGAGCAGGCGCTTGAGCCGCTCGCCGAAGATCCGCAGTCTTCTCGCTTCGCCAACGATGTGGCTATCGTCACTGGCGTCGCCGCGAATTCGATTGGCGCGCAGGTCGTCAACGGCCTGCTGGCTGGCGGCGCGACGGTTATTGCGACCTCGCACAGCTTCACCACGGCAACGAAGGAATGGGCCAAGCGCACGTACCGCAACCATGCGGTCGGCAACGCCAAGCTCTGGCTGGTTCCCGCGAACCTGTCGAGCTACCGCGATGTCGATGCGCTCGTGCAGTGGGTCGGCTCGGTGTCCAAAAAGACGACCGGTGCCACCACCACGATTCTCAAGCCCGCCTACGAGCCGACGCTGTTCTTCCCCTTCGCGGCTCCTCCGGTGCACGGCACCATGGCCGATTCGGGCGAGCTGTTCGAATCGCAGTCCCGCCTGATGCTGTGGGGCGTGGAGCGTGCCATCGCCGGTTTCAGCGCGATTGGCGCGGACACCGACGTGCAGCACAAGCTGCATGTGGTGCTGCCCGGCTCGCCGAACCGTGGCGTATTCGGCGGCGACGGCGCGTACGGCGAGGTCAAGAGCGCCTTCGATGCCATCGTCACCCGCGCGCATGCCGAGCAGGACTGGTCCGACCGCGTCACCTTCGCCCATCCGAAGATCGGCTGGGTGCGAGGCACCGGGCTTATGGGCGGCAACGATCCGCTGGTCGCCGTCGTCGAAAAGCACGGTCTGCGCACCTATTCGACCGAGGAGATTGCGGTGCAGCTGCTCGATATGGCCACGAAGCAGGCCCGCGAGCAGGCGGTCATCGCGCCGCTTGACGCCGACCTGACCGGTGGGCTTGGCTCGACGCCGATTGATATCAAGGCGCTGCGTGACGAAGCGGAGAAAGATGCGGAACTGTTAAGCGGAGAGCCCAGTGGGCTCTCCGTAGGCGACGCCGAGGCCCCGCTAAGGGGCCGAGGTAACAACGGAGATCACCCTGAAACATCCGCTATTGCTGGCTCCGCAGCCACAACCCTCAAGGCCCTCCCCACCCCGCACATCCGCCATCAGGCACCCGTCGACTTGGCTGACTGGCAGGGCGTCAGCGCGAAGCCCGAGGATGAGATCGTCATCGTTTCGGTCGGCGAGCTTGGCCCCTGGGGCTCCGGCCGCACGCGCTTCGAGGCCGAGATGGGCATTCGCCCTGATGGCTCGGTCGAGCTCTCGGCCGGCGCGGTGCTCGAACTGGCGTGGAATATGGGCCTGGTCACCTGGCAGGACAGCCCGGCTCCGGGCTGGTACGACGCCGACGGCAATCTCGTGCCTGAGGAGGATATCGCCGAGCGCTACCATGACGAAGTCGTGGCCCGCTCCGGCATTCGCCCCTTCGATGAAGGCATGGGCAGCGACTACAAGGACGGCGCCGACGAGGAGGAGGCCGAGGTCTTCCTCGACCACGATGTCGAATTCTCCGTGCCGACCAAGGATGTCGCTGATGAGTACGTCAAGCTTGACGAGGCGCATACCACCGTCGCACAGGATGAGGAATCCGGCGAATGGGTGGTGACGCGCCACGCCGGGTCGATGATCCGCGTGCCGCGCCGCGCCACGATGAGCCGCACAGTCGGCGGCCAGTTCCCCAAGGGCTTCGACCCGCTCAAGTGGGGCATCCCCGCTTCGATGGTGGGCGATGTGGATCAGATCGCGCTGTGGAATATCGTCACCACGGTCGACGCCTACCTGTCCGCAGGCTTCAGCCCGGTCGAGATACTGCAGTCGATTCACCCCTCAATGGTCGCCTCGACGCAGGGCACCGGATTCGGCGGCATGAGCTCGATGCGCAAGCTGTACCTCGACCGCTTCCTCAACCATGAGATTCCGACCGACATCCTGCAGGAGGCGCTGCCGAACGTGGTTGCGGCTCACGTCATGCAGTCCTACATCGGCGGCTACGGCAATATGATCCAGCCGGTTTCCGCCTGCGCCACCGCTGCGGTGTCGCTTGAGGAAGGCGCCGACAAGATCGCGCTTGGCAAGGCCGACTTCGTGGTCACCGGCGCGATTGACGACATCGGCGTGGAATCGGTGATCGGCTTCGGCAACATGAACGCGACCGCCAACTCGCAGGAGATGTACGACAAGGGCATCGAGCCGCGCTTCTTCTCGCGGGCCAATGACCGTCGTCGCGGCGGCTTCTTGGAGTCCCAGGGCGGCGGCACGATTCTGCTCACGCGCGGCGATATCGCGTTGAAGCTCGGTCTGCCGGTCGCCGGCGTGGTCGGCTTCATCCACAGCTATGCGGATGGTGCGCACACCTCGATTCCGGCCCCCGGCCTCGGCGCGCTCGCGGCGGCGCAGGGCGGCACGGACTCCAAGCTCGTGCACGATCTGGCGAAGCTGGGCGTGACTCCGGACGATATCGCCGTGGTCTCCAAGCACGACACTTCCACGAATGCCAACGACCCCAACGAGTCCGAGCTGCACAACACCATCGCGCACGCGATCGGGCGCTCCGAGGGCAACCCGCTGTTCGTGATTTCGCAGAAGTCGCTCACTGGCCACGCCAAGGGCGGTGCCTGCATCTTCCAGGTCAATGGCCTGACGCAGCTGTTCACCTCCGGCCGCATCCCCGCGAACGCCTCGCTGGACTGCGTCGACCCCAAGCTCAAGCGCGACGACCACCTGGTCTGGCTCAAGCAGCCGCTTGAGGTCGGCAAGGTCAAAGCCGGCCTGGCTACTTCGCTCGGCTTCGGCCACGTCAGCGGATTCACGGCCATCGTGAACCCGGGCGCCTTCGAAGCCGCCGTGGCAAACACCGCCGGTACCGAGGTTCTCGAAGCGTGGCGCAACCGCGCCAACGAGCGCCTCGCCGCTGGCCAGCGCCACCTCGAAGAAGGCATGATGGGCCGCGCAGCGCTCTACGAGCCGATCGACAACCGCCGCTTCCATGAGGATTCGCGCAGCTACGACGCCCATGAGGTCGAGAAGGCTATGCTGCTGAATCCCGATGCGCGGCTCGGTGCCTCGGGGTATTTCGAGGCATAGAGGATATTGAGGTTCGTCGGGATTCCTTCGCAGCCTTAGCGGCTGCTCACCTCGCCTACGGAGAGCCCGCCGAGCTCTCCGCTTAACGGCTCAGCGGATGCACGTCTGGGTGCTTCCGGTTATTTCGAGGTGTGATTTAGCGTCATGATACATCACAACTCCCGCACAAGTTTGACCCTTGTGCGGGAGTTGTGTCATATAACCGTCTTCAGACGTCGCAATTCCCGCACAAGCCTCGTAGTAATGCGGGGGTTGTGACGGTTCGTGCTCACGAGTAAATGATTCAGGGTGAACTCCGTTGTTACCTCGGGCCCTTGGCGGGCCCTCGGCGTCGGCTACGCAGAACCCACTGGGTTCTGCGCTTAACGCCTCCGTCCGCACTAAGGTCGACTAGGTGCGGGAATTGTGTCATATAACGGCCTTCAGACGTCGCAATTCCCGCGTAAGGGTCGAGTTGATGCGGGATTTGTGACGGTTCGTGTTCACGAGTAGCTGATTCAGGGTGGACTTTGTAGCCTCCGATGAGGGTTTACAGCTGCTGTGGGGAATTCATTAGGTGCTTTTGCGTAGATTGCACGCTTGGATGGGCTGAAATGGCTCTGAGTCGATTCTTGGAAACGGTGTTATTCCGCCAAAATGCTCTACGCCGGATTCGGTGTTTACTTTGCGAGGGCCTAATGAACAAAAAGCCGTCCGCCGTTTTCCGTAAGAATAGGAGTAGGCGATGCGGGGCGGGCGGCTCGAATGCGAGGCTGAATGCGGCGCGAGTGCGTACGAAGGGTCTGCGACAAATTCATGAGCGCCGCACTCGCCCCCATGCGTCCCGCTTTGCAGAAAAAGCCCCTCATTCCGCAAAGCGAAGCGGGACGAGGAGCTGTTATGCCAGGCTATTGCAGCGAGTATGTCTGAGACACCTTCTGCCCCGATGCATCCATTGTGCCCGCGGCGACGACATCGATAGGAGTCGTCGGGTCATTCAGAACATACCCCGCCACGATGGTAATACTGCCATGCGGCTGGATGGTCTTCATCTCTGCTTGGGGGTCGTATCCCTGCGGGGTCTGGTCCAAGTATGTGGCGGTATCCAGTCCGACTTTGTTCTGGAATGCCTGAACGTGCACGTCGAATATATTGGAATCGGAGTCCTTGGCATTCGTCAGCTCATAGGTGAGGGCCACAGTGGGCTTGCCTTCATAGTCATTTGGGCCTTTGACTACGGAGACGAGCTTGATATGATACTGCCCGTTGTCGATGTCGCCCTCTCCGAGGGTCGCCGCAGGTTTGGCTGTGTTTTTCACCTTGGCCTTGGGCGCGGACTGCGATGTGGATGCATTTCCACCTGTCGCCTTGTCTATCGCATTGCCGTAGATGCCCTGCGTGGCGATCACGGCAACAAGCGAGAGAACCGAGAGAACGGTGCCTGCGATCGCCAGCCCGCGTCCGCGCTTCCGCCCCTTCGCGGAGGTCTTGACGATGGCTATGATGCCGAGGATCAATCCGATGGCGGCGATCAGGAATGCGAGATTGTTGACGATGGGCACCCAGGACACGACGAGGGCGATGATGGAGAGGACCAGCGCAGATACCGCGAGCGCGCTCAGCGGCCTCGCATGCCCGTCCTGCGCTTGATGGCTCGGAGGGTTAAATGTCGCGGGGGGGGGTGTAAGTCATTGTCACTTCTTTCTTTTCGTATGCATCTCCCAATGGGATGCATTATCAATTTACACCTGATGCAGGCACAATAATGCTCATTCATTAGGTGCTTTTTCTGTTCATTAGGCCCTTGTCCAAGTACAAGCCTGTCATGCACTCCGTATGATTGTTAGAATTCCGCCGATTCTGGGAGCATGATAATGGTCATGAAACCTTCGTTCAGTCGGCTAGTCGGGAAAAGTACCTAATGAACGGTGGTCAGGGCTGGACGGTCAGACGAATCAGACGGCCCCGCCATAACCCAGCCGCTTGTGCGACTCAACATCTTCCGTCTGCCCGGCATCGCCCCCGGCTTCCTCATTCTCGCCCTCAACGGCACGGTTCTGACCGCCTCGATTCTCTTCGTCTCTCTGATTCTGCAAAGCGATCTGGGCAATGGCGCGCTCATCTCCGGCGTGGCGTTCACCCCCTTCGTGCTCAGCTCCGTCATCTCCGGCTTCGCCTCCATGCAGCTCATGCACCGTTTCCAGGCGCGCCATCTGATCGCGATCGGCCTTGTGATCGCGGCCATCGGATACGGCTGGCTCGGCATGCTCGGCGCCCACCCCAGCTATGCTGCGAACATCCTCGGGCCGCTCATCGTCACCGGCATCGGTCTCGGCTTCGCCGTCATTGCCACCACACGGGCAGCCACCGCCGCCGTCACCCCGCAGGACGCCGGCCTGGCATCCGGCCTGTTCAGCCTCGCGCGTCAGCTCGGCGCCGCGATTGGTGTTTATCATCGTTTTGTTTTGTGCGTGGTCATCACCGGAATTGGGCAGAGTGATTGCTTGATTTGATCGGTTTTGGCGGTGGTGTCTTGATGTGAAAGGCATCGGCCTGTTGTCCTGATAGATTCCCGAGTGCTATCAACCATTTTCACGGTTCTCGGGAGGGAAGGAATGACGGTACCGATGCCCATCAGGCAGGATATCAGGAGGTACGAGATGGAGGGATTGTCGCGTTCGGCGATCGCCGAACGGCTCGGGATCTCGCGTAACACGGTCGCGAAGTACGCGGATATGGAGGATTTCTCGCCCCGGCCCGAAGCGCGGCCGGAGCAGTCTAGGAGCCGGGTGGAACCGTTCTCCCGGGTTGTGGACTCGTGGCTGCGCGCGGACCGGTCGATGCCACGCAAGCAGCGTCATACCGCGCGGCGCGTGTATGACCGTTTGGTCACGGAGCAGGGGTTCGCCGGCTCGTATTCGTCGGTGCAGCGCTGGATGAAGCGATGGCGGGAGGAGAACCGCGCCGAATCGGACGGGTTCGTGGAACTGGATTGGGCGCCGGGGACCGCGCAGGTGGATTTCGGATTAGCTAGGGCGTTGGTCGCGGGCGTGGAGCGTGACGTGCACGTGCTGGTGGTCTCGTTCCCGTATTCGAACATGCGCTTTTGCGTGGCGTTGCCCGGAGAGAACGCCGAATGCGTGTGCACGGGCCTGATCCGTGTGTTCTCTGCGGTCGGTCGGGTGCCCGGGGTGTTGGTGTTCGATAACGCGACCGGTGTCGGCCGCCGGTTCGGTCGGCAGATTACCATGACCCGCGTGTTTAATGCATTCCAGGCGCACTACCGGATTGGTGAGGTCAGGTTCTGCAACCCGTATTCGGGCAACGAGAAGGGCAGCGTGGAGAACGCGGTCGGTTTCCTGCGGCGCAACCTGATGGTGCCGATACCCAAGGCGGAGAGTCTTGAAACGTTGACACGCATGTTGCTTGCCCGGTGCGGTGAATTAGCGCACCAGTCGCATTATCGCAAGGAGGGCACGATCGAGGGCCTGTTCGAACAGGACAAGGCGCGGATGCTCGCCCTGCCGGGCGTATCGTTCGACCCGGTGCGCTGGGAGACGCGTCATGCCGATAACCTCGGTATTGTCACGGTGGACGGTGCCCGCTACCTGGCCGGGGCGAAATACCACAACCTGCCCGTGCATGTGGGGTTGCGTGCCTTCGACGTGGAGATCCGCGCCACCGACGGCACGCGCATCGTTCAACTTGACCGGGCCTACGGCAGGAACGCCGTGACGGCCGCTGATCCCGCGTCAATCCTGCCCGTGCTGGCCAGAAAACCCAGAAGCTGGGGAGAAAGCCCGCTGCGCGGCGACTTTCCCGAGACAGTGCGCGAGGCGTTGGACGTGATGAACGATCTGGATCGAGGACGACTTCTCAAGGAGCTCACCACATCAAGCCAGGCCCACGGGTTCGCCGCCACCGTCCAGGCATGCCGTGTGATTCTCGAATCCGGACGCGAACTCGCCTTCACCGCCATCGACCAGACTGCCAGGCGTGTCGGCCAGAGCGACGACGAACCCCACGGCCCCGATCTGACCCGCTACGACCGGTTCATGAAGGAGACGAACGCATGACCGACACGACGACGCAGGAATCCACAAGCCGCCCGCGAGGCGGGCGAACGGTGAGCAAATCAACCATCGAGGAGGTTATGGAACTCTCCCGTAACCTGCCGTTGACCAGAAACGTACTCAAAGCCACCGTCCAGGACGCCACGCCGGGCCAGCTCGGCCTACTGGCCGACCTGTTCCGGGCCGAGAACCTCAGCCGTGAGCAATCCAAACGCCTGCGCCTGCTCAAACAAGCGAACTTCCCCCAAGCCAAAGAACTCGACGGCTACGATTGGAGCACGACCGGATTCCCCGACGACTGGGGCAGAGGCAACCTGCTCACACTTGACTTCATCGAACACGCCCAGGACCTCGTGCTCTACGGCGACGTCGGCTGCGGCAAAACCCACCTAGCCATCGCCTTGGGCAGACAGGCATGTAGGAACAACATCCCCACGATGTTCTCCACCGCCGCGGCACTGATCATGACGCTGCGCAAAGCCAAACAAGACAACCGACTCGACCGCGAACTCGACCGGATCGGCAAGAACAGGCTCCTGATCATCGACGAGCTGGGCTACCTGCCCATCGACATCGACGGAGCCAGACTCCTGTTCCAGATCATCGCCGACAGCTACGAAAGGAGGAGCATCGTCTTCACCAGCAACCTCGAATTCAGCCGGTGGGGCGACGTGTTCGGCGACGGCGACATGGCCGCAGCGGTCATCGACCGCATCGTCCACCACGGCAGGATCATCCGCTTCCACGGCGAATCCTACCGCAGCACACACTCACTCATGAAATAACCAAAAACAACCAAGGACGACAGCAACCGCCAACCCTGCACAAAACAGGCGCTACCACTGCTCAAATCTGGTGATTTTCCCGCACAACTTGACATGGTGATACACAATTGGCATCGCCGCGCTCGTTACCCTCGCCGCCACGCAAACCTCGTCGTACTTCGCCGCTCACGCCACTCGTGGCGCAGCGACCGCAGCGCTGCGTGGCGACGCGGTCGCGCTCCTGGCCTGCGGCGGTCTGTGCCTGCTCTCCGCACTGATCGCCCTGCTCCTCCCCAAGCCGTCCCCGAAGCCACGTCCTGTCTCCGCGCAGTGAAGGAGAGTGCTTATACGTCTAGGGACGGTTCAAGCGGTCTGCGCCCAAGGCCTTGGGCGGTCAGGTTCGCGGCCGGCGTCGGTCGCGTTCGCACATGAAGCCGAAAAGTCCATGCTGCTCGATTCGAATGCAAGATTGGGCGCCTCAGGTTACTTTGAGGTGTGATTTGCACTGAGGCTAATGTTCGGATCCTTCGCAGCCTTAGCGGCTGCTCACCTCGCCTACGGAGAGCCCACCGGGCTCTCCGCTTAACGGCTCAGTAGATGCAAGACTTGACGCTTCCTGCTATTCCGAGGCGTGAACAGCGTGATTGAGTGAGGGTTATGAGCGTGGTGGTAGATATCGGGCGTCGTGCCGATGCAGGCGGGGCCTATTCCTCGCTGAGTGCGTCACCGCAGGCGGTGAGCAGCGCGAACAGCTCGGTACGTTGCGCCTTGCCGAGGCCAGCGGTCATGCGCCTGGCCACGGCTTGCACCGCGTTGTCCGCCTGCGCGAACAGGCTTTCGGCGCGGCCGGTCAGTTGGGCGGCCTTCTCACGGCGCTGCCCTGGCTGCTCGGAGCGCTGCACGAGCCCGGCGCGTTCGAGACCCTGGAGCAGGACGTTCATGGACTGGCGCGACACGAAGCTGCGCCTGGCCAATTCCGAGCTGGTGATGCCCGGCTCGTCGATCAGATTGCTCAGACATGCGTACTGCGGGACGGTCAGGCCCAGCGGCCGCAGTGCCTCGTCCATGCGCTGGTTGAGCAGGGCCTGGGTCGCTTTGACGAGCACGCCGAGCTCGCCCGGACTGGGATCATGCGATGTTCTCATACCTTCATTCATACAACATCCTCATGTCAATATCTTGACAAATAAAGCGATTTATGTCAATATATTGACGTAAACCGACAGTCGGGCGCGATCCAACCCCGCACCCGTCCGCCGCCACCCCATGAAAGGCATGAACCATGAGCACAACCGCCACCACCGCCGCCACCGCCACGCAAGGCCCCGACTTCATCTCGTTCCAAGTACGCGACCTTCGCTCCTCCGCCGACTTCTATGAGCACACTGTAGGCCTTACGCGCCTGCCCGCGCCCAACCCCCAGGCCGTCGTCTTCGCCGATGGACCGGTCGCCTTTGCCGTGCGCAACCCGTTCCCGGGCGTGGATCTCGACGCGCTGGGTCAGCTCGGCGCCGGCATCGGAGTCTGGTTCCACTGCCAGGACGCCCGCGCCCTGCACCACAAGCTGGAAGAAGCGGGCGTGACGATTGTCCAGGAGCCCTTCGACGGCCCCTTCGGCGTCACCTTCTCGTTCCTTGACCCCGATGGCTACACCGTGACCATGCACGACAAAGCCTGACCCGGCTCACCATCTTCACTGCCACTGCCCGGTTCAACCTTCGCAAAGCAAGAAAGAATCAAGCTGTCGTGGCTGTCATGGTGCCGTCGTCGCATTGCTACAGAACTTCCTCCGGGCTGCGTCTCATGCCACGGGGATGCGAAAAATCGAGTCTTGATATGCGCAGCTGCCAAATGGGCGGCGGCCGATGGTGCAGATGGTCGCCGTCACCTTTCTCCGACGGGCATCACTTCTCCGTCCAGTTCAAGCAGAGCATCGGCGTCTCCTGATGCGTCTACCGCAATAGGCGGTAAGGGGGTTTAACGCGCAAACAATATGATGCCGAATAATGCGGCCTTCCGGGGGGGCAAAGTTGCCCTTTTTATCAATAATGCCCCCCGGAAGGGACCAAATTCACATTGAGGACTGTGCGAGATTTCCTGAGATGTTCGATGAGTTCGCGAAGAGTCTGAGTTTGCGAATCGGGGGAGAGCGGGCCGGACGGCGAATAATGGCTAGTGCTGGCGGGTGTCGAACATCGAGAGCATCATTTTGCTGGGCTCGAGCGCTTCCACGGTGTGCGGCAGCCGGGTGCTGAAATAGATTACCTTGCCGGGCACGAGCTCGGTGTCGCGGCCGTCGGCCGTGATGAGCAGACGCCCTTCGCTCACCTGCAGCATGACGGGCATGGCCGCGGTATGCTCGGTGAGCACTTGGCCCTTGTCGAACGCGAACAGGACGATGCGCAGCCCGTCTTCGCTCAGCACGGTGCGCGAGACCGTGGCTTCCGGCTGGATGCTGACCAGGGACGGAAGATCCTCGACCTCGCTCATATGCATCTTTGTCGCCGGGTGATCGACGCCTCCTGACACATGGGCCGGAGCGTGCGCATGGGCATCGGCCTGATGCCCGCTCCCGCAGCCGCATGCGCGGTCATCCTCGTAGGCGCATGCGTCCTCTTGGTTATTGCGGCTATTGCGGCTTTTGCGCTCCTGCTTGTCGTCGTTCATCTGATTACTCCTTATATATGCTGGCTGTACAGCCTAGCAAACACTGTACTGGCTGTTCGCTTAACGCTGTTGCACGGTGAGAGAACAGGCATGCGAATTTATACGGCCTTATAAGTTCTTATATCTTATTTCGCGAAAATTCGGGTTATCGAAGAAACCGCGTCATTGCAGTCTTTTTGGGCAATTTGGCGATTGGCACAAAGGATGTCGAAAATTTATATGTGCTTATATGACCTTATATGTGGAAGCGTTGCTGAGGTGGCATTATGTCGACGAATACCGAGACGGCACCGTGGATAGCGTGGATAGCAATGCCCCTTTCGTGACGGTTAAGGCGGCTAAGAGGCCCAAAAGGGGCACTGCCCGAGAGACGCTGCCCCTTTTGTGACGCTGATGCACTAGATAGCGTCACAAAAGGGGCAGTATGTCGGTTATCGGTGGCACCGTATGCGCTTAACGCCTCCGCGTACGTCAAACCGGTTTTATCGGGCGCTTGTTGTGCGATACACTGGTGGGCATAGAGCTGAAACGAAGGAGTTTCCCATGGGATATGCAGCGCAGGCCGACGACGTTTTCCGCACGCGACTCGCTGAACGCAGCGATGAACTCGACCAGTTATTCATGGGGCTATATGACGACCAATCAGCGCTCGATGCGTTGAAAGAGGCGATGGCCGAGGCCTATGCCGCACGGCCGGGCGACTTGCGCGAGCTGGACAAGGCCCGCGAGGCCGACCCGGAATGGTACAAGCGCGGCGACATGTTCGGCATGACGATGTACTCCGATCTGTTCGCCGGCAGCCTCAACGCGCTCGCCGATCGCATACCGTATTTAAAGGAGCAGCAGCTCACCTACCTGCACCTGATGCCGATCTTGCAGATGCCGCATCCGCACAACGACGGCGGCTACGCGGTCGAGGACTTCGACAACGTCGACCCGGCATTCGGCACGAACGAGGATCTGGCGGCGCTGACGGCCAAGCTGCGCAAGGCCGGCATCAGTCTGTGCCTCGATTTCGTGATGAATCACACCGCCTCCACGCACCGCTGGGCCAAGCGCGCGCAGGAGGGTGACCCCGAATACCAGTCGTATTACTTCTGCTACGACGACCGCACGGTGCCTGACCAGTTCGACGGCACCGTGCCGCAGGTCTTCCCCAGCGCCGCGCCGGGCAATTTCAGCTGGAACGAGCAGATGGGCAAATGGGTGATGACCCAGTTCTACCCCTTCCAGTGGGACCTCAACTACCGCAACCCCAAAGTGCTCGTCGCCATGCTCAGCAGCGCCATGCACCTGGCGAACCTCGGCGTCGAAGTGCTGCGCCTCGACGCAGTGCCGTACATCTGGAAGCAGCTCGGCACTAACTGCCGCAATCTGCCGCAGGTGCATGCCATCGTGCGCATGCTGCGCATCGCGCTCGAATGCGTATGCCCGGCCGTCGTGCTCAAGGGCGAGGTCGTGATGGCGCCCAAGGAGCTCGCCGCGTACTTCGGCACGCCCGAGAAGCCCGAATGCCATATGCTCTACAACGTTTCGATGATGGTCAACCTGTGGAGCGCGCTCGCCAACGGCGACACACGGCTGCTCAAGGCGCAGACCGATGCGCTCAACGCCTTGCCGCCCAACTGCTGGTTCGTGAATTACCTGCGCTGCCACGACGACATCGGCTGGGGGCTGGACGAGGATAAGGAGCGCGAGCTGGGCATCGACCCGCTTGAACACAAGGAGTTTCTGTACCATTTCTACGAGGGCGCGGTGCCCGGCAGCTGGGCGATGGGGGAGCTGTACAACTACGATGCCGCGAGCAGCGACGCGCGCAGCTGCGGCACCACGGCGAGCCTATGCGGCGTCGAACGTGCGGTGATCACGCACGACAGGCCGGCGCTCGAAACTGCGGTGAGCCGCGACCTGCTCATGCACAAGGCGATGGCCTTCCTGCGCGGATTCCCCATGCTCAGCTGCGGCGACGAGATCGCGCAGCTCAACGGTTGGGATTACAAGGAGGACCCCGACCGCGTCGAGGACAGCCGCAACCTGCATCGCAGCCGCTTCGACTGGGGCAAGGCCGCGCTGCGCCGCGAATCTGGCACGTTGCAAAACCGGCTGTGGGATGGCATGGCGGAACTGCGCTCGATGCGCGACGACCCCTGCTTCGCGCCGGACGCATGGGTTTCGACCTGGGATGCGCATAACGATGGGGTGTTCGCGCTCGTACGCAAGTCGCACGGCGAGACGCTGGTCGGCCTGTTCAACTTCACCGGGCAGGCTCAGCACGCGTGGCTCGGCGGCAGCGACGGTATCATGGGGCCGATGGACGCCGATCTCGGGGCCTATGAGGCGCAGCTGGTGCGGCGCTGAAGTTTGCTGCCGTCGAGGCTTCGAGTCCTATGGCTTAGAGGGCAGATGAAAACGCAGAAAGAAGGCATGCGCATGGAACTCATTGCCATAGGCCATGACGTGGTCGATGTCGCAGCCTTCGCCAGCCAGCTCGCCGAGCCGGGGTCGCACATGCGCGAGCTGTTCTCTGCACGCGAGCTACGGCAGTGCGCGATGCGTGCGCAGACCAAGCACGACAGCGAGTCGGCACATCTTGCCGCGCGCTGGGCTGGCAAGGAAGCGGTACTTAAGGCGTGGTGCGAGGCGCTTGGCGATGCTGCGAACCCTTATACGCTTGATGATTTCCCGTGGGCCGGCATTGAGATCCTTGACGATTCTCGCTCGCGGCCGCACGTTGTGCTCAGAGCGGATGTCGAGGCGACGCTGCGCAAGTCGCTCGGTTTTGCGATTGAGGCGGAATCTCTGTCTGTGGCGGCGCAGGGTGTAGAGGGGCAGAATGTGACCGCACCGGCGGCGGCGCAGGGTGTAAAGGGGCATGGTGTGGCGGCGCAGGGTGTGGCCGAACCGGGCGCGGCGGCACAGGGTAAGGGTTTGCAGTGGCATATCTCCCTGAGTCATGACGGCCCGATAGCCTCCGCCGTAGTTACGTTGGGACTTGCATAAAGGTTGCTCAATGACGCAATCCATGTATAATGACTCAGGTTGTTTGTTGTGCAGTCGGTCTGGAAAGCCGGCGCTGCGGTTTTCGGACGGTGCACACGAGCAGTCCCACGCGGATGTAGCTCAATGGTAGAGCCTCAGTCTTCCAAACTGATTACGCGGGTTCGATTCCCGTCATCCGCTCCACGGTTTTTCGGCCGGAAACCCAGTCATCGCAAGGGTTCCCGGCCGCAGTCGTATTCGGGCCGGACAGTCTTCGCTCTGCTTTGCAGCTTCAGTCATTGGTTTTCGAGTTATATTGGGCCAGAATTATATAGGCCAGAAAACAAGCCCAGGCAAACAGGATGATTAGGGCAATTGCCGCGTCACTCAGGATAACAGTGACGGGACCTGCTTGAATTATCAACCGCTAGGAGCTTAGTACATTTTTACCGCGTGGGTTTTCAGGCGTTGACGAGCTGGTGGGCGCGCTGGTAGGAGATGCCCAGCGTCATTCCGATGTCGCACAATGTCACGCCCATGCCGTGCAGCTGCTTGGCAGCCTGGCGGCTTTCCGCAACGGCCAGGCGGGCCGAGCTTTCGGCCAGCTCGCGCTGGTGCCTCGCGGTGTCTATCGATTCCTGCACGGCATCGGGCAGCAGCACATGCACGTCTAGGGTGATGGCTTCCGGCTCCTCGCCTGTCATGATGTGGATCAGGTCGCGTGCCATGACATCGACCTCCTTCAGGCTCAGCGCCTCGGTGACGCGCTGCACCTGCGGCACGTCCACCATCCACGCGTCCTCGTCCCGCGTCACCTGCACTTCGTATCTCATTTCCACCAGTCCTTTCCGAACTTCGCCTCGAGCTCCTTGTTGTACTGGACGGCCATGAGAGACCGCCCCGGTCTTGCGGCCGGGGCGGCTGAGTGTGCCGCTAGTTGCGGCCTGCGCTATGGGTCTTCATCGCCCAGCCGGCTATTGCCAGCGTGGTGATGTCGGCCACAGTGGAATCCACTTTGGCCGCGATGACAATCACGAGGACTGCCAAGAGCCACAACACGGAACCGCCATGCGGCTCCTCATTCCTATCAGGCATGATAATGCCTTTCTCATAGGACCACGCCCGCGAGGACGCGGTCGTGTCGCCCGGCTATTGCCGGGCGGTCGGTTCTGCTCCTGCAAAAGAGCTTTCTCGACATGTTCCAGAGTATCGGTTAAGATGGAAATATCGGAGGAGGCGCTGCAAAACGTTCCCGTATCCAAGCCGCCAAGCTAAGACTTTGGGAACGGTCCGAATCCGGTGGGGTGGTTTCTTATCCATCCCCTTATAGGATCACGCGGCCCCCGAGCTGTATAGTTCGGGGGCCTTCGTGTATGTATGGGTGGGTTATAGGGGGTTATAGGCCATTTGGGGGTTGGGACTGTTTTCTGACCTATAACTCCCCGCATCGGTTATGATGGAGATGCTGGACACGGCATTTCCACACGTTCCCGACACTCTCGGCAGGCGCTAAGAACTTTCAGGGAGCGTTGCCGAATCCGGTGGGGTGGTTTCTTGCCCATCCCCTGTTAGTCCGCGGGGCCCCCGAGCTGTATAGCTCGGGGGCCTTACGTATGTCTGGCGCACTTTGGTTGGGTTGGATTGGGCGCAGCGGGGTATGAGCCAAACGTGTTGGTTGTAACCGGGTTTTAGTTGGTGCTGTATCGGTTATGATGGAGATGCTGGACACGGCACTTCCACACGTTCCCGACACTCTCGGCAGGCGCTAAGAACTTTCAGGGAACGTTGCCGAATCCGGCGGGGTGGTTTCTTGCCCATCCCCTGTTAGTCCGCGGGGCCCCCGAACTGCTAAGGTTCGGGGGCCTTACGCATATCTGCTAGACGGCGTGACCGGAGCGTGTCGGTCGGTTATGATGGAGATACTGGATGAGGCGCTGCAAAACGTTCCCGTATCTAGGCCGCCAAGCTAAGACTTTGGGAACGATCCGAATCCGGTGGGGTGGTTTCTTAGCCTTTCTTATCCATCCCCTGCTAAGCCGTGAGGCCCTCGAACCGTTGAGGTTCGGGGGCCTTACGCATGCTTGGTGCATTTCGGTTGCGGTTGGTGCAGTGGTTGCCGGCTGACGAGAGCTACTGGAACGGAAGGGCCGCTGAGTTGCGGTCAGTGGCATATCCCTGCCAGTTGCATGGGTGGCTACATGGGCTACTGGAACAAAATCGCTGATGAGTTGCGGTCAGTGGCGCATTCCTGCCAGTGGCCGTGTCTGGGTTATGGGCTTCGAGACGATGGTGGTTCGCGGGTTATCGGCATGTGGTTGGCTGTGGCACTGAGCACGTCGGGGCGTTCCCGCGACACGCCCTGCAGGGCAGCTGGTAGTAGACGAAGCTAGGAAAAGCTGGGGGAGGGGCTTGCGATTGTCTGCGGGGCGAGTATAGTGAGAACCGTTGTTGGAAACGATAACGGTTACTGTTAGTATTTCAGTTACGGTTATGGTTGCTGACAACGAGGTCAATCGGCAGAAGGTGCTTCGAAGGTTGAGGCACGCCGCGCCTGGGGGTTTACGACGTGGTTCGGGAGGGGAAACCTTGCGGCTTCTGCGGAGAGACCACGGGTTGCACGGCATACCGCCGTGCGGCTTTTATATAAGGAAAATAGAAAGGGTCATACATTATGACCATTTTTAATTCAACCAAGCAATCCACTAAGACCGCGCCGAAGCGTTCTCGCCGCCTGATTTCGGCCGTTGTGGCCGCAGTCGCGGCACTCGGCATGGGTATGGGTGCGGCAACGGCGAACGCCGGAACCGTTGGCAGCTTCCAAGTCGGCCACGTCGACACCTTCTTCACGTCGCTGAATACCGCAAGCAATAAGCTGCAGCTCGGCACGAACGTGGATGAAGACGGGTATAACGCCGCGTGGGGCTACCCTAAGGGCTATTACACGACCGCCGAAGTTAACGCGGGCTCTGCGACTGGCAACGCCCAGTACACGTCTGTTGTGGGCGCTGGCAACAAGGTCGGCAGCACTTGGGTGATTCCGAGTGCCGAGCCTACTCCTGCCCTGCTGAACACACTGCTCTACGCCGGATTCGCTGCTGCGGGTACTGATGTTCAAAACCGCGCTGGCACTGCTGTCGTCGGCAAGAGCCTTGTGCCTCTGCTGGCTGGCAAGAACCTGAGCTACAAGCTGCAGGTCGCTACTGCTCCACAGAGCGGTACTGTAGCGATTAGCGGTGCTTCGGGCTCTGGAACGGCCGCTAGCCCCTTCGTGCTGACTTATCCTGTGCTTAACAATGAGGAAGCGGTGCACCAGCACCCGCAATTCACCTTCAACAAGGTCGGGCAGTACACCTTCAAGGTGACGGCCACAGTGAACGGTGCACAGGGAATCGCAGATTCCAGCGCTGTGTACTACCGTTTCGATGTTCAGAACTGATGTATTGCACATCTGAATAACGCAGTACATGAGGTGGGCGAGCTGCTATGCAACTCGCCCACCTATTCCATTTTCAGGGCATAGTGCGCATTGCGCATGCCGAAATCAACAATACATCAGAGGGCGGTGCAGCCCTATGTGGGTTGCACCGCTTTTGTAAATTATATTGCAGAAGAAAAGGAAGAGCCTATGAACCGCAATGGTGCAGGCTTGCTGATGAAACGTGTCGCCGGAGCGGTCTTGGCTACGGCAATGGGCATATCAGTCACTGGGCTAGCTATTTCCGCCCAAGCGGCGGAACCGGTTGGACCGACGGTATTAGACAGTGGTGATTTATCACTGTCGCCAAAATTCAATGGAAACTCAACAAAAAAAATCGATGGGCGAACTCAGGCAACATTCAAAGACTTCACGCTCGGGGTGATGAAGCGGGGCGATCAGGGGCAACTGAACGCCACGTGGACTCCTGCGACCGATACTGTCATCCACATAGGAGACGCGGAGAAGGACACCAACGGCCAATACGTGCTTCCTGATGGTGCACCGGACTTGGATGGCAACGGTTGGCTAAGCACTGCAGAACGTCAGACTTATGTGGGCAATCCGGCCACGCGCATGCTGCTGGACATCACCAATGCCTCTAATATGCCCAATGAGATGTCATGGGCTGACGGGTCAGTGGGCCCTGCTTCCAATGGCACTAATCTGACATTCTCTGATAGTCCAATGAGTTTGGTGAAGGCAGGAGTGCCACAAGGGGGCCAGATGCGTATGGTCTCCCATGATGTGATACGTAATCGCACAATCAACTGGGATTCGCAGCAGCTTGCCTCCGGAGCCAAGCAAGACCCCATAGCCACCAGTGTGAGCGATAATGATTCCAATGCGGGGTGGGTCTTTACCAAGCCTGGAACATATTGCCTGACAGTGCAAGCGCAGTATCAAGATCAGGCGAAACCGAACCATACGCTGCATATTGGGCATGCGACCTATACGATTGTGGCCGGAGATATGCCGAGCACGGTGCAGACCTGCGCGCAGGAGCCGGTGGGTGATTCCCCGCAGGCGCAGGATCCTGAGCGGATCACGGTGCTGGACCACGGGCATTATGATTTGCGCACGTGGCCGAAGAGCAGCGGTTCGCATGACTTGAACATCGGCCTGTACGGCGATTCGAACGGCGATGGGGCCGATGACTACACGTCGACCTACAACATGGTGATGGCGGGGACGCAGAAGACTACAGTGCCTGCAACAACGCCGGGCTATGACTTCTCGTTCATTGGCAAGCCGGGCACCCCGTTCTACTGGTATGACGGCTCTGGGGCGAATAAGGACAAATATCTCTGGCCGGGTTTGGCGACGGGCAACTGGAATCTGCAAACTGATTTGCAGGATTACCCCAATCTCACCTTCACCGGTGTGAGCGCCGCGCCGAAGGACGGCAAAGCCTTCATCTTCGTCAGTTCGGGGATGAACGACGCATATGACATAATGTTCGATTCGTCTCGTCCGATGCCGCAGTCGCTGAAGATTCCCGGGCATACGCATATGGATTGGGCCTTCACCCAGCCGGGGCGCTACTGCCTTGCAGTGCAGACCACGGCGGTGCTCAAGGACGGCACGGTGGATTCGGGCGCGGGCCAGCTGACCATTGCGGCGGGCGTCGACCCGTCGAAGGTGGTTCCCTGCGACCGGGACGTGAAGCCCGTGGTGAATACGAAGCCCACGCCGAATGCGGAATCCGTGAGCAAGCCCGTGACGCTGAGCCAGTCCCTGTCGGACCTGCAGCCGTACTTCAACAATGGCGCGCTCGACATGGTCAACGAGACACGTACCAATTGGAACGCGCCTTCGCATGTCTACAATCCTGATGACGTGATACTGCACAGCACCATTGGCGATGCCGATGGAGTCTATTCTTTCTCAAGCGTAGGCGGCTCCTATATGAATTATGATTTCACGCGCATCGCCCCTTCCGCGGCTGATGGTGAGGTGAAGCTCACCTTGGGCAAGGTTTCCGGCCCGGGCGATGTCGGGAAGATCGGGCTTGACTTCACGAAGATGCCCGAGGGCTTCGTGGCGCATGATCAGCCGTGGGCCAGGAGCGACTTTATAGATGGAGTCTCGAAGCCTGGGGTCTATTGCGTGCCGGTGACCGCTTCGGCCACGCCGAAGGGCGCGTCCGCTGCGGTGCAGTCGAGGCAGTACACGCTGACGCTGGTGGCGGGCAGCGACGACCCCAAGAGCGCGGACTACATCGACATGTCGAAGGTCACGTCGTGCTCGCGCGGCCAGGAGGCTCGCGGGCCCGACAACGGCGGCAGCAATGAGAGCGTCGATCCCAGCGTGAACGTGCCGAACGGCTCGCTGACCGATTCGGGCGCGGTGATCCTGAACAACGGGCATGTGGATGTGGCCAGCCGCATCGAGGGCAAGACCCTGGAGACCTGGATCAAGGACACGACGACCTCGAACATCCCCAGCTACCATCCGCTCGCCGGCTCCGCGTCGTTGGGCAGCGGCATGCGCAGCGATGTGAACAACGGCAACGGTACGGTCTTCCAGCTGCTGCCGGCCTCGCAGACAAAGGTGCCGGGCAACAGCCTCTTCTCCTTCCTAGGCAAGGCAGGGGACCCCATCTACCAGGTCAATCAGATTCAGGTGGAAGGGCTGCTGTGGCCGGGCTGGTCGACCGAGGACATCCCCGCCGACCAGATGGGCAGCGACATGACCTGGACGCTGGATAAATACGCAGGCCCGGGCGACTTCACGCTGTACGAGTCGCAGCTCGGCGCGCCGAGCGTGCTCATGAGCGCACGGAACGGCAAGCCGGACAAGGCCAGCATGACGATCGCGAAGAACGCGCATGTGCACGGCTCCTGGGCCTTCAGCAAGCAGGGCACGTACTGCCTGGCGTTCACCCGCTCGACCACGCTCGCCGACGGCACCCCGGTCTCCGACAGCTTCACGCTGCCGGTCGCCGTGGGCAAGGTCGACGTGAAGAAGATCAACCCGGATACCTGCTTTAAGGATGCGCAGCAGCCGACCGTCGTCGACCGCACCGCGCTTGCCGCGGCGGTTGCCGCGGCTGGCAAGCTCAAGGAAGCCGACTACACGGCCGACTCGTGGGCCGCATTCGCCAAGGCGGTTGCCGGTGCGAAGGGCGTGCAGGGTGATGCCAAGGCTGTGCAGGCTGATGTCAATGCTGCGGTTGCCGCGCTGACCAAGGCGCAGGATGGCCTGGTGAAGGCTGCGCCTGCTCCGACTCCGGTGAAGGCCGACAAGGCTGCGCTTGACGCGGCGGTTGCCGCGGCTGGCAAGCTCAAGCAATCCGACTACAGGGCCGATTCGTGGGCTGTGTTCGCGAAGGCGGTTGATGCGGCGAAGTCGGTTCAGGCTGATGCTAAGGCTGTGCAGGCTGATGTCGATGCTGCGGTTGCCGCGCTGACCAAGGCACAGGCCGCGCTGGTGAAGGCTGCTCCGGCTCCTGCGCCCAGTCCGACACCTAAGCCGACGAAGCCGAGCACGCCTGCAGCTAATGGCAATGCTCCGATCAACAACGGCGCGAATGGCACCTCGCCTAAAGGCACTGCCCCCAGCAGCAAGGGTTCGCAGAACGCTGGCAAGAACGCCAATAACGTCGGCAACTCCACCAACGGCGAGAAGCTGAGCGCCACCGGATCGAACGTCGCGATATTCGGCGTGCTCGCCGCTGTGCTCGTCCTTGCGGGCGTTGCTTTGGCCGTCATCGCCAAATCGAGGCGCAAGTAGCCGCTAGCCACTCTCTGACAGCCCGGGTTCAGGTCGATATCTGAACCCGGGCTATCGAGGTATCTAGGGCGGACGATGCGCTGCGATTTGTTTGCGTATTCATTCGTCCCTCAATTCGGTCTTCAACAGATATCGGTAACTTTCGATGGAATCGCCGAAAAATATATCGATATTCAACAGATAGTGGCCGCAAGTCAATAAACAAGCCGATTTTTCGATTGATTATCTGTTTAAAATTCCATCGAAATGTCCAATAAGCGGTGTTTATTTAAGTAATAGTAATCGTTATCATGCTAGATAGCGATGAAGAAAGGAATTCATATTATGGTGAAAATAAGAAGACGGGTAGGGGCCTCCCTGCTTGGCTTGATTGTGGCTACGGGGCTTGCCGCTTCCGTGCTGCCAACGGCCAGCGCCGCCGACTATGTCGACTCAAGCACCGTCAAAAACAGCCCGGTCACCCTGGAGACGGGGCATATCGATGCCTTCAATCTCATCAGCACCGGTAAAAACCAGATTCGCATGGTGCTCAAGGAGGACGTCACCGGTTCAGGCGTGCTGCGCGAGCCTGAATCCGTGACTCTCAAGGTCAAGGAGCAAGCGAAGATGACGCTTCCCGACGCGGCCAAGCCTGCGTACCAGGACATCATCAACGACGGGTTGACGAACAGCTTCTACTATCTCCCACTCACGCAGGACCAGAATCTCATCTGGCCCGGCTGGGATTCAATGGGTGCCGCGCCTGCGCTGGGCATCGGGAACCTCAATGATGCGTCGTGCGACAATGTGATCGAAAAGGTTCAGGCTCCGGCGGGCGGCAAGGTGCTCATGTGGAGCATCAACGACTGGGGCTCTCCGGCCTCGGTCATGGCCAACAGCAAGTACGCGCTGCCGAACACCATCGTCCAGCCGATTCTCGCCCACCAGCACATCAACTGGGCCTTCACCAAGGCCGGCACCTACAAGCTCACCGTGCACAGCAAGGTCACGCGCGCGGCTGACAAGTTCTCGCTGACCAGCGAATCGCATGTATTCACCTTCGTAGTGGGCGATGTGCCGAAAGCAGACAAAACCACGCTGAAAGGTACGATTGAAGCCGCAGACTATATGCAGGAGTCCGACTACACGGCTGATTCGTGGGCACCGTTCGCCAAAGCCCTTGCCGATGCAAAGAAGATACAAGCCGATGGGAACGCCACACAGCAGGCAGTAGATGATGCGGTTTCGACGCTTAACGATGCATGGGACGCGCTGGAAGAGGCCACGCCCCCGGTCGACTGGACTGCGCTTGATGCAGCAATCGCTTCGGCGGGCAAGTTGAAGCAGCCTGATTACACGGCGCAGTCGTGGGCGCCATTTGCTGAGGCACTTATCAATGCCAAGGGAATACGCAACAATCCTGCAGCCGCGCAAGGCGATGCCGATAATGTGACCAGTATTCTCGCCGACGCTCAGAAAGCACTAGTCAAGGTTGCCCCTGCCCCGGCCAAGGCTGACAAGACTGCTCTGGACAAGGCTGTTACCGCTGCTTCTGCACTCAAGCAGTCTGATTACACGGCTGATTCGTGGGCACCGTTCGCCAAGGCCTTTGCTGATGCCAAGTCGGTGCAGGCTGACGCCAAGGCCACGCAGCAGGTTGTCGACGCTGCGGCTGCCGCGCTGACGGATACGCAGAAGGGCCTGAAGAAGCCGGCTCCGGTGATTGACTGGTCGAAGCTGGATGTCGCGATTGCTGCGGCAGCCCCGCTGAAGCAGTCTGATTACACAGCTGATTCGTGGACTCCGTTCGCTGATGCCCTGACTGCTGCAAAGTCGGTTCGTGCGAATACTAAAGCCGCTCAGGCCGAGGTAGACTCCGCTGTGAGTGCACTCGCCGCCGCGCAGGCAAAGCTTGTGAAGGTTTCTGTGAACCCCCAGCCAACCAAGGCTGACAAGACCGCGCTGAATGCGGCCATCGATGCCGCCGCGAAGCATCAGGAATCGGCTTACACCGCTGATTCATGGAAGCCCTTCGCTGATTCGCTGACTGGCGCGCGAGCAGTGCGCGCGAACGCTGAAGCTGCTCAGGCCGATGTGAACGCTGCGGTTGCCGCGCTCTCCAAGGCGCAGACTGCGCTGGCCAAGGCCGCTCCGAGTACTCCTACGAAGCCGACTAAGCCGACTAAGCCGAGCAAGCCCGCTCCTGTCAGCCCGGCTGCTCCCAACAAGCAGACGCCTACCACGCCGACCAATCCCAAGCAGCAGGCACCGAACAAGCAAACACCGACCAATCCAGGCGCTGCGAACAACAAGCTCGCCGCAACTGGTTCCTCGATCGAGCCGGTAGCCGCCCTGCTGGCCCTGTTCGCACTGGCAGGCATCGCGCTCGTCGTGCTACGCAACACGCGCCGCAACGACTGAGACCGCATAGCACACGCCTCGTATGTCGCCTGCCTGAGAGCAAGACGTTTGCAAGCATAGTGTTTCTACATGGTGTCTCTCGACACGGTGTTTTTTACACAGTGCCTTTTGCAAACGCCATGCTCTTGGGCAGGCGACATACGGCGTTACCCACTTTGCGACTCCACTCAGCCGTGGTGACGCAACATGCAATCTGCGGCATCAATACGCCTCAGCATCGAAATAATCCACACAACCACAATTCCACATAAACAAACGTCTGCCGCTGAGGCCAACCGAGCGGCGGCACCTGCCACAGGCCGGGCAGCGTGCGTGCGACATGCAGACCGCATGCCGGCATCACGGCAGCGCCCGGCTCATGACAGCACAGCGAGAGATTGCACGCGAAAGCCCAGAAGAAGCGATGAACCAAGCATACGAACCATTCCTCCGCACCGCAGCGGACGGCAAAACCAAGCGTCATCTCTCGATGGCGTCCATACTCGGCAGTCTCATGGCGCTGGCCATGCTGCTCGTGGGCATGCTCATGCCCGGCACGGCGCTCGCCGTCGGCGACGATCTGCAGCAGACCATCGACCCGAACCAGCAGCAAGGGGTCGGCCATGTGGTGCTCGAACAGGGCCACATCGACTTCGGTCCGACGCTGGCGACCGGCAAATGGAAAATCCAGATCCACGACGACACCGGCGATGTCTCCTACTGGCGCATGCCCAGCGACGTGGTCATGCATGTGAACGACAAGGCCATCATGCCCATGCCGTCCGGAGACACGTACTCGTTCATCGGCGAGCAGCCGGGCACGCCGCTGTGGGTCATCCCGCAGACGCAGAACCCCGATGTGGTCTGGGTCGGCTGGAACACCCAGGAGCCGCGCGTCATGGACCAGCTGCAGCGCGGCATGACTCTCTCGCTTGACGGCGTGCAAGGCCCGGGAGACCTCGACGTGTACCTCGAAAACGGCAACATGGGTGCGCCGCAGCTCGTATGGACGAACAAGAAGCCCTACCCGCAGAACTCGTGGATTGAAGTCAACGCCCACACCCACGTCAACTGGATATTCCACAAGCAGGGCGTGTACAAGGTCAAGATCACCGCATCCGGCGACTTGAAGAACGGCCAGCATGTGAGCGACACCGACACGCTGCGCTTCGCGGTCGGCAATGCTACTGACCCGCAGACCGCCTTCGACGCGGCCAGCAACCCGGACAGCGCCGCTGCCGCAGCCGATGCCGCCGCGCAGAAGGCCAAGCAGGAAGCACAGAAGCAGCAGGCGCTCGCCCAGCAGAAGGAAGCCGCGCAGGCCGCCGCTCTCGCCAAGCAGGACAAGGCGCAGACCACGCTGCTGATTGGCGTGATTGTCGCCTTTGTCGCGCTTGCCATACTCATCATCGTGCTGCTGGTCTGGATACAGGGTCGGCGCAGCAAACGCGCCGCCATGCGTGCCGCTGAGCTGAAGCTTGCCGCCAAGAGCGCGACGCCTTGGGCGCAGACAGATGCTGAGCCGGGTGCTGAGTCGGGCGCCGAGCCAGATGCGAAGGCGAAGGCTGACGATGCCGACGTGCCATCCAGCGGCCCAGAGCCGGGCGGCGATCCCGCAGGGCCGAAGCCAAGCAATTCGTGACGGCATTGTTCCTATATCACAGACAACGCATACATCGAAAACAGTGCATAGAAGACAACGCAACGAATGAGAGATAGAAAGACAGAGGGACTATGAGTATCAACTCATCTTCGCCTGAGCAGCCAGGCGGAACCGCGAAACCCGGCTCGCACAACCTGCGGGCCGCGGCCCAGCGCGTCATCGCCAAGCCGATGCGGCTGGCAGCCGTGGGCGTGATGGCCGTCGCGATGATATTCGGCGGCCTGAGCGGTCTGTCGAACAAGGCCTCCGCCACCGATGGCGCTCCGGCCAACCCCAACTCCAATTCCACCTTGTGCAAGGGGCAGGCCAACGGCGCGCGCGATGTCGACAAGAATCCGCAAAGCGGCACCGAGACGACCGCTCCGGCCTCCGACACCCGCTGCGCCATCCAAGGGGTGCACACCGACGCGATGTCGACGTACCTCACCGACGGCAGCAATCCGCAATTGGTGCTGAAATCCAAGGCGGACAACGTCTACAACGGCGCGGCCGACGGCGTGCGCTACGACAGCGACACGACGGCCTTCGTGCTGCCCGACAACGCGAAGAAGCCCTCGGCCAAGATGAGCGGTGCCCTAGGCTTTCTCAACAAGGCCACGAATGGCGGCGACTTCTGGTACATACCCCAGACGCAGGATCTGAGCGTGCTGTGGGCCGGATTCAGCACCGAGGCCATCCAGGGCAATCCGCATATCAACCCTTCTTCCAAAGTCACCATGAAAATGGAGCATTTCCACGGCCCCGGCGAACTGTTCATGTGGTCGACCGACTCCTTCGGCGGCATCATCAAGCAGCTCGGCTCGCCCGATGTGCAGCGGGACTACGGCTTCCCCAACACGCATGTGCTCTCGATACCGCAGCACGAGCATATGAACTGGGCCTTCACCAAGCCCGGCCGCTACGCCTACACCATGTCGGCAACGCTCGACGTGGATGGCAAGCCGCAGACCGCCACGCAGGAGTATGTGTTCTATGTGGGCAACGGCACTCCTGCTCCGGCGCAGGTCGCCGTTGTTGGCGAGAACGCCTCGGCCACGACCGGCTCGGCCGTTGACCTGAAGGCCACCGTGAGCTCAGACGGCTTTGAGTATCCGCAAGGCTACGTGCAATTCGAGCGCGAGGACTCCGGGGCGCTGCTGGGCTACGCGAAGGTTCTGCAGAATCAGGCCACGCTGACTGTGCCCTCGTTCTCCGCGCCTGGCAGCGTGCCGATACGCGCGACCTTCGTGCCGCGCTACGCCGAGGACGCCAATCAGGCATCCGGCGAATTCCAGGTCAATGTCACCGGTGCCGCGCTGCCGGCCGCGCAACGTGCGGTGAGCACGCTTGAGGACGCGCATGCCGGGGTCGCCTCGGTGGGCGCCATCGCCTCCGATCAGGCCACGGTGCCGGTCAAGCTGGCCGACGGCAGGCTTGCCGGGCAGCCGGTGTTCGCCGACGTGCTGCGCAAGGTCGATCAGAGCCATAGCAGCGCCGTGCCCATGTACCAGCGCGCCATCACCAGCCGTTGGATCCGCGCGGACAATGCGGACTCGCTCGCCGTGCCGCTGCCCGCCTACCCCGGCGACTACCAGCTGCTCGTGCGCGATGCGAACGGCACGCAGGTCGGCACGGCCGATCTGAGCGTGCCGACGACCACCGGTGCCGCACCCTACGTGCCATCAGTGCCGAACGGCGGCATCGAAGGCGGCGGCTCGGGCAATGGCGGCGGGAACGGCGGCATTATCGGCGGCAATGGCGCTAACGGCAACAATGGCGGCTCGGGCAATGGTGGTGGCTCTGGCGCTGCCGCGGGCAATGGCGGCGGCAAAAACACGGCTGCGCAGCAGGGCAACGGCGGCGGCCAGGCCTCGTGCACCTCGTCGAATATGTTCGTGCTCGACCACGGCCATATCGACATCGCAGCCTACTCGCCCAGCGTCAACAGCATGAAGATGGTCGTGCAGGAGGATGTGACCGGAGACCATGTGCGCCGCACGCCGTCGAGCGTGATGCTCTGGCTCAAGCCCGGCGCCAAGACCTCGCGCGGGTGGAGCGTGCCGCAGACGCAGCAGCAGGACCTCATCTGGCTGGGGTGGAACAACCAGTTCCTGTCCAGCCGCGAGATACCGGTCACCTGGACGCTCGACAAGCTCGAAGGCCCCGGCTCGATGCGCATCTGGACCCAGGGCAACCTGGGCGCGCCCGACACCACCATCCTCGACAGCAACGGCACCCACACCTTCCAGATGTCGAAGAACACCCACACCCACGCCAACTGGGACTTCAGCGCCGAGGGCTACTACAAGATCACCATGACCTACGCCACCTCGCTTGGCTCGGACACCGAGACGATCTACATGACCGTGGGCAACAAGGACCCCAAGGCCATGCCGATCTCGTGCAACGCCGTCACCAGCGCGGCAAGCGGCGTGCAGACCGCGCCTCCGGCCCAGCAGGTGCCGTCGACCGACAAGGCCGCCGCAGCGCAGGCCGCCAAGCAGGCTGCCGAGCAGGCAGCGGAGCAGAAGGCCGCCCAGGCCGCAGCTGCCGCAGCCGCCAAAGCCAAGGCCAAGGAAGAGGCCGCCGCCAAGGCGCTGGACGATGCCCTGGGCATCAACCCTGACTCTGTTGCAGGCAAGATGTCCAGCATGTTCGCCCGGCATCCGGTGCTCGCCGCCGCCGCGTTCACCGTGGCGGGCGGCTCGCTGGCCGCAGTGGCCACGGCCGCGCCATTCATCCTGCGACGCCGCGTGGTGCTGCCGTGATGATATTCGGGAATTCCGGCAAGGCGCGCAGTCTGCGCGTCCAGCTTCGCCGGTGCCTCGCGGCACTGGTGAGCGCTGCCGTGCTGCTGCCGCTGGCGGCGTGCTCCGACTTCGATTCGAGCAACCCGCACAACGGCAAGCTCAACGTGGTCACCACCACCGGCATACTGAAGGACCTGGTCTCCAACGTCGCCGGCGACAAGGCGAATGTCAGCGCCATCGTGCCCGACAACGCCGACCCGCACAGCTACGAGCCCTCGCTGCGCAAGATACGCGATATCGTCTACGCGGATGTGGCCTTCAGCAACTACATGCTGCTCGAAGAGCACAGCATCATCAAGGCGCTCGACGCCAACCTGCGCCCCGGCGTGCCCGATGTAGGACTGGCCGAAAGCAGCGTCAAGCACGCGGCCGAAGTGATACCGCTCGTCGAAGACGTCTCGCTCGACACCGTCTGGCTCGGCCTCGCCGTGCAGGGCGCAGGCGAGCAGTACGGCGCCAAGCGCAGCTCCGAAGTCGAGCTCACCGCCACCGGCATGCAAGGCCCGGGACAGCTCACGGCCTACCTGACCGGAAGCTTCGGTGACGTGAGCATCTACTTCAATTCGGCGGACGGCTTCGACGGCAAAGACAAAGTCAGCCTGCCCACCGAGGCGCACACGCACCTGAGCTGGGGCTTCAGCAAGCCGGGCGTCTACAAGCTCGGCCTCAAAGCCAGACTCAAAGTCAGCGACGACGCCCCGCCCATCACGCTCGGCTCGACCACGATGGTCTTCGCCGTCGGCGTCAACTCGCAGGCGGTCGCGCAGAAACTCGGCGCGACCAAGGTACTGGACGCAGGACACGCCGATCTGGCCGTGGATATGGACAAAGGCGGCTTCATCTACCGCGCCGACAACCAGCAGAAATCCTCCGCCACGCACTTGGAACGCGACTATTACGCACCCAAGGACGTCGTGGTGGAAGTGCCCAACAAGGCCCTGCACGAAATCCCGGCCGGCAGCGAATACCGCTTCCTAGGCAACCCGCGCGACCAGATCTACCTGCTGCCGCAAGCCGTCCTCGGCTCGCATGTGCACGGCGACATCGACCCGCACCTGTGGCAGAACGTGCGCAACGGCATCGCCTACGTGCAGACCATCGCCGACAAGCTCTCGCAGGTCGACCCCAAGAATGCCGCGTACTACCATCAGCGCGCCGCAGCCTACACCGACAAGCTGGCCGCCACCGACGACTACGTGCGCAAGACCATCAACCAGATACCGCCTTCGCGACGGCTGCTGGTCACCACGCACGATGCCTTCGCCTACCTCGGGCAGGCCTACGGCGTGAAAATCGCCGGCTTCGTGACGCCGAACCCAGCCACCGAACCCAGCCTCGTCGACCGCAAGAAGCTCACCCAGACCGTGCGCAACCTCAAAGTTCCCGCCGTCTTCCTCGAACCGAACCTGCGCTCGCGCTCCTCCGTGCTGCAGCAGGTGGCCGACGAGAACCATATCAAGGTGTGCCCGATCTACGGCGATACCTTCGACGGCAAAGTCAACACCTATATCGACATGATGCGTTACAACGCGAATATCCTCAAGGAGTGCCTTTCATGAGCAAGAGTACAAACGCGAGTAAGCACGCGGCCGCCGGGGTGAATACGGGCGTGGGTTCGGGCGCTGGGTTGGCCGTGGGCGCGGGTGTCGGCAGGCATGCGGGTACAGGTCCGGCAGTGGGCTCGGATGCAGGCTCGGGCGCTGGTTCGGCTGGGGGCAAAAGCCCCGTTTCAACCGTGAGCGCGGCACCGGTTATCTCCGTCAGCAAGCTCAACGTCGACCTAGCTGGGCGGCGTGTGCTCAACGACGTGACGATGAGCGCTGCGGCCGGTGAACTGGTCGGCCTGCTCGGTCCGAACGGCGCGGGCAAGACCACGCTGCTGCGTTCGATTCTGCACCTCATTCCCACCGTTTCCGGCTCTATTGCCATCGGCGGCGACACGTCGAAGAACGCGCGCAAGCATATCGGCTATGTGCCGCAGCGCCAGCAGTTCGCCTGGGATTTCCCCATCAGCGTGCTTGACACGGTGGTGCTCGGGCGGGTCAAGACGATTGGCTGGTTCCGCAGGCCCGGGGAGAAGGATTACATCGCGGCCATCGAGGCGCTCGACCGCACCGGCATGACCAAGTTCCGCGACCGCCCGGTGGGCGATCTCTCCGGCGGCCAGCGCCAGCGCGTGCTCGTCGCCCGGGCCTTGGCGCTGCAGCCCACGGTGCTGCTGCTTGACGAGCCGTTTACCGGCCTCGACATGCCTACGCAGGAGCTGCTTTCCGAGCTGTTCGCTACATTGGCCGGTGAAGGCGAGACGCTTATCATGAGCACGCATGACATCGCGGGCGCGGTCTCAGCATGCTCGCGCATCGTGCTGCTCAACCGCACGGTCGTCGCCGACGGCACTCCCCAGGAGCTCAACGACCCCGAGCTGTGGCGCTCCACGTTCTCGATACGCCCCGACAACCCGCTGCTCGCCGTGGTCGAGCAGACCGTGCAGACCTTGCAGCGCAAGGATGGTGCTGGCTTGGTTGGCTCACGCGGCTCGACTGCAGCGGCTTCCTCGGCCGCGTCGCCCGCTTCATCCACACCGACCGCCGCAATCGCACACGACTGAAGGATTGATCTCATGCTTTCACCTTTGGATTTTCTCAATGACCTCATGAACCCCGACCTGTGGTTCCTGCCCAAGGCGCTGATCGTGGCCGCCATGTCGTCCATCATCTGCGGCGTCGTGGGCAACTTCGTCGTGCTGCGCGGCATGGCCTTCATCGGCGACGCCGTCTCGCACGCCGTGTTCCCCGGGCTCGCCATCGCCTTCGTGTTCTCAAGCAACCTAGTGGTCGGCGGCGCGATTGCCGGTGTCACCACGGCGATTCTGGTCGCTGTGTTCAGCCAGAACCGGCGCATCAAGGAGGACTCCATCATCGGCGTCATCTTCGTGGCCGCCTTCGCGCTGGGCATCGTGGTCATCTCGCTTGCGCCTGGCTACGCCGGCTCGCTGCAGTCGTTCCTGTTTGGCTCCATCACCGGCATTCCAAACTCCGATATCGCTGTGGTCGGCATCACCGGATTCGTGATTCTCATGGTCATGTTCCTGCTCAACAAGGAGCTGGTGAGTGTCTCGCTCGACCGCGATATGGCCAAAGCCTCAGGGCTTCCCGTTTTCGCGCTGGACCTGGTGCTGTACGTCATGGTGTCGCTGGCCGTCGTGATCTCCGTGCAGACCATCGGCAACATTCTGGTGCTGGCACTGCTCGTGGCACCCGCCGCGACCGCGCGGTTGGTCACTGATCGACTGGGCGTCATGATGGTGCTCTCGCCGTTTATCGGCGCGCTTTCGGCGCTTATCGGCATGTACCTGTCGTGGAGCTTCGACAGCCCCACCGGCGGCACCATCGTGCTGGTGGCGACCGCGATATTCCTGATTGTATGGTTCTTCTCGCCCAAGCAGGGGCTTATTGGCAAGGCCATCGCGCGGCTGACTTCGAAGAGCTCGGGCAAGGCTGTGGCTGAGCAGGCATGAAACACGGGCGCGAGGTGCGCGGCACTGCGGGCGGCGGTGCGGTTGTAAGCGGCAGCGCGGTTGCGAGTGGTGGTGCGGTTGCGGGCAGTGATATGACGGTGAGCGCAGGCCAAGGTATGGCTGCGAACGGTGGTATGGCTGCGAACGCGGGTGTGGTTGCGGGTACGGGCGCGGGTGCGGGCGCGGAAAGCGTGCGGACGCGCAAGCATCGCGATGCCGTGCAAGCCGACTCGTTCTGGCAGCTGGGCGACCCGGTCGAGCAGACTTTGGGCGTCGACCTGATCGGCACGGATCTAGGCCCGTGGCACCGCTTTCGTGAGCGCATGGCTGGCCGTTTCTCGCCGCGCCGCGCGCTGCGCTCCTGCGCGTCGTTTCTGAGGCGATGCTGGAAGCGCATACTTGCTATTTGCGGTGTGCTGGCTGTTGTGGCCGCGCTGATATACGGCGGGCTGATGATTGCCAGCGGCCTGAGCGGCGATGCGAGCGGACTGCCACTGCCTGGCTTTGCTGCGGTTCCGCCCTCGGCGCGCAACGGCAATGCTCTCGCCGTGCCCAACGTGAATGCGCCGAGCCGGGATGGCGCTGCAGGCTCTTCCGGTTCGGCCGCTGTCCCTGACCTGAGCGCGGGCCAGTCTGGTGCCGCTCAATCTGGCGCTCAGGGCGCTGGAACGCAGGGTACTGGAACGCAGGGCATAAGCGTGCCGAAGGGCGTCATCATCGCCAATCTCGTTGATGACGGCTGGGCGCAGGACATCGCGCAGCGTTCCGGCATACCGGTCGATTATGTCAAGGCCTACGCAGGCGCCTCGATTCAGGCGCAGCGTCAATACCCGCACTGCGGCATCGGCTGGAACATGCTGGGCGGCATCGGTGAGGTCGAAAGCGACCACGGCACCAAGCATGCCCCAGGCCAGCTCATTCGCGGCCCGGTGCTCGACGGTTCCAATGGCACCGAGGCCATGCCCGACACCGATGGCGGCAAACTCGACGGCGACCCGAACTGGGACCGGGCTATGGGCCCTATGCAATTCGTGCCCTCGACCTGGATGCGCTACGGGCTCGACGGCGACGGCGACGCCCGCGCCGACCCCGACGACATCAACGATGCGGCGCTCACTGCGGCGGGCTACCTATGCACCGCCGGCGGCGACCTGACCACCTCCCAAGGCTGGATCACCGCCGTTGAAGCCTACAATCGCGGCAGCCAATACAATGCCGCCGTAGCCAACGCCGCCAACCGCCTCGGCGCGCTGTGATGATGGGGGCTTGGCGGAGCTGAGGGGTTGTGCCCGGCACGAGCGGGGGCGCATAGGCGTCGCGCACCAGTGCGGTCGGCTATCGTCACGAATCCCGCACTCATTCGACCCTTATGCGGGAATTGTGTCGTTTGAGGGCGATTATTCGTCACAACTCCCGCATCGCCCTCGTAATAGTGCGGGGGTTGTGACGATGCAGCCCTCGCCGCATGCAGCGAATGTACAGCTAGTGCAATGACGCATAGCTGGTACTTGGCGGCGCTTGGTTGTGGTTAGCAATGCGCAAGCGATACACAATCGATGCCCAAGCAATGTTCAACTGCGCGTGAATCTTCGATAGACCCTTGATGAACAGTCGGGAAAACCGCCGTTGGTGGCGGCTGCGAGCAGATAGCCTGATGATGCCAAGACACCCCGAGCCGTTGCGAGGCCTGACGTGCCACGCGAAACCGCCATTGGTGAACGTCACCGTGACAATAAATACTGTGACGATAGATATGACGGCGCGTGGCGCATAGTGCATCATACATAGCACATACGCTGCGGCTGCGGGGCGCAAGGCGGTAATCCTGCGCGTTTCTCGCGCGGTTCCTACGATTTGTGCTAGGAGTCTGCATGAATTTCGATAGTTTCGACAACCCGAAAACCAAGCGTTTCCAACGCAAGGTGACACTGCTTTCGGCAGGCGGATCGTTCCTTGATGGCTATGATCTGACGGTTATCGCCGTGGCGATGCCGTTGTTCGCTGACGAATGGGGCATCAACGCCTGGCAGAAATCGCTGGTGACCTCGGCCGCGATATTCGGCTCGTTCATCGGGGCGGTGCTGCTGGGCAACCTCACGGACCGCTTCGGGCGCAAGGCCATGTACATCGTGGACCTGCTCGCCTTCGTGGTATTCGCGGTGCTGACGGCGTTCAGCCCCAACGTCTGGTTCCTCATCGTCTTCCGCTTCCTGCTCGGATTGGGCATCGGCGCGGACTACCCGATCTCCTCAACGCTGGTCGCCGAATTCGCGCCGAAGAAGGGGCGCGGCAAGCTGTCCACCTCCCTCGGCGTCATGTGGTTCGTCGGAGCCGTGGCCGCGTATCTCGTCGGACTCGCCGTCATGCCCATGGGCGACTACGCATGGCGTGCGATGCTGCTGGTGGGCGCGGTCTTCGCGCTCGTGGTGTTCTTCTTCCGCATCAATCTGCCCGAATCCCCGCGCTGGCTCATCGCCCACGGACGCACGAAGGAAGCGCTCGACGTCGTCGAGAACGTCACTGGCGAACGGCCGGCCACGATTGACATGTCCACCGAACCCGCCGCTGAACGTGCGCCGCTGAGCCTGCTGTTCCGCGGCGCGCAGCGCAACCGCACGCTGTTCGTCTGCGGATTCTGGTTCTGCTATTCGACCGCCTATTACGGCATCTCCATGTACACGCCGACAATCATCGCCCCCTTCACCCACGGCAACCACACCCTGGTGATTCTCGCCTCCGGCGTGGTCGCAGTGCTCGGCCTCATCGGCTCGCTCATCGGCATGAACATCGTAGACATCTGGGGCCGCCGGCCGCTTATCATCACCTCGTTCACCGGCCTGACCGTCGCGCTGACCGTCCTGGCCGCAGTGACCAATCCGAGTCTCGAATTCCTCATCGTGCTGTTCAGCATCGCCGTGCTCTTCTCGAACTCCGGCGGCGGCGTGCTCAACTTCGTCTACCCGACCGAGCTGTTCCCGACCGCATTGCGGGCGACCGGCAGCGGGCTGGCGACTTCGGTCAGCCGCATCGGCTCGATCCTCGGCGTGGTGGCCTTCCCGAATATGGTTGCGGCGTGGGGCAACAACGCGGCGCTATGGGTATTCGCGGCGGTCGGACTCACCGGCACGCTGATCTGCGTGTTCATGGCCCCCGAAACCAAGGGGCGCGGGCTTGAGGAGATCAGCGCCGACGCCCATGCACCCGCCGCAGCGGGAATCGGCACGGAGCAGGCATATGCCTGAAACAGGTGAGCCGCTCGGCACGGCGGAAGTCAGGCTGGTGCCGGATGAGGCCAAGCCATACCGACGTCTGCATGTGGAATGCGGCGAGCCGCACGCAGCTCGAACCGAGCTGCTCGGCGGCGCTGATGCCATGGCCGGTGACACGGCTGGCATCAGCGCCGGTGGTGTGGGTGGTGACGTTAGTGCCGGTGATAGGACTGGTGACGCGGCTGCTGTCAAAGCTGGCGATGGTGCTGGCGTCAGCGCCGGTACCGGGGAAATCTCGGCGTCGGCGGCGGTATCGTCGGCGGCGTGGCTTCGCGTGGCGGGCTTGATTCACTTCACGGATTTTCAGCTCGCCGACCTGGCCTCCCCGGCCCGCACCGAATACATGCAGCGGCTTGAAGGCGTGCCGGGCTGGGAGCGCATGCTTCCGGCCTACCGGCCGCAGGAATTCATGCTCGCGCAGGCAATCGAGTGCATGACCCGCGCCATCAACGCGCTGGTCAAAGCCCGCCCCGAACTGTGGAACGTGGCCGTGACCACCGGCGACAACCTCGACTCCGCGCAACGCAACGAGCTGCAATCCTACCTGACCCTGCTCGACGGGGGAGCGGTCGAGCCGGCCAAAGGCACGCGCGGCTTCGCCGATGCGCCGGTCGGCCTGGGCGACCCCCATTACTACAACCCCGAGCCGCAGTCGCACGACATATGGAAGCGCGAGCACGGGCTGCCCGATCACCCCGGCGCGCTGAACGCCGCCGCCGCGCCCTTCGCAACCGAGGGACTGGCCATGCCGTGGCTGAGTTGCTTCGGCAATCATGACTGTCTGGTTCAAGGCCGCGCCGCCAAACCGGAGGGTTTCGACGAATATCTCGCCGGGGGCCGCAAACCGGTCTCTGAAGACGTCGAATCCGCTCCGCAAGGCGACAAGATGCTGGCCTACGTCGCCGACCCCACATGGGCGGGCGCTCGCGGCGAGCAGCACGGCATTGTTCCAGACCCCGGCCGCGCGGTGGCGGGCAAGGCCGATTACGTGCGGGCGCATCTGGCGTCGCCCGGACTGCCGCGAGGCCATGGCTTCACCGACGACAGCCTGCGGACGGGAACGACATATTACTGCTATGACGCCATTGACGGCGTGCGCGTGATCGCGCTCGACACGACGAATACGGCCGGGCACGTCGACGGCTGCATCGATGACCGGCAATTCCATTGGCTTGAAGAGCGGCTGATCGAAGTGTCGTCATGCTACGCCGATGCCTCAGGCGGCTGCGTGCATACAGAGCATCGCGATAGGCTCGTGGTGCTGGCTAGCCATCATGGTCTGTCGACGCTGAACAATGATTACGGTGACGTTGGCGATTGTGGTGACGGTGTTGGTGCGGGTGATTGCGGTGACGCTGTTGGCGGCGGTCTTGGTGTCGATGCTAGTGACAGCAGCGACGGCATCGGCACCGGTGCACGCGGGCATCTTCATCTGGCCGACGAGGTCGAGGCGCTGCTGCATCGTTTCCCGAACGTAGCGCTGTGGCTCTCCGGCCATACGCATGTCAACAGGATCACGCCGCGCCCCGGCGCAGAGCCGTGCGAGGCGTTCTGGGAAGTGTCCACCGGCTCGATTTCCGAGTGGCCGGTGCAATTCCGGTGCGTCGAGTTCTTCGCAGGCGAATCGCCCTGCGAACGTGGCGACGACATAGGGAGCACTGGCAAACGCGCGGATTGCGATGGTCGCCATGCCGATTCTGCCAATCATAGTGAGCATACCGGTGATGCCGCGAACAAGCCCGACGGCTTGCTCGCGATTCGCGTCACCATGATCGATACGGCAGCCCCCGCAAGCCCTGACGGCTCGCTCAGCATCGCCGACCTGGCCTCGTTGCACCGCGAAATCGCGGCCAACGACGATTCCTCGGTCGGTGGCCACTGCGCCGAAGGCAGCCGAGCGGACCGCAATCAGGATTTGCTGCTAACCATCCCCGCAGCTACCCTTCAGGCCCTTCGCGAGGATGCCCGCGCCGATTGAGCTACAGGAGTCCATCCGTCCCCGCGCGCTGTAATGCGCACATTCTCCGTCACTGTACGTCACTATATGACAGTGATGTACAGTGACGTACAGTGATATCCACTGATGTACAGTGACGTGGAGTGAGTGACAGGGAACGCGCACTTTTCTTCTTCTTGGCACCAGTTGACGTACTCAGCGCGGCGATATGTGCAAAACAGAATAATGTGGTCTTTCGGGTTTTGCTGTGTGTGGTTTTCCTGTTGCGACGTGTATCTCGCTTATGTGAGGCGTTATTGGATGCTTGCGGAGGTCTATCTGCGTTGTGTGAGGCGTTAATTTCTTGGCACCCCGAGTATCGCCGGCTGAAAACGGCGGTTCTAGGCCAGCGATACTCGGCTCTCCGAAAAATAGCGCCTCACACAACGCAGATAGACTTCGGCAGCACTCTGTTAACGCCTCACATAACGCATATACAGTGGTTGCGCGAGGAATACAGCGGTTGTCCGGCCGAATTTGCCGCTGGCCGACACTGAATTGTCGTCGGCGTATTCATATGACAGGTTTGGTTCCTTGTATTATTCGCTGCACTGTTGCCGTCGTGCCAAGCGCTGCGCAATGACCTGACCTTATACTTTGGCCGGTTGACTCTTGCGGAGCCGGTGCGACGATATGACTCGCCGCAGTTTGCCCAGCGGCGACTGCTGCTTGCGGATGCTGGGCGGCAGAATCGGGCAGCTGGCGCATACCATCGATTCAGGGTCGGGCTGGCACGCGCCGCCTGCCGTGCAGTTCTCCGTGCGCAGCTCGAAGAAGTCAATGTCGCCGCTGATGCGGGCCTGTTCGATGACGAGGTTCACAAAGTCCAGCGGCAGCCCCAGATCCTGGGCCGCGATACGGGGCGTTTTGCCGGAGACCAGGGCTTGCACGACTTGCGCGGTTATTGGTGTGGCCTCGCTGGGGGAGGCGGTTGCCTTGGCAGTTCCGGGAATCGTCTTATCGTTGCGGAGGCGGGAATCCGCGGAATCGGTGCGGCGCACGGAAGCCGCGCTCGCATCCGTGCGCCGGAAGCTGCTGCTTGTGGCGACTGCTGTGCTGTCGCATTGTGCTCTCGAACGTAATACGCTCGACCAAGTTTCCCCGCTCATAGCAATCGCCCAATCTGGAAGACCGCAATCGCCAGAATATAGGCTACGATGAGGCCCATGCCCACGGATTGCAGGGCGATTTTGCCGCTGTACTGCCGCCGTATCTCGGCGATGGTCGCCAGACACGGCGTGTATGCGAGCACGAAGATCATGAATGCGGCGGCGGCCGCTGAGGCATGCCCGCCGCTGGAACGCTCGAAGCTGGCGCGCACAGCCTGGCCCAAGGTGCCGGTGCCTTGCTGCTGCTCGGATTCGTTGCCCGAATCGTGGATTGCGTAGCTTTGCGCCATCGAGCCGACCACGACCTCCTTGGCCACGAATCCGGTGATAAGCGCCGCCGAGGCATGCCAGTCGTTGAATCCGGCGGGTTCGAACACCGGCGCGACGCCCGAGGCCACCGCGCCGTAGAGCGAATTCTCGACCTCGTCGACATGGCCGAAGGTGTTGTTGCCGGCGGCTCCCGCGCTGATGGGCATGGCGGAGAGCAACCAGACGATGACGATCATCGTGATGATGATCGAGCTGGCGCCGGTGATGAAGGCCCACAGCCGCAGCGCGACCGACTTGCCGAGCTGTAGCACCTTGGGCATCTGGTAGGGCGGCAGGCCCATCGCGAAGGGCTGGGTGTGCAGGTCGCGGAACTGCGTTTTGCGCAGCGCGAGGCCGACCGCGAGAATAATCACAATGGATGCGACGTACATGAGGAATATCGCGAGTCCGGCGTAGCGGCCGAAGAATGCGTAAGCCAGCACGATATAGACGCTCAGGCGCGCCGAGCATGACGTGAACGGGATGAGCAGGCCGGTGAGCAGCCGTTGCCGTGAGTCGGGCAGCGTGCGGGTTGAGGCCAGCGCGGGCAAATTGCAGCCGAAACCGACCACGAGCGGCAGGAATGCGCGGCCGTCGAGGCCGATGGCGCGCATGGCCTTGTCCATCACGAAGGCGGCGCGCGCGAGGTAACCGGAGTCTTCCAGCAGCGAGAGGATGATGAACATGATGCCCATCGGCGGGATGAAGGTCAGCACGGTGACGAAGCCATCGAGCAGCCCGTCGACTATCAGCCCGTGGAACCAGCCCGCGAGTGCTTCTTTGCCGGCGACCAGCGTGAACACCCAGTCGATGCCATCGGTCAGCCATTGCCGGAAGGTCACGTCGAACCAGTCGATGAGCGGCCCGGCAAGCGTCGTGGTCGCCTCGAACACCGCGTACATCGCCGCGAGGAAGATCACAATGCCGGCGATGGGATGGAGCAGAAGCCGGTCGAGCTTGTCGGAGAAGGTCGGCTTGTCGACCACAGGCTGCTTGCGGTTCAGCTCCGTGACCTTGCCCGCGATCCAGGCGAAGCGTTCATCGGAGGTCTGCTGCGCCCACGCTGAGACCTCGTCTTGGGTCGCTTCGCGGCCGGGGATTGCGGCGGTGGTGACGGGTGGTATGTGTTGGAGTTGTGCGGGTTGCGGTGGGACGGGCTGTGCCATCGTTTGTGTTGTGTGTGCCGACTGTGTTGTGTCGTACATCGCCTGCGCCGCACTAAGCTGCCGATCAATGGCATCCAGCAATTCCGTCTTGCCTTTGCCGGTTCGGCCATCGACCTGGATGAACGGGACGCCGGGAACGAGCGCGGCGAAATCGCCGATTTCCAGCGTCGAACCTTGACGTTTCGCCAGATCGAGCATGCTCACCGCGACCACTAACGGATATCTGAGGTCGATAAGCTGACTGAGCAGATACAGCGATTTCGAGGGCGAGGTGGCGTCCATCACAGCGACGATGACATCGGGCTGCGGGTAGCCGTTCCGCGCCATCGCGGCCTCGGATGACACCTGTTCGTCCGGGCTGATCGCGTCGAGCGAAGCCGTGCCCGGGGTGTCGATGAAATCCCAGGTCGCCTCGCCGTGCCTGAGCGCGCCGGATTCCACGAGCACCGTCGTGCCCGGCGCGTTCATCACTGTGGCATTCGCGCCCAGCACGGCGTTGAACAGCGTGGATTTGCCCACATTCGGATTGCCCATGAACACGATGCGCGGGTTGCCGCTTGGTGCTTCGTGGCCCATATGGTGATGCTGCGAGGGCAGCAGCACGGCCAGCCCGCGGCGATGATGGTGGCCGCCGGAGTGTTCGGAGTGCTCTGTATGTTCGGTGTGTTCGGCGTGCTCCATGCTCATGTGGCTCATGTGGTCAGTGTGGTCGGCGTGAGCCGCATGGTCGTCGCAATCAGCATGCGAGTCGGGTTTCGCGCAGCGCGCGCAGTCGCTATTGTCATCGCCGAGAGCGGCCTTGGCGTCGTTGTTTGCCGTGTCGACGGAGACTTCGGAAACATCGTTGGCACCGGCTAAATCAGACTGTGGCGATAGCATCGAAGAATCCCCGGACTCAAGGGTTTCCAACGGTTCACGAATCATGCGACTATTCCCATTCTGCGTGACGGACGCGATGCCTATGTGCTAGTGCCATTGTCGACTTGCGCGCAGCCGTTCGCGTATTCCGCATATTGTGCGTATGCATATGCAGTGCCAATGCGCATTCCAAAACGGCTCAGCGCACCTCTACCAGAATCCGCTTGGCAGTAGCGCCGTCCAGTGCGATGCGTTCCGAGCCGTGCGCGACGACTCGCCCGCCGAAGCCGGCCTTCTGAATGACGCGCATGCGCTCATGCTCGCGGAAGCCAAGTTCGTTGAGGCGGAAGCGGTTGCGCAGCGTCAGATCGACCTTGCATATCTCGATCTCGACCCCCAAAGGGCATGTGCGCAACGAATCCGTCATACGAGCGAGAATAAACCAGCCAGCCCCTGTCTGTAAAGGTTTTCCCCCTTGTTTTTAACCACTACAATTTGCAAATTCACGTCAAGAAGATGCGAAGGTCCGAATCCGGAATCCAGTGAATCTGGATAGCATAACAAAAATGGCTGAAAACGTTGAAATTTCAATGTTTTCAGCCATATGCTGTGCCCCCGCGGGGATTCGAACCCCGGACACGCTGATTACGGGTTTGGGATTGGGATATCGGGCGGTGCAGCTCGGCCTGTTCTCGATTGTAGTGCGCGTGCGGACGAGGCACGGTCTGGGCGGCTGACGACGGTGGCCTCCCGAAGAACACTGTCCCTGTTTCCTTCTTATGGTTGTTTCATGCCGGCACATGGCTGTGGCCGGCATTTTTCATAATGAAAGAAGGGAATCATGACGTTCTACGCTCGTCATCGCCAGCCACCGCAGTCGTGGGTCGGATACGTGGACGGATGGGTCATGGACATGCAGGCCCGGGGACTGTCCGAGCACACCATCGAGGCCAACTGGTACCGGCTCACCTGCTTCGCCAGGACGCAGACCCACGGCCCGGGCGAGGTCGAGCCGTCCGACGTGCAAGCCTGGCTGACCGGGGAGCGGCTCGAGGCGAGCACCAAGGCCGGACGGCGCGCCTCGGTCAACGAATTCTACAAATGGGGCCTGCGGATGAAACGACTGACGGCGAATCCGGTCGAGGCGCTGCCCCCGGTCAAGCGGCCACGCAAGCCGGCCCGCCAGCCCGCGCCCGAGCAGGCCGTGGCCAAGGGCCTGGAATCGGACGACGCGGACGCCCGGCTCATGGTCCAGCTCGACGCCGAGGCCGGGCTGCGCCGCGAGGAGATATGCCGGGTCAAGGGATCCGACATCGTCGCGTACCCGCAGTCCGGGGACGAGGAGATCAGCGGCCTGCTCGTGCATGGCAAGGGCGGCAAGACGCGGCTCGTGCCGATCTGCGCGCAGCTGGCCGACGACATACGCGACGCCGCGGGCGACGGCTGGCTGTTCCCCGGACGCTACTCGGGCCACTGCTGCGTCGACCACGTGTACCGCGTCGTCAGGCGCGCCACCGGATACCCCACCCACTCGCTGCGCCGGCGCTACGGCAGGATCGCCTACGAGGCGTCCGGCTACGACCTGCGCGCTGTGCAGGAGCTGCTCGGCCACGAGAGCCCCGCGACCACGCAGAGCTACATCTTCGTCCCGCAGTCCAGCCTCGGGACGATAGCGCTCAAGGTCAAGGACAGACGTCCCGTCTGAGGATCTGAGGATAGGCCTCATAGAGGGGGTGACCGCCCCGGCCTTGCGGCCGGGGCGGCTGAGAGCGCCGCTAGCTGCGGCCTCCGATATGGGTCATCGCCCAGCCGGCTATCGCCAGCGTGACTGTGTTGGCCGTGGCTGTGTCCGCCTTGGCCGCGACGACGACGGCAAGCGCCGCCAGGATCCATAGCACAGGGCCGCCGCGCGGCCCCTCATCCAACTTGCGCATGACTGCGCCTTTCCCTGAAGGCCGCGCCGCGAAGCGCGGCCGCGTCGCCCGGCTGATGCCGGACGGTCGATCGCTCCCCGCGAAAGGAGTTCTCGACATGTGCCACACTAGCGGCTATAGTGGAAGTCGCTGGATGAAAGGCACCGCGACCGTTCCCGTATCGAGGCGGCGAGCTAAGACTTTTGGGATCGGGCCTGATTCCGGCGGGGTGGCTCCAACTCCATCCCCACTACGTGCGAAAGGCCTCCGAACCGTCAGGCTCGGGGGCCTTCCCGTATCCGGGTTGTAGCTCTCGGCAATGAGAGGGGCGCAAGGCCTACCAATACCCGATAACCTGCTGTTCAACCTCATCGATCACAGCCTGCGGAATATCAGCCACAGGAATCCGATACGCCGTATTCAGCCGCGGGTTGAAAATGCCAAGATATTTGATCGGCTGAAACTCAGGATGCACGGAGTGCAAGCCCATTCGCCAATACACCAGCAATTGCAGCGTATGCTGGCTCGTCGGCCTGCGCTTCGACACCTTGAAATCCCAAAGCGTGTCCTCGGTGAGAAAATCACCGTCGCCAGCCACTATCACATCCGTGTAGCCGCCTTCGAAGGTGAATCCGTCCACTGTCTTCGGGCCGTACTGCTCCAGGAAGGCGAGAGCGCGGCCCACCATCGTCCGGACATTGCCGACTGTCGCCTCGTCCGGCCAGATATCCTCAACAGGCTTATAGCCTCTGGGGCCTGCCCTGAAGCACACGTCATAGCCTGCCAGCCTGATTGCGTTCCTCACCGAAACGTCATCAAGACCCCTCACTTCGGACAGAAGCGAAGACGCGTAGCCTGCTTCACCTACTATCCATGCGCCACGCAGAGATATGTCGAAGGACTCCTCGGCGCTGGAACCGGAGAGCAGCCGGGTCAGGTAGTCCACGGCGATGCCAATCAAGATCGCCGATACGTCCCCATCGGGGCTCAGCGCCTCATCCCCGTCGCCCAGCACGGTCGCAGCGAGCGTGCGAGAAGGGATATACCCGCCGTATGGCTGCTTGATGCTTTTGACCCTGCGCATCACCGGGCATCCGACAACTTTGGGCGACAGAAGGCTTATGTGTCTACTGGCCCTCTCAAGCCGGGCCCTTTCCCGTCGCTCCCTTTCCTCGCGGTATCGCTTCGCCTGCACGCGCTCGACCCGCTTCTGACGGCGATGCTCCCGGCGCCGGATCTTTACTGCCATGCTGGTCATCTCTTACCTCCTAGTCGCATAGTGCCAGAAGCCCGTACAGGCATCCGGTTCCCCTCGCATCCGGCCAGGTCCAAAGCTAGGTGCAGATTCTCCTTGCGGGGCTATCTTAGCTCTGTCCAGGGCGTCCGCGTGAAGCGGGAAGAACGATCGGCCGCGCCGACGCAGACGAAAGGCATGCCGCCCTTGCACAGGCAGACAAGAAAATGATTAATTACCTACGCAAGTACTTGTGAAAACAATTTCCCAACTATATAATTAAACATGAAATCGCAAAGACAATCGAAAGGGAGACGACGATGCTCGTAGCAATCGCCAACTCGAAGGGCGGGGTCACGAAGACGACCACCGCCATCTATCTCGCCAAGGCCGCGGTCACGCGGGGCGACCGGGCGCTGGTGCTCGACGCCGACGTGCAGGACAGCGCCAGCGTGTGGGCCGACTCGGCCGAGGAGGAGGGCGACCCGCTGCCCTTCGAGGTCGTGGCCGCGAAGCTGTCCACCCTCGCCAAGGCCGTGAAGCAGGACCGCGAGGACCCGGACACGTGGCGGTTCATCGACTGCCCGCCCAACGGGATCATGCTCGACAAGGCCATCGAGGCCGCCGGCTACGTCATCATCCCCACCAGCGAATCCCCGCTCGACATGCGCCAGACCTGGCAGACCTACTACGCGGCCAGCGACCAGAAGCCCGCCGCCGTGCTCGTCACCCGGGCCGAGACCAACACCACCATGCACCGGGACACGCTCGACGCCCTCGACTCGCAGCAGGCCCGCCGCTTCGAGACCGTGATACGCAAGCGCGCCGACATCGTCAAGACCAACGGCCACAACCCCAGGAAGCTCTACGAGTACGCCGAGGCATATGCTGAGCTGCGAAAGGAGACCGCCCGATGAAAGGAAAGACGAGCAGCATGATGCAGCCCCCCAGCCGCAAGCCATCCAGCGTCAACGAAATATTCCGAGACGACAGCAAGGAGAAAAAGGAAGAGGAGAAGCGCGTCACCGTCGGCTTCGGCGTCACGCTGAGCACCAGGAAGAAGCTCAAGCAGTACGCCCTCGACCACGACATGAAGATGAAGGACATCGCCGAGGATGCGCTCCTCGAATACATGGAGAATCACCAGTAGCAGCGGCGGCGACGGACAGGAAGGGCGGCGTCAATAGAACTCCCTCCCGGCCGGCTTCCGGAGACGAGGATGTGACATAAATTCGAGCCAGAAAACAAGAAAACAATTACACAAGAAGTTGAGAAAACAAGGAAATGCGTATATAATAAAGTATGTAAGCAAGAACGCAGTTGATTGATTTTCCAATCGGAATGGGGCGGGGCATGGCATTCAAATCCGGAGACTTCGAATACGTGGCCGGCAACCTTGCGGCGGCGCCCCGCCTGGGCAGGTTCCCAGCCGGGGACGGCACCTACAGCGAGGTGGTGTGGATGACGCTGGCGGTCAACCACGGCGACGGGACGACCGAGTACGTCGAGCTCGAGGCGCGCGGCAAGACCAAGGAATACGTCAAGAACATGGCCCGCTCCGACTCCAGGCCGCTGGCCAAGGGCAGCTTCGTCATGGCTGGCGGCACCCCCGGGAAGACGAAGAACGGCAAGCGCAAGCTGCGCGTCTCCGTCCTCGCCGACCGGACCAGCCTCGACTACGACGTGCTCGACTGGGACTACCTCAAGCAGTGACGCAGCCGCCCGCCGAACGCTACGTGCTGCGTATAGGATGACAGGCAACAGGAAGGAAGGACCCATGGCCCAGGACGATAGAAGATTCGACTACGATCCGATGATCTACGACGTGATGAGGGAATGCGCCAACGTGCTGAGAGGCGATTACATCGACCTCGCGAACCACGCCGGCACCGCAGCGGAACGGGAGGCGCTGCTCGCTGCCGAGCGCGGCGTGACGGGCGAGGCTGACCAGGTCGACATATACGACGTGGACGCGGTCAGAGCGAAGACCGACGAGTTCAACGCCCGCTACAAGGCGATCGAGGATGCCGCGAAACGGAACGAGAAGAAAGCCGTCTGAAGGTGAGTCAATACGACCTCGACGCCACAACGCTCAGAAGGATCTACGACAGCCAGATCAGGCCGAGCATCCCGGCCCACGCTCCCGAACGGACGCCGTCGATAATCCTGGTGGCCGCCCAGCCCGGCGCCGGCAAGACCCGCGCCCTGGAAAGAGCCAAAGCCGATCATGCAAGAGCATATGCGGTGGAGGGCGACAACTACAGGCAGTACCACCCCGCATACAAACAGGTCATGCGCGCGGATCCGCTGCGCATGCCGGCAGCCACGGCCCAGGCATCAAGCCGCTGGGCCGAAATGGCCATGGACTCCCTGCAAAGGCAGCACAATAGCCTTGTTCTGGAGACCACGATGCGCCACCCCGACGCCGTGCAGCGCACCCTCGACAGATTCAAAACGACGGGCTACCGCACCGAAGCGGTCATCGTGGCGACGCCGCCGGAGCAGAGCCTCATGGGCACCATGATCCGCTACATCGAACAGACCGAACGCAACGGACGGGGCCGCTGGGTCGATCCCAGCGTGCACGACGAGGCCGTGCGCCAGATGCCGAAGACCCTCACGGAGCAGATCGCCAAGGGAGGCATCGACCATGTGACCATCACGAACCGCGCAGGAGAGACCCTCTACGCCGCCGACGTAACCCCGGAGAACCACAGCGAAGCCATCGCCAGCGCCCTGCGCGCAATCAGCGAAGGCCAGCGCTTCGATAGGATCCCGCCCGACCAGCGCGCCCAATGGGAGCATGATGTCAGGCACGTCAGAGCATTCGTCGGCGCGCACCCGGAGGACGCGCAGGTCGCCCGGCTCGCCGCCCGCATAACCGCCCCGGCCCAGGCCCGCGACCCGGGAAGACCCCAGGAGCCGCGCGGCAGACTGCAGACGCCCATGCTCGAAGACATCCGAGAATACAACGCCCAGAGACGAGCGCTGCGCGATGACCGCCCCCGCAACCCGCCGGAGCACGACATCGACTTCGGCGGACGCTGAAGCGCGGGATCCTGCAGGCGGCCCACATGAGGGTCTTGCGCGAACGAGGCAAGTAAAGAAAACAAGCCGGGACAAGGCACTAGGCCCTATCTGTCTCGGTGTGGAACGCGGGGCTGCCGCCCCACGCCCCGCCGAGCTGGATCAGCTCGACCCTATGCCTCCGGCGCTGCCGCGCGCATCGAGGGACAACGCCTCGATACGCTTGTCTCAAGGCCGATCGGACTGCTACGGGAGCGATAACGGAAAGCGCGGAGGAAGCGCGCCGGGCGGGCTCGTGACGGTGTTCCACGTCAACGCGGAGCAGAGCAACTTCTGGGACAAGGGCTGAAAGGAGCGGAACGATGGCAGGCAACGACGAGGTGTGGCGCTGGGACGACTCCTAGGCGGTGGAGTACACGGGAGCGGACGCGCAGGAGCACGCCGACAGGAATCTGATGGCGTGGACCGGCGCCGCCAGCCCCGAGGAGGCGGCCGCCATGCTGCTGGGCCGCCCGGGCATGACGGAGCAGCGCGCAGGAGGCGATCGCGGAGCTGACGGGGATTGACGCCTCGGGCTTCGCGAGCCAGTCGGTGGCCTTCGGCTCGAACAACTCAAGTCGACGTACGATCAGCAGCTGGCCGAGCTCCTGGAGGTGAGCGGCGCCATGGAGTCCGCTGTTTGGCGGCCGCCGCTTATGCGGCGGCGAGGTCGTGGCGGTGCGCCACGGCGTCGCGCTCGATCAAGCGTCGGACGTACTCGCTGAAGTTGTCCAGCCCATCGCGCTTGGCTGCCTTGGAGGCATAGTCGTCCAGGGATTCGGGCATGCGCAGCGCACGCTGCACGCTCCTCTCCCGCCCTCTGCGCTGTTCGCCCAGCGTGGGGCGGCCGAGCACCGTCCGGTAGAAGGTGTCCGCGTCGCCGTCCATGAGCTCGACCACGCGCGCCGCGTCGTCGCCCGAGAAAGAGGCCAGCGGCGGCCTGTCCGCGCCGCGCTCCGCCCGCGCCATCAGTTCCTCGTAATCAATGTCGCCCATTTCATCGTCCTTTCCCATAGTTCCGGTCAACGGCGGGCCATCCAGTAGCCCCGCCACAAATCGCTCAAATGCATCACGTGGAACACGACCATGTCCGGTCCGACCTTGTGCACCAGCACCTCGATGAGATCATCATCCAGCGCCCCGGAATGCCGTCGGCACACTAGCAGCACGACTGGCGGCCGACGGCGCACCTCAGGAGTGCCCGGATCGGACGTGTCCAGAAGCGCAGCCCACACCGGCCTGGGCATCGCGGCCCGCACCATGGCCTCGTCCAGACGGTCCTCCGCGAAGTGCCGTCTGGACGAATCCTCGAATCGAATGCTCATACCATTATTGTAAACCACTAATGTCATACGGTCAAATCCCAATTTCCTTACGTGTTTCACATGCTATTGACACGCCATGTATAAGGCGGTTTCAGATTCCTAGGACAGCAGGATTTGCAGCTCCCGTAATCTCACAACGAATAAAATGCTGATTCCCAGGGGCTGCCGGCACGGAGACGCGCCGGCAGCCCCTGCCTTCTCTGAAATAGTTTTATACGGGACTTTTCTTTAAATCATCAGCTCTATGCGGGGCTGCCGCCCCACGCCCTGCCGAGCTGGATCAGCTCGACCATATGCCTCCGGCGCATGCACATCGAGGCGTGGAGCCGCTACTGGTCGGCGACCGGGCACACGATGAACTCGCGCAAGGACGGCACCGGCATCGTGTGCGGATTCTACGCGTACCTGCTCGAGCAGGGCGCGATCGAGAGCAACCCGGCCGAGCGCGTGCGACGCCCGCGCGTGCCGCGCATGAGCGACGGATCCAGCCTGACGCGCGAACAGGCCGCCCGGTTCCTGCAGCTGGCCGAGAGCGAGCCCGACGACGCGCAGGCGCTGTGCTTGCTGCTCCTGCTCAATGGCATGCGCATAGGCGAAGCCCTCGCGCTCGACACCGCCGATATCGACATAGGCGCGAGCACCGTCCGGATCACGCGAAAATACGGGTTCGTGCAGCACCTGCGCATGCCACAGGAAACCGCTGCGGTGCTCGCCCGGATCACAGCCGGAAGGGACCATGGACCGCTCCTGCGCAACGCCAAAGGCAAACGGATGAACGAGGCGGGAGCAGACCGCATCGTGAGCCGACTGGGCAGACAGGCCGGGGCAGCCAGGCGCATCAGCCCGCACAGCCTGCGCCGCACCTTCGCGACACTGAGCCGGGACGCCGGAATCCCCGACAGGCAGATCACCGCCATGGCCGGATGGGCCGACAGCGACATGCTCGACTATTACGACCAAGGCAGAATGTCCACGCAATTCGACACAGGAGCACAGCTGCAGCAATACATCAGCCAAGCCCAATGAATCCCGTCATGTCTTCATAGGTTCTCGTCGTGGGGGTGCAGGCCGAGCAGGACGATCCGGCCCTCATTGTCGGTGGTGTAGTGCAGGCGGAAGCCGTGGCTTTTGGTCACGTCGACGCGCATGACCGGCCGGCCCCACTGGCCCAGGCGCGGCGGCGCGTCCGAGGCCAGAGACTCGCGCAATGCGTGCCGGCGCCGCTTCGTCGAGCCGGCCACGGCGCCGTCCAGCACGTCGACGATCGCCCTGACCAGCAGGCTCCTGGGCACGGTCGCCTCGTACTGGCCTGCCGAGTCGATGAATCCCTCGCCCAGCCGGTACGCGGCCAGGGGCCTGCTCGTCTTGGCTGACGCGGGAACTCCTCTGGCCCAGGCTAGGCGTATCTCGAAGCCCAGCTGCTCGGCGGGATCCTCGAACAGGCCCGCCGGGTCGAACGTCTGCGCGTCCTTGAGGCGCTTCCTGAGCCGGTCGCGCTCGGCCTGCAGCATCGCCACGCGCTTCTCCAGGCGCCGGCCGTCGCGCAGCGACATCTCGCCTCGCTCACGGCCGTGCAGGCATTCGTCGATTCCTCGGATCAGGCGGGGCAGGCCCACGATGCGCTGCCAGTACCGGCTGCGCCCGTCCGCGGTGAACAGGCGCGTCGCGCCCCCGTACACGAGTCTGTAGCCCAGCATGCGGTTGAGCTCGTCCAGCGCCTGCCCGTTCTCGACCGCGTACACGTCCACGCCGGGCAGTGCGTCGGCGAGCCGCTGCGGGTCGAAGGGCCACACGCTCCCATCGAGCCGCGTGACTATCGCGATGTTTCTGGCGTGCCGCAGGCAGCGGCCGGCCAGGGCCGCGGCGCCGTTCACGGACGCCACGAACCGGTAGCCGCGCGCCGATTCGCGCGCCTGCCTAATGGATTCGCCCAATCATCCCCCCCCTTGTCCCCGGCGTCACGCGGGCCGCCATGCCGCAGCATCCCTGCCATCAGTGCATGCGCCGCCATTCGTGTCGCAGCCGATCTCCGGCTGGCTTTCGACCGCTATGGCAAGCGTAGCAGCCGTTCCTGTACGCTCTCGCAGGTTCCACAGGGACGCCGGCGGCCGCATGCAGCACCTTGGATTCCCGATCGGCGTGGCGGCTTGAAGTCCGGTGGCGCGTGTTCTGGCGCGGGCCGTGCCGGGATGCTGTCTGCGGGTCGAGTGGGCACATGGCTTTTCCTTCCGTCTTGTTTTTTTGAGCCGCTGCACTATATCTCCGCTCCGCGTCCGGTCCAGGCCCGCTCGTCGGAGCAACAGCGCCCCGCCGCGCGCGGCCTGGACCGGACGCTCCGCTTCGATGCGTTGCGCTTGTTCAAAAAAGCAACACGGAAGGAAAGACTATGAATATCACCATCTACACCAAGCAGGGATGCCAGCAGTGCAAGGCCACCAAGCGGCGGCTGGACAGGCGGGGCATCGCCTACCAGGAGATCGATCTGGACACTGATCCGTGGGCCAGGATCTTCGTCAGGCAGCTGGGATACCGGTCGGCCCCGGTGGTCGACACGCCTCGCGGCACCTGGGCGGGATACCGGCCTGGCCTCATCGACCGGATATGACCGGCCCGGGGCCGCCCCCGGCAGGCGGCCCCTCCCCATTTCCCTTGCGGTGGCGCAATGGCGCGCCTCGCGCCCCCGGCGATGCCGGCGGGATCGGCGCGCCCGAACCGGCACGGTTCGACCCAGCAGAGAGCGCGAGCCAGGCAGGCGATGAGGATGCTGTCGTGTTCGTCTCCCGACTTGCGGGGATATGGGCCGCTGCTCCTTCGTCGCAGCGGGACGGCTTCAGGCCGCCCGCCGGCAATGCCGGCGGATCGGGAGTCTGCCAGTGGGGTGTTGCTGCCGTCTCCCATTCTGGCACGGCCCGCTGCGCGTCAAGTCGGAGCGTTCGCGCGCCACGCCTCGCTCCCGGCCCGGGGATTCGAAAAGCATAATCCCCGGCCCTTCCGCTCCCCGTCTCGCGCGCCCGCACGCGACTTGACGCTCCGCTTTCCGGCCGTGCCGCCATGCGAGCCGTCAGCAACACAGACGAGCAGGAAGGCTCCATCATGACACAACCAACAACCGCAACCACCACCATCCAGACAGCCGCGCGCCAGCTCACCAGCATGCGCCGCGAACAGGGAGTCAAGAAGGCCGACCGCGCCTACTGCGCGACCCCATGCGCCGAATGGCTCGACAGCCTGAACGCGGGCCGCGACCAGACCAGCATAGAGACCCGGCAGCGGCTCGCGGCGGGCATGAGCATAAGCCTAGCCATCCGCGACGCGCTCATCCTCAGCGCCGTGGACAACGAAACAGGCCTCGACGCGATGCTCGACTTCGCCGCCGACCCGCACGCGCCACGCACCGCGCAACGCATGTACCACACGCTGCGCACCGCATTCGACGACCCCCTGTGGGCGCCCGACCAGCCGCGCGTGGACACGGCGCTGGACATCCTCGACGCCATGCGCCGCGACCTCGCCGACCACGAGAACGAGTACGCCGCGCAGCCCTTGGCCGTGAGCGCCTACCTGCGCTGGTGGACGGGACAGGCCGGAGCCTTGGAGAAGGCGATGCGCGCCCTCGCCGTCCAGCCGGACACCACGCTGGCCGCCATCGTGCTCACCGCGCTCGACCACGACATCAAGCCCGCCCACCTCGCCAACCGCAACAACCAATAAACCACAGATACGAAGGAATCATCATGGACAGCCAGACGCTACAGGACATCAGCATCGAGAGCATCGACCCGAACCCCGCCAACCCGAGGCAGGATGTGGGCGACGTGAGCGAACTCGCCGCCAGCATAGCCGAGCAGGGAGTCCAGCAGAACCTCGTCGTCGTGCCCAGCGGCGAGAACCGCTACACCGTGGTCATCGGCCACCGGCGGCTCGCCGCCGCCAGACAGGCCGGACTAGCCAGCCTGCCCTGCGCGATACGCGAATGGGACGAGACCACGCAGCGCGAAATCATGCTCGTCGAGAACACCCAGCGCACCGACCTGACCGCGCTCGAAGAGGGCGACGGGTACCAAGGACTGCTCGACCTCGGGGTGAGCGTCGAGCAGGCCGCGCAGCGCACCGGACGCAGCGAGAAGACCGTGCGCCGCCGCCTGAGCATAGCCGCCATACCCCAAGCCGCGCGAGACAAGGCCGCAACGGCCCAGCCCACCATCGAGCAATGGCAGGCCATCGCCGAACTGGACGACCAGAGCGACCTGCAAGAGCAACTGGCCGCGACAGCCGGAACCCGGGACTGGGACTACACGCTGAGCACCACGACGGAGCACGCGGCCCGCCGCCGCTGGTACGAGGCAGCCAAGACGCTGCTCGACCAGCAGCAGCGCGAATACACGTCCGAAGAGCCCAACGGCGGCTACTACCAGACGCCCGAAGGCTGCACGCAGCTCGCGCTGCTCGCCCCCGGCAAGCCCTTCGAACAGCAGGAGGCCGAATGGCTCGAAGCGAGAGACGAGGGCGCGCAGCCCGTCACGCGAATCGGGATGCGCGCGTGGGACGGCAAGCGCCCCACATGGAGCGAAGGCATCGCCCTGTACGCGCAATACGACATCAAGCAAGTCAAGCAGGAGCGGGCCGAGCGCGAAGCCGCACGGCAGCGCCAGCGCGAACAAGCCGAAGCCGAGCAGGCCCCAGCCAAAGCGCACGCCGCCACCAGCCTCGCCCTGCGCCGCGAGTTCATCGCGCACCTGCTCGAACTCAAAACCCTGCCGCGCAACACGAGCAAAGGAATCGCCCTGCTCGCAGCCACGGCCATCCAAGGACTCATCACCGGCCGCATCGACGCATGGGGCCGCGACTCGGGCGAAATCCTCCAGACCCTCGAAGACATCGGACTCCAAGACCCGCGCAACGACGACGAGAACGACACGGACGAGGGCGAGTACGAGGGCACCGGCGCAATCATCGCCCGCACCATAGCCCGCCTCGACCCGCAACGCCAAACGCTGGCCCTCGCCTACGCGAGCATCGAAAGCAGCATAAGCTGGCTCGACTGGCTGCAGGACGACGGCCTCACACAATCCATCACGCCCCTGTACGCCGCGCTCGAAACGCTCGGCTACCAGACCAGCCAGCCCGAACAAGACGGACTCGACGGCGCATACCTCCCTGAACCCGAACCCGACGAAGAGAACGAGGAAGAACAGCCGGACGAAGACGAGGCAGAGACGGCAACGCAAGAGGAGAACGAGGAAGACGAGACGGAGACCGGAAAAGAGCCGGAGGAGAGCGAGGCCATCGAGCAATAAGAGCAAGGCCAAGGGCCGGGAGTCCGCAGCGGGACCCCCGGCCTGCCCTCGCGCCCAGGCCGACCCGTCGACCATCCCGCGAGGGGACGGATCTCCGCGCCGGCACTTCGCCGGACGGCAGGCGAAGGCGGAGCGCCTTGCGGCGCGCGCCCCGGCCGAATAGGGCCGGTGCCGACAGCGGCCGCGGCCGCCGTCGAGAGGAGCGGGCTTCGCCCGCCGTCCAGTTTTTCTTTTTGGCCGGTCGGCTTCGCCTTGGATCATACCGGCGTCGCGGAACCCGTCAACGCCCACGCGCCGGAACAGCGCCGCGCGTGTTCTTATGACGGAACCCGCTTTGGCCGGTAACGCTTCGCTTGACCAACCGGCCAAAAAGAAAAAACAGGAAGCACTAAGGAGCACACGACATGAACGCATCCACCTCACCAAACTGCGCGGGAACCGCAAACAACGCATACTACTGGCCGGCCGTGCCGCCCAAGCTGACGGACAGCCAATTCGAGCAGCGGGAGCGCCACTTGGCGAAGCAATACCGCCATTTGGACCGCCTTCGCCGCCGGCATGAACTGCGTATGCACTATCTGACGCTGCGCATCACGCTCGGGAAGATGAACGCCGTGCTCGACTACTGGCCTTCGACCATCGCCGGCATCGCCACGGCATCCGCCGCCGTCGCAGCGCTGCTCAGCATCGCGACCAGCAAGCACAGCAAGTAACCCCACTCGCAAACCGAAGGAGCACACGACATGAACGCACCCACCTCGCCTGACATCGCGCAGCCGACCGTAACCAACAGCCACAAGGACGGCATACGATACACCGGCGGCAAGTACGACCCGAGCAAGACAGCCAAGCAGCGCGTCGCCGCCATGCGCAAGGACATCAAAGCCCTGCAAAGAAACGGGAGCATCCCCAAGGACTACGCCATCAGCTGCCGCACCCGCGACTACGGAACCGGCGGCAGCGCGTGGAGCGCCGACATCACCATCGCCATACCCACGTCCGGGCTGTACGCCGTGCCGAGCCTCGGCCAGCTCACGCACATCGCCACCACCCCGGCTGAACGCGAAGCCGCCCGCGTGTTCTCCAAGCTCTGCGCGCGCCACGGCGGCCAAGCCAGCGACCAGCAGCTTCAAGCCGACCTCGACGCCGCGCAGAGCAAGCTGGACGCCAAGGAGTTCGACAAGCTCGACAACGACGACATGGACATGCTCGTGCTGGCCCCGGCAGCACGCCGAGCGCTCGAACTGTGCAAGCAGGTGGGCGAGCAGTACATAGCCTACGAACTCGCGCCCGCACGCGACTACAGCACGCGCGACGGCATCATATGCGCGAGCCTCGAAAGAGCCCTCGACTAGCCAGCCCCGCCAGCGGCATCCGGCCCCGCCAGCCAGCCGGACGCCGCCCGGTCGCGCCGATGCCGTTTCTCGCCCGCCCATGAAACGGGCGGGACTCGAAGCCGGCACTTCGCCGGACGGCAGGCGAAGGCGGAGCGCCATGCGGCGCGCGCCCCGGCCGAATAGGGCCGGTGCCGACAGCGGCCGCGGCCGCCGTCGAGAGGAGCGGGCTTCGCCCGCCGTCCAGTTTTTCTTTTTGGCCGGTCGGCTTCGCCTTGGATCATACCGGCGTCGCGGAACCCGTCAACGCCCACGCGCCGGAACAGCGCCGCGCGTGTTCTTATGACGGAACCCGCTTTGGCCGGTAACGTTTCGCTTGACCAACCGGCCAAAAAGAAAAAACAGGAAGCACTAAGGAGCACACGACATGAACGCAGCACAGGCAATCAGCGAGGACGCGGCCCGACAGGCGAAGCAGGCGCGCAGCCTCGCCGGCTACCGGGAAGGCAGCGCCACCAGCGAACACGAGCAGGCCGTGCAGGAGATACGCCAGCTCGCCGAGCAGCGCAAGCAGGAAGTGGACGAAACCTACCACGAGCGAATCGACCAGCTGGCCGACCGGTACGCCGCGATCCTCGCCACGCAGACCAACGAATTCAACGAGCGCAGCGCGCGAATCCCCAGCGTGATGCTCACCGGCCCCGCGAACTACCCGGCCGAGAAAATGGCCAGGCGAACCGACAGCATGATGCGCCACTACGCGCGGCAGGACGAACAGCTTGAGAGGACACGCGCCGCGATCCTCGCATGCGGCAGCAGCATCAGCAGCACGCAAGCCAACGCCGAGCAGCTGCTCGCAGAAAAGCTCGCCAGGCTCGAGGCCAGGCAGACGGAAATGAAGCAGGCCAACAAGAAGGCCCGCGCCAGCAACGAGCCAGCGCCCTACGAGTCCTTCACGCTGAGCAACAACAACGCGAATATGCGCCGCATACGCCAGCGCATCGAAAGCATCCGACGCCACAAGGCCGCCGGACGCGAAGAGCGGACCGGCACCATGCCGGCGGGCGAGCCATTCACCCTCGTGCAGGACGGCGAGGAAGGATACACGTACTTCCAGTTCGACGCCAAGCCCGGCGAGGCGACGCGCGGCACGCTGAAGCACCACGGCTTCCACTACTCGCCCCGACTGACCCGATGGCAGCGCAAGACGACCGGCGGCAGCGCCTGCGCCATCCGCGCCATCCTCGCCCAATGCCAGCAGACGACAAACCAAAACCAGCCAGAGACACCGAAGGAGCAATCATGAACACGAAAGCAGCGCAGGCCATCGCCCAGACCATCATCGAGGCCTACGAGCTCGACTACGGCAGCAGCGAGGCCATCATCCAGGAGACGGACCTCATCGTCGAGCTCGAAGCGGAGAACAGCGGCACCACGCAGGCGTGGCTTCCCATCACCGAGAGCACCGACGTGTACGACATCGTCAGGAAAATAAAGGAAGGCATGTACGCCTTCGACGCGGACGAGCAATTCGATGAACTCTACTCGCCGGACTTCGCACGGCACAACAATCTCACCCCCAGCCGCTTCATCGCCATGCTGCTCGAGGACGAACAGTACTTCAAGAACGCCGCCGACAAAATAGATCCCAACCGAATACGCGACCTCATACAAGCCGCATAAAAAAACGCCACCCAGACACGGGCCGCCTGCACACGCAGACGGCCCGAATTTTTTCCGCGCCACCGCTCTTGCAGCACGAGCATGACGGTCACCACATCACAACGCCACAAGCAAAAAAATCACAACAGCAGACGAACCATCACCACAGGAATCAAGAGAGAACGAGAACACAATCATGAGCACAGTCAGAGCAGAACCATACGAGAAGCAAGCAGAAACGAAATCAGATTTTTCAGACGATCTAGCAGAGCTTTCATCGAAAACCATGAAAATCGATCAATGCACTTCTTGCTCCCAAGGAGCAAAAACGGCCGGAAACGGCGGAATAAAGCCGAAATAAGCCATCTTAAACGGCTTAAGGCCGAAAACGACGCAGTGCGAAACGGCGGAAGGCTCCAGCCGTCGCAGTCGGGAAACAGTGACGCATGCGCTCCGCGGATCCGCGGAAGGCGATTTAGGTTGAATGGGAACAGCCTCGAAAGAGGAAAACGAATGTGAAGGAAGTGTGAACATGGGCGGGCAGGCAATGAGCGTATGCCCCGTGTGCGGGAAGGAGTTCCCCGTCGAGTTCAACCGGAACGGGGAGCTCAAACGCTTCGACTCCGAGGCGTGCCAGAAGAAGTACTACTACGAGCACGAGGGCAGCGCCGCGCGACAGGAGATGAAGGAGGCGCGGGCGCGGATCGAGGAGATGGAGCGCCGGCTCGAAGCCAGCGAGGCGGCGAACGGGTCATGGCGCGAGCAGTACGACGAGCAGTACCGGCAGCTGCGCATCCTCCAGCTCGACGTCGCCAAAGCGTGCGAGGACATGCGCCTCATGTTCGACCGGGGCGTGCTCGGCGTGAACACCAGAAGCCCGAACTACCCGATGCTCGCCGGGCACAGCGGCTTCCTCAAGCTCATCGACAAGTACGAGGACCACCGGCCCGCGCAGGTCATCGCAGAGGAGAAGGCCCTGGACGAACAGGACCAGAAGCAGCGCCGCGAATGGCGCCAGGCGCAGCTGCGGGGCATCGCTCACGACGAGCAGACAGCCATGAGACACCGGCAGCTCAAGGAGCGCAGCACAATGCTCAAACGCTGCCGGCACTGGAAGGCATGGCGGGGCCTCGAGGACGCGCAGCTGTACGAGCGGGAGCAGTACGGCGTCGAGCTGGGCGACGACGACCCCATGATCAGACCCTATCTCGACATCCTCAGAGACGACCGGCCGGCCTTCCAATAAGCGTTTCAATAGAAAGGAACCACAATGAAACAGAACAACGAATCCATGGAAGCCGAGATCGAAAAGCTCCAAAACAAGCTCGCCGAGGCGAAGAGGATGCAACGCATAGCCAGGACGCTCGCCAGCACATTGGAGCACAGGCGGGCGGGCATCGCCAGAGCCATCAAGGCCTATGACGACGTGCGGTGCGCAGGCATCGACGAGCTTTCGTGGACGGATTCGCACGCCCGCGACAACGGCCTGGCCACCACCGCGCAGGCCATCGCCAGCGCCAGAGATGAGGTGATGGGGCCAGCTGCCAAGAGCGGGAAGAAGGAGGACTCAGCGCCGGGCGAGCCAGCGCCGGGCGAATCCGGAAGCGTCCCGAACGCCGAGGAGCAGGGCGCGCCGGCGCAGGAAGGCGGCGACGGGAACGGCATCAGCCAGCAGGATCACGCTGCGCTCGACGCAGTTCAGGCGCAGCCCGCCGATACCAGCGACGGACCGCGGGAGGACGCGCCCTCGTGGCAATGAGCATCACCAAGCTGATGGCCGGCACCGCCTCCAAGTACTACGAGAACACGGTCGACAGCGTGCTCTCGGACCACGGCGGCGGCATGGCCAACTACTACAACGCGCCGGGAACCCCGCCCGGCGTGTGGCTCGGCAGCGGGCTGAGACGCTACGGCCTCAAGGCCGGAACGCAGGCGTCGAACAAGCAGGTGCACCGCCTCTACGACGGGCTGCGCCAGCCCAACACCGGCAAGAAGCTCGTGCGCATGAACGACGAGAGCATCAAGGCGGGCAAGGTCGTGGGCGGCTACGACCTGACCTTCCACATGCCCAAAAGCGTCAACATCCTGTGGGCCAGCGGCGACAAGGACGTGCGCGCCGCCATCACGAAGGCCCACAAGGAGGCCATGGGCGAATCCGTCGCATGGTTCGAGACCCACGTCGCCAGCTCCCGCTCCGGCAGAGGGAGCGTCGTCCGGCAGCGCGCCAAGGGCGTCGTGGCCGTCGCCTACACGCACTGGGACTCGCGCGACCACGACCCCCACCTGCACGACCACGTCCTCATCTCCAACCTCGTGGAGCGCGCCGACGGCAAGGCCGGCGCCCTGGACGGCGGCAGCGCGTTCCGCGCCGCCGTCGCGATCAGCGAACGGCACACGAACCTGCTCATGGACAAGCTCACCCAGAGCCTGGGCGTGCAATGGCACCGGCGCGAAAGCCTCGACAGCAAGGCCAGCGTGTACGAGATCGACGGTGTCAGCGACGAGCTCATCGAGGCGTTCTCCAGCCGGCACAACGGCATCGCCGACAAGAAGAAGCAGCTCATCGAGCTCGCGAGGAGCAAGGGCGACACCGTGGAGAAGGCGCGGCTCGAAGCGCTCGACCGGCAGGCATGGCGCGAGACGAGGAAGGCCAAGCCGAAGCAGCCGCTGAGCCTGAGCCAGCTCATGGACTCCTGGCAGAGCGCCATGCGCGAGCACGGCATCGACCCCGCGCAGCTCGCCGGCTCATGCGTCGGCGCGAGCTTCAGCGCGATCGACGTGCGCGCCGCGCTGCGCGACAGGGACGCGATGCGCCAGCTCTCCGCGCTCCTGGACCAGAGCATTCGAGAGCAGGGCGGACAGCTCCAGAGGAGCGTGACCGGCGCGCTGCACGAGAACGTGAAGGCGAACCGCACGCGCATCACCCTGGACAACGTGCGCGCCGAAGCGGCCCGCCTCGTGCGCGGCGTGCGCGTCATCGACGGGCAGGCGGACGAGCTCATCGACGCGCTGTGCAGCGTCGAGACCGCGCGCCTGGTGCCCCTGACCGCGCAGCGCTACGAGATCAGCGAATCCATGAAGGCGGACGAGCGGATCACCGGATGGAACGGGCGCGCGGTCACCGACGACCAGGAGGGATTCGTGTTCGCCACGCGCGAGCTGCTGGACGCCGAGCAGGCGTTCATCCAGCGCGCCGACGCCACGTACGAGCCCGCCCGCCAGCTCGACCGGCAGGCGGTCGCCGACGCGGTCGAGGCCGCATCGGCAGCAGCCGCGCACCCGCTGGCCAAGGACCAGAGCGCCGCCGCGACGAGGCTGCTGCTCGACGGGCGCATGATCGTGGCGCTCAACGGGGCGGCGGGAACCGGCAAGACCACCACCCTGCGCGCCGTCGTGCGCAGCGCCGGCCGGCTGCAGGGCGAAGGCCTCGTGCTCGGCCTGGCCCCCACCGCCGCCGGCGCGGGCGAACTGAAGAAGAGCCTGGGCATCCAGACCGAGACCGTCGCCAAGATCCTCTACGAGGCGCGCACCGGCAGCCTGCAGACGCGCCTGGCCCGGGCGAACGAGCGGCTGGGCGCAGCGCGGACCCCCGCCGCCCGGCGCGCCGCCCGCGAGCAGGTCGCCGCTCTCAGCGCCCAGTCGGCCGCGCTGCGCATACCCCGGAACGGGATCGTGATCGTGGACGAGGCCGGCATGGCCGACACCATGAGCGTCGAGCTCCTGTCCCGCCTGTGCGCCGAGAACGGCGCGAAGATCATCATGGTGGGCGACAGCATGCAATTGTCCTCGCCCGGCGAGGGCAGCGGCGCGTTCAGCTGGCTCGTCGACCACGGCAGAGCCCAGGAGCTCACCACCGTGTTCCGCTTCCGCGACCCCGGGGAGGCCGTGCGCGCCGAGCACCTGCGCCGAGGAATCAAGGACAAGAAGAAGGAGACGTACACCGCCCTGGACGAGTACGAGCAGGCCGGAGCCATCCACGCCGTGCGCGAGGCCGACGCCGAGCGCGCCGTCGTGGAGCGCATGGTCGCGGACCTGAGCCGCGGCGTCGACTCGATCCTCGTCACCGCCACCAACCAGGACATGGCAGACCTCAACGACGCGATCAGCGGCAGGCTGCAGGATCTCGGGCTGGTCGATTCGAAGCGTCGCGTCACGCTGTCCGACAAGAGCAGCGCCGGGCGCGGCGACGCGGTGTGCACGCGAACCAACAACCGCGGCCTGCGCACGCCGGACGGGACCATCGTGCGCAACAGCGACATCTGGACCGTCGAACGAGTCAACGACGACGGCTCCCTGGACGTGCACCGGCGAGGCGACCGCTCCGCCACGCTGACGCTGCCGGCAGCCTACGTGCAGTCCAGCACGGAGGGCGGGTACGCGATGACCGCGCAGCGCTCACAGGGCAGGACCGTGGAGCGCTCATACACGTACCTGAGCGCGGAGGCCGACTCGTTCAGCCGCTCCATGCTCTACGTGGGCATGACCAGAGGACGCCAGAGCAACGAATGCTACGTCGCGGTCAAAGACCCCGAAGACATGAGGACCGAGGGCATGGACTCCTACGAGATAGCGTTCTGGCAGCAGCGCAAGCGCCCCGGACTCGAACAGGACGGGCGCAGGGAATGGAAGGGCCAGGGCCCCGCCCCCGACAAGGAGCGCTGGTACACGGCCGACGACCTGCTGCCCGAGGACATCGAGCAGGCCAGGCTGCGACTGGGCCAGGTCATGGACGTGGGCGGCGGCTCCGAGCTCGCCACCTCATGGCGGCAGCGCTACGAGAAGTCGATGCGCCAGCCCAAACGGCTGGCCGTCGAATGGGACTACTACACGAGGCTCCTGGCCGAGCGCCGGCTCGAAGAGCAGGTCGTCGGACCCGAGCGCATGCGCCAGCTCGCCGGCGACCCGCAGTCCCTCGCGGGCATGGTCGCCGCCTACGGCGAGGCCTCGCTCATCGACCGCCGGCAGGCCGACCGCATCGTCAGGACCAGCATCCAGGGCGGGGCGAACAGCGTGCGCCGCGCATTGAACGAGCAGATCAACGACCGGGACGCGGGGCGCAACACATGGGTCGCGGGCCGCTACGCGCACGCCCAGGCCGGCCCGGACGAGAGCCAGAGGGTCAGGGACGCGGCCGGCATGGCCAATCAGAGCCTGGCGATGCTCGCCGACGGCCTGGCCGAGCGCGCGGCGCGCGACGGCGAGAAGGGGCTCGCGCCCGCATGGACCAAGGCCATCGGCCCCGCCCCCGAGCCCGGCGGCGCGGGCCGGCGGCAATGGGAGCGGCTCATCGAGCAGATCGAGGCGTACCGCGCCGAGAACGACGTCGACGACCTCGAGCACCCATTGGGAAAGCCCGGAGCCGGAGCGCAGGACGCATGGCGAGACCACGCGTGGCGCGAACGCCTGGAGCAGAGAATAGAAGTCTACCGGGCGACGCCGCCCGACCCTGACGTGATGCCCGGGCTCGCCCCCCAGGATTCGCGCGGCTTCGACGGCGGCACCGTCAGAAGGCTCCTGTCCGGCCGGCCCCTGCTCATCGACATGACCGCAGGCCAGCCCCATGACGGGATCGGGCGGGACGGGGAGTACGCGACGGTGCGCAGCGCGAACCCGGCCGGAGCGATCGAACGCGCCCGCGCCATCAGCCCCGCCGCCGTGGAGAGGATCGCCATACGCGCCGACGGTGCCGACGCGCACGCGCTGCTGCGCGCGTGGGACGCGCTCAGCCGCTCGCAGCGGTACACGGCCGTGCTCGTGGACGCTCCCGGCGGGCCCCGCCCCCTGTACGAGTCGGTGGCCCGGCGGGCCGGCGCCGAGCGGACGCTCGGGGCGATGGACCCGGCCGACGCCAGGAGCGCGGAGCGCGCGCTGCGCCGGCGGGCCCCGGAGCTGATGGCCGGCTACATGGCCCCCGAGAGCGGGTCGACGAACCCGCCGTCCGCATCCCGGCCGGGATCGGCGGGACCGTCCTCCATGTCCTCGCCGGGCGAGGGCATGGAGATGGGCGGCATGTGATCGGCTTCGATGGGACGGCCGTCATCGGCCGCCTCCAGGCTCGCCCCCCACGGGTACATGCCGGCCGGCTCGATGCCGTGCTCGGCCGAGAACGCGCGGCGCCGCATCGTCGCGGCGCTGAGCGCGGACGGCTCGTCGTGCCCGATGCCGCACTCGTGCTCGCCGTCGCCCACGCCCTGCGACTTGCAGTACTCGCGGATCATGGACAGCGTGCGGTCCTCGTCCTGCCAGAAGCGCGTCTGCTCGGCCGAGGGGATGGGAGGGTGCAGGCCGTTCTTGGTCCGGAACGGCAGGTAGCAGGCCGCGTACTGGCAGCGCAGCGCGTCGAGCAGTGCGAACAGGTAGGGGTGCAGGATCCAGCATTCCGGCAGCGCGCGGTCCATGCGGTGGTCGATCTGGCACAGCATCTCCGTGAAGTCGGCGTCCGCGCCGGCCGTGGCCGGCTGCCTGGCGCGCGCGTGGAAGGCGTGGGGGGACATGCCGAGCTGCTCGCCGATATCATGGTCGGCGGCCGGCAGATCCCAGAACGCTCCCGCGTACCCGTTCATGGCCTGACGCTGATGTCGGGCAGGGGGCCGTCGTTCGAGACCTGGTCCTGGGGCATCTGGTTGGCCTGGTCGGGCGTCATGTCGCCGATGCACTGGTTCAGCTCGCTGTCGGCGGTCTTGATGCGGTTGGCCATGTAGAAGAAGTCCTGGCGGGCCATGGGCCTGCCCAACGACCCTTCGGTCTCGTGCGAGGCCCATACCCGGCAGGAGTAGGGCCACTGCGGGTGGTTCCTGATGAACTCGCGGGCGGCGCGCTCCGACACGTTCTTGGTGATGACGTGCTCGTTGAGCAGCTTGTTGGCCCAGTTCCACGCCTCGGCCTGCCATGTCTGCCAGGCGGCGTCGAGCTGGTCGCATTCCCGGCTCACGCCCTGCTGGTCGGATGCGGGCCGGGCGATGATCCGCTTGGCGAGGTCGGTCAGATCGTTCTCGGCGTTCGCGTAGTCGCCGTGCGGCACGTTCCGCTCGACCGGGGCCAGGTAGTCGCGCAGCAGCGGCTTTCCGTCGATCGGCAGGGTCGTGTCCAGCTCGTCGCCCATCTGCTGCATGAGGTCCCTGGCCTTGATGGCCGACGCGTTGCGCCAGTCGCCCCCGTCCAGCGCCGGGTTGCGGCTCGCCGGCGCCTGCGCCGTCGCGCCGGCCGACGCTCCCGCCGGCGATGGCGATGGCGCCGGCTGGCCGCCGTACAGGCCGGGGATGATGCCGGAGGCGAGCAGAGCGGCGAGCAGCAGCAGCGCCGCCAGCGTGTAGAGCAGGCCCGCGAGGGCCGGATGGCGGTCCTGCAGCGCGCGCAGCCGGCCCCTGATTCCTGGGTTCTTCCCGTTGTCCATGCCTCTCACCTTACCGTCATCTGCGGGGCGTCGCTCCATGCCTGCGCCGGCCCGTCCGATTCGCCCGATTCGCCCTGCCAGCCGCGCTGCCACCAGGGGATCAGCTTCACGGCCGCGGCGGGCGTGGCCGCGCTCATCAGCAGCGCGCACCATTGCGGTATCTCGCGCAGCGCCTGCTCGTCCAGCGTCGCCACGCGCTGCGTCTGCTCGTTCGTGCCCAGCCCGTCGCTCAGCCGGCCGCCGAGCCAGAAGCCGCCCCGGTAGGAGCGGTTGACGCTCTTGACCTCGCGCTTGCCGACCAGGGCGCTGATGTCGCGCAGCGTCTGGCTGTCGGACAGGCCGCCGAGCACGACCTTCTGCCCCGACTCCCACATCTGCGCCTCCGCCTTCCTGTACACGTCCTGGGCCTGCGGGCGGGACTGGAACACGGCGCACGCGAAAAGGCCGTCGCCCGAGCCGGCCGTGAACACCTGCGGCAGGGCGGGCCAGGGGCTGATGTTGGCGCACTCGTCCAGGATCAGGCTCACGGACGGCTCGAGCTTGCCGTGCTCGGCCTCGGCGGCCATCTCGCGCGCGGTGTCGCGCACGTCGTCCAGGAACATGCAGTTGAACACGGCCGTGCTCGCGTCGGCCTGCCCGTTCACGCTGCGCAGCTCGGCGAGCAGGTACACCGTCTGCCTGCTCCTCAGGAAGGCGCGCATGTCGAAGCGGCGGGCCAGCGGGTCCGGCCTGAACCAGGCGCGCACCTGCGGCAGGCTCAGGGCGCTGAACGCGCTGGACATCGTCAGCAGCTTGTTCGACGCGGTGCGCCGGTCGTCCTCGGACAGGCGGGCCAATGGCAGCGCCCAGGCGCGCGCCTCGGGGCATTCCTGCTCGTGGCGCTCCAGTATCGAGCGCGCGCGGCTGATGCCCTGCGTGTCCTGGGACCACAGGAACACGTCGTCCAGCCCCTTGCCGTCCAGCGCGGCGGCCAGCAGGAGCGCCTGGGTGATGTCCACGCCGATGCGCGCCCAGGTCGCGTCCTCGCCGCTGAAGTTCGCGCTGCTCACCAGCGCGCTGGCCAGGGTGCGCGCCTTCCTGGTGTCCCGGCAGGCGGGCACCGGGTCCCAGCGGATGCGCGCGTCCGAGTACCTGCGCACGGAGCCCACGATGCCCATGGGGTCGAACACGTAGGCCCGTTCGCCGCCCGAATGCGGGCTCGAGCCGTCGAAGTCGCGCCGGGATGGCGTCGCGTAGCCGCCCGTGCGCAAGTCGAACGTCGCGTCCAGGATGTCCTTCCTCGAGCTGGTGGCCACCACGGGGCCGGGCGCCTCCACGATCAGGGGGATGACCAGGGCGTTGGTCTTGCCGCCCCTCGCGGGGCTGAGCACGTACGCGGGCCGCTCCATCGAGAGCCATACGCGCGCGCGATGGCAGTCGCCCAGGAGCACGCCGGCCAGGCTCGGGCTGATCGGCCTGCGCCTGGCGTCGCCCGAATCGAGCATGGCGCGCGTGCCGGGCATCGCATGGTCGGCCGCATGGCTCAGCGCCCGGTCGGAGAGCTGCTGCATGCCCTCGCGCCGGGTCAGCAGATGCTCGTCGGTCAGGAACCGGTCGGCCGCCTGCTGCGGGCTGCCCGAATACCAGGACCACGCGAGAGCGCCGGCCGCGCCCAGCGCGGCCAGCAGCGCGACGCCGAGGACGAGGATCCATGGCTGCCGGAAGAGCGCGGCCAGCAGGACGCACAGGAGGAACGGGGCCAGCACGAGCAGCGCCATCGCGCGCCGCCCCCTCTCCCGGGACGCCAGGGCGCGCACCAGGGGCGTGTGCTCGCGCAGGAAGTCGCCCGCGCGGGTGCGCTGGAAGCCCTCCCACCAGTCGGTGAACCCGCGCGCCTCGTCGATGTCCGTGTGATGCCTGTCGTATCCGCCGTTCATATTCCCTCTCCCTATCCTTGCCTGTTCTTGTCGGTCTGGAACACGTCGTAGGCCTCCGGGCCCACGTAGGGCCTGACCACGTCGCGCACCCTGGGCCCCACGCGCCACAGCGCGCAGAAGTCGGGCAGCGCCCGGATCGTGTTGATCTCGCGCAATGTCAGGTCGGGCAGCAGCCTGGTCATCTGCTCCAATGACGAGGAGGACTGCGCGTAGACGACCTGCGCCTCCGACTTGGTCAGTATCCCCATCATCGTGTTGCGGTGCTCGCTGCCCTCCTCGCCGAAGCTGCTCAGGTCGCCCAGCTCGTGCATCAGGAACCAGTTGCTCACCCCGAGCTCGCCCGACAGCCTGATCCTGCGGTCCCAGGCGCGCACCAGCTCCGGGTTGGACAGCAGCTCGTGGCCCTCCTCGGCGATCACGATGCGGAACAGGCCGTCGCGCTGCGCGCACAGCCGCTCCACGGTGGCGCTCATGGCCGCCATGTAAAGGGTCTTCTTCTGCTCGTTGCCGTCCGAGGCGCTGCCGGTGTCGAACACGAGCATGGGGCTGGCCGGGTCGACGTCCACGGTCGACTCGCGTTCGAACGCGCCGGCCATCGCGCCCTCGACCAGCGGGTTGAGCAGGAGGATGAGCCGGTCGGCCGCCGAACGCCGGTCTGTCTGGCCCACGCCCTTCACGGGCGTCTGCTCGGGCCACTGGGATACGAGCAGGTCCACCAGGCCGGCGATGGTCGGCGTCTGTTCCCGGTCCAGGTAGTGGTTCAGGGCCGCGTCCACGATCCCGCTCTCCTGCTCGTCGATGCCGGCGATGCCGTCCTGGCGCATCGCGGCGGCGATGCTGCGGATCGCCTGCGTCTGGATGCCGAGCACGTCGCCGCGCCAGTCCCGCTCCGAGCGGGCGGCGGGCCGTCGGCCCGGGTCCAGGACGTTGAGATAGGAGCCGGCGCCCACGGAGACGACCTGGCCGCCGACCGAGCGGGCGACGCGCGCCCACTCGCCCTTCGGGTCGCCCTCGATGATCACGTGCCTGTTCCACGGGGCCGCGGTCTCCCTGGTGGCGAACATCTTCAAAAACATGCTCTTGCCCGAGCCCATCAGGCCGATGACCCAGCCGTTGACCGAGGTCGCCGCGTGCGTCTGGTAGGGCTGCCACGCGTCGTAGCGCCAGACGGCGCCGCTCAGCGAGCTCTCGCCGATCACCGGCCCGTCGAACGGCGGGTATCCGGACACGACGAACGGGTCGAGCACGCCCGCCTGCTGCACCGACGCGCTGTGCCAGGGGATGGCCGGCGCGTAGTGCGCCAGTCCCAGCCGCCGGCCCGCGCCATGCGTGCGGGGCAGCGCGTCCCCGGCCGCGTCCGGCTCGGCCGCCTTCTCGCTCTTCCCAGCCAGGCTCCGGTACCAGTCGCGCAGCCGCCTTCTCGCCTCGCGCTCGGCCCGCCGGCGCTGGAAGCGGGGCGTGGCGGCGGCCATGCCCTGGCTGGCCGGCACGCCGTCCGCGTCGACCTTCGCGAGCTGGCGCAGTGTCAGCTGCGGCAGGACCGGCGCGAAGCCCAGCACGCCCGACGCGCCCTGCTCCTCGCGCTCCCTCATGACTCCCTGCCTTCCAGGCCCAGCGGCCACACGCCGTTGAACCGGGCGAGCTGCTGGTCGCGCATCGCGTCCATGTGGATCCATTTGGAGGTCCTGCCGTCGAATCGCGAGCAGGCGGCGTCGAGCCGCTCGCGGCTGTCGGCGAATATGGTCACGAACCCCTGGAACTCGATGTCGCCGCCGTCGTTGGCGATGTCGGCCAGATGCTCGTCCAGGCGGGCCGCCTCGGCCACGGTCCGCTTGTCGTCCGAACGGCCCAACCTCCGGTTGATGCCGCTCATCGTCTCAGTCTCGTGCAGCTGGCCGGTGACCTGCTTCTTCGCCGTGTGCTCGTCGCGCGCGCGGAACACCTGCGTGAGGACCATGGGCGTCATCGTGGCCGAGGTGACGTTGGACAGCCAGCTGGGGAACACCGGGTTCTTCCCGTCGGGCCACCGGTCGATCCACCGGGTGCGGGCGAACAGGGGGCCGACCTCCATCCAGGTCGCGTGCGCGTGCCAGGACAGGGCCAGCGGGATGTCGTCGGGCAGCCGGCCCTTCGCGTCGAGCAGGGCCGTGGCCGTGGGGTCGATCAGCGTCTTCATCAGCCCGCGCAATTGCTGCATGTTCAGCCACTTCCATGCGGCCGCCTCGTCCACGCCCGTGCCGGACAGGCTGCCCATGAGCTCCTCGACCCTGGCGGACAGGAGCCGGCTCACGTCGGCCGGCGTGCTGCGCGCCGCGCTCTCGCCCTGCGCCTTCGAGGGGTCCACGGTGATCGTGACCACGTGGTCGTGCTCGAAGGGCATGGACAGCACGCTCTCCTCGACGTAGCGGATGTCCCTGTCGGCCAGCGAGCCGGAATCGGCCGGGCCGTCCCCGCTGGGCCGGACCGGCGCATGCAGGGCGCGCGACTGGATCACGACCCGGGTCACGTCGCCCTTGTCCCTGAGCGTGGCCACGGCCGCGCTGAACTGGGCGGAGAGGGACGAGAGGCGGGAGAACGAGGCGAGCTGCGCGTCCAGGCCTCGCACCCGGACGCACGCGGTCGCCTCGCCCTTGGCCGCGTCCCACACGTAGCACGCGCCCTCGTACGCGGTGTTCACGATCCGGTACAGGTCCACGCTCCCGTCGTTGCCGGGGATGTCCAGCAGGCCGACCGTCGCGCCCACGGTCAGAGGGCTGACCGTGGACCTCGCCCGGCCCGTCGCGCTCAGCAGCGCGAAGCCCAGCCTGGTGCCGATGATCTGCCATATGCTCAGCCCGCGGATCACGAGCAGGTCCGCCGCCATGACCAGGCACAGGGCCAGCGTGAACGGGCTGAGCGGCGAACGCCCGGCGAGCAGGTTGAGGCTGAACAGGGCGATCAGCGCGAACGCTATCGCGACCTGGTGCGTGGACCAGAACGCCAGCGCCTTCTGGCGCGGCACCCTGGCGAACGATGTGGAATAGAGGTTGTCCGATGAGGTCTCCGTTGCCAAGATCCCTCTCCTTTCTCACGCGTGGGCGTGGGTGTGCGTGCTGCCGCTACTGGTCGACGTGCGCGTTCGCGCCGCGCGCGCCGCCCGATTCGACATGCACCGTGACATGCGGCGTGCCGCCGCTCTCCTGCCCCTCGCGCCCGGGGCCCGAGGCGGGCTGCGGGGACGGGGCCGGCGAGGACGGCGATCCCGCCGCCCCGGGGGATCCCGGAGCCGTCATGGGTGGCGCGCCCGCGGGGCCCGCCTCGTCCGCCGCTCCCGGAGCGGCCGGGGATGGGGCCGCGCCCGGGGCGGGGGCCAGCTGTGCGGCGGCCGTGTTCATCGCGGCCGCCATGCCGGCCACGGCCGGCGACGTGTGCATGGAGGCGGCCGCCGCGGCCAGTCCCGCCTTGGCGATGCCGCCCATGCCCGAGCCTGGCGCATGGCCGGAGCCGGAGCCGGATGCGGCCGTCGCGCCGGGCGAGGACGGGGAGCCTGCCGGCGTGGGGGCGTGGGAGCTGCCGCCGTTCCGGGTGCCGTCCGTGGATGTTCCGGGCGTTCCGCCCGTGGGGCCGCCGGCGTCCTTGGATGGGTTCGCGGCCTTCGACGCCTCGGACGCTGCGGAGCCTGACGCCTTGGCTCCGGCTCCCGCCGCGCCGGCGCCCATGCCTGCGGCGGACGCGCCGCCCGTGGCCACGGCCCCGGCGATCTGCACGGCTGCGGCGGCGGCCTTGCCGGCCTCCTCCTTTGCCTTGCCGACGGTCTGCTTGCCGGCCGTCGCGGCCGTGTTCAGGCCCTGGCCGGCTGGCAGATGGCCCGCGAACTTGGCGACCAGCACCCAGGGGAAGACGCTGGAGAGCACCATGCCGACGATCGCCTCGAGGAAGGCCATGGGGTTGTCGGAGCCGGCGGCCTTCATCAGCTCGCCCGTGATCGTGATGAACAGGCCGACCAGCGGCTGGTAGAGGATGATGCCGATGACCCACACGATGTATTTGCGGGCCGCGCCCATGGCGCGGCGCGCGAAGCCGGTGTCCATGATGCCGGCGGGCAGCAGGCACACCGCGACGACCAGAAGGAACTGGCGCGCCCCCATGCACAGCAGCAGGCTCGCGGCCGCGAACAGCATGATGACGAGCATCACGACGAGCAGCGGGCCGGCGAACTGGCCCTTGATCGCGGCGGCCGAGAGGCCGGGCAGCGAGGGCGCCTGCAGCTTGGGGCTGGTCAGGTCGACGCCCAGGATGAGGCCGGTCAGCGCGGTGCTGATGTTGATGGCCTGGACCATGACCCACAGGGCGGCCATCGTCAGCGGCCAGGACAGGAGCGCCTGGCCGCTGATCCGCCAGATGTCGCCCATCCGGCCGGCCGTCGCCGCGCGGGCGATGGCGTACCCGGCCGAGAGGATCACGACGAACAGGACGACGCCGGCGACCTTGCCGATGATGTTTCCGGCGACCGTCCACTGGCCGGAGGTGATCACGCCGGCCTGCAGGGCCATGGCGCAGGTCTGCTTCCAGGCGTCGACGGCCCCCTGCAGCACCCAGTCGAGGAACGCTCCGATCATCGTATTGAACACCATGGGTCAGGCCTGTCCTTTCAGAACATCTTGATGCCGGCGAACCACCAGATCAGGCCGCCCGCGGCCGACACGATGATCGCGCTGACGCCGCACACGAGCATGACGATCACCGAGATCTTCTGCCCGGTGCCCGATTGGACGATCTTGCTGCCTACCCAGCCCACCGCGGCGGCGATGAGCAGCCCGACGAGGACGTACAGGGCCGAGCCCTGGAACATCTGGATCAGGCTGCGCAGCGTCGCGTTCCAGGGCGCGTCGAACGTGGGGGTGATGGTGGACGGGTCGTCGGCGAGGATCGCCTGGGCCAGGTCCGTGGTGATATGCGGTCGAGTCATGTCAATGGCTTCTTTCTTCTTGTTGTTCGTTCATTGGTTGGCTGGATGATGGGCTGGATGCCGCGGCGGCGGCGAGCGTCCCCGGCTCGCGGCGGCCCGGATGGCCGCGCTCATAGCCCGACCTTGCCGGCCAGCCAGCCGATCGTCTGGCCGGCCTTGTCCCTGATGGCCTGGTAGCCCTGCAGCAAGGTCTTCGCCACGCCCTGCTTGCGCACGATCTGCACCCCGGCCTTCAGGTCGTCGATCACGCTGCCGGCTGCGGCCTTGCCGGCCTGGACGGCCGAGCCGGCCGCGCCGGGGATGTCCCCGTGAGACGCCTTGCTCTTCGCCTCGCCCCACGCCTTGCCCGCCGCGTCGCTCTGCGCATGGGCCTCGCCCAGGCTCTGCGCCGCCGCGGCGCCGACCTGCGCGGCCAGTGGGGATCCGGGTCCGTACCCGGCTCCGATCTGCCCGTCGGGCGCGGCCGTGACGCTCACGCCCTGCGGGATCGCGTCGAGGCCCGTGCCCCAGGTCACCGCCATCGGCAGCGCCGTGACGAGCGTGGCGGCCAGCAGGCAGGAGAGGATGGCGATGCCGCCCCGGCCCTGCGCGATGAAGAAGTTGCCGCTGATCTTGGCCGCTGCCCACCACACGCAGGCGACGACCAGGCCGAGCACGAGCAGCAGGACCAGCGTGCCCAGCAGCATTCCCACCAGGCTCTTGAGCTGGGGCGGGACCCATGAGTAGTCGATATGCGGTTTGATGGTCATTTCCTAGCCTTCTCTCTCTAGTACCAGTGCGGGCTGCGCGACTGCCACAGGCTCCAGGCGGCGCACGGCGTCCCGTAGTCGGGCCGGCCCTTGATGTAGCCCAGGCCCCATTTGATCTGCGTGGTCGCGTTCGTCTTCCAGTCGCTCCCGGCGGAGCTCATCTTGTCGGCGGGCAGCGCCTGGGGGATGCCGTACGCGCCCGACCCGGGGTTCTCGGCGTCCGCGCGCCACCCGGACTCGTGGTCCCATAGCTGCTCGAGGCACGAGTACTGCCTGTCCGCGTCGTCCGGCCACTGCTGCCTGACGAGCTGGCGGGCGGCGTCCTTGGCCTGGCCCACGGATCCGTTGGTCACGGCCGCGGCGTTCATCACGCTCGCGCCGTCCGCGTCGCACTGCGCCGTATCCTGCGCGGCGGATGCCGTGCCGCCGTCCGCGCCCGGCGTGGACTTCGCGTTGGGGTCGTGCCGGTACACCTGGGTGAGACCGGGGTCGAGGTAGGGGCCGATGCCGATCTCCTGGTTCGCGCCCTTGCCCTGGTCTCCGGGCATGCCGTCCTCGGTTCCCGAGGGCGTGGCGTGCCGGGCCCCGGCGAACAGGCCGGAGCCCACGTACACCTCGGTGTGCTCCGTCGGGTTCACGACGATGTCGCCGCGCTTCAGGGACTGCCTGGCGTCGTGGAAGTCGCCGCTCCATGTCAGGTGCGCGAATCCGACGGCCGTGAGCGCCTGTCCCTCGCTCATCGTGTTGAACGGGGCGGCCGGAAGCCCGGCCACGCCCGCGTGTTTGACCGCGAAGTACACCAGGCTCGAGCAGTCGTAGTCGGGGTTGCCGTAGCGCCGGTTCTGCGAGTAGCCGTGCGAGTCGTCGTTCGCCGTGGCCTCCATGAACGTGGAGATCTGCTCGGCCACCGGGTCGTCGGAATGCTCCGGCGCCCGGTACGAGGCGTTCGACGCGTTCGTCGTGCCCTGCCCTGCGGCCACGGCGTCGCCGCCCGACGCGTCGCTCGCGCCGCATCCGGAGAGCATCATGCCGCCCAGCAGGGCGAACAGGAGCATCAGCGGGGCGAGCACGCCCGCCGCCACGGCGATCAGCGCGCCGATCAGCGCATGCGACGAGCTTTTGGAGCCGTTCACGCGGCCAGCCCCGGGACGGGCAGCGGCAGGCTGGGAAGGGCGTGCGGCACGAGCGCGTACAGCGCCTGCCATCCCTCGGCCATGAAGGCCAGGACGAGCACGCCCGTGAGCAGCCAGCAGGCGGCCGCGAGCAGCGCGCACGCCAGGCGCATGGCCTCGTAGCGGCTGGACCGGGACATCTGCCGGGCGAACGCGGAGGCGAACAGGAGGGCCGCGAGCAGGCCGAGCCGGGCGGGCAGCGGCCAGGAGACGAGCAGCATGTAGGCGCCGGAGATCATCGAGCCGAGCGCGGCGAACAGATCCATCATCGTTCCCATCACTCTCACCTGCGCTTCGAGGGCAGCAGGGCGAAGACGACCGTGGGCAGCATGCACAGCGGGTAGGTCACCAGGATGAAGTAGACGGCCGCGGCGGTCGCGTTCCCGTCTCCGTCCATCGCAATGGCGGGCACGAACACGGCGCACGATGCGGCGAACAGGACCGGGGCGAGCACCAGGCACATGACGGGCCTGCCGATCCCGGCGTCCCGGCCGCGGCGCGCCACGGCCGGGCACAGCGCGACGAGGAACAGGAGCGTCCACGCGCACAATGCGGCGACGGCCCAGGCGTGCGGCTCTCCCAGCAGCCAGCCGCCCAGCAGCGCGCCGAGCAGGCACAGCGGGGCGAACACGGGCCAGAACACGGCGCGGGGCATGCGCGCCGGAGCGCCCAGCGGCCTCCACGCGCCCAGCACGGCCGCAGTGGAACGACGATCGGTCATGACAGCATCTCCCTTCCTTGGAGAACGGCAAAAAACGAAAGCGGAAGCGTGACGGGCAGCATCCGGAGCGCCGCGCCATGCGGGTTAGAATCTGCTCGAACCCCGGCGGGAGAGCCGATGCCACGGGCATGGCCGCATGCGGGGGACGATTCACGGGAACGGAGCGTCGCATGGGCGATTGGATGGACGAATGGGGCCAGTACGGCCCGCAGGGCGAGAGGAAGGAGCGGCTCGACGCGCTGCGCGCGCGCCTGGACGCGCGGCCCCGGCCCGACGTCGAGTCCGAGGACGAGGACGAAGGCCCCCGGCAGGACGAGCGCGAGGAAGACCGGGAGGACGAGCCCGCCGAGCGGATCCCCGTCGGGCCGGCCGGCGAGGCCGAGAGCACGGCGCCGCTCGATCTTGAGGCCGTGGCCGAAGCCGGCGGCACCGAGGATGCGACGGCCGGGCCGTCGCACAGGCGCGCGCTGCGCGCGGCCGCGATCGTGCTTGCCGTCCTCGCGGCGGGAGGCGTGGGAGCCGTTGCCGTGAGCGGCGTGCAGGCCAGCCAGATACGCGGCCTGCAGGCCTCCTGCCAGGACGCGCGGCATGCCCAGGGCCAGGCGTTCGACCGGCTCGGCGAGGCGATGCATGGCGACGCCGCGGCATTGTCCAGGCTGCCCGCCAGCGCGGTCCAGGACCCCGGGAAGGTCACGGCCCTGGCCGCCCTGCTCAGGAACGCTCCGAAGCCGGCCGCCGCCGACTGCGCCGCAGGAGGGCGAGGCGGGCTGCGCGCCGGCATCGATGCGCTGGACGCGGCCGCGAAGGCCGCCCAGGAGCGCAGCGGCCGGATCGAGGCGGCCGGCAAGGCCGTGCAGGCCAGCCGCGACGCGAGGATCCTGGCCGACGCGAAGGCCTCGCTGCGCCAGACGATCGGCCAGGGCAAGGCCCAGCTCAAGGACTCCTCCGGCAAGGTCAAGGACGAGGCCGCGCGGACGGCCCTGCAGCACGCGATCGACGCGGCGGGAAAGACCCTCGCCGGAACTGCGACGGGCCCCAGAACGTACCGGGACTCCCAGAGCGCGCTGCAGGCCGCGATGAAGAGCGTCGGCGACAGCATGGCCGCCAGGCAGAAGGACGATGCGGCCAAGGCCGCGGCCGCCCAGAACAGCGCGCCCGCCCCTGCCGCGAACGAGCAGCAGGCCCCGGCGCCCGCTCCCGCCCAGCAGGGCGGCGGAGGATACGCGCCAGGCGGGTACTCCGCTCCGCGACGCCAGGCCCCGGCTCCGGCGCCAGCCCCCGCGCCGGCCCCGGCCCCCAGTCAGGGAGGCGGGACGGGCGGCTGGTCCGTGCCGCCCGTCCAGCACGGCATCCCGATGCCCGATCATCTGTGATCCGCAAGCCATCGAGCGCCTCCCTCCCAAGAAGTTAAGAAGATAAGAAGATAAGAAAACAAGAAGTTAAGAAGTTAGGAAAACAGGAAGTTGAATGTCCGGAGCCGTGTAAGGCCGGCTCCGGACGAGGAGGCGTCGCCCCCTCTCCCGTGGGGATTGCGGGAGAGGATGCGGCGCCTTCATTTATTCAGGACTCGCCGCACGGGTTCGTGATGCGGCGAAGAGTTCCCCGGCCGGCGTCCCGCTTCTCAGCGGGACGCCATCCCCATGCCGGGACATGCGCGGGAAGGGCAGGGGCCGCCCATGGCGCGAAGGCCACGGGCGGCATGCGCCTACTCGGCCGAATCCTCGGAGCCGGACGCCATCGACGCCGCGGCGTGGGCCGCGTGGCGCCTGCGCGTCACGAGCATCACGGCGGCGCCGCCAGCCAGCGCGACGACCACGAGCACGACGCCCGCTATCGGCGCGCCGGTCTGGGCGAGCTGCTCGAGCTTCGTCGGGGCCTTGCCGTTCCAATCGTCCTGGTTCGACGTCACCGGCGTGTCCGAGCACAGGGTCCTGCCATCGACGTGGACCGCGTTCCTGGGCGGGACCGGCTCGCCGGCCTTGCCGTTGCCGAACGGGTTCTGGTCGCTGGCCGGGCACTCGAACAGCGGGGTGCCGGTGACCTTGGCGCGGTCGGTGTGCACCGTGGCGACGCCCCGAAGGGTGCCGGTCACGTCCACATGGTCGCCGGGCTTCAACACCAGCGTGTCCCAGTTGGCGGGGTACTTGAGATCCGTCACGGTGCCGTCGCCGGCGATCGTATGGTCCTCGAGCTTGAGGTCCTTGGCCTGGAAGACGGCTCCGTGGCCCTCGGGATCATTGCTGGTGTTGGTGATGGTGAACACGATGGTCGTGTCGCCGGTCACGCTCAGCGCGTCCTTGGGGTCGTTGCGGTCGCCCTTGGGCAGGCCCGACTTCTGGTCCCACTTGACGATGTGGATGGAGGGGGTCAGCTGCGGGGTGCGGGTCCACACCACGTTGCTCGGCAGGACCTTGTCGTTGTAGTGCTCAACGAACTGGTTGGCCTGCTTCTCGGTGACGGCGATGCGCGTGCACTGGATGTACGCGCGCCATCCCGCCTCGTGCGCGTTGTCAGCGCTCACGAGCGCCTTGTAGGCGCTGGTGGCGCTGACGGTGACCACGCCGTTCGCGTCCTGCTGGGCGGTGAACAGGTCGGAGCCGAACGCGGAGCTGTCGAATCCGGAACCGGCGATCTTGCTGCCCTTGTCCGCGACGATCTTGCCGTCCTTGTACAGGTCGGCCTGCGCGTACACGGCCCACTGGCCCGTGTACTGGTCGACCTTCGTATTCAACTGGTCGGCGATGTCCCACCGGTCCACCGTCGGGTAGGCGCGGCTGGCGGGGATCGTCGAGCTGTCGAGCTGGTAGAGGAACGTGCTGTTCAGCCACACGGACTGCCCGTTGATGGATGCCCCGCCGACCTTGATGGTCACGTCCTTGACCGGGTTGATCGGGGCCAGCGGGTTGGAGACCTGATTGGTCTGCTTGCGCATGTCGTTGACGACCTGGGTGGCCGTGTTCTTCACGACGTAGCCCTTGGACACCTTGATGACCGTGTAGGGCATGACCAGCTGGTACGACTGGCCGAGCAGGGACTGGTCGATCGCGGGGCTCTTCAGCGCGTCGTGCTTGTCGCTCTTCGCGTAGGCCGCGAGGTCCGCCGGCTGCGGGTCGCCTTTCACCGTGGCTCCGGTCGCAGGCACCTTCGTGTCCACGGTCCTCGCGAACGCGTAGACGACGCCGTCGATCACCTTGATGTTGAACCTGGACGTGTAGTCCTTGCCGTCCGCGCCCAGCACCGCGATCTTGGACTGGTCGATCGACACGTACTGCTCGTCGAAGTCGTCCACGATGCCCAGCTTCCACACGTCGTACGCCTGGTTCTGCTGCTTGGCGTCCAGGGTGACCGTGTAGGTGCCGGTGTCGCCCAGCATGAGCGTCCGCCCGTCGATGCTCACGGTCGGGTCGCCCTGCCTGGCGCCCTGCGTGTCCGTCTTCACGGGGGTGAAGGCCGGGGGCACGTTGAACACCACGTTGGACGGGGTCAGCGAATTGTTCAGGGTGAGCATCCACTGGTTGTCGACCTTGTGGTCCGTGGGAGCGCTCTTGGAGACGGTGCCCTCGAAGCGCAGCTGGATGCGCGGGTTGCCGCCCGCCTTCCAGCCTGCGAGGAGCGCCTGGTCGCTGATCGTGGCCTGCGCCAGGTGCTTCGCGTCGTCCCACTTGGTCGCGTACGCGCTCTTGGGGATGACCTTGCCCGTGTTCAGATCCATGAGTTCCAGGGTCTGCTTGTCGGGCTGCAGGTACTGGTCGTAGGTGTCCGTGAGAACCAGGTTCCTCACGCCGTAGGCGAGGGTGTCGGGGAGCTTGGGGGTGGTGAGCAGCTGGTATTCGACCCGCTGGCCGGGGAAGACGACCTTGCCGTCCACGCTGGCCTGATCGCCGCCCTGGCTGGCTTCGCCGATCACGTCCTTCTTGACCGGTGGCACGTAGCCGCAGATCGCCGGGACGTTGGTCGGCGTGGTCACGTCGTTCACGCTCTCCGAGCCGGAGTTCGTGAACCGGGTGCTGTTCGCGTCGCAGAACTCGAGCTCGTCGCCGGGCTGCTTGCCGTGGTCGGCGCGCACCTGGGCCGCGCCCTTGCCGTTGGCGAAGTTCACCGTCATCGGCACGAGCAGGGTGACCTGCAGTGGCGTCTTCAGCCCCTTGAGCTTGGCCAGGTAGGCCGGCTTCGCGGTCGCGCTGGCCTTCGAGCCATTCAGTGCGATCTTGAACTGGCTGGTGACGTCCTTGCCCTTGGTGGCGATGTCGTTGACCGACGCGCTCACGTAGTGGCCGTTGGCGTCGGACTGCCCGTTCGCCTCGTACACGCGGATCGAGGATGCCGGTTCGGGGTCCACGAGGTAGTCCGAGGCCGTCCAGTCATCCGCCAGCGCGAGCTTCGTGGGGGCCTGGATCAGGTTCGCGTCCACGGTCCCGTTGACCACGGAGGCGACCCGGTCTTCATCCAAGAACACGTTGTTGTCAGCGCCGGTCGCGTTGGTGCGCCCCGGGTCGACGACCGTCTGCCACTTGCCGTCAGCGCCTAGCTTGACCCAGGACTTGTCGGGGGCCGGCGTCCAGGTGGGGAACTCGTGCTCGTCCGTGGATGCGGCGGGATGCTCGTTCCAGGTCACCTTGGCGATGTCCTTGACCTTGTTCACGTCAGGCTTCGAGACCGTCACATCGAACGAGAACTCGTACGAGTGGTCCGAGGGCAGGAAGGACTTGTACGGCTGGTTGCGCGTCGCGCTGACCGTGTTCTTGGCCTTGTCCCATGTGATCGCGAAGTCCGCGCTCACGTCCTTGTTGCCGTCGTCCTTGTCGATCAGCTTGTAGTTGCCGACCGTGTACTTGACGCCGTTGGGGGTGATCTGGTCGCTGAATGCCATGGCGTAGCCGAACAGGCCCGTCTTGGACGTGATCACGGTGCGGTTGACCATCTGGCTGGCGCTCACGCCCTTGTCGATGCTCTTGGCCGGCGGGGCCGGGGGCACGTCCGTGACCGTGAAGTCCTCGCCCGCGGCGCACGCCGGGGTGTTCACGGCGGCGCCCATGTGGCCCTGCTTGGCGACCTGCGCGCTGAAGCAGTAATGGCCCGGCACCCAGCCGTTCGCCATGCCGAAGTCCTTCGGGGTGAAGTCGTCCGAGCCGGTCGCGCCCTGGTTGGGCATCGCCTTGTCCCGGTTCGCCTCCGCTCCCGGCACGATGCCGGCCGCGGACCCGGCGTACTTCAGATGCGTGCTCACCGTCACGTTCTCCGCGACCGAGCTGCCCGAACGGTCCAGCGTGACCGTGTCATGCACCGGATCGTTCGACCCGGCCTTCGGTGCGGTCGAGGCCTGCGTGTTCACGGTCAGGTTGTATGTGGGTGGGGCGGGCTGGTTCTTCGCCAGCACGATCACGCGCAGCGAAGCGCCCAGATTCGCGTTGATGACCTCATCGGCCAAAGTGCTCAGGGTATGGTTGCCGCGCTTGTCGGTCCATGCCGTGTTCGCGTTCCAGTTCACGCCGTTGTAGTTGTAGGTCTTTCCAGCTACCTCGTCATTCCATTTCTGGTGCCACAGGCCGCTGTCCGCCCAGTTGCTGATGCCGGTGAACGTGTGGCTGTCGTCGTTGCCGACGATGCCCACGCCGACCAGGCGGCAGTCGGCCGCGCCCTCGCCGGTGTAGCTCGCCTGGCACTGGTTGATCGCCTGGCCCAGCGACGTGTTGATCACGTCATTGGCCGTGCCTGCCGTGCCGCCTCCCGTGATGGGGTAGCCCATGTCGCCAAGGGCCTGGCGCACGCCGTCGTTCGTGGCGGGCCACGCGTCCTTGGTCAGCCAGTGGATCGACGCGGTGCCGCCCGTGCCGCCTCCGCCGTCCGATCCCGTGCCGCCGCCCGCGTCGGCCATCGCCACCGCCGGCGCGGCCAGCGTGGCCAGCGCCGCGACGCCCGCCACCAGGGCGCGCCAGCCCTTCTTGCGCGCCAGGCCGGGATGATCGCTCCCGGTCTCGCGTGCGCTGTGTTTCAGATTGAACCCCATAAGGCTCTCCTCCGATTTCTGTCATGACAGAAGCCCGGATGGGCTTCCCGACATCAATCAGACCACCGGCGACACGCCGTAGCCGAGGACAAGCGTCACTATTTTTATATAAAAAAATCCGCGCCCCCTAGCTATTAGGGAGACGCGGATGCTATCCGATAGATCTGATGGGTCTAATGGCCCAGCTGCTGGGCCTGCTGCTGCGCCGACTGCTGGTAGAACCTGTCGCAGGAGCCGAACACCTGGCATTCGCCCAAAGGCGACAGACGGTTATTCGGATCGTTTGCCTGCCTTTGCGCTTCAGCGCGCCAGGCATTCTCATCGAAGCTGCTGCCGCCGCCGCCCTGTGGCTGTGCCTGCTGTCGTGGCGCGGCCGGCTGCTGGTAGCCGCTTGTGCCGCCGCCAGCGTAGGACTGGGTGCCGCCGCCGTAATTGCCGTAGGCAGGGGCCTGGGCGTACGACTGCGCCGATTGCGCCGCGCCCTGGGATTGCGCGGCGGCTGCGGCCTGGGCTGCTGCAGCGTCGGCCGCGGCCTTCGCGTCGGCGTCGCTCTTGGCCTTCATGGAGTCGTTGACCTGCCGGCTCGCGTCCGCCAGGGGCTTCAATGCGGCCGTATACGCTTCGGCCAGTCCCGGCTTCAACCCAGTGGGTGTCTTGAGCGTCCTGTCCGCGCCGCTGATCGCGGCGGAGAGCGCGTCGCGGGTCCTGTTGTCCGCGACCTTGCCGTTCGAGTCCGCTAGGAGCTTCTTCGCCGCCCCGTCGGCATGCGAGAGCATGTCCTTCGCGTCCTTCACGCGCTTCGCGGACTGCGAGGCCCTGACCTCGGCGATGGCCTGGTCGATGGCCTTCGCATCATCGCCCAGGGTCGCGCGGGCCTGGGCGTAGCCGTGCAGCACGGGGATCTGCTCCCAGAGCGCCCAGGGGCGCGCCTGTCCCGGAGCCGGCAGACGCCGGCCGGCGGCCGCGTTCAGCGCGTCGATGGCCTTCGGGTCGAGCACCTCGCCCTTCGCGCTCCTGGCGAGATTCCTCGCATCGCCCGTCTTCCCGATGTAAGCGCTCCGCTCGGCGGCATAGGACGCCTTCTCCGCATCCAGCCTGTGCGCGGCGTACGCGCAGCCGCCCGCGTATGCGGCGGCCAGCGCCACCACGACGCCGACGGCCGCGATGACCGCGGCGCGCCTGCGCCTCCCGGCCCTGGCAGGACCGCTCTGTGCCATCCCGTCGTCCGGCCCGTCGGCCATGCTCTGCAGGCCGTCCGTCCCAATGACCGGCAGCGCCTCGGTCTCGGCCATGTCGTTCTCCTGGCTTTCCATGATCTTCTCCTTCGAATCTCCCCTGGCCCGGCAGACGCACACTACCACAGACGTCCGCCCATCCGGCCGGGAACACATCTAATCAACTAGATGTCTTATTGTTTTCTTGTCTAATTGTTTTATTGCTTATCTATGTTTCTATATATCTATGCATCTATTCGTCTATGCGTGCAGCAGGTCGGACGCGGCGCGCAGCACGGGCACGAAGGCCGCTGCGGCCAGGAGGCCGGCCGCGCCTAGGCACAGGCGCACCCAGAACGGGACCGGCCACCAGGTGCGGCCGGTGGTCATCACGACCCTGCCATCCTCGTCCACATCGATGGGGCGCTTGCGCCCGTACCTGGCCCACCTCCACGCCTGGCGGCAGATCGCGGGCACCATGAACACGGCCACGAGAGCAGCGGCCGCCTGCACGCACAGCCAGAGAGGCACGCCGGACAGCGACGGATCCCTGGCCGCGAACGCCGCGCGGAAGCGGCACACTGAGTAGTCGAGCAGCACGACGCAGCCAGCTAAGAGCCAGAAAGCCGCTATCGTATCCGCCTCGGCCTCGGCCATGCTCCGCTCGTCGATGACCACGGACTGGATGGTGAACCAGGCCTCCGAATAGAAAATCATGGCGAATAGCGGAATCGCCAGCCAGTCATAGAACGTCATGATCTTCTCCTTATCTCGTACAGGTCCATCAAAATGGCGTCACCGGCCTGGAACCAGAGCGGACCCGGCATGGCTGTCAACGGTGCCTTCGCAGGCATGGCCCGGCTGGCCGGGCATGTGATCGATGCGCCCGTCAATCAGGCACGCCATGGGCATGCCTTCCAGCGCGGGTCGCAGCGTCACGATGACCGCGTCGCTGTACGGGTCGTACTCGGCCCGGAAGTGGCCGTCCGCGCTCACGCCCAGCGGGATCATGGACTCCGGGTAGTCCCGTCGCGTGCAGTGGACGCTGTACGAGCGGCGCAGGCGGCGGACGCCGCGCCATGCCTGTCCCAGGGCGTCGAGGAAAAGCACGACGATCAGCGTCCATCCCACCGACAGCGCGACGATGCGCGCGTCCCCGCCATGGTGGTCTCCCACGACCGTCGCCGTGGTTGCCGCCATGCCAGGCAGAAGTTCGAGCTCTGCAACGGCTATGAGGACCCACCCGGCAGGCCGTGCGGCATCCGCCGCGTGCATCCAGAGCCAGCTGTTCCTTGTATTCGTCGTCTTCATCTCCGTTTTTCCTTTCATGTCGTCGTCAGTACAGGGCTGGCTGGATCGCGTGCGGGCCGTCGGGGCCGTCGGCCAGGATCAGCCCGAAAGCGTCCGATTCCAGCCGTTCGACGTCCCCGATATCCGCCGCATGCTCGGCCAGGATCCGCTCGAACGTGCCCCGCGAGACCGGCGAGGGGACCAGCCGCCCGCCCGGGCCGGACGCGAGCACGCTCCACGAGTCCGTCTCGAAGCGCGAGAGCCACGACGGGCACCGGACCGACAGGCCCCGCCCCACGTGGAACGAGAACCGTATCGCGTCGTTCGCCTCGGCCGAGCCCGCAGGCTCCGCGATCCCGTCGACCTCGTACACGCGGGGGAGCGTGACATAGAACTCGAGCCCCTCGCACACGCCGATCCGGGGCACCTCGAACGGCGCGCGCACGCCCAGGCGCCTGTTGCACGTCACCCTCACCCTCCGCTTGCCAGCCATGGCCGCATCCTTTCCGCACTAGACGAATAGTTGGTTTTCAGATTCATTGCTCAGCCCGTCTGCCTGGCCGTCCCGCTGTCCGGGGCGCGGTGCGCGGCGCGCCAGCGGCGCTGACGTTCGGCCGAGCTGCGGTGCCGCGCCCGGCTGCGCTCGTTCTCCCTGTCGCGCGCCTGGCGCACGACCTCGGGGTGCTCGCGCAGCCAGCGGGCCAGCGCGCCTCGCGGGTCGGGGTCGCCGGGCGCGAACCGCACGCCGGCCTCCTCGGCCAGGCGCTGCAGCTGCTGCCTCGCCCTGACCGGAAGCCCGCCCATGACGCCGAACTGGTCATGCGTCGCGATGCCCAGCGCCAGGCAGTCGGCCTGCAGCGGGCACATCTCGCACAGTTTGACGGCCGCGGCGGTCAGCTCGCGCTGCGCCCTGGCGTCCGGCAGCGAGTCCGCGCCCCACATCAGGTCCTGCACCGGCTGCGGCAGCCCCATGCAGATCCCCGCGGGGGCCTGGGTCTGGACGCTCGTCATAGCCCGCCTCCTTCCGCAGCCCGCAGATTGCCGGCGAAGTGGTACCCGCCGGCCATCGTGGCGGCGGCCCGCTGCTCGGCCGGCGGCCCGCCCTCGCCCTGATGCTCCGCCTGCCAGTCCGCGACGATCCGCTCGTCCGCCAGGCCGTCCCGCAGGCCGGCCACGACGTGCTTCTTGGCGGCCGGGTAGTGCCCGTCGTCGAAATCGAGACGGACCAGCACAGCCATGATGGCCGCCTCGGACGCCTCGCGGCGGGCCGGGGCGGGATGCTCCGGCCGGGCGCCGGGCGTCGCCTGGGCGATGAGCCGGCGGCCCTGGGGGTCGTCGGCCATCTGCGCGCCGATCTTGTCCCACTTCTGCACGAGCTTCGCAGGGCCGGTGACGCACGAGCGCCACGAGAACGCCCCGGGCCGCTCCCGGTCGCCGGGACGGCGCAGCGCCCATTCGGCCACGGCCAGGCTCAGGTCCGGGCCGTGCGCGTCGAGCAGGCTGCGGGCAGCGTGCAGCTCGCGCTTCGAGCGCGGCCCGCCATCGGCGCCCGGCTGCAGGCCGCTGGGCACCGGCAGCCCGGCGTCGGCCAGCAGCCGGCGGAACCGGTCGCACAGCCGCCCGGCGTCGGCGTCCAGCTCCGGAGGGTCCGCTCCGGCCTCGAATCCCGATCCGGTGGATCCCCCGGTGGGGGGATGCCCCGTAGGGGCAGAGGGGTATTTGTTTGTTATTTGTCTATTGGTGGACATTTTCGACACTTTTCCGGTCAGAATGTCCACTCTCGAATCCGCCTCGGGGTGGGTGGACATTTTGTCACTGTCGAAAATGTCCACCCACGAATCCGGCTCCTCGCCCGCCGCGTCGGACTCCTCGCACGCCTCGGCTCCGGGATACTCCTCCGCTGCCTGCACCGGCTCGGTCTCGTCGGGCTCCTCGATGTCCTCGGGCTCGATCTCGACGGGGCAGCCGCGCATGACCACGTTCCACACCGTGCACCGGTGCCCAGGCCTGACCGTCAGCCCCGTGCGCGGGTTGTGCGCGCTGAAGTCCTGATCGCCCGGCTCCAGATAGCCCTTCGCCACCAGGCAGTCCAAGGCGCGGCGCACCGTGCGCTCGTTGCAGCAGCACGCATCCGCGATGCTCGCCAGGGCCGGCCACGCGGCCTGCCCATCGTCGTAATACGCCTTCCTCGCCAGGAACACCAGAATGTTCTTCTCCGACGGCTTCAGCCCGCGCACCGTCCACGCCCACGCCTCGCACGCCCCGCTCATGACTCGCCCTCTTCGGATAATTCGCGCACGTCGCCGCGAGCGGGCACAATGGGATGATGGAACTCGCGGGGCTGACCAGAATCGTGGATACGGTCATGCGCGAGGAAGCCATCGACGCGCCCCGCCTGGCATGGGACTTCACAGACGGCCCGGCGGCCTTCCAGGCGACCTACGTCCATCAGATGGACCACAAGGACGAGTACGGCGATTACGCGCAGATGCTCGTGGCCCAGATCCTCAAGGACACCGGAGGCGAGCGGCCGTGGTCGCACATATTCCACGTGCATCAGGGCCGCGCCGGGCTGTGGATGAAGCCCTGGATCGGAGAGGACTACGCCACGCTCAAGAAGATCCTCGGCATCGAGGCAGGCCGGAACGGGCCGAGATGGTCGCCCGTCAGCTTCATCCAGCACATCGACGACGCGGCGGGCGCCATGCGCTTCCCAGGAAGGCATCTGATCAGATACGCGGCAGCGCTTCCCGAACGGCTCAGACGCGACGTGGACGAGGCGGACAAGACCATACTGCTCGGCTTCCGGCACAACACCGGAAACGCCCACCAGACCGCTGAGAACAATGACAAGACCAGAAGGCTGATATCCAAGCAGGTCGCCGACTACTGCCGGGAGACGAACCAGTCGAGCTGCTGGACCGACCAGCTGAGGAACGGGCAGAGGGAACTGCCCATACCCAGGAACGTCATGGAGCTGCAGAACTCGCATCAGTACAGCCTCCCCGCCTGAATCGCCTCGAGGACGCCCTGCACGGCCATATCCGCGCACTGCATGGCGAGCGGCTCCAAGCGCCTCTCGAACGCCTCGATATCGGCAGGCGGATCGGCCAGAAAGGCATGGACGCCCTTGCGCAGCGTGTCATCGAGAAACTCGTAGACCTCGTCCTTCATGGCCCGCTCCATGCTGTCCGTGAAGTCGAACGCGCGCGCCAGCACCAGCCGGTCGTGCTCGCTCAAAGCGGTCCGCGGATCGCGCCAGCTGCCATCGGAAGACGACTGCGGGCAGCGCTCCCTCACGGGAGGACGCCCGAGCGTGCCGGATTCCAACGCCTTGCGCGCCTGATCCGTCTCGCGCTCCACGCGCCTGGAATAGGCGTCGAACGTCAGCGACCAGCGCCGCTCGCGGCTGGTGCGCGCAGGGAGCTTCAAAAGCTGCTCGAATTCGAGGATCCGCAGGCAGTCCATAACCGACAGGTCCGGCGCATCCCGCTCCGTGGTCTGCTCGCGCAATCCTGTCTCCTCGGCCAGGCTCGCGGCCATGTCTCCTATCAGCGGGCCGGCGGGCGTGACATGGCCCTCGTCGTCGGCCCGGCCGGCCAATGCCAGCAGCGTGAGCTTCCCGCCCGGCCACGGCAGCCGTACCTCCAGCGCCCGCGCCATCATTCCCCAGCTCATAGCATTGCCTCCTTCGCATGCCTTCCGGATACAGGGTCCCTGCCTGGCAGCAGGTGCCAGTTCTCCTCCTGCAGGTCGTCGTCCCCGCCGCATCCCGGCCAGCCCCACATCGGCCGGCCGCGGCATTCCAGATAGTTCTTCCTGATCAGAGCCGAGAGCGCTTCCCGCACCTTGTCCTCGCTCAGGGCGAGGACGTCGGCGAGGTCGCCCACGCTCGCCCTGGCCTCGAGACGGCCGGGCGACGCGAAATGCGCCAGAAACGCCAGCACGAGCCGCGCGTTCGGCTCCAAGCCATACGCGCGCCACACCCACTGCGAGACGGCCTCCCGGCTCATCGGATCCACAACCCTCATCGCGACCACCACCCGAACATCGCTTCGAGGACATAGACGATCATGACGCCCGCCATGAGCGCCAGGAGCGTGGCGGCGAAAAGTATCCGGTCATGCTCCTGGGGGTCGCCTTGCAGACCGCGCACCACCACGCCGAGGCCGAGTTGGCAGGCCAGCAGGCCAATCAGCACAATGTAGAACCAGCTCATCGCCCGCCTCCCTGCGTCGGGGCGCCGCGCAGCGTGCGCTCACGCTCGGCCCGGATATCCGCGTCCATGCCCAGCGCCTCAGTCAGGGAGTCACGCAACGCCCTGGCCTGCGCCTCGTCCAGCGTCACCACCTGGCCGCGCAGCCCGTAGGCCGAATCGTCCCGGATGCGCACCTCGAAAAAGCCCTGCACGACCCGCACCGCAACCATGCTCAACATTCCGACCGCCTCCCCGCCGTCACCAGCCGGCGCAACGCGCCGACCATCACCTGCGGCACGCCGATTGTTGTGCTCACATAGCAGTCCATCGACCCGTCACGGGCGCTGGACGCCAATACCTGCTCGTCTGTCCTGCTCAAGCGCTTGCGCAGGCGCGTCACCGTCGACTCCATCACTCGGCCCCCTTATCGATCTCGGCCATCTCAGGCGCGACGATCAGCTCGTGTGCCAGGAAGGCGACCGTGGTGACGACGGCGAAGAATCCGCCGGCCGCGACGCACACCAGGTACGAGGGATGCCAGACACCGGCCAGGCCAATGAGGAAATAGAGCAGGAAGCCAAGCCCCGCATACACGCCCAGGCACATCGCCAGCACGCCCAGCCAGAACAGCACACCACGCAGCAGCGCGAAACGAGAAGAATCATTTTTCATCGGGATGCCTCCGAATCGGCAGTCGAGCGCCGACGCTCGGCGTTGAGGAAATCACGGGACGCCCGCCAGTCCAGGACGGACGCGGCCAGCCACGCCGAGCACCCCGCCAGAGCGAGGAACACGGCAGCGCCTGCGGCCAGGAGAGCGACGCCCCGCCCGGCGGACGAGACGCATTCGATCAGCAGCAACGCCAGGAACAAGGCCGAGACCGCGGCAAGCACGATATTCTGCATGTAGCGGCGCGCCCGGCCATGCCAGTACGCCACCTCATCCACCACATCGGCAGCATGGGAGACAGTCGGACGCTTATGCCCGCCGTTCGCGGGATGCGCCGCCATCGCACGCCGACGCTCGGACGACGACACGCCCGGAGCGGAAAAATCAGGAAAAGTGACGCATGCGCCCGCCACTCCCCGCACGACACGCATACCATTGTCATCAGGCACCAAGGAAAAACCCAAGGTGCGCCTGTTAAAATCAGTCATCGCAATGACTCCTTACTAGGAACGAACGAAGCAGCCGTCCAAAACTGGCTTCGTTTGATTCTTTGTTATTGCACGCCGGCCCGGTGGCCTAAACACCGGGCCGGCATTCTTTTATCTGGTAGAAAAGGGTGAAAAGGTTAACTGGCCACGGCACTCTTCTCTTTCGAATTACGAATGAGTTCAAAATCAGATTCCAAAGAGGGGAAAATGATGCATAGCGGGATCCCATATTGTTCATGCAGCGACAAGGCGCGATCCATTGAAAGCGGTTGCTTCCCACTCAAAATTCTTGAAACAGTTGAAACCGAAACGTCCAGTGTGCGAGCGACTTCCGCCTGCCCGACAGCACGCTTTCTGAACCATTCGTTCATTTGAGTTTTCACCACCTTTCACCTCCACAATTTGTTATCATGTTTACGAACTGTTATCACAGTAACCTCAATTTGCGCAATATGCAAATCGTGTCGTAAGATTAATTGCAGATGGTAAAGATAACCACGAAAGGACCTTAAGCTATGCCGGTGGTTCAAACCGAGATAACTCCGAAACAACGGGCAGCATATAAAATGCAGGTTGTTTCTTTCAATGTGCAGCAGCTCATGAACGCAAAGGGGAAAACGCAAAAGGGTTTTGCTGACTACATGGGTGTAAAACCAGCAGCGATTTCCTTAAAGATCTCGCGGGCAAACTGGAAGTTCGATGAAGTTCTGCTCGCCGCTGAGTTCTTGGACGTGACAGTTGATGAGTTGGCAGATGACACCATTATGAGGATGATGATTGGAAATGATGCTGCCGAAGATATGCTGCTTGATGCGAATAGCAAAAATGCCGCAGTCGCTGATATGCGACCACGGCATTCTCAAGGTGCCCCCGCGGGGATTCGAACCCCGGACACGCTGATTAAGAGTCAGCTGCTCTAACCAACTGAGCTACAGGGGCGTTGGCAAGTTCCTTGAACCGAGTGACTACTTTACTCCCAAATCATCCCCCCGCAAACCGGCGTGTCGAGCCGTTGAAAAGACAGCGCAGTGCTGAGCCGTAAAGCAGACAGCGCTGTGCGCTGTCTGTAGGCGAAGTGAGCAGCCGCTAAGGCTGCGAAGGACGATGCTGAAGGCATCGTCAGTCTGTAGGTTCGACCGAATCTCCCGCTAACACCGCGAAGCTAAACCGCAACCCGCCCAACACGTCACCAGCCGGAATAGTGAATAATGGGTGCGTGGAAACGAGGTGAGACTCATGCCGGAGTGCACAATGAAAGGGCGCTTTGCGCCGACTCCCTCGGGGCGTCTGCACATCGGCAACGTTTACGCGATGCTGGCAGCGTGGCTTTCGTCGCGCGCCTGCCCCGGCGGCCATATCGCCTTGCGTATCGAGGACATCGACATACCGCGCGTCATGCCTGACGCCGACCGATGGATTATGGACGACCTGGCATGGCTGGGGCTTGATTGGTATGGCGACCCCGTATACCAGTCGCAGCACGGCGAAATCTACGAATCGGCGCTGCGGGCGCTTGCAAGCCGCCCGATGCCCGAAGCGGCAACGACCGCCGACCCCGTGTATGATTCCTCGCTGATCTACCCGTGCTTCTGCTCGCGCGCGGAAATCCGCGCGGCGTCCGCACCGCAGGAAGGTGACGGATTCACTGTCTACCCAGGTACGTGCAGGCGGCTACTGCTCGAAAACCCCGACGAAGTGCGCGGTAGACTGGCCGCAGATGCCCAGCATTCGCTTCGCATAGCAGTGCCTCCTGCACAGTCTCCGCTGACGTCGGTTGCATTCGAGGATCAGATCTTCGGCACACAACGTTTCGACCTCGCCCGCGATGTGGGCGATTCGGTCGTGCGGCGCTCGGACGGGCTGTTCTCCTACCAGCTGGCCGTGGTGGTCGACGATTTGCTCATGGGCGTGGACGACATCGTGCGCGGGCGGGACTTGCTGCGCTCCACCGCGCTACAAATCTGGATTCGCCGCCAGTTGCTCGCCGCTGGATTCGGAGCCGACTCCGTGCAAGGATTTGGTGGCGTCGTGGGTCCCGGCACGGATTCCGGCACGAGGCAGCAACCAGGCCAAAATCCAAGCACGGCGAACCCGCGATACACCCATCTGCCGCTGATCGATGACAATGCCGGCCGCAGACTCGCCAAGCGCGACCGTGATCTCGACATGGGCGCGCTGCGGGAATCCGGAGCCAATCCACGCCAAATCATCGGATACTGCGCGTGGCTGCTGGGTCTGCGCGAGCCGAACAGGACAAACAGGCCAAGCAATCCAAACGAACCGGGCAAACCTGATTCCGGTTCCGATTCTGGCCCCGTCCCCATGACACCAGACGAGGCGCTGCAGTTGTTCAGGCGTAACGGTTGGAACGCCCTGCGAGTGGACCCCACAGATCGCGCGATTGAACCGAGCGCAATGACTCATCTCATGGATTGTAGGGATGCTTAAGAGAGCGGCTTATTTCGGCTATGCTGTGCGACTGCCCCGCATGATTCATTGTTGGCAGACACGGCCCATTGAGGTGGAAGCCCTATGCAGGTCGTATGTGATGATATGCGGATTATCTGTTTAGTCGTTTCCGCGCGCTGTACGACCTCTTTGCGAATTTCATTAGGCTCTTTTTCGGGAATATGCCGTCGCATGCAGCGAAACGCTTGTGCCTTACATTTTGAAGAATGGCGGTATTCCGCCAAAGTGGTAAGTGCATGATGTGGTGTCTACTTGGCGAAAGGCCTAATGAACGAAAAAAGGGCCTAACAAATGACGATTGTGGCCGCCCGACTGCCCGACGCCATCCAAAGCCGACTCCCCGGCGCAAATGACATGACGTAAACGGCATGACAGTGAGACAGCTACTTTGGCAACCGCGAAAACCCATTCATTAGGTCTTTTTTTCGTTCATTAGGCCCTTTCGAAAGTATCCGCTTGTTTCGCCTTTCATGCAATCCTTGAAATTCCGCCGTTTCTTGGAATGCGACGCAATCGGAAAAGTCCTTGCACGGATGGGTTTGCGCAATAATGGGCCTAATGAACGACGGGTGAGGTGAGTGGGGAGCAGCGATAGTCCTCGCAGCGCCGCTTGAAAACGTCTGAAAGCGCTTGAAATCAAGCAACGCAGCGTTTGAACCGCTTCAAAGGGAATTTTCCAAAAAGCTGTGCAAGCGGGCTCAGTACCCCGGCTCTACGCGGAACTCCTTGGCCCCGGCACCGTGACGAATCGAGACCGACTGAGCCTCCACGCTGCTCACCTGGGACCAGCGCGGACCAAGCTTGAGCTGGGAGAGGAGCTGCGCGATGGCTGTGCGCTCGCCCTGCGCCTCGACTTCAACCGAACCGTCGGCGCAATTGCGCACCCAGCCGGTGAGATTGAGCCGCCGCGCCGCATTGAAGGCGAAGTAGCGGTACCCGACGCCCTGCACGAGGCCGGTCACCCGAGCATGAATCCGAATCTCATTCGCAGTATCGTTCATTCGTGATGCCTCCGCCGCTATCTTGCCCCATCCCTTGTCATGATTTACCATAACGCGATTTGTGCACGCAATCCAATACGCTCCAATGCCAGTTATGGCAACGCGCCATAATCATGCGATATAGCGCCTTCGGCCAATTCCGCGCTCTTCGGCCGGCGCGCGGCTACGATGGGAACGGCGAAACGATATGGAGAGGCAATCATGACGTCGTATATGGAGCACAGGGATTTGGCGAACGAGACCATCGAGGCACCGCGCGCGCAGGAGATCGCCGATAATGTGCATCGGGTGCTCGACCGCGTGAGGGCGGCCGAGGAGTCGGCTGGCCGGGAATCCGGCTCGGTGCGGCTGCTTGCGGCGACGAAGACCCGCGATGTCGGGGAGATCATGGCGGCGATCGATGCTGGCATTCGCATAATTGGCGAGAATCGGCCGCAGGAGATTGCGGCGAAGGCTGACGGTTTGCGTCGGCTGTGCGCCGCGCGCGGGTTTGCGCTCGGGCGCGACGAGGGCGACGGGCGCAACGATGACGAAGGTATCGAAGGTATCGAAGGCAGCGGCGGCAACGGCGGCAACGCCGACTCGACCCACATTCCCTTCCACCTCATCGGCCAGCTGCAGACGAATAAAATCGGCAAGGTGCTTCCCGTGGTGGACACCATCGAATCCGTGGATTCGCTGGCGCTCGCCGAGCGCATCGCCCGCCGGGCGGTCGCGCGGGGCATCGAGGTCGGCGTGCTGCTTGAGGTGAACGAGTCGGGCGAGGAATCCAAATCGGGCTGCAATCCGAAGAACGCCATCGATATCGCCACGCGCATCGGCATCATGGGCGGCCTGCGGCTGGAGGGTCTGATGACCATCGGCGCGCATGTGGACGACGAATACGCGATCCGCAAGGGCTTCGAACGCCTGCGGCACACGCGCGAGCAGATTCTCGATTCCAAGGCGCCGGGCACCGAGCATTGCGCGGAGCTGTCGATGGGCATGACCGGCGACATGGAATACGCCATCGCGGAGGGCTCAACGATTGTGCGCGTAGGCACCGGCCTGTTCGGCGAACGCGAATTCATCTGAGTTCGAGTCGAATTTCGGGTTTCTGATTGCGTGCGTGCGGAGGAGTACCGCATGATTTTTGGACGGTTTCTTCCTGGCTGATCATCTATTAAGCAGATTGCCGGGTGAAACCGCCTGTATGCGGCTTCCCGAGGTGGTACCGGCTATCGAGGAATGGCTAGATTCCAAGGATTTCATGGAGGCTGAAATAGGCGTGTACTTTCGCAAGTGCTTAATAGACGAAAAAAGTGCTTAATAGATGGCCGACACCGCATTTGCGCGCATTCGGAGAGTGTCGAGGGCGGCGACGGGGGGGAGGGCAGCATCCGGTGCCGCCTTCCATGCGATTTCGTGCGATTCCACGCGCGCATCTGATGGAAATATGGCGTTGAGGCAATCTTCTCAGCACTTTTTTCGTCTATTAAGCACTTGGCAAAGTAGCCACCGAAATCAGCGCGCAGCGTTTTGGCGGAATGCCGCCATTCCTGATTTTCTGTGGACGCGCGTCAGCGCCCGGATACCGTCGGAAACGCATAAATCTGCTTAATTAAAAAATTCGCGAGGGGAAAATTCGCAAATTCGCAAGTCAGCAAATCCGTAAAACAGCAAATTCGCGAGCTTTTCGAGATGTTTCACACGGCGATAACTCCGCTGACGCATGCCGGCGGTAGGGTAGTCCTATGAGAATCGCACGCTTTTCACATAATGACGTTCCGCAGTATGCCTTTGTGCAGCAGGACGAGTCCGACGGCAGAGATTACCTGGTGGCGCTTGACGGCTTCCCCTTCGGCGCGCAGCCGGTCAAGCCGACCGGCGACCGCTACGAGCTGGACGGCGAGGGCATCCGTCTGCTCTCCCCGGTGATCCCCTCGAAGGTCTACGGCCTGGCCAAAAACTACGAGGCCCACGCCGAGTTCATGCACGAGCATGGGCATTCCGACATCGCCCATGCCCCTGAGGACATGGTGATTTTCATGAAGCCGAGCACGTCGGTGATTGGCCCGGACGACCCGATTGTGATTCCCGCGTATTCGCACGACATGAATTTCGAGCCGGAGGTCGCCGTGGTAATCGGCCGCATCGCCAAGAACGTGCCGGTGGAGCATGCCATGGAATATGTGCTCGGCTTCACCTGCGTCAACGATGTGACGCTGCGCGACCTGCAAGGCCCCGACCCGATGTGGACGCGCGCCAAGGGCTTCGACACCGCCTGCCCGCTCGGGCCGTGGATCGAAACCGAGCTGAACTGGAAGGACACGAAGATCTCCTTCTCGCTCAACGGCGAGGACGTATCGAAGGCCAGCGGCACCACGGCGGAGCTGATTCACGGCATCCCCGAGCAGATTGCCGCCATTTCCAGCTTCGCGACGCTGCTGCCGGGCGACGTCATCATGACCGGAACCCCTGACGCCTCAGGTCATCTTGACGCAGGCGATGAACCTGTGGTGCACATCGAAGGCATCGGCTCGCTGCGTAATGTGGTGGTGCGCGAGTAGTGCTGCACTGACATTTCAGTAACGAACATAGATGACGCAAGCCGTTGTGCAGGCCGTTTGCCGTTGAGTGCTGCCGGTCGGCGCAGCGGCTTTGTATTAAGACTGTGTTAATGCGATGTTGAGACGCTTTGTGGTTGGGCGCTGTCTGGTTAGGTGCTGCCTGAACAGACAGACCAGCGCGGCAAATCGCGCGCAGGTCGTGCGCGGGCGATGCGAATGGCGAAGGGGCCTTCGCAAAAGAGCCCAAAAAGGTCGTTGCGTAGTCGTCCACATAATGGACATCGTATAATTCGCCCGGCCAGTTCGTCCACATATTGAGACGATACAGAGAATTTTTGTCGCAAAAATCACCGCACAAGCACTCTGAAATACGACAAAATTTCGCGAATGTCAAGACTGTTGGTTTCTTGCGTTTTCCCTTACCTTGTTCCACAGAGGACGTGCCTTCACCGGTGCGTCATGTGAGAGAGGAATAGGGATGCCCCAGTCTCGTCGCCGCCGGTTGCGCGCTTCGTTCGCCGCGCTGGCCTTCGCGCTGATGCTCGTATGCTCCTCGATGCTCGTCGCTGGACTTTCGACCGACCGAGCCTACGCGCAGGATGTGGCGCAAAATACGGTTGCCACGTCGGTAGCCGGGAAAGACGATGCCTCGGCTGCGGCGGAAGTCAGCATGACAACTGCCGCCAATGAAACCGCTGCCGTCAGGCCGATTGCAGACAAAACCACTCCTGCCTCCGCCGCTTCTGCTCCCGCCGACCCCACCGATTACGCAAGCTGGAACGCAGTCGCCACCCAGATCAACGCGCAGCTCGATGCCGCGCTCAAGTCGTACGCCTCGGGCGACGCCAGCACCGCCAACTCCGACGTCAGCACCGCCTACAACGTCGGCTATGTTGCCAGCAATTTCGTTATGGTCGCGCGCGACACCTTGGGCGCTGACCGTCAGCAGACGCAAGCCGCGCAGTTCCAGTCAATTCAGCAGCTCACCTACGCTCCCGGCCACGAGGCGGACTTGCAGACCCAAATCGCCGCGTTGCAGGGCGAGCTCACCGGCAGCGCAAAAACCCTCGACGCGACGGCAAACCTTGCAAACCCGCGCGATTACGCCGCTGCGCGCACCAAAGTGACCCAGCAGCAGCGCAAGAAACTGCAATCCGAGAAGAAAGGCGTCTTCAACGGCAAGGGCAATCGGTCCTGGGCGCAGGTCGCCAAGGAGATGGGCACAGTGCTCGACAGCGCTGTGCAGCAGGCCCGCAGCGGCGACAAGCGGGCTGGCATCAACAAGGTCAATGAAGCCTACTACCAGTACTACGAAAAGCTCGGTTTCGAGAAGAATGTGATGAACGCGATCAGCGGCAGCCGTGTATCGCTGATTGAAAACCAGTTCGCGGAAATCCGCAAATCCATACTCGACGGCGATCCGATAAGCCATACCACCGGTCTGGTCAATCAGCTCAAATCCATGCTTGCCGAGGATGCGGCGAAGCTGGATGGCGGCAGCGCGAATCAGGGGAACGGCTTCACGCGCTTCGTCACCAGCGCGTTCGGCCAGGCCTTCGTCATCCTGATTCGAGAAGGGCTTGAAGCCCTGCTGGTCGTGACCGCGATCATCGCGTATCTCGTCAAATCCGGCAACCGCCGCCTGGTGGTCTGGATCTACGTCGGCGTGGTCGCTGGTCTGATTGGCTCGGGAATCGTGGCGCTGCTCTTCGGGCTGCTGTTCAGCGGCAGCGGGCCGCAGCAGGAGATTATGGAGGGCGTCGTCGCACTTATCGCGATGGTCATGCTGCTCTACACGAGCAACTGGATGCTCTCGAAATCCAGCGTCGAGGCGTGGAACAGCTACATAACGGCCAAGGCGCACGCCGCAGTCGACAGCGTGACCTCGCAGCAGCGCATGACATTCGGCGGCGTGATTTCGCTCGCGATGCTCAGCTTCCTCGCGGTGTTCCGCGAAGGCGCAGAAACCGTGATGTTCTACCAGAGCATCTACTCGATGAGCCGCGATTCGGCGGGCATGTGGGCCGGCGGGCTGTCGGCGGCCGTGGTGCTCGTGGTGATTTTCCTGCTGCTGCGCTTCACTTCGGTCAAGATTCCGCTGCGGCCGTTCTTCATGGTCACTTCGATTCTGATGGCGCTGCTGGTGATTACGTTCGCGGGCGGCGGCGTGCATTCGCTTATCGAGAGCACGCTGATCAGCGGACGCTATATTCCCGGCGTGCCCACCAACGACTGGATTGGGCTGTATCCCTACTGGGAGACGATTATCGCCCAGATTCTTGCGGCGATTGCGGTCGTTGCGTCGTTCGCGACCTATGCGCTCAAGGAACGTCGCAAACGCGCGGTGGCTTCGAACGAGCTGCCGAAGCAATCATCGCAACCAGAGCAATCGTCGCAGTCGGAGCAGCTAAAGCAATCAGAACAATCGTCGCCGCAATAAGTCAAGTCCCGCTGTTTTCTAGCAACACAGTTCTTTCTAGCAACACAGTTTCCCGCCAACACAATTTTCCGCCAACACAATTTTTCCATCACTACCAATGTTGCGATTCACCACGAATCCACACGACAAGAAAGAGAAGAAGATAATGAAAAACAAGACCCTCTCCGGCCTTCTGGGACTGGTCGTCGCCGGCGCGCTGGCCTTCTCCCTATCCGCATGCGGCAACGCGAACAATGCGTCCGATGGCGGAGCCGCGAAATCCTCGAGTTCGAAGTCCGCCGCGTCGGACAGCAGCTCGCAGGCGGCCCCCAAGTTCGAGGAGATCAAGATTGGCGATGACCAGCAGAAGTTCCCGCTGAACATCGGCGCGGTCTACTTCCAGCCGGTCGACATGTACCCTGCGGGTATGGGCCTGTCGGCGGCGGACTCGAATCTGCATCTCGAAGCCGACATTCACGCGCTGAAGAACAACGAGCTGGGCTATGGCACCGGCGAGTTCATCCCCAAGCTCACCGTGAAGTACAAGATCGAGGACAAGAACGACGCGAGCAACACGCAAGAGGGCACGTTCATGGAGATGAACGCCGACGACGGCCCGCATTACGGCGCGAATCTCAAGCTCGACAAGGCCGGCCAATACAAGCTGACCTTCACGATCTTCAGCCCGCAGACCAACGGCTGGACGCTGCACGTCGACCCCGACACCGGCGTGAAGGGCCGCTTCTGGACCGAACCGATTACGGCTACATACGACTGGGATTACACCGTTCACCAGTGGTGAGCCTCGCAAAGTGAGCGAATCGAATCGCGGCCGTTCGGCTGGGCGAAAACCGGGTGACGGTCCTCGTCCAGCCTTTCGGCGTATTCACCCCGTGCACTTTCGTACAACACCATGCAACACGCCGCCGCCACACACCTATTCACACCACACACCACACATCATAAACTACTCACCACGAACTCAAGGGAAAGGCTGACGGATGCTTGAGCAATATGTGCAGGCGCTTCCGGGGATGCTTGCCCCCGCGCTGCTGACGATGACGATGAGCGTGCTGCTCGGCGTCGGCGAAGGCCGCGATATGCCAATCAGCCGGCATTGGCGGCTTTTTGGACTGCTTGCGGGGCTGGCGGCAGCCGTGGCGTTCACGGTATTGCGCACGCTGGTCATCATCACGCGGCGCTCGGATGTGAATCTCGTGGTGCTCATCGCCTGCGTTATCTGCGATGCATTGCTGATTGCGGTTGCGCTGCGCTCGAAGCGGCTGACATCGAATTGGCACCAGCATCCGAAACGCTTGCACGCGGCGAACTTCATCGCGGCGCTCGGCATCGCATGCACGACGTTTTTCGCGCTGCAGGATGTGCTTATGCAGCTCACGAGTTTCGTGGAGACCGGGGATGCCCCAGTCTCGTCGGCCATGCTGCTGCGCGCGCTTGGCTTCGCGCTCGGCATCGCCACCGCCGTCGTGGCTGCGGCCATATTCCGCACGCTGCGTACCACGGCGACGCGCGGCACGTTCCTGCTCGCCGCATCGCTTATGCTGGTGGTGCTGCTGGTACGCCACCTCACGCAACTGCTTTCGCTGCTGATGTCGCTTATGCTGGTGGTGCTGCACGGCTCGGCCTTCCGCGTGCTGATTCTGGCCGCGAATCATGATATGGCGCTGGTGATCACGCAATGCCTCGTCTTCGCGATTCCTGCGGCTGCCTCGATTGCGGCCGGCTTCCGACTCCCGCTCGCCGGCCCGAACGAGGCTGTCGAGCGCACGCACAAGGCCCTGCGCCGTCGCGCCAAAGCCGCAGGTGTTTGGAGCCTGGTCGCCATGATTGGCATTACGGTCGCGCTGACTGCCGGTGTCGCCGAAGTCAACAAAGTGCCTACGCTTTCGCCGCCGGAGTCCTACTCGCTCAAGGGCGACATCGCGACAATCCGCTTCGATCAGATTTCGGACGGCCATCTTCATCGCTTCCAATACAAGGCCAAGGACGGCACGGTGATGCGCTTCATCATCATCAAGAAAAATGGCGGGGCCTACGGCGTCGGCCTTGATGCGTGCGAGAACTGCGGCGATGCGGGCTACTACGAGCAGAACGGCACAATCATCTGCAAACGCTGTGATGTGGCAATCAACGTTGCCACCATCGGTTTCAAAGGCGGCTGCAATCCCATTCCGTTCCCTTATCAGGCAGGGCACGGCGCGATTACGATTCACACGGCGGATCTCGACGCCCTGTCCATGCACTTCCAGCATTGAAAGGAGTGATTAGCTATGTTTTTCCTGCGAATGATTCTGCGCTCCTTCAGCCGGCAATTGCGGCGGCGTCTGCTTATCGCGGTGACGGTGTGCCTGTCGGCGACCATCGCGGTGGCGATGCTCGGCGTCGTTTTTGATGTCGGCGACAAGCTCAACGCGGAGCTGTCGTCCTACGGCTCGAATATCACCGTCCAGCCCAAATCCGACGCGGTCGTCTCCGACCTGTACAACACCGAGGGCGCGCAGCCCGATCCGACGTCGTTCCTGAAGGAATCGGACGTGCCGAAGATTAAAACGACCTTCTGGGCCTTCAATATCACCGATTTCGCGCCGCAGCTCAATATTCATGCCGAGGCTATGGGGGGCGGTATGGGGGCTGGCGGTGCTCATTCCGATGCTGGTGCTCACTCTGGTTCGGCCGGTGGCTCTGGGGGCGGCGCTGGTACTACTGCCGGCACGGTTTCGGTGCCGATCGTCGGCACCTGGTTCAACAAGACGCTGCACCTGCCCACCGGCGAATCGACCGTCGCGGGCGTGCAAGGCCTGCGCTCCTGGTGGAAGGTCGAAGGCAGCTGGCCCAAGGACGACAAGGCGCAGGCCATGATTGGCAAGGACTTGGCCGCACGGCTGCACCTGGGCGTCGGCGACGAATTGATGCTGCACAAGACGACCGCCACCGGCGCGCACACCATGCAAACGCTTGCCATCACAGGAGTCTATGACTCGGGCGACACCGATAACGGCTCGGTGTACATGCCGTCCGCGCTGGCGCAGAAGCTGGCTGATTTGCCGGATTCGATCGACCGCATCGAAGTCAAGGCACTGACCACGCCGGAGAACGATCTGGCGCGCAAGGCGGCGAAGAACCCGGCCGCGCTCAGCCAGGAGGAATGGGAGACATGGTATTGCACCGCGTATCCCTCGTCCATCGCCTATCAGATCGAGGAGGTGCTGCCCGGCGCGGTCGCCAAGCAGGTGCGGCAGGTTTCGGCGCTGCAGGGTGACGTGATGCTCAAAACGCAGGCGGTGATGATGCTCATGACCGTGCTGAGTCTGATTGCGGCCGCCGTCGCCGTGGCAAACCTCATGGCCGCATCGATAGGCGAACGCAGCGCCGAGCTTGCGCTGCTCAAAGCCGTCGGGGCCACCGATGGCGCGGTTTCGCGGCTGATGCTCGCCGAAACAGCCGCGATTTCGATGGTCGGTGCGCTCGCCGGGGCTGGTCTGGGGTCGGCGCTGGCGCAGCTGGTCGGCCATGTGGTCTTCGGCTCCGGCATCACCATGCGGCCTATGGTCTTCGTACTGGTGTTCGTGCTGCTGGCCGTTACGATTCTCATTGCTTCGTTCTCGTCGATTCGCTCGATTCTGAACCTGCGTCCCGCGGAGGTGCTTCATGGCCGCTGATCGTCAAACGCACAATATTGACAATGCTCATGATTCGTCGACTGGGCAGATTTCGGGCACGGCGCGGCAGAAGCGGCGTTCGGCGCGCAGCCAGCGCCGCCATGCGATGACGAATCGTCGCATGTTCTTCGTGATGCTGTTCAGCGCCGTCTTCCGTAGGCGCTCGCGGGCCATAATGGCCGTCATCGCTTCGATTGTGGGCGCTGCGACGCTGTTCTGCCTGGCGGCGGTCTGCGTCGCCGTGCCGCAGCAGATGACCGAGGACATGCGCTCCTACGGCGCGAATCTCATCGTGACGCCTGCTGCTGTGGCTGCCCAATCCCACCAGTCCGGCAGCACAGGCATCAGCGCTGCGGCGGCCGGCAAGGTCAGCGCGAAAGTGACGGCTGCCGCCCCCGCGCGCTCGGCCTCGTACCGCTACGAAAACGTGCGCATCAACGCCGCGCCGTACGTCATGGCCGGCATCGACCCCATTGCGACGAAGGCGCTCAACCGGCATTGGGATGTGGAGGGCCAGTGGCCTTCCACAGGCAGTGTGATGCTCGGTCACGACGCGGCCAACGCGCTCGGCCTCGGCGTCGGCTCATATGTCACGATTGGCTACCGCGCTGCGGATAACGGGGCGAATGGCGTGTCTGGCGGCGCTTCCTCCGGCGACTCCTCGAACGGTCCGAGCAGCACGTCTGGCGGCAGCGGAAATGCTGCTGCTGACGGCAATGCGGATAGTGGCTCCAATACAGGCGATATGTCTGGAATGTCGGGCATGTCTGGAATGTCTGGCATGGACCACAGCGCCCATAATCACGGCGGCAGTACGGGTTCCGGCAGTTCCACTGGCAGTTCTGCCGGCGGAACTGCCAGTGGCAGCAGTTCGAGCAGCAATTCCTCCGGCAGTTCTGCCGGCGGCACCAGCAGCGGCAGCGGTTCCATCAATAATGGTACCGATGGCCGCGCTTCCACGGACATTCTGGACACCAAAGGCACGCAGTTCCGCGTCTCCGGCATCGTATCGACCGGCGGCAGCGAGGACGAGATCGTCTATGCCAAGGCCTCCGATCTGGCCGCGCTGACCGGCGTCACGCGCGGCGCGGATGTCATCGAATACTCCTCGGATGCGTCGGGCAACGGCCTTACCAGCCTTGTCGCAAGCATCAACCGCGACACGGCTCTGGGCGCCAAGGCGCAGCAGGTCACCAAAATCACCTCGTCGAACCAGCGCATCATCACCATGCTGCAGACCCTGTTCTGGATTGTCTCGGTTGTGGTGCTCGTGCTGACTTTGGTCGGCGTCGGCACGACGATTTCCTCGATTGTGTCCCAGCGGCGCAACGAAATCGGCCTGCGCAAAGCCCTCGGCGCCCCTTCGCGCGGCGTCGGCTTGGAATTTCACGCCGAATCGGCTTTGTATGGCTTGCTTGGCGGGCTTATCGGCACTGGAATTGGCTACGGATTCGCGCGAGTGCTCGGCCTGACGGTATTCCACCGCGTCATTGAATTCGACTGGGCGCTCGGCGCAGCCTCGATAGCGCTAAGTGTGCTGGTGGCTGTCGCCGCCTCCATCCCGCCGGTGCGGCGGGCCACGCGAATCGACCCGGCAGTAGTGCTGCGGGAGGAATGAGGGAAGTAGCCATGACTATGAATAACGCATCGACCGCCGCAACCATGAACGCCGCGAAGGCAGACACAGCCACGAACACCACAGTCACGAACGCCGCAACCATGAACACTGCGAAAGGAAGCGATATGCTGCTTGAACTTGACCATATCTCCAAGATCTACGGCGATCTGCACGCCGTGGACGACCTGAGTCTGACCGTGCCCGAGGGTGAGTGGCTTGCCATCGTCGGCTCGTCGGGGTCGGGCAAGACCACGCTTATGAACATCATCGGTTGCATGGATGCGCCGTCGCGCGGCTCGGTCGCGCTCGAAGGCCGACGGCTCGAAGACCTCAACGCCACGCAGCTGGCCGATGTGCGCAAGAACGTCATCGGGCTGGTGTTCCAGAAGTTCTATCTGGTGCCGCATCTCACCGCCGTCGAAAACGTGATGATGGCGCAGTACTACCACTCCGTTGTGGATGAGCAGCAGGCTTTGGAAGCCCTCGACCACGTCGGGCTCAAGGACCGCGCGCATCATTTGCCCGGCGAGCTGTCGGGCGGCGAGCAGCAGCGTGTGTGCATCGCGCGGGCGCTTATCAACCATCCCAAGCTGATTCTGGCCGACGAGCCGACCGGTAACCTCGATGAGACCAACGAGCGCATCGTGCTCGATCTCTTCCGCGAGCTGCACGGCCAGGGCACGACGATCATCGTCGTCACGCATGACGCCCTGGTGGCTTCCTGCGCTGAGCGCGAGATCATGCTCAACCACGGCGTGCTGGTCGGCGAGCGGTGGAACGACGAACAGGCGAAATCGGCCTACGAGCAGTCGGGCGGCCGCCCGGCCTTCACCGGCTCCAGCGCGCAGGATGCGCAGCGCGAGGGCGCAGCAGTCGATTTCACTGATCCGACCAAAAAGGCCAAAACCGCCGGGCTGTCGGAATAAGAGGTACTCGTGCTGTGGGGAACATACCGTTCCGCAGCGCATACAGGTGTAACTACGTTATGTGAGGCGTTAATTCACCCTTGCGGAGGTCTATCTTCGTTATGTGAGGCGCTATTTTGCGGAAGGCCGAGTATCAGACGACTTAAACCGCCATTTTCAGCCATCAATACTTGAGGTACCAAAGAATTAGCGCCTCACGTAACGTAGATAGACCTCCGCAGCACGCCATTAACGCCTCACATAAGCGAGATAGCCTTGCGACTTCCCATCACGGCGAGGGTGCTATAGCATGAACGCGATAAAGACATATATATAAGGAGTGGAACATGGCGAACGAAAAGGAATCGCAGCGGCGGGGTCCGACGATCACGGCTCACAAGTCGGGCAGCGCAGGCGTCAAGTCAGCCACGGTTGCCGCTGTCGGGCTGATCGCGGCCACGACGCTGCTCGCTGGGTGCGGCAGCAAGGACGCCATACCAGCCGACGGCGCATATCAGGGCAACTCAGGCGAATCGATGGCCGCACCAAGCTCCTCGGCTTCGGCAAACGGCGCAGGCGGCGCGGGCAATGACGCCAAGGCGCAGGACACCGGCAAATACCGCGACGGAACATACAACGTCGATAATCAGCCTGACCCCTCAGGCAAGGACGCCATCGATGTGACGGTCAAGGTCGCCCAGGGCGATATCACTGGCGTCACCGTCGTCGGCCACACCTCGAACGACATTTCCAAAAAGCATCAGGCCGCGTTCATCGAAGCCATCCCGGGCGTGGTGGTCGGCAAACCGCTCAAAGGCCTCAAAGTCGACAAGGTCGCCGGCGCAAGCTGGACCACCCAAGCCTTCAACGACGCTCTCGACAACGCCCGCACCCAAGCTTCGGTGCAATAAGGCCCCTTTCGTGACGCTGGCCACCGGTAAGCGTCACGAAAAGGGCATTACTCAGGGGACACTGCCCCTTTCGTGACGGATATCACGAATTAGCGTCACAAAAGGGGCAGCAGCAGCGAGTGAGTTTGACTGTGACTTCTAGGTCGCCCGGGTTCTCAGACGAGCGCGAGTTCAGGCTTGGTAGCGGCAGGCTGCGCGTCCGCCACGACCGACGCGTCGGTGAACTGGCGCATCGTCTCGGCCAGATGCATCTGCTTGGTCACGAACTCGTGGACGTGGCAGATGTAGTCGTTCTCGCGGCCGAGCCTGGCGATGTAGCCGTTGATGTAGTCGATCTCGGTGTTGCGGCCCTTCGAGAAGTCCTGATACATGGACGGGTAGTGCAGCGGATTCGCAACGCGGCTGACATAGTCGATCGATTCGACCTCTTCCTGCCGGGTCGAGATAAGCTGGATGCCGGCGCGCTCGCAGGCGTCGTAGGCTTCGTCCAGCATCATCCGCGATAGTTCGGGGATACCCTCATAGACGGCGAACTGGCCCATCTGCACGCGGAACATCGTGCACAACGTGTTGACCACCGCGTTGAAGACCACCTTGGCCATAAGCGTGCCCATGAAGTTGTCGGTGAGCACCGGGTTCAGATTGGCGGCGCGGAAGTCGGCCTCCATCTTCCGGGTGATGTCGTCGGCCTGCTCGGTGCGATTGCACATGTGCATCTCGCCGGCGCCGGACTTGCCGATGAAATCGACGTCGCCGGGGCCGTTGAGCACGGTAGCGATCATAGCGGTGCCGCCCACGATGTGCTGGTCGGGGAAGTACTGCTGCAGCTTCTCGATGTGCCCCATGCCGTTCATGGCGCTGAAGACATACTGGTCCGGGCGGAACAGATGGGCGCATCGCTTGAGCATGTCGGTCAGCTGCATCTGCTTCATGAATACGATCCACACATCGGGTTCGCCGTGATATTCCTCGGGCGTATATATATTGACAGGGACGAGGTGGCGGTTCTCGTGATCGCGGGAGACATAGACGCCGCCCTGCTCGCGCACCGCGTCGATGTTGGGCTGCCAGGCATCGATGAAGTCGACGTCAAGCCCGGCCACCTCCTGCAGCAGTACTCCGTAGCGGTATCCCATAGCTCCTGCGCCAATGACTGTGTATTTCATAAGATGCTCCATTCTGATGTCTGATGGCTAAGCGGGCGCGGAGCTCCTGCGTCGACGCGCTCGCAGTAATGAGGGAATAATGATTGTCTCAGCGATCAGCCGGAATGCGGCTGAGCCCCGTTCGCTGAATTGCCGTGGAGAATTTCCCCTTGGGTCCCGACCCGGTGAGGGTCGCAGGACGGCGGCGATGGCCTTATGAGCACGCGCCTCACGCTAGCACCGTGACCAGACGCTGAAGCTGAAAACATCCCATTCGTGCAGACCCGTCCAAACGCGGGCGCAGACAGCCCCCGCCCCAAAGTGACGAAGAGTTTATGCGAATAAGCGATGTCGAAAACATAAGCTTACTGGACTCTAGTCTAGATTATGTGCCACAAGCAGCCGCGTATTTCGGCTGTGCAGTCGCAGGGCTGCTCGGCGCAATCCGTGAAGCAATTCACGCAGGCAATCCGCAAAAGCAATCCAATAACGCAATTGATTGGATTTCCGACACTTTCTGTCGGGCATTCGTATGAATGGGTCTGCTGAAAATTTGCTGCAGGAGTAGACGCTGGTGTTTTCAGACGTTGCAATGTAATCGTCCAGAAAATGCTGAATGACTGGCAGTGAGCTCCTGTATCGTTGCACCAACAGCGCAACTATTTCGTTTTTCGGTCGCATACGTTGTGAAAGTGCCGGTTTGTAACCTCTGGTGCCTCGCAGAGACCTATTGGCGATAAGGCTTTTCGCGTATATCTGATCGGATGACTCAGAATCCGCATCCCGGACAGCTTTCCGGCGTACAGCAGCAGCATGTGGCGATTGCCCGCGTACTGGCGCTGGAACCCAGCTCATGCCGTTCGACGAGCCGGCGTCCGCCCTTGACCCTGAGCTGGCACATGGTGCAGGCGTATCGTGCGTCGGCAGTTTGGAGGCGAGTTCCGTTTGTTTTTTGGTCGTCTCGGAAGTGAAAGATTTCTTGTTGGTGCGTGGGATGGCTCATGGTTATGGCTCAAGCAGGAGCGTCAGGAGATCTTTCAACTGAGCTCGCTGCTCGGCGGTGAGTTGGCGACCGAACGCCGCATCGCCGGAGACGGCTGCCGCTAATTTCGTGCGCAAGGCTGCGCCGGCATCTGTGGCGGCGATGAGTTTGACCCGGCGATCGCTCCCTGTTGTGCGCGTGGCGAGGCCATATTCGGTAAGTTGATCAGCCAGCGACGTGACGTACGAGGGGTCGCAGCCAAGCTGCTCGGCGATGTGGCGCATCGAGCGTGGCTCGTCAAGCAGCAGGAGCGCGCGGCACAGCGCGATGGGGATGCCGAAGCCGTGCGCCGATTTGGCGAATCCCTGCCGAGCGTTCGTTGCCGCCTGTACGACGAGCCGAGCTAGCTCGCGCGATTCTTGAGGTGTTGGAGTGTCTCCCGTGCGTTGCGCAATTGCCATGCTTCGATATTACGCGAAGCATAAATAGTTGACTAGTCAAGTTTTGACTTATATAATATTTGAGTATATTGAATTTGGCATTGCAGAATCGGGTATTGGCGAATTCAGCACTGTTGAATTAGGCACTGCTGAAATAAGCAACATTGAATTGAACTCTGTTGAATCAAGCACTGTTGAATTAGGCACTGTTGGATCAAGCACTGTTGTATGAGATACCGCTGAATGTGAACATGCATCAGGCGACGGAAGGAAGCTACCATGACAGCAAGCATTACGCCCACAAATTCCCCGAAACCGAAGCGCTCATTCGGTCTGTTTCGGCTCCTTGCCGCAGCGGTTATTGCGGCCATCGCCAACCTCGTCGTGTTCTTCCTCGCAGGCGCAACCGGCACCACCATTACGACCTTCGGGAAGCCCATGGGTGCCTACGAGCCAATTGTCGCATCCCTTGTCCCGATTGTGCTTGCCGGGCTGATCGTCTGGCTTGTGCTGCCTTACTGGCGTTGGGTCGGCACGATAGCGCCGGTGGTTGGAGGCATCGTGGCAGCGCTTACGGCGATTGCGCCGCTGACCATCGTAGGCGGCGCATCTGGCCTGTGGCTTGCGCCGATGCACATCATCGCCGGAGCAGCATGGTATTTAGGTACGCGCCCGCAGCGCCTCAAGTAGGGCCTGGCATTTGCGGACGCGGTTCTGGTTAACCTGCGCGGCGTACCTTTCCGTCTCCTCCCAGTATGCTCCGCATGCATCACACTGATAGAAGGTCGCATGCTCCGGCGCGCAGCTAAACAATTCCCGCGGATGCGAGCCGGACAGCCACTGCTGCCTGCAGATCTTGCATCCTTGGTCATCGAATTCTGTCATGACAGCATCCTAACGATTGTCTTCTCGCCATGAAGCCGAGATGGACCTCGCAATGGTGAAGCGTCACTGGATGGTGAGGTTGAAAGCCTTGTCGATGCGCTGATTAACAGAGTCTAGGTGCTGATTGACAACGTCGAAGCGGCGATTGACGGAATCGAAACGCTGGTTGACGACATCGAAATGGCGATTGACAGAGTCGAAACGCTGGTTGACGACATCGAAACGGTGATTGATGGCGATGAGCTCATTGCTGAGTTTCGCATTCGTGGCCTGAATCTCGCTGCTGAGTTTAGCGTCTAGGGCTCGAATGTCACTGCTGTTTTCATCGATGCGTTTGCCGAGGTTAGTTTCGACGCTGTCGATACGCTTATTGAGACTGTCTTCGAC
>NZ_JALCUA010000005.1:0-137938 GCF_022655035.1 Bifidobacterium tibiigranuli | reverse complement strand
CGACGGCGAACCATACCCTTGCGTGCCGCGATGTCCGTTCTCTATAGGACTGTAGAGGGCATGAGTTCTGCATACGGCTATGGTTCACTGACGCGCTCCGCCGCGCCGCAGCAAGGCATGCCTCCCGCAGGCGAAGGCCCGAAATCCCCCGACCAATTGCCACGGCTGGCTCGCGACACGACCGCCGAAAACCCGTGGCCGGTCAATATACTCAGCCAGAAGTTCCACGATTCCGTGGCCCGCTGGCCCGAGGCTTGGGTGGAGGGGCAGATTGTCGAAATCAACATGCGACGGCCCACGTCGGGCTATATCACCCTGCGCGACAACTTCGAGGAGATATCCCTGCCGGTTATGGGATTCAGGGCCTTCGTGTCCAAGGCACGCGAATTCCACCAAGGTGACCGCGTAGTAATCCACGGCAAGCCGGATATCTGGATGAAGGCCACCCGGCTGAGCTTCGTGGCCGACGACATCCGGCGCGTCGGCACGGGTGACTTGAAGGCGCAGATTGACGAGCTGCGCAAGAAGCTCAAGGGCGAAGGCCTGTTCGACGCCGAGAACAAGGTGCCGCTGCCGGAGTTTCCAGCGTGCATCGGGCTGATATGCGCCCCGCAGGCGCGAGCCGAAGGCGATGTGATCACGAACGTGAATCTGCGCTGGCCTATAGTGCAGTTCAAGATCGTGCATGCGCATGTGCAGGGGGCACAGTGCCCGAGTGACGTAATCAATGCGATCCAAATGCTTGACCAGGACCCGCAGGTTGACGTGATTATCGTCGCCCGAGGAGGCGGCAGCTTCGAGGATCTCATCGGTTTCTCCGACGAGGGCGTGGTGCGTGCTGCTGCAGCGTGTCAGACTCCGCTGGTCTCCGCCGTTGGGCATGAGGACGATTGGACGCTGATTGACTTGGCGGCCGATTTGCGCGCCTCGACGCCGACCGACGCGGCCAAGCGCGTGGTACCTGATGTGCGCGAGCAATGGCAGCTCATCGAGTCCGCCCGTATGCAGATGCGTATGCGGGTCAGTGCGCGCGTCGACAACGAAATCCGTCTCATCGACGGCTATGCGAACCGACCGAGTCTGACCCACCCGCTCACCATGCTCGAACCGCACCAGCGCTTCCTTGACGACGCTCGGCAGCGCATGGAGCGTGGGCTCACGCGCATCGTTGATGACGCCAGTTTGACCGTCGAAAAACTGCACGCCAGCCTGACTGCGCTCAGCCCGCAATCTACGCTGAACCGTGGGTACGCCGTGGTGCAGGGCGAAAGCGGGCGCGTGGTTGACGATGCACGGGATGTGCGCATCGGCGACGAGCTGACGCTTACGCTCAAACATGGCGTCGTGGTGAGTCAGGCCACTGCGATCGAAGACCCGCGGCAGCAGGGTAAGCAGCAAAGCAAAGTGAAATAGATTTCGATACGAATATCAGACATACCAATACATACAGGCAATCAAGGAGCAACAATGAGCACAGCAGCAGCTAGCAATGACAACACCGAGAACGCGGACGAAGAAACCGCCACCCCGACCGCTCCGGCCTCAAGCCTGAGCGACAAGGAACGCGACGCCATCGCCGCCATGCCCTACGAGGAGGCGCGCGACCATCTGATTCAAGCCGTGCAGGCGTTGGAAGCCGGCGGCCTCAACCTTGACCAGTCGATGCGTCAATGGGAGCTGGGCGAAGCGCTCGCCAAGCGCGCCCAGTCACTGCTGGGCGAAGTCCGCGCAAAGTTGGATGCGGCGCAGGCCGAGCAGGAGTCCTCGGCGGAGATGGCGGGTACTCAATCCAATTTGGATTGAGTACCCCTCGCAGGCTCAGCGGAGCCTTCGGCCCCGCCTTCACGACCTTAGCGGTCGTTCACCTCACCTATGAACAGCACACAGTGCTGTTCACTTAACGGTTCAGCTGCTCACCTCACCTACGGAGAACCCACCGGGTTCTCCGCTTAACGGTTCGGCCCAGTCGAATCTCGACTGAGTACCATTCGCAGGCTTAATGGCTCACAGAACCGCAATCGTGGCTAAGAGCGCGGCGTGGTCTGAACCCGGGACGTGTGCGACGGTGACCTGACCGGCGGTTATTCCTTGGTCGAGCACCACGTGGTCGATGCCGGCGAAAGCCGGGATGTGCGGCCGGTTCTGTGGCCAGGTGAAGGTGAAACCGTGTCCGGCCTCCTGCGCGGCGTCGCGGAAGCGGGTGCCGAGGAAGTTTCTGAAAGCCGTGTGGTCGGTGGTCGCGTTGAAATCGCCCATGAACACATAGCGCGCATCGGTTCTGGTGCGCATCATGCCCAGCTCGTCCTGCGAGCGCCGCCACTGCTCCCACATTCCCGGCTTCGGCGAAGTCGTATGCACGCTCACGAAGCGTATCGCCGTCTTGGAGCCGTTGAACTGCACCGTTCCGCCCGGCATAAAGGACGCGCTCGAATCGACCTCGTCATCCACCGGATTGCCTAGGGGCGAGGCCGACCATAAGCCGTTGCCATAGACGCCGTCGGAAGAGGAAACCTGCGAATATGGCAGATAATCGCCGAGTCCCGCTGCCTTCAATGCTGCGATAAAAGCGTCGGTCGTCTCCTGCAAAGCAAGCACTTCGATATGCTGATCGCGCACAAGATTGACGATGGTTCGTGCATCGGCATGTCCCTTATATACATTCATCGTCATCACGCGCGCATAGGCGTCGTCCGTATTGGGCCTTACCGAGGACACGGCATTATTGGCCCCAGCGGGCAGGCTTTCTCCAGGTCGGAAGAAAGGAGCCTGCCACCATATCTGCACGCCGATGAGCACCAACGCCAACAGGGCCATGCCCCAGCGCCTCGCGACGAGTGCCAATATCAGCGCCAACGCTGCCAGCAGCGTGAACCACGGCGTGACTGACACCACTACAGGCATGTACGGCAATGATTGCAAACTTTCCGGCAGTATCCGCGCGATGGTGCCGAGCAGCGCGACGAACGCGAAAAGCCCCGCGAAGGCGCCGAGAATCCGATGCCGACCCTTATGGGCGTACGGTTGCGAAGCGGCTGCGGCCATGAATTCCTCCCTTATGAACGTTCACACACTAATCCAGCAAGCTGTGAACGCACAAGCCCCGGGCGAAATATCAACCGTCGCAGGCAGCTTAGCCAACTCAGGGGTAGAGGTATTTGCCCTGATCGATTTTGCGCGATACATCGCGCAGCTCGGCTGCGAGCTGGCGATCCTCGTCACTGCCCTTCGCCATTTTCTTCGCCTTGCGGTCCAAGCCACTTTGGACGCCGAGGAATCCGCTCACGCCGATTGCCGCAGCCACTCCGAGACCTATCAGCCACCCCATGCCTGCCTCCTTGCCGCGCGGCGCTGCACTGCCGTAGCGTTACCCCATCGTTAGTTTGCTGCCGCCGTGTTATTGACCTCATCATACCTCTCCTCTGCGAAACGGAACTCACGCCAACATCGCATCGAGGCAATCGAGGAATGCCGCAACTTAGAGTATCCGCCGACACATCTCGAAGAATCTAGGAAGCAGCGTCAGAGTCAGCAGCAGAGTCAGAGTCATCGACGGCATTGCCGCTGTCTGATTGTGAACGACCGTCATCAGTGGCGGAACACGGCGAAGGTGCCACACCTTTGATAAACATCTCCACAAACCGCTCGCTGTAAGGAACAATCGCGTCCCTGACGCTCGGATCCAACGCGCCCTGGCTCATCATGCGCAAGTAGAGCAGCAGGAATTCGTCGGAATACTTCGGGTCGATGCTGCCTTCTTCGCGCCCTTTGGCAAACATGGCAAGCATGACGTCGAAGGATTCCTTGGTATATCTCGCCCTCAGATCCTGCATGCCCGGCCCCTCATCCTCGGCGTACCAACGCATGAGATTGTCATAGAACTGCGGGCTCACGCTGTGCAGATGATCCAGCTCGCAACGGGTCAATGCCCTCATCAGCTGCACGAAGAGCATATCCTGCGTGATGATCTGCTCCGCCTCTTCGCCAAGCCGACTAAGGAAACGGTCAAACACCGCCGAAATCAGCCCTTGCTTGGAGCCGAAATAATTGAATATGGTAGCTCGCGAAACGTGGGAACGCGCCGCGACATCTGCAATGCTTAAAGTCTCCGCGCCTTCGCCCGAATCAGCGTTCATGAGGTCGAATGCGGCGTCGAGCACCTGCTCCTTTTTGGCCAAGGTGCGGCGCTCGAAGCCATTCATATCGGTCCCTTCTGTTCCGGCTCTGCCCAAGCACGGTGTCATGCGTGTTGCCATGCACATCGCGCATACGAGGCAGACCCTAGTGTTTACAGTCTATAACGGCTGTTGCGACACGTTCGCGGCGAGGGTATTTGACGCGAAACAGCCTTCGCAAATCTGCAGCGCTTCCAAGAATCGCATAGTTTTATACTTTCTATGAAAATAAGTCTATAATATTCTGTATTCGTTGGTATATTCCATGTACCGACGACGGATGGCCAGCAATGGCCTGATAAAAGGAGTTTCCTATGGGCAGTGTCATTGCAATAGAGCAGCTGCGCAAATCATTCGGCAGCGTCCACGCGCTGGACGGCGTGTCATTCAATGTCGGAGAAGGCGAAGTCGTCGGCTTCATCGGGCCGAACGGCGCGGGCAAGTCGACCACTATCCGCACGCTGCTCGGCATCCTGCGGCGCGACGGCGGCAGCGCGACGATTTTCGGCAAGGACGTATGGAACCATTCGCAGGAGATTCACCGTCGGCTTTCCTACGTGCCCGGCGACGTGTCGCTCTGGGGCAACCTGTCAGGCGGCGAGATCATCGACCTGTTCATGAAGCTGCACGGTGGCGGCAGCGCGGCCCGGCGCAATGAGCTTACCGAGCGTTTCGAACTCGACCCGTGCAAGAAGGCCAAGGGCTATTCGAAGGGCAATCGGCAGAAGGTCGGCCTGATAGCAGCGCTATCCGTGGATTCCGACCTCTATATTCTCGACGAACCAACTTCGGGCCTCGACCCGCTGATGGAATCGGTGTTCCAGGAGGAAATCGCGTCCATCAAGGCGCAGGGCAAGTCCGTGCTGCTCTCCTCGCACATCCTGAGCGAAGTCGAACGCCTGGCCGATAGGGTCGTCATCATCAGCAAGGGCGTCATCGTCGACAGCGGCACGCTCGACCAGCTGCGCCACCTGACCAGATCCACGGTGACCATCTCGGCAGTCGGCGACCTTGGGACGCTGGAGCATCTCGAAGGCGTGCACGATTTCGTGCGCAAGGGCGTATCAGCCACGTTCTCGCTCGACAATGCCGCCACCAATGATGTGCTCCGACATGCCACCAAGCTCGGCATCACGAAGTTCGAAGCAGTGCCGCCCACGCTCGAAGACCTCTTCATGCGCCACTACGCGGCCTGAAAGGAGGTTCACGATGAAACAGCAATTCGAATCATGCGCGACTTTGCTCGTGCAATACCTGCGCCGCGACTGGAAGAAGATCCTCATCTGGGTGCTGGGCCTCGGCCTGTTCTGCAGCGTCTATGTGCCGGCCTTCGAGAAGGTCGCGCAAGGCAACGGCCACATTGGCATGTTCATCACCATGGGCAATCCGGCGATGATCGCGCTGGTCGGCCCTACGCCCATCACGAATGCCGCCGATTACACGGTCGGCGCGATGTACGCCCAGGAGATGCTGCTGTTCTGCAGCATCATGGCTATGGTCGTCTCCATTTTGCACGTCGTGGGCCACACCCGGCATGAGGAGGATCTCGGCCTGAGCGAGATGATTCGTGCCTTCCCCGTGGGCCGGCAGGCGAGCTCGCTGGCGGTCGTCATCGAAACCATCGGCATCAATATCGTGCTCGGCGTGTTCACCGGCGTGGTCATGGCGAGCTTCCGCGAAGCCTCGATTAGCTTTGCAAGCAGCATGCTTTTCGGGCTATCGTTAAGCGTCGCAGGAATACTCGGTGCTGCGCTAGCATTGGTGTTCGCGCAGATCATGCCAACTGCCTCGGGCGCGAGCGGCGCGTCACTTGGCGTGCTCGGCGTGCTGTATATTCTCAGGGCCGCAAGCGACGGACACAACGAGACGCTTTCCCTTGTCAATCCGCTGGGGTCGACTTATCTCGCCTACCCTATGACGCAGAACCGGTGGTGGGTGCTCTTGATCACGCTAGGGTATTCCGTAGTGCTATTCGCCGTCGCCGCGCTGCTGGAAAACAGCCGCGATATGACGGCGAGTTATATCCCCGAACGGCTCGGTCGCTCGCATGCGCGGCGAGGGCTGTTGTCAGTGCACGGGATGCTGCTGCGGCTCAATCGCGGCATCATCATCGCCTGGCTGGTGGCCTTCGCCTGCCTGGGCGCTGTATACGGCTCGATTTACGGCGATATGCGTACGTTTCTGGACAGCAACCAGCTCATGAAAATGATGTTCGTGAATTCGGGAACGTCGCTTGAGGCATCCTTCACGAGCACGATTCTCATTGTGCTCAGCGGCTTGGCCGCCATACTGCCAATCGTCATCGTCAACAAGCTCTACGCCGAGGAGACGCGGCTGCACCTGAGCCAGATCATGTCCACGCAGGTCACGCGCAGCCGTTTGTTCTGGACGAATATCGCGCTGGCATTCATCTGCGCTGTGCTGGGCACGCTACTCACCGCCGGGTCGCTCGGCGCTACGGCCATTTCCTCCACGTCCGGGCATATGTCGATCGGCATGGGCGATTTTCTCGCGGCAGGCTTCAACCAGCTTCCGGTGATGCTGATCTTCGTCTCGCTTGCGGCGCTACTGCTCGGCCTCGCCCCGCAGCTCGGCAAGGTGGCGTACGGCTATCTCACGTATGCGATTCTGCTGAGTTATTTCGGCAACATGCTCGATCTGCCGAAATGGGTGACAAAGACCTCGCCCCTGAACTGGATGCCGCGCATGCCCGTGGACTCCTTCAAGCTCGCGCCGTTCCTCGCAGTCACGGCGGCCGTGATCGTCATGACCGTAGTTGGCGCATGGAGCTACTCGCGTCGTGACATGCGCGAAGGAGCCTAGCGTTCTGAAGGCATCGTGCGTTGTGGCGTGCTGGGTTCAGATGTGATCCAGCACGCCGCAGCTGGCTGAACTCGCGGTGCCATGTGCGGCCGCATTCGTTGTTATATTTTGCGTTTTTGCATTGTGGCGCATGCAATTTCCCGTTGCATGCGGCTATCGGCGTTATGTGAGGCGTTAATCCACCCTCGCACCCCAATAACGCCTCACCTAACACGGATACACCCATATTATCCAGCAACCCAGATGCCCGGCCGTCTCAGCCGTCGCAATTCCGTGTACAATGGATGCTCGTTGCCCGGGTAGCTCAGTGGATAGAGCACCGCTCTCCTAAAGCGGGTGTCGACGGTTCGAATCCGTTCTCGGGCACTTCCTCACCCCCGTAATCCCGTAAGGGATTGCGGAGGTTTCCCATCTGCACGCGCTACTCCTTTCCCTGTGAAATAATATCCCCGGAATCACCCCGAGAGTTCAAAACCTGATTCTTTTATCGTCATCATCCTTTGAATCATTGCTATCCACACCATCTGATGGTTTAGGACTGAGAACCTTTATCCACATACGGCGATGACGAACATCAATTTGAATCCACCCATGCCGTTCAAGCTCGTTGATTGCGCGAACGACAGTGGAACGAGCCAAAGCCGTACGTCGCTGAAGATCATTTGCGGTCTCGAACCGATAATCATTTGAATCAAAGGGACTAACCGCAGAAAGTTCCTCTGTCACCAACGCCATCAGCACTTTTGCTTCAGTCGGAGACAGTCGAGAATCGGTTAATGCCTGATTGATTCTCTGCAGGCATTTCTCTATCTCAATTTTAATCATCGACCACTGTTCTACAGTATAGTTTATATCCATCATCATCACACCAATCATAATTTCTACCATTCTAAAACAGAATGATAGGCATATCATACTCTCGACATACCCAAATGTCAATTTTCCCTTATTTTTGACAAGATTGATGCATTCAATGCCAAGATATGCTACAATCGACATTACAGTGGTTGCAGCAGTCGAGTTGCAGCCCAAAACCACGAAAAAGGATAAAATGACAGAGGACGAACTTAGAGCCTTAATCGACGAAGGCCTTCAGCAGACAGAGTACGAGGCTGCATTAGATGCCGACGCCGATACCGACGCCGACTTAATCGATGTCATTACCACCGATGACGTCATCGAATTAATCGATGACATTGTCGACTCCCTGAGAGGCATCAACACCCCCGAAGAGCTGGAGAAGTACACCGATGGGCTTAATGAAATCAAGTGGGAGTTATGGCTCGACCTTCAACGAGCCAAATTCGAAAGAGGACTCCTAGAGGCCAATAAGGTCAAATTGCTGGATGCCAATCTTCCCGGCTGGCGTGATTGGCCCGAAGACTAAGCATCACAGAAACAGCGAAAGGTCTGGGAGTCATTCCCAGACCTTTTCTTTTAGTCGCATCCAGAACCAACCACTCAGCGCCAGTCTGCATGACCGCGCTACCCCTATTCCCATGAAATGTCCTCTGTATCGCACCGAGGTTTCAAAACCCGGTTCAGCCGGTTCACAGACGCTTGGTCAACGGCCTCGTTCAGCCAGTGACTATACCTGCTCATCATCTGGAGGCTACTGTGCCCACTCCAGTTCTTCGCGGTCTGCATATCAATGCCGGAGGCCAGCCATAGGGTTATGGCCGTGTGGCGCAGGTCGTGGATTCTGCGCCCGTCCGATGTGTGCGGCCAGTCGAGGCGCTTGAGAAACCGGCTGTGGCTCATGGGCGGCATCAGCGGCTCATCATCCGCACGCCCCTCGATACAGCCCTTTATGAACGGAACAAGCACATCCGCCAAGGGAACATGCCGCGTCCTGCCGCTCTTGGTGGTGCGCGCCTTCGCGCCTTCCGGTCTGCTGCGTCGTACCAGCACGCTCGGATAAGCGCCTTGCAAATCCACGTCGCCCACCGTCAGCGCCCGGGCTTCGCCCCATCTCAATGCGGTAAGGCCAAGGAACCGGGCTATCTCCGCGTCATTCGGGCTAAGTTCATGCCATGCCTCGTAGTGCTCGTTCAGCTCCTGCAAGCTGTAGGGCTTCATCTCCGGTTCGGGTTCCGTACGTCTGGGAACCACCGCGTCCTTCACGGGATTGCCGGCTCTCATGCCCGCGCGCTGCGTCCAATCGAAGAACGAGGAAAGCGTGGTTCTCACCCGCAGTATGGTTCGATGGCTTCGTCCACGCTCCCTCAAAGACAGGTACACTCTCTCGATATCACGGGGAACTATCGAACCAACGCTGCGATGCAGCAGCCATTCACAGTATTTCGGCAGCGTGCCTTCAAACACCCACCGCTCATTCCTGTAGGTGCTTTCGGCAACGCCGAGCTTGCGTTCCTTGAGATAATCGGGAACCACATCAATGACCGACCTATGGGCCGCCTTGGGGTCTACGATGCCCGAACGCCTGGCACGTTCAGCGGCCTCCCAAGCCTTCGCGTCCTTCTCACGGTCGAAGGTCTTGGAGCAAGAATAGGCCCTGCCAACCTTGACCACAGCCTTCCAACGACCTTGGGGCGTCTTGATAACACTCATTTCTTCGTCTCTCCTTGTGGCGTAATGCTCGCCGGTTCGTTCAATATCCGCCACAACGTATCATGCTGCTCCGGCGATAAATCCTTGAGCCGCGCGTGCTCGACTGCGAGCTGCCACCAGACGGTGCCGACGATGCCGTGGACGGGGCAGGTGCGAGGCCCGACGACGCCATAGACCCCCATTCTGGGAGGATAGTCCCAGCCGAGCCGAAAGGCCTCGTCAGAGTCCAGTACTTCGGTTCTCCCGCAGGTCTCGCACCTATGAACCAGTCTCGGCATGAATCACGCCGCCCGAAGGAAGGATGCCACAGCCGAGGCCTTCCAACGGCGAAGCCCGTTGATGTACACCGGCGTGACCTCGTTGTTCGGGAAGAGACGCCCATCCCTTGCCCCTCTGCTGATGGTGCTGCGGGAGACCTGAAGGATATCCGCCAGCTCCCCGTCCGAGAGAAGCCGGTTCTCGTCAAGCACTCTCTGCGACATCAGAAAGCACCTCCATCGTGGCCTCGCGCATGGCCGGTGACGGCTTGCCGTAGCGTCGCACGGTGTCCTGAATACGTCTGTCGTCAAGCCAGTAGGTCTTCACGCACACGAGGCTGCGGTCCGCCTCGTCCTGCATGTAGCACACGCCACGCTCGGCCGGGGAGTTGCCTATCCTCCACGGCCCCCGCTCGTCAGCCTTCAGCCCATCGCCCAGAACCATCTTGGCAGATTCGATGTTCGTAACGCTGTAGGAGACGCGGGTCTTGGCGATGTCGCGGATGTCCGAACTGATTATGTTCGCGCTGACCCGCTGGCTGGCGAACACGACGGTCACACCCGCAGCCCTGCCGAGGCTGATTATCGAGCGCAGCAGCTCCTTGGCGTGGTCGTTCTTCTTCTTGTCCCCGCCCGTCAGGAGGGCCGCGGCCTCGTCGACGACCAGCAAAACCAAAGGAGTATGCGAATCGAAATACTCGACCTTCCGCAAGTGCTTCCGCTCAAGCTGCCGGTAGCGTTCCTCCATGAGATTGTGCACGGACTCGAGAAGATCGAGCGCATCGTCCAACGTGACCGCGAGCCTATCGAAGCACAGAGACCAGTTGCTCAGCTCGACCCGCTTCAAATCGACACCAAGCAGTTGCACGTTGCCGCATCTGACCGCACCCTCGCACACCACGTTGAGAAACCCGGACTTGCCACTTCCGGGGCTTCCGGCGCAGATTATGGCGTTCTCTCGTAGCGCCATAGTCTTGACGTAGCCATGCTCGTCTATGCCGATGGGAATGGCGTCAATGCTGACGTGCGGATTCTCGGGATAGGGAACCACAGCAGGGAACGCCACGGTCGAAGACATACGCGCACGGATAAGCCCACTAGTCATCTCAACCGTGACCCGTGCGTTCTCTCCCACAAGCCGAGGAGCCAGAACATCGGTACAGACACGCTGCACATCCGCTGGGCCGGTGCCGGGGATATCGCCTACATAGAACGAGTATTCGTTTCTCTTCTTGTCCTCGAAGAGCCATGCGCCGTATTCCTCGGCCTTCTCCTCCGAACGCACCAAACCAGAGGAGACCAACAGCTCGCGACCTCGGCGGAGCGCCTTACGCTTGGCGACCGCATTTCTAATCGTCCAGAACGTGGCAGTATAGACAGACCATTTCTTCAACCAAAAACGCCCCTCACTGCCGGACCGATATATAACCAGTTCGGCAATCGCCACCGCCGCAAGCACGACCAGTATCAGAAACCAGCCTACCGACGTAGACAGGGGGGTTATGCCGACCAGCAGCATGACCAGAAACAGCAGGGCCAACGGTCGCCAAGTGTATCTCAGAAACTGGGCTATGCCCTTGAGCGTGTAGTCCAGCATAGTCAGTCGCCAGCCTTACGTGTGAGATTAGCAGGCTGCACTGAAGAGGCACTGAACGCAAGACCCGACCGATTTCCCATCTGCCAGAGTGAACAAGTCAGAGCCTCAAACCTAACAGCCGAGAGCAACGGGATATTCGGCTGTTGGGTTGCAGCCACAGTCACGTCCAGTAGCTCCGCCTTGCTGCCGTTGGATGGCGTATAGAGGGTTTGTACTGTGAACTGTGGGGTGCCGTCCTGCGTGTGCGATTGCTCGGTAACTCCGGAATCGTTGCGGAAGGTCTTCGGGATGATGGCGACTACCGGCAAGCCATGCTCACCGGCCAGCGCCATGCCATCTACGGGAATATTACGCGTTACTGCCATTTTCAGTCAATCTCCTTGTCGAACAGCTCGTTGTCTTCTGGGTCTTCAGGTTCATCCATGTCCCATGCCGCATAAACGTCATAAAACTCGGCATCATCCATGCCCTGTTCGGCCTCAGCCTCGCATTGAGCTTCTTGCTCCGATAGGCTCATAGTCGCGTTGGATGATGCTGCTGCTATCTCCTCATCTCTGGCCGGTGTCTCCTTCGATATCAAATTCTTATCAGGAACCACCCGGAACCAGAACGTTTGTTTCGGGCCGCGTTCGATTCTCGCTATCAGACTTTGAGCAACAAGGCTTCTGAGCAATCGGACTGCCTTCTTGCGCGTACATGCATTCCCTGTGTAGATGTTCATAAGACGTGCTAAACGAGCACTTGACATCGAGAAATAACGTTGACCTGAATCTAAGTCAATATGCTCAGGAAGCCGGTTCTGCCGCTTCAGGAGTTTAAACGCGGTATGTACGTCAGGGGTCATTTCAGTTGCCTTCTTCGTTGTTGTGTTTACAGTTGGTGTTGACGCGAATCCACGTTCTCCGTGACCGCATCTCGATTGTGATGTATTGGAGTTGCTCCAGATGGTTGATTGCCAGTACCACGCTGCCACGGCTCATGGAGATGCGTCTCGCCAAGCCCATAGCGGTGTAATACTGAAATTCGGGAGTCTTATCCGGTGATTCTTCCTTGCGGTACATGTCGCAGAGGAGTACGCAAAGCAATCTGACCTCAGTGCTGTTCAGCTGTGAATCCGAGCAAGCACTATCAATCACATCGCAAACCTCTGTTACCTTCCTATGGATATTGCTCCATTCCGCGAATGTCTGGATGCCTATATCAGTCATGCAAACCTCCTTCAAAACTATATCTAACTGACAATCCCAACTATACACTTCGCTTTGCTCAATGTACAGTCCGCAAACTTCGGAGTGTCTTCTTCCATCAGAGACTTAGTCTGGAACTCTCCCATTGGCACTCGTACCAAGGCATGACGCGCACATCGTTCTGCGAGTCCGCAAAGCGGATATGAAGCGCGGCAAGCCGCCACAACCTCTGCTGCTCCGAGCTAAGAGCATCCCAGCTATTTTTTGTCTCTGAATCAAGCAGGTATGTAACTGAATCAGTAGCGAAGTCCTGCTTGCAGTATTTCACTGTGAGCTGACTCTTATCGGGCAGACCGATACCAATGCCAACAATCGGGCAGGGCAGAACCTCAACGAACTTCAACTCTGTAATATCGCCGTCCCAGAACTCTGTTCTGATGTGGTCGCCAATGGTTTCAGCCGTCTTCGCGGGGGCTTGGTCGTTCTGCGAAGCCGAGGCCGCAGCCATAGCGATTTGCACCATGTAAAAGGAGTCAAAGATAGAGATAACCCCTAAACAGGCGAACCAAACGATGATGCCCGCCACAACGCATTTGAGCACTTTTCTCTTATTCATCGTCTGACTCCTCTTCCTTGTGTTCAACGAGCTGGAGGCCGGGGGCGATGGCGGGGAGCAGCTTGTTCAGGCCCCATGCAGCCATGTCCAAGAGCAGCGCGAGGGTGGCGGGTTCTCGTCGCGCTTTGTCGTATGCGTCAGCGGGGATGACGGCCACGAGCTGGCCCATGCGCTCGGTGTCATCGACTATCTGCTTGTCGCTCTTCTCGCGTATCCCGTAGAGGTCTTTCAGGCCGTGCGACCATGTGATGCAGCGCCGCCCCTTGGTGGCCTTGACGTATTCGAGCCAGAGAGCGCGTCGCCGGGGTTCTGGCAGTCCGCATTCGTCGTCGAGCAGTTCAAAGGGGACAAGCCCGTGCCGGGCCTTCTTCACGTCCCCGCGCGCCATCTCAGCCGAAGCGCTCCATGTCATGCCGTGCTTGCCCTCGTCCTGCAAAGCGCCCACATACTCGCTGACGAGTCCGCCGCCCTCGTCCACGCGCTGCACGTCCACGCCGTGCTCACGGTCGGGCATGCGCCCTGTGGCCGTCTGCACATATCTGGCCCAGCGTCCGTGAATCTCGTCGCCGAGCCGCTGCACCTCCGCGTCGTCCAGCCGACGCCCCGTAAGCAGCAGGCAGTGAAGATGCGGATGCCACCCGTTGCTCTCAGACCACGTGACCTCGGTGGCGCGGATATAACCGGTGAGTTCGTAGTCCCGGCGCATGCGCTTCCAGACGGCCCCCTGAAGAAGCCTCTTCCACGAGCCAAGCAGCGCGTCAAGCAGCATCGCCAGCGAGTCCGAGCGCCGATGGCGCATCGTGAGCGTGAGGAACACGACCGAGCCTCCGGCCTTCTGATGACGTTCTATCACGGTCTGAATCTCCTCGGCACGCTGTGCGCGGATGACCGCTGAGCAGACCGGGCACGACCATACCGAGCCGCAATGCTCCGTACCGGAGTAATGCGCCGTGTGGGTCTCGGCGTCGGCATGGATGCTGACAGCAGCCCCGATTCGCCAGCCGCAGCGCGCGGGACGGAGAGGTCTCACGAAATCAGAGTCCAGCATCTCGCCAGTGTCCATGTCCATGAACTGCTGCGTGCCCTCCACCGGCTCTATCCGGGTGTTCGCCAGCGTGTCAGACATCAGCCACTTGGAGCTTGCAGCCCTTCTCTCATACCGTTTGCACCGCTTCTGCGCCTCTGATGCGAAACTCTGTTCGCGATATACCAAGGGCCGTGCCCCAGCCGTCGTCGCTGCGCCTTCGGCCTTCGGCCTACAGCTGCGCGTCGCCGTCCGTGGCCCGTCCTGACGCGACTGCGTCGCGTCACCGTTGCGGGAAGCAGCCGGAACCGGTTTAAGAACCGCTGCCGCCCCATTTGGCAAAAGAGCCAAATGGGTTGCCTCTGATAGGCCCCTGCCGCTCTCCGCCTCGTTGCATGGACTGGCTGTGCTGCTAGTATGTGTGTCACGTCGTGTGGATGCTCTCATATCCGTCTGCGCGGCAAACAGGAATAACCCCGGAATTGCCCCGAGATGAAAAACGACTCGATATGTGCACTGCGAGAACCGTTCAAAACGGCTCTGCAACAACAGCACTACGACACGTAGCCCTCTCCTAAAGCGGGTGTCGACGGTTCGAATCCGTTCTCGGGCACAAAGTTTCAAACCCTTACAGCCCACAACTATGTAAGGGTTTCGTATATCCGGCAAAGCCGGGTTGGCGTCGCACCCTTGCTGGTAGTCTTCTATTCAATCGTTTGGCTCGCCTCAACATCTGCTAGAAGCGGGCTAAATCTCTATCCAAAAGGATACGACTTCAATGAAGAGGAGTGAATAGGGATGAATGATTCAAAGAGCAAGAATCGGCATACGGCAGATGTCCTGCCGAACAGCAAAGAGGCTCAAAATTACGCAGTTGCCTCATCGAGTGTTGATACGAAATCACAGTCAATGAATATATCAGATTTGAAGATTCCCGTTAGAGACGGTGCTCTGGTCGATCGCGTATCGTCCTTGATTGAACAGACTCGATCAATCGTGACCAGGCAAGCCAATGCTGCCCTCACCTTGATGAATTGGCACATCGGACGAATGATTGATGTCGAGGTGCTTAACGAGAGTCGGGCAGAGCATGCTACAGAACTTGTTGCGTCATTGGCACAACAATTGACAGCAAAATTTGGACGCGGCTTCGACCGAACAAATTTGTACAGAATGGTTCGGTTTTCCCAAGTTTATCCAGATTCCCGATTTGTTGCGTCACTGGCGCAACAAATCAGTTGGACCCACTTCCGTGAATTACTTCCGATTTCGGATGACGAGGCAAGAAATTTTTATGAGCGGGAAACCATTGAACGCAAGCTCAGCGTTCGCGAGCTACGTTATGCCATCAGCCGTAAGGCTTTTGAACGTCGGAAGATAGCTGACGCGCAGATTCCCGATGGGTCGGACGTGCCTCTGGATACATTCCGCGATCCGATGCTGCTGGACATGCTCGGACTCAAAGACACCTATCTTGAACGGGATCTTGAAGAGGCAATCGTTCGAGCACTTGAACCCGTGCTGCTGGAAGCTGGGCGCGGTTGGACATTTGTGGCTCGACAGAAACGAATGACCTTTGACGGTGATGACTACTACCTCGATCTGCTCTTCTACTCACGGCCGTTGAAACGACTGATTGCCGTGGAATTGAAAATCGGGAAATTCAAGCCGAGTTACAAGGGTCAAATGGACTTCTATTTGAAGTGGCTCGACAAAAATGAGCGTGAATCCGGCGAGGAGCCGCCGATTGGCCTGATTCTATGCACAGAAGCAAATCGCGAGCAGATCGAACTTCTAGAGATGCACAAGGACGGCATCGTTGTCGCAGAATATTGGACAGCTCTCCCGCCAAAAGCCGACCTGGAAGCCAAGATCAGGGAAATCTACCGCGAGGCACAGGAACGAATCGCGCGCCGACAAATCACTACAGCAGCAGCCAAGGACTCCGACGATTACAGTGCGCACTCATGAGGAACCGCACTGAAAACCTAATCCAAACTTCTGGGCGAAGACGATTGGGAACTGGCACCCTAATTTCTCCCCCGGCCCCATACCCTATTTTCTTTTACACCTTCCCACATATCGCCCGTATAACGTTCACAACATGAGACGCGCGGGCATAATGGCATGGCTGCCCTTAGGATATGTCCTTGTGACACATGTCACAAGAGAGGAATGTCAAGAAATGGGAACAGTGAAGAAGGTCGCCGACTGGCTGACCACATGGTTCACGCTTATCGTGATCGCATGGGCTGCATTCAATTATTTCGTGCCCGCCACCAGTGTGTGGGCAAAAAGCTACACCGGATATCTGCTCGGCATCGTGCTGTTCGGCATGGGGCTGACGCTGTCGCTTGAGGACTTTGCGCGCATTTTCAAGCAGCCGCTGATGGTCATCGTCGGCACGGTCGCCCATTACGTGATCATGCCGCTTGTCGCCGTGCTACTGTGCTGGATTTTCCGCCTTGAAGGACCGCTGGCCGTAGGCGTCATCCTCGTCGGCTGCTGTCCGTCTGGCACATCGTCGAACGTGATGAGCTTCCTGTCACGCGGCGATGTCGCGCTCGACGTTTCCATCGGACTGCTGTCCACGCTGCTGGCGCCGTTCATGATTCCACTGCTTATGCAGCTGCTCGCCTCGAAGTACGTCGCGATTCCGTGGCAGTCGCTGCTCATCAACGCGCTGACCGTCGTGCTGCTGCCGATTGCACTGGGTGTGCTCTGCCATATGATCTTCAAGGAGAAAATCGCAAAGGTCACGGTCGCTCTGCCCATCGTCTCACAGGTCGCGATTCTGCTGATCATCGGCGTCGTGGTCGCCGCGAATCAGGCCAAGCTCTTCAGCGCCGCCACCATGCTCGCGATTCCGGTCGTCATCCTGCACAATCTATGCGGTTACAGCCTCGGTTATGGCTTCTCACGGCTCATGTACAAGGTCTATCCGAAGGGCTTCGGATACGCGCAGCAGAAGGCAATCACCTTCGAAGTAGGCATGCAGGATTCCGGCTTGGGCGCCACTCTGGCTTTGACTTCCTTCGCCGCCGCCCCAATCACGGCGATCCCCTCCACCTTCTTCAGCGTGTGGCACAACATCTCCGGCTCCGTGCTCTCGGCGTGGTGGCGCAAGCACGACGACAAGCTCGGGCTTGTGCAGAATGCGGATGCTTCGGCTGAGGCAGAAACCGCGAACACGGGCGCCGCAGCGGCTGTGACCGCCTGAAACATGGAGCTGCTTGCGGAGGACTGATTCCTTCGCAGTTACGTGGCCATTGTGGGAGTGGGGAATATGATTCTCCACTCCCACTTTTGTATACCCGTGTTTCCTCCTTATGCCTCTGCCCAACTGCATCTCTCTGTCGTATCTTTTCGTCTACTCGCTCCATATTCTTTTTCTCATGCCTCCACGCACTCCCGCATTCCTCAGGAATTGCGCCATATCGAAAACCTAGGAATGACGACTTTCTTGGGTCGCCTGTGGAAGCGATATCAACCAATGAGACGCGCCAAGGGAATCGCGCGGGCCGCGATCGCGTATACGATGGGGGCAATAAGACCGGCGCGGGTTGAAACCGGTGAAACAGCTTGGAAAGAAGGCCGCTGATGACCGTGGCACTTTGTGGTTCCGTTTCGGCGCTCTCTCTTGGGCTGCCCGCTTCCTGCGCCATCCCCGAGGCGAAGGGCACGCTGCCCAAGCAGATGTTCACCGCAAGGACACCGGTTTCAGCCAAGCTCAAGCAGCGTTTCGCCAACAACGTCGAGGACATCACCATGCTGGCGCTGCTGCGACCGAATACCATCGGCCTCGCTGCGGCCCCAGAGGGCAGAGGGCCTGCGGAGGTCATGGTCATCGGGATTCAGCATCGGGGCGCAAGTGCTCCAGTAGAAGTCATCGAGCATATCGCTGGGATGCGGCGTTCTGGCATCGTGTTTATCTGCGTGAGCGACGAGGTGCCGGCAGAGGCCCAGGAGTTGCAGTCACAAGAGTCACAGTCTGATGGCAACGGAAACCACGAGTCACAATCTACAGCGCCCCGTAGCGAATTCTGCGCTTTCGCGGTGCAGCGCGCGATGCCCGGCAAGGCGGGGCGACCCCGGACCAACAGGGTATTCGTCAGCGACTATCAGCCAAGCAGCAAAGCCAAACTCGCGATTGCCGGCACCACGCTCGATGAAGTATGGGAGTGTCTTAATGCTCAGATTATCCTCGGTAGCGCTGACGCCCACGACCTCGATGCACGCATAGCAAACCGCGACAGCCTCGCATCCTTGCGTGCCGACGAAGCCAAGCTCGTCAAGGACCATGCCCGCGCCAAGCAGCCGGCGCAGCGCAACGAACTCTATGCCAAGATGCACAAGCTGCGCGCCGAAATCAGTCGGCTGGAAGCTGAGTAGTAGCTTCTTCCGTTATCTCGTCGTACAGCTGTTTAAGCCTCTCCTCGCGTACGTTTTTCTCAAGCTCGCACTCCCAGACGTCGATTACGCGCCAACCCATCGCCGCAAGCTTCGCATGCTGTTCGTGGTCACGCTCGCGATTGCGCAGCAGTTTAGCGCTCCAATATTCCACGTTGGATTTGGGCATCGTGTGCTTGGCGCAGTGCTCATGGGCATGCCAAAAGCACCCGTTTACGAAAACGATCACATGCCATTTTGGCAGCACCACATCGGGATGGCCCGGGTAGCGCTTGTCGTTTTTGCGGAAACGCAATCCTCGCGAGAACAGGTACTGGCGCACCTCCACTTCGATGGCCGTATCCTTGCCGCGGATATGCGACATCGTGTAGCTGCGCGTGCCTCGTGCGTACTTTTCTGTACGCTCCTTCGGTTTGCGGTTCTGCTTGAGGCTTTTCTTGTGATTCTTCTTGCGCTTGGCCGATCTAGGCTTTGACAAGCTGGCCGATTGCGATGGCGAAGCCGAAGCCGCCTTTATCGCTTCAACTTCCTCAGTTGATGACCGCACTCCCCCGCTGTCTGGCGCCTCGCCTTGCACGATGGATTCCTCAGCTTCATTCACGACACCCATTATCTCTCGCCGGATCAAAACGTAAAGCGGAATTCCTAGAATGGAATCACGACCCTACGATTCAAGGAGGAATGATGAGCAGACTCAATGGCAAGCGCACCGAGGCCGAACGAGACGGCCTGAAGGTGAATGTCGCGATACTCGGTGCCGGGCGCATCGCGCATCATATGGCCGAAACGCTCAACGCCATGGCCGAAGACCCCCGATATGCCAATCTCGTCGCGCCTTATGCGGTCGCCGCGAGGGATGGCGAGCGGGCGGCGACCTTCGCCAAGCAATACGATATCCCGGTTTCCTACGGTTCATACGAGGAGCTGCTGACCGACCCGGAAGTCGATCTGGTGTATATCGCCACGCCGCACAGCCTGCATGCCGAGCAGGGAATCCAATGTCTCAAAGCCGGCAAGAATGTGCTGGTTGAGAAATCTTTCACCGCCAACGCCTCGCAGGCGCAGGAACTGCTGGATGTCGCACACGAAATCGAGCTGCTGTGCACCGAGGCCATCTGGACGCGGTATATGCCCTCGCGTGGCATCATCGACGACATCATAGCTTCGGGCGCGATTGGCGAAGTCCGCACAGTGAGCGCGAATCTGGGCTATGTAGTGTCCGGCAAGGCGCGCATGATCGACCCGGCGCTGGCTGGCGGCGCGCTGCTCGACGTCGGCGTATATCCGCTGAATTTCATCGATATGGTCATGGGGCCGCGCCCGATCGAGCGAATCAACACCGCCATGATTCGCCACGAAAGCGGCGTCGACGCGCAAAGCTCCACCACCATCATCTATCAGGACGGCACAATAGGCATCGCCGACAGCTCGATGGTCTCCGTCTCTGACCGCAGCGCCTCCGTCTGGGGCACCAAGGGATATCTCGTGTGCGAGAACGTCAACAACGTGGCGTCGATCGACGTTTATGACCCCAACCACAGCCTCGTCAAGCGCCACGACGTTCCCGAGCAGCTGACCGGCTACGAGTATCAGGTAGCCTCCGCCGCCAACGCGATTCTCGACGGCAAAGGCGAATGCCCCGAAATGCCCCACGCCGACACGATGCGCATCATGCAACTCATGGACCGGATTCGCAGTCAGTGGGGTTTGAAGTATCCCTTCGAATAGATTGAAGCATTCCGTGGTCTTATCTGTCAGTCTTTTCACGCGGATTCCCACGCAGTGCTTTTACACGGTGTTATTCCATTACACAGTGACACTCCGTGCAGTGCGCCCGGAGCGATACAGGACGATACGCGGATTCGGTAGGCTGGTAGGGACGGAATCAATTATCGGCAATCAACCACCGGAACGGAGGAATGACCGATCATGACATACCACCCTTCCGAATTCAGCGACGGCCACGATGCTGACCGTACCGACGACAGCAAACGACACCGTGCATCGGATGCGCATCCGAGCGGCAGTGCCCGCGAGCGCGAGACCGCACGTCACGACGTCGATTACGGGCACTCCCCCAATACCTCCGCCAACACAGATGCCAAAAGCGATACCGGCACGCTGCCGCACGATGAGGTCGACATCCTGCGCGATTTCATCGCCACCGGCTGGCCGCTCGGCACCGAGGATGACAGCCCCACGTTTCTGTGGAACGAGGTCCTTGATGATCTCGCAGCCGAATGCGATGCCACGCGACTGTCCGGACCGGTAGCGCCACTCGATCAGGCGCGCAGCATCATGAGAGCGCCGATTGACTGGTACTTCCAGAGTCTCGCAGCATCCGTGCCCGATACGCAGCTCACGCCGGAAGGGTATGCGATGCGTCAGGCCGCACTGCCCACCTTCCATATCGAAACGCGGGCCTTGTCCGGAGTACAGGCCGTGGCGGGCAATGCGATGATGAGCGACCATTGGCAGGACGCGGCCGCGAATCTTGCGGCCGCGCTTGAAATCACAGCGGAATTCATCGGCAGCATCGCTGATCGTGAAGACGAGGGCTTTGTCTTCCTCAAACGGCTGATTCAGGATATTCGCGTCTATTTCGAGTCCTTGGCGCGCAGTGCCGATCCGATCGCTGGCGCCGCGTCGCTGCAGGCTATACTCGATGTGGTTTGCAGCGAGGATTTCCGTCTCAATCCCACGCAGATGGTCGAGCTGCTTTCCTGCGCGCTGCCCTTCGCTCGATGGGACGACACGCGCGTGCTGGCTTATGATGCGCTGGACAAGGCGTCGGGCGCGATGGACCGTATGCTGCACCAGGCAAAAACGGATGTGCAGACCGATCTGGACAGCGAGCTGATGGAAAACGCAGACGGCGATCTGGTGGATTACCCGATCGAACTGGTGCATATGCATTTCGAGCAGACAATGCTCTTCCTGCGCCACGATCTGCTGCGCTTGAGCGGCGAAGGCGAGGCCGCAGACCGCTTCCTCGCCGAGCATCACGACATGGAGCCTTTCGCGGATTCCTATGCCGCCCGGCTCATCGCGCAGGAGCGCTGGCAGGAGCTGCTGGACTTCAGCGAGTCAGTGATGCGCGACGACCCGAACCAGCAGCTTATGATTATCCCCTCCGATGCGGCGCCTTACGAGTGGGAGTCCATACACGAGGCCGCTTTGCAGGCTTTAGGGCGGCGCGAGGAGCTGTGCGAGCTCTACCGCGAGCGCGTGGTTGAGGCTTTCGATTCCGACGAGATTTTCAATGTTTCGCGGCTGCGTGCAGTGAGCGGGGACAATTGGCCTCGTCAGGTCGAGCTGATTCTTGAGGAATATGACGATGGGCGCGAGCATTTCACGCGCAATATGGCCTATGAGCATCTGCTCATCAGCGAAAAGCTCGGCGAACGAGCCTGGCGCTACGCACGTCAATTCCCCAAGTCGCGTACGAAGCTGGCGAAAACCATTGCGCTGGCAAAACCAGAGACGGCGAAACACATCATCCTGGGGCCCATCGGCATGGACGGCAGCTACGAAGGCGAGATGCCAGCACGGCAGGCCGCGTATCAGCACATTGCCAAGTCGCTGATGAAGTATGCGTCGGTGTTCAGCATGAACGAAGCGCAAGCCATTGCACGCAAGCTCGTGGAGCGCTACCCCGCCAGAGCCAAGCTCGCGCAGGCGTTGCATGCGCTGCTTGAGACGGAGGGTTAGGGGTTAGGTCGACCGATGCCTTGTTCGTATCGTTGGATTCCAGGGATAATGCCCCTTTTGTGACGCCAAACCGCAACAAGCGTCACGAAAGGGGCAGAGCCTCTTCCCCGATGCCCTTTTCGTGACGATTATCCTGAGCTAGAGGCCCAAAAGGGGCAGTGGGCCTTGTGTTGTGATGCACGAGAGAGGCCAAGCCCCCCCAAAAAAAACCTTCGCTAAATCGTAAACCCAAGCTCTTCGGCAGCCTCGGTCGGCACCGGATCCTCGGCCCAGAAGTCGCTGAGGTTGTCGTCACTGCTTAAGGAACGGATTTCGGCCTTGTCGATGTACACTTCGCCGCTCAGATGGTCGGTTTCGTGCTGGAAAATGCGGGCCGGCCAGCCATGCATGCGTTCCTCATGGCGCTTGCCGTCCTCGTCCTGCCAACGCGCGGTGATGTCGAGCCAACGCCGACGCACGGCCTGATAGCCGGAGAAGCTCAGGCAGCCCTCGTAGAAGCTCCGCGTCTCGCCTCCGACCGGCTCATACGACGGGTTGATGATGACCTGGAACGGCAGTTCGCCGATTTCGCGCGGATCGTCCTCGTCGTCGCGCAGGTGGTCTTCGATTACGGCGATGGCGAGTCCCAGCCCGATCTGCGGCGCAGCCAGCCCGACTCCGGGCGCTTCCAGCATGGTCTCGCGCATGGTATCGAGCAATTTGGCAAGCGTGCGCTTGCTTAGCTGGCCCGCGTATTGCCCGGACGGCTGGCGCAGCACCGGCTCCCCCATTTGCACGATGGGCAGAATGCGGTCCTTGCCCGCCTCGTGCAGGAGCCCTTCGACGTCACGGTTGAGTTCGACGTCGACCTTCGCGTTGCGCCCGAACATCACAACGCCAGTTCTTCGGCGACCACTGCAGCGAGACGTGCGCAGACCTCGTCTGCCTGGGCTTGCGTCCCGGCTTCGGCCATCACGCGCACGAGCGGCTCGGTACCGCTGGGACGCAGCAGCACGCGCCCGGTGTCGCCCAGCAGCTTCGATTCGCGCTCGACAGCAGCCTGCACTGCGGCGTTGCCGGAAACCGCGCCCTTATCCACATTGGGCACGTTGACCAATTGCTGCGGCAGCTGCGGGAAGTCAGCGGCCAACTGGCGCAGGCTGCGCCCAGAGGAAGCCACTTCGTTGCACAGTGTCAGTGCGGTGAGCGTGCCGTCGCCGGTCGTGGCGAATTCACGATTAATGACATGGCCGGACTGCTCGCCGCCGAGCGAGTAGTCGCCGCGCAGCATCTCTTCAAGCACGTAGCGGTCGCCGACGCCGGTCTGCACGGTTGCAATGCCCATATCGGCCAAGGCGAGCTTCAGCCCCAGATTGCTCATCACCGTGACCACCAGGGTGTCATGGTTGAGCTTGCCCGCGTGCTTCTTGGCGCGCGCGAGAATGCCCATGATCTGGTCGCCATTAACCATGTCGCCGTTTTCGTCCACGGCAAGGCACCGGTCGGCGTCCCCATCGAAGGCGACGCCCATCACCGCATCCGAGGCCTTGACCATGGCCTGCAACTGCTCGGGGTGAGTCGAGCCGGCGTTCTTATTGATGTTGTAGCCATCCGGCGAGGCGTTGATGACCATGACCTCAGCGCCGGCCCTCCTCAGAGCTTCCGGCGCGACGACCGAAGCAGCGCCATTAGCGCAGTCGGCCACGATTTTCAGGCCCTTGAGCGGCTTGGGCTGCGTCTTGTCCGGGCCGATGGGCGCTATGGTGTCCACCAGATGGTCGATATACAGGTTGGTGGCGGTGGCGGTGTCATGGCTCACGCGGCCCACGCCGGCACCAGTCGGCCTGTTCCAGTTCTGCCCGAGCAGCGCTTCGATCTCGTCTTCCTTGGTGTCGGCGAGTTTGAAGCCGCCGCGCGCGAAGAACTTGATGCCGTTGTCAGGCATCGGGTTGTGCGAGGCCGAAATCACCGCGCCCATCTCGACGTTGAGCACCGAGGTGAGGAACGCCACGCCGGGGGTGGGGATGATGCCGGCGTCGATCACGTCGAACCCGCCGGCGCTCATGCCAGCCGACAGGGCCGAGGCGAGAAAATCGCCGGAAACGCGCGTGTCGCGGCCGACCAGCGCACGACGCCGTCCTTCCGGCCGGTCGTCTCTGGTGTCGGGATCGCCGAGGACGCGCACCGCTGCATCGCCCAAGTCAAGCGCCAGCCGCGCCGTCAGAACCCTATTTGCCAAACCTCGCACACCATCGGTGCCGAACATCCTGGGCATGTATCTCTCTTATCCTTAAGTTTCCTGACTACAATGCAAGTCACCATCGTACCCAAGACCACGCACCAAGCGACACCTCGGCGCCAGATGTGCCCGGTTCCATCGCATTTGGCGTGGTGCGAGTGGGACTGCGGGCGGGATTGCGATGTTCCGTCCTCGCAGCGTACGTTTTCACGCACCGCAATGAAGACCGTATCGGAAAACGTACGATAACTCGCGTCAGCGTACGTTTTCCAATATGGGCCTCGTCAGCCGCAACGCGTCAGTTCACCAGATCGTCAACGTGCCCGTCCGAATGTTTGGACAATGCCTGCACGAGGTGCTTCAGCGCTCGCTCGCGCAGTTCGTTGAACGAGTCCTCGCTTAGGAAGGCGGAATGAGGCGTGAGGATGCAGTTGTCGATTTCGGCGAGTTCGCCTACGCCCGCTCCCTCACCCTCGACCACATCGAGCGCGGCCGCGCGAATCGCATGCCGCCTTAGCGCTTCGACGAGGGCCTGTTGATTGATGACCCCGCCGCGCGCAGTATTGATAAGGAACGCGCTGTCCTTCATAATGTCGAGCTCGCGAGCGCCGATGAGATTATCAGTGACGCCAGTTATAAGCGGACAATGCAACGACACGTAGTCGGATTCGGCAAGCAGATCGTCAAGCGCATCAGCCCTTCGGCATCCATGTTCGGCCAGCAGCTCGTCGCTGGCGTGCGGCGCGTAGACCAGCACATCGAATCCCAAGGGCTTGAGCATATCGGCCAGCCGCATGGCGATGCCGCCGAAGAACACCAGACCGAAGACGAGGCCGCCAATGCGGCGCATCGGATACCCAGACAGCGCGTCCCAATGCCCTTCGCGCACCTGCCGATCCTGGAAAGTAATCTGCCGCGTAAGGTCGAGCACCATCGCAAGCGTATGCAGCGCCACGTCTTCTAGGCAGTACCCCGGCACGTTGGTCACCTGCACGCCGTGCGCGGTGGCGGCGGGAATGTCGACCGTGTCGTAGCCGATGCTTTCCAAGGAAATGATCCGTAGGCTCGGGCACCGCGCGAGAACATCAGCAGTGGCAGGCTCATACGTCAGCAGCGCGCCGACAGCCTGGTATTCGTTGACATGCGCATCGAGCGGCCTAGGATCGTTGATCTCAATAAGATTGAGATCATCAATCCCCCACTGCGCGAGCAGCTCGCGCTCGAAGGCGAGATCGAGGCCCAAGTTGGGGCATATGACATTATTCATCGCAGTGACTCGTTTCATACGGTGCGAAATTCTTTAGTCGCGAATAACCAAGCAGACTGAGCCACCTGTGTACAGTTTGTGCACTCCATCATAGCTAATCGTTTCCTTCGTTCTTCATTCACGAATCTCATCTCAACGCCATTCATCGCTTGACTTTGTCCCGCCATAGGAGCAAATCAATAATTGACAATCGTCATCTCGGGCTGTATCAGACAGCCGAGAATCGTTTCGACGATTTGCGTAAGTGCATCGTCAGCCAAAGTCGAAACTTTTATAGCATTCCGTGCTTCTAAATCGAGTGATTTGAGCTGCTCAGCCTGCGCCCAGCCACGAATTCGCCCACCAGTCATGCGTTCATCAGGCACAGCACCCACCTCAATATGAAGCGGGTAATGATTGTCGGTATGTGATATCGGGACAACCATCGTCAACCCGCTGCGACGGTTGAACGCATCATTGCTGATGACTACAACCGGCCTTCTTTTAGTTTGCTCATGCCCCGCGGCTGGATCCAGATCAATCCAGAGCACATCCCCATAGCGAAAGCGCGGCGTCACAGTGCCTCCCTGCCTACGGCCCCGGCGAAGCCATCTTCAGTTGACTTGAAATCCCCTTCATACCCGGCGAAAAGCGCGTCGATATTCTTGGGATGGATAGCACGCCGCCTCTTAGGAGATATGACGATGGAATTGTTGCGAATCTCAACGTCAAGCTCATCGCCCACATGCAGACCCGTCTGCGCAAGCAGGGTCCTGCTCAGCCTGACACCTTGGCTGTTGCCCCATTTCCGTACGGTCATGGTAGTCATATTCGGCCTCCATTTCATCTTGTTTATACATAGTATAAACATAAGGGTTTGCGACCGGCAAGCGTATTTCTCTATGCGCTATTTGATTCCATATCAGTTTCGCGCGCTATGCATTCGCAACACTCCATCACCCCAGCAAGCCCAAAGATCTCACCTGCTGCATGGCGTCGAGCAGGCGGTCTGCGTCGGCGTCGGAGAAGACCAGCGGGGGACGGAGCTTGAGGGTGCTGGCGTCGGCTCCGGAAGCGGAGATCAGGACTTTGCGCGAGCGCAGTTCGTCGACGACGCGCTGCGTGGCGGCGGGGTCGGGCAGGCCGCTATTGTCTCGGGACGTGATGTCGAGGCCGATGAACAGCCCAGCGTGGCGAATGCCGCCGAAACCGGGAGCATCACCGAGCAATGATTCGAGTTCGCCGGCGATGCGGTCGCCGATCGTTTCGGCATGCCGCAGCAGTTCGCGCTGTTCGATCTCGTCAAGGACGGCACTGGCAGCACGCATCGACACAGGATTGCCGCCGAAAGTGTTGAAATACCTCGTGCATTCGGCGAAGTGATCGCCGATCGGAGTCTTGTATACCACGGCGCCGGCGGGGATGCCATTGCCCATCGGCTTGCCCATAGTCACGATATCGGCATCGGCATGGTGCCGTTGGAAACCCCAGAAAGCGTCGCCTGTGCGGGCGAAACCGGACTGAACTTCGTCGGCAATCAGCAGTCCGCCTGCCTCATGCGTCGTCTGCGCAATCCGGCCTACCCAGCCAGGAGCACCGGGCAGCACGCCGTCGGATGAGAAGATCTGGTCGAGCAGCACCGCGCTGACGCCGTATCCTGCGTCATGCAGTTGACGGAAGGCCGCTTCGAACCTGCCCAGCAGTATTTCCTCGGCATCCGGACCAGGATTCTTGAGTACGTCCACGACTTCAACCGTCGCCAGGAAGGGCGCGAGCGGAATGCCGGTGCCGAAACTCGGCGAGATGGAAGCCACGAGATCAGTGATGCCGTGATAGGCGTTCGCCGTGACCACCACGCCGCGATTGCCGGTGTAAACGCGGGCCATGCGCAGCGCCAGATCGTTGGATTCGGAGCCGGAATTGGTGAAGCTCACATGGTCGAGCGTCTGCGGAAAGTAGCCCAGCAGCCGTTCGGCGTAATCGAGCACTTCGTCCTGCAAATAGCGCGAATGCGTGTCCTGCCTGGTCAGCTGGTCGGCCACCGCCTCGCGCACATGGGCGTTGGCATGGCCCACGCAGGCGACATTGTTGTAGCAGTCGAGATAGTCGTTGCCTTGCGCGTCGAACAGATGAGCGCCCTGACCGCGCACGACATGAATCGGCTGATTGTAGAACAACGGCCCCAGCGTGCCCAGCACCCGCTTGCGCCGTTCGATCAGTGCAGCCGAATCGGCGTCGAGGCCCTGCGTGCCCTTGGAGAAGTCGAAGCCGTTGGCGAGCGCCTTTTTGCCGGTTTGCTTGGTTTTTGCGTTGTTTTCTGCACTGTCGAGCTGCATTGTGCTCATATAAACTCCTTAGCTTGCGTGTTGTGTGATTATGTGTTGTGAGCTGTGTTCAAGCATGCTACGTTGTCGCGCGATGCCAAGCCTTTCCGCTACCAACTGGCCAAGATCCTGCACCAGCCGAAGCTTGTTTATCCGCTGCTGCAGATCGGTAAGATAATGACCGGCATCCACCCCCGAAAACTGTTCAGTCATTAGCGGCAGCAGCACCGCCAAAGCCCCTCTCGCCTCCACAATCGATGGGAGAAGATCGAGTTGCCAGGCATTGGCGAAACTATGGCCATTGCCATACCCAATGCCCTTCACATAGCCTTCCAGCGTAACGCGACACGGCATCAAAGGGTCATTCGGATATGACCGCTCGTCGATGAGATACGACAGGCATGTGCCCAGATCGCATATAGGCGGCATCATATGCATATCACCGAAATCTAGAATGCCTGACAATCGCTGCGGAGCATCAGGATCGATCATTAAATTGCCGGGGTGAAAATCGCCATGACACAGTGTTGCCGGAAGCTGTTCAACGACCGGCGCGACAATCATGTAGTCGTCAACTGCCTGTGACACCCGACGCCGGCTTTCGGCTTCATGAAGCATCGGCAGCAAATCCTCGGCTATCTGCGGCAGCAGCTGCATATCCCACAGCACACGCCCCGGAGTGTCGCAATACGACATATCGGAAAGCGCACACTGTATCTGTGCGAGTTGAAAACCAATATCATCGAGCAAAGGCCTTGGCAGAGGCCCCGACAACGCCGACACCATGACTCCATGAAGAAAGGTCGTAAGCGTGGTCCAACGCACAGTTTCATTTTGCTCGAAGCGAGTCACCAGCTCCCCACCACGCGCGGGAATCAGCCGCGTGGCAGGTATATCCGGCTGCGTCTCCTGCAGCAGCGTCAAAGCCTGGGCGCGCAACAACACACTGTCTCGCGATTCTGCAGGATGCTCGAATTTGAGGATATATCGCGGCTCTGCCTCACCACGCAGACTTACGGCAAAGGTGTCGTCGCGCTCGGTTGCGATGCGCCGGGTCGCCACATCATGCAACCCATACCAGTACTCTGCGAATTCGGACGCCTCACCCGCCGAAACCGCGTCATGAGGAACGCGCAGCATCTCATATCCTGAGAAATCGTGCATGGCTGGCACTCCCTACCGCACACGAATCAGCGGCTTGATGGTACGTCGATGGTCCATGTCGTCGTAGGCGGGCACGGCGACTGTGCAATCGGCGTCAAAATGAGACGCCAAGCTATCACCACAGCAAACGGCATCGTTCATAATGGTTGGCCTTCCATAAGGAAGCAGGAAAACTCCGGGATTATCTGGCATCACGGCGCGTATGGGTTTTCGACCAGCGTCTGCGCACCATCGACCACAAGCGAAGCGCCAGAGATGAATGATGCGGCCGGGCTGGCAAGATAGCAGACAGCCGAAGCGACCTCCTCAGGAGTTCCAAGCCTTCTCCTGGGAATCAACCGGTTCATAGCATCAATACGTTCAGGGCCATAGCTCTGCTTCAACGATTCGGTGAGAATAAGCCCAGGCCTGACTACATTGATAGTGATACCGCTATTTGTCTCTGCGAATTCCAGAGCCGCAGTGCGCACGAATCCCTCGATTGCGCATTTTGCTGCACCATAGTGGCTCATCGCAGGCAATCCAGTGATAGGACCGGTGATTGAAGAAATCGCGACAATCCGCGGATATCGTGAACTCTGCATCGTTTCGGACAAATCTCTCACTACCTGAAAGAAACGCGTCACATTCAGATTCCACATCTCATCCCACTGTTCATCGCTCATATGATCTATCCGGCTCCGCGAGAACGAAGACGCGCAGTAGATCAGTATGTCCAGCCCACCGAGCTCCTTGCCCACTATGCGCCGCAGCTGATGCGAAGCATCCTCTTCGCACATATCGAGCGTGATACCCTCTGCCCCCTGCGGGAGCTCTTTGCTGCCGGCGCTGCGGCCAATAACCACGGTTCTCGCCCCATAGCAGCTGCACCTTTCCACGACGCTCAATCCGATACCGCTTGTACCGCCTATGATTAGGATTCGAGAACCGGGAGCAATCTCATTGGAAGGAAACTTTTTCGCGTCATCCGTGCAGGGGACGGCGGAAACGGAGGACCTACATCCACTGCCAGCGTCAGCATAAGGACCCTTATGATGGGAATTCATCATCGTTGTCTTTCTAATATCCAAAGCAATGCCCCCAGCTGAATGAGCGTGGGTCTCACCAAACCGGGAACATTGCATAGGAATTGCACATCTATCATTACATACGCGTCAGCGTGTGAGGTGAGTCTGAGTCAGATCATATTGCCCGAGCGTAGTCACCTTGAAGTTCTCGACCCCATCTCGCACTACGAAAAGACCAGGTTTGTAGACCAAAGGAATTTCGGGGGCCTCTTCCGCAAGTATTTGCTGAACCTGAGCATACATCTTCTTGCGGTTATCGACATTATCGTCAGAGGCCGCCTTCGCAATAAGATCATCGACGGTGCTGTTCGCGTAGCCAGAATTCACGCTTGCATCACTGGCGAACATGTAATGCATCCACTCATCCGGATCGGAAACGTCATTGGTCATTTCGAACATTGCAATATCGAAATCACCCTTCTTGCGGTTGGAATAGATAGTCGTCGAATCAAGTGTCTGCAATTTGACGTCTATCCCGAGTTTCTTCCATGAATTCTGCAGGATCTGCGCAATCTGAGACTTTTCTGGATCGCCAGACTGCACTTGAATGGTTACGCTGAAGCCTGAAGGCGATGAGGATTTCGCCATCTCATCTTTTGCCTTATCCATCGAATACTCACTCTTGATGCTCTTATCGTAGCCCATCAAATTCTTGGAGAGCATGGTGTTCGCTTCCTCAGCTGTGCCATAATACACGGCCTTTACTATGGCTGCCTTATCAACTGCGTATGACATCGCCTTTCGCACATGTATATCATTCAAAGGCTTTTTGCGGTTATTAAGATTCACCCAAATCAGCGAGGTGGAGGGGAACGATTGCACGCTGACGCCTTTGGTTTTTTTCAATGCCTCTACCGACACAGCTGTCGGGAACTCATCGACATGCGCCTGACCGCTCTGCACCATCTGTTTTCGCGTATTCGCATCTGGAACGTATTTGAACGTTAATGTATTGAGTTTGGGCTTGCCCTTATCCCAATAATTCACATTCTTCTTGAACTTGATGGAATCACCCTTTTTCCAGCTGTCAAGCTGATAAGGACCAGTACCTATAGGATTATTGCGGAACTCCTGTTCAGTTTTGCCACCAAAGTTCGCAGGCATTATCGCGCTGGCGAAAATGGCCAAATCTGAGGGAAGCGGAGCCCAGGGTTGTTTGAGGTCCACTTTAATAGTGGAATCATCGACTATATCAACGCCGGTGATATTGTCCAATAAGAACTGCCAAGGCTTATCCTCACGCGGTTCGCGCGCAAAATCGAGCGACCATTTAACATCTTTCGCGGTCACTTCCTGACCGTTTGAGAATTTGACACCTTTGCGAAGTGTGAATGTCCAAGAAAGACCATCGGCGGCCTTTGTCCATTTCGTGGCAAGCCCAGGCTCAATTCCAGAAGCGTCGGCCTTATTTTTCGTCAACGATTCAAACACCTGCTGGACGGCCCAGATATCGCCGTTCGAATATGCTGTCTCCGGCATCATGTCCGTAGTTTCAAGAGAACGGGCAACAACCAAATCCTGCGCGACATTCGATGCGCCCGACCCTCCGCCTGAGCCACAGGCCGCAGCGGACAATAACGTTCCCATAGCTATGACAGAAGCGGCTAAGCGCCGTATTATTACATGCTTTCTCATGATACTTCTCCTCGTTTCTTTTTATTGATCATTACTGCAGCCAGTGCTCTGGCGGCAGGAAATTATTCGATCCTCCTTTCCAGCCGTTCGATATATGCACTGGAAAGCTTGGGCACTGCGTTCAGCAATGTCTTGGTGTAATCGCTTTTCGGAGAGGCGAAAATATCTTTGGTTGCCCCCTCTTCAACGAATTTGCCGTGATAAATGACATAAGTCCTATCACAGATGGCTTTGACAACATTCAAATCATGCGAAATGAACAGAATCGACAAATCCAACTCGCTGCGCAACCGCATAAGCAACGCTATGATCTCTGCCTGCACCGACACATCCAATGCGGCAGTAGCCTCATCAGCAATCAGCAACCACGGTCGCACGGCCAAGGCGCGGCAAATAGCCACGCGTTGGCGTTGGCCGCCCGACATCTCCCCTGGCAAAGCATCGAGATATTCCAAAGGCAACCGAACCAGTTTCATCAGGTAGTTGCAGTATTCGTCAATCTGCGTGACCATAACCACTTTGTGGTATCGAATCACTTCACGCAACATTTTGCGAACAGTAAGGCGCGGGTCCAATGAGGCGAAAGGGTCTTGGAAAACCATTTGGATTTCGCGCCACTGCTCGCGCTCTCGTTTCCGTCCCAGTGTTTTGCCGTCAAACACTATCTCGCCCGTGTATTCAGCATTCAAGCCGCATATGCATCGCGCAACCGTGGATTTGCCGGATCCTGACTCTCCGACAAGACCTACAATCTCACCCATTGCTGCTTGCATGCTGATATGGTCAACCGCCGTGAATGCCTCTTTGCCGCGAGACTTGGAAGCGAATTGCACCGTGAGATCCGTTACCTTCAGAAGACTGCTGCCTGACGAACCGGTATTCGTCAGCGCGCTGGCAAACGATGCCTGTATGCTGTCTGTCATAGTTCACTTCCCTCGTCCTTGACTGCATTGTCTGAATATTGCAGCATATATCCGTTGAGATAGGGCGTCGAACTCAGCAGTTTTTTGGTGTAGCCATCTTGGGGGTCATCGAAGATATTTTGCAAGCGACCATGTTCTACGATCTTCCCTTGATAGATCACACTCAACTGAGTGCATAGCTGCGAAACCACGGCTAAGTCATGCGTCACATAGAGTATGGCCGTACCAGCTTCTCTGATTTCTTCGAAAATCTGAAGAATCTGCTGTTGAATTGTCACATCCAAAGCCGTCGTCGGCTCGTCGCATAGCAGTACCTTGGGTTTGCACGCAATTGCCGCTGCAATCATCACTCGCTGGCGCATGCCTCCGGAAAGCTCAAAGGGGTAGGAGTCGAAACGATTTTTCGCATCCGTGATGCCGACTCTGTCCATCAGCTCAATCGCCTGACGCTTTGCCTCAGCTTTGCTCAGATGCTCTTTTTCCTGCACCGAATCAATAATTTGGTGACCGACTTTCATGATTGGGTTAAGGGCTACAGCCGGTTCTTGAAACACCATAGAAACGCCACTGCCACGCAGCGAGGAATCGTACTGCTGCGCTGCACTGTTGATGACTTCCCTGCCGCACACGGTGATAGTGCCGGAAACCAGGCGAGCTCCCTTATTGAGTAGACCCATCACCGCCCGCAATGTCAGGCTTTTGCCGGAACCGGATTCTCCGACGAGCCCGTAGGATTCGCCCATGCTGACGGTGATGTTCACATTGTCAACGGCAAGTCTCTTCTCTCCACGAGATTCCACTTCAATGCACAGATTGTTGATTTGCAAAGCATACGAATCATGGTTCAGGTTAGGCTGCTGGGGATTTGACGTACTCATCACTTCCTCACTTTCAACGTGTTCGCGAGACCATCGCCGATGAATGAGAGTGCAAGGCTGATCAGCACTATCATCACCGTGGGAATTACAGTGGGTCCGTAATTCCCAGCCGACAAGAACTGCTGTCCATCATTCATCATTTGACCCCAATCGGGGGTCGGGGGAACGATGCCAAGACCGAAGTAGCTTAATGTGACGATGATTCCCAAATTCATAACAACGTCACTCATCGCATACACGATGCCTTGCGAGGCGATATTCGGGATAACGTGTTTGAAGAGCACCCAGATATCCGAAAAGCCACTGGCCTTGCACGAAGCAATAAATTCACGGTCTCTCAAAATCAACGTCTCGCCTCGGGCGATACGGGTATAGGGAACCCATGAGACGGCAGTGATGGCGATGAAGATGCTCATACCACCATTGCCCAGCACAAAAACCAAGACGATTACCAGTACATAGAAAGGAAAAGACGACACGAGATCAGCGATTCGCATGATCAAGGAGGGGATGAACCCAGAATCATATCCGGCAATAGAACCGAGTATCGTCCCTATGCATAGGGGAGCCAGCACAGCCATAACTGAGACCAACAGGTCGATGCGACCTCCGTAGAGCAGCCGAGACCAGAGATCTCGCCCGAATTGATCTGTGCCAAGCGGATGGTCTGCCGAAGAGCCCAACATGGTCTGATTCAGATTCTGAGCAATCGGGTCATGCGGCGCGATCATTGGCGCAAAAATAACCGCTACAACGATAATGCCTAGAATAATCGATCCTATGATAATCTGCGCATTCAGCACACCACGTCGTCTTTTACCGGGAATGCGAATGCGAGCATATTCTTTGCTGGCTTCAGCTACAGTGGCTTTCGATGGTTCAGTCATGATTGCTCAACCTTTCTGCTCGGCGCGAGGATCGAGCGCACCATACACAAGATCAGTTATCAGGTACACGAGTATCACGATGATGCCGAAGACGACTGTAAGGCTTTGCACCACAGGAAAATCACGCTTCAGCACGGAATCCATCATGAGCTGCCCGATACCGGGAACCGCGAACACGTTTTCGACGACCAAGGTGCCCCCAACTAGGAATCCAATCTGGATGCCCAGTACCGACACAGCAGAAATCGAGCCGTTGCGCAACGCGTAGGCAAAGAGAACATGACGCGGAGCCAGACCTTTCGCCTTGGCAAAATTTACATATTCCGATTGCACCGAATCCTCAAGGCTCTGAATCAGGCTTCGGCTTAGAATTGGTGCGATGGTAATGGAAACAGCCAATGACGGCAATATCAAAGCCATGATGCTCATTTGCCCGCTACCACTGCCAATAGGGAATATGCCAAGTTGGATGCAGAAAATCTGCATAAGAATGGCTCCTACGAAGAACGTAGGCATTCCTTGGCAAATTGCATTGATAACTCGCACCGTCCCCGCGATGAGCCTGGACGATGAGGTGGCGACCCAAATCGATAACGGCAATGAAATGAGTATGGCAAACAAGGCGGCGAGAACCATGATGGCAAGAGTCACAGGAATTCTCGTTGCGAGAAGTTCCGCTACAGGTGCCTTAGCCGCATACGACACGCCCAGATTACCTGTGCACAGTTGCTGAAGATAACGCAGATACTGTTCCCAGAGAGGGTCGTTAAGTCCCCAAGCTTGACGAAGATCGTCTAAAGCCTTCGCACTGGCCTTAGGGCCTAATACCTGCACAGCAGGATCGCCAGGAGTGAGCTTCATCAAGAAAAACGTCAGCGTGGCACATCCCCATACCGTAGGTATGAGAAGCAGCAGTCTCTTGCCAATGTATAGCAACTTTGAGCTAACCATCGTTCTCCCTTTCTTCCATATGCATTCCTGCACTCTTATTGTTTAAGGCGTACGTCTCTTACACCGTTGCAAGCACCTCTTCGAAAATCGCAAGCCCTTCTTCGATGTCTTCCTGCGTTGAATTCAGAGGCGCGGCAAACCGAATGGCGTCATGGTCAGCTCCGCATCCCAACAGCAGAAGTCCCTTCTCCAAAGCTTTTGCACTGACTTCTGTGAAAATGTCAGCTCCGGTCTTTCCTTTCACAGTGCCAAACTCGATGGCGAGCATCATGCCCAACCCGCGCACATCGGCAATAAACGGGAACTTTGCCTGTAATTCCACAAGCTTGGATTTGAAGAAGGCCCCGACCGTCGCGCTGTTTTCTACGATGTGCTGCTTCTCGAATTCATCGAGAACTGCAAGCCCGGTCGCGCTCGCCACAGGGTTAGCCCCGAAAGTGGTGCCGTGCATGCCAGGACGCCACTTCTCCATGATTTCAGGAGTAGACACAACAGCGCTCATGGCCAATCCGCCCGCAATAGCCTTTCCAAGAGTCATGATGTCAGGGATAACGCCTGCATGCTCACCTGCGAACATTTTCCCGGTACGGCCGTAGCCGGACTGTATCTCGTCGAAGATCAACATGATGCCATATTCATCAGCAAGCGCACGAAGCCCTTTAAGGAAACTCGGATCAGGCACCACGTACCCACCTTCTCCCTGCAGCGGCTCCACGTAGAAGCATGCGACCTCCTGCGGAAGGACAACATATTTGAAAAGTTTCTTGATTTCGCCGAGGCACCAATCGGCGCGCTGCTTGGAGTCATATCCCTCTGGGCACAAATCGCGTGACGGATACGGCGCAAAGTACACACCGCCCATCATCGGTTCCAGCCCTTTTCTATAAGCTGCGTTTGATGCCGTGATGCTGATGGCACCCATTGTGCGCCCATGGAAAGAACCTTTGAATGCAATGACGGCGGGGCGGCCCGTGGCGACGCGCGCCAATTTGATGGCGCCGTCAGTCGCTTCAGCCCCGCCGTTGGAGAACATCACTGTGTTCAAATTCCCAGGAGTGATTTGCGCGATTCGCATGGCAAGTTTCAATGTGCTGGGATAGCTCACCACATTGAACGAGGCTGTCATGAGCTTTTCGATCTGCTGTTTCGCAGCATTCACCACACTGGGATAGACATGCCCAAGGGCGTTCACGGCAATACCCTGAACCCAGTCGATGTAGCGTTTGCCATTCACATCCCAGAGATATTGACCAGAGGCGTGATCCACGACAAGGTCTGTTGACTTTGCGACAGCAGGGCTGAGGTATGCTTCGTAATCCTTGAGACTGATGGTTTCATCGGCTTTTGTCGTTGTCATAAAAAAGCTCTTTCCATATCTGGAATATTTGAAATCTTGCAACGACTATGCCTCAGCGAAGAGTTCTTGGACAATATCCATTAGTCCATTGAATCGAATTAGCTTGGATACATTATCCGGTTATTCATTATTGGTAACACACCATTATGCCAATGCGAAAGCTCACAAAAACGACTGTTGCGATTGGCATGGCCATCGTATATTTGCCGTTTGAAAATATCAGGCCTTCACATCTTTAATCACGAAGCGATACAGAACAGATAACGTAGAATTTACCTCGCGCTGCCTTTTGCTCTGCCATGTCTTGTCGTCACATCGCATTGCGAATGAACGCGAGCGCGATGTAGATTTTCACGCGATCTGATTCCAGCGAGAGATCCAGGCCAATCAGCTGTTCCACCTTGGCGATGCGATTTTCGATGGTATGCCGATGCACATCGAGCCGACGCGCACTCAGCCCCACATTGAACGAACAGGACACCACCTCGCGAATCGTTTTCATAAGCAACTCCGACTCATCTGCGGGAAGCTCCTGTAGAGGACGAAACAGCTCAAAAGCGTAAGCTGAGGCCAGCTGCGGCAATACCAGCTCGTGCGGAGACATATCAACCACTGATCTCCCATCTTGTCTGATCTTCCTCATGTTCATGTCCTGAATCGCCTCAGGGAAGGACTCATCCAGAGATTCCCAAGCACTGGAAGGCATCATGCCGTATTTGAGATTCTTCTCCCTATCAAGCATCCGTGCAAGCATGTCACGGTCATCTTCGGCCGCTACTACCCATAATCTGCCGCCGTATTCGCCAAATACAAAATTGCTTTTTGTTTTGCCGCCCTTCTCGGCCGCCGACAGCATTGCATAATGATGTTCCAACGCCGACTTCTCGCCGTCTAGGCATATAAGGACAAGTGGCGGAGACGGAATCATGGACCACAGCTCATGCGCCATCAGCAACGCGAGATGGCTTTGCCCTTGTGCGAGACCTGCCATAGCTATGGACCGAAGATGTCTCATGTGTTCGTCGTTCACCGTAATCCGAGGAAGGGTAACGGCCAGCACATCGGCCGCAGACATGGCGATGGAGCGGAAAAACATATCCGATTCCTCTAGCTGCGGTATCGATGCCACGATGACCCCGAAGGGCGGCTGCCTGAGCAACTGCGGATTCTGGACAACGCATACGCAATAATCCCTGTCGTTTTCCAAGCCGAATATTGTCTTGATTCGCCAAGGCTCCGTGCTGCGTTCACGCTTCCTTGCCATTTTCAACGCCCATGCTCGCGCTGGGGATTCAAAATCCTTGTGTGATATGGCGATAATTTCCCCTTCGGCACTGGAAGACGTATCAACGAATGCCACGCACCCGTTGATTAGCGAAGAAACAGTGTCGATAACGGAGCCTATCGGCATGGGGCTGGATAAAGCATGAATGACGTTGCGCTGCGCTGCGTACGTCCTGCGCGTAAGGTTGTCGTTTTCGTTGGTCAAGGACTGGGAGACGGCTTTGGAAACGGAAGCAAAAGGGGTATTCAAGGGGATTTCGAACAGCACCATGTCGTTTTTCTTCGCTGCTTCAATCAAGGCCTTGGGAGTGGACGGGTGCTTGATGCCAAGTCCGAAACCAAACGCGAGCACACCTGCCTGGCTGAGCTGCGAAATATAACAGTCCCACATGTCCTGATAGGACTTCTCGGCATCATTATGCCGCGGAGAGAGTCCGAAGGCTTTCAGCGCCTTTCTCAGCAGCAGGCGCTCTTCCGATGAATCATCATGTTCGAAGGGGATGTTCATTCCACAGGTGATAAGAATCTCTCCCGGCTCGGACCATGCCGCGTCGAGCACCTCCGTCGGATGGCACCATACAATTCTATGATCAAGTGCGCCGCGCCCAGCTCCATGGATCAGTGTGAGGTTGAGCGAGGAGTCGGCGAGTAATTCTTCAACGGTGATAGCCATGAGATTATCATTATGGAAATATGTGTCAGCCGAGTTTCCACAGGGCATCAATTGGGCATGAAATTCCGCGCGTGTTGCAGGCGGATCAGTATCGTTGCAGCTGCTACAGCAACGAATCGGAGTAAAAAGCCTACCGCACGCGAATCAACGGCTTGATGGTGCGCCGATGGTCCATGTCGTCGTAGGCGAGCGCGATATCGCTCAGCGGGTACTGCTTGGTGTACACCATGCCGGGATTGATCTCGCCCGAAAGCACGGCTGGCATGGTGTCAGCAATGTAATGGTGCGCTGGTGACATGCCGCCTGCAACCGTGATGTTGCCACGGAACAGCAGCCCGGCATCGATGGCCACGCCGTGCGGCAGCCCTACGTAGCCCACGGTTCCGCCAGCCGTGCACATGCGCAGCGCGGTGTCGAAGGACTGCGCAGATCCCACGCATTCGAGCACCACGTCGCTGCCTTCGCCGCTAGTCAGCTTCGTTACGGCATCCACAGCCTCGTCACCGCGCACGGTGATAATCTGGTCGGCTCCGAAGGACCGTGCCAAGGCATTGCGGTCCGCGTGGGAGCTGCCGGCGTTGATGACACAGCCTGCTCCCAGCATTTTCGCCGCCATGATTGCGCACAACCCTACCGCGCCGTCGCCGACGACCGTCACCACGTCGCCTTTGCTCACATGGGCGCTTACGGCCGCATGATATCCGGTGGTGAACACGTCGCTCAATGTCAACAGGCTGGGGATCAGCCGCTCATCGGGCCGCGAACCGTCAGGCAGCGCCTTGACCAGCGTGCCATCGGCGAAGGGCACGCAGGCCGCCTCGCCTTGTCCGGCGTCGGCAGTCTCGCGCCCCCAGAACCCGCCGTTGACGCAACTCGTCTCCAAGCCTTTGCGGCAGTAGCCGCACGTCCCGTCACTGTAACGGAATGGCACAATCACCCAGTCGCCGGGTCTGACGGAGCGAACCTCGCTGCCGACCTCGCGCACAGTGCCCACGAATTCATGGCCGATGCGGTTAGGAGCGGCAGCACCCTGATCGCGGTAGGTCCACAAGTCCGAGCCGCACACTCCGGCGTACTCGATGTCGACAATCGCATCGGTCGGATGCTTGATCGTCGGCTCGGGTACCTCATCGAGACTTATCGTATGGTTACCGTGGTAGACGGCAGCTTTCATGGTGGTTAGCCTTTCGTTAGGTGCTTTTCGTTAGGTGACTATGACGCTATGGCGCGTGGCACTGCGTATACCGATGCCGTGTCGTACGAGACTACGATATGAAACTACGTCATGCGTTTTAATTGAAATCGTCATGCGGTCGCGGAGAAGTCGCAGCGAATACATGGCACGCGAGCTCACAGCGAAGCCAGCACCCCGTCGAACACATCAAGGCCTTCGTCAATCTCCTCCGTGGTGGAGTTCAGCGGCGCGGCGAAGCGAATTGCGTCGTGGTCGGCGCCGCAGCCCAGCAGCAGCAATCCGGCGTCCAACGCTTTGGCAGAGACTTCGGCGAAAAGATCCGAGCCGTTCTTGCTGCCCTTCGAGCCGAACTCGATGGCGAGCATCATGCCTTGGCCACGCACATCCGCGATGAAGGAGTACTGCTGCTGCAATTCGAGGAGCTTGGACTTGAAGTAGTCGCCGAGCTGCGCGGCGTGATCGACGATGTGGTGTTCTTCGAACTCGTCCAGCACCGCCAGCCCAGCGGCTCCAGCGACCGGATTGCCGCCGAAGGTGCCGCCGTGCATGCCGGGGCGCCACTGGTTCATATGCTCTTCGCTCGAGATCACCGCGCTCATCGGGAAGCCGCCGGCGATGGCCTTGCCCACGGTCATGATGTCGGGCACCACCTGCGAATGCATGCTGGCGAACATCTTGCCGGTGCGGCCGTAGCCCGACTGAATCTCATCGAAGACCAGCATGATGCCGTGCTCCGTGCACATCTGGCGCAGCCCTTGCAGGAAACTGGGGTCGGGAACCACATAGCCGCCCTCGCCCTGCAATGGCTCTGCGTAGATGCAGGCGACTTCATCCGGGGAAACGCAGTACTTGAACAGCTTCTCGATCTCGCTCAGGCACCACGACGCGCGCTGCTTGGCGTCGTAACCTTCTGGGCATAGGTCCTTGGAAGGGTAGGGCGCGAAGTAGACGCCGCCCATCAGCGGCTCGACGCCCTTGCGGTAGAAGGAATTCGACGCTGTAATGCTGGTCGCCCCTATAGTCCTGCCATGGAAGGAGCCCTTGAAGGCGATAACAGCAGGGCGGCCCGTCACGACCCGAGCAAGCTTGATGGCGGCATCCGTGGCCTCGGCCCCACCGTTGGCGAAGAGCATCGAATTGAGATCGCCTGGGGTCACTTGCGCGATGCGCTCGGCGAGCTTCAAGGTGGTCGGGTAGTTGACGACGTTGAAGCTGGCCGTGATCAGCTTCGCGATCTGCTCCTGCGCAGCCTGCACGACCCGGGGATGGGCATGGCCCAAGGCGTTGACTGCAATGCCCTGCACCCAGTCGATGTAGCGCTTGCCGTTCACATCCGTCAGGTACATGCCCTTGCCCGATTCCGCGACCAAGTCCGTGGCCTTGGACAGCGCCGGGCTGAGATACTGCTTATAGTCGGAGAACTGAACGTCAGAATCTTCGATATCTTTCGTGAACGTCTCTACGAGCTGCTGTGGCATCTGCGTACCCTCCATGTAGTGGATTTCGTGTGACTTGTCTACGGATTACTCACGGATTTCATGTGAACTGCATGCGATGAATAACCATTGATGGTAGCCATTGTCCGACGTCGAAGAGCGCTGGACAATGGAAAATATGCCAATATGAAACACAAAATTGGATACGATGTCCTATCAATCACCACCGTAACAAAGCGATTAGGGGGGGGGTGACCTAAAAACGTCTGTATTATCAGCCTTGCGGCGGTTGCTTGCTTCGTTTGGCAAACAGCGCTGCGTTACATGTCAGTGACCCGAATGAAGTTATGAAATTAACATGTTGGTGACAACAACCTTGTTGGTAGCATTATCGGTGACGGCATTCTTGTTGGCAACAATTGTTGGCAGCATTATCGACGCCAACCACATCGCCTGCACCGATATCGACAGCTCGGCCACCAACGATGACAAACGGCAACGACTCAGGCCTGCTCCGCGTCACGAATGAAGGAATAGGCGATCCACAGGCGCACGCGGGCGGACTCGTCGGCGAAGTCCAGCCCTAGCAGCCGTTCCAGCTTCACGACACGGTTCTCCACTGTGTGCCTATGCACCTTCAAACGGCTGGCCGCAGTCCCGATGTTGAAGGAAGCATGCATCAGCTCGCGCAAAGTCGCCATCAACGAGCGACTTTCGGCAGCAGGAACATCCTTCAGCGGCGCGAACAGCTCCTCGGCATACATTTGCGCGAGATCAGGGTCCACCAACTCATGGGGCGTGATGTCCAGCACCGAGTCACGGCTTCCGGCGCGGTGCAGCAGCAGATTCTGCACGGCCTTGTTGAACGCGCCGGGAAAGGAGCGCGGGCCGCGCACTGCGGCATAGCCAGAATCAAGCGCTCCGCTGCCCTCGATCCAGCGTTCGACCGCATCGCAGCCGTCTTTGCTCGTCAGAATCCACAGCCGGTCCTCATATTCGCCGAACACTGATTCAGGGCATGCCGATTCGATCGACATCGTGGCGAAATCCATATCGTTGCTCACACCGAACGGCTCCACGCAGTACAGTCGCGCCGGGTACGACGGTGCCCACTTCCACAGCGGGCCCATGATGGATGCCGCGGACTGCGCCCGGCCCGCCTGCAGCTCCCCCATCGCGATGGCGCGCAGCCTACTTTCGCTGCGGAAGCGTTCGATATGCTGCGGAAGGCTCCACATCAGAGCGTCCGCTGCGGCAACGCCTAGTGATCTGAAAATGTCGCCGTATGAACCGCTTCGAGAAGTGGAAACGACGAGCATGCCGAAGGTGCGGCCTTTCTGCCCTATCAGGCATACGCAATAGCGAATGGCGCCGCTCGCCACGCCGAACAGCGATTTGGCCGCATCCCCGTCATGCTCTTTCTGCTTGCCCATGCGCGCCGCCAGCGTCATGGCCCGCTTGCGCATCGACTGGTTGGAGATGGATATGATGCGCATTTCGGTATCGATGAAGGCAGCCCAGCCCGAGGAGAGCAGCGCCGCCCGATTCACTACGGCCTCGATGGGATTCCTGTCATTCGAGGCTTCGAACAGCTCGCGCTGCGCCGAGTACATGACGCGCTGCACGTTTTCACTCTCTTCGGCCTGGCTGCGGATCACTGTTTTGGCGATCTGCGAGAAATTGATCTCCTCGGGAACCTCGAACAGCAGCATATTATGCTGTTTGACCGCATCGATGCAGGCCTGAGGAATGACCGGGTGCTTCATCCTGACGCCGAAGCCGATTGCCATGACGCCAGCCCGACTCAGGCTGGATACGTAATGCATCCACAGCTCGTCGTAGGCCTCCTTGGCACTCTCGGCGTCCTTGAACGAGGACGACAGCCGGAGCTTGCGTCGATCACGCCGCAGCAACGACAGATCGTTAGCATTGCTCATGTCTTCCAGCGGAAAGTTGGTCGAGCACGTCAGCAGCACCTCGCCGGGTTCCGAGAATTCAGCGGCATTGACCACGTCGGTGGCATGCACCCACACGATGCTTTCCGTGCCGTTGCACCCGCCGTCGTGAACGAGGCGGAGCTTGAGTTCCGGCACGGCAAGCAGCTGACCAATGGTAATCGACATACCCGTATGGTCGCACGCCCAGATGTCGAACGGTTGTCGTGGGCATTGCGCAGGGGCTTCCGGCTACTGGCGTAATCAACTCAATCCACCACAACAATGACAAATGTCCCGCGACATGCATGACACATGCCGCAAGACATCGATTGCGGACAGGGCGGGATTCGAACCCGCGGTGGATTGCTCCACAACGGTTTTCAAGACCGTCTCCTTCGGCCGCTCGGACACCTGTCCATTGTGCTTCGCACGCGAGGCACAAGCTGTAACTATAACCGACGAAACCGACATCGGGCTAGGCCGAAGACGAAGACGCAAGCGCGACTCACGAGGTCAGGCCGCGTCCCGACTCTGCGATGCCGAGTCGAAAGTCGCCATCAGGCAACTTGTCTCACGCCTCCCACGCCCTCGGCTCGATAACCTCGCGGCCACCCATGTACGAGCGCATCGCGGCAGGAATCTCAATCGAGCCGTCGGCCTGCTGGTGGTTCTCCATGATCGCGACAAGCCAGCGCGTGGTAGCCAGCGTGCCGTTCAGCGTGGACACCGAACGGGTCGAGCCGTCCTCAAGCCGTTCGCGGATATTCAAGCGCCGCGCCTGATATTCCGTGCAGTTCGAGGTGGAGGTCAGCTCGCGGTAGCGGCCTTGCGTCGGCACCCACGCTTCGTTGTCGAACTTGCGGGCCGCAGAAGAGCCCAAGTCGCCGGCAGCAGTGTCAATGGTGCGGTAAGGCACTTCGACCTTGTGCAGCATCTCCTCCTCCATCGCGAGCAGGCGCATGTGCATGTCGCGCGAGTCCTCCTGCTTGCAGTAGACGAACATCTCGACCTTGTCGAACTGGTGCACGCGGATGATACCGCTCGTGTCCTTGCCCGCAGCCCCGGCCTCGCGCCGGTAGCAGCTCGACCAGCCTGCGTAGCGCAGCGGGCCGTTGCTCAGGTCGAGAATCTCGTTCTCGTGCATGCCGGCGAGCGCCACTTCGGATGTGCCGACCAAATACTGGTCGTCGGGGTCGCGAAGCCGGTAGATCTCATCGGCGTGCGAATTGAGGAAGCCGGTTCCGGCCATGATCTCCGGGCGCACCAGCGTCGGCGTGATGGTCAGCGTGAAGCCCTCGGACTCAGCCTGGTCGACGGCCATCGTCAGCATGGCGATCTGCAGGCGCGCAACCGCGCCGCGCAGGAAGTAGAAGCGCGAACCGGAGACCTTCGCGCCTCGGCGCATATCGATGCCGGCCACACCGAGCCCCAGCGCCAAGTGATCCTTCGGCTCGAAGCCTTCGGCCGCGAAATCACGGATATCGCCGACCTTCTTGACCACGACGTAATCATCTTCGCCGCCTTCGGGCGCCTCCGGCTCGACGACGTTCGACAGCTTCCACATCGCATTCGTGTAGGCCTCGGCCGCCTCGTCGGATGCCGTCTTGTACTGCGACACGCTTGCGGACAGTTCCTTGGTACGCGCGATGAGCGCCGCCTTCTCGTCGCCCTTGGCTGCGGCGACCTTGCGACCGAGCGCCTTCTGCTCGGCGCGCGCGGCCTCGAACTCCTTGAGCGAGGCCCGCCGTGACTCGTCAGCCCCCAGCACTTCGTCCACAAGCTCCACGGATTCCCCGCGTTTGCGTTGTGACTCCTTCACTATATCGGCATGATCGCGTATGAATTGGATATCAAGCATGGCTCCCAGAGTAATGCCGCAAGCCGACACGCGGCGCGGAGCACCACGCCGTAGGCTCGATGCCACGCTCGGCACCGCACGCCCGACGCCACGTCTGCACCACGCAAGTTCGCGCCAGTTCGCGCGTGTTCGTGCAGGAATCGTTGACGTCACTATTCGCGCAGAGCGTTTTGCGCGATGCAAGCGCACAATAAAAGGTATGTCCACCACTGCGCTCATCGTCATCGCCAGCATCGCCGCCGTTATCGTCCTCATCGTCGCGGCGATACTTGGCATACGGGCGTATCGGCGGCATCGCGTCACGCAGGCCGTCGAGCAGCGTGACAAGGATCGGGTGCATTACGCCTTCATCATCAATCCTTCCAAGCCGCAGGCCGCCGAGCTGCGCCAGCATATTCAGGAGTTTTGCGAACGCAAGAAGCTCATGCAGGTCGAGTTCATCGACACGCAGCTCGACAAGGATGGGCGAGCCTGCGGACTCGAGGCGCTGGAACATGGCGCTGATGTGCTTATCGCGGTCGGCGGCGACGGCACGGTGCGCACGGTGGCGAGCGTGGTATCCGGCACCGAGCACACGCTGGGCATCATTCCTATCGGCACCGGCAATTTGTTCGCCCGCAATATGGGCATTCCGATTGACGACGTCGAGGCGGCGCTCACCGTAGCCACGTCGCATGGCTCCCAGCAAGTCGATATGGGCCGACTCACGATGCTCGACCGCCCCGAAGACGAACGTGAGCACGCGTTTCTGATCATTGCCGGCATCGGCTTTGACGCGCTGATGATCGACGACACCAACCCGGAGCTGAAGAAGAGCATCAGCTGGCTGGCCTATTTCGTCGGCGCTGTCCGGCATCTGTTCTCGCCCAAGTACCGAGGCACCATCACAATGACCGGCGCGGACGGGGAGATTCACAGTTCCAAAAGCGTGGCCTTCCGCACATTCATGGCAGGCAATTGTGGGCAGATACCCGTAGTCTCGCTGATGCCCGAAGCCGTATACGACGATGGTCTGCTTGATTTCGAGCTGATCGACACCTCGGGCGGCATCATCGGCTGGGCGAATCTCTTCGGAGATGTACTGCATCAGACCGTAGTGGGCAAGCCCGGGCAAAGCCCGCTTTCGACCAATTCAACGCTCGACCAGATTCAGGGCATCAGCGCTGAAATCGAGCTGGAGCGCAAAGCCCTTGCGCAGGTCGATGGCGATATCGTGGGCGAAACCAAGCGCATCCGCTTCGATGTGGATCGCAAGGCTCTGCGCGTGCGCGTGCCGCAGCTTGAAGGGCAGGAAGCAGACAGCGCAGACGACAGCGCAGGCGGCGCAGAGGGCAGTATCGGCGTGTCAGACGAAACAGCAGATTCGTCGCCACAAGAATTTGCTGTGGCCAAGTAGCCGATCGTCGCGCACCTACCGCATTCCCGCCTTACCCTGCTGCAATGCGTGTAACTAGGACTGTTGTCACGCAAATCGGCCTGTTTGCGTGACAAGAGTCCGAGAAACCCGCAATCCTAGTAGAAACGTCACGCAAAACAGCCCATATGCGTGGACAGTACGAGAAGACTATCCGGTTGCACGCAATCGGTGCGTGCTAGCCAGCAGCACGCAAGTCAGCTCACATCGGCCGCGACGCGGGCCACATGCAGGGTCAAATATGCGACTTCATCGTCGGTAAGCCCTGCATTCAGCCGTAATTCGATAACCGCGGCGATTCTCCACGCGCAGGCAGCCGCATCCGAATACGCCTGGCGGATTGAGGTGACGATCGGCGTCGGCTCGTTGGCGAGCTGCCGATTCTGGCTGATGCGCACAAAAAGATATCGTAGATGCGTAATGAAACGGCCAACACTCACGCTGTGCTGGTCGATGGTGATGCCATAGGTCTGTTCGACTATGGAAAGAATCTGCTGGATGACGCCGGTCATCTTGTAGGTATAGGACAGATCGCCTGTCGAGAATCCGGCGTTGACCAGATGCATCGCGAACGCCACGGCCTCTTCCTGAGGCAGCGCATCGCCCAGATGCTCGTTGAGTTCGGCCAGCAGCCGCTCGCCCAGCGTATATTCGCGCACGTAGAGCGAACGCACCTCGGCTTGCAGCGGATAGGCGACGCTGGTGCCGTCGTGGGCGCGACGCAGCGCATATGCCACATGGTCGGCCAAGGCCATGACCAGCGTCGGCTGGGTCTCGCATTGCTCGGCGAGGCCGACGGCGGTCATGGCATCGGTGACCAGATGTATGACTTCGGGCGGAATCTCGGAGAGCAGCTCTGCGAGATGGTCCGGATCGCGCCCGTCGGAGGGAACGAAGGTCCTGGTCACTTTCGCGTTGTCGATCCGCTGTCCGGGGTGGGCTTTGAAGCCCAGTCCCCGACCGGTGAGGATCACCACGCCGTCGCCACGTTTGGCAAGGACGACGTTGTTGTTGAACACGCGAAGTATCTCCAAGGACCTTCCTTCCAACCGCTGTGCGTGTTAGCGCACGATATCCAGCACAGGATCGCCCGCTTGGACGTCCTTGCCCGGCTGCGGGGTGACGCTGCCGAGTTCAGCGGTGTTCAGCACGGTGACGAGCGTCGTGGTGCTGAATCCTGCCTTCGTGACCTTATCAAAGTCCACGGTCGCCAACGTATCGCCCGCGTTAACGCTCTGGCCCTTCGCTACGGCGACGTTGAATCCGTCACCGTTCATCTTGACCGTATCGATGCCGACGTGCACCAGCACCTCGACGCCATCAGCGGTTGCGATGCCGAAGGCGTGGCCGGTCTCGGCCACAGTCTGCAGCGTGCCCGACACCGGGGCGACGATGGTCGAGGCCGCCGGCTGCACGCCGACGCCTTCGCCAAGGGCCCTGGACGCGAACACCGGATCGCCAGCGTCATCCAAGGAGATGACATGGCCTGCGACCGGGGAGCCAACGACAGTCGTCTTCACCGCGGTTGCAGTGGAGGTTGCAGCCGCAGTCGCGACGGCAGGAGCAGCAGCGACAGCCGGAGCCGGAGCGGCAGCAGCGACGGAGCCCTCTCCGGCAGCCTCAGCAGCCAAGGTGGCCTTGAGGGCTTCCTTCTGCTCAGGAGTACGGTAATCGAAGATGATGATGCCGAACATCGCGACGAAGAACGCCACTGCGATGGAAACCGCATAGACCCAGACCTGGCTGAAGATCGGGATGGTCAGCAGCGAGGTGAAGGCGAAGGCGTTCGCGGTCACGCCGTGGACTGCAGCGCCCTTGACAACGGAGGGGAAGAGCCAGCCGAGGATGGCGATGGTCACGCCGCCGGCCGCGCAGCCGGGGAGCATGCGGCTGTAGATCTTCTTGAAGCGAAGATGGATGCCGTAGAGGCTAGGTTCGGACACGCCGCCAAGCAGGCCGGCGAGCAGTGCGCCGAGGGAGACCTCGCGCATTTCCTTGTCCTTGTCGCGGATGGAGAGGTACAGCACACCGGCGGTGGCGCCGAAGCATGCGAAGTTCCATGTGCCCATCGGGCCCTGGATGAAATCGTAGCCGAGCGTGTTGAGGTTCAGCAGCATCAGGGCGTTCAGCGGCCAATGCAGGCCGAGCGGCACGAGGAACGGATAGAGCATCGGGATGATGATTGCGAGCACGAATGGCACGTACTTGTTCAGGAATGCCAGACCGATGCCGAGGTAGTTGCCAGCGAAGACGCCAAGCGGGCCGATGAGGTACGCGGTCAGCGCACCGACGATCACCATGCACAGGAAGGGCACGAAGACGATCTGCACGCTCTCGGGGATGATCTTGTTCAGGCCCTTGTAGACCAGCGCCAGCACGGCAGCCATGAGCAGCGGGACGAACACGTTGCCGCTGTAGTCGTTGAGCACCATCGGCAGGCCGAAGACCTTGGCCGTGCACATCTGAGTGCCCAGCGCCTGGTTCGGCACGCAGGTGACGGCGTCATGCCATCCCTGCAGAGACGTAAGGTCCACGCCGCGAATAGCCGAAACGGCCTTGAGACCGACGCCGTGGCCCTTCTCATCGAACATGCTCATGAACTGCGGGGTCATGAGCATGCCCATGATGGCACCGCCGAGCCAAGGATCGACCTTGAGCTTCTTGGATGCGTTGTAGGCGATCATGATGGGCAGGAAGTAGAACACACCCTTCCAGATAGCCTCCACGAACACCAGGCCCGTAGTAGCCTCGGACCCGCTGATGACGTGAATCGAGATGAGCAGGTTCACCAATGCGATGATCAGCGACGCGCCGAGCAGCACGCCGAGGATCGGGCGGAAGGAATCGGCCAGATACTCGAAGAAGGAGTTCACCCATCCGTTCTTGCTCTTGCCCTTGGCATGGGCTTCGGCCTTGACGTCGGCATTCGACATGCTTTCATCGGCCTCGACGGTGCCTTGGGCGCGTCCTGCCATCTCCGGCAGCGCGATAACCTCTTCGTACACCGTGGCCACTGCGCCACCAATGACGACCTGATAGCGATCACCGGCCTGCGGAACCGCTCCTAGCACGCCCTTGATGCTCTCCATGCGCTTCTGATCGACCTTGCCGGCATCGAACAGCTCGAAACGCAGTCGTGTGGCGCAGTGCGTCAGCGTCTTTACGTTGTCCGCGCCGCCGATTGCGGAGATGATCTCCGACGCTCGTGTTGAGTTAGCCATCATTGCCTCCTTTTCTCTTGTCTATAGACCTTGACTTGCTTGCAGTGCAAGGGCCGTAACAACTAAAGACCTGAGATATGCGGCACGTATGCCTCCGCTATCTCAGGTCTTGCGTCTTCATTGCGACTTGCAACCCTGCAATTAAATCGACACCAGCGTACGACCTCGGTCGCAAGAAGTCAAAGCGTTTGCATGTCGCGGGAAGTAAGGACGTCATAAGGATGTCACACGAGTGTCGGGAAGGCGAAAATCAGGATACGCGACGCTTAATTATCTGCAATTGTTCCCAATAAGGCGCGGCGTCGTGGCACAATGGTGGCATGGTTGCAAAAAATGCGGGCATGCCCGCCACCCCAGCTGATCTAATCAATGTTGATGAAGTCGTCGGCAAGTATTACGACTGCATCCCCGACCCCGCGAACCCCGAGCAGCGTGTCTCCTTCGGCACCTCCGGGCACCGCGGCTCCTCGCTGAAGACCTCCTTCAACGAAGCCCATATCGTTGCCATCTCCCAGGCCATCGCCGAATACCGCAAGGCCGCCGGCGTCACCGGACCGCTGTACATCGGCCGCGACACGCATGCGCTTTCCGACCCGGCGCAGAAAACCGCTATCGAAGTGCTGGTCGCCAACGGCGTGCATGTGCGCATCGACTCACGCGACGACGTCGTGCCGACCCCGGTGATCTCGCAGGCCATTCTGACCCACAATCGTGCGCAGGACGGCACGCAGCGCTTCACCGGCGAAGGCCTGGCTGATGGCATCGTCGTCACCCCGTCGCACAACCCGCCCACCGACGGCGGCTTCAAGTACGATCCCGTCACCGGCGGCCCTGCTCCGGCCGACGTGACCGAGCGCATCGCCAACCGCGCCAACGAGCTGCTGGGCGACTACCAGTCGGTCAAGCGCGTGCCGTACGAGCAGGCCATCGCTTCCGATCTGGTCGAGCGTTTCGATTACCGCGATCACTATGTGTCCGACCTGGGCGATGTCATCGACTTCGATGTGATTCGCTCCTCCGGCGTGCGCCTGGGCATCGACCCGCTGGGCGGCGCTTCGGTGAACTACTGGCCGCTTATCAACGAAAAATACGATCTGAACATCGGCGTGATCCGCCCCGAGGTCGACCCGACCTGGCGCTTCATGACCATCGACCACGACGGCAAGATCCGCATCGACCCCAGCTCCCCCTATGCCATGAAGGGCCTGGTGGACGAGCTGAACGCCGGCGCGTGGGACAAGTACGATCTGGTCGGCGGCACCGACCCAGATGCGGACCGCCACGGCATCGTGTGCCCGAACTGGGGCGTCATGAACCCGAACCACTACATCGCCGTCTGCGTCGAGTACCTGTTCAGCGGCAATCGCCCGGACTGGCCCAAGGGCGCCGGCATCGGCAAGACTCTGGTCTCGTCGAGCCTCATCGACCGCGTCGCCGCGTCGATCGGCGCAAAGCTGGTCGAAGTGCCGGTCGGCTTCAAGTGGTTCGTGGATCCGCTGTTCTCCGGCGAAGTCGCCTTCGGCGGCGAGGAGAGCTCCGGCATGAGCTTCCTGCGCAAGGACGGCCACGTGTGGACGACCGACAAGGACGGGCTTATTCCGGACCTGTTGGCGGCCGAAATCACCGCGCGCACCGGCAAGAACCCGGCGCAGCTGCATCAGGCGCAGGTCGAGCGCTTCGGCGAAAGCTGGTACAAGCGCGTCGACACGCCGACCACGCTTGAGCAGAAGCAGAAGTTCGCAGGTCTCAACGGCGATGACGTGACCGCCACCACGCTGGCCGGCGAGGACATCACCGCCAAACTGACTGTAGCGTCTGGCAACAACGCCCCCATCGGCGGCCTCAAGGTCACGACCAAGGACAACTGGTTCGCCGCCCGCCCCTCCGGCACCGAGAACATCTACAAGGTCTACGCCGAGTCCTTCGAATCCCCCGAGGCACTCGACAAGGTCCTCGAAGAGGCCACCGTGGTCGTGGACAAGGCGCTTGCGTAACTGCTAGCTGCTGAGCCGTAAAGCGGAAAGCCCTGTGGGCTTTCCGTAGCCGAGGCGTTAAGAGGCGGCATAGTGCGCCGTCGAATAGCCGAGGGCGAAGCCGCTCCGTATCGAGCGGCGCAGCAAATGCAAATGGCGAAGCCCCTTAATTGCGGTTCCGAGGTGAGCGACCGCCAAGGTCGCGAAGAAGTTAACCTTCTCGGCAAAGAGGCGGTGTGACTGTCACTCTCGACAGCCACACCGCCTCTTTTTGCAATTTGTACCCTTGCTCCTTGCATTCCTTCCAATCCTTCCGCTCGTTCCTCTGCTCATCCCCCGCCCCACACGCTCTGCCGTTTTACTCTCCTCATACGTCACAATTCCCGCACTAATACGGCCCCAGTGCGGGCGTTGTGACGTATAAACCCGTTCAAACGGCGCAATTCCCGCGCAAGCCTCGTAATCATGCGGGAATCGTGACGTCTCCCCGCCGTCAAACATCACAACTCCCGCATACCCCTCACTATCATGCGGGAATTGTGACGTATAAACGACGCATCAACATAGCCTTTGTACGGTAGAAATCAGCGGACAGAAGGCGACTCGCGCCGGTTTGATTTACCCTGATGACATGGCAGCGTCATACGACACATTCACCTTGGACCAGGCAATGAACACACTCAGCCGTTTTTGTGGGCCTCGCGATATCGACAGGCTTTCACATACGCAACTTCACACTGCTTTTGGCTTCGATCAGGCCGACATCATGGTGCTATTCGGCGGCAGCATCGTCGTAGGCGGCGACGTGCTTGCCGAAGGTATCACGAAGCATATGGCGCGCAACTACATTATCGTCGGCGGCGCAGGGCATACGACCGAGGCCCTGCGAGCGACCATGCGCGAACTCTTTCCTCACGTCGAAACGGACAGATTGCCTGAGGCTCGAATATTTCAGAATTATCTCAGTCAGCGATACGGCATACATGCCGATTGGTTGGAAATCGAATCGACGAATTGCGGCAATAACATCACATATCTGCTTGATTTGTTGGAACGCGAGCACGTCGCGCACGATTCCATGATTCTGGTCCAAGATGCCACCATGCAGCGCAGGATGGCTGCCGGAATGAAGAAATTTGCGCCCGATGCCGCGATAGTGAATTACGCCGCATACGAGGCGACTGTAATTGGGCAGAACACCATTCCTGATGCGGACATTCCTCGTGCAGGCATTTGCAGCATGGACGTCTCTAGCGTAGATATTCCCAAGGCGAGTTCCCCCAACGCAGATTTGCCCGATGCAAGTGGGCTCACCTTCACTCAGGCCATTCCGGGAATGTGGAATATGTCCAAATACGCGGAACTGTTATTAGGGGAAATTGAGCGGCTGGTCGACAGCCCCAATGGATACGGACCGAACGGCAAGAATTACATCGCGCATATCGATGTTCCCAGCGCAGTGCTGCGTGCTGCGCAATGCATAAAACGATCCGGCATCAGCGTGCCTCGTGCGGCGAACCCTCAATTCGCGTAAGCGCAACGACTGCTGCAAAGAAGCCACACCAGAATCAGCAGCATAGATTCTCAGCCCATGTCGAATATCTTCTCGAAATGGACCTCGTCGCTGTCAGTCGAAACTTTGAATCGATGTTTGGAGGCTGGCTCGATGATGATTGATATCTCGAACACCCGGTTTCTGGTGTCCATCGAAGCCCGGTGTATGCGGAAGGCCGGCGAGCCTATCGGTACATCGAGCTGCTGCGCCTCGGTCTCGTCCAGACAGACCGCGTCGTAGATTTCCTCGCATCGCGCTGGCAAGGCATTGGATTGCTCGGTGATTCGCGAATATAGCGAGTGCTCGAGATCCTGCTCGCTGAGTTTCGGGCATAGCAGCGTGGGAACAAAAGAAGTAGTCAACAGCACAGGACTGCCGTCTGCCAAACGAACGCGTCGTATCCGCCATACATTCGCGCCTTTGGCAATATGCAGGTTCTGAGCGATTGACGCCGATGACTTGATGGTACGAAATTCCAGCACCCGAGACGAAGGCGTCATCTTCAAAGCTCTAATCTCGGAAGAGAAGTTCAGCGACCTGGTGATGCTCGCCTGCCCTGACTGGCGTGATACGAATGTTCCCAAGCCCCGGCGCCGTCGCACATGGCCAGCGTCCACAAGATCCTTGAAGCACCGCCTCACCGTCGCACGCGACAGCCCGAAAGTCTTCACCAGACTCTCTTCCGTGGGAAGCGGCACGTTTTCGTCAAGGGCTCCTGTCGCGATGAGCTGTAGGATGCGGCGTTCAAGCTGAGCATACAGCGGTTCGTCGGAAGTCGAGTCCAGCGGTTCTTGAAATGCGGCGGCGATGTTGTTCACAGAACATCATCATACGACATATTTGCTCTATATGTACCGTACAAATAAGTTTACTGAATCGAATACAGAATTTTCCTGCACAACGTATTCTATCCTTTAAATAGCTCAAAAGAGCGGTACATTACATACAAATGTACTGATTTCAATGTCTGAAATCGACCGAATTACACGAAAGGAACCAATGATGGAAACCACGAAGAAAGCTGCTCAGATGTCCGAGCGGGAGCTTGCCCGCTATATCGATCAATCTGTGCTGAAGCCGGAATTTACGGTTGCCGAAATCAAGAAGTGGACTCAGGAAGGCATTGATTACGGATGCAAGACCATCTGTATCAATCCTTCATCGATGGCTATCGTGGCACCGATGATCAAGGGTACCGACACCGGCCTGTGTGTCGTATGCGACTTCCCGTTCGGTCTGGCTACGACGCACGGCAAGGCACTCCTGGCCGAGGAATACTGCGCACAGTATGACATCGAAGACCTCGATATCGTAGCTAACTACGGCTGGCTGCGTTCCGGGCTGCACAGCGAAGTCGTCGAAGACCTCAAGCCAGTGGTCGAAGTCTGCCATACGCATGGCACCAACGTGAAGGTTATCATCGAGACCGACTCCCTGACGATCGATCAGATCAAGGACGGCACACGCTGCGCCGTCGAGGCAGGTGCCGATTTCATCAAATCATCAACTGGCTTCTTCACAGGCGGCAAAAGCGTCGGCGCAACAGTCGAGGTCGTCAAAGCCATGCAGGATGCTGCAGACGGGCAAATCAAGGTGAAAGGTTCCGGCGCCATCCGCACCAAGGAACATTTCTACGAACTGATTGACATGGGTATCGACCGCATGGGTGTCGGTTACAAGTCGACCCCTGTCGTGCTCGGCATGAGCGCGGAAGAGGCAAAAAATCTCTGATAGTGAGCTGAGCCTGTGGGATTTCGTTGTTGCGGGCTGTTGCGCATAGCTTCATTGCTATGAGCTGCTTACGACATTCCCAACGACTTCGCCATTATGGACATCTTGGCGGTTCTGGGTGCCTGATTCATCCATAACTGTCAAGAAAACCCTTGCGATCGGTTATTCTGACGTGCTGTCTGCCGCTACAACACAACCTATTGGAAGTGTTGCGCACTCCAATGTAGCGGCGGGCAGCATTTTTCATGGGCATTGCAGCACTCATACGCAAGGCTCCGATTAAGACTCCATCCATCAAGACCTTCAGCATGCGCTCAGTCATCGTTAATCTCCACGTGCATTCCCAAGACTTGGGAGACCATCAGCACCTTGCGGAAATCAAATGAGGCCTTCCCCGTTCCCACCTTTGCCAGCCAGCTACGCGACACCCGCGCCTTGTCGGCGAGCTGCTGCTGCGTCAAACCGATTTTTTCTCGCCTTGACTGAAAGACCAAACCTGCGTCGTACATGGTTCTGATTCGCATGAGGAAAGTCTCGCCCTCGATAAATGTGTATATTCGTATACTTTTCCCATTGTGCACGAACGTATACAAATGGTAAACGCGCAGCGCCGACGTATGAAAAGTAATGTTTCGACAGCCGCTAGCGTCGCTTTTTGTACGGTAAGACGAAGCTGACGTGCAAAAAGCGACGTTTTGAAGGTCAATTCCGTTACGTTTCATACGTTAGGGTCGCGTTAGCGGGCAAAAGACAACGTTATACCGTCTGGTAAGTTTGGTGCCTGCTTCGCGGCTTATCGGGAACGCCAAGCCGTAGCCGTCCCTCTGCTACCAACGGCAGCACATAGTTGTTCATCGTATATGGGACTCCTGCCAGTGCAAGGAAATCAGTAATTTCCTGGCGCGTACGAGGAATGCGGCAAAACTCAAGGAGAGCGCTTCGCCGCTCGCTCTTCAGCATTCGCTTTCGTTTCACAGTGCTCGTCGTATCGTGCACATCCACCGCAGTGGTCTTCTCACTCGTTTTCAGTCGAAGCGTGGCTCGGAACTCACCCCGCGCATTCTCGAAAACAGGATCAGGCAACCCATGCTCGGCAGTCAGCCGCCGCACCGTCGGTATTCCCGAATAGCGGTTTTCCGTCAATCCCAGTATTTCCATCGCATTCGCAATAACGGGATTGCGTGTGTCCGGCTGAATCTTGCCCAATTGGTCAACAGACAAACGGCCATACAACCCACCAGGGTTGGTGACAGTCAGCCGGTCGTCGAAAATCTGCAACTGGATCGGCATGCCCTGCGTATGAATGCTGTAGTCACGGTGGATGAGCGCGTTGAGGATCAGCTCTCTGACCGCCTCAATCGGATACTGCGGCACATCGGTCCTTTCGCCTGTGCTCTCCGATATCTTCGTAGTGACACGTATGTTTTTACGCACAAAGGCGACGGCCCCACTCAACTGGTCGCCAAGCGTCCCTTCCAAGCGGGCATTATCGATGAAACGCTCCGCGTCTGTGCCGACATCTCCGGCCCGTACACCGGGAATGCGCGTCGCGATGATGCCAAGCTGCGGGAAGAAGGCCTGCGGATACAAAGAGAACAGTATGACGCCAGCAAGCGTGGGCTTCCCTTCGCGCACGACGCTCATCAAGTCGAGAATTTTCGCCTCGCTCAGACCAGCCAAATGGGGCCGACCCTCTTTCAGAGCCAGCTCATAGCGCAGCAGGCTGTCGCGATCCAGATCCTCTATTTCGGCACGTTCGACGACACGAAGCTCGTCCTCATACTTTCTGCGAAACGCCTCGTAGCTATATATCTCGTATTCGGTCATCAGTTCGTCGGCATCCCCCACACGCACATACGAGCCTTTATATCGACCTCTCCCCTCGTAGAAGCACGGCCGATCCGCGACATCCTGCGCCGGTATTTCAGCGCTGACCACATGCCTGCCAGCTATGCTGCAATCAGTGAATACGGCACGCACCTTCGGATGCATCTGGTTGCACTGCTCCCCCACATGCTTCATCAGATCCTGCACATCATAGACCCCAACGACTTCGAAGCCTCGGCTTTCATCGATACCGAACAGGAGAATCCCGCCGTCATTCTGATTCGAGAAACTCGACAAGGTGTCATACAACCGCGTAGGGCAACCTTCATGCGCCGCCTTCAGTTCGATCATCTGCGACTCCGCATGTCTCTCCTGGACCTCTTCCACGAGATTTCTCAGCTCAAGTTCAAGCACGATAACCTCCCTTTACTTGTCTACTTTCCCTAGGACTTTCTCCACTTATATATACTTTATATCTATATAACTTTATATAGTATACATTTTTATATGTGATATATACAAGAATATACACTTTAGTTATTCGAAAATATATAATTATATAAAATAATACTATATAAATGCTGGCCTGTGGTTTAATCAAACTTGTTTGTGTATATTTCTGCGGCAGACCACAATCCTCGGTTTTCCCCCGTCACTCGTACTGTGGTCTGCATGACAATCACCGTATCGACCGATGGCAGCGCACTCGGCAACCTTGACGCTGAGCTGTTAAGCAGACAGTCCAGTGGACTGTCTGTAAGCGAAGTGAGCAGCCGCCAAGGCTGCGAAGGGGCCGTTGGGGTTGCCGGACATTGGAGTGCACAATGACAATCACCGTATCAACCGATGGCAGCGCACTCGGCAACCCCAACGGCCCTATGGGCTGGGCGTGGGCCGACCACAACACGGACCCGGCTCTTGGCGACGAGCACCGGCACGATGGCGACTGCGATGCGGGCGGCGCAACGAATGGCACCAACCAGATTGGCGAGCTGTGCGCGGTTTTGGAAGCGCTGCGCGCTCACCCCGGTTCCGAAGACCTTGTGATCGAAACCGACTCGCAGTATGCCATCAATTGCTCGACCAAGTGGGTGCATGGCTGGAAGAAGAACGGCTGGAAGAACTCGCAGAAGAAACCGGTGAAAAACGCGCCGCTCATCAAGGCCATCGACGCCGAACTGTCCAAGCGCTCCGGCTCCGTACGCTTCAAGTGGGTCAAGGGTCATGCCGGCAACGCAGGCAACGAAAAAGTCGATGACCTAGCGCACACGTATTCCGGCGACGCCCGCAGCGGGGTCAAGGACGGCTACTTGCCTTTGGAGGGCTGGCAGTCGCTGCTGGCCTCCGACTACGCCAAAGGCGTCGATATCCCTGCCGATGCGCAGATGCTGCTGGATGGCAAGATCACCTCCGAGGAATATCATCTGGGGCGCGGCATGACATCATCCGCAAATGGTGATGGATACTCCGAGAACAATGACGACGGCAGCCGGCACGAAACCGTCTCCGCCACCGTCCCCACCTCTGCCTCCACATCCTCGCGCCATAAACCATCACTGGAAGAGCTGCTTGCCGAGTCCGAAGGGGTACCGGACTTGCCGTCACACGCCCAGAAGGCAAATGGCAAGAAGGGAAATAGCAGCCCAGCACAGACCGTGGAATCGCCAACCAACACGCCAACAAGCACAGTCGCAAACGCTAATCAAGACCACGCTCACAGCATCGATTCGGCAGATAATGACTGGGTCGATACCAATGCAGCAGACGATGGTGCGGCGGAAGCTCACGTCGACGAGCACGTCTCGCATACGGCACATGCCGACGAGCCTGCACCGCAAGCAGACGCACCAGCCATCTCGGCGAACCACAATCAGCCCACAGGTCTGACGCTTTCCGGCACGCTGCGCTTCACTCCCCCGCCGTCGAGCAGCGCGACCTACGACGGCCGAGCGCGCTTCATCCGAGGCACCGTCACCGTCGAAGGATATGTCGAAGGCGATGGCACCATTGTGCTACGTAATGCGCCGTTCGCGGTCGATATGTGACAAGCCACCTGTGCCGAACTATGCATTTAACGGCGCAGCGGATAGGATGGAACCGACTTCTGACCAGACTTCACGAAGTTACGTTTCCACCGAAGGAGCATTATGGACAAGGCACAGCAGGATGCGCTCAAGAAGGCAGCCGGCATCGAAGCAGCCAAACTGATCGACAATGGCATGATCGCCGGACTGGGAACCGGCTCGACCGTGCGATTCCTCGTGGACGAGCTTGGCCGCCGCGTCGAGGAGGAGGGGCTCGAGTTCACCGGGGTCACCACCTCGCGCCGCACGCAGGAGCAGGCAGAGGGCTACGGCATCCGCATCGTCAACATCGATGACGTGGATCATATCGACGTCACCATTGACGGCGCCGACGAGGTCGACAAGAACTTCAACGGCATCAAAGGCGGCGGCGCGGCGCTGCTGTGGGAGAAGATCGTAGCGACGAACTCCAACAAGATCGTGTGGATCGTCGACGAATCCAAGGTCGTGGACACCATCGGCAAGTTCCCGCTGCCGGTCGAGGTCATCCCCTTCGGCGCAGGGCAGGTCGTCAGGCGCTTCGAAGCCAAGGGCTACAAGCCGGTGCTGCGGCTGGACGCCGACGGCAAGCCGGTGCGCACCGACGAGAACAACTACGTGGTCGACCTGCATCTCGAACGCATCGAGCACCCGGAGGACCTGGCCGAGGACCTCATCACGACGGTCGGCGTGGTCGAGCACGGGCTGTTCCTCAATATGGTCGATCAGGTCATCGTCGGCGACCCCAACGGTCCCCGCGTGCTGACCAACGCCAATAAGTAGGCGCAAACCCGCAGTAGCGCCGCGCGAAAAGGCAATGCGTGAATACCGGCGCATAGATGCATGATGCTGCTCACACGGCTCCAGTGACTTGGAGTTCCGGTGACTTGATAAGCCAGCAATTCTGGAGCAGCATACGACAGAGATACCGGGCATAACAGGCATAGCAAAGGCGGCTGCCTTCCTATTCATCAGGAAGGCAGCCGCCTTTGTGCATATATACGATTCGCGAAGCTCAGTGTCGCACCGCGCCGTCACCAGCGCAGTGCGTGCAATCCCACGTAGTTCAGCTCAGTCCAGCGCGGTCACCGCAGCGCGCGCAGCGTCATAGTCGGGTTCGTCGTGGATTTCGGGCACCTGCTGGGTATAAGCCACTTTGCCGTCGCGGTCGGCGACCACGATGGAGCGGGACAGCAGTCCTTCGAGTGCGCCGTCCGTCATAGTCACGCCATAGTCCTCGCCGAACGACGAGCGGAATGCGGAGGCGACGACCACGTTCTTGATGCCTTCGGCACCGCAGAAACGGGCCTGCGCGAAGGGCAGATCCTTCGACACGCACACCACCACAGTATCGTCAAGCTCGTCGGCGATGGTATTGAAGCGCCGCACGGATGCGGAGCAGACGTCGGTATCGATCGACGGGAAGATGTTGAGGACAATCTTCTTGCCCGCGAAGGACGCGGAATCGACCTTACCGAGTTCCGTGTCAACAAGGGTGAAAACCGGCAGCGTGGAGCCGGTTTCAGGAAGCGTGCCAATGGTCTGTACGGGGTCTCCCCCCAAATTTATCTGTGCCATACCCCTATGATGGCACACCAACGACGGATGCGCCAGAAGGAACGATAATTCCGGTGAAAGCGAAAGGGCCTGAATCCGAGCGAATCGGATTCAGGCCCTATCCCCATGTGACTGTTGTGGCCACTCGGCTGCTAACAGCAGATTATCGGAGTAGGCCATGCGGCTTGAGGGGTTACGCTATCGCAAGCGTACGCAGCGTACTACTACTTACGCTGGTGACGAGTCTTACGCAGCATTTTGCGGTGCTTCTTCTTGCTCATCCGCTTGCGGCGCTTCTTGATGACGGAACCCATCTGAAGCCTCCAATCCTTGACTATAAGTGTGCAACTTGCCCAATACTACACTGCTTGGGCGACTTTGGCACCCCGTGTGGTGCGCGATTCCTCAGTCATGCCATTCGTGCGCCCGAGACGCACACGAATGCGCGGATATGGCAGCCGCAGCAGCCTGTCCGCAACGGTCACAGCAATCAAGCGGTCACAGCGGTCACAGCGGGAATTTCTGGTAGAAGCGCTCGACCGAATCCTTCGGCCCGACGGCTTGGAACACCACGGTGTCATTCTGCCAGAGCGCCACGGCGTTCTTCGCATTGGCAGAATCGGCCTTGACCGAGTAGCTGCCGGTGACATTGCCGGAGACCTTCACGCTGCCCGTGCCAAGCTCCTGGCCGGTCATGGCCGCCGCCAGCGCGTCGTATTGGCCCTTGGCGCCATCAGCGCCCGACCACTGCGCCACGATGACCCTGATATCCTGCGCCACGTTGCCCGTCGAATAGGTCAGCGTGTACTCCTCGATAGGCGAGGCGCCGGTCCAGCTCGCACTGGGCACGGCTTCGGTTCGCGCGAAGTTCAGCACGCTGTCGGGCATGGCCTTCAGCAGTTGGCTCGCGTCCCCTGGCAGCGGCTTCGCCTTGATGCTTGGCGTCGTCGGAGCCTCGGTGCTCTTTGGACTCGCGGCGGAGACACTCGTCTTGTTCAAAGCCCAGCCGGGCCAGATGAACGCCGAGAGCAACGCCAAGACGATGACCAGCGCGGCCGCGACGACGACCGCGATAAGACGGCCGTGAGAAGAGGAGGATTCACTTTTCGACATGGCTCCGATTATCGCACAGCGGATTGACTCGACCCTGCACGAGGCCCGCTATTGGTAAAGAGTGCGCACGGCAAATATGTGGCGGCGCGCGACGTGCGGCAATGTCATCCGATATTCAGCTTGGCGACGGCAATCCGGCGATGTCTGGAAACTTCGCTAGCGTCAGGGACATGGCGAAAAGCGCAACGCAATACGTATGCACGGAATGTGGCTGGAATGGGCCGAAATGGTACGGCCGCTGTCCCCAGTGCGGTCAGTGGGGCACCGTCGAGGAGTTCCACGAGGCCCGGCCGGCCGCTGCCACACGCACGGCGGCTCCGGGGCGCACTTCACGAACGCTGGCAAATCGAGCCGTCGACCTTGGCGCCACGCCAATCACCAAGGTCGATACCCGCAATGTGCAGCGCATTCCGACCGGTTTCGGCGAATTCGACCGTGTGCTCGGCGGCGGCATCGTCCCCGGATCGGTCGTGCTGGTGGCCGGCGAGCCCGGCATCGGCAAGTCAACGCTGCTGCTGGAAACGGCAGGGCATATCGCGCGTTACGTGGCGCGCGGCCAGTCACCCAAATCTGTGCTGTATATCTCAGGCGAGGAATCGCAGGCCCAGGTCAGGATGCGGGCCTCGCGTATCGACGCAGTCGAAGAGAATCTGCTGCTAGCCTCCACCACTGACCTGTCCACCGCGCTCGGCCTGATCGAGCAGGAGAAGCCGGCGCTGGTCATCGTCGATTCGGCGCAGACCATCGTCTCGCAGGAAGTCGACGGCATCGCTGGCGGCTCGACGCAGGTGCGCGAAGTCGCCAGCGCTTTGATCGACAGCGCGAAAACGATGGATATTCCGGTGTTTCTGGTGGGTCATGTGACCAAGGACGGCTCGATTGCCGGCCCGCGCACGCTGGAACACGTCGTGGACGTCGTCTGCCAGTTCGAGGGCGACGCGCAAACTGCGCTGCGTATGCTGAGGGCTGTGAAGAACCGCTTCGGGCCGACCGACGAGGTCGGCTGCTTCGATATGAGCGGCGACGGCATCGAGGAGGTGAGCGACCCTTCCGGACTGTTTTTGTCGACTTCGGACCAGCCGACCGAGGGCACCTGCGTCACGTTCACGCTGGACGGGCATCGCAGCTTGCCCATCGAAGTGCAGGCGCTGGTGACCGCGACCGCGCTGCCCTCGCCCCGGCGCGCCACCAACGGCATCGACTCGAACCGCTTGGCGATGCTCATCGCCGTGCTCTATAAACATGGTCATGTGAATCTTCTGGCCAAGGACGTCTACGTTTCGACCATCGCCGGCGGCTTGGCGAAAGAGCCGGCCTGTGACCTGGCTATCGTCTCCGCACTGGCGAGCGCCGCCTCGTCACGCCCGATTGCACGCACCACCTGCGCAATCGGCGAAATCTCGCTGACCGGACAGGTGCGCCCCATCCCCCGCCTCGCACATCGCCTGGCCGAAGCGGCGCGGCTGGGATTCACCACAGCAGTGGTGCCCCCGATGCGCCAGCGCTCCGGCTCAGCCGCCGCACCCGCCGGGCTGCGCGTGGTCGAAGTGACCTCGCTGCGCGATGCGCTGGAGGCTCTAGGCGTGTCGGCACGATAAGACTTCGCCAAGGGACCGAACGAAGAACGATGTCCCTTGCATCATCGCGGCCCGCAGACGAAATAAAGCCGCGCTGCGATCGTCAGTTGAGCTTGTTGTCGGCAAGCCACGCCTTGGCGATGACGGATGGCGATTCCTGCTTGACGGTGCTGCGCACATTGAGGGAGATCAGACTCGTCGGCGTGAGCTTCGCGCTCACCGCATTGATCGTGGGAGCCACCTTGCCGGCAATGCTCTTGTTCACCAGCGGCACCACGTTCGAGGCGAGAATCAGCGCTTTGGGATCCTTCAGCACCACCAGGTTGCGGGTCTGAATATTGGGGTCGGCCGTGAACACATCGGCGACGTTGATGGTCCCCGCCGCTAGGTCCTCGACCGTCGTCTGCCCGGTCGCGGAGAAGTCGACGGAGATGCCGTAGGTCTTCTTCAGCCCTTGCGGCCCATATGGCCTGTCTGCAAGCTCGGGCTGCCCGCCGAGAGTAAGCTTTTCGCTCACTTTCGCCAGATCGGCGATCGAGCTGAGCTGATATTTGTCAGCGAAGGCCTTGGTGACCGTATAGGAATCCTGATCAGTGGCCGAAGCCTGATCAAGCACGGTGAGACTGCTTGGCAGAGCCTTCTTCAGCGCCGCGTAGACTGCTTCTGAAGAACTCACTGCGGCCTTGCTGTCGACATATTGCAGCAGATTGCCGGTGTATTCGGGGAACAGGCTGATCGCGCCGCTTTTCACCTGGGGCATGTATGCATCGCGCTGACCGATATTGAACTGACGTTTGACGCTGAAGCCCTTGCCTTCAAGTGCCTGAGCATAGATTTCCGCAATGATTTCGTTGGAATAGTAGGCTTGCGATCCGATGACGACCGTGTCGGATGAAGCGGCAGCGCCGGAACTGGAGCCGGAAAGCGGATTGCCGGAGCCGCACCCGGCCAGAATGAGCATGGCTGAAACTATGGCAGCAGCCAAAACCGTACGCAAACTGTGAAAACGTTGATGAAGCATGATTCTCTTCTCTCTGTACTTGTTTTCCTGAATTGATTGCATTCCTGATACTGGTATCCTGAATTTCCTGCGTTCCTACTTTGGACGATAATCAGTCAAGTATATTGGGACTTCAATAATGCTTGAAATTTCAAGCTTTTAGCGGATTAGATTATGACGCGGCCCGCACTCCTTTGGGAACAACGGCCCGCTGGATGGCGGCAAGCAGCGCGTCAAGCACCAGGGCGAGCAAGGCGACGAGCAGCGAGCCGCCAAGCACCATATCGTAGCGTTGCAACGCAATGCCGGTGATGATCGGCAGGCCAAGCCCGCCGAGATTGACGTAGGCGGCGATGGTGACCGTGGACACGACCTGAAGCACAGCCGATCGCAGTCCTCCTACGAGTAGCGGCAGGCCGAGCGGTATTTCGACCTTCCGCAGAATCTGCCATTCCGACATGCCTGCGGCGCGGGCCGCATCAATGACGCTGCGGTCAATCGCCTCGCACCCGGTATAGGCGCCGGCCAGCAATGACGGAATCGCAAGAAGCACAAAGGTGATGCCTCCGGCAGCAGGTTTGTGAAGCACGCCCAGCAGAAGAACGAGCAGAATCAGCAGCCCGAACGAGGGAATGGCCCGCGCCGCGCCGGAAATCGCCACCGCGATCTCGCGCCCATGGCCCGTATGACCAATCGCCCAGCCGGCCGGAATGGCTATGAGGGCAGCAATGGCAATCGGTATGGCAGTAAGATACAGCTGCTGGAACAGCAGCAGCGACAATGCTCCGGCCCCCTGCCATTGAGCTGGCGCGAACAGCCAGGCCATCGCGTCGGATACCAGATTCATCGACATTCCTCCGATCTCGCTGGCGTAGGCGCTGGCGTTCGCGAAGTCTGCGAGGCTTGCAGGGTTCGCGTCGTCGAGATCTGCCTGTGGGTTCGAGCGTGCGAAGCATGCGTCCACGGCATCACCAGTCGTCCGACGCACAGCAAAATCAAGTCGATCACGACCGCGATGACAGCGACCGCGACGATGCCGGCGAGAACCTCTGCGATGATTCGCCGCTGCAGACCGTCGGTAAACAGATAGCCGAGATTGGTGACGCCAACCAGAATGCCAACTGTAGCCAGCGAAATCGTGCTGACGGCAGCGACGCGCACGCCGGCGAGAATAACCGGGCCCGCCAATGGCAGATCCACAGTCCAGAACCGGCGTGTGGAACCGTATCCGATTGCGGTAGCCGCCTCTCTGGCGCTGGCGTCAACCGAGTCAAGCCCTTCGACCACCGCACGTACCATAATCGCGATCGCGTATATGGTCAGCGCCACAATCAGATTGACCTCGCTCGTGGCCGGGTACCCGATGGCGACCGGCAGGATCAGCAGCAGCGCCAGCGAGGGAATCGTGTAGAGCACTCCGGTTGCGGTCAGTATCGTCGAGCGCAGCCAGCGCACGCGCCATGCCGCCCATCCCAGCGGCAATGAGAGCGCGAAACCAGCCACGATGGCGATCAGGCTCTGCTGCAGGTGATCCGCCGTCAGCGACACGATCAGCGCAAGGTTGTTCAGCGTCCAAGCCATATCACGAACCGTTCTCGACCAGCACGCCGCGCGTGCGGCCGTTGCCGTCGACCAGCACCCGGCCGGTCTCGGTCTCGCAGATGCGCAAGGCTCGAGAGCCATAATCCGCGCCGATGAACTCGGCTACGAAATCATTGGCCGGATGCTCGATGATCTCATTGGCGGACCCCACTTGTTCTCTATGGGCGCCGGCGGTAAGAATCACCACCTGATCGCCAAGCAGAAACGCCTCGTCGATGTCATGGGTAACGAATACGACCGTTTTACCCAGCTCTCGCTGCAGTCTGGACAGCTCGCGCTGCAGTTCGGCGCGCACGATCGGATCCACCGCGCCAAAGGGTTCATCCATCAACAGAATATTCGGGTCGGCCGCCAGCGCACGAGCCACGCCCACCCGCTGCTGCTGACCGCCCGAAAGCTGGCTCGGATACCGATCGGCTATCGCAGGATCAAGGCCGACCACGCTCATCAGCTCCAACGCGCGAGTATGCGCCGCGCGACGCGTGCTCCCCAGCAGCCTGGGCACTGTCGCGATATTGCGCGCAACGGTGAAGTGAGGCAGCAGCCCGGCATTCTGCATGACGTAGCCGATGTGGCGGCGCAGCGTCACTGCCTGCTGGTCCGCTACGTCTTCCCCGTCGATCGACACGGTTCCGGAAGTCGGATCCACCATGCTGTTGATCATGCGCAGCAGCGTCGTCTTTCCGCATCCCGAAGAGCCTACCAGCACAGTTATCTTGCGGGAAGGGATAACCAGATTGAAATCCCTCACCGCCACTGTGCCGTCTGAGAACTGCTTGCTCACATGCGTGTATTCGATCACGCGGCCCCTTCCTGAACTGTTGAATGCGAATTGTTGAATGCCGTCACCATGACGATGCGCACGAACCACCTTCAGCCTTCATATGCCTGCGGTTATACATGTAATCCAGAGTGCGCCGACTTCGGCAAGCCTGTTTCGCCCACCCTATCCCCATCACGGCCGATCATCAACTTCTTCGCTAAGGGATAAGACCTTCATGCCCGCCAGTACTCTGGAAGCATATACATCAATATGCGGCACATGTATTGGTCCATGAATCCAGGTCGATGCCAGATGTGAATCGCGGCAACCGCGTGCTCCTGCATGCACCTCGGCAATGGCATATCTCAGCCAAGACGCCTCGCACAGCCCGCATTGACAATCTGGCACTGCTGCCAACGAAGGAGACAACTGTGACATCAATACCCATGACATCACCAATATCAACGAATAAGCGCACATACGACTACGATGTGATCGTCATCGGCAGCGGCCCGGTCGGCGAGAATGTGGCCGATTATGCAACGAAGCAAGGTGTCAAGGCAGCGGTCATCGAATCCGAACTGGTCGGCGGGGAATGCTCATATTGGGCATGCATGCCGTCGAAGGCGCTTTTGCGCAGCGCCGACGCGATCCGCGCAGCACAGCGGCTGCCTGGCGCACGCGAGGCGATCACCGGCGACATCGACGTTTCTGCCGTGCTGCGCAGACGTTCGTCGTTCACCAGCGAATGGAAGGATGACGGCCAGGTATCGTGGCTTAAATCCGCGGGTATCGAACTGATTCGAGGCTACGGCCGGTTGGCCGGCCCTCATCGGGTCATAGTGGGCGAACGTACGTACACAGCAGGCGCTGTTGCGCTGGCGACCGGCTCGGTTCCGGTGATGCCGGATATTCCAGGTTTCGCTCAGTCGGCTCCTTGGGGAACTCGCGAGACGACCGCTGCCGAGCATATTCCCCCGCGACTGATCGTGCTCGGCGGCGGCCCGGCCGCGCTGGAGCTGGCGTTCGCCTTTTCCTCGCTCGGCTCGCAGGTCACAGTGCTGGCCCATAGCGCTCTTCTGCGGCACGAGGGGCCGTTCGCAGGCGAATATCTCAGGAAAGCGATGGAAGATGACGGCATTGACGTACGCTGCGGCACCACGCCGGCACGCGTCGAGCGAAACGAGGACGGCTTGGTCACCGCAACATTGGACGACGGCGAGCGCATCACGGCGGAAGAGATTCTGGTGTCCACCGGACGACGGCCGAATACCGACGACATCGGTCTTGACAGCGTTCATCTCGGCACGAAGCTTGCGGTGGACGACACGATGCTGGTTCGGGGCACCGACTGGCTGTACGCGGTCGGCGATGTGAACGGCCGCGCACTGCTCACTCACCAAGGGAAATATCAGGCGCGCGCTGCGGGCGAGGCCATCGCGGCTCGCATCCAAGGTCGGCCAGTTTCGAATGAGCCATGGGGCCGGCATGTTGCCACGGCCGACCATGTGGCCGTTCCCCATGTGGTGTTCACCGATCCGCAAGTGGCAAGCGTCAGTCTCACTGAGAATCAAGCGCATAGCAAAGGGCTGCGCATACGGGCCGTCGATTATGATCTCGGCGCAGTCGCCGGCTCCTCCCTGCACGCCGATGGATACACCGGACGCGCGAAAATCGTCGTCGACGAAGAACGCCATGTGATTATCGGCGCGACATTCGTTGGCCAGGATGTCGCGGAATTGCTGCAGTCCGCGACGATTGCGATTGTGGGCGAGGTCACGATCGACAGATTGTGGCATGCCGTTCCTTCATACCCGACGATCAGTGAGATTTGGCTCAGGCTGCTCGAAGCCTATGGACGATGAACGAATTCATCGCAGGCCGCTCCGCGCCTAGCGTGACACTGCTCGAACTGGGGGAGCTGGAGTAGTCAGTCTCTTTTCGGTCCCTTACTCCCCCAGCAGGGCCCCACTTCATGCGACATACCCTTGCTCCCGTGATGCTTACTCGAACGTTATCGCCGCGATTTTGGCGAGATGGCGTTCGCGCTGCTGGGGCGTGGATGCAGTAATGCCGCCGAAGTTGACCCAGCGCCGATGCTGCATGCCGAGTTGCTTGAGCGTCTGGTTGATGAAGATACGCTTGATGCCGTCGCCGAGGAACAGCCGGAAGAAGAGGGTCGGCGAGGTGGATGTGGTGAGCACGTAGGTGTGCTTGATGTTGGTCAGCTCGCCTTGGACGCCGAACCGGCCTATCGTGTGGCTCAGCCCCTCGCCCTCCTTCATCACCTTGTCGATGAAGCCTTTGAGCATGCCCGGAATCGAATTCCACCATATCGGCGTGACAAACACCACCGTATCGGCTTTGCGCAGCATATCCAGATATGCGCTCACCTGCGGGTCGTGCGTGCCGCCATCGTGGAATAGCCGCAGCTCCTCGGCGTCATAGGCGGGATTGAAGTTCTCGGCATGCAGATCGATGACATGCGCCTCATGACCCTGTTCGCTCAGCGTCTTGACGACGGTGCCCAGCACGGCATGATTGAAACTCTTTTCATAGGGATGACAATAGATAACGACGACGTTGCTCATATCAGCTCCTTTATTGCGGTTGTTGGTTTGTCGTAGTTGTTGGTTGCGAATGAAGGAACGTTTGGATATCGGCAGCTCATTTGGCTGTGTGTTTGCGTGCATCTGGTGGCATCGAAGACGCCGAAAACGACAAAGATTCCAGCGATGGCTTACCGAGCAGGCGCATCAGCGCTTCGCGAAGCATGCTTGCGTCGTAATCAGCGACACCTCGCATGATGAGATTGCCGTAACCCTGAATGAAAGCCCATATCTGCATAAACAGCTGCTTCGGGTCGACAGAAGTATCGTAGCGCGCGCACAGTCGAGCGCATATGCCGAGCAAGGTAGCGAGAAAACGCGGTTGCTCGACTGCGCCGGGCTGCCGCATTGCCGTGCCGTACAGCGGTCCGAAGAACAGGAATTCGACGCCATATGGGTCGTCGCGCATCAGTTGCAGCAGTCGATCTGCGATTCCCAGCAGAATCTCGACATCGTCAACTGCGGTGTCAACGCTTGCCCCAGAAGGTACAACCGCATCGTTGACAATCCGCGACATCTCATAACCTGCGGCGTTCAACAGCTCTTCCTTGGACGCAAAATGCCGATACACCGAGCCGGTCGTCAGCCCGAGCTCCGCCGCAAGCGAGCGCAACGACACCTGCCCGTACCCGTGCTCACGTATGTCACAAACCGCCTGATCGACAATGCGCTGGCGAGTTTCGCTGCCTCGTGCTGTCATGAAGCCTCCCAATGGTAACAGTGTTATCAGATAACACTGTTATTGTAGCATACTTTTGCCCCATTGCAGATTCTGTCGTATTCTGAGCTACCCGTGTTTGCAGGCTTTCCTGTTGACTGTCGTGAACTCTGTCTTGTTTCTGACAGTTCTCAGCGCCAAATGTCATGAACAAGACAGAGTTACACTCTGTCTTGTTTCTGCCGCTACGGTCGATTCACTGTCATAAACGAGACAGGGTTGCCGATCCGATCAGTTCAGTCAGCCGTTGGTGATGGCGTAGGGTTCGGCCGCATGTTCGCCGCTGGACGAACACCCGATCTCCGGCATACATACTAGATATGTACTGGAAATTCGCCTGAATCAGGATGCTTGAGTTGTCAGCGCAAGCGTGTGCTCCACATCGGCGGCAAGCGCCGCCTTGAGCTCGTCGATGCCGTCGAATTTGATCTGCGGGCGCAGAAAACCAGCAAACTCGACCCGCAGCATATGCCCATACAGATCGAGCTGTTTGTCGGTTATGGCGTAGGATTCCACTACGCGCTCGTTGATTCCGGTCGCCTCGCTGAAGGTCGGCTTGGTGCCGATGGATATGGCTGCGGGCCAGCGCCACGCGGAGTGCGCAGCCAGGCGCGTCTCCTCGCTTGGTGCTGCGAGTTCATCGGGCTGCCCGGGCTTGCCCAAATCGATGACCCAACCGGCGTAGACGCCATCGACGGGTATATAGCCGTCGACGGACTGGCCGAGATTCGCCGTGGGGAAGCCGATGCGGTCGACGCCGCTGCTTTCGCCATGCACCACCGTGCCTTCGATGCCGTGCAGGCTCCCGAGCACCTGATTCGCAGCCTTGACACGCCCTTGCGAGAGCAGATAGCGCACATTGGACGAGCTCCACACGCGCACTTTGCGGCCCTGATGGTCCTTGCTCCATGCGCGCAGCTCGGCCTTGGTCATGCCGTCGGTCGGGTCGGCGGGCTCTCCCGGTCCAAGCGGCACCTGTGGAACGATGTCGGCAGGAATTCGCACATAGCCGGGGCCTCGATCACCCACGACATCCAGCTCGAATACGCCAGTGGCCTGGGCAAGGTTCTCGATGGCCTTGACGTCGCCGGTGCGGTTCGCACCCATAGCGGCGTCTGCGCCCAGCACAATCGTGCGCATGCCGAGCTTGCCGACCAGCTGGCCGAGGAAGAACCGGAAGGATTTCGCCGCGAAGGCCAGCGAGTAACGCACGACCAGCACCTGATCGATGCCCAGCTCACGCATCACGCGGATGCGCTGGCTGGCCGAGGTCAGCGCCCCGGTATCGCAGAAGTCAGAGCCCGGCTCGCTGTTGTGATGCGTAGCCGCGTAATGATGCACGACTCCGGGGCGCGGGTCGAACATGATGACCACGGAGAAGGACTTGGTCGCCTTCGCCAGCTCTACCACTCGCTCGATCACTGCTCGATGGCCCAGATGCATGCCGTCGAATCCGCCGACCGTGACTACGGCTTTCTTGGTTTTGCTTAAGGTGGGCCAGTCGACCAAGCCGTTAGCGTCAGGTGTCAAAGTGGTGATATTCATAAGTCCTCGTCAAGTCGTGTACCGGCGTCAACAATACCAGCGAATCAATCCGCAGGGAAGACGGCCACCGGCTTGGCGATGCCTGCGTCAGTGCCGCCAGCCGGTTCGAGAATCGCAATCACTTCGCCGCTGGCCTGCACGTATGCAGCCGTTGGAGCGTCAATATGCGCCGCGATGCGTCTGCCGAAGCGCAGATCGCGCGCCTGTGCCTGCGTTATCGCGATGCTTGGCATGGCGGCCTTCGCCGTCTCAAGCATCGGCATCGCATACGAACGCAATCCGTCCGCATCGCAGTCGAACACCGCCTTGTTGCGCGTCACTTCGCGGCCTTCATGGTCGGTGTAGCTTCTGGCAACCGCCCGGGCGGCAATGACATTCGGCGCAGCGACATCGCAATTGCCGATGCGAGTGCGGCGCAGAGCGGTCAGATGCCCACCGACGCCGAGTTCCCGCCCGAGATCGCGGCCAAGAGCGCGGATATACGTGCCCGCCGAGCAGGTGACACGTACGTCAAGATCGATTAGATTGCCGTGTGGAGCTGTTGCCGTTCCCGGTTGCGCCGCTGCGCTGGGAACGCGACGCATGGCAAGAACATCGAAGGCGCTGACCGTAATCGGCCGGGCTTTCAGCTCGACGTCCACGCCCTGTCGCGCAAGATCGTAGGCGCGTTTGCCGTCGATTTTGATGGCGGAGTAGGTGCTCGGCACTTGGTCGATCACGCCGATGAAATGCTCCCGAATGACCTGCTCAATCGCTGCCTGATCGATCGAATCGCAATCAGGCAGCGGATTCACTGCGATCGGCTCGCCCTCGGCGTCGTCGGTCGTCGTCGCCACGCCCAGCCGAATCGTCGCCTCGTAGGTTTTATCGTGCCCGACGATGACATTGAGCAGACGCGTGGCGTGGCCGAACCCGACGATCAGCACACCGGTGGCCATCGGATCAAGCGTCCCGGCATGCCCGACCCGCTTGATATGCAGCATCGAACGCACCGCGGCCACCACGTCATGACTAGTAACGCCCCGAGGCTTGTCGATAACGAGCAGCCCGGAGCCGAGCTGAGATGTTGGAGCCATCCCCCGACTCACGCCTCGTGCGCCGGACGCAGGTCAGAATCGGCATCAGAATCAGCGTCGTTGTCTACAGCACTGCCATTCGCAGGGCCATCTGCAACCGTGTCGTCGATAAGCGTGCCATCGGCCCCACTGTCAACGTCGTCAAACCCGTCGAAACCATCAGCGTCACCGGACTCGTCAAACCCGTCATCCGACTCGCTATCTTCGGGCTCGTCATTATGCCAGTAGGGATCTTCCTCGCCGGCGTACTGCGCGTTGGCGCGTGCCTTGGCGAGCTCCTCGTCGCGCTTATGCGCCGTGGCGAGGATGTCTTCGATCTCGTGCGCCTCGCTGGGCACCTCGTCATACATGAACTGCAGCTCGGGCGTAAGCCGCAGCCCGGCCTTCGCACCGACGGCAGCGCGCAGCCGTCCTTTGGCCTGCCGCAGGGCCTGGGTGGCCCGCTTGCGCTCCCCCTGCTCTTTGCCTTCGTCGCCCAGCTGGGTCCAGAAGACCCGGGCGAGCTGCAAGTCGTTGGTGACCCGCACCTCGGTGATGGTCACATTCTCCAAGCGCTTGTCATGCAGCTGGGTCTCGATGGACGCAGCGATAACGCGCTGAATAAGTTTGGCAATACGCGCCGCCCGCGGATTAGTTCCCGCCATAAGAAGCTCCCTATTATTTATCCGCTTATAAGACGAGCTGTGTTTGAAAGGGGGATGTGTTGCTAGACCGTATGACCGGCCGAGCGGCCTTGGAGCGTGTCTAGCAACACATCCCCCTTTCAAACACAGCGGATACCCTACTTCCGCTCGATCTCTTGCATTTCGAAGGTTTCGATGATGTCGCCCATTTCGATGTCGTTGAAGGTGCCGAGGTTGATGCCAGCCTCATAGCCTTCCTTGACCGACTGCACATCGTCCTTGAAGCGACGCAGCGAGGAGATCTCCAGGTCGTTGACCGTGGCGACGCCGTCGCGCAGGATGCGGCATTTCGTGCCCCGCTTGACTTCGCCATCTTGCACCATAACGCCGGCGATGTTGCCGAACTTGGAGGAGCGGAAGATCTCGCGGATTTCGGAATGCGAGGTCGTGACCTCCTCGTACTCCGGCTTGAGCATGCCCTTGAGCGCGGCCTCGATGTCTTCGATGGCCTTGTAGATGATCGAGTAGTACTTGATCTCCACGCCTTCGTGCTCGGCCAGATCGGCGACCTGACGGTTCGGGCGCACGTTGAAGCCGATGATGACGGCCTTGTCGACGGTCGCCAGATTGACATCGTTCTGCGTGATTGCGCCGACGCCACGGTGGATGACCTGGATGCCGACCTCATCGGAGACCTCGATCTTCATCAGGGAGTCTTCCAGCGCTTCGACAGAACCGGAAGAATCGCCCTTGATGACGATGTTGAGCATATCCACTTCGGATTTGGCGAACTGCTCCTTGAGGCCTTCGAGGGAGACAATCTTGCGGCGCTTGGCCAACTGCGCGGCGCGCTCGCTCGCCTGACGCTTCTCGGCGATCTGACGTGCGGTGCGGTCGTCCGACGCCACGAGGAACAGGTCTCCTGCCGTGGGCACGGAGGTGAGGCCCAGCACCTGCACTGGCGTGGAGGGCGCGGCTTCCTTCATCTGCTTGCCGTTCTCGTCCATCATCGCGCGGACACGACCATAGGAGGTGCCTGCCACAATGGCGTCGCCGACATGCAGCGTGCCGGATTGCACCAGCACGGTCGCCACAGCGCCGCGGCCCTTGTCGAGGCGGGCCTCGACGGTCGCTCCACGGGCGTCCATATCCGGGTTCGCCTGCAGGTCGAGCTCGGCGTCGGCCGTGAGCAGCACGGCTTCGAGGAGCTTGTCGACGTTGGTGCCGATCTTTGCCGAGATGTCGACGAACATGGTGTTGCCGCCGTATTCCTCCGGTACGAGGCCGAATTCGGTGAGCTGTCCGCGCACCTTCTCGGGGTTGGCTCCGGGCACATCGATCTTGTTGACTGCCACGACGATCGGCACATCGGCCGCCTGCGCATGGTTGATGGCTTCGACGGTCTGCGGCATCACGCCGTCATCCGCGGCCACTACCAGAATCGCAACATCAGTCAGTTCGGCGCCACGCGCACGCATGGCGGTGAAGGCCTCATGGCCAGGGGTATCAAGGAAGGTGATCTTGCGGTCGGAACCTTCAAGATCCACCGTCACTTGATAGGCACCGATGCGCTGGGTGATGCCGCCGGCCTCGCGCTCGACCACATGCGATTTGCGGATCGTATCGAGCAGACGGGTCTTGCCGTGATCGACATGGCCCATGACGGTGACCACCGGCGGGCGGGGCTGAAGATCCTCGCTGTCCTGATGTTCCTCGTCGTCCAGGTCGATGTCGAACTGCTGCAGCAGCTCCTTGTCTTCCTCTTCGGCCGAGACGATCTGGATGTTCCAGCCGATTTCCTCGCCCAGAATCTGGAAGGTGGCCTCGTCCAGCGACTGCGTGGATGTGGCCATCTCTCCCAAGTGGAAGAGCACGGTCACCAAAGCGGCCGGATTGACGTTGATCTTCTCGGCCAGATCGGAAAGCGTGGCGCCCTGACGCAGGCGGATGGTCTGCCCATGGCCTGCCGGAATGCGCACGCCGCCGATGACTGGTGCTTTGATCTCTTCGAAATCATGACGCTTCGCAAGACGGTTCTTGCGCGACTTGGAGGACCTGCCGCCCTGACGCCCGAATGCGCCTGCGGTGCCGCCGCGACCGCGACCGCCGCCGCGCGAAGGACCGTTATTCGTGGTGCCGGAAGCGCCTTGGAATCCGCTGCCGGTGTTGTTGCCGCCGCTGAAGCGACCAGTGCCGCTGCCGGTACGACCTTGAGTCGCGCCGCCGGTCTGGCCGGGGCGGTTATGGCCCCACTGACCTGGCCTGGCTGCTCCTCCTTGGCCTCCCTGCCCCGGGCGACCGCGGAAGCCTCCTCGGCCACCACCTTGGCCGGGACGACCTTTGCCGCCACGTCCATTGTTGACCGTCGGGCGGGCCATCGGATGCGGGCGCGGAATGTCGCTCGGAGTAGGCGTATGCATGCCCTGCTTACGGCTGAAGGGATTGTTGCCCGGACGCGGGCCGGACGCCGCATGGGTGCGCGGCTGCGCCGGAGCACCTGGCTGCTGGCCTCGTGGCGTGCCTGGGCGCGGCTCGTTGCGGTTGCCGCCGCCGTTGCCGTGGCCCTCATTGTCATGAGAGCGACCGGGGCGCGGCGCGGACTGGGATGCGGAACGTTGGCGATTGCGATCGCGATCGCGATCATGATCGCCCGGACGCCCTTGACGCCCGGAACCACCCTGCTCCTGCCGATGCTGCGACGATGATCCCCCTGGCCTCGGTGCATTCGAGTGCGAGGATCCAGGCCTGGGACCATCGCTATGCCTTGGTGCGGGCGATGGCGTTGCTGATGTCTGATGGGCCGCTTCGTGCGAGCCCGGTGCATGCGGTGTTGCTGTTGTATGCGTGTGCGACGTCGGCGCATGCGGCGCAGCTGTATGCGATGCCGCTGCGGCCTTGCCCCCTGTGGACTTTGCCTTGTCGCTGGTGCCTGCGGAAGCCGGCTGTTGCCCACCGGTCTGCGCGAAGGAATTCTTCAATCGGCGCACAACCGGTGCCTCAACCGTCGACGAGGCGGATTTGACGAACTCCCCCATGTCCTTGAGCTTCTCAAGGACAGCCTTGCTGTCGACGCCAAGGTCCTTGGCTAATTCATATACGCGCTGTTTTGCCACTCAGTTTTCTCCTAATTCCGGTGACCGCGCGTACATGCGCGGTCAGCTTTCGATGACGGCGAGCCTACTCTGTTTCATCGTGCGACCATGATTGTGTTACCTCGTCTCCATGCCACGAAGCGCATGCGGTGTGCATACGCTCGCGAATTACCGCATTCAGCATACTCGAAACGCTGGATTGCGTCTATCGATGCAGAATGCGGCATGTGTTGCCGGCGTGATGACCGTGCGTTGCATGCGTTGAGCAGACAGTGTTGAATAAACAACGTTGAACAGACAACGTTGCGATTCTCCGACGCGCCTGCCGGCACGTCACTCACGCCTTGTCGGCCTGCTGCTCAGTCTCGTTCTGATCGGCACCTTTTTGCTCAGTGCCTTTCTGATCAGTGGCTTGCGGTTCATTGCCATTACGCACAGCGTCACCATGTTCGGTTTCGCTGCTCTCAGTTTCGCTGTGCTCAGTCTCATTGCGCTCGGCCTGCTCAGCGGCCTTGCGATCGGCGGCTTCCTTGGCAGCGTGCGCCTCGCTGGATTCGATGCCGATCTTCCAGCCGGTGAGCTTGGCGGCGAGGCGGGCATTCTGCCCCTCCTTGCCGATGGCCAGCGAAAGCTGATCGTCATGAATGTAGGCGATGGCCGTCTTGTTCTTCTCGCTGACGACCTGCACGCCGGTCGCCACCGCGGGCGAAAGCGCCGAGGCGACGAACTGCGCGGGATCCTTGGACCAGTCGACGATATCGATTTTCTCCGGCCCCAGGTTCTCCATCACCGCGCGCACGCGGGCGCCTCCCGGTCCGATGAGCGCCCCCTTGGGATTGACGCCCTCCGTATTCGCATGCACAGCGATCTTCGTGCGAGCGCCCGCCTCGCGCGCAATAGCCATAATCGACACGGCACCAGAGACCAGCTCCGGAACCTCGCGCTCGAACAGCCGCCGCACCAGCTCGGGGTGGGAGCGGGAGACGATGATCTCCGAGCCCTTGAGCCCGCGAGCCACATTGACGACGTAGACGCGAATGCGCTCACCGTGATGGTAGCGCTCGCCCGGCACCTGCTCGCGCTTGGGCAGGATGGCCTCCACCTCGCCTACGGCGACGTGCACATTGGCCGGATCCTTGACGTCCTGCTGCACGACTCCGGTGATCAGCTTGCCGCGCTGACCGTAGAAGGAGCCGAAGATCTTCTCGTCCTCGGCGCTGCGGAACAGCTGGCTGATGACCTGACGCGCCGTGGCCGCAGCCAAACGCCCGAATCCCTTGGGCGTGTCGTCATATTCCTCGCCGATCTCAGGTTCCGGATGAGGATTCTCCTCAGTAGGCGCGACCTCGGTTTCGTCGCGCGCCCACACCGTAAAGGTTCCTGCGCGATCATCAAGCTCGACGCGAGCGTGTTTCGCGGATTTTGGTGTTTTGAGATAGGCGAGACGCAGCGCTTCGGCAAGCGCGGCGTCCACCGTTTCGGCATCTATTCCCTGTCCAGCAGCCAGTTGGTGAATACCCGTCAGGTCCAATTGCATGGTGCAAGACCTCCTATGAAGTTATTTAGCCGAGCGTTTGTGCCCCACTTGGTCATAATCCTTCATTACTCTAATGGTCTATGCAGACACGCACCACCCACTTCATGCACAGCGAACGACACCTGATCCACGCCATCGGCGGCGCGCTGGCGGGGTGTCTGCTGCTGTCAGCGACGGGATGTGCGGCTCCACAGCTGGAAACGCGGGTCGAGACAAACAGGGCTGCAAATCCGTGCAGTCGGGCGTATCGATCCGCCAACGAGGCGCAAAACGTGGTGGCCGGCCATAATCCTCGCCTGATGCGTTTCCTTGCGGCCACGACGGCAGGCAGCCAGTGGACCGAAGTGGCTGCGGCATGCCCGCAGCGTTTTGCGCAAGGCACGATACACGCGGCGCAGGCGCGGCATCTCGCGCACATGCTGGCACCTGCGGTGGGCGGAACGTATAGCGAGTCTGCTGCGGCGACGCATCGCGGCGGGCTCGATGGTCTCACGCAGCTGCACGCCGATACCAAAGTGCTTTTGGCGGCTGTCTTGGCCGAGGACCGGGCCGGCTTCGCAGCCGAGGTACTCGCCGCGCGCGGGGTGTCGAACGCCACGCTGGCACTTAGTGACGATCACAAGGCCACGGCTTCGCGGCTGTTTTCGCTCGCCTCAGCGGCAGGGAATATCAAGGATCCTCGGCAGAAGATCTACTCCGTCAAGCAGCTGCTCGCCAATCAGGATACGATCATCGATGCAGCCACCGGCCTGCGCGTGCCGACGATGGCCGCAGTCGAAATCGATTGCGCCCGCGAGGAGATTACGGGAGTGGAAGGCCAGAATTCGCAGAGCACTCAGGCCTTGCAGCCTGCGCAACAATCCCAGCGCGGCAGCGCATCCTCGTCAACTGACGATTCAGCGTCGACAGACGGTCTGCGAGCACTCTCGTTCCTAACCGCGTCGCGCATGGAGCAGGCCTTCGATCTCGGCTACCCGTCCTACGATGCAGCGCTGTTCGCATAGCACCGAAATCCACAGTCGTAGAGGCACAGAGAGGACCAGCTCACGGTTTCCCGTGAGCTGGCGTACCTTACTTGAGCCTCCACACCGCGCGCAGCGCGATGGCCACAACAATCAAGCCGGCTGTAGCCGGGTCAATCTTGGCGCTAAGACAGACGACAATAAGCGCCGCCAGCCACAGCGAGGGGCCGAAGTTCGGCTCTCTTGAATTGGGCATAATAATGCCTCTTTCTTATCAGACAGCCGCGCCGCAACGACGCGGCAGCGTCGTCCGACGATTGCCGGACGGTCAGGGCTCGTCCCTTCCGCGGGATTTCGCTCGACGTGTTCCAGAGTATCGGTTATGATGGAGATGCTGGACACGGCACTTCCGCACGTTCCCTACACTCTCGGCAGGCGCTAAGAACTTTCAGGGGACGTTGCCAAATCCGGTAGGGTGATCTTGAACATCCTCTTATCAAACGGCAAAGGGCCGCTGATGTGATACATCAGCGGCCCTTTGCCGCACTTCGCAGCGAAAAGTGGAGTTACACGAAAAGTAAGAAGTCCCCCGGGGTGGAAACCGGGGGACTTGGCGGATGAGGCGAGATTCGAACTCGCGGAGGGGTTCGCCCTCACACGCTTTCGAGGCGTGCTCCTTCGACCGCTCGGACACTCATCCATATTGCACAAGGCAACTTGTTTATTATACGACGAAGAGCGAATCGCGCAAGTCGAGCCTGTGTCGCGTAATCGACCTGCCACTCGCCACCGTTCGCTACAGCCCGCTACCTACTGCTCGTGCACCGAAGCGTTGACCCACTGACTCTGGCGTACGTTGTCGCCGGAGAAGATGCCGATGTCGAGCATGCAGTCGCGGTAATCGCGGCCGTGCGCGATGGTGATGTAGTTGTCGTCCACCATGCGGTTATGCGTCGGGTCCAGTCCAATCCAGCGGCCGTCGTGGTATACCTCAATCCATGCGTGGGTTGCGCCCTCCCCCCCGAGCAGACCGGCGATATAGCGCGCGGTCAGGCCGAGATGCCGACATACAGCGAGCATGACATGCGCATAGTCCTGGCACACACCCGTGCCTTGGGTGAGCGCCTGCTCGGCTGTGGTACGAATCGTGGTGGCTCCTGGCGTGTACGTAAACGCGCGGAACACCTCGTCCATCACCACTTGGCCTTGTTCGACCGCCGTGGCGTTGGGCTGTAGTTCAGCCAGCTTGGCACGGCAGACCGCAATCATGGCCGCAATCGAGGAGCCGGGCACGGTCAACGCGGAGTCAAAGCGATAGAGCGGCTTGTACTTTTCCGGCTTGGTGTTTTCGGTGTCTACGAATGCGATGCCCTTGACCGAGTAGTTGAAATTCGAATGCGCCTGCCGGATGTATCCGGTCTTCACCACGGAATCGAAGGCATCGACCGTGGTCTCCAACTCGGCCTTGGGCTCTATCTCAACCTCGACATCCACCACCTGCTGGCGGGGGCCGGAGCCGGGAACGCAGCGCAACTGGAAACGGTGGTCGGTGACGGGAGAGCTGAACGACAGCTTCATCTCGTAATCAAACACCAGTTTCTTCATTGATCTCGGCTCCTCGAATTCGACATATGCTGCGAACGCTCATCCCACCTTAGCAGATGCGACTACGCGCTGGGCAATTCCTGTCTCGGCGATTCCGTCTCGTCAGTTTGCACTGGCCGGAACCGCCGAAACACGGGTCGTGTAGCTTCACAGACGGCGTAGCTCATGGCCTGCTAGCTCACAGCTCGCATAGCTCACGGACGACGAGAGTCCATGTTCATGGCGCTGAGCGTGCCGTCCTCGGACTGCACCAGCACCGATCTGCTGTCGAAATCGCTGCGGAACTCGTTGAGCCGCTCAGCCAGCTGGGCGTATCCGCGTGCAGGCAGTTGCTCAGAGAGCCAGCCGACGCCGATGGCGAAGCATTGCGGCAGCGGCAGGCCATCGAGCGTATGCGCGTAGGTTTCCAGCTTCGTCAGCGGTGCGCTCAGCTCTTCAGGCGCCAAGTGGAGGCGTGTGTACAAGTCGATGCGTTCGATGTACTTGCCGATGAAGATGGACGCCTTCAGCGTCGTATCCATGCCGGAATCCTCGACGCCGCCCCAGAAAGCAAGCATGTTGTCTTCGATGTCGCGCTGCTTGTAAATATCCTCCGCGCTGGCGAAGCGCGTCGCCGCAGCGGTGATATTGCTCACTGCGAGCTCGATGTACTGCAGGAGACCCGAGCTGAGTTCCGGGCGCAGAATCACGGCGTTGTCGAAGGCGCGCACGACGGCGCTGCGCACCGAGTTCGGGTCCTGACCGTCGTAGAGGAAGGAATGGATGAAGTCGTCGAAATCGCCGAAGTCCTGCGGCAGATCGAGCGCCTCGGCGAAGGGGCGGAAAGCGTCCACATCGGTGTCCATCACACGGTCGTAGAAGGGGAAGAAGCGCGCGAGCGTGGTGAAAGCGCGTTCCGTATAGCGCCCGAGCCAGTACAGGTTGTCGGCCTTCGAGACAGTGACCAGCGAGAGCGTGTGCGGCTGCGGGTCGGCGATGAGGCTGGCCGCGTCCGCCGCGGATACGCCGCCCTGCTGCTGGCTGTTCTTCGGCTTGTCAGGCGCCAGCACCCAAGTGTCCTTGAAGCCGCCGCCCTGCGAGGAGTTGACGATCATCTCCCCGGGCTTCGAGGAGTATCGGGTCAGGCCCGAATACCACACATGCGTGTTCTGACCGGTCACTACGAAAGCGCGCAAATCGCATTTGCGCGGCGTCTCCTCGCCGGTGACCGGGTCGATCACATTGATATCCTTGAACTGGATGACCTCCTGCGCGATGAAACGGCGGGGCTCGCTCGTGATGCGCTCGGTCAGCTCCTGACGCTGCGCCTTGTCGAGGCTCGAACCGAAGACCACACCGTAGCCGCCGGCCTCACTCACGTCCTTGATCACCAGCTCGCCAAGCCGGTCGATCACCTCGCGGCGATCCTGCTCGAACATCGGCATATAGGTCGGCGCATTGTTCAGGATGGGCTCTTCGTTGAGATAGTAGCGAATCATGCGGGGCACGAAGTAGTAGATCGCCTTGTCGTCGGCAGCGCCGTTGCCCGGCGCGTTGACGATGGCCACATTGCCCGAGCGATACACGGAGAGCAGCCCCGGCACGCCGATGACGGAATCGGGGTTGAAGGCGAAGGGGTCGAGGAATTCGTCCGACATCCTGCGGTACATGACGCCCACGCGGTGGCGGCGGCCGGCATAGTCCAAGAGGTACAGTCGATTGTCGAGCACTTCCAGATCCTCGGGGAAGGCAAGCACCGCACCGGTTTTCTCGGCCAGATAGGCATGTTCGAAGAACGCGGAGTTGTAACGGCCCGGCGTGAAGACCACCGCTATGCCGTCGGTCGAAACGAAGTCCATGGCCTTGCGCAGCAGCCGCGGGTAGTCGCGATTGTCGCGCACATGCAGCTGGCGGAAGAGCTTGGGGTTGGTCCGGCGCTCGACATCCCTGGCGAACAGCGGGTAGCTGGCGCCCGAGGGGATACGCAGATTGTCTTCGAGCACCCACCAGCGACCGTCCTCGCCCTGCACCAGATCCTCGCCGGCGATATGCGCGAAGATGCCCCCAGGAGGCGTCACGCCATTGACCTGCGGGAAGTAGCCTGCGGAAGTGTAGACGTATTCGCCGGGAATCACGTTGTCGGCGATGATGCGCTTGTCACCGTAGATGTCCTTGAGGTAGGCGTTAAGCGCATTGACGCGCTGCTTAAGACCGGCCTCAAGCTGATCGAACTCGTCGGATTCGATGATGCGCGGAATCGGATCGTAGGGGAAGAGCCGATCGCGGTACTCGCCGTCCTTGTAGACTCCGAAGCGCACTCCGTTGCGGCTGAGTTCGCGATTGATCCCCTCCCTGCGATCGACCAGCTCCCCCGTCAGTTGATGCACTGAATTTACTGCCATTCGAAACTCCTCCGCGAATCACTGCAATGGTCACAACGCGATGCCGCGACGTGCCCGCGAGCATGCTTCCTTGCGATTTCCTTGGCAACGCTAACCACCGCGCATTACCATCGGCGCGTGGCTATGTTACGAACATGTCACGAGGCGTGAACAAGCGCGAATCGGCAAACGCAGACAGCCGCAGTCAGTCGAAGACAGACATAGCCGGCCGCAGACAGAATAGGCAGGTATAGCAGCCGCACACACGCCGCTCCGTCATGGCAGTGTGCGCCTGGCCCGGATGCGTTCGGCCCGCACGCCCAGCTCCTTGTCCGGCGGGTAGGCGATATGCTCGAGCGTCAGGCCGTGCGGCGCGATAGGGCCTGTGGAACCCTCGCGCACCGGCTGCGCCATCTTGCCAGCGAACCAGTCCAGCGAGCGCTTGCCCAGTCCGACCTGCACGCATGCGCCGACCAAGGAGCGCACCATGTTGTGCGCGAAGGCGTCGGCGACGATGGTGAAGCACACCAGCCCGGATTCGATGGCAGGCGTGCAATAATGCCCCCGTGCCTCTTCATCGATCAGCGGGCGAGTGATGACGCGACGCCAGCATGCCGTCTTGACCTCTCGTATGGTGGTGCCACCGGGGTTCGGCGTGGCGAAAGAGCCGAAGTCGTGCAGGCCGAGCATCATCGCCGAAGCCTGATTCATCGCGTCAGTGTCGAGCTCGCCGTCCATCGACAGCACGAAGCCGCGCAGCCGGGGATCGGGCGCATAAGCGCCATCGGCGATGCGGAAGACATACGTGCGTTCCAGCGCGGAGAAGCGCGCGTCGAAGCCCTCGGGCGCTTCGCTGATGGCGTGGATCGTGATGTCGTCCGGCAGGAAATGCCGCAGCCGGCGCATGAGCGCCTCGATGGCCGGCATGTCCATATGGCCGATGCAGCCGGCAAGCGTTTCGACCTGCACATCGAGATGACACACCTGGTGGCTCGCGTGCACGCCCGTATCGGTGCGCCCGGCCACGACGAGGCGCAGCGGCTCCTGCAAGTCGTCATCCGGCACGTCCAGAATGCGGTGCAGCGCCGTCTCCATCTCGCCCTGCACCGTGCGCAGGGCGGGCTGCTTCGCCCATCCGTGGAAATTGCCGCCGTCATAGGCCAAATCAATTCGCAGTCTCATCAGCATCAGTATAAAACGTGCGACCGTGCTGTTCCGCCGCCGCGCCGCATTGTTCTATTCCTGTTCTATTCCCGTTCGTCTTCAGGCTGGGGAATCAGGTAGGAGCAGCCGAATGCGGCCACCAGCAGCACCGCGCCCGCGATCATCGCCGCGCTATAGCCGGCCACCGAGCCATGCGAAGCGCTCAGCGAGGTCATGAAGGCGTACAGCACCGCGAAGCTCAGGCCGGCACCAAGGTTGAACGCGCCGGCGTTCATGCCGGGCAGATAGCCGGTGTTGTCCTTCGGCGAGAGCACGATGCCCAGGCCGTTGAGCATGATGTTCGCCGTGCCTGCGTAGCTCAGGCCCAGCAGCACCGAGATGGCGACCAGAATCCACACGGAAGGGTCATGCGCCACGACGATGCCGAAGAGCGCGCCAAGCAGGCTCACGACCAGCCCCACGCGCAGCACTTTCAGGTAGCCGAAGCGGCTGGCGAGCTGCCCTGCGGCAATGCCGAAGAGCAGGCCGACGATCGCATACGGGGTGAGCGTGGCGAAGGAGACCACATCAGCGCCCATGCCGGACCACAGTTTTGTATCCTGCGCGATGGCGGGTATCACGCCGTTCATGATGGCGAACACACCGGTCATGGTCAGCAGCGTGGTGGACAGCAGTCCCCAGGTGCGGCGCTGCTTCAAGTAGACCGTAGAGACCATCGGCGCCTTGGACCGGCTCTCGACCTGCCAGAAGACCACGAAGAACACGGCTGCGACGATGATTTCGATAATCACGACAAGCCAGTTCGCCGCCCCGAGCTTCTGAATCTCGTTGATGGCCAGATAGGCCGCGAGGAAGGCGATGCCGAGGCACACCACGCCGAGCCAGTCCATGCGCGGCGTGTCCTGCGCCGTCGATTCCTCGGTGGCGACGCCGACGAGCACGATGGCGACAAGCCCGATGCCGGCCATGGTCCAGAACACAGAGCGGAAGCCGAAGTTGCCTGCGAGCCAGCCACCGAGGATTGCGTCGATGCCGGCGATGCCGCCGTTGACCGAAGTCAGAATCGACATGAGCTTGGCGTAGCGCTTCTCCTCGGTGACGCGCACATGCAGCATGATGAGGCACATCGGCACGACCGGGCCGGCCGCGCCCTGCAGGATTCTGCCGAGCATGAGCACCGTGACGTTAGGGGCGAGCGCGGAGACGACGCAGCCGAGCGTCGTGGCGATGAGGATGCCCAACAGCACCTTCTTGCGGCCGACCAGATCGGCCAGGCGCGGCAGGAACAGCGAGAACAGCGCGGCGGCGGTGAAGAACACCGTCTGTGTCAGGCCGATCTGGTCGGAGGTCGTGTTGAGCTCGCGCTCCATGGTCGCCAGCGCCGGCGAGAGCATGGAGGCGTTGAGCTGGAAGGCGAAGATCGCGACCATAAGCGCGGTCATCAACGCGACGATGGAGCGGCCGCCTTGGTCGAGCATCGCGCCGTTATTGCTGTTGTTGCCGTTGCCGGTTTGCCCGCCGGACGGGGACGCCACCTGTTGAGACATCGGTATTTCCCTACTCCCTATTGCTATGTTGCATGATTACTGTACTGCTGGTTGCTGTGCTGCTAGCCGATGCGCGTGATGGCGTCGATGATCAGGTTCCAGAACTTGTCGAAATCGAGCTTGAGCGCGACCTGCGTATGGCAGTCCTTGGCAGGCGGCTCCGGTCCGCGCAGATCGGCGACGGTCATGCCCAGGGTCGGCCCGTCGGCGATTTCGACGTCGAGCGGGCAGCGGCGGGTGGTCATCACCGAAGGGTCAATCAGGTAGGCGACCGTGCAGGGATCGTGCACCGGCGGGTCGATGAAGTCCTGATTGTTCTGGTAGGACTTGCGGAAGAAATCCATCAACCCGCTGGCGAAGGCCGACAGATCAGAGCCGATCGCGTCGATGCGCGACTGCACCTGCGGCGTGCACAGCGCCTGATGAGTCAGGTCGAGGCCGACCATCGTCAGCGGCCATGCCTCGCGGAACACCACCCGCGCAGCCTCAGGGTCAGTTTTGATGTTGAATTCGGCAACCGCGCTCCAATTGCCTACGTGCACGCCGCCGCCCATGAGCACGACCTCCTTGACGCGCTCCACGATGCGCGGTTCCAGACGCGCGGCCAGGGCGATGTTGGTCAGCGGGCCAGTGGGGACCAGGGTGATGGTGCCGGGTTCGCTGCCCATGATGGTGTCGATGATCCAGTTGGCCGCGTGGCCCTGTTCGAGCGGGCGTGTCGGCTTGGGCAGCGTCACGCCATCCAGCCCCGTCTCGCCGTGAATCGAGGCGGCGACCTCAAGCGGGCGGATAAGCGGCCTGTCGCTTCCGGCGTGCACTGGGATATCGGTCGCATGGGCCATTTCCAGCACGGATCGCGCGTTGTAGGTGACCTTGTCGAGACTTTGATTGCCACCAACAGTGGTGACGCCGATCAGATCGATGCCCGGATTGCCCACGGCGAGCAGAATCGCCATCGCATCGTCATGCCCCGGATCGCAGTCGAGAATAATATGCTGCATGTTCGCTCCTTAATTCGTTGGCGCGTTTTTCCACCAACCACCTTAGCCTCTCCCATACGAAACGTCTAAGGTATCCGACGATGGTCAGCTGCTGACGATCTGCGATTCGCCGCCGCGCGTGAAGTCGAGCACCGCGCCCGCCAACTGCACCGCGTGGCTCAAATCAGGGTCGGCGTCGAGCAGCGCATCGGCATCGGTGCGGGCCTTAGCGATAATCGTGACGTCCTTGACCACGCGCAAGAGCTTGAGCCCGGATTTGACGCCTGACTGGGTATCGCCAAGCACATCGCCCGCGCCACGCAGTTCGAGGTCGGCTTGCGCAATCTCCGCGCCGTCAAGCGAGTGGTGAATGACTTCGAGCCGCTGGGCCGCGATGCTGTCCGGCTCGGCGCGCGAGACGAGGAATGCCCATGAATCGGTGCCGCCGCGCCCGACCCTGCCACGCAGCTGATGCAATTGGGACAGCCCGTAGCGGTCGGCGTCGAATATCACGATGCAGCTGGCCTGCGGGACATCCACGCCGACCTCGATCACCGTGGTGGCCACGAGCACAGGCGTCTTGCCAGAGGAGAAGTCGGCCATGACCTGCGCCTTGGTCGCGTCATCATCGCTGCCGGTCAGCGTTGCGAAGGCAACGCCTTCGAATTGGGGCAGCGATTGCAGGCGCTGCGCGATTTCGGCGACCGCATGCAAGGGCGGCTTGGGTTCAGCCATTGGTTCCGAGCTGTCTGAACCGCTGCCGCTCGCTTGGCTGGCACCTCGCCCGCGCCTGCCTGGTTGCCGGCCCGCAGCAGCCTGCGCCCGTTCATCATCCGATCCGTCATCGAAGGCTTCGAAGCCGTCTTCGCCGGCATCACCTGCGCCGTCTGCATCTTCGTCCATATCAATCCGCGGGCAGACCACATAGGCTCGCTCCCCCGCATCGAGACGCTTGCGGATGTGCGCGAACATGGCTGCCATCGTCCGCGCATCGGCCTCCGGCACGACAACCGTTCTGATCGGCTTGCGGCCTCCGGGCAGTTCGGTGAGCCATGAGATGTCCAGATCGCCGAACCATGTCATCGCGGCAGTGCGCGGGATGGGCGTCGCGGTCATCACCAGCAGATGCGGGGTCAGCTCTCCTCGCGCCCGCAGCGATTCGCGCTGTTCGACGCCGAAGCGGTGCTGCTCGTCGATGACCACGAGCGCGAGATTGGGTGCCTGGAAGGTCGAGGAGAACGCGGCATGCGTGGCGATGATGATGCCCGGCTCGCCGCTTGCGGCCTGTGCCAAGGCTTTGCGGCGGGCAGCCAGCCGCATGCCGCCGGTCAGCAGCGTCACCGCCACCTGCATCGAGTCGCCGTTGACCATCGCCGATATGGTCTGGTAATGCTGCTCGGCAAGCACCTGCGTGGGCGCCACCAGCACGGCCTGGTACCCCGCGCCCACGGCCTGCAGCATCGCGGCAACCGCCACCACGGTTTTGCCCGACCCGACCTCGCCTTGGAGCAGCCGCTGCATGGGATAGCTCTGCGCCATGTCGGCGGCGATATCGTCAATGACCTCGCGCTGGCCGCCAGTCAGCTCGAATGGCAGCGAAGCGATGAACATGTCCCGCAATGCATCGTCCGCACACGCATGGGCCTGTGTTTGGCGGGCGTGCTGGCGCGATTGCAGCACGGCGGTCTGGGAGACCAGCGCCTCCTCATAACGCAGCGTGGCGATGGCCTGATGGAATTCCTTGGTCGACTGCGGATCGTGAATCGCGAGGAAGGCCTGCGCCCGATGCATGAGCGCGTGCACGTCACGAATCGATTCGGGCACGATATCGGGGACGGCCTGGCGCAGGGCGGCTATGTCGGGTGAAGTTCCGGAGGCGTCGGCGGCGGTAACGGTAGCGGTAATAGCGTCAGTAGAACCGGCAAGGCCAGCAGCGTCAGTGTGTCGTGAAACATCGGTTGACGCAGCGTCAACTCCGACGACACCAGTTCGCATCTCCTCATTCTCCGCATCACCGTCAGTTCCAGTGCCGCTGTCACGCAGCAGATCGAGGAATCCCAGGATCGCCTCGTGTATATGCTCGCTGGAAATACGTGAAGTGGCGTGGTACACAGGCCGGGGTCGGCACACTCGCCGCAAAGCCTCTTCCTCGGAGTCGGCATCGTATATACGCTTCGTCGCTGCTCCGCCGCGCGACTGCGCCGCGTCGCCCGGTCTGGCAGCGTCAGATTCCGTATCCTCGTGCGAATCGGGATCGACCGTCAGCACCTCAGGATGCGTGAACTGCAGCTGGCCATTGAACTCCGTAGGTTCCCCCGCGACGACGACATCCGCGCCGGAATGCATCCGTGCGCTGAGCCAGTCGATGTACTGCCGTTTGCCCGAGAAGAACACAAGCCGGGCGATGGTGCCGTTGACGTTTCTGGTCCGCGCGAAGTCCGCGTCATCGACACTCACCTCAAGCCGAAACCCGCGCCGAGCGCTCATCGGCACTACGCGCACCTGCCGCACCTGGGCGGCAAAGGCCATCGGCTGCCCTGCGCGAGCCTCGTGCAATGCCCTAAGCGCGACCGGCTCGGTCACACGGAAGGGATAATAGGTCAGCGCATCGCCGACCGTTATGAGCCCTAAGGATTTGAGCGCGCTGACCCGCCGCTTGTTCGTCATCAATGACGAAATCGGGGTACTCAGTGAAACGCTCATATTTCCCATTGTTGTCAATTAGCCCGACAGCTTGCCGCTATGCGCTAGTCGTACAGCCTTCGTGTCCTTGAGGTCGTTCACTGGCGAATCGGCAACTCTGTCTCGTTTGTGACAGTAAATCGACCGTAATGGCAGAAACAAGACAGAGCATGCTGAACTCTGTCTCATGCATGACATTTACCGCTGGTAATTGTCACAAACGAGACAGAGTCCCCGATTCTCTAGCAGGTAAGTGGCTTGGAATACACAAAACCCCGGGGGCTTGACGCCTCCGGGGTTTGAATCGCGATTGCTCGCGACTCACGCGGCCACGCGCTGAACCTTGCCGGCCTTGATGCACTTGGCGCAGACGCGAACGCGGACGTTCTCGCCGTCAACCGTGGTACGGACTGGCTGCAGGTTCGGGCGGAAGGTGCGCTTATTGCGGATATGTGAGTGTGAAACGGTGTAACCGGTTTGCGGTCCCTTGCCGCACACTGCGCAACGAGCTGCCATAATGGACTCCCTAATTCTTTGACTTGCAAGTCTTGGCGATCAGCAATCATACGCATACACGCATGCTGTTGAACGCACAATCACACAACTATACAGCTAGGGCAGACATAACGCAAATTCGGCAGCCTTGCCGTCCGCGTATCGCCAAAGCCTGCCGAGCGTTCAGCTTACCTTCATATGCTCAGGATATAAAGGAAAAAACCGCAGGTAGGGCCATATTCGATATACGAGTATGGCCGTCATGCCGAAGGAGGTTGCAATGCTGCACGAATTCATGCCACACGCGTTCACGAGGCCGACCCGCCCGCAGGCCGCTTCGGTGCTGTCGCTCGGTCAGATATGGGTCGATGTCATGATGGATGTCAACGAGATGCCGCCTTCCGGAGGATTCTCCGTCTCGCAGGAGGTCAACGCGACTATCGGCGGCAGCTTCCGCGTGTTGCAGGCCGTGAGCCGCATGGGCTCCCCTGCCAAGCATGCGGGCATCATCGGCAGCGGCATGTGGGGCACCGCCGTACGCGAAGCCTTGGCGCACAACGGGATCGATCATATCGGGCAGGATCGGCTGGACTCAGATACCGGATTCAGACTGGTGCTCAACGACGGCGAGCACAAGACCTTCATCGCGACATACGGCGCGGAATCGCAGGGTGACGTCAGCACCTTCGATGCCATCGAGCCACGAGTCGGCGATGTGGTGCATATCAGCGGCAACACGCTGATGGATCATTCGTCGTCCGGCATCGAAGCGTTCTTCGCACGCACGGCGCTCGACCCCGACGACCGTCCCTATACGCTGGTGATCAATCCCACGAACGCCTTGGAGCTGGTCAGCGAGCAGCTGCTGGAAAATGTGGTGCTGGCCCGCCCGATCTGGTCATGCAACCGGCAGGAGGCGCACACCTTGGCTGAACGGCTCGGCGTGCCGCTCAGCGACGCCAAGAAGCTCACGGTCGGAGGCGCTTTCGACGAAGCGATGGAAGATCTGTGCGGCTCACTCGGCGAAACCCTGCGAGCGCCCTTGATATTGCGCGCCGGCTCGCACGGCGCCTGGGTACGCGAGCCGGGAGGCGCTGTGACGCATGTGCCGGGATTCCCGGTCAAGTCGGCACACACCCGCTCGGCCGGTGCCTGCCACACCGGAGCCTTCTGCGCCATGCTCGCCCAAGGCTGGTCGATGCTCGACGCCGCGCATATCGCCAACGCCGCCGCTTCGCTCGCTATCGAACGCAATATCGCCGGTGTGCCCGACTGCCCTGACCGTCAGGACGCGCTGGCGCTGGCCGAAGGGCATGGGCAGGGCGAGAGCGAATAACGGGCACGCAACCGGGCCAGGTAGACCAATCAGCCTGGCCCGAAGAGTCCCGTCCCGCGCGTTCTCACACCCGCACTATCACCGTGGGCGAGTCAGCGTCGAAGCGGGCGCATTCGCGCGGCTCGCCGGTCGCAAGAAGCTCGAATACGGCGATGTTATTCGAGGTCTCATCCGCTGCGAACAGCAGCGCGTCAAAGGCCACGAGCTGCCGGGGTCTCTTGCCGCCGCACAATATGCCGCAGCCGCGCCAGCCGGGCGTTTCCGGCTCGGCAAGGCGTGCGAAGCGCTCTCCATCCCAAGCCAGCGTGATGATGCGCTCCGATCCACGCAGACCGATGTAGGCGAAGCCCGCAGCGGTTGGCGCACTCCCTCCCGAGCGTGCAGAGCCGGAGGAACGAGCAGCGCGTGCAGAGCCGTCAGAGCGAGCAGCGAGCGCGGCAGCCGATGGCACATAGGCCAACGATGCGGCTTGATCGCCGGTGTCGCCGCCAAGATCGACGGTCTGCACAACACGGATGCCGTCGCTGCCCGCATCACGTCCACGTTCATGTTCACTCTCATGCCCGTGTTCAGCGGAGCTTCCCGAAACGTCATCGCACGCCAGCAGCGTAACCGAGTCGCCCCATTCGCCGACCACTGCGACGCGCCAGCCGCCATCATTCGCGGGCATGAGGTGCATATCGCGCGGCCCGGTGCCAGGAGCAAGCATCACCGCACCGACGCGACGCAGCACGCCATGATCCCACTGGTGCACGTAGATTCGATCAGCTCCCAAGTCGGTGGTGAGCACGCGCCCATCCGGCAGCGGCAGCACCCAATGGGCGTGCGGCCCGGCCTGCGCCGGCAATGGGCCATGTCCCTCGCTGCGCAGCATCTGCGTGCCCTGCATCGTGCTGCCATCGTCGCCAATCGGATGCACGGCAATGCTCCCGTCGCCGTAATCCGCAACGACAAGATGCCGCTGGCCTTCACTGTCCACGGCTACTGCGGCATGGGTCGGTCCATCGCCCTGCACCGGCACCCGGCGCAGTTCTCGCAGTCGAAGCCCATTATCATCGCGCTCGATACGTAGCGAGGCGATCTCGCCGGTGTTTTCCAGCACCGCGTACAGCATGTCCCCGTCGCGTTCGAGCCATGTGGGCGACGGCAGGTCGGCCAGCACATCGTGCCCAAGCACGCGGATAGTGTCACTGTCGTTGCAGCCGTTCCCGTCCTCAGCCCCACACTCGACTTCAGCCTCATCTTCGCATTTAGCTGCGAAGGAAGCGTTGTGCGCATCAACCGTGAACGCGAAACGCTCGATGCCTTTGCATGTCTGGCCATTGAGCGGGCCGAACCCGCCGACAAGAATATCCATGCGTTCATCGTATGCCTGCGCAGCGAACGGAGCGATTCCACCCGACCGCCGACACGAGCGGTTCCACCGCATTGCGAGCAACAAACTATCGCAGTTCTTTATGGTTTCGCGCTGTTACGTCGCGCTGCACTGTCGCATCGTTTCACTGTCACGTCACTGCACTGTCGCGTCACCGTTCTGCTACCCAACTACGCCACCACCTCACTATGCTGTTCTCGATGCCGCCGCCCTCGATTCCGCCGACAGCAATAACGCTGCCCTGTGCACCGCACGCACCACCTTTATCGTCGCGCCTCCGCGCATGCCGTCACCGCTACCGCGTCAAACCCACCGCGCACACGGTTATGTGCAGCGATTATCATCACAGATAATGCAGGAGGCTGTCATGGGCAACATCAACGACTACACGCGCGAAGAGACGCACGACCTCTCCGAGCGCCCTTTCAACGCGGTCGACGCGCTGGTGCTGGCTTCCCTCGCATATTGCGATGTGCCCGACGAAGTGCCCCGACTCAGCGACATCATGACGAAATACGGTACGCTTGCTGCCCGCGCGCGGCTGTTCGATCTGCGGCATCCAATCGCTTCGCTGCGAACACTATGCAAAGCCCCCTTCGAAGGCCCCACGCTTGCTGAAGTGAACGCCTGTCTCGTGGAGTGCCGCGCAGAACCTGCCGACTCCAATCAGCCCAATCAGCCTAATCAGCCCACTCAGATCGATGTCGCCGGATTCGCCGACCCACAGCTGACCAACGAATTGTATGCGGCGGCAGCGAGCTCCCCGCGCTTCGCCGGAATACGGATCTCAGCCTATGATCAGCGCTTCAGCGCGCAGCGCCAGACGCAGTTCGCCGCCGAGACAATGCAGCTCCCCGACGGCACGCTGGCCGTCGCGTTCCAAGGCACCGATGACTCCTTCGTAGGGTGGAAGGAGGACTTCAACATGGCCTTCCAGTACCCGGTGCCTGCGCAGGAAGCCGCCAGCGATTACCTGCAGTCGGTCGCGCGGGTGTGGAACGGGCCGATAATGCTGCTCGGACACTCGAAGGGCGGCAATCTCGCCGTTCATGCCGCCATGAATGCCGCCGACGACATCCAGAAGCGGATCGTGCGCGTCTTCTCGCTTGACGGCCCCGGTTTCCCATCCGAGGTAGTGACCAGTCCGCGCTATCAGGCAATCGTGCCGAAAGTCGAGAAAATCGTGCCCGATTCATCCATAGTCGGCATGATTCTGGAAACCCCGGAGCCCTGCGTCGTGGTGCGTTCCGACCAGAAGGGCATCATGCAGCATATGGCGTTCTCCTGGCAGGTGCAGGACGGCGCTTTCGAAGTGCTTCCCGCCATCGCGCCCAGCTCGCAGTACTTCAACACATCGCTGAACGAGTGGCTGGGCAGCCTGTCGCACGAGCAGCGCCAACGCGCCGTCGACGCCTTGTTCTCGATTCTCGCCGCAAGCGGCACCGACCATTTTTCCGGCGTGCTGGGCTCCTTGCCCAAGGCCCTGCCCGAGATGATCGGATCGTTCGCCGGGCTTTCGGACGAGGACCGGCGCAACATCCTGTTCGCCGCGAATCTGCTCATCAGATCGACATGGAGCTATCGTTGGCGCGCCCAGCGCGGGAACGGAAGCGATGCGTAGCACGGATTGTCGGCGCTCGATGCCCCCTTCGGATATGCTCGACGGTAGTAAACAGACGCTCGGCGCACAGCGGCTTCACACATCCGACAGGACGAAACCGACGCTATGAGTATTCCAGCCTTTCAGGCGAGGAACCACGAGGAAAGGACGCTATGGAAACGATGCTGAACTGGCTGTCGGCGCACGCGGACAGAATCGTGCTGCTCGCGGTTGTGCTGGTGGCCGCGCTGATTCTGGCAAAAGTCACCAGTCGGCTGCTGCGCAAGTTCCTGGAACGCTCGAACGTGCCCAATGCCTCGATCTTCATCAATCTGGCGCGCCTGATGATCTGGCTGTTCGCGGCCACCATCGTGCTACGACCTGTGTTCGGCATCAATCCGACGACGCTCATCACGGCGCTCGGCGTCGGCGGCCTCGCGCTGTCGCTCGGTCTCAAGGACACCATAGCCAACGTAATCGGCGGCTTCGGGCTGATGCTCGGCAAGGTCGTCACCCCCGGCGACATCGTCACCGTCTCGGGCGTGACCGGCACGATCAAGGACATCACCTGGCGCCAGACCGTTGTGGAAGAGCGCGGTGGCAACGATCTGATCATCCCCAACTCCGTGCTCAACACCTCGCTGCTCGAACGCATCACGCCGGCGGCCGAAAGCTGCGTAACCATCCCCTTCACCGCCAAAGCAGGAAGTGACCTGAGCGATATCAGCAGGCGCATCGCCGCATCGGTCGAGCGTGCTACAGCGGACGCCACAAGCCCTGGCACTTCGGCGGTGGTGAACTTCACTGGATTCACCCCCTACGGCGTCGAGGGGCAGGTGCTGCTCTTCGCCAAGCCCGGCGTGCTGCTCAGCACCGTGCGCGACAAGGCCGTGCGCGCCCTAGCCGACGCCGAATTCATCGAGCAGCGCGCCGCCATCGGTCAGTAAAACAGGGCATTAGCTGCGTTCTCATGCTGCCGGACGCTGCCGGGCCAAATCCCGTTATTTGTCACCCGCGGAAGAACAGCTCCCCGACCATCAGCGCCACGCACAGCACGCCGTAGGCAATCATGCCGGGGTTAGTCACCGTGCGCAGACGGGTTCCAGGCAGCAGCTCTTCGGGAGTGATGTAGAGCTCGAAGCGCTTGCGCCACACGATCAGCAGGACGATGCCCGCCACGACCAATGCCAGCAGCGCCAGCCCATACAACGTGACCCCGGCGAGACCTGCGATGGACCCCTGATCGATGGATTCCAGCTGCTTGAGCGATTCCGACTGGTTCTGCATCTGCGCACCCGCCGATTGCAGCGATTCGAGCGCCTTAGGGTCGAACTGGCGCATGATCCACGGTGCCACCACGCCGCCGTTGCAGTTGATGATCATATGCATCGCAATCGAATAGCGCAGGCGCGAGGTGCGCATGTAGACGTAGGCGAACACGAGCCCGATGCCGAATGCGTAGAAGAACTGGAACAGGTTTCCATGGAAGAGGGCGAAGGCGAGCGCCGAAATCACGATGGCCGTCTTCTCGCCGTAGCGCCGCAGCCGATCGATGATCTGCTTGCGGAATATCCATTCCTCGAACACCGGCGCGATAAGCACCATGAACACGAACGCCGCCAGCGGGTCGAGCGAGGACGCGAGCTGGCTGACGTTGCTGACCGCAGTGCCGCCTGACAGCAGGGACGAAAGCACTATCCCGACGAGGCTGCCGGCGTACATGATCGGCACGCACATGACTAGCAGCGCGAAAAACTGCTTGCCGCCCAGAGAGAAGCGCCTTGTCGGCAATTTCGGAACCTTGCGGAGCATAGCCACCGCGATGGGCATCGCAATCACGTACAGCGGCCCGTTGGAGGCCAGCAGGTTCACCCAAGTAGGAATGTGCTTCGCATCGATGCCCAGCGAGGGCAGCGCGAACTTAAGGCTCAAGGAAATCGCAAGACTCAACGCGAACCACACGACCAGCATCACGCTGAGCGCGACTCCCACCGTCGAGAACCGGCTGCGGGCATGCTTCCACCACGGCGAACCGAGTCTAGGATCGTAGGCATACGCGGGCTGGTTCTTATCCTCCGGGCGGCTTTTGTGGTTCATAGTGCGTTCTCCTTGGGTCTTGCGTCTCGTTCTCGCGGTTCGTTGCGGCGTCTCGTCATCGCGATCTGTTGCGGTTCGTCAGTGCATTGCATTCGCGCTTGCACCCAAGCATCGGCCCTGCGTTTGCGTTTATGTTTATGCTTGCCTAAGCATAGTCACGATCACAGTTTGCCTGCTGACTGGGACTGAGGCTGAGACCGATGCTTGTGCGCTTGGGCTGAAACCTGGGCCAAGGCTACGCGGGGTCAAGCGCGCTCTCGATCAGCGTCGTAATAAGTTTGCCATAGTTGACTCCGGTCGCCTCCCACGCCTTGGGATACATCGAAATCGGCGTGAAGCCGGGAATCGTGTTGACTTCGTTGACGACGATGCTGCCATCCGCGCCCACGAAGGTGTCCACGCGGCTCATGCCGATGCCATCAACCGCCTTGAATGCTTTAATGGCAATCTCCTGCACGCGTCGCAGCGTTTCGGCAGACAGATCGGCTGGCACCTGCACATGCGAGGCGCCGGAATCGATGTATTTGCTGTCAAAATCGTAGAACTGGACGTCGCCGGATTCGCGCCGGTCCAGCACGATTTCGCCCGGCCAGCTGGCCAGAGGCTCCTCGCTGATTCGCGACGCAAGCACCGCGCACTCGATTTCGCGGCCATCGATGCCTTGTTCTACCAGCACCTTCCAGTCGTGTCGGGACGCCTCGCGTACTGCGGCGGCCAGTTCGGCACCGTCTCCTGCACGCTCCACCTTAGTCACGCCGAAACTCGAACCCGCGCGCGACGGCTTGACGAACAACGGGTAGCGCAGTTTGGCCGCACGCACTTGCGCGAAGAACTCCTCGGCTGCCGAGTCGAATGAGCTGGCGGTCGTATAAGGGCGCGTGTCGAGAGTGACGTCGGGCGCGACCGGTATACCAGCGTCGGTAAGCAGGATTTTCGTGAAATGCTTGTCCATGCACACGGCGGAAGCGAACACGCCGCAGCCGACATACGGCACCCCCAGCATCTCAAGCAGGCCCTGCACCGTGCCATCCTCGCCGTATGGGCCGTGCAATATCGGCAGCACGGCGTCGATATGGCCCAGCGAAGTCAGCGTGCCGTGCTTGTTCGTGCTACTTTGTCCTTGCACACCGCCGTCCGGGTTATTGCGCGCGAAGAAGCCATCGCCTCCCAAACCCATATCCAGCACGACGCGGCTCGTGCCCTCCCCAGCGCTCACGACAGGAAGCGGTTGTTTTTTGAAATCAAAGTCACGCGGATCCGTGCAGCCAGTCAGCCATTCGCCTTGCTTCGTGATGCCGATCGGAACCGCCTCGAAACGCTCCTCATCCATCGCGGCCAGCACCCCAGCAGCCGAAATGCACGAAATGGAGTGCTCATCGGCCTTTCCGCCGTACAGCACCGCAATGCGTTTCCTGACCATGTCAATCCTCACGAATCCGTACCGGCCGCCGCAGCCGCAGCAGCCAACCTCCCCCATGCGGGGCCTTGCCTCGTTTGCTTCGTTTGCCTCTGCCAGCCAGAATACTCAGCCCGCTGTCGTTTGGGGTTTCTCAGGCCTATGCAGCATGCAAGGTTCATGTAGGGCTCCCACCATACCAGCCCGATATGCCCTGCTACGTTTCTGTTGGGAACCCAGACTGCGGGATTGCGATCTTTCCTTAAGTTACTCGCGATTATGTCTGCTTGCCCCTGAGAACCTTGCCGAATTGACCATGCTTCGAGCCATGCTTCACGCAGACTCTGTGGAGTTACCTTGGTCTTACAGCTCCCAGCCGTCTTCAGTTCGCAGGCATTATCGAACTATGTCATGCACCAGCGATTATTCTTCGCTGATATCGGCGCTGAACAGCTCGGCGAGCATCTGCGCGCACGAGATGCCCTCGTCCAGTACCCGGCTCATCGCACAAGCCAGCGGAGTGGGCACGCCAAACTTGCGACCCAGTGCTACGACGGCATCGGTTGTGGGCACGCCTTCGGCCACGCCGCTGCTGGCGGCCGTTGCCTCTGCAACGCTCATGCCTTTGCCTAGATTGGATCCAAAAGTATAGTTGCGACTCAGCGGCGAACCGCAGGTGACAATCAGATCGCCGACGCCTGCCAATCCGGCAAAGGTTCTCGGGTTCGCCCCGGCGGCCTCGCCCAGCGCCGTAAGCTCCGCGAGCCCGCGCGTTTCAATCATGGCGGCGGTGTTCTCGCCGTATCCAGCTCCTCGGGTCATGCCGACCGCGAGCGCCACGACGTTCTTGAGCGATCCGCACATTTCCAGCCCAATCACGTCAGTGGTGACGAAGGTCTTGAAATATTCCGTAGCGCAGGCGGAGGCGACCGTATGTGCCACGTCGATATCCTCGCATGCGACAACGGTGGCCGCAGGCTGGCGGTCGGCGATTTCCTTGCTCAGATTCGGGCCAGATACGGCGGCGAAGCGCTCGGCTGGCAAGGCAAGCGCCTCGCGCACCACCTCGTCCATGCGCTTGCCGGTATTGCGCTCGATGCCCTTCATCAGCGAGACGACGATGGCATTCTCAGAAATCAGGTCTTTGAACGGCTCAAGCGCTATCCGAGCGAACTGGGCGGCTATCGCGACCACGACGATGCGCGCACCGCGCACCGCCTCGGCCCGGTCTCCGGTCGCCGTCATATTCTCGGGGAGACATTCGACGCTGGGCAGGCGGACCGCATTATGATGCTGATCTCGGATGCCTTGCACGATCTCAGGTTCGCGCGCCCACATCGTCACGTCATTGCCGGCATCCGCAAGCACTTGACCGAAGGCCGTGCCCCAGGCTCCCGCGCCCAACACCGTGATCTTCATACCTCGCTCCTTCGCGCCAGCGGACGTATCTATGCCTTGTTATGCTACCGCCCGCCTTGACTTTGCATTGACCTTGCCGAGTCGTTAGGCGGATAAACGCGGCTTTCGGCTCATCGTGCGGAAGTCCCAGTATCCCTCGGCGGGCGGCTGCTCGCCGCGAATCTCAGTCATCACGGCTTCCATGCGCTCGCGCACCCGCCCCGCCAGCTCATCGGCCAGCGCTGCCGGTGGTTCTTCGCCCCATTGAGCCATGTCGCTAAGCAAATCGGAATAGTCAAGCTGCGCGTCGTAGCACATGACGACGTTCTTGCGCGGCCACGGCCACCAGTGGTTGATGCTTGCCGCACCCCAAGTGACCGCGCAGAACAACGGCACCTGATGGCCCAATCGGCGCGAGGCCTCGAGCGCGATGATGCCGACGCCGTTCTTCATGCTCATCGGCCATTTGAGCGGATCGCGGGTCAGCGTGCCCTCCGGCCAGATCGTCAGCGGGCGACCAGACGTGAGAATCCTAACGGACTCCTCTTCGATAACGCGCGCCTTGCCGCTGCGCCGCGGCACCGGCTGCATGCCGACCAGCTGGAACCATTTGCCGATCACCGGCCAGCCGCCCAGCTCCGCCTTCGCCATGAACCGCGGCCGCCTGCCCATATGAAACAGCGTCATCATCGGCACGAACACGTCGTACATCGTCACATGCGAGGCCGCAGTAATAAACACACCGGTTTCGGGGATATGCTCCAACCCCCATGCCTGCACTTTGCTGTGCGTCCGCATCACGACCGACACTCCGGCAAGCAGGCGCTTGGTGCCTTTGGGATGCTGCGCCTCGATCTCAGCCGTATTGGGCGCATGCCCTTGGATGGGCGGCTCATACGTCGGGTCGACCAGATGATGGCGTTCGTTGAGTATACGAACCTGCTCATCGCTTAAGGGTTTCACAGCCGAGCGTGGAGACGGTTTTCCTTTGGAAGTCATGCCCCCATTGTGCCGCAAGCGCCGAACGAACCGCAGAAGTGGCCACGAGACAATCGCAAAGACATCAGAGACACTCTCAATTTTACATACCGACCGACGGTATGTATAGTTGCAGTTAGCAGCACCCGACGTCTGGCGTTTATACGTACGCCCCATCTCCGCCCGGCAAACAGCCGCGCACCGCGCAGCCTTGTTTCAGAAAGGAAGCAGCCTTATGGCACGCAATGCCCACCCGGAAGTCACCCGGCAGCGCATCCTCGATGCAGCCCGAGCCCAGTTCGCCGCGAAAGGCTTTGAGAAAACTTCCATCCAAGACATTCTCAATGAGTTGGGCGACCTTTCAAAAGGCGCAATCTACCACCATTTCGCCTCAAAAGAAGCTATTCTCGACGCGCTGAGCAATCAGGATATGGAATTCACCGAGAATATCTTCGCTCGCCTCGACAGCGACAAGACGATGTCCGGACTGCAGAAACTGCAGGAGACCATGCGCTCCACCATGCGCGACAAGCAGCATCTCACCGCCATCCGCGCCCTGCTCCCCCAGCTCGACGACCCCACGACGCTGGCCGCGAACTTGCGGCATTGGGGCAACGAGCTCTCGCAGCAGCTGCTCGTCTATATCGAGGAGGGCGTCGCCGATGGCTCCACACCGACGCAATACCCGCGCGAAGCGGCCCAGATGCTGGCTCTGCTGCCAAACTACTGGCTGATTCCGCACTTCTTCCCCGGCACGCCGAGCGAGCTGAGGCACCGTATCGAATGTCTGGAAGCCATGCTTGAAGCCATCAATGTGCCGGTTTTCGACGATGCGCTCATCGATGACTTCATGACCGGCATCGCCGTGCTTGCCGCGCCGAGCAACGAATCGACAGAAGCGCCGCAGATCGCAACGGAACAGTAAACGTTCTCGGCGGTCGGTCGGTCGTTCGGTCGGTTCGGTCGTCGGACGGCCTATTTCCCGCCACTCAGATCTCTCGTCAGTTATTCCTCCGCCAATCCAGCCTTCTTTTCAACTTCCCGTCTCATTCTCGATCTTTTCATCACTTCTATACATACCGTCGGTCGGTATGAAAGGATTATCATGGCATCGTCACGTCTCAATCCCAACCTCAGCCCCGCCTCTCACTCCCCACTCACCAGCCGCAACTTCATCCTCCTAGTTGCGGGACAAGGGCTCTCCCTCTTCGCCAACACGATGCTGCGCTTCGCGATGTCGATGTGGGTGCTTGACGAAACCGGCTCAGCCTCGGCCTTCGCCTCGATGCTCGCTGTAGCCGTCGTGCCGACGATTCTGCTGTCCCCATTCGGCGGCGTGCTGGCCGACCGCATCAACCGGCGCACCATCATGGTTGCGCTGGATGCGCTTTCCGGCACCTTCATCGTGCTGGCAGCCGTCTGGTTCGCCGCAGGCAATGGATTCAGCATGGTCGCGGTCAGCGCGCTCATGGTGTCGCTCTCCGTGCTCAGCGCCTTCGAAACACCGACCGTCCAAGCCGCGCTGCCCCAGCTGCTGCGCGATTCCGGGGAGACGACCATGCGCCGCGGCATGGCCATCGTCAATCAGGTTCAGCAGCTCACTTCGCTGCTGCCCTCCTTCGCCGGCGGAGTGCTGTACGCCGCATTCGGCATCCGAATGATGCTTATCATCAGCATCACGGGCTTCTACGCCACGGCAGTCCTCGAATGCTTTCTGCGCCTCGCGCCCCCACGGCGTGCAGACCGCGACGGTGCCGCAACCGCAACCGACGAAGATACGTCCAAGGACATACCCACAGCCATGCCCACGCCTATCGAAGACATCAAGGAAGCCTTGCGGTTCCTGATTCGCAAGCAACCCAACATCCTTAAGCTCATGCTGTTCGCCACCGTCGTCAACTTCTTCGTCAACGGCAACAGCTCCGTCGGCTTCACCTATATGGTGCGCGCCACGCTGGGCTTCAACGCCACCATCTACGGCATCAGCGAGGGAATCGTCGGCATCGCGGGAGTCGCGGGCGCCTTCATCACCGGCGCGCTGGCCTCGAAGCTCATCATCGAACGATTCCCGGTCGCCTGCTACGCCATTGCCGTATGCGTGCTGCCCTGCGCAGCGGCGTTCGCAGCGCCATTCAACGGTTGGACCAGGCTGGCACTGATCGTCGCCTCGTTCTGCGGCATGATCATCGCTGCCAGCTTCACCACCATCATCGCAATTCCCGCCATTCAGATGCGCACCCCAGAAGCGCTCACGGGCAAGGTCATGGCGATGGTTTCAAGCCTGTCGATCTGCGCCATGCCGCTGGGACAGATGGCATACGGCTGGGCCTACGACCACGTGCCCCCGCTATGGATCGCGCTTGTCACCGCAGCCGCCATAGCCGCGCTGACCCTCTGCGCCCGTTCGCTGTTCGCGCATTTTGATGCAGAAACCGAGCCGCACCATACCGCGCGCGGCAACTCCCACCATCAGTCTCCTGACGTTCCGTAACGCTGAAATCGCTCTGCACAACCGACTTCGAACACACAAAATCCTCGGCGTGTCGAAACCTCAAGCCTTCGACCACATAACCGCGATACGCATGACACGACCGAGCAACCTCCCATATGATGCCAACATGCAAACGACTTTCCGAAGCACATTCTTCACCCTCGATGAGGCGCAACGACTCGCCAGCGAGCAGCATCTGGCCTGCGCCGAAGCAGCCAGACGAACCAAGCGCACGCTCATTTTTAGCCACATCACCCTTCTGAGATTATGCGGCATGAGCGTCAACGTACCCAGCACTTTAGACAGCAGGCTGCTGCACGTCACAGCCAATTCGCAACAACGGCTCTCGCATCTGCGCGGCGTACAGAATCATTTATGGCCGCGCCCCATGACCCATACCCAGTTCGGCGACAATATCGCCGGAGTTTCGGTAGAGCAGGCAGTATGTCAGATGGGTGCCTTCTGCGATCGCGACTCGATGGTCATAATCATGGACTGGCTCACTTGCAACAATCCCGATTTGAAACAGACCACTCATGATAACTTGGCGGATTTCATCTATAGCATCGGTTCTTTCCGCGGAGTGCGAGTCTGCAAAGAGGCTCTTCCCCTCAGCATCGAGGGAACGGACTCTCCTCAGGAAACCTATATTCGTCTCAAGTTTCCCGAAGCCGGGCTCCCTATCCCGGAAGTGAACCCGACCATCATCGACACCGTTGAAAGCAATCAGTTCTCAGTAGATATGGCCTATCTCAAACAGCAGGTGATTATTGAATACGACGGGGAATACCACTACACCAGAGACCGCTGGACCTATGACCTCTATAAACGCAACAGATTGCAGAGTCTTGGATGGAAAGTTTTCACTGCAACAAAAGAAGTGTTTTCAAGCGATACAACGCTGCATAACTTCGTGATGATGGTTGCCGACGCTCTCGCTCAGGCCGACAAAGCCATTCACCAGTTCGGTCGCCCGAACTGGTGAAGCAGCGCACGAAGACCGAACTCTCACGTGCGTAGTCGAAACGAAATACTCCGCCCTGATGGGCAGCGAAAAGCACGGGGCAAGTCAAAATGCATCGATTTGCCCTGCAACCTCATTGATTAAGCACTTTTTTCGTCAATTAAGCACTTGCGAAAGTAGCCGGAAAATAACCTGCTCTCAAAACGGCTCAAATTCAACGTTTTCAAAAAGGCCCCACCTCTTAACATCCTCCGTAGAACTTCAATTTGAGCCAAATCTGCTTAATAGATTCAGGAACCCCGCAGATTGGCATCCGGTTCGCCGTAACCAGGTTCATTACCATTCGGTTCACTGATGTTCAGGCCATTGAGCATTGCGATTCCTTGCGCCCATGTCCTTCGCCCGCAAGCTGTGGCGATGCAATATCGTCCGCTCTTGAAATCTATTAAGCACATTTCTCGGTTATGCATGGTTTTTACCCATATGCTCTGAAAATAGATTATTCAGAAACGGCGTAATTTCAACGTTTTCATCACCTCATAAAACTGTGGCTACTTTCGCATGTGCTTAATTGACGAAAAAAGTGCTTAATAGATGCAAATCAGAAGGTTTTATGCTGCATTCTGCATCCGATATATCTGTGTGGCACCATATAGCAACCAAGGCAGCTTATTGGGGCACCCTATGCAGCTTGGATGCCCCGTATCTCGAATGTCTCAACGCCAATCGCCTGAAAACAGCACAGGTGCAGACACGCAAACACCGTTAGTCGATGGCGGCGTCGAGGGCGGTGAGCTTGCCGCGGAAGTCGGCGTAGCCACGGTCGATCAGGCTGATGCCGCGCACGTCTGAGGGGCCTTTGGCCGTCAGCGCCGCGATAAGGTGGCTGAATCCGCCGCGCAGGTCGGGCACGTCGATGTCACGACCTTCGAGCGGAGTCGGCCCAAATATCACTGCGGAATGCTTGTAGTTGCGCTGCTGGAAGCGGCAGGGCAATGACCCCAGGCACTCGCGGTAAAGCTGGATGGTCGCGCCCATCTGCACCAGCGGCTTGGTGAAGCCGAAGCGGTTCTCGTACACGGTTTCGTGCACGATCGACAGGCCGTTGGCCTGGGTGAGCGCAACGACGAGCGGCTGCTGCCAGTCGGTCATGAACCCGGGGTGCACGTCGGTTTCGAGGGCGACCGATTTCAGGTCGCCGCCCGGGTGCCAGAAGCGGATGCCCTTGTCGGTGATGTCGAACTCGCCGCCGATTTTACGGAATACGTTGAGGAAGGTCATCATCTCGGGCTGCGTCGCACCTTTGACGAAGATATCGCCATGCGTCGCCAGCGCCGCCGAAGCCCAGGATGCCGCCTCGATGCGGTCGGTCAGCGAGGTATGTGTGTAGCCCTTGAGCTCCTTGACGCCTTCGACGCGGAAGGTGCGGTCCACGTCAACCGAGATGATGGCGCCCATTTTCTGCAGCACCGCCACCAGATCCATGATTTCCGGCTCGATCGCCGCCCCGGACAGCTCGGTCCTGCCTTCGGCGAGCACAGCAGCGAGCAGCGTCTGCTCGGTCGCGCCCACGGAGGGGTAAGGCAGGTGAATCTTTGCGCCATGCAGTCCGTCCGGCGCGGTGATATGGATGCCGTCCTGATGCTCCTTGTCGACGTTCGCGCCCAGCTTGCGCAGCGTCTCAAGGTGGAAGTCAATCGGCCGGCCGCCGATGTTGCAGCCGCCCAGCTGCGGAATGAAGGCCTCGCCCAGCCGGTGCAGCAATGGGCCGGAGAACAGGATCGGGATGCGCGAGGAACCGGACAGCGTGTCGACATCGGCGACATCGGCCAGCTGCACATTCGTCGCGTCAATGGTGACGATGCCCTTGTCGCCATTGACATCCACATTCACGCCATGCAGGCGCAACAGATCGGAGACCACGTGCACGTCCCGAATCTCAGGCACGTTCTTGAGCACGGACACGCCCGGCGCGAGCAGCGCGGCCACCATGGCCTTGCTGACGAAATTCTTCGCGCCACGCACCTTGATGGTGCCATTCAGCGGTTTTCCGCCGACCACATGCAGAACATCTTCGCTATCTTCAGCCACTCTTCAGTCCTCTTTCATTCCCCACGCAGGTTTGCGGGCGGATATAACGCTAGCATTTAGTTTGCCACAAGGCTTGTGGGGGCTTGGTGAAATGCGCTACATACGCCCGCAGCCTAAACGACACGCGCCGATAGGCTGTCTCGTTTCCGCACGCGTTGCAATGCTGCAGTGTTGAGATAACCCAGCATCGCGATACCACAGGGATGCAACGCCGAGCGCAGTCATTCCCTGTGATACAACACCCTGGGCCGCAGCCCCACCTAAGTTTCCTTGCTATATTGCCGCTTGCATTACTGCTGCGCCGATTCGCCCTTAATTCGATGCGCCAGCTCACAGTCCCACATGGCACCGGTCGCGCTCATCACCGCATCCGCGCCAGCCGAGCGATATGCCTGATAATCTGCCGGACCCATGACTCCGCCGATGCCGATAATCGCAAAATCAAGTCCCAGCCGCTCGCGCATACCGGCGAGTCGACGAACCATGTCCAGCCCGGCGCTGCGAATGGCCGAGCCGCACACGCCGCTGCGCTCGCGCCCTTCGCCCGGCAGCGCCTGATTGCCCTTGCCGTCGACCAACTTCGCAGAAACCGTGTTGATCGTCGCGAACGCCTGCACGCTGCCGTGCGCGGCGGTTTCGCGCACCATGCGTTCCAAAGCCTCATCGCTGGGCAGATACGCCAGCTTGATGATCAGCGGCATGTCGCCGATCTCGTTCTTCACAGCCTGCGTGATTTCGCCAACCAAGCGCGGGTCATCGCACAGCAAGCGGTTACGGCCTTCATTGGGGCAGCTCGTGTTCATCTCCATGAGCTGCGCCCCGGTTTCCCGAACCAGCTTGGCAGCCGTCACATGGTCGGCGATGTACTCGCTCGTCGTCATGCCCTCATGCCGCGAGCCTTGGAAACTGGGAATAAGCAGCTGCCCAGACCCTGCTGCAGCGATGGCGGCACGCATGTCCGGCTGCCATTCGTCCGGGTCGCGCGAGGGTACGCCGAAAGAGTTGGAAATTGACAATGGCCGCTCGAAGCGGCTGTCCGCCAGCACGCCTTCGTCCAGTTCGGCGTCGCCCGGAGTCAGCGTGCTCGTACGTGGATGCACCGAGAGCACATTGGGGAAAGGATTGCAGTCCCAAGCCCGGGTACGCACGGTCTTATAGACGGCAAGATCGAAGCCCATGCGGAACGCCGCCGTGGTGAATCGCGAATTAAGGAGCGGGCCAGCGGGGATACCGAAAGGCAGATTGACTGGGAAGCCGAGGAAGTTCACGCTGTGTTCGGATACAGACGACCCGGTAGGCTGGGACGACTGTTCGGCAAGCACACCGCCGAATGCGCCGAACGGGCCCCGCTCGTAGTTCTCGGCATAGCTAAGGTTCACATCGTAGAACGGCTCGGCATACTCGGCCATGACACACTCCTATAGATTTTTGCACCAGTATAGGAGAACGGCGCTACGAACAGCAGAGGATGGGTCTGATGGAGACAATGACTGGCTGTGAGCAGATTCACCGGGGCCATCCAACTCAATGACGGTCCCGGTCCTGCAATCACTAATCGCATGCTACGCAATACTCGGTGCGCGCAGACATCAGGCCACCCATTTCAATGACGGTCCCGGTCCTGCAATTTTTGACCGCCTGCGGCATAGACAATGACTGACTATGCGTGGATTCATCGAGACCATCCATCTCAATGACGGTCCCGGTCCTGCAATCACTAATCGCATACTATGCAATACTCGGTACCCGCAGACACCAGGCCGCCCATAACTACGACGGCCCTGGTCCTGCAATTAGGGACCGCCTGCGGCATAGACAATGACTGACTACGCGCAGACTCACCGAGCCCGCCTATCTCAATGACGGCCCTGGTCCTGCAATTAGGGACCGCCTGCGGCGGGCTCAATATTGGCTACGCCGCTCGTAGATCGCGGCGCAGCTCGGGACCAGTGGACAGCGCACCGCGCTGTCCACTGATTGGTCCCGACCATTCACCCTCATCTTGTTCTCTGGCGGAGGCGATGCGGTGTTCGGGCATGTGCTTGGCGGGGAGGGTCTTGGGCTTGAAGGGGAAGCGCTCGGCGCGCAGCTTCTCGTAGGCGGTGATATCGTCCTCGTGCTGCAAGGTCAGGTCGATGTCGTCGTAGCCGTTCATCAGGCGCCAGCGCGTGTAGTCGTTCACTTCGAAGGGCAGCGTCACGTCGCCGCAGGTCACGGTGCGCTCGATGAGGTCCACGGTCATCGAACGACCCGGCTCCTCTTCAAGCAGCTTCCACAGCAGCTCGATGCTTTCTTGCGGCATGATTGCAGCCAGCACGCCATTCTTGGCGGTGTTGCCGTAGAAGATGTCGGCAAAGCGCGGCGAGATGATGACCTTGAACCCGTAGTCATGCAAGGCCCACACGGCGTGCTCACGCGACGAGCCGGTGCCGAAGTCCGGCCCCGTGACCAGAATCTTGCCATTCGCATATTCCGAACGGTTGAGCACGAACTCGGGGTTGCGCCGCCACGCATAGAACAACGCGTCGTCGAAGCCGCTCTTGGTCACGCGCTTGAGGAACACGGCCGGGATGATCTGGTCCGTATCCACATTCGAACGACGAAGCGGCACGCCGACACCGCTCACCACAGTAAGTTTTTCCATAAATCTCCACGTCCTTTGACGTATCCGTTTCGCAGTTTTATCTAGCTGAAACCAGCCGAAATCGAATCTGCCCGATTCCCTGTCCAGTCCAGCAAACGCGCCGCGCGAATCCTCTTCTACAATCCTTACCAGCCATACGGCCTGCTGGCAATGGTTTTCTCGTCAGACAGACCATATCGGCCGAAATCACATAGGCCGAAAACCACCGCCCGCCAGAACCGCAGGCCACACCGCCGAAAGCTGGCTTTACAAATCTTCCAGGCTTGAGATCGTGCCGCGAATCGCAGTCGCAGCGGCCACGATCGGCGAGGACAGATGCGTGCGCGCACCCTTGCCCTGACGGCCTTCGAAGTTGCGGTTCGAAGTCGAAATCGAGCGCTCGCCCGGCACCATCTTGTCCGCGTTCATGCCTAGGCACATCGAGCATCCGGCGTTGCGCCACTCGGCTCCGAAATCGGTGAAGACCTTGTCAAGTCCCTCCTGCTCGGCCTGCAGCCGCACGCGCGAGGAGGCAGGAACGACCAGCACGCGGTGAATCGACTTCGCCTTGTGGTGGCCCTTCATGATCTTCGCCGCCGTGCGCAGATCCTCGATGCGGCCGTTGGTGCACGAGCCGATGAACACCGTATCGACCGCGATATCCTTGATCGGCATGCCCGGCGTCAGCCCCATGTACTCGATGGCCGACGTGGCCGAAGCCCGCGCATTGGCATCCGGAATCTGCTCCGGCACCGGCACATTCGCAGTGATCGGCAGGCCCTGGCCGGGGTTCGTGCCCCAGGTCACGACCGGCGCGAGGTCGCTGGCATTCAGGTTCACGGTCCTATCGAACACGGCATCGTCATCGGTCTTGAGCGTCTTCCAGTATTCGAGCGCCTGATCCCACATCTCGCCTTCAGGAGCGTGAGGACGACCCTTGAGATATTCGAACGTCGTCTCATCCGGCGCGATCATGCCAGCACGCGCACCGCCCTCGATGGACATGTTGCACATGGTCATGCGCGCTTCCATCGACAGCTTGCGAATCGCCTCGCCACGGTATTCGAGCACATGGCCCTGGCCGCCGCCGGTGCCAATCTTCGCGATAATCGCAAGGATGATGTCCTTCGAAGTAACACCAGCCGGCAGTTCGCCGTCCACGTTGATGGCCATCGTCTTGAAAGGCTTCAACGAAAGGGTCTGCGTCGCCATCACATGCTCGACCTCGGAGGTGCCGATGCCGAAGGCCAGCGCGCCGAAAGCCCCGTGCGTCGAGGTGTGCGAATCGCCGCACACGATGGTCATGCCGGGCTGCGTAAGTCCCAGAATCGGCGCGAAGGCGTGCACGATGCCCTGATCGGCGTCGCCCAAACCGTGCAGACGGACGCCGAACTCCTTGCAGTTGCGTTCCAAGGTCTGCAGCTGCAGTGCGGAGGTCTTGTCCGGATTGGGGCGGTCGATGTTGACCGTCGGCGTGTTGTGATCCTCGGTGGCGATGAGCTGGTCGATGTGGCGCGGCTTGCGACCGGCGAGCCGCAGCCCTTCGAACGCCTGGGGACTGGTCACCTCGTGCATCAGCATCAGATCGATGTACAGCAGATCAGGGGCGCCGTTTTCTCCCCGCCGCACCAAATGGTCGGCCCATACCTTCTCAGCCAATGTGGTTCCCATGTAGTCTCCTTTTGGACTCGCCATACACGGTTTTGCGCCTGAAAACATTTCGGCTGTGCGTCTGAACACAGCCCTTCCACAACCGAGTATGCGAGCTTGCAGCGCGCACGGACTTTTGCGTTTCGAAATATGAGATGGCATAATCCGAATATGACTTCTATTAGCACCAACACCGACGAGTTCGATGCGCAGATCGACGATGATGCCGCGCGCAACGGCCACGGCGCGACCGGGGCTGCCCACGTGGATGACGGAGAGATCCATTCGGGAGTCGGCGTGCTTGACAAAACCGTCAAGATCCTCGACGCCTTGGAATCGGGCCCGTTGACGCTCAGCCAGCTGGTCGCGGCCACCGGTCTAGCGCGCCCTACCGCGCACCGGCTGGCGATTGCCTTGGAACGACACCGTTTCGTGCTGCGCGACACGCACGGGCGCTTCGTGCTGGGCTCGCGTTTCGCAGAGCTAGCCACAGCCGCCGGCGAGGACCGTCTGTTGACTGCCGCCGGGCCTATTTTGCAGACGCTGCTCGACCGCAGCGGCGAATCGGCGCAGATATATCGTCGTCAGGGCGACCAGCGCGTATGCATCGCCGCCGTGGAGCGGGCCAGTGGGCTGCGTGACTCGATTCCCGTAGGCGCGATGCTTTCGATGGAGGCTGGCTCGGCAGCGCAGATCTTGATGGCATGGGAGGATCCGGAGCGGCTGCATCAGGGGCTGCTTCACGCCAAATACACGGCCAGCCGTCTCGCCGCCGTGCGCAAACGCGGATGGGCCGAGTCAATCAACGAGCGCGAAGAAGGCGTGTGCTCGATTTCCGCGCCGATTCGCAACGCTTCCGGGCAGGTCATCGCCGCCATCTCCATCTCCGGCCCCTCCGGTCGCATGGGTTCCGCGCCGGGCCGTCGCTACGCGCCGCTCGTGATGACCGCAGGCAAGTACCTGACCGATGCGCTCATGAAGGCCAGCGTCAATCGCTAGACATGCGGTGACAGACTTGCAATAACTGGAATGAAAGGGCCGCTGCCTTGGAGAGGGGCGGCCCTTTCATTCCAGTTCTACTATTGCGAGTTCGTCATTGCCGCCCTGCGCTGCTGACACTATTGGCACTACTGATATCACTGACCAATACCGCGCAGTCGCTTGGCGATGCGCGAGACCAGCCCCGGCTTGCGCAGCAGGTCCATCGTCTCCCCCGGCGAGGCCGCCGTGTCGTTGAGCGCGTAGGTATAGGCCTTGCGATTGCTTGGTTTGCCGACCAGCTCACCGAATTCGAGCAGCTGCGTGCGCGGGGCGAAGGGGTGGCGGATATCGAATTCGAACAGGCGGGCGGCGCGCTGCGCGGGTGCAGGACCGTAGGAGCCGAAGCCACAGGTCGGGGTCGCCGCCAGCAGGATGCCGTCGAGCGTGCCAACGAAGCGATTGCGATGGTCATGCCCGGCGCTGAGCGCGAAGCATCCCTCGCCGTCCTTCATCAGGTCGAATTCCCCGCAGTCGTGATCCGGGCAGCTCACGCCTTCGCCGAGGTAGCTGCCAGGCAGCGTCTTGGTCTCATCGATGACATAATGATGCCCCGCGAAGGCGCGGTAGCCTTCCACAGCATGGTCGGCCGTGGCCAGCACCTCCTTGAGCAGCTCGTAATGCTGCGGCAGCGGGAAGTGCTGGAAGACCATCGAGCGCACGCCCAGCAGACCCGAAATCGAATGCAGGAAGGTCAGCGCCCGGTCGGATGGCACACCGTAACCGCCCAGCGGCGAGTAATCGCCCGAGTCCAGCAGCACCAAGGCGATGACGGCACGTCGACGCTCCGCATCCAGCACGGGCAGCGCGAAGGTGCCCGGCTCACATGGGAAAATCCGCTGCTCAGGAAGCCCGGACGAGGGCTGAATGCGCGGATGACCGGGGCTTGCAGCCGTAGACTCGGGATTCAGACAGCCGGGAAACTCGCGGTAGATTGCGTCCAATTCCGCATTGTCGAGACCGCATTGAAAGTCATGATTGCCATAGGTCACGGCCCACGGAATTCCACGATCGATAAGTGGCTGCACAAACTGTGCGATCTGCGAGCGCACCAGTCCCCGCGTATGCTCCAAGTCGGCGGCAAAGCGATCGGCATTCTGCGTCCTGACCCGATTCCATGCCACAGTCCAGCGACGCTTGCGGAAGGTCGCGGCGTACGCGGTGTCATAGCCGGCGATCTGATTGCCCGAAAACACGACGACATCCGGCCGCGCAGCGTCGAGGCAGGCACCTATCAGTTTGATGGTGTCCTTGTCAACTTTGGGCCCGTCCTGGATGTCCGCCAATTGCAGCACCCGGAACTTGCCCGAATTGTGGAATTGCAGCCGACCAAGCCGCGCGGACACTGACAGCGGCCGCCAGTCGCCCTGATGCGCGGATTGGGCCTGCTGGGCATGTTGGGCCGGCATCGTCGTCGGCAACGTTCGCTGCGTTTCGTTCATATTCACCACCATAGTGCAGACGCAGTGCAACTTAAACACAGCGTGACCTCAATGACAGCGCAGCCTAGCCGCAGTCTGCCTGTCTGTCCATCCGTTTCCCACTACTGTGCAGATTCGTGCGTTATACAGCGAGAAACACAACGATATGCCCCTTATGCCCTGCTGTTTATTCAGAGCTTGCCTTGGCCTGCTTGGGTTTCAGTCCACTGCGATAGCGGTGATGCGGTTGACTGCTTCCACGACTTCGCTGGCACCGCGCGGCTGCTGATCGAGGGCACGATGGATACTCAAGCCCTCGATGAGCGCGTCGAGCATGCGTGCGGTTTCGGGGTCGAAGAACTGTTCCAGCGCGGCGCGGCTGCGGCGCATCCATGCCGTGGTAATGGCGCGGAATGACGGGTCTCTGGCCGCGAGCGTGTACAGCTCGTGGGTGAGCACCTGCTCGCGCGGACCGGAGAATATGTCCTCGGTGATGATGGCGACGACCGCGACCCGGGCCGAATCAAGGTCCTTGGCTTGCGCCATGCGGCGTTCGAAGCGGTCGGCGACACTGTTGGCGAAGCGGGTGAATGCCTCGCGCAGCAGCTCATCCATGCCGTTGAAATGGTAGGTCATCGAGCCCAGCGGCACATCGGCGGCCCTGGCGACCACGCGATGCGACGCGCCTGCCACGCCGACCTGCGCTATGACGTCCAAGCAGCTGTCGATGATGCGATCACGCCGCCCAGGGTCGGTACGCCGCAAGCGGCGCGTTCGAGAATCCGATGCTACACTGCCTTCATGAACTGCGCTGCTTGTGCGAATCAATTTTTCTGCTTGAGCCTTGTGGTTCTTGCGGCCCGATGCCGCCTTCGCCGACAATTCCACATCCGCGGAACGCTTGGCTTTCACGGAACGCTTCACGGAACGCTTTGTATCTGCAGAAGTACCATTCGCAGACGTCTTATCCTTTGCGGGCAGCTTCGCGTTCATTTCAGGCTGCCTCCCCGATTCGGCGAATCACTCGTGCGGGGTTGCCGACCGCCACCACATTCGCCGGTATATCCTTGGTCACCACGGAACCCGCGCCAATCACGCTGTTCTCGCCGATGCTCACTCCGGGGCATACGATGACGCCGCCGCCCAGCCACACATTGTCGCCAATCGCAATCGGCTTGGCCGCTTCGAGCTTGTCGCGCCTAGGCTCCGGGTCGATGGGGTGCAGCGGAGTGAGCAGCTGCACGTTCGGTCCGATCTGGCAATCCTCGCCTATCGTGATAGCCGCGACATCCAGCGCCGTCAGATTGAAGTTAATAAAGGTGCGCGCCCCGATGGTGATGTTCTCGCCATAATCGACGAACAGCGGCGGCTTGACATACGCGCCTTCGCCCAAGTCACCAATCAGCTCCTCAAGGAAATGCCGCGATTCGTCCTCGTTCGTGACATACGCGCGATGGTACAAATCGGCCAGCTGCGTGGCCCGACGCGACAGCCGCGCATTGTCCGGGTCTTCGGCGATGTAGAGATCTCCGGCGAGCATGCGTTCGCGGTTCGAACGAGAGTCACCCGCGAAATAGTCTTTTCCCATAGCCCTCATCCTAACATATTAATGTACGTACGTACGCACTATACTAGAGCCAGCAGCATCCGTCGCGCAAGAAAGGCGCTTCTCATATGGCAGCACTGGTGGTCGTAGGGCATCCCGACTTTGGCGAATCAGTTATCAACCGGCACTGGGTCGAAGCATTGCGCCGGCACGGCGAACTATGCGATGTGCATGTGCTCGCCGAGGCATACCCGGACGGCCAGATCGACGCCGAATGCGAGCGCCGCCTCGTGGACTCTCATGACGCGCTCATCCTGCAATTTCCTTTGTACTGGTTCAACTGCCCGCCCCTGGTGAAGCAGTGGCTCGACGATGTGCTTACCCACGGCTGGGCGTACGGCGTGGGCGGAAATGCGCTGCGCAACAAGCCCGTTGCACTGGCCGTCAGCGCGGGTATCGCGCAGCCCGACTACAGCGCTGAAGGCAGATATCGGTACACGCTCAAGGAATTGCTCGCGCCCTTTGAAACCACATTCGACTACTGCCACGCCGATTACCGGCCGTTTTTTGCGTTGTACGGCACCTCGCACGCCCCATCGGAGGAGCATATCGCGCAGAATGCCGAAGCATATGTCCAATTCGTCAGAGACATGCAGTCTCGATAGGCCGCAGCTCGCTCATTTCGATGGTAAACCACGAGCCAGGCGTGCGCTGCTCTGTCCCATAGCGTCACATCATCCAGATGACGTGACGCTATGGGACAGTGATTGGCATGCAGCACGAAAGAAAAACTACTATGTCTGAACGCTTATCGGCCGCCACGCACGACGATGAACCCGATGCTCCGCCATCAAAGACACCCGCACGCTGTACGTGGGCATACAGCGCGGGCGATGCGATGCCTGCCTACCATGACGAGGAATGGGGCAAGCCGTGTCACGATTCCCGTGATCTTTTCGAGCGGCTGTGTCTGGAAGGGCTGCAGGCTGGGCTGTCGTGGAGCACGATACTGAACAAGCGGGAACGGCTGCGGACCGTGTTCCATGAGTTCGAGCCAGAGCGCGTGGCCGCGATGGATGACGAAGTGCCTGTGCTGATGGCCGACCCCGGCATTATCCGCAACCGGCGCAAGATCGAGGCAATCATCCACAACGCGCAATTGGTCAACACTATGAAAACAGTCGGAGAATCGTTCGATAGCTACCTATGGTCTTTCGTCGATGGCAAGGTGCGGGTCAATCGACCTGCGGATGCGAGCGCGATACCGCCGAGCAACCCGACATCCACCACTATGAGCAAGGCGATGAAAACCCGGGGATTCAAGTTCGTCGGTCCGACCATTATGTATGCCTTCATGCAGTCAGTCGGCATGGTCAATGATCATGTGCAAGGCTGCTTTCTGTGCCCGCAGAACGGGTGAGTCGCGGGAAACTGGTAAGTAAACGTCACAACCTCCGCACGAATTCGACCATCATGCGGGGGTCGTGACGTATAACCGCGGTCAGATGCTACAAGGCCCGCATAAGGTTCGAGTTAGTGCGGGAATTGTGACGTATAACTGGCAGGAGACGCCGCAACCCCCGCACCGGTGTCGAAATAGTGCGGGGGCTGTGATGTATGGGGTATGAGCGAGTGTGGTGTCGTTGCTTGCGTAAGTAGCAACGACACCACATACGGACTGCACACCAACTTTTCCAGTCGTTCGCTTCGCGCCCTTAGCGGGCGCTCACTGAGGCTAGAGAGTGACGCCGCCTGGCGGCATCGTCCTTCGCAGCCTTGGCGGCTGCTCACCTCGCCTGCGGAGAGCCCACTGGGCTCTCCGCCTAACGGCTCGGCACTGCGCTGTCTCTTTAACGCCTCAGCCTTTCACTGCACCTTGGGTTACGCCGCTCATCACCCAGCGCTGGGTGAAGATGTAGGCGATGATGGCCGGGGCCATCGCCATGAGGTACGAGGCGAAGGACACGTTGTAGTTGTTGCTGAACTGCGACTGGAAGATGTTCTGGCGCACCGGCAGCGACTGAAGCGTCGCGTCGGAGATGATCAGCGAGGGCATCATGAAGTCGTTCCACGCATACAGGAACGCGAAGATGCCGACCGTGGCGCTCATCGGGGCCAGCAGCGGGAAGACGATCTTGCGGAAGGTCTGCCACGTCGATGCGCCGTCGATCTGCGCGCTTTCCTCAAGTTCGTTCGGAATCGAACGCAGGAAGGTGGTGAACAGCAGGACGCTGAACGCCAGCTGGAACATCGATGCCAGAATGATGACACCGAAGGGGTTGTCCAGGTGCAAGCGGCCCGTCAGGCTGATCTGCGGCAGCGCCACCACCGGGAAGGGGATGAACATCGCGGCGAGCACGTAGAAGAAGGAATAGCGGAAGAAGCGGTGATCCCAGTTGCGCACGATCGAGTAGGAGAGGAACGCGGCCAGGAAGATCACCAGGAACACCACGCCGGCGGTGATCAGCACCGAAATGCCCGCACCGACCGGGGTCTTGGTCATCGTCCAGGCCTGCTTGAACCCGTCGACGCTCACCGGATTCGGCAGGCTGAAGGCGTTGCCGTCAACCGCCTGCTTGGTGGTTTTGAACGCCATCGAAACGGTGACGTAGAGCGGAATGAGCACCGTCAGCGAGCACACGGCCAGAATGATGGTCGCAGGCCAGTTGACGCGCTCCATGCGCGCCCTGATCTTCTTCGGTTTCGCGTTTGAAGCGGCCGGGGTTATGGATTGTGCACTCATCACTTGTTCCTTCCACGCATAAGAGAAAGCTGCAGCAGCGAGACGATCAGGGTGAAGATGAAGAAGATCGTCGCATTGGCCATCTGGTAGGCGTAATCGCCGTTCGTCAGGCCGTTGACGATGTTCATCGCCACGCTCATCGTCGAGGTGCCCGGGCCGCCGTTCGTCAAGCCGACAATGATGTCGTAGGCGTTGAGGTAGCCCTTGAAGCCGAGGATCGTGTTGATCACCACATAGCTGAACACCAGCGGAATCGTGATCCTGGTCATCTGCTGGAACTTGCTCGCGCCGTCGATGTCAGCGGCTTCGTACACATCCTCGGGCACGGACATGAGACCGGCGATGTAGATCAGCAGGGTTCCGGGGATTGACTGCCAGGCCGTGACGAACACGACCGCCACCCATGCCAGATGCGGGTTGGTGACCATGCTCTCCTTGAGCCAGCCGATGCCCAGCGCCTGCCCGAGCGCGGGCAGCGAGTTGGAGAACAGGAACTGGAACACGTACGCGATCACGATGCCGGAAATCACCATCGGGATGACGAAGACCGTGCGCAGCGCCACCTTGGCCCGGATTCGCGCGGTGAGTCCCACTGCTAACAGGAACGAGATGACGTTCACTGCGAGCACGGTGACCAGCGAGAAGCCGATGGTGAAGATGTAGCTCTGCCTAATCTGCGGGTCGGTGAACATCGCGATGTAGTTCGCCAGCCCGAGGAAATGCCATTTGCCCACGCCGATATAGTTCGTGAAGCTGTAGAAGATTCCTATCGCCGCAGGAATCGGTATCGCCAGGGTGAAGACGACCAGCGTCGGGACGGTCATCCACCAGAAGACCGGCTCCACCTTGCGATGCTTGCGACTTGCCTTTTCGGGAACGTCAGGGACGCTGGGAAGTGAACTGATAGCCATGATGTAACTCCTTCGGTTCCACGGTTACTGGCGGCGGGCGAAACGCGCCCAGTCCGCATCGATGGTGGATAGGACGTCCTTGGGATCGGCTCCCAGGACGATGCTTTGCGCGAGCTGGGGAATCGGAATCGCCTGCGGAATCACGTATGACGGGCCGGCGTAGATCTTTCCCTTCTCGTAGTAGGAACGCAGACCGGCGACGCGCGGATCCGTCTCCGGGGCGGAATCCTTCAGCGGGCCGAAACCGAGCTGCGAGGCGTTGTAGGCGTTGATGATCTTCGGCTGGAAGAGATAGTTCATGAAGTCCCGAGCCTCAGCCTGATGCTTCGACTGCTCCGGGATCATCGCGCCCAGATCGACGTTGACCGCCGTCTTCAAATCCTTGGGATTGTCTGTCATCGGCAGCGGGAAGGTGCCCAGATTCGCCTTGGGATTGGTCTTCGAGATTTCGCTGAAAGCCCACGGGCCCTGCAGGTACATCGCTGCCTTGCCGTTGGCCATCGCCGTGTTGCCATCGCCGTAAATCTTGGAGTTGGCGTCTGTATTGGTGTAATCCTTGGCCAGCGTCATCATCTTGTTCATCGGCTCGAGGAAGTCCTTTTCGTAGGACACCGAGGAATTGGGACCGACGTTGGCGCCGTCCTTCTCGATAGACTGGAAGAACGATTTCAGATCCAGCGACCCGCCAGCAGCATAGTCGAACCATCCCTGAGAGACGGTCCACCCGTCATAGAATGTGCCGAAGAACGGGGTGACGCCGTTGCTCTTAAGCGTCTTGCTTACGCTCAGCAGCTGATCGTAGGTCTTGGGCACCTGCAAGTTGTATTTGGCGAAGATGTCCTTGTTGTAGATCACGCCGGCGGCCATGATCGAATACGGCACTGCGCTGGTGCGCCCTTGGCACTTGCCCACGCCGTCCACAAGAGCCTTGACGTCGGGACGGACGCGTTTGGCGGCATCGGTGTCGGACAGATCCGTCACTGCGCACTGGTTGACGTAACGAGCGGCCTGATTGTTGAAGTTGGCCAGCAGCAGGTCGGCAGGCGTGCCCCGCACAAAGCCCGCAGCAGTGGAGTTGAGGCCTGAGGTGTCCATCACCACGTTGACCTTGTCCTGCGATTTGTTGTAATCGTCGACGACCTGCTGCATGAACGGCACCGCTTCGCGCTTGTTGAAGGCGAATACGAGTTTCGTGCGGCCGCCGGACGAGCACCCGGCCAGTCCTGCGCCGATCATGGCAACAGCCGCGAGGGCCGCTATGACGCGCTTGCCCCTGCCTGCGTTGGGACGGCGGGAAGACCTGTCAGCCCCCCCTCCCCGCTGAATTTGCCCTCGCAAAGCGAACCATGCGCGAGAGAACAAGGTCTCGTGCCCGGCATCCTGCGAGGCCATGGCGCGATCCGGCCGCTGCGGCCGGTAGAAGATACGTGGCATCATCGCCCTTCTTTCTATGTTTGCTGTGCGCTCACATCACTGTGTTCGCACATCGTGTTTCATATCGTCTCACGGTTGACGAACTAAAATCAACCGGTTCGATATGTCGCCCGAAACACCCGCATCAATTGCGGATATCTGTGCTTCCATATAATAACACCGATTGTGTGCGCTTTTCACGGCGTGCCTTAAATGAGTCGCGGTGTCGTGCTGCTTTCGCGCGGAGCGCTCGGGCGTCGCTGCTGTTTGGGGTACCTCTGGGATTCAGAGAGAATGTGGGAAAGCCCCGCAGCCGTTGTGGCTGTAGGGCTTTCGTATTTGCTGGGGTACCTGGACTCGAACCAAGAACAACAGTACCAGAAACTGCCGTGTTGCCAATTACACCATACCCCAATTGGCAGGCGTCGCAGCTGCGAGCAGCTACAGCGTCTTCGTACCTCCAACCGGATTTGAACCGGTGTTGGCGCCGTGAGAGGGCGTAGTCCTAGACCGCTAGACGATGGAGGCTTAAATTATCTATCGCCCTTTCAAGCAACAGCATGTAAATATACCGGCATCCATCGCCAAGCGCAAGACGGCGTGTCGAGCCGTTAAACGAACAACGCAGTGCGTTGTTCGTAGGCTCGACCGAGCAGCCACTAAGGCTGCGAGGAGCTGAGCCAAAGGCGAAGCTATGGCTAGACGGCTACCACACCAGTCCTCCGGACTCGGGACACGAGAAAACGTCGAACCGTAGGCAGACAGCGCAGTGCTGAGCCGTTAAGCGGGCAATCCAGTGGATTGCCCGTAGGCGAAGTGAGGCTCCGCTAAGGAGCCGAAGGACGATGCCAGCGGCATCGTCAGTCTGTAGGCTCGACCGAGCAGCCACTAAGGCTGTGGGCTGAACCGTTAAGCAGGCAACGCAGTGCGTTGCCTGTAGGTGAAGTGAGCAGCCGCTAAGGCTGCGAAGGACGATGACGAAGGCATCGTCAAGCCTTGGCTGAGCTATGGCTAGCTAGCTACCACACCAGTCCTCCGGACTCGGGACACGAGAAAACGTCGAGCCGTAAAGCATATCCGGTGCCACCCGAACTCTGTCTTGTTTGCAACAGTTTCCAGCGTCAAATGTCAGGTACAAGACAGAGTTCACCGTAGTCTGTCTCGTTTCTGCCATTATTGGAGGCTTATTGTCAGAAACAAGACAGAGTCGCCAATTCCTTCCGGCTGCTGCGGCAGCTTTTAGGAAAACACCACAGCCGTATACATCACGGTTTCTGTATCACAGCTGCCCAAGCAACCCCTTGAGCCGCGCCACACTGATCGCCCTGCCGACAATCTCCATGGACTCGAACAGCGGCGGGGATACGCGGCGGCCGGACATCGCCACGCGCACCGGGCCGAAGGCAAGCCGGGGCTTGTAGCCGCCATCTTCCACCAGTGCCTGGGTCAGCGTCTCGTGCAAGTTATCGGTCGTCCAGGAGGATTCTTCGATTGGCTCCAGCGCAGCGATGGCCTTGCCGAGCACATCGGCCGCCGAGTCCTTGAGCTGCTTGCGCGCGTCAGCCTCGGGTTCGAGGTATTCCGCGTCGCTCAGCAGGCTGCCGACCATGCCCGACACCTCGCCGAGCAGCCGCACGCGCGGCTGGACCAGTTCGGCCGAAGCGGAAAGAATCTCCCGTTCGCGGTCGGTGAGCTCATTCCAAGAGGATGCCGAAACCACGCCATCGCGATGCAGGTAGGGCACGGAGCGATTCAGGAAGTCCTGCGGTTCCAGCATGCGGATATGTTCGGCATTGATGGCGATGGCCTTGTCGATGTCGAAGTGGGCCGGGTTGGCCTTCACGTCGCGCACGTCGAAATGCTCGATCAGCTCATCCATGGAGAACACGTCGCGGTCGGGGCCGATCGACCAGCCGAGCAGCGCCAAGTAATTAAGCAGTCCTTCGGGGATGAAGCCGTTCTCGCGATGCAGGAAGAGGTTCGACTCCGGGTCGCGCTTCGAAAGCTTCTTCTTGCCTTCGCCCATCACATACGGCATATGGCCGAACAGCGGCATTTCGCTCGCCACGCCAAGCGCGATGAGATAACGGTAGAGCACAATCTGCCGTGGCGTGGAGCTGAGCAGGTCCTCGCCGCGCAGCACGACATTGACGCGCATCATCGCGTCATCGACCGGGTTGGTCAGGGTGTAGAGCGGGTCGCCGTTCGGCCGTACGATCACGTAGTCCGGCACTGAACCGGCTTTGAACTCGATGCGCCCGCGGATCAGATCATCAAAGGCGACATCGTCATCGGGCATGCGGATGCGCAGCGCGGGCTTGCGGCCCTCGGCGCGGAAGGCGGCCTTCTGCTCCTCGGTCAAATCGCGGTCATAGCCGTCGTAGCCAAAGGCCTTCGGACGGCCGGCGGCGAGATTGCGCGCCTCGATCTCCTCGGAGGTCGAATACGATTCGTAGGCGTATCCGGCGTCCAGGAGCTTCTGCGCGACATCGCTGTAGATCGCGCTGCGCTCGGACTGGCGATACGGGCCGTCGGGGCCGCCCACTTCAACGCCCTCGTCCCAGTCGATGCCGAGCCATTTGAGCGCGTCGAGAATCTGGTTGTAGCTTTCCTCGCTATCGCGCACGGCGTCGGTGTCTTCGATGCGGAATACGAAGGTGCCGTGGCTGTGGCGCGCCTGCGCCCAGTTGAACAGCGCGGTGCGCACCATGCCGACGTGCGGGGTGCCGGTGGGCGACGGGCAGAATCGGACGCGGACATTTTCAGGGAGTTCGGGCTTGCCTTCGGCGGCGGGTCGTGCTTGGGTTGCGGTTTCAGCTTGAGTCATACGACCTATTGTGCCGCGCAACTGGGACGTGACGGCATACCCGCTGGCCTGCCGTCTGCCCAGCCGACCTTCAGACCAGCGATGCGCCAAGCGCCGTGATGCGTTCGAGCTGCAAGGCAGCGGCAGCGCGCTTGGCGGGGTCGTCATCTCCCATGCTCAGATTGTCGACGTAGACGAGGTCCACATCGTCCACGCCGCAGTACTTCGTGAAGGTCTGTGCGCATATCTGGTTGCGCAGCGCGGCATCGATGCCGTCCGACTCGTACCACTGCCGTGCGCCGCCGGTGAGCGCAATCACGCGCACCGTCTTGCCCGCGAGCGCAAGCGGCTTGCCGGTGGCTGCGTCGTAGGCGAACCCACGGCAGATGACCCGGTCGAAGAAGCCTTTGACCATCGCCGGCATGGTGTACCAATACACCGGAAAGACGAGCGCGATGACATCCGCATCCGCCAGTTTGCTCTGTATTGGCACCACATCGTCGGGCATCGGCGCGCGGCCAAGATAGTGTGCACGGTCCTCGGCGCTATAGACCGGATTGAAGCCGACCTCGTACAGATCGAGCACCTCCGCCTGTGCTCCGCTCCCACGCGCGCCCGCTGCGAAGGCCTCACCTACCGCGTCGGTAAGCGAGGCAGGCTCAGGATTGCTGGTAATAACAAGAACGTTGCTCATACCCATATTGTTCAGCGCCTGCGGGACAGATAAAAATATATGTACGATATATGCAATAATTCAATATATTTGAATACGATAATCGAATGTTCCACTCACCAAACGTACATATCCGGGAGTCACTACGATGCGCGATGAATACGATTTTCAACAGTCACAGCCCAATCCTTATGCGAAAAAGCCTCGAAAGGCAGTCACCATGCGTCTGGACCTCGACACCATAGAGTATTTCAAGACGCAGGCAACGCAGACGGGTATTCCTTATCAAAGTCTCATCAACCTGCATCTCGCCCAATGCGCGCGCGAGAGGAAGACGCTTGAATTCAACTGAATTTCATTACATCCAGTCGGCAAACTCATCCGTCAGACGCAGCCACTCAGCATAAGCAACGGGTATAACCTATCCAGCTTGCCATCATGGTCAGCCGGGCTGCGCGTCGCCGGCGCGTATGCGCAGCCCGGCTTCGTTTAGCCATTCGTGCAAATGAACTGGGGTGCGCATGACGATGGACGTGTCGATGACGCTTAAGCCCAGCTGCTGCGCCAGCGCGGTTTTCAGGCGTTCAAGATCCTCCAGGCTTTTCAGCCATGCGGCCAGGGCGATGTCGCAGCTGCCCATGACGGCGGTCGCCAGCCTCGTCTCGGGCATGGCGGCAAGGCTTTTGAGCGTCTTGGGAACCTGACCGGCAGCGACCTTGATGAACAGCCACGCATACACCGGCGTTTGCGACAGAATCCTGGCGATTTCAGCACGCAGCACGATATCGCCTTCGGCAAGCGACGAGCTGAGGCAGTCGCGCGCCCGCTGCGACGGAATGCCGGTATAGCGCGCCAGCGATTCCATGCTCATGCGCGGGTCGTGCCTGAGCGCGGAGGCAATCAGATCGCGTTCGCGCCGGTCGGGTTTGCGCTGCACGGCGAGACCGCGCTCGTTCTGGCTTTTCTGGTATTGCGCCAGCTGGCGGACCTCGGCTGGCGTCAGGACATTGAGCCGCCATGTGCGCGCGTCGAAAGTGAGCCGGTTCGAAGTGACGATCTGCGTGCGCATGCTCACGACCTGGGGAAGCAGCCGCATGCGTTCAACCGCATAGTGCTGCAGCTCCTGGAAGTCCTCGCACAGCACCGTCAGCAGCAGGTCGCGCGCGCCGGTGGTCAGGTCGATGGTGAGCACCTCCTTGTCGTAGGCGAGACTGCGGGCGACCGCGAGCACCTGGGATGGCGGGCAGGACAGCTCGAACAGGGCGCTGGCCTTGGCGGCGTTGCCGGAAAGATACGCCCCTATCCAGGCGATGCCGCAGCGTTCCAAGCGCGCCCAATGCCGGGCGAGGGTGACAGGGTCCTGCCCCAGCACTGAAGCCAGCACCGACCATGGGGCCCGGGGCGATATCTGCAACGCATTGATCAGACGATATTCGTCATCTGATACGGCAATCTGTGATGTATCCTGCATAGACAGGGAGTATATGCCTAGATTACTTCACGGCAATGTATTCGTTACATCAGTTAACATTTGACCGCCTATGTTTCAGCAATATCGTTCAGCAACGCAGAACGTTACCAACCCAGCCCGAATACCCGTGAATCATCTCCCCGCGAGACTTCAACCTAAGGAGGACGCCATGTCCGCAGCGCAAACCGAGTCGGCCGCGCCCAACGCTTCAGATGCACCTCATCATAAGCCTGAATTCCCCAAAAAAGCCGTTCTTATCGTCAGCGTCATCGTGCTGCTGATAGCCGCAGTGTCGCAGATCGCCGGCCCGCTGATCATCCCGCTCGGAAAATCCATTAAGGTCACGCTGCTTCCCATGCTCTGGGGTCTAGTTATCGGTACGGTGGTGTCCGCGCAGAAATTCAGGCCGTTCAGCGAGCGCGATGTCGCCATTGCGCAGAAGATCATGGACGTGGCCGTGCTGCTGCTCACCGCGCGCCTCGCCTTCACCATGGGCCCGAGCATCATGCTGCTGGTGCACGCCGGGCCGGCGCTGCTGCTGCAGGAGCTGGGGCACATGTTCGCCACGATTCTGCTCGCGCTGCCTCTTGCGGTGCTGCTGCATATGGGACCGTCCACCATCGGCGCGACGTTCTCCATCGACCGTGAAGGGTCGTTCGCCATGGTCAGCGAACGATACGGCTCCGGCTCGCCCCAATACCGTGGCGTACTCACCATGTACATCTTCGGCACGCTGTTCGGCACCATCCTCGTCGGGCTGATTGCATCCGTCACCAGCCAGCTGCACATCTTCAACCCGCTCGCGCTCGCCATGGGCGCAGGAGTCGGCTCCGGCTCGATGATGGCGGCGGCCACCGGCGCCATCACGGCAGAACATCCCAGTATGGCAAACGAGGTGCTGGCGATGGCTGCAACCTCGAACGTCATCACCGGCCTCATCGGCGTGTACGTCGGCGTATATGTCGCGCTGCCGCTTGCGGAAAAGCTCTACAACAAGCTCGCCCATGACAACGTCCGCCCCATCACCGCGGAAATCTCCGCTGCGCCGTCTGGCGAAGTGGAGAAGAAGCCGGAGAGCCTGGTGACCATGCCGACCTGGGTTATTTTCGTCATTCTCGTCGTCATCGGCATCCCGATCACCGCCATCGCGACCAAGTCCTTCACCTACCAGCTCGTAATCGGCTACTTGCTGGTCGCCGGACTCGCCGCAGCCGGCATGGCGCTGGCGAAGCTCACACGGAACAAGGTCCCCGCGATGGTCATGATCGTCACGCTCGGCGTCATCATCAGCTCCCCGATCAGCCCGATTGCGAAATGGGTGACGGCGATGACCACCCCGGTCGACTTCCTGTCCATCTGCACGGTCGTCTTGTCCATCGCCGGTCTGACCGTCGGCACCAAGCTGTCGCTGCTCAAGGGACTCGGCTGGAAGATCATCCCCGTCGGCCTCGTGTCGGTCGCCGCGTCGTATCTGCTGTCGGTGTGCGTGGCCGAGCTGGCCCTGGGCCTGTGGAGCTGACAACAAGCCAAAGACGCCGGCTGCCTCGCTACTATATTCGAGGCGACCGGCGTCTTCTTGTCTCGCGAGAGATACTGCTAATTCGGGATGCCGATCGACGATTCAGATGATTCAGATGATTCACAACAACCAACAGGTAAGGAACACATGAGCATGGAAACGCAGGAAGTAGCAGCGGCGATCAAACAGACCGTCGAAGCCAACAGGGCGGAGCTCCTAGAGCTCAGCCATACGATTCATGAGATGCCGGAGCTTTCCTTCGAGGAATACAAAACGTCCGCACTCGTCGAGGATTTCCTCGAACAGCACGGATTCGCAGTCGAGCGTGGCACCTACGACATGCCCACCGCGTTCACGGCAACCTACGGCTCCGGCCCGTTCAACGCGGTTATCTGCGCCGAGTACGACGCGCTGCCCGACGTGGGCCACGCCTGCGGGCACAACGTCATCGCCACCATGTCGCTCGGCGCAGCACTCACATTGCAGCCCTTGGCTGACGAACTGGGCCTCACCGTCACCGTCCAGGGCACCCCGGCCGAAGAACATGGCGGCGGCAAGGCCATCCTGATCGAACGCGGCGCGTGGGAGGATGCGACCATCTCGCTGATGGCCCACGGCGCTCCCGGCACGTACGACATCGCCTGCGAAAACACCAGCTCGCGCTCCGTAGACCGCTTCGACATCACCTACAAAGGTCTCGCCGCGCATGCCGACGCCTATCCAGCCAAGGGTGTCAACACCATGAGCGCGGCCACCATAGCGCTGACCGCCATCGGCCTGCTGCGCCAGCAAATGGCCGACGACGTGCATATCAACCCCTACATCTCCCACGGCGGCAGCGCGACGAACATCATCCCGGACACCACCGTGGTGCGCATCGAAGTGCGCTCAACCGCCAACGAAGAGCTGGAACGGTGCGTCGACATGGTGATGCGCTGCTTCGAGGCGGGAGCAGTGGCCACCGGCTGCACCTGGACCAAGCAGCGCGCCGAGCCGCGATACGAGGCGCTGCACCAGGATCCTGCGCTCTCTCAAGCCTGGGACGCCGGGCTCAGGGGCACGGGCAGAGTGGTCGACGGCACGATTGAGGCCGGAGGCGGGTCGACCGACATGGGCAACGTTTCGCAGGTGGTTCCCGCCATTCACCCGGCCATCGCCATCCTCGGCTCAAGCGCCTCGCAGCACACCTATCAGTTCGCGAAGGATGCCATGACTCCCGCCGCAGACCAGACCTGCCTCGATGGTGCCGTCGCTCTGGCACAAACCGTTGCCACGGCAGCCACAGGCGACAATCGCGAGCACTTCCTTGAGCAGCAGCGCAGTCGCAAACCCGGTTCCACGAAGGTGCCCGCGGGCATGGAATGACGTGCGGATGGAGTGATGCGCAAGTTTTTTCGCCCTGCCTTGCGATGGTTCAACTGCCAGCTAGCCCAGCAATGCCAGTAGATCGTCCTTGGTGAGCCGGGAGACTGCGGCACCGGACGACGAAGCCGAGTCGACGAAGCGCGAGGCCAGATCGCTTTTGGACTGCTGCAGGGCGAGGATGCGCTCCTCAATGGTGTCCTTGGCAACAATCTGGTAGACGTTGACATCCTGCGTCTGACCGATGCGGTGGGCGCGGTCGGTGGCCTGATCCTGCGCGGCGGCGTTCCACCACGGGTCGGCGTGCACCACGACGCAGGCCCCAGTCAGGTTGAGGCCCGTGTTGCCCGCCTTGAGCGAGATGAGGAACACTGGCGTGTCGTCGCGGTTAAACTGGTCGACCAGTTCAACGCGGCGCTTCTTCGGCGTCGCCCCGGTGATGACGTCGTAATCCACGCCGCCCGCGCGCAGGCGCTCGGCAATCAGGTCCAGGTAGCTCGTGAACTGCGAGAAGATGAGCATCTTGCGCCCCGCATCCTGGCAACTTGACACCAGCTCTTCGATGGCATCGAGTTTGGCCGAAGGCACTTTGCGGACCTTCCTACCCGATGCTGTTGAACTCGCCGAAGCCGCCAACTCGCGTTTTGCGGTCGCCTCCTGCGACTCCTCAAGCGTGCGGGCCGGCATGCCCCAGGCCTTTGCATTCGCTTCGACCACGTTTTCGCCCACATTGGAATACAGCAGTCTCGGGTCGCAGCAAGCCTGCCGCAGCCGTGTGAGCTGCGCGAGAATCTGAATCTTGCCGGTGGCAAATTCAATATCGCGCTGTTTCAGAAGCGTCGCACGCAGGCGCTGCTCAAGGGCCGCATACAGCCGCCGCTGCTCGCCTTCCAGCGGCACCGCGATGACATTCTCGATCTTGTCGGGCAGATCTTTGAGCACGTCCGCCTTGAGCCGGCGCAGAATGAACGGCCCGACGAAGGCCTGCAGCTTGCCTTGCGCATCCTCATCGTCGCTCAGGATGGGCATTTCGAAGCGCTCACGGAAGTGCGCGTATGACCCGAGCATGCCCGGCATGAGAAAATCAAAGATGCTCCACAGCTCCGAGAGCCGATTCTCGATGGGCGTACCGGTGAGCGCGAACCGATGGCGGGCGTTCACGGAGCGCACGGCCTTCGAAGCCTTGGTCGCATGATTCTTGATGTACTGCGCCTCGTCCAGCACCATGCAGAAGCATTCGAGTCCCTGGTAATCCGCGATATCCCGGCGCAGCAGATCGTATGAGGTGACAAGCACATCGGGAATGAGGCCGCTGCTTTCGGACTGCGGAGCGGTTTTCGCGCCCTGCCAGCCGGCGCTCGCAGCGACGGTGCCAGCATCAGCTATACCGGTAGTATCGGCAACACTGGCAACATGGTCACCCGTAATGCTCATCGCCCCATTCGCTCCCGCAGCGGCGTTAGCCCGCCCAGATTGCCCGACCCGCGCATATTGCGCCTTGGCTTCATCAAGCATGGCGCGCCGTGAGGCCTTGTTGCCTGCGACCGTCAGCACATTCAGTTCCGGCGCGAATCGCTCGCATTCCGCAGCCCAATTGTAGACCAGCGACGCCGGGCACACGATGAGGCTCGGCCCCACCTTGCGGCTCTCCTCGCGCCGCGCAACCAAAAGCGAGAGCAGCTGCACGGTTTTGCCCAGGCCCATTTCATCGGCCAGAATGCCGCCGAAGCCCTTGTCGCACACCGCGCTCAGCCAGCGGAAGCCCTCGGCCTGATACGGCCTGAGCACGTCGCGCAGCGAACTCGGCACCTGATAGGTCTTCGGATCGATCACCCGCAGATCGTCGAGGTAATCCTTGAATCCCTCGGACTTGTCGGCGTCATCCACCTGATGGTCAAGATAGTAGGCCTCGAAGGCGGGTACCGTCACCGAACCCTTGTCAAAGGCCGAGGCGGAAAGCCCCAAATCAGACGCAAGCTCATCGACAGCGCTGGCATTCACATCGCGCATATCAACGAAAGCTCCGTTGCGCAGGCGATGGAAGCGGCGGCGCTTGCGGTAACTATTGAGCAGCGCTGGCACATCATCGGGGTCGATTTCGTCGGCGATCGGCGAGATTTCGACCAATCCGGAGCTCAGCGACAGCCCGACCTTGATATTCGGCCGCGGAGTTGACGTCAGCCCGTCGAAGGACGGCGTCGAGAACACGGTGCCGAGCGAGCGCAGCACTGGCAGCCCCTCGCTGATGAGCTTGTAGATCGCCTCGTCATTATGCTCTGGCAGGAACGCAATATTGCCCTGCGGCATGGGGAAATAGTGGCGCACCGCCTCGACGGCGAGCCGCTCGCTCTGCCGGTCACGCGCCACGCCATCGGTGACCCCATCCGTAGGAATGCCGTCGAACACATGGAAGCGCCGCTCGCCGTACCGCGCCTGCACATCGCAGGTGACCCCGCCCACAGAGCGATCGCGGTCGAGATATATCTCGATCAGGCACGGCTCGGGCTTGCGCTGCAGCAGCTCGGCGGGAAGGCGCACATGCAGGCCCTTGTTCGAAGTTAAAGAAGGTGCAGCGCTATCCCGCACAGCGGTATCTGCTGCACTATCGTCTTTCGCACCACCAATTTCGCCGCTGCCTTCGCCGCTACCTTCGCCAGCATCGCTTTCGCCAGCATCGTCCCCAACCGCATTATCCTCAACCACATCGAGGAACGGCAGCACCGTGCGCGAGAACGCCTCCACATCGTCCTGCGCGAGGAAGAGCTCACCCTCCTCGCCATTGCCGCACAAGGTCTGCGCAAGTTTGCGATTGCGGTAGAACGCCTCCGAGCAGCGGTAGATGGTCACATGCGCATCAGACTGGGCATGAGCACGAGCGTGGGAGAATGTGCTGCCGAAGTCTGCGTCAGCACCGGCATCAGCGCCGCCTTCGCGCACCATCACATAGCGCGACCGCCCTCCCGACACCACGTCTTCGATGGAACGCGCGTGGCGGATGATGAAACCCTGAGCCTGGGAGGACTCGCCAGCGCGCACGATGCGCAGCCCCAGATCGGGGTCGCCATCCTTGACCTGCGCGAATGTGGCGTGGGTGAACCACACGCCGCGCGGAACGTACCCGACTGCGCAGCCTTCGGGGTCACCATCACCATTTCGGCCACTGTTCCGCCCGGCAGCACGACCAGTCTGTGACGTGCGCCGCGAAAAGACCGTTGCATCATGATGAACCTGATGAGTCTGGAGAATCTTATCCGAATCTGCTGTGCCTATTGCGTCTGCGGCATCGGCGACGTAGAGATCGAGAATATCCGCAATCTCGTCATCGGACAGCGTCATATCCCCGCCGCCGGTTTCGGAAGGCATGCTGCGGCGCACCACTCCCCCGACGCTGCGGCGGATATCGACAGCACGGCCGAGCACCGAAAGCATCCGGCGCGAGCGCTCGTCAAAGGAATCCACGGTGTGCACGAAGGCGAGCTTCTTGCCGTAGGCCACCGGCTCGTTGCGGCGCACCGACCGCAGCAGCGAACCGATGTCCTTGACAACGTATGACGCGGCGCGGTTTGGCGCGGCAATCCGCAACCGCAGATACCACGCGCCCATCGACCGGCCTATGGTTGGCAGCAGCGTGACGCTGCCGATGGGCATATGCTGTATCGCCGCCGACGAGGCCGCCGACGACCCTTTCTTGGCTGACGCCGCCTCGCCGTTCACTGTTTTCAGGAGCGCAAGATGACGGTTCTTAGCCTGCTCCTGCATCTCGCGATCCTGCGTGCCCATGAAGGCTTTCAGCAGGCGCGTAGTGTCCTGCGTCGGCGAGCGCCGCAGCGGCCCGCCTTGCAGCTCGAAATTCTGCGGGTTCTCGTTGTACGCCATGATCAGCGCGATCACATGCTTGCAGATTGCCCCATATCGTCCGAAAGCCGGACAGGTGCAATGCGATTCAGTGATGTCGTTGGCCTGCTCGTCAACGACTGCAAGGACCTCGTAATCGTCGCCATAGCCGTCGGCGCTGTCCACGTAGGCCGAGAGCAGCAGCCCGTTCGGCGTCTCCTCGTCGTCGGCGACGCTCATATCGTGCATGCGGCCGCTGGATATGACCTCGTAGGCGCGGTAGTACGCCGATCCGCCCAGCTGCTTCAGCTTGCGATCGGATATGATCTCCTGCGCGCCGTAGGCAATGCCGTCTTCGCCCTCATCGAAACCGAATTCGTCATCGTCGTATGCGCCGTACCCGCCCTCATGGCCGGTGCGCGATCCGTATACCGAGGCGTGCCAATCCAAAAACCCGTTATCTCCTCATCTGCCGCATGCGTGCGGCGCACACGATACTTAATATATAAGGTATGCATCTGGTCTCGTGGCATTCCGACTTCGACCTCGCTACAGCGCCAGGAAGTGCCTGACATCCGCAAACTCCTGCTCGCACACGTCATGACCCATATCGGGGTAGACATGCGCATCCACATCGGCGAAGCGCGCCAGCGAACGACCAATCGCCTCCTGCTGCTCGGCCGGAACCCTCGTGTCGAGCGCACCATAGCCCAGGAAGACACGCGAGGGCTGATCCGTGATCTGCTCGACGACCAAGGACTCCTCGATCTCCTCATCCCCGTCGCCGTCATCATCCGCACCGTCATGGAAGGAAGGCGAAAGCAGCACAGCCGCATCGAAAACGTCCGGGTGCTCGGCCAGCAGCCGATACGCCAGATACCCGCCCTGCGAGAATCCGATGGAGACGACGGGCCTGTCGTGCATCGCGGTCGCATCGAGCATGTCGACAATGTCGTCGCCGACCGCCGAGCACCGGTCGCGAATGGCGGCATTATCGTCGGATCCGCTGTCGTACCAGGCATTGCCGCCTTGGTTTTCGCGACGAATCGGCCCGCGTACCGACATGTAGTCGGCATCCGGGTCGATGGCACCAAGCATGCGAATCATCTCGGTTTCGTCGTTGCCGTACCCATGAAACATCACGTAGAGTTTGGCATCGGACCGGTGATCGGTCTCGATGCTGCTTATCGTCGTGAATCTCATTCACACCTCCTGCAGCGGCTAGTCACCGCCTCAACCTTTCCATTATCACCACTCCCCTGTACCTTTGCGCTGTTTCTGCCCTATGGCTACCGGGCGAAGGCGTTGTGGAGGAAGGCAGCGAAGTCTTTCTGCATCCACCTCTTCTCATAGCGAACGACAGCGCGCGAAACGACGCCCGAGGTGCGATACTGTCGGTATGACAACCGATAGCAGGGAAACCAGCAGCACGACTACCGAGCGGCCCGACGCTACAGGCCAGGCAAGTTCACACAGCGATCCGCAGCATGAGCCGCAGACTCAGGATGCCTATTTCGCGGGCGGCTGCTTCTGGGGAATCGAACGCTATTTCCAAGGCGTCGACGGGGTGAGCGCGACCCAGGTCGGCTATGCGCAGTCCAAGGTTCCCAGCCCCTCCTACGAGCAAGTCTGTTCAGGCGAGACCGACGCGGCGGAAAGCGTGCGCGTAACCTTCGACCCGGCACGAGTGACGCTGCGCACGCTCGCGCTGCTACTGCTCGATGTGATCGATCCGTATTCCGTGAATCAGCAGGGCAACGACACGGGGCGTCAATACCGCTCCGGCATGTTCTTCACCTCGCCAGCCCAGCAGGCCGTATATGATACGGTGCTGCAGCAACTGGCCGCACGGAACCCGCGCACGCCTGCGGTCGCAGTCGAGGAACTGCGCAATTTCTACAACGCGGAGGACTACCACCAGGATTATCTCGACAAGAACCCGGGCGGCTACTGCCATATTCCCCTCGACAAGATCTTCAACGTCGGTCGTCGGCAGCGCTATATCGAGTGCGTGTGGAAGCTGAGCCCGGAAGAATACGCGGTGACGCAGGAGGCGGCCACCGAGCGGCCCTTCGACAATGCCTACGACCAGACCTTCGAGCCAGGCATCTACGTCGACATCGTCAGCGGCAAGCCGTTGTTCCTTTCGACCGACAAATACGATTCTGGCTGCGGCTGGCCGGCATTCTCGAAGCCCATCGATGACTCCGCGCTCACCAATCACCGTGACACAACGCTTCCCGGCCGCCCCCGCGTCGAAGTGCGCACCGCTGACTCGCAGATTCATCTCGGCCACGTCTTCGACGACGGGCCACAGGATCGCGGCGGCCTGCGCTACTGCATGAACTCGGCCTCGCTGCGCTTCGTCCCGCGCGAGCAGATGGAGACAGAAGGCTACGGCAAGTACCTGCCGCTGCTCGGCAAGTGATTGCGGTGTGGCCAGTGAAGACCCGCCCACAGTTTCCCGTGAGCGGGCTTGCCTTACTTCGGCATTTTCCACGTCGCGACGAGCGCGATGCCTAGAGCGACCGCATTAGGGTCGATCTTCGTGCAGATGACGGCAACGATGAACGCCACCAACCACCGTGACAGGCCGGAGTGCGGCCCTTCTTCTAAATCGGGCATAATATGCCCTCCTTTATAGGGATAGCCGCGCCGCTTAGACGCGGCAGCGACATCCGGCTAATGCCGGACGATCGATTCGGCCTCTGCGACAAGGCTCCATCGATGCGTTCCAGACTACAGGCTATGCTAGAGGTACTGGACAAGGCACTGCGAACGTTCCCGCATCAAAGCCGCCAAGCTAAGACTTCTGGGAACGGTCCGAAATCCAGTGGGGCGTTTTCTAATCCGTCCCCTTATGGGATAGCGAAGGTCGCTGACGTAGCGATACGTCAGCGACCTTCAACCTTAAAATTCATACGGTATTTGCCGGCAATTATCGCAGCTCAACACCCGCCTTGCGCATTTGAGCGCGCGCAGCTTCCCCGGATTCAGGGCTGACCGGAACGGTGAGGTCCGAAAACACTGTCACCTCGTAGCCGAGCTGTTTTGCGTCGAGAGCTGTCGCCTTGACGCAATGGGATTCGGCTATGCCCACCACGTCGACATGGTCAATGCCCGCGGCCTTCAAGGCATTGGCAAGGGTGTGCCCCGCCTGTTCCTGCGCCTTAACCTCATCGCGTGACGGGATGGCATCAGTGTTGTCTTCGATGCCTTCGAAGCCCGAGTACGCGGCGCTGTATTGCCCCTTCTTGAAATGATGGGCGATGTCCAGCGCAGCGATGGCAGGGTGCAGCTGGGCGTTCGTCGTGGACGCCCGGCCGTGCGGCGGCCATGAGTCCACGAAATCGGGATGCTCCGAAAAGTGCACACCCGGCTCGATATGCCAATCCTGCGTAGTGGCCATATAGTCATAGTCGCCGCGATGCTCGCTCACGAACGCCGCGATGCGCTCGGCCACGGCATTGCCGCCCTGCACGCCCAGTTCTCCCCCTTCGCAGAACGTCGGCTGCACATCAACAACAATAAGCGCCTTGGACATACGCTGCTCCTTTTATATAGGCCACCACTCGTCATATGGCGAGTGTGCCATTCGCGGATTCACCAGCTTGTGACGTTATTGCCATAATAGACAACTGTATTTTCATATCGCAACAGTGAGTGAACCCTTCTGTAGGGGGTTCATTTATTTTTAAGATCGCGCCGCAATCCGGGCCGCGCTGCTCTGCCAAGAATCGCGACGACCGCTGTACAGAATCCGACGAAGATAGTACTCAATACGTGAGTCAGGATTACCGGGTCGGTCAGCACAGCGAGCGCGTACAACAGCACTGAAATACACGGCGAAGCCAAAAACCAGCAAGACCACAGCAAACATCCAGTAACGCTGCCTGGCATGGTGATTCTTAGTCGGGGTTCAGACCAATTGTCCCATTGGAACGCGAAAAGGTCTGAGGAATCAGACTATCGAAAGCTACTATGCTCCAGCGGCAAGAACGCCAGCCACTAGGACGACAGTAACCGAATTGGCGTTGCCGAGCGCCAAGACGCAGGTCTGGGCGCTCGACGTGGCGAACCCCACCAATAACACAAGTCTATGGCAACCAGACATGAAACCGACCTGGGTTTCCCCGATTTAGTCGTCACACAAAACCATAATTTGACATTAAGAATTACCATAATCATGCGTTAGGAGATGCCATAATCTGACATTAGGCCTTACAAAATAGCGCGTGATACCAATCCAATACCAGCAACTTCATCCACGCGGCAGCTCCGCACCTCGCCGACACCACAAAATTCAGTCCTAAGCGTAAGATTTCTTACGGTTTTCGTTCGTCACACGGCGACGTGCGCCACCCTACGACAGTCGAGGTCGACTACTGTGCCTTGCGCGCTGCAACCGGCCTCGACTGCCCGTGCAAGCGCGATATCATGCGCGAAACCCTGAGAAGAGGATGACAGAGGACACTATGGAATACACGCTATTCACCAAACTGGCCGCGGAATTCGTCGGGACTGCGCTCCTGATGGTCTTCGGCAACGGCTCCGTCGCGAACGTGGAGCTGAGCAAGACCAAGGGCCACCACGCTGGCTGGGTCAATATCGCGATGGGCTACGGCTTCGGCGTGATGTTCCCCGTGCTCATGTTCGGCGGCATTTCGGGGGCGCATGTCAATCCCGCCATGACCATCGCGCAGGCCGTCAACGGCATGTTCCCGTGGAGCGAGGTGCTCCCGTACATCGTGGCGCAGCTGCTCGGCGCACTGGCCGGCCAGCTCATCGTCTACGTGACGTATCTGCCGCATTACGCCTCGACCACCGAGCCCGAAGCGATTCTCGCCACCTTCTGCACCACCGACGCGGAGGACAACCGCTTCAACTACTTCATCAACGAGTTCTTCGGCACCTTCATTCTGGTGCTCGGCGCCCTGTGTGCGCTGTCGAATCCGTGGGGCGCAAAGAACCTTGGCGCCGCAGCCATCGTCGTCGGTTTCATCGTCTGGGGTCTGGTGACCTCGATGGGCGGCCCGACAGGCCCAGGCCTGAACCCCGCACGAGACTTGATGCCGCGCATTCTGCATGCCATTCTGCCTATCGAGCACAAGGGCACCTCGCGCTGGGGCGAAGCCTGGATCCCGGTCGTGGCCCCCATCGTGGGCGCAACCGTCGGAGCCTGGCTGTTCAAGCTGCTCTTCGCCTAGCCCTCGGCAATACTCCAAATACTCCAAATAGCTCAACGGCCCAATGGCTCAACGGTCGAATGCCGTTGAGCCATTGCTGCTTCAGCATGTATCCCGCTATCTTGCTCTGCCGTTTTCTCCGCCATCACCCCGAGAATTGTTGTCGTGAGGCTCGTGCAACACTAATCCGCTACGGTGGAGCAAGTTGCTTTGAAGGATCTTCGAAAGGTCGATAATAATGGCAAGAAAACGCGTTCTCACCGCGAGCACCATTCCGCTGGTCGCGATCATGACGGCTATCACCACCGTGCTTACTTTCGCGGTTCGTATCCCCTCGGCCCCTACACGCGGTTACTTCAATCTCTCGGACGCCATGATCTACTTCTCTTCGCTGGCATTCGGCCCGTGGATCGGCGGCGTAATCGGCGGGCTTGGCCCGGCTCTGTCCGACCTGATCTCCGGCTACCCGCAGTGGGCCGCATTCACCTTCGTGATCGACGGCGGCCAAGCGGTAATCATGGGCCTTATCGTGAAGAAGTTCAAGCCGTCGTATCTTATCACCGGCTCCGCGGTATCAGCCGTCTGGAAGGTACTCGGCTATCTCGTTGCCGGCACCTTCCTCTCCGGCTGGGGCCCGGCACTCACCGAAGTCCCGGGCAACTGCGTCCAAGCCGTGTTCGGCCTCGTGATTGGCCTCGCACTGTTCACCGCCATCCGCAAGGCATATCCGCCGCTGGTGCGCATCGGCAATCTCGGATACGAAGTATCGTTGCCCGAAGACAGCAAGCAGTAAGCTAAGACGACGTGATTGGTAGACGTTAATTATCCAGTGCGGTGTGGCATGACAGGCAGGTTATGCCACACCGCACAACACTATGCGCACAACGGCGGCCAACACTATGCAGCCGACAACGCGCCCAACAGACCAAAGAAACGACCATATGACGGACATCATCGAGGCACATGACCTGAACTGGCACTACATGCCGCTCACGGCAGACGGTCAGCCCGTGCAAGCGCTGAATCATGTCTCATTGAGCGTGCGCCAAGGTGAATTCCTTGCCGTCACCGGCGCGACAGGAGCTGGGAAAAGCACGCTGTGCCTTGCCCTGACTGGGCTTATTCCCAGTTCAGTCGACGGTTTTATGCATGGCCGAGTGCTCGTCAACGGCGACGACACGAGCCAAGCCGCGGTCGCTGATATCGCCCGGCACGTCGGCTATGTGCAACAGGAGCCGCGCGCGCAACTGTTCAGCATCACCGTCGAGGACGAGATCGCATTCCCGTTGGAGAACATGGGCGTGCCTTACGATCAGATGGATCGCCGCATCACCGAGGCGCTGAATCTTGTATCCATGAACGAGTTCCGCAAGCGCAAGCCCACTGCGCTATCGGGCGGCCAGATGCAGCGCGTGGCGATTGCGGCTGCGCTGGTGAGTGAACCGGACGTGCTGATACTCGACGAGCCCACTGCGGCCCTTGACTCGGCGGGCAAATCGGAGGTGTTCGCTGCACTCGAAACGATACGGAACCAGCGCCCAATCACCATCGTGATGGCGGAGCAGGAGACGGACTGGATTACACAATGTGCCGACCGTGTCATTGTTATGGATGAGGGTCGCATCATCAGACAGGGCGACCCCGCGCTGTTTGCCGACGACCCGGAGCTGTTTATCAGCAACGGCATCGAACTTCCCGAAGCATGCGAAATGGCTTGGAAGCTCAATGAGACCGAACACTGCACGGAGGGCGTAGACAGTTCGGGCAACGTCGATGATGCTAACGGCGGCCATGCGTATCATTTTGCAACGACAGACGAAGCCCTGCGAGCACTGAGCAATGTCAGATTAGCTGCATTAGGCGGTCAGCAGGTTGAATCACACGCATCCACCATGTCGTCTGCACAATCACCGTTAACGTCGCCATCTATGCCGCCCATGTCGTTCGCATCGATACAATCGGTTCAGGCAATGCAGCCGGAGCGACGCGATCTGACAAACCAGGCGAATCAGCCAAGGCAGCAGCATTCGCCACGCCGAAACTCACCAGACCGGCAGCTTTCCTCGGGCATCGCCATCTCACATCTGTCCTACAGCTATGACGATTCCCCGGCACTCAGCGATGTTAGCCTGAGCATCCCTAGCGGCATGTTTCTTGCGCTGCTAGGTCGCAATGGCTCGGGCAAGACCACGCTCGCCAAGCATCTCAACGGTTTGCTGACGCC
>NZ_JALCUA010000004.1:0-188736 GCF_022655035.1 Bifidobacterium tibiigranuli | reverse complement strand
GAATCTATCAGGACGACGAGCCGATGCCCTTTCACATCAAGACACCGCCGCCAAAACCGATCAAATCAAGCGATCACCCTGCCCAATTCCGGTGATGACCACGCACAAAACAAAACGATGATAAACAAAGAGGACAGCAAGCCGGTATCCCCGCCCGGCCACGCAAAGCCACTACTCGGGTTTTATCCCGGTTCGTGACGTGTCCTTTGCCGGCAGGGCCTGGAGTTTTTCCAGGTAAGCGACCTTCGTTCTCAAATACTCGATCTCGTCGCGCAAGGCTTGACTACCCGCGGATTCCGGCTGCACCGTGCTCCTCGAACCTTTAGGACGCCCCTGCGGCTTCGCGCGCAACGCCCCGGCACCATTGGTGCGGTACTTACTGCACCAATGGGTCACCGGGGATCTGCTCGCGATACCATACTTAGCCATGACCTGGGTCAGACTCATGCCGTGATCAATGACATCACGCACGGCCGCGAGTTTCATCTCATACGAATACGATCGCTTCCCACCCGCGCCCATCACCGCCTCCAGACCGCCGGACCGGAACAGCACGATCCATTCCTCCGCAGTTTGGCACGGCATGCCCATCTCCCGCGCCAACCGATGCTGGCCATACCCATCTCTGATAAGCTCCACCGCTCGACTCCTGAACACGGCGTCATACCGTCGACGCCCATCGCTCTCAGACACAATAGTTGCACCTCCCCATTATCGAACCCACATCATCACAGTCCAACATTCGGGGTGCAGTTCAAGATAGAGAGGCTTTAGTAATCAATAAGATTCGCGAATTCCAATGTGCAGAGTTGATCATCACGGATCGTCTACACGGCATGGTGTTTGCGGCTCTTGCCGGGACCCCTTGTATTGCCTTCAACAACACCGATCATAAAGTTCAGGGAGTCTATGAGTGGCTGTCGTCACTACCGTACATCACATTTGTAGAGAATCCCTCAGGTGTCAGTTCAGATATCGCAGCAGCCCTTGGACATCACTCCAAAACCTACGACCACGACGCAATGCTGCCTTACTACCACAATCTTGAAATGGCCCTATCACAGCAAGTGTGAGAAGACGCACCATAGATCCACTCTCGAAGGTACGAAACTGGACGATTACTGTCGTTCTTTACGCACGCGTTTTTTATAGGTGTAAGCAAACGCAACCACCGGCAGAATAAAAGGCGCAGTCAAGAGTAATTTCATACGATTGGTTCGGTTCAAGGAGAATACACCATGTTGCCGTATTCTACTCTTGATACTGCCATCCAATCGACTAACCACCGTTCGACGCTCGTTATCCCGAAACATTTGCTTCCAATCATAAGCAGTTATCTTCAACCGAATGAGCGATAAGACAGTCAGGTTGTATTCCTGCTGCCAAAGCTGCGGAAAATGTTGATCAACATATGATTCGATTTCGACCAGCGTGTTCTCAACATCATCAATAAGTCGTACGTCTCCTGTAGCGAGAATAGATCCCTGACGTATCCGATAGTTGTAATAAATCTCATGCAATAGTGCAATTTTCTGCGCAGCTCCCCAGATTCGATAGGTAGTGGCCATGTCCTCCATCAGCCTACCCTCTGGGAAACGAATGTGCTCTCGCATAAGTAGTTCATGTGCGGTTAGGTATGACCATGCGTAATTCGGCAAATTCTGGTTCAGATTATTCCGAATTGCTCCCTCCGCATCAAGCTCTGACTGCTCCGGATACAAGGTCGAGTCACGGGACCGCGAAAAAATCTGACCGTCCTCGGAAACGAACCGGTATTGGAAAACCACGACCTCAGCCCGTTTATCACAGGCAGTAGTGACCGCGGCTTCCACAAGATTCGATTCGATCCAGTCATCGGAATCAACGAAGAGCACGAATTGCCCGATCGCCTCTCGAATGCCCATGTTGCGAGCCTTTGAAAGACCACCGTTGGGTTGATGTATCACTTGGACTCGAGTGTCTACAGCTGCCCATCGATCACACTTGTGCGGACACTCATCAGTGGACCCGTCATCAACTAAAAGTATTTGCAAATTGCCGTATGTCTGCCCGCAAACTGAAGCCACGCACTGATCTATAAAACTCTCTACGTTGTACACCGGTATGATGACTGACACAAGCGGTCTATCCGTTGCAATGGTCACAGTCACCCCTGTTCCACGTGGTCTGAGCTCTTTTGTAGATATCTCACTACAAGAGCTGAAAACCTTATGCTTTCAAAAAAATCATGATAACACCATAACCGATTGTCTGCGCAAAATTTCACCGAAAAAGGTTGCAGATGTTTTTTGGAGATGGTTTGCATTGCTAACCCTTGTTTCATTCTCCATGGTACGGGACGTTATCATAAGCGTTGTCGACAAAATCAATGAACGATTCCAAAATACGTTCCAGCCTTGCCCTTCGCGCCGCTTACTGCCCTTGATTCTTCTGATGGATCACGGGAATTCAAGAATCCTTTCGAGCCCCTTTACCACACATCTCTTCGGAGCTGCTCAGAGAACCATCATCGACCAGAATGACCTCCAAATTCCGGTATGTTTGATTCGCTGTGGATTCTGTGCACAGGCTAAGACGTATCTCTCAACTCTGTACACAGGTACGATAACCGAAATTAACGGTTGAGAGGTTGTCACTGCTCGTTCGATTTTTGCCGTTGCATTTCGCAATACTCAAGAAATTTGGAGAAAGAAGAAAATTGCGGCTGTGAACTTTCGAATGCCGACACCGAATGCGTCCATTGTCCGTCGAGATCCAAGACATCTTTAAACACAGATCCTAAGACATCAGTATCACGTGGCTCAAACAGCCAGAAAAACTCGCGCAACAGCTCCTTCTCTGGTTTCTTCCGGTATACTCTCTCAAACTCTTTGACAAGGCTCACTGCCTCTTCGATCTGCAAAGATCTTCGCTTGCCGAGAAAGTCCTGGATCGACATGAGTCTCTTCACTGGAACACCCGCATAGACCCCATCATCCGGCAATTTTTTGGTCACCACACTACCTGCGCCGATGATCACGTTGTCACCGATGTCTGCCCCTTTAAGAATCAGACTCCGCTGCCCAATGAATACGTTATTCCCGATGCGTACTTTCCCGCATGAGCCCAAGATTTCACCTGTCATATGCTGCAAGACGGACCAGCTGTAATCATGCTGAAGTATTGAGCTATCGGCTGCAATGTGAACGTTGTCGCCAATTTCAATCATCCAAGGTCGCTGTGTATCAATCTTCACCGTCCATGGCGAATAGATGTGGACATGTTCGCCGACATTCACACCTTGTGCACGCAACCAGCGGATGTAGCGGGTTTCCGTCGCCTTATGTCCATAGGCAACTTGCAACGTTAAACGTTTCAAACTGTCACTCATACTCATGTCTTTGATACCCCTCACACCTTATCCGACCCGATGCGGATGAAGCCATTTGAAAATCCTGAATATTGGAAGATACAGGGCTGGAACACGTTCAAACAATTGAATCTGGATGAGACGCACCCGAGGAATCGTTACTGTACTTCTGATCTCATTAAGGTTCGCACGTATGAAAACGATCAATTCTTCCCGAAATTTTCTCCACTCGCCCTTGCAAGCTTGCCCGGAGATCGCGACCTGATCCCAGGTTCCCATCATCACTAGCAACCGACCATATAGCGCGTACGGAAGTTGCTGCGGATACTTTCGACGAACAAGTTTGACCATAGCATCCATCTCAGATGAAGCCCGCGTCCCAATTGTCGACGCGGTGTTTGATAGTGTCCCCTGCGACTGACGATAAAAGTATTTCGGCATCGAATCGTAGACGATATGTTCTGCTCTATCAAGAGTGGCATAGGCGAACCCATAATCTTCGTCTCGTTTCGCCTGATCCGGGAACAATAGGTCGCCAATCACCTCGCGTCTGATCAACTTGTCCCATGCTGCAACGCCGAAGAATCCAGGCAGATTAATGTATTTAAATGCTTCACCGTTGTCAATATCAAGATAGATACCATTGACAAGATGTCGGGTACTGATCGTTCCATCTTCATATACATGTGCACTGGCGGTATAGGCGATATCCGCACCAGTTGACATAAGATTATTGGCCATGCTTTGATACATATCCGGCGCAATCCAATCATCCGAATCGACAAAACCGATGAGCGTCCCCTGTGCAGCAGCTAGACCGGAATTCCTAGCAGCGGACAATCCACCATTGGCTCGGTGGATGACACGAACGCGAGGATCTTTAGCCGCCCACTCATCGCATATCTGCGGGCAACGGTCAGGAGATCCGTCGTCAATTAAAATGATCTCCAAATTTTGATACGTCTGATTCACAATTGATTCCACACATTGATCGAGATATTTTTCGACCTTGTACACCGGTACAATCACGGAGATCAATGGCCGAGTTTGAGCTTCGGCTTCACTCATCATTTACTCCTTTCTGGAAAATGAAAACGTCGTGTCACTTTGTCAAACATCACCATTGCAGTCGATTCTCTACTTACTAGCAGCACCAACGCCCAAATGACAAAGAACACGGTAGAACCTGCGAGCAGCATAGGGATACTGCCAATACGGCCAAACAATAGGCGAGATCCCCAAGAACCGACCGACGCCAGAACAACTGCGGCTATGATTTTCACGAGCTCCTTGATGCTGACAACCGGCCGTAGAACATCTCTGGCAAAATATGTCTGAACTCCTAATACCGCCAATTCGGTGCAAGCGATTGCCGTTGCAGCACCGAGCGCACCGAACGGCCTATCAAGCGCAAAATTGAGTAGAAGACTGACGGGAATCCCCACCATGTTAGATATAGCCAATTCCCGTTCCCGGTTCATGGGAGTAAGGACTGCGTACCCTATCAGCACACTCATTGAGGAACACAGAATGGTCACACCCACCACCTGCAACGACACAGTAGCTGAAACATACTTCGTTGATGAGATGAAAATCAAAATCAAATCAGAGAACACGAACAGATACGCGCAGATGGCCAATGCAATATTGAATACCGTGTGCACGCTCTTGGCCAGCAAGGCCTGATATTGGCGCCCACTTGGGTAACGAATCAAATACGAAAGCCGCGGTATCAATACATTAATAACCGCACTGACAACTCCGATGAGAAAAGCTTTGAGCTTCGTCACCACCTGATAGAGGCCCACCTGAAAAAGGTCTGGCGAGACCAAGGCTAGAATCACACTGTCCAAATACAGATAAACGCTAGAAGCAGCATTTAGCGTCAAAAACGACAATAACGGGCGAATATGCTGCCGGAGATCGAGCTTGCCCAGTCCGGAGAACGATATCATCGAGTTCAAACGGATAATGTTCAGTACATTGTTACCGCACAAGCCCAATGCCAACAGCGCTCCATACACAATGTAATCGTTAGGATTTTTCACGAACAGCAATATTGCAATCAAAGTGATCGTTTTGAACACGACACTGCGAATAGTGATATAGCGATACTGTTCGATGGCTTGGAAGAACCATTCGGCGCCATACGATGTCAGCAGCGTGTTGACGAGGAATATCCACATCAACGGTGCCTGAGCCCGAAGCTGCGGAACAACCACAATACACGCGGCAAACACAACTAAAAAAATGGAGGTGAAAATCGTGAGCAGCGTCAGCAGTTCTTTGACTACTTTGGCGAGTGCACGCTTATCATCGCGAACCTTCGCGCATTCCCGCACTCCATACAGGGGAATGCCAAAAAGGCAGAACACCGAGAACCACGAGGCCACATTCTGAGCAAATCCCACAGCGCCGAAACCCTCAACGCTGAGCACGCGTGTGACATAGGGAACAGTGATCAGACTGAGCACAGCATTGGAGGCCGTCAGAATCGTATTCATCACAGCATTGAATGTGACCGAATGGACGGTAAGCATCTGCTGACCTTGTTCTTGATCCGGTTTCTCGTTTATATCAGAGACCTGCATGTGCCAAGGGCTTTCTACTGGATTCGTTGTCGGTTGCCGATGGCTGGATGAGGGTTTGCAAGGACGTCAGAAAAGCTCGCGGACCAAGATTTCGTGTATTTCTGTCTCCCTGGGCGCCCAAAATCTTTCTCCTGTTGTCATCCATTGCCAACTCGCGCATGGCTGTGGCAAGATTGGTCACCAGATTCGCATCACGTTCCAAGATCACAGCGCAATTTTTGTCGGCGTACTCGGGAATGCCACCCGATCTGGTGGTGATTAGCGGACGGCCTGACGTCATCGCCTCGATAACCGCCAAGGGTGCGGGATCATCCCAGATTGACGGGAGCACGCAGACATCCGCCATCGCATAGAGAGCCGGCATATCTTTATAATTCACAAAGCCAGTGAATATGATGCGCTCACCCGCTTGCTCAGCCATATGGTGCAGCTTCACCTCAAAAGGACTGGCTATGTTCGAATCGAAGAAGAACGCTCCCGCCACGACCAGCCTGGCGTGCGGCAGATCTGCCTTGAGAAAGGCCTCCAGCAGTTCTGCTGCACCTTTCTCTGGAGTGAGCCGACCAGAGAACAGGAACACAGTTTCATCGGCACCGATACCCAGAGTGCCGCGCCAGGTGACACCCGCCTTCTGCGTCGCCTCGTTGTCTGGGTTAAAAGCTTCAGTATCCACACAGTTACGCCAGACGGCTCGCTGTTCCAGCCTGAGGCCATCCTCACCATGTTCGCGCAGAAAGCGATCTAATGTGTCAACAATGTAGTTGGAGACCCCCAGTACCTTTCGTACATTGGCGATCTCATGGATGCAGTCGAAGTCGTTGGTCACCTCGTTGTGCAGGTGATAATACACGTTGCCAGTGTATCGTTCCTCATTACCATAGAGCTTCATTGTCATAAACAAGGTCGCGTGATTCTCGATGATGATCGCGTCAAAATTCTCTCGACTCAGCCGACGTGCCACTTTGCGAATATACCAAAGCCGCTGGGCGATGTACCGATAGCTCATCAGTTTGCGCTTGCGCAGGACATATTTGGCAATGGCATATATGCCATGGTCCACTGCCTTAACGAACCATGGCGTGCGTATGAAAGCGAAATGAGTGTGGTGGAAACCTTGCGCGGCCTGCTCCACACCGCCAGCCCATGACGAAAATACCGTGAAATCAAAGGTGGGGGTTCGCTCATTTTGCTGCACAAGCATCGTATCGAGGGCTTCTACCGCGCCACCAAGCACATTCGGGACCGGCAGGTAACCGGAGGTGATGATGGCAATGTGCTTCGGCAATGACTTCAATGACCTTGTCACGCATTCACCCCTGTTGTTGCCATCAGATGCTCATACCATGCGCACATCTCTTCCGCGCTGTCGTCTATGGAATACCCTTGCGATCTGACCTCGTCTATTTCATCGGATCGATTCCCAACTGCTGCAGTGGAAACCAGCATAGCTACCCATTTGGATGCATCGTCAAGCGACAGAAATGACACCAGTCTACCGATGATACCGGCCTGTGCGGGCACCTGATCTGATGCCATCACCGATAAGCCAGACACCTGAGCCTCAACAGCAGCCATGCCCAACCCCTCGTAGGTCGAGGGGAACATCAGCACGTCGAATGCCTGGTACAGTTCATTCACATCATTGCGTACACCCAGCTGCCGGACATTGCTTCGGATGCCGAGCATATCAATCTTTGCCTCAACATCCGCCCGCATCGGGCCGTCACCCACGAACACCAGCACCGCGTCAGGGCGCTGCTTCAACACTTCAGCGAACACATTCAACGTGAAAACTTGGTTTTTCTGAAAACACATGCGGCCGACCTGACCGATGACCAGCTGCCTATCAGTGACCCCGAGTTCAGCTCGCTTTCGGGAGCGAGTTCGTGGGTTGAAAGAGAATTTATCCAAATCAATCGCGTTCTTGATGATATGGACTCTATCCTCATCGACCGCCTTGTCGCCGAACAGCCATCGGGCGGAATACTTGGAGCAGGCTGCCAAATGAGTCGGATACAGTTTTGAGAGTGGCTTGAGCACGTTTTTCACCAATGTTTTGGCATGTTCCCCAGGGTTGGCGGTGCTATGACTGTGCGCGATGCGAATCGGCACCCCAGCCCGCTTGGCAGCCCGAAGCGGGAACACGCTCAGCGCGTTGATATTGGAGTGCACAATATCAGGCTTCTGCTCGCGGAACAGCTTCTCGCAGGCACTACTGTATAGAGGAAGCTTTTTATACGGCGGCACCACGAAGACTCTGCCGCCGAGAGTCTCGATCTCCTCGCGTGGAACCACCGTGGAATCCGAGTCAACTACGAAATCGAACTGAACCCGATCTCGGTCAATGTGCCGGTAATGGTTCATCACTGTTGCCTCCACACCGCCACCCATCATGTGCCCCATGATGTGCATCACACGAATCAGCTCACTCACCCTGTGCATCCCCTCGTCCCAACGCCGTCCACTAATTCAACTGATGTATCAGCTTACACGACTCGGTGTATTCTGTTCGTGTCCACGACGAGCCGTGGCACCTTGGCATCCGGTCTCTGCGTATCGAGCCGTTTAGCACCCCACACCAACAGCACCAGCGCATAAAACCCATATGCCTCAAACTGTACATACAAATATGCGACCAGTACCAGCCAACATACCGTGGTCCGATTCCATGCATGGTTCACAGTCAGCAATGCCACCACCAGCAGCACCACAAGCAGCATGGCGAGCGCGCCGAATTCGGTGATGAAGCTGACATAGGCGCTCATGGTGAACGCATCGGTCGGCGGGTTTTCCAGACCTCGGATTTCTCCGTTGACCAATCCTCCCCTGGCGTCATACCAGCGCCTGGCACCCCAATAGCCGGCACGCACTGCGTTCGAGATGTTGCCTACTCCCCATCCGAACAAGGTGTGCCACAGATCGTGCTTCCACGCCCACGCGGGGGCAAGCATGTGGAAGATCCTGGCACTCATCGACTGGTCACCATTGAGCAGGCCGTCCGTGGCCAGTTTGTTGAGTCGTGGATTAAGGAATACAGCGGCCACCGCTCCCGCCGCGACTGCCCCCACGCCTGCCACTGCCCCGATGGTGGCCCCGCGGCGACGGAAGTTGATTGAAGCTACCAGCCACAGGACGCCAGCCACAACCGAATCAATGACGATTCTGGTGCCGGCACCCATAAGCAGCGAGCCGACCGCGAACACAGGAACCAGTACCGCTACACGACGGTCTCTGGTAAGCCAGTAGACGGGCAACAGCACACCAAAGAGATGCATGCCAATGTAGCTCGGCTCAGCAAACAGGAACTGGGGCCGCTCCCCTGTGTAGTTGCGGTACATGAGCCTGGCGAAGAACTGCCTGATGCCGGCCACGTGCCATTGGACGCCCGCCCACTGCACGGCCCCGACCACAAAGGCGCAGCTGTAGGTCGCTACGAGCACGGTGACCATCGGTTTCCACGGCAGCCGCTTGATGCGCAGCGCGATCTCCAAGGAAGCCAGGCAGGCCAAGCCCAGCACAACCGAGCCGATGGACCTCGCCGCCGCCCAGCCGTGGAAGCCGATGGTGGTCCAACCGTAGAACGATAGGAGCACCAGCAGCAGCGGGAAGAGAACGAAGGGCAGATAGCGCCTGGCAACAGTTCTGAGCAGTCGGGCATTGACCAGGGCATATGCGAGGAACAGCCACGGCGACAGCGGCGTCCAATACGGCAGCGGAATCCCGGCGACCGTGCCATCCACCGGCAGCAGCATAAGCGCGGCGTAAAACAGCAGATCGGACGGGTCGGAGATGATCGCAGACTTCTGGGACATGGTTGTTGGAATTGGCGGAGCTGCCGGAATTACTGTCTGTCCGAAGGACAACGGCACGCGGCACACAATACCAGAATCTGCGCCAATACGCTCCACCCGTTGCAAGGAGACTCGGCTAGCTGGAGCATCCGCGTCAACGCACGATATCGGTCCATATTCCACTGAGACAACACCGAACAGGAGTCCTTACAGCGTCCATTTCGACGACTATCACCGTCAGCAACTTTCCCAGCACTCTCAGAGACATTCTTCAAGAAGAGTTCTTGAACTCATCCGACATCGGCAACTACCGATTCGTTAAAACTGCCAGGGGAGTTAAAACCGTCGCTGGTGGAATCATTCGCGGCAAGCGATGCGTCCCCCACCACTATGGCGTCCCGACCTGTCAGGGCATTCAGCATAATGTCGGATTTCTGGATGATGTGACGTTACCCTGTCTATAATTCCCAGCGGTTTGCCTTGTGCTTTCTCCGCCATCCGTCCAATCACCGGCAGAAAGGAAGCAAATGCTTTGAACGCAAATTCCCATCATGCATGCTTCATGCCGGCGAGGTCCAGTGAGCGGTCGTCAGGCAGAGACATTCAATACTGTCGGTAGCTCCCACACATTTCGTAAGCGCATTCGCCATTCCACCGCAGTTTTCTTTACCTAGGAACCCAACCTCAAGCAGTACGACCGATATAGTGTGAGATAAAAGCTAGGCACATCGTCATGCTCTATTGCGTTTATCGACAAAATCCAAGCAGACCTTCCTTATATTCACCGTTGCCAACAGAACACACATGAATTGGGCTCACACCAAATGCATACCCTATCGTTCTGTAATCAGAACATGCTCCGGCGAATGCTCCACCTGATAATGCTTGCGCATGCTCGTCAGAATCCGGCGGATCTCGGTGTTCGTAGCGTCGGCGGCGTCGTGGAATTTTTCGAATTCCTGGCCGTGCGGGTCTTCGATATCCTGTGAGTCGGGGAGCAGAGGATGCACCATGGCCGACTGGGCGATGACGGATTGCAGACGTTGCTGAACTGTCGTGCCGCTGATGAGGCCGCGCTGGGCGCAGTATTCGCACATGTTAGCGAAGTCGCCGAGCAGAAAGGTATAGCGCACGGCGGTGGGTACCAAGGTGACGATGCTTTTGCGCTGGCTTTGCTCGAAGCACAGGATCAGGTCGGCGGACTGCACCATGGAGCGGGTGAGCCTGCGGGACCGGAAACCGCTGGAATCGATGCCGATGCTGTCCATGATCCGCCGGGCCGACGGGTCAATCTGGTGCGTCGTCAGGCCCTTTGTCCCCGCGCTCGACACCCGTATGCTGGTACCGCGCAAGTATCGGGTCAACAGCAGCTCCCCCATCGGGGAGCGGCATATGTTGCCGGTGCAGACGAACATGATGTGCATACGATCACTTCCCTATCTTGCAGGCGCTTGTGTCGATGGTAACGCCAGGGTCGACCCAACCCATAGGAGTCTGGTCGAGGGTCAAATCGCTGACGGACTTCTTCGACGTGGTCACGTCAAACGACGCAATCGCCTTCTCCCCTGGCTTGAGCAGCACGTTGAATGCCTGCACGGCCTTGCCGTTCATGGTTTCCTTGCGCAGATCCGAGGAATCGCCTCTGATGTTGAGGTTTGCTATGCTGCCTCCCGCAGGAGCGTACAGCAGCGTTTTCTCCATCGCGGAACCCGGCATCAGCTGGGCCTGCTTGCCACCAAGAATATACGCGGGAAGGCTCGCCATGTCGCTGTCAGTGAGCGTGTTGGTGAACGTGTACTGCACGGTGTAGGTCTGCGACCCGTCAGCATTGCAGCTCAGGCGCGTGATGGTTGACGTGCGATGCACATACCAGCCCAGCTTCGAGGCGTGCTGCTCGTTCACGTATACGCCCACCGCCGGGTGCTCCTCGCTACTCGGCGCATGGGCGGTGAGCCCAGAACCATCGAGAGTCTGCTGCATCTGCGGGTCGAAATCGTACATCGAGAAGTGACGCTGCTTGGCCATGTCAGACATCACCGCAGCGATCTTGGTGAGCTTCGGCACGTCCATATTCGAGAACATGCCGCCGACGCTCTGCTCTGCCACTGCCTGGAAATAGGCGTCCTGCACCGACACCGGATAATTCTTGTAGATGGTGTTGAGCAGGAATTCGGCGGTGTTGCCGCCATCGAGCACCTGCCCGTCTGGCATGATCACCCCGCCGTTGACGCCGTTGAGCTGCTGCAGCACCACCGGATCCACAAGCATCACACCGTCTAAAGGCTTATCCGCGCCCCATGGCGAGCGCTGCCAGATGGCTCGCATGCCTTCGGCGCTACGCTGGGTGTCCGGGTACATCGCCGAATCGCGGATATCCTGCGACATGTGCAGCGGACCCCACTGGTTGAAGATGCGCCATTCATCGTTTGTCGGGTCCGCGGCGCCATACGGCTCGTATTCCTTGTTCGAGCGGAAATCGCCCACGGTTATCTTCCCTTGGTCCGTGGTCACGACGCCGACCGAACCGATCAAGCCGCCGGACGAGCGCATCTCGGAAGGCGACATCGCCGCCAGCAGGTACGTGCGCGGATGGTCGGCGCCGAGGAAGGACGGGATGAACTTCATGAGGCTGGAGATCTGATTCACCTTCTGCGCGATGGGCTCCAGGTTCTTGCCGCCCGCTTCGTAGGCGTCCTTGACCATGCCGATACGGGGCTGTGGAAGGCTCTTGTAGCGGCTGACCTGCGTCTGCAGCGAAGAGTCCGCCTGCTCAAGCGACTGCTGCGCGCCGGCGATGGGCTGCAGATTGAGCTGCCCGCCCTCGCCGCTGAGCTGGGCGTTTTTCAACCCCGAAACCGCATTGACCAGCTTCGGCAGAGGGTCGGTCATAATCGAATCCACTACGCCGGTCATCCCCTGCACGGTAGTGACATCGCCGCCTACTACCGGGAGCTTGGATGCGAACTTCCACAGTCTGCCTTGCGTGATGTTCTTCGCCGCCCCGGTCTCCTTCTGGATGGCGGGCAGCTGGCTGCTCAGCTTCTGCGCGGCGTCGGCATCCGCGACATTCGCGAAGGCACCTGCCATCTGCAGGGCTTTCTCCTCATGCGCCTTGACCTGCTTCGCCTCCGAATAGAACTTCAGACCGAGCACTCCGGCGGTCGCGATGAGCGCGAGCAGCACGACGATCACAGCCGTCACCCAAGGCCAAATGCGGCGCTTCCTTGCCTGCTGCCTGTGGCCTGCGTGTCTGCTTGATGCCATGGTGTCTCCCATTCCTGCCGCACCTGCATTCCCGGTTTCTGCGGCAAAATATCCGTACTATTATCCCTCATATTCCTTGAGTGTCAGAATTTGCCCACGCTTCCCGCATTTTCTGCACATTCGATACCACATTCGCTGCATGGTGTTTTTCGAGTGTGGATGCTGCCTGCATACCGTGCAGCACACTGAGCTGTGCCGTCCAAATCACCTTTTCATCGTGGCCGCAGGGGTATCGTCTACAAAGCATCACAAAAACATCACATAAATGATGAAAAGTTTTTTGGACATCGGTGAGTACCCTGTCATAATCGGCATAACGGGAACGATTCTGTTGCACGGTATGTATACGACATGCGCCTGCAAACAGTACCCCCCCCCCCGCGCGTAATATTTTAAAAGTCCGAGAAACATGAAGAGGAGAGGGCTCATGGCTCTGGAGGATACATACGTAGATTCGGCGGTCTCCGAGGAAACCACACGCATGCGCGTATCCGGCCCGCCGAGGGTTGCGACGCAGCATACCCCTCCCGAGCCTCCGCAGGAGAGCATCGCCCGCTCGAATCCGAAAGACGCTCCCGCCACGTTCTTCGACGGCTCATACTTCGTCGCCGGTTCGCAGGGCAAGCCCGCCAGAGCCAAGGACGGCCGCAGGTGGCGGCTCTTCGACTACAACGTGCCCAAGTGGAGCTATATCTACAACGCCACGCTCGTCGCGCTCGATATGCTGATGACGCTTCTTTCCGCAGCGATCGTGCTTCTCGTATTTCCCGGCTCCTATACGTATCTGCAAACGAACAGCGTGCTGGGCGACGGACTCATCGAATATCTGCTACTGATTTGCGCGACATGGATCATCAGCCTCGCGCTGAGCCATATATACGAACGCCACACTATGGGCGAGGGCTATGTGCTCTACAGCAAAATCCTGCGGGCGCTATTCGTTGACTTCATCATCCTCGCCACATTCAGCTACTTCTTCAAGATGGATGTGCCCCGTTCGCTGACCTTCTTCGTGCCGGTGCTATCCGCCCTGTTCACCATCATCGAACGATGGATGATGCGCAGGGCCCTGCATCGCAATCGCAGCAAGGGCGAATACAACTATCCCACCGTCGTCGTCGGCTCGCCTGAAGCCATTCACGATCGCATTCGCCTGCTGCGCGAGCATCGCGGACTGGGCTACGCACCGATAGCAGTATGCCCGGTAGCCTCCGTTTCCGACTCTTTTTCCAATTCCGCGGACGCCGACCGTCCTCAGCATCTCATCTCCGTCCCCTTCGAGCCGATCGACGAGTTCGAAGCTGGTTTGCGCGTGCTGCCGATGAACTCCCATCTGCCGCAGACAGCGCACTACCTCAAAGCGCAGACCGTACTGGTCACCGACGTCATCGAACGATACTCAGAGACGATGCGCACCCTCTCGCTCGCCGTGGAATCCATGGGCATCGAGCTGGCATTCAGCGCAGTCGTCGCCGACATGGACGGCGCATCCCTGCACCTGCGCAACGACCCAGTCGTTCCCGTCTTCACCGCGCGGCTTCCCCAATACTCGACTTTCATCAGGGCATGCAAGCGCGTCTTCGACATCACCTGCTCTTCTATTGCGATTGTTCTGACCTCGCCGATCATGGCCTACGTCGCGATTCGCGTCCGTTCGGAGGACGGCGGCCCGGCCATCTACAAGCAGCAGCGTATCGGACTGTACGGCAAGCCCTTCACCTTGTACAAGTTCCGCTCGATGACGGTGAATGCCGACAAGCAGGACGAGGCGCTCGCCCAGCAGATGGGCGCCGAGCATGGCGTCCTGTTCAAGGCGAAGAACGATCCGCGCGTCACCGAGTTCGGCAAGTTCATCCGCAAGACATCGCTGGACGAGTTCCCGCAGTTCTTCAACGTGTTCAAGGGCGATATGAGCATGGTGGGGCCACGTCCTCAGCAGCAGTACGAGGTCGACCAGTACGAATCCCTCTACTCCACGCGGCTGCTCGTCAAGCCCGGCATCACCGGGCCGTGGCAGATCTCGGGCCGCAGCAATCTCAGCCAGGACGAGGCGGAGCAGCTCGACGTCTCCTACATCCAGAGCTGGTCACTGACCGGCGACCTCGCGATACTGTTTAAGACCGTGGGCGCTGTGGTCAAAGGCACCGGCTCGTACTAGAGCTGTCAGGGGTCTGGCTGCGGCGGTTTAGCGGATTTCACTCGCGCGGTCCGCGGACCGCAAACCGCAAGGCACAAAACACACAGCACAGACAGAGGCAGGGCGCATTCGGAGATCCGGGTGCGCCCTGCCTCTGCTATTGGGCGTGTCGCAGGTGAGCGTGGCGAATATCAGCGGGCATGCGTAGGCATGCGCAAGCCCGCGCAAGAACGGGCGGCACGACATGCCTACGATGCCCACGGCGCACCATACTCCCCCGCCGTCTCGCAGCACGCGTCGGCGCACGCAGCCGCATATTCATCCAGATAGCGAACATCAGTGACGCTTGGCCGTGCAACGGTATAGACTTTTGAGGTCTTTGCGGGTAGTGGCGATCACGACGAACATGACAAAAGAAGATAACAGACGAACAAAATTCGAATAAAGCGGAAGAAGTTGGTGGCGCATGAGTGGGCGCGGACGCGGAATCGGGCATGACACGGCTAGCACAGGAGACGCTACGAGCGCCGAACTCGCCACGAAGCGTAGCAGCTTATCCAGAGTGCTTTCCAAGGATGAATCCTATGCGAACGGCCATTTGAGCCGCCCTGCGTTCATATCAATCGCGATCCTCACCTTCATCACTTTCGTCGGCAATTTCACGCAGCTGCAACTCAGCGCCGCGCTGCCGACGATCGTCAAAGAATTCGACATCAGCGTCACCACCGGCCAGTGGCTCAACTCGGTCATGCCGCTCATCATGGGCGTCATGGTGCCGCTTACCGCGTTCCTGACGCGCCGCTTCTCGACCCGTCAGATCGTCATCGCCTCGATGGTCGTCTTCACGCTGGGTTCCGTCCTCGCCTGGCTCGGCCCCACGTTCCTGCTCGTGCTCGCGGGGCGCACCCTGGAGGCGATCGGCTCCGGCGTGATGTGGCCAGTGCTGCAGATCACCGTGTTCTCGATTTTCCCCATGTCCCGCCGCGGTGTGGCCATGGGCACCGTCGGCATGGCGATGAGCATCTCGCCCGCCATCGGGCCGACCATCGGCGGGTGGCAGACGGACGCGAGCGGCTGGCGTTCTATTTTCATGACGCTCACGATCATCGGTTTGCTCGCGCTGCTGATGGCGATTTTAGGCCTGCACAACTTCGCTGAGAACGACACCAGTGTCAAGGCCGATTTCTTCTCCGTCGCGCTGTCGATCTTCGGCTTCGGCGGCGTGATGTACGGCTTCACCAACAGCGAGGCATACGGATTCGGCGCACCTGTGGTCTGGGCGCCGATGCTCATCGGCTTCGTCGGCATTATCTGGTTCGTGCTGCGCCAGATGAAAGGCGCGAAGCGGTTCAGGGAGTTCTCCGATCGCGTTTATGCGGCTCGCAAGGCGGGCGCGGACGAAAGCACCGTGCAAAAACTGAAGGACGCGGACGTTCAGCCGCCGCTGCTCGACCTGACCGTGCTACGCAACCGCAGCTTCGCCATCGGCACCATCACCGCTACGCTCAGCTTCTTCGCTTTCAGCTCCATTCTGGTGATCATGCCGCTCTATATCCAAAGCGACCGCGGCTATTCGGCCACGATGAGCGGCCTGATCATGCTGCCAGGCGCCTTGGGCCAGTGCATCTCCCAGTTCGCCGGAGGCCGTGCACTCGATCGATTCGGCGCACGGCCAGTCGCGCTGACCGGCGCGATCCTGCTGTTTGCAGGCACGCTCATGATGAGCGCAATCGGCCCCGATACATGGATCTGGTGGGTGTCCATCTGCCAGTTCATCCGCCAGATCGGCATGGGATTCGTGCTCATGCCCATCACCACCTGGTCGCTCAACTGCCTGTCTCCGCGCGAGGTCTCCGCCGGCTCGGCCGTGACCAACACGGCGCGGCAGCTCGGCGGGGCCATCGGCGCACCCGTGCTCGTGATTCTCATGGAGACCTTCACCAAAATACGGCAGAACGCGCTCGGCGGCGGCGCCGAACATGCGGCCGCAGCGAGCATCTTCGGTGTGCAGACGGCGCTGCACATCAGCTCCGCAATCGTCCTGGTCGTGGTGTTCATCGTGCTCTTCGGCGTGAAGGGCGACGGCGCCGGCTCCACCCGCGATCTCACCCACCGCGCGATGCGCCGTCTGCACGCCGAAGTGGAGGAGCACACCGGAGCCGTCTCCGGCTCAGGCGCGTGGCCTGCCCGCATTGAGTAGACGACAACGCTTGCTGCTGTGGAGTTGACCGGAGCGACCCTGCACGTTCACAATCAAAGTTGGCGCTGCTGCATATGCGTTATACGCAGTAGCGCGCATACCCCAAGCAATCAAACAATCACAGGCAACATAGCATTGGGTCGGAGCTATCGGCCGGTTTCAGATGCTGGCCGGTTGCTGGCGATGGTGCCCGAAGTATTCACTCAGAGCAAGACGAATCACCTCGCTAGCACTTGTTTTTTCCTCTTGGACGTATTGGTCAAGCTCGTGATTCAGTTCTTGAGGCAGACGCACCTGCCGACGCGGGCTGCGTCCTTCACCTTGAGCGTGGACAGCGCCAAGCGATGGGCGGCCGCCTAGATGCAGAAGCGCACGTCCCTGACGCGCTGCTTCATCGCCTTGAGCAGTCGTGACGCCAGACTTCGTCGGTTCGTCGGATTCAGCCCATGCCACAAGCCTGTCGATGTCGAAATCGTCGGTGTTCTTGCTCATTGCAGTTCTCCTTCCATCATTCTGCGGAATTTATCGCGCAGTTCCATACAGTGGAAAATTACCACGCCGTCCGGCGGCACAACATAGGTCATGACTTCCAGCTCTGTGCCATCCATCGCCGGGCCTACCCACAATGTGGGATCAGGAGCCCCGGGGACGCGAGACATATCGAACCGTTCATGTTTCCACGTCGCGTAGGTAATCGCGTTCATGGCATCGCCGCGATTGAAGCCGTGCTTGCCGGCACTTTCCAAGAATCTGATGCCCATCTTCAGTATGGTACTACCAAAGATGCTTGGGGTCAAGTCTCCGTGCTGTCATGAATGCTCCTTATCGAGCCCGGTTTTACGCTTCATTGCGGAAGCTTTTGGGCGGGGCAGGAGTGCAGGACGGACTGCATCGCACGCTTCTCCTTGCTAGTGACGCTCAGGCCGTATTTCGTCTTGACGCCGATTTGCCGGGCGACGTACTGGCAACGGAACGCGCCGTTGGTCGGCAGCCAGTATGCGGCTGAGGCCGAGCCCTTCTCCTGATTGGCCGGGCCGTCGACGGCGAGCAGATTGAGCATATCGTTGCCGAAGCGATAGCGCTTCGCCGTGTCCCACGCGCTGGCACCGGACTGCCAGGCGTTTTCGAGCGCGACGACATGGTCGATCTGCACGGCGGCACTGGTCTTCGCCCCGCGCACGAAGTGAATGGTTTTGCCGGTGTAGGGATCCTGCAGCACGCCGGACTTCACCTTGCAGCCGCCCGCATAGGTGTAGCGCACTTCGGTCAGGTCACGGGACAGCACATCCTCGCGAACATCGCAGCCGTTGCCGTCCGTGTCCGTCTGGTTGTAGCCGAAGGCGTCGCGCTGATAGCTGCTCGTCTTAGGATTGTCGTTCACGCTCAGCGCGTTCAGCGCATCCGCCGCAGGGCCGCTGGCCGTGTACTCGCCGGTGAGCTGGCCGACCGGCTGACTGATCTTCGGCAGCACGACGCCGATAGTAATGCCGATAACCACCGCCACGACCAGCAGAATCAGCAGCCGCTCCAACGGACTGCTCGCGTTGAAGCGGCGCTTGGTGAAATGCGCGTCGCGGGGCGCACCGTTGGCGGACTCTTGGTTGCGCGTACGGTTCGGCCGGTTCAGTCGATTCTGGCGGTTCGGGTTGCGTGGATGCTGCGTCATAACCTTGCCATGATAGCCGAAGGTGGGTCGAAATGCAGAGGCAAGCCTCCGGCAGCGCTGGCGCTATACTGGACTGCGTTCGCGCGGTTGGTGGCAGCAGCCGCGTCACAACCAGCAATAGGCATAGGCATCCTTGGCGGCAATGGGCCGCACGGGATGCGGCCTGAGGCATCGCGCGGACTCCTCACCTTTCCGTGCCTTGCTTCGGGCCATAGCAGCAAAGGCAAGGTGACGATATGACCGCATCACATCGCAATCATGGTTCCAGCAATCATGGTTCCATAGGGGAAATCACACATAGGCTACGTAGACTACGCGCGTCGATGCGCGCAGTGCTGGCGGCGCTGATCTGCGCGGCTTTGGGGCTGAGCATGGCGGCGTGCGGCAGCAGCACGAGCGACAGCGCCTCATCGAATGGCGCGCAGAAGCTGTCGTTCATGCTCGACTGGACGCCCAACACGAATCACATCGGGCTGTATGTGGCCCAGAAACTCGGCTATTTCAAGGATGCGGGCGTCGACCTCACCATCCTGCCCACCGCTCAGGCGGGCGCGGAGACGAGTGTGGAGAACGGCGTGGCCAATGTCGGGTTCACGACGCTGAGCAACGTCGCGGCGTTCAACGCGCAGGGTGCCAATCTGCGCTTCGTCTTCGACCTGACGCAGAAGCCGGTCGCGCAGTGGTGCGCGCTGGCCAGCCGCAAAGACATCGTCACCCCGAAGGACCTCTCCGGCAAGACCTTCGTCAGCTTCGGCTCGGCTGAGCAGAACGCCGTCGTGCGCCAGATGATCAAGCACGCCGGAGGCACTGGCGAGTTCAAGACCGCGACCGCCGGGACGAACACCTTCGCCACGCTCAGCAGCGGCAAGGGCGACTTCGGCGGATTCTACGCCACCTGGGAAGGCGTGGAGAGCAAGCTCAACGGCCCGGCGCTGAACTGCTTCGAGGCCGCCGACTGGGGCGTGCCCGGCAATCCGGACCAGCTGGGATTCGCCGTCAACGCCTCCTGGCTCAACGACAGCGCGCATCAGGCGACACTGCGCCACTTCCTCGCCGCAGCAGCCAAGGGCTACGACTATGCACTGGCGAACCCGCAAAAGGCCAGCGACATCCTCGTGGCGCAGACCAAGGAATCGCAGCTCGACCCCAAGCTGGTGCGGGCTTCGATGGATACGATCATCGCGAACAAGTACTGGACCACAAAGGACCCCAAGCGCGTGACCGGCACCACCGATTTCAGCGCCGCACAGCCGTATCTGGACTTCCAGAACAACGCGGGCACCTACGCCCCAAGCAAGTCCGACGCCAAGTCCAAGGATGGCAAGAGCGGCACGAACAGCGCGCCAAGCCAGGCGCCGCAGGCCCGCAAGCTTGCCACCAATGACTACCTGTCCTAAGGCACACTGATGCAGCGACCAACCCCAGCAGCCAAACGGCGGCGACGGCAGGGCGTCGGGCGCGTCGGGCGTCTTAGACGTCTCGGGCGTCTTGCACGCCGGGCGCTGCCGCCGGTCGTCACTATCGGCGTGCTGCTGGCCGTATGGGAGGCGGCGGTGCGCTTCGGCGGCATCAGCGAGCGCACGCTTGCCGCCCCCAGCCAGGTCGTCGCCTCGATGATCGACACCTGGCCCGATCTCATGTCCGCCGCCGCCATGACCGCGTATGAAACGGTTGTCGGCTTCGTGATTGCCGTGGCGGCAGGCGTCGGCATCGGCGTGCTGCTCTACTCCTCGACGGTGCTGCACCGGGCGCTCTACCCGCTGCTGACGGCTGCACAGACGATACCGCTTATCGCCATCGCCCCGCTGTTCATGCTGTGGTTCGGCTTCGATCCGACCGGAAAAATCGTCTTGGTCGCGGTGCTGGGGTTGTTCCCCGTCGCTGTGCAGACCACGCGCGGCTTGGCAGCCGTGCCGCGATTCTATGAGGATGTGGCGCTCACCTGCGGCGCGACCCGCGCATGGACGCTGTGGCATGTGAAACTGCGCGTCGCCGCCCGTCAGATATTCGGCGGCATCCGCATCTGCGCGGCATATGTGTTCGGCACCGCCGTGACCGCCGAATATCTGGGCGCGACCAGAGGCTTGGGCATCTGGCTGCAGGGCGCGTTCAACTCCTTCCGCACGCCGCCGATCTTCTCGGCCACGCTCGTGATCATCGTGGGCACCGGCGTGCTGTTCGCGCTGATTGCACTGGCCGAATATCTGCTGCTCGGTCCGGCGAGCGATGCCACGCTGGATGAGGAGGAGGGCCAGTAGGCTTTCAGTGTTCTTTAAGGACAGCTGGAGCGTTTTTGTCACAACGCCTGAGAGAATAGAGATGTACGCAATCATGCCGAAAGGGACATCATGACCGATTCACAGCAATACCCCGGCAATCCGGGCATCAATGGCGATGACACGTCACGTTCTCAGGACACGTCGTATGTTGCTGCGTCTGGCTCCGAGCAAGGCGACGCTCCGGACACTCCGAACACTTCAGGCGACACGCAGCAGCCCTATGCGCCGTATGCCGGCTCATATGCTCAGCAACAACCGATCGGGCAGACGCAGCAGACTCAGCAGCCTGGACCGTCCGAGCAACCTGAGCAGCCCATACAGCCTCAGCAACCACAGTATGGGACGCCAGAATATGGGCAGCAAATTCCATCATATGGACAACAAGCCCCGCAATACACAGGTGCTCAGCAGTACGCAGACGCACCGAATTACAGCCAACAGCAGTACGCGCCCGGATATGGCGGCGGCCAACCCTCCGGTCCAGGTTTCTCGCCAGCCGGAGTGCCGCCGCTGAACAAGCCGTATTACGGTTGCCCCTTCCCCGAAGCAATCAAACGCTTCTTCCAGAAATACATCGTGTTCAAAGGCAGAGCCTCGAAAAGCGAGTTCTGGTGGGTGATTCTCGGCTGCGCCATCGTGAGCATGGTGCTTGGCGGTTACAACGGCGTTAATGGCACCCGGATGTCATGGCTGTCCGATTTGTGGAATCTGGCAATATTCATCCCCTCCCTCGCCATCTTCGTCAGGCGACTGCATGATTCCAACAAGTCCGGCTGGTGGGCCGTGCTGCCCTACGGATTGATTTTCCTCGCTGGACTGTTTGGCGGGATCATTGCAGCGCAGGCTATCGCTTTCAGAGCCGCATACACTGTCACAGGCACTCCAAGAGTCGGCTCTGGAATGATTGTGTGGGGTCTGCTCGCTGGGTTGTGCGGCATCGGAGCCTTGGCGTCCTCCATCGTGTTTGGCGTCGCGAGATCGAATCCCGCCGGCGCGCGCTATGACGACGACTTCCAAGCCCAGCAGACCGGATACCCGGGCGGCTACGCCGGATACGCCGGATACGCCCAAGGTCAGCCCGCCAACGGTCAGCAGGCATATGGCCAGCAGCAATACGGCCAGCCTTATGCACCTTACGCGCCGGACCAGCAGGCACCATACGGCCAGAATCAGCAGCCCTACGCCAATCCCGCTCAGGACTCCTACCAACCACAGGGCGGGTATACCGGAAACGCTGAGAACGCTGAGAACGGCACCTACTCAGGAAACGCCGAATCCCAGCCAACTCCGGGTTACTCGCAGCCAACGGGCGAGCCCGCCGACAACCAAAGCAATGGGAACGGCAGTTCCGACAGCACCGGCACTACAAACTGAATACATGTGCATTCATAAGACCCTCTGCAGGAATCATGCTATTGAGCACACCGTAATCCTATACCCCCGGCACTCAGTTCTTGTTGTCGGGGGCGTTGGCGAATTTGGCGGCGAGCGCCTCCTTGTTCTTGCGCTCGTCCTCCTCTTTCGCCTTCTTCTTCGCCTCCTGCGGATCCCAGAGCACATCTTCGCGATGCTTCGCCCATTCGGCAGCGATTGAAGGCGCAAGCATGCGGGCCACCGCGAGGCCTGCATTCCCATTCGAGCCCGCTGCGCCAGTGCCGTCGCGCGCGTCAATCATATCTAGGAACTCCTGTGCGGAGATGAAAACACGCGGAATCGAAACCCGCTCGCACAATTCGTTGGCATACAGCATCACCGGCAGTGCGCGTCCGGCCCGCAGCCGCGCCGATTCTGCGTCGTCGCCTTGCAGACTCGGATCATCGCCCTGGCCTATGACACCGAGCAGCCCGTCAACCGCCGCCAGCACGGTCGCCAGGCGCTGCGCCACGGCCTCGATGTCAACGCTGCCGGATGAGTGCTCCGGCGAATCCGCCGGCTCATCTACCGGCTCCTCGTTGCTCTCGGATTGCAGAGCCTCACCGTCAGCAACCGCGTTCTCCACCTCTTCCAGCGTCTGCGCAACCGCGGTGATGGTGTCCTCGCCCCAGTCGACTCCCAGAGCGCCGCAGCCGCCCATGACCAGCGCGGTATCGCCGGTTTGTGAGTAGTCGGCCATGGTTTCGCAGGCGTCGTTCGCGGCGAGCAGCGCATCGACGATGCGCTGAGGCCGCCCCGGTATCTCCTCGGCACCTTCGTAGACAAATTCAGCGTCCGGAATCGTCACCTCCTCGCCGGTCATGATCGCGGCCATTGCGCGCGTGATGCGCACCTGAAGATTCTCGGTGTACTTCGCATCATTGTCCAGCAGCTTGGCGTCGTCCAACGGCCACAGCGACATCAGCCGGGCCCCTTCGCCCGCAGCCTCGCGCACCTCGGGAAGTATCGCGATGCGTACTATCACTTCATCCTGCATATGAAATGCCATCTCAGCTCCTTTGCACTTGCACCGCTTCCATTATGCCCCATGCCCTGCTACGCCTTGTCACGGCGTCACATCGCCGCATCATCCCGCCCACTCTGCGCCGCTTATTCCACTCCGTTCACTCCACAGTATTTATTCCACAGTGTTCACTCCACATTGGCAGCCGGATCGGCATAGGCGATGGACAGCATCCTGCCGGTTTCGGGGTCGTAGGTGATGGAGGTCACCGATGCGAGCGCGGTGTGGCGCATGAGCATGTTGTGCTCGGGGCGACCGGTTTCCAGCAGATGCCTGTAGGACCAGATCGGGGACTCGTGGCTGACCACGATAATCTGCTGGCCCGCGTACTGTCGTATTTTCTCGTCGGCGAAATCACCCATCCGCTGCGCGATCTGCGCGTAGGTCTCCCCCCAGCTCGGCTTCCACAGGTTGGACACCAATTTGAGATTATGGTGTTTCCACAGCGCGCCGTCACCGTGCCCGATGCGCGTTCCGCGGAACTCGTTGCGCGCCTCGATCAGCCGATCATCGGTGACCAGCTGCAGCGGCTCCTGACCACGCTGCGCCCGCCGGGCATTGAGCTGCGTAAGAATCTCGCCGGCCGTCTCGCGCGTGCGCTCCAAGGGTGAGGAATACACGGCCGTCACCGCGCTCAGCTGAGGATCCTGCGCGATGTACTGCGCCGTCGCCTGAGCCATGCGCACGCCGGACCCTGAAAGATGAAAGCCCGGAAGCCGCTCATAGAGCAGCTGGTCGGGGTTCTCGACCTTGCCATGACGTACGAAGTGGATGGTGGTTGCCGGCATGCCCAGTCCCTTTCCTATGCGCCGATGACGCGCCCGCGCGCCTCGGCCTCCTGATTCGCAATTGCAGTAGCCTGACACTAGAGAAGCCACGCAGTCTCATAAGGCTACGCAGTCCCGCTGAGCTGCGATCCCGCTGAACCGCGCGGCATTAAGCACGCTGCTCGGCTCATCAATCAATGTACCGCGTGTCGCGGCCTGAGTCTCATTACACTTGCACAATCGTACTCGATGTACGAGAATCTGATTCCCTTTCTCCCGCACTGCCCTCCTGCACCCCGTACCAGCGCAAAGGAACGCCATGAGCAACCCTGTGTTCTCCGGCTTCACAGAAGTCACCCACCGCCTCTTCGGCGGCTATGCGGAACTGCTGCACATGCCCCATACCGCTCGATTCTCCATCGGGTCGGTGCTCGCCTGCATGCCCTTCCCGATGATCGGCATGACCATCACCATCGCCGTGCAGCACTACTATCACAACTACGCATTGGCCGGCGCGCTGGCCGCTATCCAGGCGATTGCGATGGCCGTCGTGGGCCCGCTGCTGGGCAAGCTGGTCGACAAGTTCGGACAGCGCCAGGTCGCCATTCCCACCGTCATCGTCTGGCTTATCGCGGCGGGTGCCATGATCTCATGCATCACTGCGCGTGCGCCGCAGTGGATGCTGTTCGTCATCGCGCCGTTCATGGCGGCGATACCACCGTGGGGCGCAATGAGCCGCAGCCGGTGGACGCATCTGCTCAAGGGCGACCGCGTGCGTACGGACCGGGCGATGTCGCTTTCGGGCGTGTTCGACGAATGCATGTGGGTCATCGGCAATCCGCTGGCCTCCGCGCTGGCCGTTGTTTCCGGCACGCTTGCGTTCGGGGTCACCGGCGCATGCGTCGTCATCGGGGCGCTGATGTTCCTGACCGAACTGACGACCGAGCCGCCCTCGCAGACCACGCTGGCCAAGCAGTCCGGACTCACCCGCAGGCAGTACCGCAAGCGAGAGGCGGCCAAGGCCGAGGAGCTGCGCAGCGGCGCTTCCCCGAAAACACAGGAACTACGCAGCGGAGACTCTGCCAAGTCCAGGCGTGTCAAGCAGTCGATCTGGGGGCCGGGCCTCATCGCGCTATGCGTCACCTGGTTTGGCTTGGGCGCGTTCCAGTCGGCGGCGAGCATCTCGATTATCGCCTTCGCCACGGAGCAGAGCATGAAGCAGTACACCGGCCTCGTCTTCGCGTGCTTCTCGATCAGCTCGCTGTGCGGCGCCATCGTCTACGGCGCAAAGAACTGGATCACCCCGCTGTGGAAGCGCTTCTATTTCTGCCTGGCCGTAGTCAACATCGGCATCGGAACTTTCCTATTCGCCAGGCATTTGTGGGTCATCATGATCATCTACCTGATCATCGGCGTATGCCAGGCACCCACATGGATCAACGGCAACCAGCTGCTGCTCCATATCGTGCCGCCGACACGCTTCACCGAAGGCGTGGCATGGATCGGCGCGATGAACTCGATCGGCGGATCGGTAGGCTCGGCAATCGCGGGCATATTCATCGACCGCTCCGGCTCGCAGGGAGGCTTCCTCGTCGTCACGCTGCTTGCGCTGCTTTCGCTGGTGCTTGCCTTCGTCGGCTTCAGGCAGATCAAGTCGAGCACGGAAACACCCACGCTGACCGCGATAACCGTCTAATGTCTAGGCGCGGGGGCTCGGCCCGCTGCTTTCGGACGGCGTTGCTTCCAAGCGCTACTTCTCGCTACTTCCAAGAACTACTTCTCGGCGCTACTTCCAGCCTTTCGGCGTGTGCGCGAGGGACCACAACCCCAGCCTATGCGAGAAGCTGCCTTCCCACTTGCTGTCCAGCTCCTCTTGGGTAAGCCGATTCGACTTGCCTTTGAGCCGATTCATCGCGTTGGTATGCGTGTCGTCGAGCAGCCATTTTCGAATCACAAAGTTCCAGACCATGACCACAGCAGTGGCGACCAGCTTGCCGGCGTTCGTGCGCAGCACGTACTGGGCGCTCTGCGAAACGTAGGCGTCGTGGTTCATTCCGTACGTGCTGAGCCATAGAATCAGATCGTTGATGAACAGCCCAATGACCGAAGCCACAACGAAAATGAGGATCTCCATCCAGCGCGCCATGTCCTCGCGATGCTTGAACACGTACTTCATGCTGGCCAGATAGTTGAACACGAGCGATATCGTGAAGGAAATCGTGCCGGCCAGCACGTTGTGCATATGCAGGCCCCACACCAAGGCGTTCAGGATGCCCCAATCGATGAAGAAGGCGATGACGCCTACGACGCCGAACTTCATCAGCTGTTCAATCAGTTTTCTCACAACGCTTCATTAAACACGTCGCAGCCGATAATCCGGCAGGCCCGCACGCAATCTGAACCGAACCCATGCATATCTTCGAGGTTTCGTTCAGCATGCTCCACGGCTGCACTCGGCTGTGGCTCGTGATCTCCAATCGCCAGGCCCGCGCACCAGAACTGCGCACCAGAGCTACGCATATGTCCGGCTCCAATCGGCAAGCCGGATTAGACTGGGCCTCACGACCATCCGTCTACCTATTGGAAGGGAATCATCATGCCAGTCATTCACACCCATGTCTCAGTATCCACCACGCCCGAACAGCGTGAAGCGCTCAAGGCCGCCTACGGCAAGGCAATTACCGCAGTCCCAGGCAAGTCCGAAGGCTGGCTGATGTGCCCCTTCGAAGACGATATGCCCATCTACTTCGCTGGCGATGACAGCAAACCCGCCGCCTATGTCGAGGTGAATGTCTTCGGCCGCAGCGTTCCGAGCTCAGCTTGGGAGCAGCTCACCACGAGCATCATGAAGGCGCTCAACGGCGAGCTCGGCATTCCCGAGGACCGCACCTACATCCGCTACACCGCCACCACCGACTGGGGCTGGAACGGCAGCAATTTCTAAGGGTAATTTTTAAGGGTCTAGTAGCTAATGGCCCTAAGACGCATAGAATGCCATAGGGCTACGGCACGTTCAGCGCGCATCGCGCATGCCACGACGTATGAAGGCGGCGCATCCGGTCTGGGTGCGCCGCCTTCATACGTAATATAACCGCTAGCTAGCCAGCCAGCTAACCAAGGCTCACACGATCTTGGGCATTGGGGTGGTCAGTGACGTGGTCAGGTTGACCTGCACGAGGCCTGCTCCGGCGTGGACTTCGACCTTTTTCAGGGTCACCGTGTGCTCGGCTTCCGGCGCGGAGTCGTTGTCGGTCATCACGGCCGGCGACTTGACGGCCACGAAGGCCAGCTCATCGAGGTTGAGACCCGCATCGGCGCACAGATCCCGAGCCTGGGCGAGCGACGCGCCGAACCCGTCCTTGAGCAGCACACGTTCGCCGGGCACGCCATAGGCCTGCTCGGCGACCCACTTGGCGTTCTCGGTCAGGGACATGCCGCGATGGCTGCGCGGCTGCGCCGGTGTTTCGCCGTTCTGCAGCGCGTCGATGAAGCCTTCGAGCTGATCGCCCAGCGCATCGCCGCCGTCGCGAAACAGGTTGCCGATAATCGGATCGCGGAACTCCAAGGTCTTCGCGGTTTCGCGCAGCGACGCGATCTCGCCGTCCTCGCCCTCCCACAGGTTGATGAGCGGGAAGGTGGGAATGTCAAGGCCTTCGAGGCGCTGGACATGGAAGGGATAGCGCCACGAAAGCGCCGGATCGTCGCGCCAAGTGGTCGCGCGCGTCACGATCACGGCGGCCGAAGGCCACTGTGCGCCATAGTCACGGCAGGCGATGTCAAGCCACTTCTGTGCCCCGGCGTCCGCACCGTACCCGGCTTCTACGACCACCACATCGTGCAGCGCGCACGCCATTTCGACCGATACCAGCGAGGGGATGCCGATGGACACGTTCGCGAAAGGGCCGCAATGCACGTAGACCGGCGAGCCGGCTTGCGTCTCCGTGAGCGCCGGCTTGACCGCGTCAAGCAGAATGTTGGTGATGCGCCACAGGTCGATGAATTCGCCGTATTTCACCGGCTTGCCGTCCTTGGTTCCGGCGATCATCGCGGCGACCCGCTCGCCGATTTCAGCCATCGAGCGCGAAAGCACCACAATCTGCATCAGCTCGCTGGTCGGCGTCAGCACGACGCGCTCGGGCACATCGCCTTTGCCGTAGTCGACGGCAATCTGGCGCAGCGAACGCGAGGGAACCTCGCTCACCCGAGGAGTCAGAATCGTATCGAGCAGGCCTTCGTCCACGGCCTTCTCAGCGAAAGAGACCAGCAGGTTCTGCGCTGCCGCGATGGCGGTCATCTCGCCGCACAGACCCCAGTCCACGAGTTCAGGATGGGTCAGCGATGCCTTGCCGCCGCCCGACGCGCCGCCCTTGGAGCCGGCTGCGGTGATGCCCATGCTCGGCTGGCGCAGCACGGCTGCCGCGTCGATGCCCTTGGCGCGCAGCGCATCGATCAGCGCGATGGTCGTGGTGGTCTTGCCTTCGCCGCGCGAAGCCTTCAGCGGCGTGTCAGCCGTGACCAGCACGACTTTGCCATGCTTGCGCTCAATGCTGGAGTCGCTCTTCAACTGTGCGAGATAGCCGAAGGCGTCGATTTTGCGCACGAGGCCGTACTGGGTGGTGAACTGATCGATCAGTGGCATGTTGTTCCTTAAGTTTCCGTGGATAGGGGCATGGGTAAGGATGGTGCAATTACTCAGGATAATACGATAATACGTGGGGCGGCGATTACATGACAGGCAGCTATGTTAGCTATGTCTCTTTCAGTTATCGGAGCGATTGAAGCCGTTGCTCATCTTCATGCTGGTGATGTACAGCACGGCGTCGAGCAGCTCGTCGGTCTGCGCCTTGAGTTGGTCGGCCATCGCCTGGTTGGCGGCGGCCAGTATCTCGCGCGCCTCGCCGTTGCGGGTGGCGGCGGGAATCTCGCCCGGTTCCATTGGCTGGATGTCGTTGTCGATATCGTCAGTCACTTCGATATCGTCGGTTTCGTCGATATCGGCATCGGTCTCATAGGCCTCGTCAGCCGCGCTGTCAGCCGCGACGCCGTCCAGCCGCGCCACCTGCTCATCGGCGGCGGTCACCATGCGATGCCCGATGCCGCCGATTTTCTCCTGGTAGCGCTCAATTGCGTTCGAGGTCTCGGCGAAGGCCGAGTTGCACAGCGCCGCGATGATGCGGTTCTCCCAGTAGAAGTTCTCCGAGGTCACGCGCGTCGTGGTATCAGCCAAGTAATCCGGCGTCGTGTCGACGTTTGCATAGAACGGCACGAGCGCATTGAAGGGGTTCGAGCCGTAGGCCATCCATTGGATGGCACGGTTGGCCTGTGGCTGGTAGGGGCGAATCTGGATGACGGCGAGCTGGCTCTGCCGGTTGATGCCGATGGTGCGGAACATATGCCGCGTATGCTCGTCGCCGAGCTTGCCGTACGGGTCGTATGGCGTGCCCTGATAGTGCGAGCTGAGCACGTATTTGACGTCTTCGATGGTGATCTTGCGATCAGGCTGGCGCGCCCATGGAATATCGTCGCTCTGCGGGCTGTGGTCGGCATCCGGCCCGTCCCAGACCTCGTCGTAGGGGTTCAGGAAGCGCTGCATGAACCACGCGCGCGGCGTGTTGTACACATGGTCGGAGTCGGAATGCGAGCCGAAGGCGTCGCGCGGGTTGAACGGCGTGGTCGATTCGACCGAGAGATCCAAGTGGTTCGCCTCGATGAACTCGGCCAGATCGGCGGAGCACATGTGGTTTTCCTGATCGCCGAGGGCGTCGTCAAGGTCGAATTCGTCAATGCCGAGCTGGTTCGGCATCGTGACATAGGCCTCGTCCGGCACGCGCTTGGCGATCCAATGATGGCCGCCGACCGTTTCCAGCCACCAGATCTCGCTCGCATCGCTGAACGCGACCCCGTTCATCTCATAGGTGCCGTACTGCTCAAGCAGCGCGCCCAAGCGGGCCACGCCTTCGCGCGCGGTGGTGACATAGGGCAGCACGATGGTGAGGAAATCCTCCTCGCCGATGCCGCCGGGCACTTCCGGCTCGTAGCCCGGCTCGCCCGCTGCACCCTTCGCTGCAGTGAGCTCGACCATCGGATCGGCACCCAGCACACGCTCGTTGGTGGTCAGCGTCTCGGTGGCGCTCATGGCGACATTCGCCTCATTGACCCCGGCCTCGCCCCAAATGCCTTCTTTGGCATCGGCGTTCGGCACCGCGCTGTACTGCAGCGGGTCGTCCGGCAGGTCAAGCTCCACATGGCTGATGACGCTGCGATAATGGCGGGGCTGCTCGCTCGGCTTCACGACGATGAAGCGCTTGGGATTGAACTCGCCGTTCGCCGAATCCTCGTTGCGAGCGATGATGGTCGAGCCATCATAGCTCACGTCTTTGCCGACCAGAATCGTGGTGCAGGCCATATGCTGTTGCTTCCTTTGCTTGTATATGTTGGCGCAGTCGCCTAATTACCTATTGCCTATTTGATTGTCTATGTGTCTTGCCGCGCCCAGCACTCACTTGCCTTTCGGGCCGTACTCCAAGACGATGCCGCCATGATCGAGCGGGCCTTCGTAGCCGTGCAGCGCGTGCAGCAGCTCATTGAGCCAGAAGCCCTGGCACAAGCCTGGCAGCGGCGATGCGGTGGCCCAGACCTGCAGCTCATAGCCGTGCAGCTTGTCGGGCGGCGTAGGACCGTTGTAACGCATGGTCACAGCCGGGTCGCTTTTCCCGACAAACTTGCTTGCCGCCGAAGTCCGGCCTTGGATGGCCTCGGGAATCATCGAAGGCAGTGTGCGCGAGAAGTCCGGCGGAATCTGCAGCGCGTGCGAATCGTTGAAATCGAACATGAGCGCGTCGATGGGCACATTCGCCACGCCCCAATGAATCCACTCGAATCCGCAGACGGGAATCGAATCAGGGTCGACGAACTGCCAGTGCAGATACTGGGCGGATGGATCGAGATTATCGATGTAGAACGGGAAGGAGACGACGGGCGTCCCATCGATGAGGTTCTCCGGCGGCGCTGCGGCGGCGAACTCATCGGGGACGACGGTGAAATCAGCTGAGACTCTCATGAACCCAGTATCCCCCACCGCGCTGACTTGCCCTAGGAGAATAACGCGAGAGCAACGGATTGCGGCCATATTGCACGCCACTCGGTGTGTCGCGTTTTGTACGCTAACGCCAGTGTCCTGTATGAAATGCGATGCAGAACAGCCATTGTGCGTAGTCTTTTGTACGTTAACACGATCTTGACGTATAAACCGCAATGGAAAATGGCCGCTCTGCGTAACGTTTTGTACGATAAGCCCAAGTTAGCGTACAAAAGGCTACGCAGGACAGCCATCTGCCATGTGTCATAGGCACAGCACTTCGCATATCAGGCACTTCACATGCCAGCGGGGCCCTGTGCATAGACATATGCGCAGGGCCCCGCTGGTTAATGGCGTCGGTTTGGTCGTGTCAGGATTGAACCTGACGCGTCAATGGGTATGTATTACTCGGCTGGGTGGTAGAACTCGCCGGCAAGGGCGCGCTTAGCCTTCTCCTGCGCCTCTTGCAGCGTGTACTTGGCCAGTTCGGCACGCACATCGTCGAGGGCCACAGGGGTCATCGACAGCGAGGTGACGCCGAGACCGGCGAGCACGACGGCCAGATCCGGATCGGCCGCAGCTTCGCCGCACACGCCCACCGGCATGTCATGCGCCTTGCCGGCGTCGGCGATGAGCTTGATGTTGCGCAGCACGGCCGGATGCCAGGCGGTCTGGTAGTTGGCGACAGAGCCGAGCGTACGGTCGGCGGCCAGCGTGTACTGGGTCAGATCGTTCGTGCCGATCGAGACGAAGTCGGCCACTTCAGCGACCTCGTTCGCCATCAGGGCGATCGAAGGAACCTCGGCCATCGAGCCAACGAACTTCAGGCCCTTCGACTTGCCGAGCTTGACGAAGTATTCGCTCTCATACTGATCGGCGATCATCGGGGCCATGACCCACAGGTGCGCGTTAGTGGCGCGATCGGCCTCAACGAGCGCTTCGAGCTGATCTTCGAGCACCTGCATATGCGCCTTGAGCGTGCGCAGGCCTCGCAGACCGAGCGCCGGGTTCGGCTCATCCTCGGGAGTCAGGAACGGCAGGGGCTTGTCCGCGCCCGCATCGAGCATGCGGATGACAACCTTCTTGCCCGGGAAGCGGCTGAGCAGCTCGGCATAGGCCTTGGCCTGCTCCTCGACGCTGGGCGGCTCGGAATTGCCGATGAACAGGAACTCGCTGCGGAACAGGCCCACGCCTTCAGCGCCGTATTCAAGCGCCGCATCGGCGTCCTTCGGCTTGCCGACATTGGCCAGCAGCGGGATGGGCGTGCCATCCTTGAGCGCACCGGGCTTGCCGCGCAGGTCCTTGGCCTGAGCAGCCGAGGACTGGGCTGCCTTGGCCGCCTCGATTTCCTTGTCGCTCGGGTCGACGGTGATTTCGCCCTTCGCGGCGCTGACGATGACAGTCGTGCCATTGGTCAGATCGCTGGCCCGGGATGCCGAAACCACGGCGACAATGCCGCGGGCGCGAGCCAGAATCGCGGTATGGCTGGTCGGCCCACCCTGAGTAGTGACGATGGCCAGCGTGTTATGCATATCCAGCGCAGCCGTGTCGGCAGGAGACAGATCCTCGGCGACCAGCACGAATGGATGGTCGCTCTGCGGCACGCCTGGGGCGGGAACGCCAAGCAGATTGGCGATCACGCGCTGCCCGACATCGTGCAAATCACCTGCGCGCTCGGCCATGTAGCCGCCGAGCGAGGTGAGCGTCTGCTCAAAGCCGGCGAAGCCCTCGAACACGGCGCGATCAGCGGTTTTACCCTGCTCGACGAGCTTGCTGATGGAGTCCAGCAGCGTCGGGTCCCCCGCCATCTGCGCCAAAGCCTCGAGTATTGCCGCTGCCTGCCGGGTTCCCTCGTCGCCATGCGACGCGGCCTCGGCGCGGGCGTTCAAATCCGCATTGACCGCGTCCAGCGAAGCCTTGACGCGCTTGATTTCACTTTGCGCGTCCAAGCCCGCGCCACGCGCGATGTCCTGCGGTTCCTTCAACGCTGAAGCCATGCGGATAACCGGCCCTATAGCCGTGCCACGGCCAATGCCAACACCTGTAATAATCATCAGAGTCCTTTCTCCAAATCTTTGTCAGTATATCGAGACACCTAGAAAAAAGCCACGACAGGGCGAGTCAGCCTCCCAGTCTAGATTTTCCATACCCATGCTAGACTAAAACGCGACAACGTTATGTCGCAGCATGCCCAGCAGGACACTGCTCAAACTCAAAGGAGCGTTGCATGTCAACAGCAACCCGCACCATCACCATCACCGACCCCGTGGGCATCCACGCACGCCCGGCCTCCCAGTTCGCGCAGGCGGCCGCCGCCAGCGGAGCCAAGGTGACCATCTCGAAGGATCCCAGCACCGCAGGCGTGAACGCCGGCAGCATCCTGTCCGTCATGGGCCTGGGCATCAAGCAGAACGACGAAGTGACCATCACCGTGGATGGCGATGACGCCGAATCCGTGGCCGACAAGCTCGCCGCCACCATCGCCGCAAGCGAGTGATTGCCAGCCTTTAGGCTACGAATACAGTAATGCCGGACGCAGTTCGCTGCGTCCGGCATTACTATTTGTACCTATACCCTCCCACGTTGCTTTTTGTACGCTAACGCGACGCTGCCGTACAAAAGGCAACGTTTTGGAGGCTTGAAACGTGCCGTTTTGTACGGTAAGGCCAAGTTGGTGTACAAAAGGCGACGCATCCCTTGCGGTTTTGCCCGCGACTCGCCACCGAGCCGACTAGTGAGCCGCTAGCGAGCTATGAGCGCGCAGAACAGGGCTTCGAAGACGAGCGTTGGGTTGCCGTTGCCGGCGAGTCGGCGCCGCGCGGTGGCGATGTCTTCGAGGCATTGCACTGCACCAGCGCGAGTGAGGTGGGCCGACAGCTCGGTGATAGGCGTGCGGTTCTCAAGGTTGATGAGTCCAACCGCGTCCTCGGCATTGTTCTGCAGCACGGCGACATCGCGGTAGATGCTGGCGACCGAGTTCAGCGCGCGGTCCAGCACATCGCGGCTGCGGCGCGTGGTCTGGCGCTTGAGCACGTCCTTCTTGCCGATGGCGTTGAAGGCTCCGCGCAGCTTGGGTGGAATGCGGTCCTTCCCTCCCAGTCCGTTGATGCGGCGGAATTGGGCCTCACGCGCCTCGGCCTGGCGTTGCACATCCGTTTGCGCTTGCGCCTGCGCATTCTCGATCAGATTTCCCGCCAGCAGCACGGCGTCGGAGGCGCGTTGCAGCCCCAGCACGCCGACGATCAGCTCATCGCGGTCGGCCATCACCTGATCGTCGTTGGCGTACAGCCGGGCCACGCCGATATGTCCTTCGGCCAGCCGCGCGGCACGCAACGCAATATTGCGGTCCACATGGTCCTGCTCGACCAGAAAATCCGCGACAGCCGAGACAGGCGGCACGGCAAGATTGATGATGCGGGTGCGCGAGCGGATGGTGGGCAGCACGTCCTGGGCGCTAGGCGCGCACAGCAGCCAGATGGTGTGCGGGCTGGGCTCCTCGATCTCTTTGAGCAGCACATTCGTGGTGCGCTCGAGCATGCGGTCGACGTCTTCGATGATGATGATGCGCCACGGCGCGGTACTCGGCGTCTGCTCGGCAGTTTCGATAAGACCACGCACCTCGTCGATGCCGATGGTCACCTTGTCGGTCGCCAGCACGGTCACATCCGGATGCGTGCCGGCAAGCACCTGCGCAGCAATCCGCGTCGGCTCCGCGTCCATACCATGATCAGGGCTTTCCAGAGCTGCTGCGAAGGCGCGGGCGATGTTCGAACGGCCCGAGCCTGAAGGACCGCAAATAAGCCATGACTGGGCGATGGCCTTCGCATCCCCGGCGGCGATGGCGGAGAGCTGGCCGACGACGCGCTGCTGGCCGACGATCGAATCCCAGACGCTCATCGCGGCTCTCCCTGCGATTCGCCGGAGTCCATATTGTCAGAAACTATGCCGCCGGAGACCAAACCACCAGAAGCCATGCCGTCAGCCAGCAAAGCATCGAAATCGGCCTTGATCTCCTGCCAGACCACATCGACGGGCCGCGCGGCATCGATGACCTTGAACCGCTGCGGATCCTTGCGCGCAAGCTCCAAAAAAGCTTGCCGCGTGCGATACTGAAATGCAGCGCCCGCCGATTCCATGCGATCCTCGCTGTGCGTGAGCCGGCGATGCGAAATATCCGTATCCATATCGAGCAGATAGGTGCGTGCGGGCAGCAGCGCATCGCTCGCCCAGAGATTGAGCCGACGCACGGCCTCGACAGTCAGTTCGCGCCCGCCCGCCTGATAGGCGAGCGAGGAATCCAGATATCGGTCGGTGATTACGATGCCGTCGCGTTCCAAAGCCGGACGTATCACCTGCGCAACATGCTGCGCTCGATCGGCGGCGAAGAGCAACGCCTCGGCGCGCGCGGCGATGCCTGCGTTTTCAGTGTTCTCGGCAGCGCCTCTGCTAACCGTCTGCCCGGCATACTCGGCGTCCTCGGGCACGCCGTGTAGCAGCATCTGGCGGATGGCCCGCCCCAAGGCGGTGCCGCCCGGCTCGCGTGTGACGGTAACCGAACGCCCCAAGGACTCGGCATACTGGCGCAGCCGCTCGACCTGCGTGGTTTTGCCCGCACCGTCAACACCCTCGAAGGAGATGAACAGCCCCGCCATCACTTGGCCTTGGCCGAAGCGCTCTTGCGGGTGCTTGCGCTGCTCTTGGCAGCCCCGGTCTTCGCCGTGGATTTCTTGGCTGCGGTGGTCTTCTTGGCTGCAGCGCCCTTCTTCGTGGTCGATTTTGCGGCTGATTTCGACTTTGACGTTGCCGCCTTGCGGCCCCGGCGCTTCACCGGGCCGGCTGCACGCTTCTCGGCCAGCAGCCGGAAGGCCTCCGGCACCTCGATCGATTCGGGCGTGTACTGCTTGGGCAAGGTTCGGTTCGTCTCGCCATCGGTGATGTACGCGCCGTAGAACCCGTCCTTGATGGTCACGTTCTTGCCGGTCTCAGGGTCGGCCCCGAGGTCGCGCAGCGGCGGCTTGGCAGCTCCCCGGCCGCGGCCGCGCCCGTATTTGGGCTGGTCGAACAGGGCCTTGGCCTGTGTGATGTCGACGGTGAAAATCTCGTCCTCGCTGGTCAGCGAGCGCGTTTCGCTCGTGCCGTCAGCGCCCGTCTTGGTCAGGTACGGGCCGTATCGTCCGTTGCTTGCGGCCACGATCGCCTGCGAGACCTCGCCGGTTTCGGCATTGGTCTCCTCAATCGCGCCGACTTCGCGCGGCAGGCTGAGCAGCCTCAGGGCGTCCTCAAGGGTCAGCGTGTCCGGACTCATCGACTTGAACAACGAGGCCATCTTGGGTCTTGGCGCGGCCGGAGCCTTCTTCGCACGCTTCGACGCGGCGCTCGTAGATTTTGCTGTCTTGCCTGCTTTGCTCGTCTTGCTCGACTTGGCCGCAGTATCCTTGCTCGCAGCCGTCTTGGCTGACGCTTCCGAAGCCGCAGCGTCCTTGTCCTCTTCCAGGGTTTCGGGCGCCACCAACGCCACATACGGTCCGAAACGCCCGTTGCGCACTTCGACGGAACCGCCGGTCGCCGGGTCCTTGCCCAGTTCGCGCGGCCCGGAGGCGTTGTGCTCGATGAGCTCGTGGCCTGCCTCGATGGTCAGTTCGTCAGGCGCCATCGTATCCGGCAGCGAGGCTCGACTAGGATTGCCTTCCTTGTCGAGGTGGTTCATATCCTCAAGATATGGGCCATAGCGCCCAACGCGCACATGCAGCCCGTCGCCGATGTCGATGGTGTTGATGGCCCGCGCGTCGATTTCGCCCAGCTGCGCGACCTGCTGCTGCAGGCCTTCGTGGGCTTCGGCGGCGTTCTGCGCCGCATCCTCGCCGGAGCCGAAGTAGAAGCGTGTGAGCCATTCCTTGCCGGTTTCCCTGCCATGCGCGATCTGGTCGAGGCCGTTCTCCATATCGGCAGTGAACTCGTAGTCCACGTATTTGGGGAATTTCGTCTCCAGCAGCTTCGTGACCGCGAACGCCAGCCAGGACGGTATCAGGGCGCGGCCGCGCTCGTAGACGTAGCCACGATCGATGATGGTCGAGATGATGCTCGCGTAGGTCGACGGTCTGCCGATCTCCTTGGCCTCAAGCGTTTTGACCAGCGAGGCCTCAGTGTAGCGCGCCGGCGGCTGGGTTTCGTGCCCATCGGCTGTCACCTGCGAGGCGTGCAGCTCGTCGCCGACCTGCATCGGCGGCAGCGACTCGTTCTCGTCAGCGGACTTGCCGGATTTCGCATCCGCCTTGCCCGACTGCGCATTGTCGGCAGTCCGAGCCGACTGCGCTGCCGTCGACGAGGACGAACCGCCGCCGAAACGACCTGAAACGGCCTTAAGGAAGCCCGGGAATTCGATGACGGTGCCCGAGGCTTGGAAAATCGCCTCGCCCTGCTGCCCTGCGGGCGCGGAGAACCTGACTGTAGCGGTCGATCCGGTTGCGTCGGCCATCTGCGAGGCCAGCGTGCGCTGCCAAATCAGCGTGTAGAGCCTGAGCTGGTCCGGCGGCACCTTGCCGCCCAGCTCGTTCGGGTCGCGGAAGCGCGAACCGGCGGGGCGGATGCACTCGTGGGCCTCCTGCGCGCCAGCCGTCTTCGTGGCATACTGCTTGGGCTTATCGGCGAGATACGACGCGCCGAAATGGAATTCGACCGCATCGCGGGCGGCGGAAATGGCCTCCTGCGACAGCGTCACCGAATCCGTACGCATGTAGGTAATGTAGCCGTTCTCGTACAAACCTTGCGCGGCACGCATGGTCTGGCGCGAGCTCATCGACAGCCGGTTGCCGGCGGTCTGCTGCAGCGTCGACGTGGTGAACGGCGGCATCGGGCGGCGACGATAAGGCTTCGATTCATTCGAAACCACCGTGAACACGGCATCCTGCACTGACTTTGCGAGCGCAGCCGCGCCGGTCTCATCCAGCAGACAGACGTTGTCTTTGAATCCGGCCGGCGTGAGCTTGCCGTCATCGCCGAAGTCCTTGGAGACGGCCAGTCGCTTGCCGTCCAGTGACACGAGCCGGGAAGCGAAATCGACGTTGTCGCCTTGGACGCTTGGTGCCCCCAATATAGCCGTGACATCCCAATACGCGGCCTTCACGAAGGCCATGCGCTCACGTTCGCGCTCGACGATCAGCCGCGTCGCCACGGACTGCACACGGCCCGCCGACAGCCCGGGGCCGACTTTGCGCCAGAGCACCGGGGACAGCTCATAGCCGTAGAGCCGATCGAGCACACGGCGCGTCTCCTGCGCGTCGACCATATTGCCGTCCACATCGCGGGTCTGCGCCAGCGAGGCCTTGATGGCCTCCGGGGTTATCTCGTGGAAGACCATGCGCTTGACCGGGACCTTGGGCTTGAGCGTCTGCACGAGATGCCAGGCGATGGCCTCGCCTTCGCGATCCTCATCAGTCGCAAGGTAGAGTTCATCGGCGTTTTTGAGCGCGGAACGCAGCTCGGATACGGTTTTCTTCTTGTCCGAGCCAACGATGTAATAAGGAGCGAAGCCGTCGTCCACATCGACGCCGAACTTGCCGAATTTCGCCTTCTGGGCCGCAGGGACCTGACTGGGCTGGGCGAGGTCGCGAATGTGACCCACCGATGCCATCACGGTATAGTCCTTGCCGAGATATCCGCCGATCTTCTTGGCCTTGGTCGGGGACTCCACGATGACGAGCTTGGTGCCGTTAGCCATTGCCCCTCCTTGTTCTACTATCAGTTCCTCTGCCATTCCTCATGGCATTGCGCAGCGCCATCATACGCATGCGGTATGTCGAAGCGCCAAATCGGGTGTGTGCCGTCTCAGCGTTTCGCCAGCAATTCCAGTGATTGCCACGGCGATTATTTCGGATTATTCCAGATTATTTCGCCTTCTGCTGCGGTGCGGTCGGCGGCTCGGGAGGCGCTCCAACAAGGCCGAGCTTCGAGAGCGGCGATGCAGTCAGCTGGCGCATCGCCAGCACCAGACCGAAGACCAGGGCACTTGCCGCCGCTATGAGCACAATCGCCGAGGCGATGGCTCCGCTGTGCGTCCACTGCTCGCTCAAGGGCAGCCCGGGCGCGAGCTGCCAGATGATATAGCCCGCGTACAGGCAGCCAAGCACTCCGGCAGTGATCATGACGCTGGCGACGATCTGTATGCTGGGCGAGGAGGCCCGCTTGCCCGGCGCGTCCATGCCGGATGCGCGCGTGAAGGCGAGCACCAGCAGGGTCACCGCGCCGATCAGCAGGATGGCCATGATGACATCGGTCGGACGATGCCACTGGCCGACGATCACCGACAGCCCCACCAGCACTGCGTAGACGGAAGCCAGCAGCGCTGCGAGCGCCCGCCAGGCTCGACCGACCGCAATCAGGAGCAGCACGCCGGCAGCTGCGGCCAGCAAGGTGTGGCCGGACGGCGCGGAATTGAGCTTGCTGGAAGCCGTGTTGACGATGAATGGGCGCGGCAGCACGTCCTTAAGATAGTGAACGGCCCAGAACAGCAGTCCGACAACGGCCATCTGCCCCAGCAGCCACCACCGGCGGCGCAACGCGGCAACCGCCACGGCTACGACGATGATGGCGACGCTCAGCCCAATCACGAGAGCGGAGTTGGTAAGCATTGTGGTCAGCGGACCGAACCAGCCGGCGATGGAGCCGCGCAAACCCGTATACACGGCATCGTCGTAGTTCTGGCCTGACATCGTGTGCACACCCAGCCACCACACGCCGGCGGCAAAGGCGGCGAAGACCAAGGCAAACGTCACGCACAGGACTCGGCTGGACATTCTCGGGCGCACGGTCAGCGGGTCGAGGCGGGCGAGGCCGTGGTCGAGATCGAGATCAGGGTCGGAATCGTGGCTGGAATCGTAGCTGAGCCCACCCTGCGATGCGGAGCCACCTTGCGAATCATGTGCGGATTGCCCGGATTGCAGGCCTTGCGGACCCTGCGGCCCCTGCGACCCGATCAGGCCTGTCAAGTCGTCTACCTGATTGCTCTGCCCAGGCTGCGCCTTCAAGGAATGCGGCGAAGCGTCTCCGAGCGTTGCAAAGGCTCCGTGGCTCGAAGCCGCTGGCGACGCTGATGTCGGCAGTCCAGCCGATGCCGGGGGCTCAGACAGCGGCGTGAACACGGGCATGGGGGCGCTGGGTGAGGCTGAGCTCGCGTCACTTGCGTCGGATGCGTCATCTGCGTTAGATGTGCTATCTGCGCTGCCAGCTTCACCGTCAGCCTCGGCCGCGCCATGTTCGCCATCTGCATTGCCGGCAATCTCCGTGTTGCCGACATTCTCTGTATCTTCCGCACCTTCCGTATCTTCCGGCGTCACGGCAGCTGTATCCGCACTGTCTGCGTCATTCCTCATATCGCCGGCGTTATCAGGATTGTTCGGGTCGCGCGCCACGGCATCGGGTTCAAATTCAGATTCTGTTTCGTCGCTCATATTTCACGACTCTACGGCCAAGCCTGCGACGATGCATTCGCTAGACGCGCAGTTGCGGCAAAACTTGCACATAAGCGGGTTATAAGTCAAATATGTGAAAACCTCCACGCACCCGTCAGAGGCCACTTACCCTTGCTGCATTCCTGCCCTGGGGGAGTTGGGTGACATAGCGCCGCGTGGAGGCTTTCCCTAGTGTACACCACCCTCGGATGCACTTCGGCACGCAAGGCTGCCGTAGCTTTCGCAACGTTTCCGAAGGAGTTTGCGTCGCCTTTTGCACGCTAATGCGCCACTGCCGTAGGTTTCGCAACGTTTTGCACTGATTTTGCGTCACCTTTTGTACGGCAGCCTCGAGTTGGCGGATAAAAGACGATGCAAACGGGTTGATTCGTCAGATGCAGAGAACCCCGGCGAATCGACTTTCATTCTCGCCGCGCGACAGGCTATTGAGTCACGGGAGCGCCTGCGGGTAATATAAAGGAGATTATGCGTTGCGACAAGCGGTTGTTGCCTTCAGCAGTCCATCGCATATGGTTCATGACACTGAACACATGGGAATATTGGGAACGGAAGGATATTCATGAATGCGGATCTAGTGGTGGTTGGCGCTGGCTTGTTTGGGCTGACGGTGGCGCAGCAGGCGGCTGAACGTGCGGGGGCGCGAGTCGAAATCATCGACATTCGCCCGCATATCGGGGGCAATGCGTATTCGCGCATGGATGAGGAGACCGGCGCGGAGATCCACCAGTACGGCGCCCACCTGTTCCATACGTCCAACGAGCGCGTGTGGGAGTATGTGAACCGCTTCACCTCGTTCACGAACTACGTGCACCGCGTGTACTCGACGCATGCGGACGAGGTGTTCCCGCTGCCGGTGAATCTGGGGACCATCAACCAGTTCTTCCGCGCGCACTACACGCCGAAGGAGGCCCAGGCGCTCATTGCGGAGCAGGCGGGCGAACTGGCGGGCGTGGAAGCCAAGAACCTCAACGACAAGGGCATCCAGCTGGTGGGCCGGCCGCTCTACGAGGCGTTCTTCAAGTACTACACGGGCAAGCAGTGGCAGACGGATCCGGCCGACCTGCCGGCCAGCATCATCAATCGTCTGCCGGTGCGCTTCAACTACGACAACCGCTACTTCAAGGACAAGTACGAGGGGCTGCCGACCGACGGCTACACAGCGTGGATGGAGCGGATGATCGACGATCCGAAGATTCATGTGACCTTGGGCGTGGACTTCTTCGACGAGAGCCAGCCGCTGAACAAGGCCGCGCTTGTGGGCAAGGTCCCGATCATCTACACTGGCCCGGTGGACCGCTACTTCGACTACGCGCTCGGCGAGCTGAAATGGCGCACGGTGGACTTCGAGGAGGTCCGCTACGAGGAGGGCGACCACTACGGCTGCCCGGTGATGAACTACCCGGATGCGGACGTGCCCTACACGCGGGCGATCGAGTTCAAGAACTTCAACCCCGAGCGCCGCGAGCAGCAGAACCCCGACAAAACCGTGGTGTGGCGCGAATACAGCCGCTCCGCCGGCCGTGACGACGAGCCATACTACCCGGTCAACACGCAAGGCGACCGCGACCTGTACCAGCAGTACAAGCAGCTGGAGGACAAGGAGCCCGGCGTGATCTTCGGCGGCAGGCTGGGCACCTACGCCTACTACGACATGCATCAGGTCATCAACAGCGCCCTGACCGCCTACGACAAGCGCATTCACCCGCTCATCGCGAAGTAGCTCAGGAATCGGCTCACACTTTTTGCGAACGTTGAAAAAAGTGTGAGCCGAACGGTAGCCACATACATCAATGGGGGCTGCGCGCGATTCGTTATGAATCGCGCGCAGCCCCCATTGTCATATACAGACTGGCTCTGTAGGCTAGCCAGCAACATCAGCCACTAGCCTACAGAGCATAAGCCCACTCGCTCAGGCGTGCCAGACGTCCTTGCCTTTGGCTTTCGCCTCGGCCACGTCGGCATTGAGCTGAGCCTCGGTCGACTCGACCTCACCGGCGATGAACTTCTCGACGAGCTGACGCGCCTCGTTGTCCTCATGCTGCACAGCCGGGGACTTCATGAAGTAGGAGCTCGGCGCGAGCACCGGGCCGGCGAGATGACGGTCGAGCGCGATCTTCGCGGCGCGCACCGCATCGATGACGATGCCGGCCGAGTTCGGCGAATCCCACACCTCAAGGCGATACTCAAGGTTCAGCGGCACATCGCCGAAGGTCGTGCCTTCCAGGCGCACGAATGCCAGCTTGCGGTCGTCAAGCCACGCCACGTAGTCGGACGGGCCGATATGCACGTTGTGGCCTTCCATCTCGTGCGGCACGATGGAGGTGACGGCGCGGGTCTTCGAGATCTTCTTGGATTCCAGGCGCGTGCGCTGCAGCATGTTCATGAAGTCCATGTTGCCGCCGACATTAAGCTGGTACGTGCGGTCGAGCCGCACGCCGCGATCCTCGAACAGGCGGGCCATGACGCGGTGCGTGATGGTGGCGCCGACCTGGCTCTTGATGTCGTCGCCTACGATCGGCAGGCCGGCGTCGCGGAACTTCTGCGCCCACTCGGGATCGGAGGCAATGAACACCGGCAGGCAGTTGACGAAGGCGCAGCCCGCGTCAAGAGCCGCCTGTGCATAGGCCTTGTCGGCCTCTTCGGAGCCGACCGGCAGGTAGCTGACCAGCACGTCGACCTTCTTGTCCTTGAGCTCCTTGACCACGTCGACAGGCTCGGCCGAGGACTCCTCGATCATCTCGCGGTAATACTCGCCCAGGCCATCGTGGGTCGGCCCACGCAGCACCTCGATGCCGAGATTCGGCACATCGGCGAACGTGATCGTGTTGTTCTGCGAGGCCTTGATCGCCTCGGACAGATCCTTGCCGACCTTGAGCGCATCCACGTCGAAGGCGGTCACGAACTCGATGTCCCGCACGCGGTAGCCACCGAAGTTGTTGTGCATCAGTCCGGGGATCTTGTCATCATCGGCAGTATCCTTGTAATATTCGACGCCCTGCACCAGCGACGAGGCGCAGTTGCCTACGCCGGCGATTGCTACGCGAATGCTCATATTGACTCCTCTTTATATATGTAGCGCGTTGCGCATTCCAACATTTAAGCATAGCGCCCAACTTGGAGAAGCATTGCTGGATTCGCTATTTAAGCGCCGAGTCGCCCCCTACAGCCCCCTATATACCGTGAAATTCCTAAGCGTGTCAACCCGACAGCGCCATTTGCGAAGATTTGCGAGAATTCCGCTGACAGGCATGTATTTTTCAGGGGCTGCCGTTACGGTGGTGGGCATGGCTTCTCAGACTCGCAGCGTTTCATCGCGGACCAACGGCACCCCGGCACGGGGATCGACAGGGTCGCACGGCGGCGCATCACCGAATCCGGGATCGCATCGCAACTCCAATGAATCGCATCGTGCCCAAGGGCGTAAGCCGCGCAAGAACAAGCCGCGGCATCCTGTCCGCCGTGTGCTGAAGTGGCTGCTCATCATAGCGGGCGCGCTGCTGCTGGCCGGCATCGCCGTGTTCGCCTACCTCTACATAACCACCGACATACCGCAGGCCGATAAGGTCGCGATATCGTCCAAAACCACGGTCTACTATGCAGACGGCACCACCGAGCTCGGCTCCTTCGCGCAGCAGAACCGCGAGATCATCAGCTGCGATGCGCTGCCCAAATACGTGGGCCAGGCCATCGTCTCGTCGGAGAACCGCTCCTTCTACACCGATAAGGGCATCGATTTCAAAGGCATCGGGCGTGCCTTCCTGAGCAACATCACCACCAGCTCGCGTCAGGGCGGGTCCACCATCACCCAGCAGTACGTCAAGCAGTACTACATGGGCGAAACCGTGACCTCAAGCTATGCCGCCAAGCTGCGTCAGGCCATACTGGCGGTCAAGATCACGCAGACGCAAAGCAAAGACGAAGTGCTGTGCAACTACATGAACACGATCTATCTGGGGCGCGGCGCCTACGGCATCCAAGCCGCAGCCGAGGCCTACTTCAATAAGGACGCGAAGGACCTGACCCTCTCCGAGGCCGCCATGCTGGCCGGCATCATCCCCTCCCCCAGCAACTGGGATCCGGCCGAGAACCCGAAGCAGGCGCAGACCCGCTTCGAGCGCGTGATAGCCATCATGAAGGAAGATGGCCATATCAGCAGCCAGGACGCGGCGGCCGCGCAGTTCCCGCAGACCGCGCAGACCACCCAGCAGAACACCTACGGCGGGCCGAAGGGCTATCTGCTGGAAATGGTGCGCGCGGAGCTCACCAAAAACAAGACCTTCACCAAAGAGGAGCTGGACACCGGCGGCTACAAAATCGTCACCACCATCGACAAGCCCAAGCAGGACCTCATGTTCCAGGTGGCGAGCCCGTCACAGGACGGCAATGGCATCGTGCCGCAGGGTCTGCAGACCGGCGCCATGTCGGTCAATCCCAAGGACGGGTCCATCATCTCGCTGTACGCCGGCGACGACTATCTGGCCAAGCAGCTGAACAACACCACGCAGGCGACCTATGAGCCCGGCTCCACGATGAAGCCGTTCGCGCTGCTGGCGGCCGTGCAGGAGGGCATGAGCCTGAACACGAGCTTCAACGGCAATTCGCCGCGCAGCTTCCCCGGCATCGCCAGCCCGGTGCAGAACTTCGGCAACCAGAGCTTCGGATACGTCAACATGTACAGCGCCACGGCGAACTCGGTGAACACGGTGTACATGGACCTGCAGCAGGATGTCGGCGTCAAGAAGGTGGCGCAGACAGCGAACGCCGCAGGCATCAGCTCTAGTCTCGTCAAGGGCGACAACCCCTTCACCGTGCTGGGCAACGATGCCGTGCATGTGCAGGACATCGCGCAGGCCTACGCCACCATCGCCAACCAGGGCAACAAGCCCACCCTGCACATCGTGTCCAAGGTGACCGACGCGAACGGCAAGAGCATGTATCAGGCCCCCACCGCGACGCAGCGGGCCTTCACAGCGAACAACGCCGCGCTGGTCACCAAAGCCATGACCGGCACCGTGCAGTACGGCACCGCCACCGAGGCACTGGCCGTGGGCAAGACGATGGCCGGCAAATCCGGCACAGCGAACGACGCGACAGCCGGCAGCTTCGTCGGATTCACGCCGAACACGGTCAGCGTATTCGCCATATGGTACCCCGATCAGAAGGGCAATCCGCAGCCGATTCCGCCCTTCGGCATCTACAGCGGCGGCAGCGACTACCCCGTGCACATGTTCACGAAGTACATGGAGCAGGCTTTGGCGGATACGCCCAATCAGGCCTTCCCCGTCGCCACCGACACCGGCAAGATCGGCGGCCCGAACGGCACTTGGGGCACCGGGGGCGGAATTTCGCAGTACAAGTACGGATACGGGACCACGCCCAAATCCGACTCCGGGCAGACGCAGCCGAGCACATCACCAAGCACCGGCAGTAATCAGGGCACGCAGAGTCAAACGCCAGCCAGCCCCCAACCGACGCAGACGCAGACGCCTGAGCCTTCGCAGAGCGTGCCGGTGCCGACAGCTACGCCAAGCTCGCCGGCTGCAGATGACAACAAACAGGGCGGCGCATCAGACAACTCGCAGCGGGATGCTGGCTCAGGGCAAGGCAAGGCTGGGCAGTAGCCGTGAGGTTTCGACTTACCTCGTAACGCAGAGTTGCCGCCCAACGTGCCAAGCGCAACACGATATTCGCGATGCCGCAACATGCAGCGGAATCTTCTCTATCGGCCACAAATAAGGCGGTATCCTTTTTGTCTGTATGGAATTGACGAAATCACAAGCCCCATACATGCCACAACGCAAAGGTTCATTTCTCTACCGCCAGCGCTGCATAATTGTCTATATCATGTAATGTGACCCATGTGAGCGACAGCTCAGCATCAGCTAACGGCATCAATTGACGGCATGGCCGCGAGAAGTTTCTTGGTATAGGGATGTTGAGGATGCCGATAGATGTCATCGCTAGGTCCACATTCGACGATTCTCCCGGCATGCATAACAGCGACGACATCGCATTGATTCCGAACGACGTGCAAATCGTGTGAAACAAAAACGAGTGTAAATTCATAGGTTTCTGCGAGATCTGCAAGAAGATTAAGCACCTGCGCCCTTACTGAAACATCGAGAGCAGATACCGCCTCGTCAGCAAGCAGTATCTCGGGCTTGGTGATGAGCGCCCGGGCGATGGCTATGCGCTGGCGTTGACCGCCTGAGAACTGATGCGGGTATCGAGTAGCGCAGCTGGCATCGAGTCCTACTGAGGTCAAAAGCTGTTCTGACCGTTCTTGACACTCATGGCGGGAAACTCCCTTTAGTGGTTCGGATATGATTTGCCAGACACGCATTCGCGGATCCAGCGAACCCATCGGATCTTGAAATATCACCTGAACTTTTTTATGAACATAAGAAGCATCTTTTGCCGATCCATCAGCAACCTCTCTGCCAAACAATTTAATCGATCCTGTTGTGGCATGATCCAATGCTCCCAGAAGACGAAGAGTTGTCGATTTTCCGCAGCCAGACTCGCCTACGATGCCGAATTTTTCACCCCGATGCACATCGAAGGATATGCCTTTAAGCGCTTGGAACGTATGCGAAGACCCGAATGTGCGCGTCCGGTATTCTCTAACTAATTCACTGACTTCAAGAGCGTTCTCATTGTGCTCGGCAAGGTTTGAAGGCAGACGGTTAAACACGATGCTGCGAGTCTCATCATCGGGAATCATGTTATGTGGAATGTCGCTACGCAAGGTGAATGAAGGCTTTGCTTGCGACTGGTCGATAACGTTCGCTAGCCTGCTCTCAGTTTTGTTCGCCGTATCTTGAGACTCGAGATCCTCCAATGTCAACAGACGGTTTGTGGCTGTATTTTTCCGCAACTGTGCTGCGGCAAGTAACGCTTTCGTATATGGGTGCTGGGGGTTGGCAAATACATCGTCTAATTTGCCCTGCTCCACAATACGCCCGTGACGCATAATCGCCACTTGAGTGCATAGCCCGGCAACGACACCCAAATCGTGCGTGATGAACAGCAATGAAGAACCAGAAGAGAGTACCTGCTGAGCCATCAAATCTGTGACCTGTCGCTGAACCGTGACGTCCAAAGCCGTGGTCGGCTCGTCGGCAAGCAATATCTGCGGCTTATTGATCATTGCCATTGCTAGCATCACTCGCTGGCGTTGGCCGCCAGACATCTGAAATGGGTATGATGACTCAGCCCGTTTCGTGTCTGCAAGACCGACGCTTTCCAGCATCGCGGATACTTTTTGCTTCACCTCAGTCGCAGGCAAAGAGTGATGGATGGTGACGGCCTCGCTAATTTGCCGACCCACAGTCATCAGAGGATTCAGAGCGGTCATGGGTTCTTGAAACACCATCGACACGGTTTTGCCGCGCAGTTTTCTCATCGCTGCATCACCACAGGCAAGCAAGTTATCAGAGCTTCCAGAAAGCTGGATTGTGCCCTCCGCACGTAAGCCATGCGGAAGCAGTCCCATCGTTGCCAGACATGTCAGTGACTTGCCTGAGCCGGATTCGCCAATAAGGCCAAACCGTTCCCCTTGGGCAATATCCAAATTGATGCCGTGAATGATCTCACGTTCGCCTGAAAAAACCTTCAAATTGCGTATGCTAAGCACAGGTTTTCTTCTCGCTTCTTGGGAGTCTTCGTGCGAGTAGCCGTTGTCCTGCTGTACCTGTGTCATGATTGCCCCTCCAAACGTGGGTCAAGGAAGTCTCGTAAGCCATCGCCAAGAAGATTGAAAGCGAGCACTGTCCATGCGATAGCAATGCCGGGAACCAGCACTAAGAACCAATTCGAATAAATGACTGCCGATGAGTCCTTCAGCAATCGCCCCCATGAAGGTTCCGGAGCGGGGGTGCCCAAGCCGAGATAAGACAAGCCCGCCTCAGCGAGCACAGCTACGGCGAAATTCACCGATAACTGTACGATAATAAGCCCTCGAATATTAGGCAGCACATGTTTCCATGCTATAAAAAGAACTCCTCGATCCGCTGCCCGGGCACCTAGAATGAACTCTCGTCCCATGATCTGCAAGGTAGCACTACGAGCAACCCGCGCAAATGCCGGAGATGCTCCAATACCAAGCGCCAAAGCGGCTGTTACGGTGCTTTGTCCTAGGACCGCTGTGAAAATGATAGCGAGCAGCAGTGGAGGGAATGCCTGCACGACATCATTCCAGCGCATTAGCCACCGCCCGGCATTCGAACCGACCATGCCACACGCAATACCATATGGCACCCCGATGAGAGCCGCGACTGCAACGGCTATCAAACCGACTTCAAGGGTGGTTTGCGCACCGGACATAATCACGGAAGTTACGTCATAGCCTAACCGATCGGTTCCTAGCCAGTGCTGAGCACTGGGGGCCAATAATTTAGCGGCGACGACTTTGGTGGGATCATAAGGAGTCCAGAGCACCGATACCAAAGCCATAAGGACCACTAAGGCTAGCATTATCCCTCCGGCCACCATGCTAGCGTTGAATCGGCGGTGGTAGTCTGCTGGATTTTCCGCCAGTTTCGGCTGCGTTGTTGCCATGCTCATCGTTCTCCTCCAAATCTTGGATCGACGATTGCTGAGAGGAGATCGACTATCAGATTCACAAACAGCACCATGATGACAAGAACCATCACAATAGCCTGCACTTCGGGCAGGTCACGGTTCTCCACTGAGGAAACCAGTAGGCTGCCCAATCCACGTATCTCAAAAACCCTCTCCACGACCACCGCTCCGATGAGAATCGACGCGGTTTCGACACCGACAATATTCATGATTGGAACAAGTGCATTCCGAATTCCATGTTTTCGCAATGCTTGGCCGAAACTGAGACCCTTCGCCTGCGCAGTGCGCATAAAGTCCTCAGTCGTCACTTCTAGAACCGCAGAACGCACATAGCGGCTAAGAATCGCACCTTGTACCAAACCCAACGAGAATGCTGGTAATGCAACATGCCTGAGGAACTGAACAGGGTCGTCTGGTGCCGCCCACCCTGTGGCAGGCAGCCACCCCAACGCAACTGAAAACACAATGACCAAAAGAAGACCAGCAAGGAAAGCGGGAATCGATACGCCTATTTGGCTTATCACGCTGAGAACCATGCCGGAAGGACGATCGCGAAGAACTGCGGCCAAAGTACCAAAGATGAATGCGATGATTAGGGCAATCAGCATAGCAATAAGCACCAGAAGAAAAGTGACTTGAAGCCCTTGGAAGATATCGCTCGAAATGCTGACCCCAGAGCTTTGCGAAATGCCCATGTTGCCACGGAGCATACCTGCTGCCCATGAGGCGTAGCGCATGTAGAGCGGCCTATCCAGCCCCATATCGTGACGCAGATGAGCCACTGCCTCAGGTGAAGCCTCAGTACCCAACTTTGTAGCGGCCGCATCACCAGGCAATGCGGAGAGCAGCAGAAAAACAATTATGGAAGCTACGGCGACTGTAATAATGAAAATACCTATACGCCTGATAATTTTTTTCATATGGTCGCCTTCCAAATTTTTATATAAGGTTTCGTTAGTTACGACTCAATAGTTACAAGGGATTTCATGAAATCAGTAGATAATATGCGTCTGAACCTGTGCTGACCGTGCAGGTCCAGACGCATGAAGATTAAATGGAACAAACCCATCTACGAGCGGGTCACACCGGTCAAATCAAGCGATATGCCCACGTCGTTCTTATTGATTCCGGATACATCTTGCTTCGTGACCACCACCAGCTTGGGATTATATAGCCAATCCGCCGGCGCATCCTTTTGAATCTGCTCAATTGCCTGCTTCATGTAGGAATCGAACTCGCCATTGTCAGTGCTGGCCTTAGCTTTGGCGAATGCCTCACCTACCGAGGAATTATCGTAATTCCAGTAATAATCAGGATTCCCGTAATTAGTGACGTTCCGTGGCTCTACATGCAGAATCGCAGTCATGTCGTACTGTTTCTTGGTCAACGTGCTATCCAGCCAGACAGCAGGAAACTCCTGAGTGACAAGGTTGACCTTGAATCCAACCGCCTCAAGCTGTGTTTTAACAAGCTGGGAGATGGATTGCGCATAGCCTAAGCTAGGCACGTTGAACGTCACCGTTGGACTGGAGACCTTCGAATCGGCAACAAGTTGCTTTGCCTTAGCCGGATCGTACTTATATGTGGACGACAGATCTTCATACCAGGAATCAGTAGGTATGGTCGGGGCCGACAGGACATTTCCATATCCGTTAAGCACCGTATTGACGATGGCCTTGCGATCGACCGCATAAAGAACCGCCTTGCGTAGCGATTCATTATCGAATGGCGCCTTTTTGGAATTCATCGAAAGGACGAGAATTCCTTGGGCGTTGCCCACGTCAACGCGGAAATCCTTATTGCTCTTAAAGCGGTCCAACTGGTCATAGGCAGTGAAGTTATAGATAGTGTCGATATCACCGCTCAGCAATGCGTTGGAACACGATGTCGTATCGGTGTAATACATCAACTCAGCTGTTTTCAAGAACGGCTTCTTCCCCCAATAGGAGTCATTGCGCTGCAAACTGAGCTTGCTGCCGACAGTGTAGCCTTTCATGAGGAAGGGACCTGTGCCCACGGCCTTAGTGGCCAGAGAATCAAGCGCATTTGGGTCAAGCATCGCTCCCAGCGTGCCGCTAAGCCAGAAGAGAACATTGCTGTCAGGTTTGCTGAGAACTACATTTGCCTTCGTCGCAGAGACAACATCAACATGATCGATGGCCGAAAGGTTAGTAGGCGTATTAGCCTTCCAGTCCTTGAGTCGTTCAAGGTTGAATTTCACTGTTTTGGCATCGAACGGATCTCCGTTGGAGAACTTCACCTTGGGCTGGAGATTAAAGCTATAGGTCAGGCCATCAGCACTGACAGACCAGCTTTTCGCCAGAAGCGGTTCAATGGTTTTGCCGTCCTCGTTGAGCTTGACCAAACTCTCATACACGTTGTACATCAGCGCCTGGGGAATAGCCGCGCCTGAGGTCTGTGTTATGTCGAGATTCGCTGGGGAAGCAGTCAGACCGACCTTCAAATCCGTGGAACTCGATGCAGATTTCGAAGATTCTCCAGTTCCGCCAGCGCAAGCGGCAGTAGCAAATAGACACATGGAAACGAGGAGCGCAGCGCCTACTCGAAATATCTTGTTATTACGTATACTCATGATTTGAACTTTCTTTGTAATGCCGTTGTCTTTGATAACACCGACGAATCGGCGAGAACCCGACAAATCATGCGCCCCGCAACCACTTGTTCGATGCATATACGTGACACGGTGCTGCCGATTTTTCCTTCGCCGTCTTTGGAATCAAAAAAGTTATGAACCTCCTCTCGATCTATGGTTCACGATTCACGATTCCCATATCCGTGGCCAAGAATTTACCTTGGCCGAATCCGGTTTGAGAGATTCGTAAAGTCGCGACATCCACAGAACACCGGCTTCATCGAATCGCTGCCCTGCAATCTGCACTCCAATCGGGCGCCGATCACTCGTGAATCCACAATTCAAACTGCTGGCAGGCTGTCCCGACATGTTATATGGCAGACAGAATGCAATATGAGACATCGCATGTTCCACATCGTTGCTTGGCATCGGCCAGTCAACGGGATACGTGGCGTCAGGAGAAACCGGCGAGACGATGAAGTCCACATCTTTGGTGGCATCAAGCGTCCGTTTGGCCAAAGCGAGCTGCTCATCGCTCCCCCGAACGGCCTGGCCGCTTGAGATGTCAGCTCCTGCCATACACCATTGCGATATGAATGGAAGCACCAGATCTTTTCGATCCTGACTGAGCGCCGCGTAATCACGATAATGTCCTGCACGCCAAAACATATCGATAAGGTCAATACTTCCATCGACAAATGGGCGAAGCTTCACGACCTTAGCTCCTGCATTTTCAAAAAAGTCAGCGACTTTGAGAACCGCCTCGGCGACCTCGGGATTAACTGGCGCCCCAGCCCCTGCATCGAGCAACAGACCAATCGTAATATCATGAATATCCCGCTGTGGCGCATCGAGCCATCCCGGCTGCGCTGATGGCAGGCTATAGGGATCACGCCAGTCCGATGCCGAAGTCAACGATATTGCAGTGGCGATATCATCCAAATGCCGACCTAGAACACCAATTGAACGTCCGAAATAGGGAGGATCGACAGGGATTCGACCAAATGTAGGCTTAAGTCCGCTTACTCCATTCCAGCTCGCCGGCAACCGTACCGATCCGCCGATATCGCTGCCGAAATTAATCGGAGAGTATCCTGCGGCCGATGCGCAGCCAGCACCCGCGCTCGAGCCTCCCGGATTCCATTGTGCATTCCACGCATTGCATGTTGTCGGATGATCCGTCGAAAGTCCCGATGAAAGCATTCCCCATTCCGGCATCGCGGTCTTGCCTAAAATGGTGCATCCAGTTTTTTTGAGTAAATCATAAACCGGAGAATTCAAGGTCGCCGGCTCCGAATCCGCAAACGCCTTGCATCCCCAGGTCGTCACCTCGCCTTTGACGTTGACGTTTTCCTTAATGGTGAGGGGGACGCCATCAAGGGGACTAAGGGGATTCCCCTGTTTCCAACGCTTCTCAGACGCCTGCGCATCTTCAATTGTTGTGTGAGTGTTATCGTATCGTTTTGCCATAGCGTGCAAAACAGGCTCCGCAGCATCCATCAGATCGGATTTGTGCTCCAACACTTCAACTGGCGACAAAGTCCCATTTCTATATGCTGTCGTGAAGTCATTCACGGAGAAATCGTCAATATCCATTGTTTTGTGTCTCCTTGTGCGTCTACGAAGCAAAGCGCTGCGGCGCTTTATAAAAATTGTTTCCACAAATATGCCCATGACACTTTTGCATCAGCGCCACCTCAACGATGTGCTATGCCGTAAGCCGTGCCATTATTCCCTAAACTTGTTCCACAAAACCCTCCTAGAATAAATATCGAAAGATATCTTTAATCGTTGATTTGAAGTGGTTTTCACCTTAAGGGTTGTACATTTCTCTGCGATATCACTCAGTTTCAAATCGGTTAACGCACTGTCCTTCGTAGCGTCAAATCAATGAGAATAACATTCCGACCCATCCTCTTCGCTCACCATCAAAATAGCGGCAAAATAGCAGTCCCATCGGATTCAGCAGGCGAAATGTATAGCATAATACGACGCAGATATCGTAAGCGGTATCATTCCGCCAGAGCCAGGAGCCACCATGAGACATATTAACGTCGTTGATGTGCGGGGATTCACATATTCTCATTTCACCAATGCAATAGCCGGAACGGGTGCGACCGTATTCCTTTTTAACTCTGCCAGTCCGGCTGGCGTCTCAATCCGAGGAGGTGGTCCAGCAAGCCGCGAAACTCCACTGCTTGCCCCAGTTGCTGCCGCACAAGGCATCAACGCCTTGGTGCTTTCAGGAGGCTCAGCATATGGCTTGGCAGCGGCCGAAGGAGTCATGCGATTCCTTGAGGAGAGTGACGTAGGCGTGCATATTGGAACCAACTGTGTACCATTAGTATGCCAATCATGTCTCTTCGATTTGCCTATTGCCGATTCCAAAGCGTATCCAACAGCCCAGGATCTGTACATTGCAAGCCAGCGAGCCACGACTGCGCCATTTCAAAATGGAAACGTGGGTGCCGGCACCGGCTGTTCGGTGGGAAAATATCATGGTCCACGTCATGCCATGAAAACAGGAATCGGATCGTATGCGATCGAACTTGGGCCGATACGAATCGGTGCAGTCGTGGCGCTTAACGCTCTTGGCGACATATATAAGGCTGGCACCAATACTGCAATCGCTGGGATGCGAGGCTCTTCAGGAGCAGAATTAGAATCAACCTTTGCCAGCATGATGGACGATGCCAAGACCGCTGAGGCCAATCAGGGCCTTCCTCAAGGAAATACAACTCTAGGCGCGGTCTTTACCAACGCCCAATTCAATAAGACAGAACTAACAAAAATAGCTGAAATGGCACATAACGGCTACGCACGAACAATTCGGCCAGTACATACTTCTTCTGATGGTGACTCAATCTATGCTATTTCAACAGGACATGTTGCAGCGAACCCAGACATCGTTGGCACATTGGCGGCCTATGTCATAGAAAATGCCATAGAAGTGGCGACTTACAGCGCACAAGGTGCTTATGGACTGCCTTCAAACCACGATCTTCACCTGTAAAAGGGCGGGCTCTGCTGTGCAGCAGTTCTGGCCGACGAACCGTGGTCCTATAACAGAATCGTCCTTCTACGAAAATCCAAATTAGCGAAGTAATACCTCAATACCATTTTGCCTATTCGCACGATTCAGAGTTTATAACATGACACGAAATACAACGAGGTAACCGCAGCGCGGCAGAACACAGCAAAATCTTCTTTATCGGCCTTATTTGTGGCATATCTCGATAGCTGCGGAGTCCTAACTGCCTTATTCGTAGCACCGTTTCGTGACGCCGAGAGTGTAACGAGGCCAACAATGGCCATTTTGGACCGCCAGCATGGGCGATAAGTCGATATCGGTGCCGCAAATAAGGTAGATAGGCCTCGGCAGAGCCGCCGATCAGCTACGGATAGCGCCGATATCCCCCTGATGTGGGCAGATGACCGGAAAATCCCAACGCTCCGTGCCGAACCGCTACCCCAGCACTGCAGCAATCCGCTCGACGGCCTGTTGCAGCTGCTCTTGGGGCTTGAGGAGGCTGAGGCGGACGTAATCGAGGCCGACGGTGCCGAAGCAGGAACCGGGGAGGACCGCGACCTGCGCCTTGTCCAGCAGGTAGTCGGCCATGCGGTCGCCGTCCCAATCGCTTGGAACTTTCGCCCATACGTAGATGCCGCCGGGCGAATCGAAGACCTGTAATCCGGCTCGTTCGAGTCCCTGGGCCACAATGCTGCGTCTGCGGGCGTAGAGATCGGCCAGCTCGGCCACACAGCTCTGGTCGCTGTCCAGCGCGACCGTGCCGGCGTCCTGCACGCTGCCGGTTATCATGGAGCCCATCTGATAGTGGTAATGCTTCAGGCGGTCGACGATGGCCGTGTTGCCGGCGACGAATCCGGCGCGCCAGCCGGCCATGGCGTACATCTTCGACAGTGAGCACACCTCGACCGTCACATCGCACGCTCCCGGAACCTCGAGGATGCTGTGCTGCTGGGCGTCAGGGCCGGAGTCTCCCACGCCAAGCCCGCAGTAGGCGTAGTCGTGCACGATGACGAAACGGTGCTGCCTGGCCAGTTCGGCCGCATGCTGCAGGAACTCAAGCGGGGCCTGCGCACCGGTGGGATTGTTCGGGTAGTTCAATACCAGCAGCTTGACGCGGTCCCAAGTCTCATCGGGCACGGCGTCCAAATCGGGCAGGAAGCCAAGATTCTCGCGTGCCGGCAGCAGCACCTCTTCGGCTCGGCACATGCGCGCCATGCAATGGTACGAAGGATAATACGGGTCTGCAAAGGCCACCGCATCGCCCGGTTCGATGAGAATCGCATACAATCCCGCAAGCGCGTCGACGGCTCCTTCGACCGCGAATAATTGCGTCGGCCAATCGAGCGACACACCATGTTCACGCTGGTACCACTTGGCCGCCGCCTCAAGGAACTCCGGCTTGCCGTCGAAGGACGTATACCGGGCGTTGAGCGGATCGTCCACGGCCCGCTTGGCCTCGTCACGGATGAACTGCGCCGGGTAGGCGTCCGGATTGCCTTTCGCCAGGTCGATCACGTCCGCCCCCTGCGCGACCGCCTTGGCGACTTTGCCATCCATAACCGCGAACACGTTGGGCGGTATGGATTCTGCTATCGGAGCAAAGGGAACCGGGCAGGTCTGCGATGCTGATGCCCCGGACGAAGCAGACGAAACCACAGATGAAACCATATGGGCAATCCTTTCTATGCCTCTATGCCAACCGTAATCAGTGCCGGCTGCAATCAACGTTGGCCGTAATCAGTGCGTGACGCGCCGGGCGAGGGCGTCACCCGCCCATTGGATGAGCTGCACCAGCACGATCAGGATGACGACAATCGCTACCAGAACGCCGGTCTCATAGCGATTGTAGCCGTATTGTATGGCCATGTCGCCGATGCCGCCCGCGCCAATCGTGCCGACCATAGCCGAATAGCCGATCAGCGAGATAATCGTGAGCACTACGCCGCGGATGAATGACGGCAGCGCCTGCGGAAACACCGCGCCTACGATGATCTGCCGCATGGTCGCGCCGGTGGAGACGGCGGCTTCCAGCAAACCTGAGTCGACCTCGCTGAACGCGCTTTCCGCGACGCGGGCGAAGAAGGGCACGGCGGCGATGGAGAGCGATATGGCACCGCCGGTGGGCGTGTAAGGGTCGCCGATGAGCAGTTGGACCACAGGGATGAGCACGACCATGAGAATCAAGAACGGCAGCGAACGGATGGCGTTGACGATGACGCCGACGACCGCGTTCACCGCGCGATTCGGCAGGAACAGCCGGTTTCTGGTCACGTACAGCAGCAGCGCCACCAGCGTTCCCAGAACCACGCCGATAACCGTGGAGACCGCGACCATGTAGGCAGTGTCGGTCAGCGCCTTGCCAAGATTGGTGCGCAGGATATCAATGGTATCGTTCATGCTCGGGACTCCCCTTCTTCATCGTTTTCACTGGCACTCAGCGATGCGGAATCGCCGGCATCAACTCGCCCTATGGATTCCCGGTCAAGCTCGCGGAATCCGAAGACCCGTGAGCGCAGCGTCTCAAGCGCGGAGCGCAGCGCGTCGTCCGGCCCGGAAACCAGCACCAGCAGCACGCCGATGGCCTGCGCGCCGAAGTATTCCACATTCGCATGCAGCACGTTGATCGCCACATCGTAGCGGCGGGCCACCGCGCTGATCAGCGGCTCAAGCGCATCCTCGCCCTTGTAGCGCAGCTCGACGATCGTGCCGTCAGGCAGCGAAGGCACGAGCTGCGGCGGCACAGCAACGCCCAGATACCGCTCGACCAGCGCGCGAGTGGTGGGGTGCTGCGGAGCGCCGAAGATATCGAAGGTCTCGCCCTGCTCGACGATGTGGCCCTCCTCCATCACCGCGACATGGTCGAATATCTGCTTGGCCACGTCGAGCTGATGGGTAATGAACACGATGGTGATGCCCAGCTCGCGGTTGATGCGCTGCAGTAGGCCGAGGATTTCGCCGGTCGTCTCCAAATCCAGGGCGCTGGTGGCCTCGTCGCACAGCAGTATCTCCGGGTTGTTGGCCAGGGCGCGCGCGATGGAGACGCGTTGCTGCTGGCCGCCGGACAGACTGGACGGGTAGCTGTCGGCCTTGCTTTCCAGCCCGACAAGAGCAAGCAGCTGCGCGACGCGGGCGCTCCATTCACGCTTCGGGCAATTGCCCGCCTTGAGCGCGAATTCGATGTTCCTGCCTACACTCACATTGCCAATCAGATTGAACGACTGGAAGATGAAGCCGATGCGTTTGCGCACGTCGCGCAGCGCGCCGCCCTTCGCCTGCGTGATGTCATGCCCGTCAAGCAGCACCTGCCCCGAGGTGGGCCGCTCCAACAGGTTGATGGTCCGCACCAGCGTGCTTTTGCCCGCGCCGGAGAATCCCACAATACCGAATATCTCGCCCTTGCTGACGCTGAGATTGACCTGTCTGACCGCTTCGATGGTGCGGTCGCCCTCATGAAAGGTGACGGACACATCCTTCAGTTCGATGATTGCCATGCCTTATGCCCTGCCTCGCGTTGTTCGCAGCTGTTACGCCGCCTATCGTGCCGCTATGTATTGTCCCGCATCCCTGTAAACCGAAACCGCAGAAAACCGTTGGAATCGAAACCGTCGCCCCGGCGCAATGCTGCATCCGGGGCGACGGCCAAGGCTATGCGGTCATCACAGTGCAATCACCAAGTCGTCGGCTTGCCGAAGTCTGCGAACTCGCTGTTTGCGATCGCCTTCTTGAACTTGTCGCTCACCAGCAGCGCCTTGGTCTTCTTGCCGAAATCGCTGTTGGCATCCTTGGTGTTGACCACGAATATGTTGATCACGCCCTCGGACTGCTTCTCCATCGCCAGCGCCTCCTTGGGCTTGAGCCCTGCGGCCCAGGCGAAGTTGCCGGGAACCAGGCTCACGTCGACGGTGCTCAGCGAGCGCGCGAGCTGGGCGGCGTCCAGCGGCTTGATGACCAGATTCTTCGGATTCGTGGCGATGTCGTTGACGGTGGCCTTGGTCGGGTCCACGTTGCCCTTGAGCGTCACGAGCTTCTGCTGCTCAAGCACGCCGAGCGAGCGAGCGAGATTGCTGCCGTCGCTGGCGATCGAGACGGTGGAGCCGTCCTTGATCTCGCTAACCGACTTGTACTTGTGCGAATAGATGCCCAGACCCAGCGTCGGCACCTGACCCAGCGAGGTCAGGGCGAGGTTGTTGTCGGCTTTGAATTTATTGAGATAGTTGCTGTGCTGGAACAGGTTGGCCTGCAGGCTGCCCGATGCCAGCGCCTTGTTGGGCTGGACATAGTCGTTGAACAGCTTCGTGCTCAGCTCGTAGCCGTCGTCCTTGAGCAGCGGCGCGATGACCTTGTTGACCATGTCGCCGTAAGGACCGGGGCATACGCCGACGACGATCTTAGTGGTCTGGCTCTTCTTCGGAGCACTGCTGAGATTATCGCTGGAAGCACTGCCGCAAGCTGCTGCGGACGCCAGCGTGATCATGGCGAGCGCTGCGGCGGCGATGCGCCTGACGTTGACGACGACTCGGGACGGGGTTCGGCGTGCGTCGCGATTCTGGTTATTCGTGGTGAAGATGGACATGATGTGATCCTTACGTTGATGGTTGGCGTTGTGACGGCTGCTGGCCGGCTGACGCTGGTTGATGGTTGGAATATTCCCGAGCTACTGACTGAAAACGTTTGGCTGTATCTGTCCTGCGCCAGCCGACCGATTTGCGGCCAACCCGCTGCATTCCGCTCGAAATCAGGCGGCCTCGCCGGCCAGCTCGGGATGATGGATAGCGTAGGCGTGCTCGGCCAGATGCAGCTCCTGGGTCAGGAATTCGTGCAGCGTGCAGACGTAGCCGTGCTCACGGCCGATTTTGGCGATGTAGCCGTTGATGTAATCGACCTCGGTGGGGCGGCATCGCGTCAGATCCTGGTACATCGACGGGTAGTGCAACGGGTGCGCCACGCCGGCTGTGTGCAGTATGGTCTCGACCTCCGACTCGCGCGTGCCCAGCAGTGTGAGCCCCGCATGTTCGGCGGCGGTGTAGGCCTCGTTCACGAGCTGCTCGGTCATCCAGCGCGCGGCAGGGTGCGATTCGAACTGGCCGAAGCGAATCTGATACATCGTGCACAGGGTGTTAAGCACCGAGTTGAACACGATCTTGGCCATGCACATGCCCATGAAGTCATCGGCGATGGTTGGGTTCAGCGTGGCCGCCGCGAAATCGTCATGCAGCTCATGTTCCACGTCGCTCACATGGCCGTCGTAGGCGCACATGCTCATCGCCTTAGAATGCGCTCCGCCAGTGAAATTCACATCACCGGGGCCGTACACGAACGCGCCGATCAGCGCCGTGCCGCCGTAGATATGGTCGTCCGGGAAATACTGCGCGATCTTCTCGAAATGCCCGTATCCATTCATCGCCGAGAACACGATCTGGCCGGGGTGGAACAGATGCGCGCAGCGCTTGAGCATGCCTTCGAGCTGATGCTGCTTGAGGAAGATGATCCAAACGTCCGGCTCGCCGTCGTACTCTTCCGGATAGAAGACCTTGATCGGCACCAGATGGCGGTTTTCGTCATCCTGGGAGACGTAGACGCCGCCCTGTTTGCGAATCGCGGCCACATTGGGCTCCCAGGCATCGATGAAGTCCACCTGCTTGCCGGCGAATTCCTGCAGCAGCACGCCGTATTGCACACCCATGCCGCCCGCGCCGATCACCGCATATTTCATTGCCTTGCCTTGCCTCGCTTCGATTGAATTTCGACGACGGATTCGTGAAAGACGCAATGTCTGCGCAAAGGGCTTCATCCATGCCTGATCACACTCATGCCCGTGCCTGATGTGATGCCCGTGCTGTCCCCTTGCGGAACTGTCTCTTTCGTGATTGTAGTATCGCCAAACACTTAATATATGCATCGTGCGAATCCGCCGCAGCGGCGCGGCTATAGCATTTAGTTATCAGCGGTTATAAAAATAGGTGCACGTGGTGGCGTGCGCAATATGCCGGCTCATCTTGAAGGCAGTCGGAATCTTCCTCGTCACAAGTATGGGGTGGCAATGAATAATTACAGTTCTATGCCCGGATTGGCCTGCAGAACGGCACCATATACACGTTCGGCGTCATATTTGGACAGCACCCCGACCGGTCCTTCATCCAAGAATAATTCACGCGGGACATCCCTCGGGCAGTACAACGGCACCGTCACGAATCTCTGGTCGCACTATTCCCGAATAATTAGGATTGAGCCGCAGAATCGGATATCCGCGTTCGTCACGCTGAGGAGAGCCTCCGGCGACATATCCCGCAAGGAAGGCATTGACCAGATCGTCGATGTTCACGCCGCGACGACTCGCAATCGATTCCGCCTGCTCATACAAAGACGGCCCATTACTCACAACGGTCATAACACACCACCCTTCCAATGCTTTGCCTTGATTCTAACCAATATCCCTTAGCGCTGAAAGCAGGAATCACGTTCGGCGAATTGCAATGACGTCTTGGCTGTCTGGAACCAAATGCCAGTAGGGCAGGAAAGCGCACTATGGCTTTCCTGCCCTACTGGCGTAATCATTATGCCGCGCAGCCCTTTGACTGATCGGTCTCCTAGCTACTCAGCAGCCTTGGCTCAGCGCTGCGAGCGGTTGATGGCGGAGATGATCGCCTTCAGGGAGCTGGTGGTGATGGAGGAATCCACGCCGACGCCCCAGATGATCTTGGTGTCAGCCTCCTCGCCGATCTGGCACTCCACATAGGAGGCGGCCAGGGCTTCGGAGCCGGCGGTCATGGCGTGCTCGGCGTAGTCCATGATCGAAACGGTGATGCCTAGCGTGCGAATCGCGTTGAGGAAGGCCGCGAGCGGGCCGTTGCCCAGGCCGGAGATCTCGCGCTCGACCGGAGTCGCGTCAGGCGTGGCGCCACGATCGAGGATGCGCACCTTGATGACGGTGTCCGAGCCGTCCTCGCCCGAAGACGAAGTGACCTTGAGCAGCTTGAGGCGGCCCCACTGTTTGAGCGTCGCATCGCCGCCATCGCCCATGACCTCCGCGGCAGCGGTCACGCCGCCGTCCTCGACCGGCAGGTACTCGTCCTTGAAGAGGTGCCAGATATCGGCGTCCTTGACTTCCTTCTTGGTGCGGTCCGCGTAGGTCTGCACGACTTTGTCGAACTCCACCTGCAAGCGCTTGGGCAGGTCGAAGTTGTGGTTGGTCTTGAGCAGGTAGGCCATGCCACCCTTGCCGGACTGCGAGTTGACGCGAATGATGGCCTCGTAGGTGCCGCCGATGTCCTTGGGGTCGATCGGCAGATACGGCACGAGCCACACGAAGCTGTCAAGCTCCGCTCCAGCGCGCTGCGCGGCCATTTCGCGCGCATCCAAGCCCTTTTTGATCGCATCCTGATGCGACCCGGAAAATGCCGTGAACACGAAGTTGCCGGCGTAGGGGTGGCGCTCCGAGATCTTGATCTGGTTGCAGTATTCGACCGTTTTGCGAATCTCGGGCACATTCGAGTAGTCGATCTGCGGGTCGATGCCCTGCGTGAGCAGGTTGAGGCCCAAGGTCACCAAATCGACATTGCCGGTGCGCTCGCCGTTGCCCAGCAGACAGCCCTCGACGCGGTCGACGCCGGCGAGCAGCGCCAGCTCGGTGGCGGCCACGGCCATGCCCTCGTCGTTGTGCGGATGCACGGAAAGCACCACGCAGTCGCGATCCTGCAGATGGTTGGACATGTATTCCATCTCATCGGCGAAGACGTTCGGCGTGGTCATCTCCACCGTAGCCGGCAGGTTGAAGATGATCTTGTGCTCGGGCGTGGGCTTGATGACGTCAGTCACCGCATTGCACACCTCAGCCGCGTATTCGGGTTCGGTGCCAGTGAACGACTCCGGCGAATACTCGTAATACAGCTCGGTGTCGCCCACCTCGGCCTCAAGCTCCTTGCACAAGGTGGCCGCATCGGTAGCGAGCTTCTTGATGCCCGCCTTGTCTTTGCGGAACACGACCTCGCGCTGCAGCACGGAAACCGAATTGTAGAAATGCACGACGGCGCGGCGCGCACCCCGCAGGCACTCGTAGGTCTTGCGAATCAAATGCTCGCGCGCCTGAGTGAGCACGATGATGGTCACGTCCTCGGGGATGAGCTCGCGCTCGATAAGCATGCGGATGAAATCGTAATCCGTCTCCGAAGCACTCGGGAAACCGACCTCGATTTCCTTGAAGCCCATCGAGACGAGCATGTTCCAGAAGCGCAGCTTGCGCTCCGGATCCATAGGGTTGACCAGCGCCTGATTGCCATCGCGCAGGTCGACCGAAGCCCAGCGCGGCGCACGCTGCAGGGTCTTGCCCGGCCAGGTGCGCTCAGGATAGTCGAAGGGAATCTGCTTGTTATAAGCCACGTACTTGGTGTAGGGCATGGCGCTCGGCTTCTGCGGCGCTCCGATGAATCTGCGAGGAGGCAGCAGCAGGTCGTTGTTCCCCCCATTGGACTTTGCGGCTTGTGCCGCGAGATCAAATACTGATGATTGATCCTGACCCATCACTCCTCCTTCTTTCTTCTGTATCACGACTTCCGCATGGAAGCATGTACTGCTTGTGAAATCCGCGTCGAAGTCCGACGCGAATCGTTAACGTGCCCGTAACATGCACGCACTTGCCTCAGTGTACCCACGGCCTACCCCAGTGCCTTGGGCGGCATGTTGGACGCGAGTAGACTGGCGTGATGCGGATCGCCGTCCGCATCACGAATGTATATGACCCGCTGGCGGCGGGCGGAACCAAGGCAGGTTGGAACAGGTGCGCATAGCTTTTGTCTTCGACGACACGCTCGACGTCCACGACGGCGTCCAGCAGCATATCGTCACGCTCGGGCGCGAGCTGGCGCGGCGCGGGCACCATGTCGAGTATTTGGTAGGGGAAAGCGAGCATTCGCCGATGCCTGACACGCACTCGCTGTCCAAGAACGTGATGGTGTCGTTCAACGGCAACCGCATGCGCGTGCCTGTCGCATCCAGCCGCGCGCAGATTCGTAGGACGCTGCACGAGGGGAACTACGACATTCTGCATGTGCAGGCGCCATACAGCCCGTTGCTCGCCGGGCGCGTCCTTGCGCTGGCGCCGCAGACGGCGGGTGTGGTCGCCACGTATCATATCGCGCCCACATCGATGGCCGCGTATTACGGCGGCAAAGCTTTGGGGATGATTAACCAGCGCACGCACCAGCGCATTGACGAGGTGGTGGCAGTGTCTCCCGTGGCGGCCTCCTACGCACGGCATACCGCGCATGTCGAAAGCCGCGTCATCGCGAATCCGGTCGATGTGCAGGCTTATGTGGCGGCGCGCGCTCAGGCGGGCGCGGCACGCATCGCGCAATTCCACGGCGAGGGGCCGCATGTAGTGTTCGTCGGGCGTTTCGTCAGCCGCAAGGGAGCCGGCATTCTGCTTGAAGCGTTGGACTGGGGCGAGCGCCAGGGCATCTTCCCTCCGGGCATGCATGTGACGCTCGCCGGGGCCGGGCCGCTGTTGGGGGATTGCCGAGCTACAGCCGCGCGGCTGCGCACGCCGGTTGCATTCCCCGGATTCGTCGATGAGCATGACAAGCCGGCGCTGCTGGCGAGCGCGGATGCGGCGGTCTTCCCTTCGACGGGAGGCGAATCCTTCGGCATCGTGCTCGTGGAGGCGATAGCCGCCGGGGCGCGCGTGGTGCTCGCCGGCGACAATCCCGGCTACCGGTCCACGCTGCGCGATGACGACGATGCGCTGTTCACCATCGATCCGCAGCGCCGGGCGGGCGAACTGGCGCACAGCATCGCGAGAGCGTTGACTGACGCTCCGTGGGCTGCGAGCATGCATGAACGGCAGGCGGCGTTGCTCGAGCGTTACGATGTGCGCACCGTGGCCGACGAAGTCGAAACGGTGTATGCGCAGGCGATTGCGGATAGACGGCAGTAGCCGGTTATTGGCACGTTGTTAGTGGTATGTATTGGCGGTGCTTAGCAATGGAGCCGAGAGCACCGTTCGCTGCCCTTTGCTCGTTGCCCTTCGCAGCCTTACAAAAACAGCGAGACGCCGCGACGTGCGGCACAGTAGGCGTTGCCAAGCCAGGTGTGGCGCGAATTGGGCCAGACGGCACCGAGCCGAGGCGCGTTCTGGCTCATCCATATGCTGGGCACGCGGCCATCGGTGCTGCGCGAGCCGAGCAGGTTGAAGCCGTTCTTCTTCACCAGCCAGTCAGGGTGCTGGGTGGCTATCGCCAGCCCTTCGCCGATGGTCAGCGGCAGTCGCTCGTCGGTGTCGATGAGTTTGCGCGCCACATCGGGCTCGCGATTGATATAAGCCGTGCCAGTGTGCGGATCCACAACGAGATAGAAGGGGCCTTCGGGCGGTTCGAAGCCATCCTGCGGCAGGAAACTGGCGATGTCGCGCGGCGGCATGGTCGTGAATCCGGCCATGCGGTTGATGCTGGTACGTGCGATCAGCGATTCGGGAGAAACCAGCTCATGCGTAGGCACCAGCAGGATGTTCGTGCCCAGATCGCTGCGTTCGAGTGCGGTGATCAGCGGGCGGGCGAGAGCCCGGAACGCCGCCGAACTCATATCGGCCACGTCCGGGTAGCCCAGAGCCACGATGCGGTCGAGCTGTTTTTGCGCTTCTTCAGATGCCTTCGACATAGCTCTAGTATGGCACGCCAATCGCCGGTAGTCATGCCCTGCCAGTGCGCTTGCGCTGCAGGCCTTACAGCTGCTCAGCGAAATGCTTGCGGGCGATGATCTCGGCCAGCTCGACGGCGTTCAGGGCAGCGCCCTTGCGCAGATTGTCGTTGGCGATGAAGAAGGCGAGGCCCTTCTTGCCGTCCACCGCCTGATCCTGACGGATGCGACCCACGTAGCTCGGGTCCTTGCCTGCGGCCAGTTGCGGTGTGGGGATGTCGTCCAACTCGACGGCCGGAGCGGTGGCAAGCACCTCACGAGCCATATCGGGGGTTACGTCGCGCTCGAATTCGGCGTTGACGCTCATGCCGTGGGCGGTGAAGATGCCGACGCGCACGCAGGTGCAGGATGCGGCGAGGTTCGGCAGATGCAGGATCTTGCGGCTTTCGTTGCGCAGCTTCTGCTCCTCGTCGGTCTCCTCGGAGCCGTCATCAACGATGGCACCGATGAAGGGCACGGCATTGAACGCGATGGTGCGCACGACCTTGGTAGGCTCGGGGAAGTCGATGGCCGAGCCGTCGAACGCGAGCTTGTCGGCACCCTGCTCGATTGCGGCCGCAGCCTCGTTCATCAGCTGTTCGACTCCGGCGCGACCCGCACCGGAAACCGCCTGATACGAGCTTACGATAAGCCGCTTCAGGCCGAAATGCGTGTCAAGCGCTTTCAGGACCGGGATGCAGGCCATCGTCGTGCAGTTGGGGTTGGCCACGATGCGGCTCGGGATATCGTCCAGATCGTCAGGATTGGCCTCAGCCACGACCAGCGGCACGTCATCATGCATGCGCCATTGCGAGGAATTGTCGACCACGTACGCACCCGCTTCAGCGAAGCGCGGCGCCCAGATCTTCGACGTGCCGCCGCCCGCAGAGAATATGGCGATGTCGATGCCCGAAAGATCGGCCTTCTCGACGTCCTCAACCGGGATGTCGACGCCGCGCCACGTGAGCGTCGTGCCGGCGGAGTGCGCTGATGCGAGGAAACGCAGGTCGCGCACCGGGAAGTCACGTTCGTCGAGCACACGGCGCATGACCATGCCCACCTGGCCGGTCGCCCCCAGCACCGCCACGTTCACGCCACGTTCGTGTATCTGCACCATTTGAGATCGACTCCTTCTTGCTTTCCGCCCTATATGCTACGCAAGCGCTGCAATCCGCAGATGCTCGCCGGTCCCGCCGGTCTGCCTCGGATTTTCGGCGAAACGTTTTGCGTATGCCTCTATATTGCCCACATCGCGCCGACAACAACACGCGCGACAAGCCGCTGTTGGCGGTTTGGCGACTGCGCTGTGTCGCTACTGCACTGTGTCACTACTACACCGTGCCACTATGACGCTGTGCCATTGGACGCTATGTCATTGTGCCGCTACAGCGTTATGACGTACATTATTGCGCTATGGCGCTATTCAGCGGCCGGTGCCGCCGTACACCACGGCTTCAATTCGCTCGGCATCCAAGCCATAGGCCGTATGCAGCGCCTTGACCGCCTCATCCAGATCATCGAGGGGCACCAAGGCGGCAATGCGGATCTCGGAGGTCGAGATCATCATCACGTTGATGCCATGCTCGCTGAGCGCGTTGAAAAACTTCGCGGCGAGACCGGAATGCGTTTTCATGCCCACGCCCACGACCGCCACCTTGCCGACGGAGGAGTTCACATCGAAGGACTGGTAGCCCAGCTCCTCGTGCTTGTCTTCCAGCACCTCCTGCACGCGCTTGGCGGCCGAGCCGGGCACGGTGAAGGAGATATCCGCCGTGCCGGTCGAAGCGCTGGCCTGCACGATCATGTCGATGTTCACGCCGGCCTCGGCGAGCGTGCTGAAGACGCGTGCCGCCATGCCCGGTTCGTCAGGCATGGCACGCACGGTCACCAAGGACTCGCTGCGGTCGTGCGCCACGCCGGAGATTACGGGGGCCTCGGGGTCGAGGTCGGGGAAGAGATCGCCCATCGAAACGTTCATGTTGTTGGTCATAATCCTGCCTTCTCGGTTCGAAGCATGCCGTGTTGGGGTAACTGCTGGATTGTCTTGAAAATCATTGTCATCGGAATCATCTGTGCCGCTGTGCCGCGCCCGGACCATGATGCCCGAGTGATAAGCCCGGCCGCATTCAGCTCAGATTCGGCAGACTGCGCGGGTCGACGCCGTCCGGCACGATCACGGTGCCGCTGCGGTGCGAGAAGGAGCTGCGCACATGCAAGGGCATGCCGAAGCGCTGCGCGTACTCGACGCAACGCAATGCCAGCACCTTCGATCCGCAGGAGGTCATTTCCAGAATCGATTCGTAATCGATTGACGGAATGCGCCGCGCGGTAGGCACGATGCGCGGATCCGCAGTGAAGACGCCATCGACGTCAGTGTATATCTCGCATACGTCCGCACCCAGCGCCACCGCAAGCGCCACCGCCGACGTGTCAGAACCGCCGCGGCCCAGTGTCGTCGCATCGCCTATCTCGCTCACACCCTGGAAACCTGCGGCAATCGCCACGCAGCCCTCCTCCATAGCCTTGCGCAAGCGCGCAGGGCGCACGGCCTTGATATGCGCGGTGCCGAACTTCGCATCGGTCATGAAGCCTGCCTGGGAGCCGGTGAAGGAACGTGCCTTCGAGCCTTCGGCGTGAATGGCCATCGCCAGCAGGCTCATCGAAATGCGCTCGCCCGCCGTCATGAGCATGTCCATCTCGCGCGCCGGAGGGTTCGAGTCGATGCTCATCGCCTGGTCGATGAGGTCGTCGGTGGTGTCCCCCATCGCCGAGACCACAACCGCCACATCATTGCCCGCCCGCTTCGTTTCGACGATGCGCTTGGCGACACGCTTGATCGAATCGGTGTCGGCGACCGATGAGCCGCCGTATTTCTGCACGATAAGAGCCACGACTGTCCAATCCTTGTTTCGTCGATTCGCTGCGTTTATTCTACGCAAACGGGGCGATTATACCCGCAGGCGAAGCGGTCGCGCATCGCAGCGGCCGCTATGCGGGCTGTTTTGCGCCATTGTTGATGTTTTTTGCGTTGACGTTGTAGCAGTGTTGCGGTGCGCCGCATTATGCATATGTGCGCTATGTGCCCTGTAGTTCTGCGGCTCTGTGGTTCTATGACTTTGCGACTTTGCGGCTCTATGACTCTGTGGCTCTATGCCTTTGCAGCTCCATAGTCTTTGCAGCTACGCCTCACGACGGCCGGCGAGCGCACGTCCGAGCGTGATCTCGTCGGCGTATTCCAGGTCGCTGCCGACGGGCAAGCCGCTGGCAAGCCTGGTCACCAGAATGCCCAGTGGGGACAGCAGCCGGCTGAGGTAGGTAGTGGTGGCCTCGCCTTCGATGTTGGGGTCAAGGGCGAGGATGATCTCCTTGACCTCGTCGGTTTTGAGCCGGTCGAGCAACTTGGGGATGTTCAAGTCGTTCGGACCGACGTTGGCCATAGGGTTGATGGCCCCGCCCAGCACATGGTAGGTGCCGCGATACTCCCGCGTGCGCTCGATGCTCATGACGTCCTTGGGCTCCTCGACCACGCAGATGAGGCTGTGGTCGCGCCGCGGATCGGCACATATCGGGCACGGGCTCGTCTCGCACACGTTGCCGCAGATGTCGCAGAACCGCACTTTCTCTTTGACTTCGCTGATTGCCTCGGCGAGGTCGCGGCTTTCCTCCTCGCTCGCCGACAGCAGGTAGAAGGCGATGCGCTGCGCGCCCTTGGGCCCGATGCCGGGAAGATGCGCGAATGCGTCGATCAGGCGCTGTATCGCGCCGTCGTAAGCCAATGCCATGGGTTTTCGTCAGCCTTCCTGGTGCTTGCTGGACTTGCTGGGCGGTTGGATGTTCTTCGGATTGTGCGGGTCGTCGGCGGCGAAATCCTCGACGCGCTTCACCTCGAACAGCTGCGCGAGCTCATCCATGCTCATCGCGCTCGCAGCGCCGAGCGATTCGTCGTTCAGCGAGTATTCGTCATCCTCCGGCGCGACCTGCGCGTGCTCCGGCGCTCCGGCCGACCTTGGTTGCGTCGAGCGTTCTTGCTGCGGCTGCTGCGACTGCTGCATCGCCTGTTGCCGTGCTGATTGTGGCTGACGTATTGATTGTGGCTGCTGCACTGACTGCACGGCATCCCGCCCAATCCTTGACCCCTGTTCGCCGTTCGCCGCGTTGCTGTTGCTGCTTCCGCCCGCGACGCCATGCGCTTCGGTTTGCCAAGGGTCGGATTGATCCTGCATGGCTGGATTCGCCGATGGGTTTTCGTCCGAAATTGCAGACGAGGTCCCGCCTGCATGCACAGCCGGCTCGTACGCATTGTCATGGGCATTGTCGGCTGCGCTGCTAGTCACGTTGCTGGTTACCTTGGCGAGCGTATGAACAGCTGCGCTGTCGGTTGTGTCGCTGGCCGCAGCGTCTAACGGCGGAAGGGACGACACGGCCCATGGGTCGATGCCATCGCTTGTATCGGGAACCGAAACCTGCTTGTGATGCCGGGTTCCTTTCGATTCCCCGGTATCCGCAGCATCTGCACTTGCCGCAGCAACGGAGGCCGCAGCGGATGCCGTCGCGCTCGGCTCTTGCGCCGGCTGCGCCCACGGGTCAGCGTTGTCGTCATCGCGGCCTGCATCGTGGGCCATTCCGTTTTTATGGCCCTCGCCGCTCAGGCTGCCAGCCGAATCACCGCGATTGCCGAGTTTCCCCAAGCTTATTGATCGTTCCGAATCATCGGGGGTCGGTGCGGCATCGGGGCTCGCTGGGCTGAAGGAATTTCTCGAGTTGCTCAGTTCGCCGCGATTATTAAGGCCATCCGATGCGCCAAGCTTTTCCTGGCCGTTGACCCCTAGGTAAGACGGCGCTTCCTGATTGCCAGAATCTGCGCTATTGCCCGTTTCGCCTAGGAGCGCCCCGCTGACCCGATGAACCGGGTCGTCGGCGTCTTGCTGTCCATCCGCGGCACCGGTCCGAGGCTCCTTGGACTGCGCCGGTGCATGCGCACCGATGTGGACGGCGAGACCAGCGGCAGCAAGACCGGCCTTGGCCAGCGCAATCTGCTGCTTCACCTGGGCGAGCTGCTCGCCGCTCATGCGCGAAGTCGGCTCGACCTTGTCACCATTGGCAGCGACTGGTGCCGGCGCAATCATCGTGTTCGCACCGAACACCTCGCGCACGGCCGCAAGCACGACCTTCGACGCCTTATGCCCGCGATGCGCCTCATCGGAGGAAACAGCCAAGGCGAAGGCATGCTGGCTGAGCGGGCAGTCGAAGGTCATCGATACCCGCTGTTTGCCAACGGCATTCGAGGCCAGCGCAACACGCACGACCTTGTCACGGGTGACATATTCGCGGACATCGGACGGTAGTGCGGCAACGGCAGCATCCCAACGCTCATCGACGCTGCGGCTGTCCTCCTGCGCTGGTGCCGCTGAACCGTCAATCACTGAGTCAACCGCTGAGTCAGCAGCGGCAGCTCCCTGCGCCGCATGCTGCACCGACGCATTCGGTGCAACGGGAGACGATCCGGAAGACGATGCCATTGGCGCTGCAACAGGCTCGACAGCCGGTGTTGCCGCATATGATGCGTGTTGAGCCGAGTCGCCATCCATAGCGCCGGCTCCACGTCCATTCGATGCGGCTCGGACTCCCGCCGACGCATGCTGCGCTGCGTTATCCGACACCATGCCATTCGGTGTCGCAGCAGGCGTCGCGTCGTTCGATACCTCTGCAGACGATGCCCCTACAGATTGCGCCCTTGCAGCAGACCGCGCCATCCCTGCGTTCGTGCCCACGTTCGCCGCTGCATCATTATGTGTCTGCCCAACCGACGCAGGAGCAGACGACGTCGCGGCACCACCGGATGGCTGCTGCGCCGTCCGCCGATTCGCCCCTGCGAAACCGCCACGACTCGCCGGAGTCGCCGCACGGCCCGAAGGCTGGCGCTGGACGATACCCGCCATATCCGCAGCGGAACTCTGCTGCGCAGGCATGACTGTCGCCGTTTCGGGGTCGCGACCTGCTAGCAGACGCGCCGCCAGCAGTTCCAAGCGCATGCGCGGCGACACGGCACCGGTCATGGCGCTGAGCGCAGAGTTGATGGTTTCAGCCATGCCACTGAGCGTGCCAAGACCAAGCGCCTCAGCCTGACGATGCAGATGATCCATGTCCTCGGCCGCGGAATCATCACCAAGAACGCTTTCCGCACGTTCTCCGCCCAAGGTCAACACCAGCAGATCACGCACGCGTGACAGCAGATCCTCGACGAAGCGACGAGGGTCGAAGCCGCCGACCACGACCTTCTGCACTACGCCATACAGCTTTTCGCCATCGCGCTCGATAACGGCGTCAATCGCCTCGCCGATCAGTGCGTCAGGCGTGAAGCCCAGCAGCGCGACAGCCGAATCCTGCGCGATGACGCCGCCCACCGAACCGACCATCAGCTGGTCGAGCACAGAGAGCGTATCACGCACCGAACCGCCGCCAGCCCGCATAGCAAGCTTGAGCACGCCGGGCTCGGCCTTGATCTGCTCCTTTTCGCAGATCTGCTGCAAATATGGTCCCATGATCTCCGTGGGGACGAGGCGGAAGGGATAGTGGTGGGTGCGCGAGCGAATCGTACCGATCACTTTCTCCGGCTCGGTGGTCGCGAAGATGAACATCACATGCTCCGGAGGTTCCTCCACGATTTTGAGCAGGGCGTTGAACCCCTGCTGCGTCACCATATGGGCTTCGTCGAGGATGAAGATCTTGTAGCGATCCCGCGCGGGGGCGAATGCGGCGCGCTCACGCAGCTCGCGCGCATCGTCAACGCCGTTGTGGCTGGCCGCGTCGATCTCCACCACGTCGATTGATCCCGGGCCGCCGGTCGCCAGATCCCGGCAGCTTTCGCACTCGCCGCACGGATGCGAAGTCGGACCTTTTTCGCAGTTGATGCAGCGTGCGAGGATGCGGGCCGAACTCGTCTTGCCGCATCCACGCGGCCCCGAGAACAGGTAGGCATGGGTCAGCTTGCCCTCGTCAAGCGCGCGCGACAACGGGACCGTGACCTGTGCCTGACCAATCACCCCGTCAAAGGTGTCCGGCCTGTACCTGCGGTATAACGCCAACGCCATATCTGCTCCCTTACGCACGCTTATGCCCATATCTCATCCGACTTACAGATTACAATCCGCCGCCGGGTCTGCTCGTCCTTCGCGTCTAGCTGATGCCATATCGTCGCATTGCCAGCATCATCTGTTTTACCGCCACGGTCTTCGCATCCGCAGCATCTGCTCGCGCCTCCTAACCTACCTGCACCCGACTATCTTGGTGCCATAACGGCTGCAATATGCCACGATCTGCCACGGCAGTTCGCGCTTCGGCACGTATCACGTGTCAGTACGTATTACGTGTCGCTATGCGTCATATGTCACATCACGCGCCACGTACTATGCGGCGTCACACATCATGCACATATGCCCTGCGTCACCATGCACCATGCTCCATGCACCTTATGCCGACACGCATCGTGCGCTGCGCACCATGCACCACGTGCTACGCTACGCACTATGCGCCTTATACAGCACGCGCAGCGTTCATGGCACGAAAGGCAACAGTCAGCTTCGACTGAGCACCGCAGGCGGCACCAGCAGTCGCATCGAACGAGCACTGACCCCGACCGACACCGGCATCCTTCCGACGCATTCGCCGTCAGCCATCAGCACCGGCGGTGTCTCGCCAGCAGGCGACTCGCCGATGTCAACGCTGCGCACCCGCTGCCAATCGAACAGTCCGGTGCCGAGCAGCCCTCCGGTATAGGCTTTCGATATCGCATGCACGATCTGCGTGAAAGTCGGAACCTGGTTCAGCCAGATCAGGTCGAGCAGGCCGTCATCAAGCAGCGAGTTCGGTGACAGTTCGATGCCGCCGCCAACATGACGCGAGTTGGCGATAGTCAGCAGCGGGCTGGCGATATCGCGCTCGTCCACGCTCCCGTCTTCCAAAACCACCCGCACGTGGTAGCCATAGTTCCGTATATGCCTGACCTCGTTGAGCACTGCAGCGAAATAGCGCAGCTTCCCGTAGGGCAGCGACGATTGGTTCGCACGGTCATTGATGCTCGCATCAAGCCCGCAGGACAGCATCCCGGCAAACAGTCGGTCGGTCGTTGCAGCAGACGACGAAATCACACCCACATCCACGTCCCGATGCGTGCCATTGACAATTGCGCCAGCAATCCCATGAACCGCAGCCTGCGCCCGATTCACGGGCAGCCCCAGACCACGTGCGAAGTCATTGCCGGACCCCATAGCGACGATTCCCAACGGTGTCGGGTTCCCAGCAAGCGCATTCACACCGAGGGCGACCATGCCGTCACCGCCGACCACGACGAGGCCATCAAAGCCACCATCGATGCCGCTGAGCCGGTCTTGTATTCTCGTCATCGAGTCCTCGTAGTCGGAGCCAGTCAGATCCACGACATCGAAACCATACTGTTCTCCTTCCTGTTTCAGGAGTCCAAGCACCAGTTCGTTGGCTCTGGCGCCGTTCCCATTGTTCGCGGCGGGATTGCCCACCATCGCCACAACCGCTCTCGCAATACTCACAGGGGCAACGATAACGAAAATCCCCTGCACGCACCAACGTTTCACGAGGCTTTGCGGCGTATTTCACAGTCCAGTCTCACAACCCTCCTTTGCGTTCAGTCCACGTCTGGCCCATGCGTAGCCAGTTAAAGCACATGCGCGACTGACCAATGACAACGTGACAGCTGCTGCACAACATCGCCTACGAGCATTCAATCGGCCCGGCACGCGCCGAACTCGTCACCCGGGGAACCAACGGCACTGCAGTGCGAACCGAGACGCCGACTGCCACGATGTCCCCATCGACCTTGCATGATTCCAGGTTTCCCTTGTGCGAGCGAGCAACCGTTTGCGCGGTTCCGCAGGGGTCTGCGCTACTCTCCCACAGCACCGTGGCGGCGGAGACTGCGGCAAGATCCGCAGCGGCCACGGCCCGCGCCCGCCAGATGAACACGTTGCCTACCATCGCCAGAATGGACAGCAGCACAGCCGCAGCCATAACCAAAGCCACCCCTGCCATCGTTCCTACGCCCGGGTCGCTGCCGTGCGGACAGCGACGAACATAGTCCTTTGCCCGACTCACGACGTTCGCGGCCACATCGTTCACAGCAGCGCCATTCGCTGTCGCACTGTTCGCGGTGATGCCCTTCACTGTGATGTTATTCGCTGTGATGCCATCATTCCCTGCGGCGCTCATTGGACTATTCCTGTCGAAGTCGCACGAATGCGAGTCGGCAAGACGCCGAATGGGTCGGGCAGAACCGGACACTGCACACTTACCGCATAGGTTCCTCCGTCGCGCGCCACCGACACCGAAGCGCCAGCTCCCATTGACTGCACAAGCGCTGACGCATCGGTCTCGCCATCGGTGACGACGAGCTCTCTGGCGATCGAAGCCGCTGTATCCTGGCAATCCATCGACACGGTCACAGCCCGAGCAAGCGACATGAGCACAACCGCCATGACGATGACCGCAGGAAGCACCACCGCGAACTCTGCGGTGACGGCTCCTTGATCACATGGCCCTGCGATACGCCTGCCGATACGCGGCCAGGCACGGACCCCATGCCTGCGCAGCGATGCCCGGCTCATCGCATTCATCACACGCTCAGCGACTTTTTCACGATATTGCTCAGCAATGTCCTGGTGACATCCGATTTGAGCAATGCCACCAGCAGCGCAGCGAACCCGGTTGCGGCCACCAGCACGACTGCATATTCAGCAGTGGCTGCTCCTTCATCCGCCTCGCTGCCCATAGTCCGCACTTTGGCATCAAGCAGGCACGCCTCCCGCTTCATCGTGTCCATCAATCCGCTCGCTTGGCCTCTGGCATATTGGAAGATGCCCGCCTGACCATCAGCATTGACAGGGATTTGCGTATCCATGATCGTTCCTTTCTCGTGTGTCTTTCAAGAATCCGGCTGGTTGCGCCGGTAACTCCAGTGTGCCTATCCACTCGGGGAAAGTCTCGCGGTTCCGGGTCATGTGGTCGAACGCTCGGACTTATCCACATCGTCGGCGTGTCGCGGAAGAGTTATCCACATCGCGGCTATCCACATCGCCTGTTTGCGCCTTCGTCTATTTGCATCGCATTCCTCCGCATTGGGCCGCAGATAACGGGCAGCCAGACGGCAACAAGCGACCGCAGAAAGCGTCGCAACGCGTCCTGATGCACCACAAGGAACCACAAAGCGTCACGAAGCAAAGGACGCTATCGCCGGAATCACGCCGATGAACAGGAAAGCGGGAAGAAAGCACAGCCCGGTTGGCACCAGCAGCCGTATCGAAAGCCGTGAAGCGCCCTGCTCGATGCGCGAGCGCTCGTCCTCATCCACCTGCGTGATGGTCGCCTCAAGCCGCTCCGTGGGAGAAGCCCCGTGAACCCACGAATCTTCGAGCGCATCGTGTACCAGCATCATCGTCGCGCCATACGCCCCGTCGGACAGCGCTCGGCTCCACGCATCCTGCCAAGGATATCCCTCGTTGAGCAAACGGGCGGTGCCAGCGAGCAGTGCGCCGAAATCATGCCCGGCGCTTTCGCCCACCGCTTCGAGCGCTCGCGGCAATGACGCGCCACGATGCATCGCCACGGCAATCATCGACAGCAGCAAGGTATCGGACGGCAATGGTCTGGCCGCTTCACTATGCCGCCGGGGACCCGGCAGGGCACGGCTGATTCGATAGTTTCCTAGTGCGACGCACAATGTGGTGCTTACCGCAGCGCAAAGTGCGGACAGCATCGCCGAGATTGCCGAAATCATGGGCGCTTCTCCTTGGAGTCGCGCACAGGATGGGCGTCCGAAGGCTGGACGAAGGAACGTAGCATAGCGCGCACCCACAGCATTCCGGCCATATACGACAGCATGCCGATCAGCAGGCACGCTATGCCTCCCGCCGAACCAAACAGGAATCCGATGGGATCAGCCCCAAGCACTTCGCCCAATATCAGGGTGACGAAAGGGAGTGCGGAAAGCAGCTTGATCGTAGCCTGAGGCATCGCAAAGGCGTTGTCGCGCAAGCCCTGCACCATCCGCGCATGACGGTGCGATTGCGCGACCGCCTGTATGGAGCGCGCAGCCTCGCATCCCAGCCGTTCGCTGAGATGATATGCCAGCTGCAGCTCGGCTGCGGTGCTGTCCACCTGCGAATCTGATTCTGTTGCGAAGGCCCGCGCACGCAGCATCCGCCGCAGCCCCTCGTAATCCAAACCAGTGGAAACCACTCCAGCCATGCCATTCATCCACTTTTCAGACGATACTGCCCCAGCCGACGCCGCCCCAGCTAATGTTGCCTCACCCGGGGCCGCTGACAACTGCAGCGACTGACGCAGCGAGCTTCCCGACCGCACGCGCGCATGCATCGAAGCGAGCGCCGCAGCAAGGCCAATACGCAATGTATCCTCCTGCCGGGTGCTGGGATGGCTCCAACGGTAATCCAAATCGCTCAGCCGCTCCCGTGCACTGTGGTTCCCATGCGCAAACAGCCATGCCGCCACCATGATGCATCCTGCGCCAGCCCATGCGGTCCATATCATATGCGCTCCTTTCGGGCGTCCGAACCTTGCCTGCCCATCGCCCTATAGGCGAGTCCGTTATGCTGCGGCATTCTTGGCCCATTGCGCTGAGAACGCCTCCCATTCAGGCGTATACGACGGAACCTCGCGGCCATTCCAGCGTGCTATTGTCCGGCCTGCAAGCGCTCCCTGTGCGACGTGGAGATCACCGATCTGCGCGATATGCCGTCCCTGTTTCGAGCGTTCGAGGTGCAGCACTGCATCGAAGGCGTCCTGCGCAAGCATCGACAGCGCAGCGGGCTCAAGGCCCGCGAGCAGCCCCAGGGAAACCAGCCGTGACGGCACTCGGCCAACGCCATCCGCATGCAGCGTCACCATGCCGCCCCGATGCCCGGAATTCAGGGCGCGTAGCAGGTCCGCAATCTCGGCTCCTCGGCATTCCCCGAGAATGATACGATCCGGCCGCATGCGCAGCGTGGCCTTGACCAGCTCCGTCAGCCCTACCGCCCCAGCGCCTTCGACATTCGCCTCCCTCGACATCAGCGATACATGATCGCCGCGCCCCAGCGTTCCCAGTTCTCGCACCTCCTCCACGCTGACGATGCGATCCCCGGAATCGCATCCGCCGAGCAGAGCCTTCAGCAGCGTGGTTTTTCCCGCTCCCGTGCCGCCAGTGATGAGCATGTTGGCACGGCCGCGCACCAATCCGCGCAGCGTGCTCATCCAGGAGGCTGGGAACAAGCCGCGTTCGTGCAACTGTCGCAGATCGAATCGTTCTTGCCTTGGGAAACGGATGGAGATGGCCGCCCCCTGGGGCACTACCGGAGCGATCACCGCATGAATGCGCACTCCTTCGACGCTGGAAGCATCCGCTATCGGGCAGGCATCATCAAGACGCCGACCGAGTTGCGCGCACAATTGCACCGCATACTCCCGTATCACTTCCGGCGAGCGAAACGGTATACGAGGGTGTTCCCGCACCATGCCCTTGCCATAATCGGCCCACACTCGCCCATCGCAGGTCACCGCCACATCGGTCAGTGCGGCATCATGCACCAGATATTCCAGCGGGCCAAACGCCAGACTCGTCATTGTTACCTCTCCTCCTTCATCCAGGCTTCGACCTGATCGGCCACTTGGCACACGCATGATGCACTGCCTGCGCCGATTCTGCGGATGCCAAGGCCTTCCAGCAGATCGCGCTGCAGCTTGCGATCGAAGCGAAGCGGGCCAATGACTTCACATGAGAGATAATCCGACGCCTCCTGCACGTTCAGGCACCCAGCATTGCCTCGCACGCCGCGCGGCCGAATCCCGACTACGGCAAGCGCGCTGCCCGACTCGCTCGTTCCGCCTGATTTGCCTGCGCTGACGCCATCGCCCGCTGCAACGCCACCACGCGCTGCAAGCCGAGCCATATGGGCCTTGGCTCGGGCCACGCCTAGCACGGAAAGCTCTATCGCGACGATTTGCCTCGAACCAGACAGCCCAGGAACCGTATCGAGCGCACCACCATCGGCAGCGTCCACCACGACCACATCATTCGCCTCGGCAAGAGCGCGAATGGCCGCCTGAATCTCCCACCAATCGGGAGCATCGCCGTCCCACGGGTCGAAGGCAAGCACGCCTATGCCCTCCCATTGCGGCAGCCGACGGCTCAAAGCCTCGCCTTCGATGCGGCCAAGCGGGGCATCAAGACCGCCGAACCGCAGACCCTCCTCGTTTTCGAGACCCAGCAGAACGTCAAGCCCGCCAGCGCGAAAATCCGCATCGACCAACGCCCCGCTCAGTTCGCGCGAGTGCAGCTCCCATGCCAGCATCGCCGCCAGTACGCTCAGCCCGATGCCGCCACTGGGCGAAGTCAGCACGACGACATTGCCGCCGAAATCTGCTGCGTCAGCGCCCGTGCCCGCGTCCATGTTGACACCGCCATGTGAGCCGTGTGAGCCAGACGCACTGGGGAAGCCCTGCGGCGAAGCGCGTGCATTCGGCGGCGCGCTGCCGTGGCGAGGCGACGTCCCCCGTCCGCGCCCAGCAATTGCGTGACGCTCCGCTGAGGGAGTGTAAAAACGTTGTGGCGGCGATGCCGCGCTGCGAGTCCTATCCATACCTCGATTGAAATACGTCGGCACATTCGCTCGCAACCCAAACAGACCACTGTGGTCGAACGCTTCGAGTTATCCACATTCCGGGCGTTTCGTGAGTATCCGCAAGGACCCCGAACATGGGCTACTGGCAGGAATACGACACTGACTGCGTGTCAGCGAACGTTTTGTGCCAATAGCGAGTTATAGCCCATATAACTGGCGAGAATAGGCCACTAACAGGCAGTCAGCGGCGTATTTGTGCCAGTTAGCCGATAACCCCCGATAACCGCGCATCCCCACCGCCGCGCATGAAAGCCCTGAAACATGAAAAGAGGAGACCCACCGAAGTGGGTCTCCTCCCCAAGTCAAACCTTAAGCAGAATCGCAACACAACATCATCGTTGTAACGGTAAGTCTTTCCATTGCCCGTCCAACGTAACAGCCATCGTGGCCATACACTTTTTGTGGGCTTCTGCTCTTTAGTTTTCCTTGTAGTTGCTATTATGCCCTATTCACCTCCGAACGCAAGCCAGCACATGACTTTGTGCGCTTATTTTCCAAAGTGTTCATTCTCGCCGGAGAATGCACTTTACTTGCGCTGAACTGTGCCGAAAAATCCTTGTGATGTTTGCTTTTGTGCGCTTGCGTCATGCTGCGGCGTGTCGGCGTGCAATTCCCCGTGCCACTCCACCGCATCGCCCGATCAGGGCCGAATCGGCTACCGCACCGTACCCAAAAATCCAACGCGACCACACCCCCTGAACACCTCCCAGACACCAAGACCGACACGCCTAATTCAATTTTTTGTAAACACCGCACGAATTCTGCCACATCCGCCTTCCAAAATTCGTGCCGCCGCCTACAGTAGGAGCATGGCACAGATTTTTGACGCACCTTCCAAGGCGATACTGCGCAGCCAGATCGCTGAGCACATCGCTGAAACGGACAAAACCGACAAGCGCGAACAGCAGACCGGCGAGGCACCGTTGCCTACGGACCGGTTCTTCGACAGAGAGCTTAGCTGGCTCAAATTCAACCAGCGCGTGCTCGAACTGGCGCAGGACGAAGACCAGCCGGCGCTTGAGCGGGCTAATTTCGCCGCTATATTCGCTTCGAATCTCGACGAGTTCTTCATGGTTCGCGTCGCAGGTCTCAAGCGCCGCATCGATTCAGGCATTGCGGTCACGGCGGCCTCAGGCCTGAGCCCGCGCCAGCAGCTGCGTGCGATCAACGAAGAGGCGCATCGGCTCCAAAACGAGCATGCGCGCACGGTGCTCGACAGCATCGTGCCGGCGCTGGAGCGCGAGCACATCGTGCTGCTGAGCTGGGACCGGCTCAAGACCTCGGAGCAGGAGCGGCTTTCGCACTATTACCGTCAGCAGGTCTTCCCCGTGCTCACGCCGCTGGCGGTCGACCCCGCCCACCCCTTCCCCTATATTTCCGGCGGCTCGCTCAACCTTGCGGTCCTCGTCGAGAATCCGTCCTCGGGCAAATCGCATTTCGCCCGCGTCAAGATCCCCGACAACCTCAGCCGCCTCGTGCAGGTCGACGACCTGACCGATGAGGAGAGCCGCGAAGAGCGCTTCGGCTTCATCACGATGGAGAATCTCATCATCGCGCACCTCGAATCACTCTTCCCCGGCATGATCATCAAGGAGGCTCGCTCCTTCCGCGTCACGCGCAACGAGGACATCGACGTCGAAGAGGATGACGCCGAGAACCTGCTCAACGCAATGGAGAAGGAACTGCTGCGCCGTCGCTTCGGGCCGCCCATCAGGCTCGAGATTTCGGACGTGACCAGTCCCTTCCTCTCCCAGCTGCTGGCCAGCCAGCTCGGCGTGGGCGATGATGAGGTCTACCGCCTGCCGTCGCCGCTTGACATGACCGTGCTCTTCGAGCTGCAGCGCCTGGACCGGCCGGATCTCAAATACCGCACTTTCATACCGATTACCAACCGGCAGATCGCCGAGGTCGAGTCAAGCCGGGCGCAGGACATCTTCGCGGCCATCCGCAGCCACGACATCCTGCTGCACCACCCCTACGACTCCTTCTCGACCTCAGTGCAGGCCTTCCTCGCGCAGGCAGCGGCCGACCCCAAGGTGCTGGCTATCAAGCAGACGCTGTACCGCACGTCAAGCAACTCGCCGATCATCGACGCGCTGGTCGATGCCGCCCATGCCGGCAAGCAGGTGCTGGCCTTGGTGGAAATCAAGGCGCGCTTCGACGAGGATGCCAACATCGCGTGGGCGCGCAAGCTCGAACGCGCCGGCGTGCACGTGGTCTACGGCATCGTTGGCCTCAAGACCCACTGCAAGCTTTCGCTCGTGGTGCGCCAGGAGAACGATGGCCTCAAGCGCTACTGCCATGTGGGAACCGGCAACTACAACCCCAAGACCGCCAGAATCTACACGGATCTGGGCCTGCTGACCTGCGATCCGGTGGTGGGGCAGGATCTCACGCGCCTGTTCAACCAGCTTTCGGGCTACGCGCCGAAGTCGAGCTTCCATCGGCTGCTCGTCGCGCCGCGCACCGTGCGCACTGGGCTGATTCAGCGCATCCGCCGCGAGGAAGACGCCGCGCGCGCCGGCAAGGAAGCGTGGATCAGGATCAAGGTCAACTCGGTGGTGGATGAGAAGACCATCGACGCGCTATACCGCGCGAGCCAGGCAGGCGTGAAAATCGACATCGTCGAACGCGGCATGTGCGCGCTTAAGCCCGGCGTGCCAGGCCTGAGCGAAAATATCCGCGTCCGCTCAATTCTCGGGCGCTTCCTCGAACACAGCCGCATCTACGCCTTCGCAAACGCCGAAGGCCCGCAGATCGGCGAAGGCCCGGTCGCCGGTCCCGAAGTGTGGATAGGCTCCGCCGACCTGATGCACCGCAACCTCGACCGCCGCGTCGAGGCGCTGATTCGCATCAGCGAGCCCGATCAGGTAGAGGAGCTGATTCATTACGTCGACTTGCAGATGGCCGATTCCACGGTTTCGTGGCATATGCAGCCGGACGGTGCCTATATCAGGCATTCGCGCGACGAGGAGAACAGGCCCTTAGTCGATTGCCAGGAATACCTGATTCGCACGCACCAGCATCATCACCACAGGGCGAACTGAGCCGGTCAGTCCGTCAGATGCTATAGGCCACACTGGTCTGCATAGCTGACACGGCTTGAGCGCCGGTACGGGGCGGGCGATTCAATATCGCTGCACCCCGTACCGGCGCTCTTGCGTCGTATTATGGCATGAAGACGCTGTGCTATGGAAATGCTATGCCGAGGAAACGCTGTGCCAAAAATACTATGCCATGAAAACATTGTGTCGTGGAAATACTGTGCCACAGGAATATACCTTGGCACTACACTGGGTGCGAATGCGAACACAGCTACGGAAGGGGCAGATAATGAGCAGCATGATGGTCGAGGCGGCAGGCGGCATTGTGTATCGGCGGCGGTCCGATGACGATATCACGCAGGATACGGACGACGAGGGCCCTGCCCCCGATCCGGCGCATCCTTCAGCGGTTGACGGCCTTGAACTGTGCGTAGTGCACCGCCCCAAATACGACGATTGGAGCTGGCCCAAGGGCAAGTTGGAACTCAACGAATCGCATCGTCACGCGGCAGTGCGCGAAATCGGCGAGGAAACAGGGGTGCATGTGGCGCTCGGTCCTCGGCTGGGCGAAATCGAGTATCCGCTGGGTTCGGAGGGCAAGAAGGGCAAACGACCGAAAGCCAAGGGCGGCGTCACCAAGCATGTCGTGTTCTGGATGGCGCGGCCCATCGATGAGCATGAGGCCGCAATGCGCGCGCCGGCACTCGGACCGGTGACTCCGGCAGACGTCGATGAGATCGACAACGTCGTCTGGGTGAGCGTGCGCCGTGCCCGCCGGCTGCTGTCACATGCCCAGGACCGCGACATCCTCGATCTGTTCGTTGACTACGTGGAAGAGGGCGCCGAGCACAGCCAGACCCTGCTTATCGTGCGCCACGGCAAGGCGGAGGCACGCAAGCAGTGGAAGGGCAGTGACGCTAACCGACCGATCACCCCGAAAGGGGCGGCTACTGCGTATGCGCTCAACCGCGAGCTCGCCTGCTATGCCCCCTCTCGGCTGGTCACCTCGCCGTGGGTGCGCTGCCTGGAGACCATCGAAGTGTTCTCATGGCAGACCGGCCTGTCGATGGTGCCGGCTGACGAGCTGACGGAGGATGCTTTCGCCGAGAATCCGGAAGGTTCATGGGAGCGCTTCGAAGAGGAGATCACGCACTCCATGAACGCCCATTCCACAACCGCCGTGTGCATGCATCGTCCCGTTATCGGCGGAATCTTCGAGCATCTGCGTAGCATATGCGTATCGAAATCATTGTCCAAGCAGCTGATCGCCTCGTCGCCGTACATGCCGACCGGCAACGCTGTAGCGCTGTTCATCGTGCAGAGCGATGAAGGGCCGCGCATCATCGACATCCAAAGGCTGGCACCACTTGTCTACTAGCGCTTCACGGTACGGCTCCGGCTCGGTTCGCTCGAGCCGCGAGGGATTCATCGCATCGGGCACTGGGTCGTCTCGCCCCGCGCGACCTGCGCAGGTCGACCCGGCCATTGTCGAAGGCCTTTCCGGAGGCGCGGACCCGCAGGAGATCGACGAGATGAGTCATGTCTCGGCAGCCGCGCTGCTCGACCGCGTGCATCACAGCGAAGACCCTGAAATCGTGCGGCGCGTGCTCACCATCGTCGACACCGAAGGCGTGGACATCATCGCCGAGCTGTGGAGCCGTTCGCAGCCCGACTCCCTGCCGGGCATGCTCTGGCGGCTCTACATGCTGCGCACCTGGATGAATCGCAATCAGGAGTCGGTTTCGCAGCTGTGGCGCATGGGCGAGCCCGTGGCCACGTCGGCCTCAGCCGTGGCCGGCATCGATCAGGCACCCAGCGCCGATGATATCGCTCGCACAGCCGACTCGATTCTTTCGGGCGCGTTCACCGGCGACTTTGCCGTGGCACTCGAACGCGCGGCCGCCTTCACCGATGTGACCGCAGCAGGCTTGCGCGTTGAGGCGAAGCGCGTGGCGCACCACGGCGCTGCAACGCCAGGCTCGGCCACGACCGAATCAGGCCCGGACGCGGGTTCCATCTCGCATTCGGGCGACGCTCGATCCAACGCCGCCAGCCGCAAGGCCGCTCGCGATCCACAGACAGCCGCCGCGCGCCTCATGCATATGGCGGGCAATCTCACGGCCACATCGAGCGACTTCCTTCATGGAGCCAAGCTGTGGCGACAGGGCAAATTGGAGTAGCCTAAGCCGGGCGATGGCGCATCTCGTGCGCGACACGCCCGGAATGCCATACACAAGTCGGTCGATAGCAAATCAGAAGCTTGAAATTCCGCCACTCGACTTTGCTATCCCCCAACTTGTGTATATCGATTCCTTTACAGCAACGGTGCCATGTAGGGCACCGTTCTTCGGACCCTCGGCGGGGCCTCACCTCGCCTACAGACAGCGCACTGCGCTGTCTGCTTAACGGCTCAGCATGTCGGATACGGCGAGCGGTTATACTGGGAATTCGCGCTGAACCGTGCTTAAGCCCCGGGCTCCATTTGTTGCCGCCGAGAGCGGCGTTTGCGCCGACAGGCGCTTTCGCGGTTCAGCGTTCTACTCTTTTTTCAGGCACCGAGCAACGCAGCACCCCACGCGTGGCCTCTTATGTTCAGCGGCCACGCTGCATAACCTATAACCCGCCCGTACAGTTTCCGACAACGACCGCCGAAATCGCCTGCGACACGGCCCTGAAATCTTTGACGCTGCCGCATAGCGCAAAGGGCTACTCTAGAGGTATGCAACTTCACGTTTTGAATCATCCCCTCGTCGATCACAAGATGACCGTGCTGCGGGACAAGAACACCCCCTCCAACATCTTCCGCGAGCTCGTCTCCGAACTCGTCACCCTCGAAGCCTACGAGGCCACGCGCAATCTGGACGTTGTCGACCGCGAAATCGAGACGCCGATCGCGCCGATGGTCGGCAAGCATCTCGCCTCCCCGCGCCCGATGGTGGTGCCGGTGCTGCGCGCCGGATTGGGCATGCTCGACGGCATGACCAGGCTCCTGCCGACCGCCGAAGTGGGCTTCCTCGGCATGAAGCGCGACGAAAGCACGCTTGACATCATCACCTACGCAAACCGGCTGCCCGAGGACCTCACCGGCCGCCAGTGCTTCCTGCTCGACCCGATGCTCGCCACCGGCGGCACGCTCGTCGCCGCCACGCATTATCTGGCCGAGCGCGGCGCGAAGGACATCACCGCCATCAATATCATCGCCGCGCCCGAAGGCCTCAAGAAGCTTGAAGAGGCCATCGACCCGAGCATCGACTTCAAAGTCGTCGTCTGCGCGGTCGACGAGAAGCTCAACGAGCAGGCCTACATCGTGCCCGGTCTGGGCGATGCCGGCGACCGGCTCTACGGGCTGATCGACTAGCACGCTTTCGGTGTAAGAGCCAGAACGAATTACAGCTCTGTCTTGTTTATGACAGTTATCACCGATAACTGTCATAAACAAGACAGAGCTGCCTTTAGCGGCTGCTGATTCCAGCTAAAAGCTCAGCATTAGTCGATTCTGAATCCCTGATCTGCAATCGACTGGAATATATGGCCCTGCTCCACGAGCTTGGACTGCGCCAGCGCGGCGACATAGCTTGTGAAGCCCTGCAGAGGATTGTCAGGATTGCGGCGCTCGTAGTAGTCGTGCACGTCCTCGTCGTACTGCGAAAGCGCCTTGACCATGCTCGGCGTCTGCGCGTCATCGGGGTATACGTCGTCAAAGTACTGGTACTCCTTCGGCGGCCGAGGCTTGAGCTCGGGAACCTTCGCCGGATAGCCAAGTCCTAATCCCAGTACGGGGAATACGTTCTTGGGCAGGTGCAGCAGCTCGACAATGCGCGGGATGTCGTTATGCACCGACCCAAGAATCACCGCTCCCAGACCGTATGATTCCGCAGCCGTTTCGGTGGCATGCACCGCCAGCACAGCGTCGGCATAGCCCTGAAGGAAGATGTTGGACGACCGCAGACTCGCGCCGTCGGGGTCCACGCCCAGCTCCTGCGCGATGCGCAGATTGCGATGCTGATCGACAAGAAACACGTACAGCAACGGGGCGCGGGCGATGCGCGCATGGCCGCAGATGCGTGCGATCTCCGCTCGTGTCTCCGGATCCTTGACGCGCACAACCGACCATGCGCTCAGCGATTCGCTGGTCGCCGTCTGTCTGGCCGCCTGCTCGATGGCATCGACGACATCAGGCTCGATCGGCTTATCGACGAACTTGCGAATGGTTCTGCGCTGCTGCAGAATCTCGACGGTTTCGGGAGTCTCGCGCCCCTCGCCTGCTGAAGAGATATCAGACATGCTGCTCCTTGTTTGTTTTCGTAACTGATATTTTCGTAACTGATATGGTCATATATTCCGTCTGTGATGCCGCAACGGTAAGCCCAGCGTCGCTGAATCCAGCAACACACACCCCGCCAAATCGCCTCACTGCCTCGGTACGAAGGCCTCGAAGATGTGCCTGTCGAACCATTCGCCGCTGCGTTCCAGCTCCTCCTGGCTGCGCACCGTCCACGAGACGGCCGCCGCGCCCAGCGCACGCGCGGTCTGGACGTGAAGTCCCTCGCCGCCGTTCCAGTCGTAGGCGATGAAATCGGGCCGCGAAATCCAGTCCCCAAGCAGCTTGCCTGCCGCCCATTGCTGCGGCTGCGCGCTGTCGAACTGGGCTTCCACGGCCAATTGGCCACGGCATATCTCGGGGTGGTTCTTCTTGTACCAGCCCATCGCCTGCGGCATGAAGGATTCGACCACATACGGCCCCTCGTAGTCCCGCAGCAGCGCGTCGCCCTGCTCCATCAGCTCGGTGCAGCTCGCGTCCCAAGTCATCGTGTCGAACTTGTATTCCACGATCAGCGGCACTCGGCCATCGACCAGTCTGAGCACGTCGGCGAACAACGGAACGTGCTGATAGTAGCCTTGCGGAGCCATTGTTTCCGCGACTTCCACGTCTTCCGCGCTTTCCACGCTGTCAGCAGCATCGGAATCGCCGGCAACGGAATCACCATCCTCATCCAAACCCGTATAAGCCTTCGAGTCCCCTGGCTTCGCAGGCGCAGGGAACAGCGCGATGCGCGAAAGCTCCTCATAGCTCAGATTCTCGACGCGGCGCGGGTCTCCGGCGACGCGCAGCAGATCGGCATCATGCACGACCACAACCTGCCCATCCGCTGTGAGCTGAATATCCAGCTCGATGCCATACCCCGCCTCGCAGGCCGCAGCGAACGCCGCCATCGAATTCTCCGGGGCAATGGGGCCGAGGAAATCAGCCGTGCCGTACCCCGCCTGCAGGGCCGTGCGCCGCGCCAAGGCGACGTATTCGCCGCTGCTCGCCGCATAATCCTCGGTCAGCCCTGAACCGGCATCGTGCAGGCCCCGGTGAGCGTAAAGCACATCGGGCACCTCCCGAACTCCGCGGCCCTTGCGCTCATGTGCCAAGCGCGGAGCCAAAGCCCAGAGCGCTCCCCCGGCGGCGAGTGCACCGCCTACCATCACGCGTGAAAGAAATCCTTTGGATGCCATGAGCGTCCCTTTCATTGGTTGAATCCGTTGGTCGAATCCGTTAGTCAAATCGATTGGTGTTGAGTCTGTTATTTGAGTCTGCTTGGCGTTGGATTCGTTGGCGTTGAATCAATTATCGCCGCCAAACAACCTGCAGCCGTTACGTCAACCTGATGCTGCAAAAACAATGCCTCCTACCGTTTCTTCTTGCGCCGGCCCTTGAAGTAGATGTCGAAGACGATCCACACGGACAGGACGAAGGCGACCACGTAGCCCATGAATCCGACCACGGGGATGCCGAAGACGATTGGCTTCATGCCGGCGAAGTAGACAATCGAGGAGCCGACGAACAGACCGACCACGATCAGGGCCATCGTCAGGCGGTTGACCATGTCGGAAAGCATGGCGAAGGGCTCCTGCGAACCGACGAGCTGCATGTTGACGCGCAGCTGGCCGCGCGTGAGCATATGCATGGCGACCTTGCTCTCCGCCAGCGCGCCGAGCACGCCGTGCAGGGCCTGGTGGCCTTCCAGCCCCAAGGTTTTGAGTTCGTCCTTGCCTACGACGGACACCGTTTTGCTTGAGGCGATATGGTTCGAGATGATCTGAATCATATTCACATCCGGGATGAACTCGTCAAGCATGCCTTCGAGCGTGACCAGCGCACGGCCCACCGTGGTGATTGAACTGGGCAGCTCGATGTCGTGGCGCTGGGCCATCTGGGTGAGCGCGCCAAGAAAATCCGCGATGTTGAGATCGGCAAGATCCACCGTGCCGAATTCCTTGACGATCACATCGAGATCGGACAGCAGCGCCGCGTAATCCTCCGGGTCGGCCTGAGTCCCGGCGAAGCGCAGCAGACCGTCAGCCAATGCCGGCGAATCCTGGGATCCGACGGCGAAGATCATATCGCGCAGCACCGCGCGGGTCTTCTGGTTGAGCCTGCCGACCATCCCGAGGTCGATAAGCACGATGCTTCCTTGCGAGACGAGGATGTTGCCCGGGTGCGGATCCGCATGGAAGAAGCCCTCATCGAGCATCTGCGCGGCGAAATTGTCGACGAGCTTGGTGCCGATCTCCTTGAGGTCGTAGCCCGCCTCGGCCAGCTGATCCGGATGGGACAGCGCGATGCCCTCCACATAGTCCATGACGACCACATGCTCGCTGCACAGATCCATATACGGTTTCGGGCAGTCCATATAGCGATATGGAGCGCAGAACCGGTTGAACTCACTGAGATTCCTGGCCTCAAGCAGGAAATCGGTCTCCGATTCGAAGGTGTCCCACAGCTCTTCGACGACCCCGCGCAAGTCGACAACCTGCGCGCTGGGCACCACTCTGGTCGCCAGCCGGGCGATCGAACGCATGATGGACACGTCCTGCGCCATCGTCTCGCGCACGCCGGGACGCTGCACCTTCACGGCTATGTCCTCGCCGCTGACCAGCGTGGCGCGATGGACCTGCGCCAGCGAGGCCGAGCCGAGCGGCGTGGTGTCGATATGATCGAATATCTCCTCAACCGGTCGGCCGTATTCGCGTGTCAGCGTCTCCAGGACGGTGAGATACGGCATCGGGTCGGCGTTGGCGCGCAGCTTCGCCAGCTCGTCGCAGAAGGGCTGCGGCAGAATCTCGGAGCGCATCGAGAGCATCTGCCCGACTTTGACGAAGGTGGGGCCGAGCGCCTCCAGCATGAGCCGCAGCCTGACCGGGGTCAAGCCATGCATCACATCAAATTGGCGTGCGATGGCGGCGATCTGCCCGAGCCGCTTCACCTTGCCGCGGCGGGTGAGATGGTAGCGCTGAGCGAAGGAATCCTTACGCCGCCCGAACAGGCCGATGGTGTCGTCCTCGTCATCGATGGACGACACCATCGGGCCATGCGAAGGCGCAGGCGCAGTCTGCCGTGCATCCTCATCATTGTCTACGGCATGCTCGACGGCGGACCCCTTGCCTTGCTGACTCACTGATTCACCCACCCTTCGCGGCGCACCGGCTCAAGCGGTACACATATGCACACATATGAACGCACATGCGCGCACGCATCATGAAGCAACCGACGCTATCCGCGCCGGTGCCACCGCTATTCGCCTAACGCTACTCGGCCGTATCCTCGGAAGCGCTTTTGGACTTAGCCTCTTCCCTGGCCTCGCTGGCCTTGCGCTTGAGCTCGGTATTGAGAGCCTTGCCCTGTTCGACGGTGATCTCGCCCTTCTTGACCAGATCATCGACGATCTCCTGGCTCTTCTCGACCGTAGTCGCCAGAGCGCCTACGCCGGCAAGAAACACCTTGCGCAAGCCGTCACCGAAATCAAAGTTAGCCATGATGTACCTCCTTCAAAGGTATCGCGTATCGTGCTTTCACTCTACATCACGAACCTTATGTGAATTGCCTCTCAATTCTCGGTTTTTCGGTCCGCGAAGCACCCCGCTCCGTGGATTTTCGGCAACGGTGAAGTAAGCTTGTGTCGAATTGCAAGTGGATGCACTTGCAGCAATGTCAAGAAGAAGGAATATTCATATGAATCTGCGTAAATACGTAGCTGAATTCATCGGCACGGCGATTCTCGTGCTCATCGGCACCGGCGCGGTCGCCGGCTCCACCACGCTCACCGGCGCGACCGGCCTCAAAGGCTCGCCGCTGGCACTGAGCACCCTGGTCATCGCTCTGGCGTTCGGCATCTCAATCATCATCGCCGCCTACTCCATCGGCAACGTCTCCGGCGCTGTGCTCAACCCCGCGCTCACCCTCGGCATGCTCATCGACGGTCGTCTGAGCGTCACCGACTTCGTCGGCTACATCGTGGCGCAGGTGCTCGGCGCACTGGCCGGCTCCGGTCTGCTGGTCGCCTTCACCGGCTCCAACAAATCGCTCGGTGCCAACGGCTATGGCGATCTTTCGGCGCTGAATACCGGCGTGGGTGCGGCCTTCCTCATCGAAACCGTGCTGACCTTCTTCTTCATGCTCGTCGTGCTCGGCGTCACCGCGAAGCCCGAGTTCTCCTCGGTCGCCGGCGTGGTCATCGGCCTGACGCTTTCCGGGCTCATCCTCATCGGCCTGCCCTTCACCGGCGTCGGCGTGAACCCGGCCCGTTCCTTCGCTCCGGCGCTTCTCACCGGCGGCGAGGCGCTCTCGCAGGTCTGGCTCTTCATCGTGGCCCCGCTCGTCGGCTCTGCCCTGGGCGCGCTCGTGCACCGCTATGTGCTCGCGCCGGTCTACCTCGACAAGAAGGACTGAGACGAGCATTTGGCTTCTGCCTGATTGCTCCTAATCATCAACGAGGGGCCTGTGCGCAACGTGAATATGAATCACGCTGCGCACAGGCCCCTCGCCTATAGCTACGTGGGTTTCTGCATGGCGATATGACCGACATCACCCCTTAACACTTTTCCGCACGAGTAGAGCACTGTTTTCTGCAAAAATGTGCACGAGTAAAGTAGTATTTTATGCAAAAATATGCACGAAAGAATAGTGTAATTCTGCAATTTTCTGCACCAAAGGAGCCCTTGCCCTCGCTGCGGGACAACTTCAGGGAAAGTCTGCCTCTTGTTGCGATTGCCATCACCCTTGCTTAAGACCCAGGCGGCGTCGAAGCCGGTGGTCCAAGAGATACAGAGGTGCGGCTCGCACTACTGCGATCCCCGTTGGCGTAGTACGGGCGAAACGAACACTGCGCATGGTAGCTTTCTGGTACGGGAATGTTGGAATTTCAACGATTAGCCTTCATGACGATATAACACGAAATGTGCGTTTTGTGCGCACTACGCAAAGCCGGGCCACCATAGTGCGCATCGATCTGATGATGTGGCCGAATGCGATGCCGTAGCGTAAGGCCCCCAAACCTTAACAGTTCGAGGGCCCTGCGGCAATAATAGGGGATGGAGTTAGAAGCCATCCCACCGGATTTGGCAACGTCCCCTGAAAGTTCTTAGCGCCTGCCGAGAGTGTAGGGAACGCCTAGAAGTGCCGTGTCCAGCATCTCCATCATAACCGATACTCTGGAACACGTCGAGCGAAATCCTCTAGAAGGGACAGGCACCGACCGTCCGGCAACCGTCGGACGACGCGCCGCGTCATCGTGGCGCGGCAATAATAGAAGGGCGCAGATATGCGCAAGTTAGAAGAGGAGCCGCACAGCGGCTCGGCAATGCTGTGGCTCATGGCGGTCCTCGTGATCGTCCTGTCGACCAAGGTGGACAACACCGTGGCTGATGCAGTGATGCTGGCGATAACCGGCTACACGATGCGAGCACACAGCAAGGAGCGCAGCTAGCGGCCCCACAGCCGTCCCGGTCGTCAAAGGCCGGGGCGGCACCACTACCTACAAGAAGTAGGGGATGCCATATAATCCTTATCGGCACCCTTGTCGAGACCAGACACAGCCAAGCTTGAGCACTACAGGCGAGAGTCAAGCTGGTCAGTGCCTTAGCCTCCTGAATGCGGCATCAAGTTGCTTGAGGTCTCTCCCTCCTCGCAATGGCAATCCATCGCTTCGCGAGATCACGGCCACATTATGGTTACATACACGCCCAGCTGGAGGCTTGGCCGCGAATCAGCTTCAGCTTCGACCAGTGGCTTCGTGCTTCTTCGCTGAAGCTGGCAAAGGCGCGTATCCCATGCGCCATACGTAGACGGCTGAGGCAACGACAGTTGCGGACATCCACACGGCCCACCACGGGAATGGCGGGATTCTGGGAGCTTGTTTCGCAGCGGCGATGTCGGCTTTGGGCGTGGGATATACACGCTGGCCCGTCACGAGGATTCTGGACGTATTGATGCCCAAGGGCGTGCAGGTGACCAGCGTGACCAGGTCCTTTCCACGTTCTATTTGCAGCGCCTCGGTGTCGTCGGGATCGACCACTTGGGTGGTGATTACCTGGTACGTCATTGTTTCGCCAAGCACGTTGACAGTGAACCGGTCGCCGACGCCGACCTTGTCGAGATGCGTGAACAGGGTGGCCTTAGCCAGTCCGCGGTGCGCCGACAGCACGGCGCGGGTGCTCGGGCCGCCGACCGGCAGCGAAGTTCCCTCCAAGTGCCCCACGCCCTTTTCCAGCACTTCGTCGGAGGTGCCATGATAGATGGGCAGATTCACATGGATCTTCGGAATCGTCAGCCACCCCATGGTGCCCTCGTCGTCGGCAGACAGCATCTTGTCGTAGTCGAGGCCGGATCCGCTTTCGCCGCCACTCGAGCTCGGCTTGCGATCCCCAGCCTTCAGCACGATGGCCCCGGCGTCGAGCGCATCATTGTAGGCATGCGCCTGCGCCAATTGCTCTACGTACGAAGGGACTACATGCTTCTCTTCCTTGACGTAGTTCTTGAGCACCTTGGATGAGGCATATTCGGAGAACCAGTTCGCAATGGTCGGGTATGAGGCGGCTGACGTTCCCGCAATGATGAGCAGCACGGTGAACAGCGCCAAGAACGAAAGTTTCCAGCGCCGTCGCACGGTCTCGTTTGCCCCCGCTTGCAGATGAGCCGCGAGGACTTTGCGCTGGGAATTATGACGAGAAGGACCCGATTGACGCTTCGACGAAAACACTTTCATATCCTTCTCTTACGGACATTTCTCTTATGAGTACTTCTTTTACAGTCATCGGGGCTGCGCCCCCTGCACATCGGCATAGGCCCTGACTGAGGCAATTCCCAGAGGCAAAAAGCGCGTGTGACGAAAAACCGATGCACGGAGCAAACGCAGGGAGCTGTTACCGACGCTGCCCGAGCACAGAACAAGGCCGGCGAGCGGGTATGCCCCTCTCGCCGGCCTGTTCGTATTCACCGATACGCTAATCCGCTGGCCGCTGCAGCCGAGTCAGACTCATACGGCCGCAGCGCAACGGAGTATCAGCCAATCAGCGGTTGGCTTCGGCGCGACGCTTGCGAGCCACTGCAGCGCTCGCACCGCCACCGATGACCAGCAACGCGCCCATACCCACGAGCAGCGCAGTACCAGCGGCACCGGTCAGCGGCAGGTTCGAACCTTGGTTCTGAGTGTTTGTGATGGTGTACGGCAGCGCAGCGGAGTTCGCGTTGTTGCGGTTGACATTCACTATGGTGTAGGGGTTGTCAGGCAGCACATAACCTGCAGGAGCCTTGATCTCCTTCAGGAAGTAGTCGCGGGAGTACTGATCCAGGCTCTGGTTCGCATCGGTGATGCCGACCCAGATGCCATCAATCTGGAAGTTGCCGTTAGAATCAGTAGTGTAGACCTTCGAGTTATCGCAGTCCTTGGCACTCTGGGTACCGTCTTGCGTCTTGGCAACCAGCTTGTTGCCGCCTTCTTGGCTGTTCACGTCGGCGGCGCACAGCACGAATTGAGCGCCAGCAAGGGTGTTACCGGCCGCGGCACCCTTCTTGGTGACCTTGATGGAGCCATAGTTGACGCCAACGACGTTGGTGTTCTGCGTGACATCGCCGGAACCAGTGTTGGTGACGGTCGACGCCTGGTTCGGAACCTGGCCGATGGCGCCGTTCTTGAGCGAGGCGACCGTGGTGTGGAGTACGACGATGAAATACTTCGGCTTCGGATTGGCAGCGTTGAGCTTGGCGAGGCCAGTGGGGCTCAGCGTGATGCTGACGTTGGGGCCGACAAGTTCAGTGCCGCCCTTGGGCAGAGCGCAGTAGTCGCCCATTTGGAAGTTAGCTTCAGGCGCGCAGATATTGTCCTTGCGATCCAAGGCATTGGCCGGGTCGACACTATCACCGAGATAGACATCCATCTTCTTGGTGTCGAATTTCAGCGTCGGGTCGAGCTGATCGTTGATTTGCACCTTGGTATATGCACCGCCGGTGCTGTTCAACGGAAGCTTAATGGTCCAGTCGACGGTATCGCCAACGGCGACGCCGGTTCCCGGATCGGCAACGGACTTGACCGGCTTGTCGGCAATCTCGTTCTTCGGGTAGGCGTGCACGTCATAGATCCACGTGTCGTCACCCGTGCCGTTGTTGTTGCTGTTGCCCTTGCTCGGGTAAGGAACCGTCACCAGGAACGGCGCGGCCTTCGTCAGGATATTGTTATTGCCGGTGTCGTTGCCCTCGGACACCAAGTACAGGCGAAGCCCCAGGTTGGGGAATGTTGCGGTGCCGTTGGCATCGGTTGTTGCGGTGCCGTTGTTGGCAGAATCAGTGCCAACGATAGTGAAACCGGGAACCGTTCCATCGGCTTGGAAGGCCTGCTGTGCCTGCTTGGCCTGCGCCCAACCTGCAGCGGTGGAAAGGTCGATCGGGCTGCCGTCGGCATTCCGGACTTCCTGCAGCGTGAACTGCACACCGGAAAGCGTCTTGCCGAGCTTCGCAGCATCAGCATCGGAAAGCTTGCGCCCGTCACGGGAGCCAGCCTTGTTCTGAGTCGAACTTGGATCGCCAGCGTACTTGTGCACGGTGATGGAGCCTCGCGCGGTTCCGTCGATGTCGGAGACGGAGGCGTTAGCCGCAGTGGCACCCAGAGCCAAGCCGGCAATGCCGACGGCCAGTGCGCCTACAGCGGCAGCAACTCTCCTGCCAATTGAGATTTTTGCGTTCATCTTCTATGAGTTCCTTTCTGAACTTTTTCGCGCCAAATGGCGGCGCCTGGTGGTTATTGCAGCGGACGATGCAGCAAGTGTTACCGCTGCAAATCCACCCAGCTCCATGGCATCTGCCGGAGTGCCGCCAGTAAGCGGCAGATTCGGCCCATTGAGCTGGCTGCTGCCGATGGGATTGCCATCCGCAGCAACATCTAATTGTTCATCCGCGCACATGGTGCATGCGTGCGGGGTGGGGCCGAGACCGCGGCCCGGAGCGGGCAGGAGTCTCGGCAAGCTGGCAGTCGCTGGCGCCGGATGGGCCGAGGGGCCTGCAGGCGCCAGCCATGGTGCACGATCCGCATCGCGGTTATCCCTCATCATCAGGACCGCCGACGCTTTGCTGCGGTGATCGCGGCGGGCAGTGCGGCGATAAGCGTCAGCACGATTCCGCCAAGGATGATGTAGTCCGCGGATATGCCGCCCGTAAACGGTAGGTTCGGGCCGGTAGTCTGGTCGTTGGGGATAACGCCGCCGGTGCCGTCAGGGGGAACATCGGCCTGCTTGCCTGCGGGAATCGTGATGGTGTACTCCCTCGTGTTGAGCTGATAGCCGGCTGGGGCGCGCGTCTCGACGAGCTTGTACTTCGCATCGGGCTTGCCCGCTTCGGGCGCGCCCAGCATGCCGATGATCTTGAGATAGCCGTCGCGCGTATCCTTGTCCGGGCCGGCCCAGCCCTTTTGCGAGCCATCCTTGTCGGAATCGACGTTGTCCTTCACGATGATGTAGTCGGCATGGTTGCCGTTCGCATCGATCAGATCCGGGCCGGTTATCTTCCATTCGGAGCCGCGCAGGAAATTGTTCTGATTGCGCGAGGCGACCTTGTTCCACCATGCGTCGGAGAGATAATGCGTGGTCGAGCACGGTTGGCCCTTGCTGCACTTCTCCGGGTCGGGCACGGCATCCGAACTGTCGGCGCGTTCCCACCAGTTGCTGCTGGAGTTATTGCGGCTCTCCATATCGGATCCGGAGACCCACACGTTATCCTTATCGCCATAGGGCAGCGCCTTGACCGTGTTCTTGATCGTCAGCGGCCCTGAAGGATCCTTGGCCATCTGGACCTGATAGGTCAGCGTCACGGAGCCGTTCGCCGGCACGTCGGGGACCTTCCAGACTATCTGCTTCTTGCCGGAATCATAGCTGGCCTGGGAGCCGGGCTGGAAGTTGCCCAGCCATGTGGCCTTGCCGTCCTTCATGACGTCGCTGACATCATCGACGAGCACGGAGCCGCGCAGCGGCATGGTGTGCACATCGATGCAGCCGGGGTTGTTCGAATCGTTGCATTGGTTTGTGGGCTGGGCCGGAGCGGCGATTTTGGCGCGGTCGCTCTCGGAGTTGTTCGTGACCGTCAGCTTGTAGGTGACGGTCTGGCCGCGCTTCACGACCGTCGTCGTCACCGGGTCGGAGCTCTTGTCGGATGTCCACCGGACGGCGCGCAGGACTCCGGGCGAAGACTTGATCGGCGAGACAACGATGTTGTCAAGGGCGAAATCGTTGCCGTAGCCGGCCTGGCCCCAGTTCTTGATCTTGACGTTGAAAGGCTGGCTGCTGCCCAGCGTCAGAGCCGTGGAGACATCCGTCCAATGCGTATGGGCGTTGTCGTAATCGCTTTGGGAATCGCCTGCGAGATAGTTGGTGAACATCAGTTTTTCGTTGTTGCTGTCGGATGGCGAACCGGTGTATACCGCGAGCTGGACCGGCTTCGGCGTGCCCACATAAAGTACATTCGCCAGCTGCGCGCGGAAGACGAACATCTCGTCATCCGAGGAGGGCTTGATCGTCGAGTTGATGATGGTATCGGTGCCGTTCGCCCGATTGCGCCCGTTGACGACGAGGAATTTGCCGGCATTCTTGATCGTATCGTCATTGCCCATGTCGCCCCAGGCGGAGTTGCTATCCGGGCATTGCTTTGACGGAATCAAAGAGATGGACATGCTAATACACGACTTAGGGATATCGAATTGACCTACATTGCCGCTGTTCACGCCCAACGGGGTGCGTGCAGGGTTGTTCGTCAATACAGAAAGACTCGCAAAGCAGCCGTTGTTATCAAATGGAATGCATACATTCCCCCACCGTTGGCTGTCGTCGCCGCCGAGCAAGCGCTTTGACGGGATTGCATTGAGGAAGTCACCCTTGTCTCGCTGGTCGGAGCCGTAGCTGACATACGGTGGGTCGCTGCGCAGATCCGCCCACTGGTTGTTCCAGGTGAATCCACGAGCAATCCAGTTCGTGCCCCACGTATTGGGGTCTCCAAGGTTGACAGTAGGGTCCGACGGGTCCTTGCCCCAGCGGCCGTAGGGGCCGGTCATCAATGAAGTCGGCCAGATGGAATACTGCCCGTCATGCGGCGCCCACTGCCCCGTGCCCTCGCCGGGATGATAGTCAACGCTGCCCTGGGCATACGGCTCCGTATCTATCGTAGCAGTGCGGGGATCATGGTACACGTAGTTCTGCTGCATGGTCTGGCCGACTGTGGTGCCGGTGCGCGAGCAGTTCTGGTGATTGTTCGAGTCGCAGACCAGGCTCTTGGTGTTCTGATCAGGAATCTGGCCGATGTAGTTGAAGGTGCCGTAATCGAAATCAGTGAAGAGGTTCTGGCTGAAGTCCGCGCGCCAGACCTTGATCGGTATCTGACCGGTCCAGTCCGCCGGCGGGGTGATGCCCACCTTTCCGCCCCGCAGATCGGCACCGCTCACCTCCTCCAGCACCGTGCCGTCCTTCGCCCGGCCGATGGGCTTGGCATTGATGTTGTCATCGTATTTCCAGCCCAGATTGCTGCCGGAGGTATACGGCACCTGATTGTCGTTGTAATTCGGGTCTGTATTCTGATAGATCGGAAGACCGCTGATGTAGTATTTGTCGAGATTATCGGGGACATGATGGGGATTCGATGAATCATAGGTGTTATCGATGACGCGAAGATAGAATTTCTCGCCTTTGCCGTGGATGCCCTGCGTCCAAGTGCAGATCGTTATGTCGGCACGGCCGAAAATCGACTTGTTGACGTTCGTCGTGCCTGCAGGGCATGGCCACGGATTATCAAGATTCGGATTCACGTCGTTGGCGGCATACACGTTGGCGCTGGAAGCGCTCGCTTTGGGAGTGATGTCAACTGCGGAAGACACGGCGTTGTTTGAAGACACTGCGCCATTTGAAGATACTGTGCCGTTCTGTGACGCGTCGGCATATGCCGCATCCGACTGGAAGAAAACGCCGCACATCACAACCGCCAGCGCGCCGACAAGCATGCGAGCAACGAGGTCAAGTCTATGCTTCATCTCACTGCTGTTGGTTTTCAGCCAATTCATACCGCTCCTCACCATTTACCCTTAACTGCCATGCCCATCCCTCAATGACCCTGAATGAAGCTCTCTGTTGCTGCCACGGTAACTTGCGGACTCCGTGTGCTGCACCGAAGCACACGCCGGCGCAAAGCACACCTTCAGGCGTCTCTCATGCAAAAATCAGTGCAATATCAAGGAACTCAGGGGATTTGGCAATTGTTCTGCCAGCCCCTCATACACGTAAAAATGGTCCTAAAGTAACCCTGGAACCAGGCAATCCGCCTAGCGATCACTGCCTAGTGATCACAAGTCAAGCAATCACAGCAGGTGCAGCGTCTGGGCGCGCACGACGATGTCACGACGCCTATTCACCCCGAGCTTTTTCCGGATCGCAGCCACATGCGTCTTGGTGGTGTTCAGCGAGATGTAGCACATATCCGAAATCTGCCGGTCGGACAGACCTTGCTGCAGCAGATGCAGTATCTCCACCTCACGATCGGACAATTCCACGACGTCGAGATTCGCGGGCAGCACGGCCCCCAATCCCGCAATCCCGCGCTGCGCGGCAATCGCCGCCGCCGGAGCCAGACCCGGCTCCAAATCCAGCAATGATGCGAGGCATGCAGGCGGAAGAAGGCTCAGCGCAAAGGCTATGAACGGAAGCGGCATAGACAGCAAATCGTCAAGCAGCGACTTGATTGCCGTGTTCGGCTCCTGGCGATCAAGCGACGCGACGCGCAGCGCATCGAGAATCGCATTGACTCGCTGCCCGCCATCCGACTGGATGCCGGACAACGTATCACGCAGCCGCCTGCCCTGCCCGGAGGCGAGCTGGACTACTGCCTGCGCGATGCCACGCTCCGGGCCAGCAGCGAATCCAGAATCGGCCGTCTCGATGGCCTTGGGCAAGTTGCCGCCTGCGAGGAGCTTGGCGCAGGCGAACAGCTTGCCTAAATACACCGGGCTCTCGCCGAAGCGCTCCTGTATGGTGGGCACGTCGGCCTCCTGCGAGCCGAACATCGTGTCAAGCAGATCCCATTTGGCAATCTCACTCCCCAGCCATTCATCAGAGCAAATGAGCGCGCGGAAGCGCATGCTCTCCCTATGAGCCTCGACAAGCCCCCCCCCCGCAATTTTGCGACAAGGGCCTCGGTCAATGCCTCGTTCACGCTCGCCATGCGCCCCTCAGACAAGCTCGGGAACGGCGTCTCGGGCAGCACGCCGCAGCGCAGCATGAGCTGCGCTGCCTGAAACACGTCATTCGAGTCTGCCGCGCCGACCAGAGCGCGCTCGGCCTTGCTGTACACGTCGCGCATCCTACCTAGGCGCAGGGCGATCGCCGCAGAGGCAATGACCATCTGCTTGCCGTGCCGGCCCTTCGACGCGATCTGCGCAAAACCAGCTAAAGTCCCCGGGCGTCGAGACGACGACGCATCGCCGCGTTCCAGACTCAGCATCGTCAGCGCAAGACGCAGATACGGCGCGCGATCCAGCTGCTTAGGGGCAAGACCGAACAGTATTTCCTGCACTTCGGGCGCGAAGCCCTCGTACACTTCCATGAAATGCCGAGCCAGCAATTGCTCGGCCGCTGTTATATCCTGCAGCAGCACCAGCTGATCGAACGCCCGCGCATGATCCCCCGCGTCCAGCAGCATGCGCAGCAGGTCCCGGCGCGCATCACACTGCGACTCATTCCATTCGAGGAATACGCGCCACGCCGAATCCTTCCACGCATAACCTGTCGCGGACGGGCCGGAAGCGTCCTGCAAGCCAATCACGATGGAATCATTAAAGATGGAGTAATCGGATAAGCCGGGAATCGACTCGCATACCATCCTGATATGGCGCTCACTGAACCTCGGCATGAACGACAGCAGCATGGACACTCGGATAGCGCCGACTTCTATCTGGGAATCGGAGTACCGCGCGGCGCACGCCCGGCGTATGGCCTGCAGCGCCAGCTCTACATTGAATCCATCCAGCCGGCTGAATTCCGGCGAATACCAGCGGTCGAAAGCCAGCCCGACAGCAAGCGGGTAACCGCCGGTCGTCGCCTTCATCAGCTCGATCTCATCGTCATGCAACGCGGGAAGGCCCGGCGCGACCTCGACGATCGCGCGCGCCAGCGTTTTGATCTCGTCAATGGTGAAGGCCAATTCGCTGCCTCTGAACGGCACGAAGCACGATTTATCGTCCTTTGCCAAATCATCGACCCATGCGCTTGGCTTCAAAGGATTGAGTGTCACGGTGACGACTGTAAGCGAAGCAGACTGGCGGAACATGTCCTTCAGCTCCTCGGCTCTACTGTCATCGAGCCAGTAGTCGAAGTCATCGATAAGAAGAACGCCGGCAGGATGCTCCTCGCTGTCCTTGGCCAAGCCACCGCCTTCGCTATACGTATGCGATGCGCCAAGAATCTGCGAAAGAGTGCGGCTCTCATTGGCGCAATCACTCACCATCACGCGCGGCCGAAACAGGTACCCCAGCTCATCATCGAGCTGCCGCAACAGCGTCGTCTTGCCGAGACCCGGCGCGCCGCTGATATTTACCCAGCTATGCTTCGCGGCGATAGTCGAACGGAGCAGCCGACGCCTCCGTATGGTCACTATAGCCGCTGGGCCACCGAATAGGCTTTTCCACTCCCCGGGAATCCACTCAGCGAACCACGGCCTCTCTGTGTACAGTGACGATACTGAAACCATGCCCAGCCTCCCATATATCTGGCGTATTGTACGAGTCGCGTTGCCTGATGAGGGGAGGAAGAGCCCTATGACCTACATTCAGGCATCCAGCTAGGAGACTTCCCGGCATCCGGTCTTCCAACGACACCCAATGAGGCCAATCGAGGCCGAATGGCGCGACACGTCAGCATGTCCAAACGCACATCCGAGAATTACCTTTCCCTTGTCACGCATGTGACTATGGGCACAGTATATTTTCCCAGCTTGCGGCCAGTGCGGAATTAGCGGTCTTATAGCAATTTATCACCCTAAAATAACCCTTTCCGGGTGATTCAGAGATCGGTGAAGTACCGCCGAGCCTTGTCCTGCAGCAGTTTGGGACTGCGCGAGAGGAGGTGCCTTTGCGATCAGCCAGCCATGCATAAGCCCCGAGGCGGGCATGGCTACTGTGGCAAGAATGCGCCTCTGACCGCGACTCAGCGGCCGATCCGTGCCAATAGCTCATGCGACTGGCAGGGATACACCGCTGACTGCAACTCATCGGCGTATTTGTGCCATTAGCCTCCCGCCCTATGCCGCGTTCATACGCAAAGGAGGTGCTGTCGGAGCCACGATTAGGTGGTTCCGACAGCACCTCTGTGCTATGGGATTCGGTTAGTGGTCCGCCCGGGCCGGCCAGCTATGCGGCTGGCAGGCCCACGAGGTCAGGTCAGATCAGGTCAGGCCCGATCAGTCCGAACCGTTGCGGCGGGAGAGCTTGCGCAGACCCAGACCAGCGGCAGCCAAGACGACCATAGCGAGCAGCGCGATTCCCACGCTGGCACCAGTGGTGGCCAGAATAGACTGCGGCTGCTTGGCCGGAGCGGCAGGAGCAGCAGGTGCAGGCTTGGCTGGAGTCGACGGAGCCGGCTTGGCCGGAGTCGACGGAGCCGGCGCAGGCTTGCTGATGGACACCGTGAGGGTGCCGTCAGCGGTCAGGCCGTTCTCGTCAGTCACCGTATACTTCTGCGGAGTGACCGGACCAGTGAAGCCCTTGACCGGGGTGAATGTGGCGACCGGCTGGCCGTCCTTCAACACGATCGTCCAGGTACCTTCGCCAGGAACATCCTTCGTGTCCTTGCCATTGTCGAACACCGCGGACTTGATCGGAGCCGAACCAGGCTTGGCAGTCGGAGTCAGCGTCGCGGTCTCACCGGGCTTGATGGTCTTCGAGGCATCGCCGGTCGTAGGCGGCGTGTTCACCGTCACGTCCAGCTTGCCCGTAGCAGTCAGCCCGTTCTCATCCGTCACCGTGTACGGCTGAGGAGAGGCCTTACCTGTGAAGCCCTTGACCGGGGTGAAGACAACGACCGGCTGGCCGTCCTTCAGCTCCACAGTCCACGTGCCCTCGCCAGGAACAACCTTCTTAGGCTGACCATTGTCGAACACCGCGGACTTGATCGGAGCGGAACCGGGCTTGGTCACCGGATTGAGCGTCACCGGAGTGCCGGGGTTGGTCACAGCGGACTTGTCGCCCGTGGCCGGCGGAACGTTGATGTTCACGTCCAGCTTGCCCGTAGCGGTCAGGCCGTTGCCGTCAGTCACCGTGTACGGCTGGGGATCGACCTTGCCCGAATAATCCTTGAGCGGGGTGAACGTGGCGACAGGCTGGCCATTGTCCAGCTTGACCGTCCAAGTGCCCTGTCCGGGGACGTCCTTCGTGGGCTGGCCATTGTCGAACACGACCGACTTGACCGGCGAAGAGCCAGGAGTGGTCTTCGGCGTCAGCGTAGCGGTCTCGTTCGGGTTGATGGTCTTCGCAGCATCGCCGGTCGTAGGCGGAGTGTTCACCGTCACGTCCAGCTTGCCCGTAGCGGTCAGGCCGTTGCCGTCAGTCACCGTATAGGGCTGAGGCGCGGTCTTGCCAGTGAAGCCCTTGACCGGGGTGAACACCACAACAGGCTGCCCATCCTTAAGCTCGACCGTCCACGTGCCCTCGCCGGGAACGGTCTTCGACGGCTTGCCATTGTCGAACACCACCGACTTGATCGGAGCGGAACCAGGCTTGGTCACCGGATTGAGCGTCACCGGAGTCTCCGGATTGGTCACAGCGGACTTGTCGCCCGTGGCCGGCGGAACGTTGATGTTCACGTCCAGCTTGCCCGTAGCGGTCAGGCCGTTGCCGTCAGTCACCGTGTACGGCTGCGGCGTGGTCTTACCCGTGAAGCCATCCTCGGGAGTGAACACCGCAACAGGCTGGCCATCCTTCAGCTCGACCGTCCACGTGCCCTCGCCAGGAACAACCTTCTTGGGCTGACCATTATCGAACACCACCGACTTGATCGGAGCAGAACCAGGCTTCGCAGTCGGAGCCAACGTCACCGGAGTGCCGGGGTTGGTCACAGCGGACTTGTCGCCAGTCGTAGGCGGAGTGTTCACCGTCACGTCCAGCTTGCCAGTCGCCTTCAGACCGTTCTCATCCGTCACCGTGTACGGCTGCGGCGTGGTCTTGCCAGTGAAGCCCTTGGCCGGAGTGAACACCGCAACAGGCTGGCCATCCTTCAGCTCGACCGTCCACGTGCCCTCGCCGGGAACGGTCTTCGACGGCTTGCCATTGTCGAACACCACCGACTTGATCGGAGCAGAACCAGGCTTGGTCACCGGATTGAGCGTCACCGGAGTCTCCGGATTGGTCACAGCGGACTTGTCGCCAGTCGTAGGCGGAGTGTTCACCGTCACGTCCAGCTTGCCAGTCGCCTTCAGACCGTTCTCATCAGTCACCGTGTACTTCTGCGGAGTGACCTTGCCGGAGTAGTCCTTGTCCGGGGTGAAGGTCGCGACCGGCTGGCCATTGTCCAGCTTGATCGACCACGTGCCCTCGCCGGGAACATCCTTCGTGGGCTGACCGTTGTCGAACACGACCGACTTGACCGGCGAAGAGCCAGGAGTGGTCTTCGGCGTCAGCGTAGCCGTCTCATTCGGATCGATGGTCTTCGACGCATCACCCGTCTTCGGTGGAACCGGAGCAGGCGGGCTGATCGTCACATTGAGCGTGCCATCAGCCGACTTGCCGTTCGAATCAGTCACCGTGTACTTCTGCGGAGTGACCTTGCCGGAGTAGTCCTTGTCCGGGGTGAAGGTCGCGACCGGCTGGCCATTGTCCAGCTTGATCGACCACGTGCCCTCGCCGGGAACATCCTTCGTGGGCTGACCATTGTCGAACGCCACCTTGGTGATATCGCCCGAGCCGGGAACCGTCTTCGGAGTCAGCGTAGCCGTCTCGTTCGGATCGATGGTCTTCGACGCATCACCCGTGGTGGGAGGCGTGAGCGGCTTGTTCACCGTCACATCCAGCTTCGCCGTAGCGGTCAGGCCGTTCCCGTCCGTCACCGTATACGGCTGCTCAGTCGTCTTGCCCGTGAAGCCGTCCTCAGGCGTGAACACAGCCTCAGGCAGATTCTTGTCGTTCAGCTTGATGGTCCAGGTGCCTTCGCCCTTGACGACCTTGGTGGTATCGCCATTGTCGAAAGTCACCTTGGTGATATCGCCCGAGCCAGGAACCGTCACCGGGTTCAGCGTAGCGGTCTCATTCGGGTTGATCGCCTTGGACGCATCGCCAGTAGTAGGCGGCGTGACCGGAGCAGGCGCATTCACGCTCACCGTGAGGTTGGCCGTAGCGGTCAGGCCGTTCTCGTCCGTCACCACATAGGGCTGCGGAGTCGTGGTCTTGCCCGTGAAGTCATCCTCAGGAGTGAACGTCGCCTCAGGCAGACCCGAGTCGTTCAGCTTGATCGTCCAGGTGCCCTCGCCAGGAACCGTCTTCGTGGTCGAGCCGTCAGGGAACGCCACCGAAGTGAACTTCTGCGACGTGCCGAAGCCGGTCTCAGGATCCAAGGTCACCGGAGTCTTCGGATTCGTCGTCGCCGACGCATCCTTCGCAGTCGGACCCGTGATCGGCTTGTTGACCGTCACCGTGAGATTCGCCGAGGCGGACTTGCCGTTCTCGTCAGTCACCGTGTACTTCTGCGGGGTCGTTGTGCCGGTGAAGCCAGCTTCAGGCGTGAACACAGCCTCGGGCAGATTCTTGTCGTTCAGCTTGATCGTCCAAGTGCCCTCGCCCTTGACTACCTTCGTGGTGTCGCCATTGTCGAAGGTCACCGAAGTGAACTTCTGCGACGTGCCGAAGGTGGTATCAGGGTTCAGCGTCACAGCCTTGCCCGGATCAGTCGTCGCCGACTTGTCCGAAGCAGTCGGACCTGTGATCGGCTTGACCGTCACCGTCAAGGTTCCCGGGTCGGAGGTCAGGCCATTCTTGTCCGCGACCGTGTATGGCTGCGGAGTAGGAGTACCTGTGAAACCGTCCTCAGGAGTGAAGGTGACCGTCGGCTGACCGGTCTTGGGGTCAACCGTGATATTCCACGTGCCCTCGTTCGGAACCGTCTTCGTGGGTTGACCGTTGTCGAAGGAACCTGTCGTAATCGGCGACGATCCCGGAGTAACCGGAGGAGTCAGCGTAGCCGGCGCACCGGGGTCAACCTCAACGTTGGCGTTACCCGCAGTCGGAGGAGTCGGAAGCGAACAGCTCGCGAGATCCACCGTCTTCAGCCCGCCAGTGAAGTTTATCGCCTGGCCGCCAAAGCCCGGGGCGATGAAGGTACTTTGACTCATATAGAAGGTGCCGGAAGCGTCATAGGCAACGCCATTGAAAGCACCGTTGTCCTTGGCCGTTGCGACCTGAGAGCCGGAAATCGTCCCAGTTCCAGCAACAGACGGAACGTTTGCCGCAGGAACCATGACCTCAACCTGGTCTCCGCTCATGCTGTTGACGAAGTAGAGATTGCCCTTGGCGTCAAACGCGAGATCGCCGTTGGCGCTGGCCGTGAGTTGTGCATCGGATGCCTTGAGATATCCCATAAGCCCGAGAGGCTTGTCCGTCGCCGTGTCCCAGCCGTAGAGCGCGAACGTGCCCGAAGTGGTCCAGCCGCCGAAGTAGAAGATGCCGTTGAAGGGGCTTACCGCGCCGCCGACAAGCTGCGAACCCGAAATAGCGCCACCCAGATTGATAGTGCCCACCGAGGACGAGGAACCATCCGCAGCAGAGTACTTCAGTATCTGCACATCGGAATTGGCGCCGCCTGACTGCGAGACCGCATACGCAGCGGAACCGTCCTTGGTGATGCCCAGACCATTGGCGCTATTGCCAAGATTGCCGCCATCAACCTACGTAGTGGCACCGGTTGCAGTGTTGATGCTGTAGATGAACCTGTCGTTAGTGCTGCTATCAATGCCGTAGATGTTTCCCTGTGCGCAGCTCAGATTGTCCGCAGCCAGCGCGGACGGCGCCACGAAGGACAGCCCCGCCAGCATCGCCACCGCCGAAACCGGCGCGACGACCGAACGTACGATTTTCTTACCATCAAACATCTATGCACTCACCCCCAAATTACCTGAAACCTTCTTACTCATCCAAGAGCCTCCTTACAAACCTTTGGAAACCTGTTTCTGTACTGCGCACCCGCTACTGCGCAATCGGAATCACACATTGACAACGCGGATGCGTCACAGTCGCAAAGCGTCTACATCGCCAACCGCCGAATTCACCACGCAATTCAGCTTGCCGACAGAAGGCAGATGGCGCGTATCACGCCATGTCATAAACGCCTCGACTGCTCATTGACGTTAGCGAAGGAAAAGCACAATATATGCTGGAAACAAACCCTATTGCAGGCATACATACACACGGCTGACATCCTTGATTCATTGCCAGCACTGGGATTCGCGCCGCTTATCCCAACGTCCGCCGCGACACTTTCGCCTATAGAAATGGTCCTAAAATAACCCTATCAAGCTTTTATCCACCGCTTCCGGCATTGGCGTTACGGCATGAGATATGCAACGGGCCGTCCGAACTGTTGAGCTCGGACGGCCCGTTGCATATATAGGACTGTCAGTTGTGATTGTGCGCCATGCGCAGCGCCTCAGCCGATGCTTGCCTTCGTCTCATCGGAGATATCCGCGGCGAGCTCCTCGTTGCCGAGGCGCGAATGGCGGTACGAGTAGCCGAAGTAGACGGCGAAGCCGACGAGCAGCCATACGACGAAGCGGATCCAGGTCAGCACGGAGAGATTGAGCATCAGCCATAGGTTGGCGAGCGCAATGAGAATCGGCACCCACGGGTTGCCCGGCATCCTAAACGCGCGCGGCAGCTCGGGGCGCTTCCTGCGCATGATCGGCACGGAAATCGCCACGAGGGTGAAGGCCGAGAGCGTGCCGATGTTCACCATGTCGGAGAGCACGCCGACGTCGAAGCACGAGGCGACCAGCGCGACGATGACGCCCAGCACGATCTGCAGCCTGGCCGGAGTGCCATGCTTGCCGACTTTGGAGAGCTGCTGCGGTAGCAGGCCGTCGCGGCTCATCGCGAAGACGACGCGGGTGAGCCCGAGCAGCAGCACCATGACCACAGTGGTGAGGCCGATGACGATGCCGAAGGAGATGATCTTGGCAGCCCAAGTGGCGCCGACCAGTTCGAAGCCGGTAGCCAGCGAGGGGCTTGCGGCCTTGGCGAGATCCTTGTACGACACCATGCCGGTGGTCACGATGGCGACCAGAATGTAGAGCACCGTCACCAGCACCATGCCCAAGCCGATGCCTCGCGGCACGTTCTTGTGCGGATCCTTCGTCTCCTCGGAGGCCGTGGCCACCACGTCGAAGCCGATGAAGGCGAAGAACACGAGCGCCGCGCCGGAAAGTATGCCGCCCACGCCATAGATCGACGGCTGCAGGCCGGTGGCCCACTGCCACAGCGGCTGACCCATGATGCCGCTCGCCGCAGCGCCCGGCACGCTGCCCGCGGGCTGCGCCGGCGGGATGAACGGGGTGTAGTTGGACGCCTTGACATAGAAGAATCCGACGATGACGACGAAGGCGACGATGGCGATCTTCAGCACGGTGAGCGCGCCATCCACGCGGGCGGACAGGCGTGTGCCGAGCACGAGCAGCACGGTGAAGAAGGTGACGATGATCAGCGGCGCGATATCAAAGGTGAAGAATCCGAAATGGAATACGGTGTTGAAGTTGATCCCCATCAGATGGAACAGATCGTTGAGATAAACGCCCCAGTATTTGGCGATCACCGCCCCGGCCATGAGCATTTCGAGGATGAGGTCCCAGCCTATGATCCAGGCGACGAACTCGCCGATGGTCGTGTAGGTGAAGGTGTAGGCGGAGCCGGCGACGGGAATCATCGAGGCGAATTCCGCGTAGCACATCACGGCCGCGCCGCACACCACGCCGGCGATGATGAAGCTGAGGATGACCGCAGGCCCGGCATGGTAGGCGGCGGCCTGCGCGCCGACCGAGAAGATGCCCGCGCCCACGGCGACCGCCACGCCCATGACCGCAAGATCCCACGCATTGAGGTTGCGCACCAGTTTGCGTTTGCTGTCGCCAGTCTCGGCGAGCGTCTGCTCGACCGACTTGGTTCTGAAGAGTTGCATCGTTGACCTTCTTTATCTTGTCGGTGCCGTCATGCTGGTACCAAAACCGACATAGTACCGCCTAGCCAAAGGAGTATCAAGAGCGAGGACGGATAGCGGCCTGCTGCTGCTGGTGACGATGGAGATGCCGACGCTGCAATCTTTGCCCGTACCATTCTTGTCTGCACCCGGATTAAACCCAAGAATGGAAAGGCCGAAAACCGCTGTTTTTCAACGGTTTCCGGCTCACTTTGCGGAGTCGGAGGGATTCGAACCCTCGAGCCGCTTGAAGCGACTAACACCTTAGCAGGGTGCCCCTATCGGCCACTCAGGCACGACTCCGGCATTGCGACACGTGCGTGGCGCAACAGCAATCTACTCTAGCATCTGCGGCGGACTCGAGCCACCGGCGTTGCGCGATCGGTGTTGGCTGGCTTTCATACTGCATCTTGCAATACTGCAATACTGGCAGCAATGCTAACTGAAATGCTGACTAGCGTGCGCCGAACGATGAAACCGCATGCCTTTGACTACCATTGGAATCATGAGCACCGCACCGAGGATTCAAGCCGCCAAGCGCGACTGGGGACATGACGAGTCCGGCTGCACGGTACTGCACATCGACATGGATGCCTTCTATGCGTCGCTGGAAATCGCACGCAATCCCGCGCTGCGCGGCAAGCCTGTCATCATCGGCACCGGGCCGCGCTCGGTAGTCTCTGCGGCCAGCTACGAAGCACGCCGCTACGGCATCAATTCGGCAATGGCCTCGGCCCGCGCCCGCCAGCTATGCCCGGACGGCGTGTTTCTGCCGGTCGACATGCACTATTACCGCTCAATGTCGCACCGCATTGTGAGCGAAGTGTTCGGCGCGGTGACCGACCGCATTGAGCAGGTTTCGGTCGACGAAGCCTATATGGATGTTTCTGCGGCGCTCATCCGCTGGCAGGCCCCGAGCGCCATCGGCGCGTGGATCCGCAGCCAGGTCGCCGAGCGCTTCCACATCACCTGCTCGGTCGGTATCGCGACGAACAAGCTCGTGGCGAAGATGGCTTCGACCAATGCGAAGCCGGACGGCATGCTGCTCATTCCGCGCGCTCGGCAGGCCGAATTCGTGCAGATGATGCCCCTGCGCGGCATTCCGGGCATCGGGCCATCGCTTGAGAAGCGGCTCAACGGCTGGGGCATCAACAACGTGGCCGATCTGGCCAAGCCGGACGAGCACACGCTGGCGCAGGCCTGCGGCTCCGCAGCCGTGGCGCATACCTTGTTTCTTGCGGCTCGCGGGCAGGACGCACGAACCGTGACCATGCGAGCACCCGAGAAATCCATCGGCTCCGAAAGCACGTTTCTGGACGACACGCGCGACATCAGCCGCGTGCGCTCACTGTTGCGCCACAGCTGCGACGAGGTAGCCAGCACCTTGCGCCGGCGCGGCCTCACCGCGCGCACGGTGACAGTCAAGCTGCGCTTCGCCGATCTGAGCTATGCGACCAAGGCGCGTACGCTGCAGCGGCCTATGGACACTGCGAGCGCTCTGTACCCGCAGGCCTGCGAACTGCTCGCCGCGATGACCGGGCTTCCCGTCGACGCAGGCGACGAAGTGCCGCTCCCCCGCGAGGTACGACTCGCCGGGGTCAGCGCCAGCGGATTGGAAAGCATTCACAAGGTGGTCACGCAGCCGTCGCTGGACGAGCTGCTTGAGGAGACGCAATCGCCCGGTGGCGTGACGAAGTCCGCAAGGCTGCGCGAGGCCGAACAGGCGCTTGACGCCGTCCGACAGCGCTACGGCAAGAAGGCGGCGAGCTTCGGGGCGTGAAGCGACCTGACCGGTTTGCCGATTCTTCGTTGCGCTGTGCATCGCTTGCGTAGCGTACGTTTTATGGCATGATTACGGAACTCGTATCGGAAAACGTACGATAATCGCAGCTCAGCGTACGTTTTCCGATACGGACCCGTGCACCATGACAGAAAACGTACGCTCCGACCTCCACATGCTGGAAGATAGGCCGTCAGGAGACGGTACCGATATAGGGTGTCATCCTTCGCGACCTTAGCGGTCGCTCACTTCGCCTACGGGCAATCCACCGGATTGCCCGCTTAACGGCTCAGCAGTCGCTCCGCCGCCACATCGATGGCCTCGTCGGTCGCGGTCGAGGAGATGCGCAGGAAGTCCGGCGCGCCGTAGAACTCGCCAGGACTCACGATGATGCCAAGCTTCGCCAAGTCCTCGATATCCTGCCAGCAGCCGCCAGACAGGGCATGCACCCAGACATAGAGCGCACCTGAAGGCATTTTGACGTCGTAGCCATACTCGCCCAATGCCCGAACCAGCTTGGCGAGCCGCTGCTGGTAGCGTTTGCGCTGTTCAAAGACCGCAGTCGTGTCGCGCAATGCAGCCACCATCGCGGCCTGCACCGGGCCGGAGATGATCTGGCCAATCTGCTTGCGGTAGACGCTCATCTCGTCGATGATGCGCTTGTCGCCCGCGATGAACGCCGTGCGATAGCCCGCCATATTCGACTGCTTGCTCAAGGAATACAGCGCCAGAATACCGTCGGCGCTCCCGGCGCACACATTCGCGCTCAGCGCGCTCGGCGAGGCGTCGGAGCACCAGCTCATCAGCGCGTAGCATTCATCGCTGAGCACCACGGCCCCAGTCTGGCGCGCTGCGGCGACGATGCTGGTCAGCCGGGCTGCGGAGAGCACTTCGCCGGTGGGATTGCACGGCGAGTTGACCCAGATCGCCCTCACGCCGGGCACATGCCGCCACGATTCCACATCGGAGACGTCATCCACCTTGAGCACCCCGGCTCCGGCGAGCTGCGTGCCAATCTCATACGTGGGGTAGGAAATGCGCGGCTGCACGACGACGTCACCCTCGCCCAAGTGCAGCAGCGAAGCCATCAGAGCCACCGCTTCCTTGGAACCGACTGTGGGAACCACGCCGGCGCCAAGCGGCCGCAGATCGATGCCGCGGCAGTTGAGGAACCAGTCGGCGATGGCCGTGCGCAGCGCGGGTGTGCCGATCGTGGCCGGATAGCCATGCGCATTCGGCGCGTCGGCGGCTTCAGCGAGCGCCTTGCGCACGCTTTCAGGCACCGGGTCGACCGGAGAACCGACCGACAGATCAATCATGCCGCCTTCGACTTGCCGTGCGATGGCCTTGCATTCATCAAGCCGACCCCAGTCATAGGAGGTCTGGAATGTATGGAAACCCATGGAGCGCGCGTCTCAGTCCTGGCTCTGGGGCGGCAGCGCGGCGACCCGCTCGGGGTCTTTGCCGAGCGGCCCTACAGCAGCGGCACCGCCCAGATCGCCGACTTCGACGAAGTAGCTTTCCGCCGCATCCTTGTACCAGGCCCACTCCTCGGGCACGTCGTCCTCGTAGAATATGGCCTCGACCGGGCACACCGGCTCGCACGCGCCGCAGTCCACGCATTCGTTGGGATTGATGTAGAGCGAGCGCGAACCTTCGTAGATGCAGTCCACCGGGCATTCATCCACGCATGCCTTGTCCTTGACATCCACGCATGGCTGGGCGATTACATACGTCATCGGGCGACCTCCTTGCGGCGAAACGTTGTGCATTGCAGCACGCAAACTGCCCTTAAGCGTACCCGCGAGAGCGGACGCATGGCGCTGGTGGTCTCGTGCAGTGCGGCCTTCCGGTGCCTTCCGGCGCGCAGCCCTGACTCTTCACTCTTCTAGTAGGAATATCACGCAAACTGGGCCGTTTGCGTGATATTCCTACTAGAAGCAACAGTTACTAGTACGGACGTCGCGCAAACAGCCCTGTTTGCGTGACGTTGCTACTAGAACTCCGAGAACCGTCAGCGCAGCTCAGCACACTGGCTAGTCGGCAACCAGATTCATACCGATGACAACCGGTTCAGGGATCAGCCACACCCCGTAGGCGCTCTGCACGCCGTCGCGCACAGCGGTTGACAGCGCGGCGATATCACTGGCCTTGGCTCCCCCGCGATTGGTCAGCGCCAGCGTGTGACGACTTGACAGCGCGGCCGGAGCGCCCGTGGCCACCGCGTAGCCCTTGTGGAAGCCTGCGTGGTCAATGAGCCAGGCTGCGGAGGTTTTGACTGCGGACGAACCATCGGCAGCGTTCGCTGGGAATCGCGGTGCATCAGCGGGCAGCGCGGCCGCAGCGGATGGCAACAAAATCGGGTTCATGAAGAAGCTGCCGCAGCTGTGCCGGTCCCAATCGGGCTCCTCGACGCCGGTCGTGGCCTGCTGGGAGGCAAGCGCCGCGCGGATATTCTCTTCGCGTTTCGTGCCCTGCATGGCGGGATTGGCATAGCGCCCGGCATCCTCCAGCATGCCTTTGGCGGCGCGCACGACAAGCACGGCCTCGCGGATGGCGGCAGTATCCAGCTTGTCGCCAACGCCCACACCCAGCGCCTTGGCCAACTGGCCGTTGCTTACCTCGCCATAGCTGCGATGGATGAGGCGGAAGGTCACCGACAGGACGACGTAGCGCGGCGTCGGGAAGAATCTTGGCCCGGGAATGCCCGGTGCTGCGTACATGCTGGTCTTCAACGCCGATGACCGATAGGCGAAGCGCAGGTCGGCAGCGCTCAGACATTGCACGCGTTTGGTCTCGCGATCCCAGACTTCCGCCGATTCCACGCTTGCAGCGACCTCCTGGCCGTAAGCGCCAATATTCTGCACCACCGAGGCGCCGACCGTGCCCGGTATGCCGGAAAGCCCTTCGACGCCGGTCAGGCCGAGGCCCACGGCGAAAGCGACGAAATCATCCCAGTTGCAGCCCGCCTCCGCATTGACATGCACGACATGCTCGCCATTCTCTACCGGCGCAGCTTCATCAGGCACAGTAATCGCCCGGCAGCCGTCGCGCACGACGATACCTTCGAAGGCGTCGTCCGCGGCGAGCATATTCGAGCCGCCGCCGATAACACACAGCGGCAATCCAGCCCGATCGGCGTCTTCAACAGCTTCGATAATCCCTACGCGGCTCACAGGCTCTACAAAGCGCGAGATAGGGCCACCGACCCCGATGGTGGTCAGATCAGCGAAAGTCGGCGCGGCGGAAGACGGAAATATGTTCATGATGTGCCATTCTAGCCAACCGGCCTATCCAACCAGCTCATGGGTCTGCAGACGCAAAAAGCCCGACCGAAGTCGGGCTTATAACGATTTTGCGCTGATTGCGGCCTGTGCCGCCAAGCGTCAGCGGGTTTCGCGGTGCGCGGTCTGCTTGCCGCAGCGCGGGCAGAATTTCTTCAGCTCAAGACGATCCGGCGTGTTGCGACGGTTCTTCGTCGTGATGTAGTTGCGTTCCTTGCACTCAGTGCATGCCAGCGTGATGCCGGGACGGATATCCGCGCTCTTGCTTGCCATTTCGTTCACCTCTGTGGTCGTTGGTACTGGCGTATGCCAGTCTTTGTAGCGAGGAAGAGACTCGAACTCTTGACCTTACGATTATGAGTCGTACGCTCTAACCAGCTGAGCTACCCCGCCAGAGAGCCTCGAGTGAGAATCGGACTCACGACCTCTTCCTTACCAAGGAAGTGCTCTACCACTGAGCTATCGAGGCGTGCCGGATAGTGGATTCGAACCACTGAAGTCGTAGACGGCTGATTTACAGTCAGCTCCCTTTGACCGCTTGGGAAATCCGGCATGCTGCCGCTTACGACGTAAGCCGTAAATTGGCAACTTGGCTATAATGCCACGTTTGCCCGACATGCGCAAGTCAGAGACACGCCGTGTTGCTCCCGGCAGCCCCACTTCGCGCGATGCCGAACTGCTGAGCCCCTGCCGCGCATCCCCTGCGATTCAGCACCTCTGCGTCTTTAGAACCGCTGTGGTTCAGAACCCTTGCAATTCAGAAGATTCAGAACCTCTGTGGTTCAGAATCCCTGCGCCTTCAACTGCTGGCATACGTCGATGACGATGTCGTTCGCCTCCGGCTCGCCGATAGTGATGCGGATGCCCTCGCCGCTGAACACGCGCACCGACAGCCCGGCCTGGGTGAAGATCGCCGCGGCCTCGTCGGTCCGCTCTCCCAGCGCCAGCCAGAAGAAGTTCGCATATGGCTCGGCGAAGTCCCAGCCCTGGGAGCGCAGCGCCGCCACGACGCGGCCGCGTTCGGCGATGATTGCTTGCACGCGCTCCTCAAGCTCCACTGAAACATCCAGCGAGGCCTTCGCCGCACGCTGGGCCACGTCGCTTACGGCGAAGGGCAGCGATACCTTGCGCATGCCGTCGATCACATCGGCAGGCGCCACCGCGTACCCCACGCGCAGCCCGGCCAGGCCATAGGCCTTCGAGAAGGTGTGCGCGACCACAATGTTCGGGTACTCGCGGAATAGATTCAGGGCGGTGTTGGTGTTCGGCTCGGTGTTGAATTGGAAATACGCCTCGTCGAAGAGCACGAGCACGTCCGACGGCACGGCCTCCATGACGCGCCGGGCGTCCGCGTCGCTCAGGGAAGTCGCGGTGGGATTGTTGGGATTGTTGAGGATGACCAGACGGGTATGCTCGTTCAACGCGCCGATGATGCCATCGATGTCGTGCGAGCCGTCCGGCAGGTTCGGCACCTGCACGCTAGATGCACCGGCTCCTGCGACGATAATCGGGTACGCTTCGAAGCTGCGCCACGGGTAGATGACCTCGTCTCCGGGCCCGGCGACCAGCGACACGAGCTGCGTGATGACCTCGCTCGAACCACATCCCAGCACCACGTTCTCCGGCTCGACGCCGTCCATCGCGGCCAGGCGCTCGACCAGCTCCCAGCCGCGCATGTCGGGGTAGCGGTTGATGGTGCCCAAAGCCTGCTGCTCGATGGCCTTCACCACGCTGGGAAGCGGCTCGAAGGGGTTCTCATTGCTGGATATTTTGAAGCTGCGCTGCCCTTGCGTTACAGGGGCGGGCTTGCCCTGCTTGTATCCGGGGATGCTGTCGATGATCGCACGATGCTTATATGTCATGCGTCCATCGTAATCCCTTCCCGCCGCATCCCGCACACGGCAAGTGTGGCAGGCGCGGCACGTCGGTCACAGTCACATACCAACCAAACCGAATGCCGACCAAACCGCATACGCAGATATGCTTCGGCCCCGGAAGGCACGAAGCCGTCCGGGGCCGAAACGAATGCGAGCTGTCGGAACCGATCAGTTCAGGATAGCGAGCACGTCGCGAGAAGCGACGATCAGGTAATCCTCGCCCTTGTAGTTCACCTCGGTGCCGCCGTACTTGGAGTACAGCACCTTGTCGCCGACCTTGACATCCACGGGGATGCGCTTGCCGTCATCATCACGGCGGCCGGGGCCAACGGCCAGGACTTCGCCCTGCTGGGGCTTCTCCTTGGCATTGTCCGGGATGAACAGGCCGGAAGCGGTCTGCGTCTCGGCCTCAGCCTGCTTGACGATGATCTTGTCTTCCAACGGTGTGAGTGAGATCGACACTGTGGACCTCCTCTTTCTATGTGAGAGAAATCGATTGTTCCCGCGCGGGGGCACCGCTTCCAGGGCTGACGATCACTGTCCGCATCGTCCCGTTGCGCTCGTGCCTTATCGTAGCGCGAAAATTAGCACTCTGCCAACTCGAGTGCTAACGCTGAGAGTGAAACCATTGTCCTTGCAGGGAATTGCAAAGGGATTTCGGGGAATTGCGGGCAGAAATCACCTAGGCACCATATTGCGCCAACGCCATTGGGACGGTCGGCTACGGCAATTGCTGCGGCGCGCCTACAGCCAGCTCAGGAGGCGCGGCGGGCGAGCACCGCCTCGATGCCGCTGCCGAGCGAGTCCGAGGTCGCGTCGGGCACCTCAACGTCGGCTTCGACTTCGGCGCGGTGGAAGGCCTGCGCGTCGTTCACCGGGCGCCTTGTGGCCTGTGACACAGCTTTCGTGGTGTCCACGGGCTGCTCCGATGCGGGTTGATCGGCATCGTCGCTAGCTGGCGCAGCGTCGTTGTCGTTTGGCACAGTGTCGTTACTTGCAGCAGCGTCGTTATCCAGCACAGCGTCGTCAGATGGTGCCGTATCGGCAGCGGATGCAGCGTCTTCATCGTGCGAATCCTGAGGCACTGCCTTGGCTACCTGCCGCATCGATTTGATTTCCAGGCTTTCGGGGGGCTCCTGCACAGACTCCTCGACGTTGCGAGGGGCACCCAGCGAGAAGGAGATGAGATCCTGCTGCGTAGCCATATCGAAGGCATCAAGCGCGGCGGCGGCATGGACACGTTCCAGCTCGGACGTGGCATCGGATGCATCGGCCATATGACCCGTATCGGACTGCGCTGAAGTTTTCTGCGTCGAGGCCTCGTGTGCCGAGGCCTTGCGCGCTGCTACATCCGCTGCATCCGCAACACCTGTGGATTGCGCGGATTCCCTGGACTCGTTATTGGCGGAGGCGTCCGCATTCGCTGTTGCCTCAATGGAGGGCACAGTTTCTTCAGCCACTTTGTCACCCACTGTGCCAGCTATCTTGCGAGCCGACTCTCCAACCGCGGCATCAGCCGAGGATGCTGCATGCGACTGATGCTGAAGACGGGCCGCCTTGCCCTCCTCCTGTGCGCGCTTGAGCGCACGCCGTATTTCACGCTGCTCCATAATATCTGTCGGCGCATCGTCGCGGTTTCGCGCGCCCTGCGCGTTCTCCGCATCGCCCTGAACATCGTCGCGCTCGGCCTGTGGCGCGCGGCCAGCGTCGATGTTCCTGCGTTCATCGGAGGAATCAGCGTGCGCCTCGAGCGCAGCATCGGTCTTGCGGTGCGAAGCACCTGCGCGATGCGCCGCAACGTGGCGTTCCCACTCCTGGGCCTGTCTCGCGGCGCGTATGCCCAGTGCAAGCGTCATCGCCAGCAGCAGCAAGGGAATCAGCGCGAACAACGGGTTGAAGTGCCATACGAATGACATGCCGAATACGGCGAGCGTGAGCACAGCCAACGTGAGCACGAGAATTCTGCGACGGCGAATCGCCTCGCGACGCAACTTGCGCACCTGCGCGATATGCTCGCGGTACGCCTGAGCGCCTCGTGACTGTTGTGGCTGCATAACCGCCCCTTTCACCTCGTACGTACGTCCATCGGAAAACCGCATGCCGCTGTTCTCATCGACCAGATGCAGCGATGACGAAAACCTGTCCTGCCGGCGTTCGATGACCCGCTTCATGCTGTCGACCGTCTTGCCAGGCAGCCAACCGACCATCACGATCACGAGAATCGCGAGGACTATGACGGTGCTCAACGATTCGTAACCCATGTGTCCTAACAATAGAAGACTTTTTGGTACTTTGGGATGATTATTCCCGGGCGTGTCGGCTGATAAGCCGTTTTGCGAACCCTTCCGGGGCGTCTTCGGATAGCAAGCTGAACGTATCGTGGTCCCGCCAAGCGCCATCGACGTACATGTAGCGAGGCCGGATGCCCTCATGGTGGGCGTGGAGCTTCTCGGCCACGCGCCGGGACCGGGCGTTGTGCGGCAAGATGGCGATTTCCAGCCGGTGCAGGTCAGGTCCGCTGGGGTCGAGCAGCGCCCAGTCGGCCAGCAACGCAACGGCCGTCGGCGCGATGTCCTTCCCGGCGTGTCGCTGATCGACCCAATAGCCGACCACACCGGTACGCATCGAGCCATAGCTGATCGCGCCCAGCGAAATCTGCCCGACGATATGCATCTGGTATTCGATCACGAACAGCGCGCCCGTGCCGTTGCTCTCGTCGCGATGCTGGCGCTGCAGCCAGGCGTTGAAGCTCAAACCCGGTCCATGCTGCGGATCGCCTGATTCCCAAGGTTCCAGCCATTCATGGTTACGCCGGCGCACATCGTTCCACTCATCGTAATCCTGCGCATCCAGCGGACGCAGCGTGATGGGCACCGCTCCCGCCGGGGCTGCAAGCGCATCCGGCATGGCGATGCCGCCGACTTCGGGCGCGAACACCTCGCGCAATGACCGTAATAATGACACGGCCCCATTCTCCCACGGCTTTGATGATTCTTTTCGATAACCGTGCGCGAGGCCGGACTCTAGACTAGGAGCTGAGCCTTGCAGCACAGACATGAGCCACCACTTGCGAATGACGCAGAGCGGGCAATACGATATGTCGCACATTTCGAGGCAAGACAAGGAAACGGGAACGAGAATGACTATGGATGATGATGCGAAGGCTGCGAAAGCTGCGAAAAAGGCCCTGCGCAAAGCCGCGCTGGCGCGACGCCGAGCCATCGAACCCGACGAGTTCGAACGCGCCGGCGACTTGCTGATGCGGGCCGCGCTACGGCGCGTCGAGGGGCTGCCGGCGCGCAGCACGATTGCCGCGTATGTATCTATGGGCACTGAGATTCCGACGATGCCCATGATTGCGGCCTTGCAGCAGCGCGGCATGCGTGTGCTGGTTCCCCGGCTCGGCTCCGGATTGGATATCGGATGGAGCGAGCTGGGCGATTCGGGCGTGCTTGAGCCCATGCCCCGCACGGCTTCGGGCGGCATGCGCCCGCGCGAGCCGCATAGTCCGGTACTCGGGCCTGACGCTCTGCGCGAGGCGAGCATGATCTTCGTGCCCGCCTTGGTGGTCGATGGCAGCAATATGCGGCTGGGACGCGGCGGGGGCTGGTACGATCGCGCGCTTACCGAACGCGGGCCGCGCGCACGCATCGTGGCCGTCTGCTGGCCTTGGGAGAGAACGAGCGAGCCTCTGCCGCGCGAAAGCCACGATATCGCGGTCGACGAGGTGCTTGAGCTGGGCGATATGTGACGCGTTGCGACGGTTGGCCTAGCAGTGGGCCTGCAGCGTTCACGACTGGTGAAACTTCGCGTGTCGAGGCTGGTACTAGGATATGAACGGATTGAATTTCAATCAATCAGCTGACCTGAGCCTGTGGAGGAAGACCGTTGCCAACCTATCATTACCGTTGCAAGAACTGCGGGTATGACTTCACCGAATACCAATCGTTCGATGACGACCCGATCACCATATGCCCGAGCTGCCACGAAGAGCAGATACGCAAGGTGTTCTCGGCGGTGCCGATCGAGTTCAAGGGCCACGGCTTCTACCGCACGGATAGCGGCAGCGGAAAAGGCTCGAAGTAGCTTCACAAGTTTCGTAAGTTTCGCGAGTTTCGCAGAGCCGGCCTTTGGCCCGTCCGTCGAGGCCGCTCTTAACCGCATGATATTGGCAGGAATACGCCACTGACCGCGCGTCAGTGGCGTATTTCTCCCAGTAGGACCGGATTAATGGAACGATTCGGACGCTGCCCGCACGTAAGCGTCCGAATCGTTCCAGTTACATGAAAAATCGTTCGCGATAGCTTGTTTGCTGCCCACAACAGCTCCTTATTGACAGCCACAGGAACTCGATATACCATGAAGCTAACTTCATATGAAGTTAGCTTCATGTTGAGCCGCTTAGCGACAGGCGGTATTGATTAGGCATTGATTGAGGGACGAGGTGATGCAAATCAGTGAAAACCAAAATCCGCGAATATCGTAATCAGGCGGGAATGACGCAGCAGGAACTGGCGGACGCAGTGCATGTGTCGTCACGCACGATCATCTCAATCGAAAAGGGACAGTACAATCCTTCGCTCATGCTCGCCTATCGGCTGGCGCGGGCATTCGCCACGACTGTCGAAGATATATGCCAACTCGAAGCGAACAGACGACTCGACGATGAGGAGAACGGCTATGAATAAGGCGGCCGACGAGGAAGACAAGATCAAGGAAGCATCGAACCACAACTCGCGCAAATCAGCACGCGGCCAGGCGAGAGGCTCCACCGCAGTCAGCGGAGTCGTCATGCTGATGCTCGGCGTCACCGTCGGCGGCGTGCTTGCCGAAAAGCCCGAGGTGCTGAAACTGCCGCCCGCCGCAGCTGGCATTGGCTGCGCGGCGCTAATCATAGCGGGCATCGCACTGATAGCAGCGACATCCATCTGGCCGCGCAGGACGCTTGAAGTCACCATTCACCGTGACGAGCGAGATGAGCTTATTCGCATCAAAGCGAACTCAGCAGTCGCCTGCGTGATGCTGCTCGTCAACACGGCATTCGCCGTCGCATTGGTCATTCTGGCTGAAATGCTGAAACTCACCGTCCTGTACTTCATCGCTGCAGACATGGCCTTATCATTGGCTATCTTCTTGACCTCACTGATTGCCTTCAACCGATACTACGATAATCGGCTGTAGCTTTGGCTAGGGATGCCTACTGAGATTGGGGCTAAGGCCAACATGATTGTGGTCAGGTTAGTGCAGAGACGGACACCGCCGGCTACGAGCATTAGGGTTCCCAGACTTTGCAATCTGGGAACCCCATGTCGTTTCAGTAAGGGATGGACCTGGAGCCATCCACCGGATTCAGCCACGTTCTCCAAAGTCTTTGCTTGGCGGCTTAGATATGAGAACGTCTAGCAGAGCCTTACCCAGCGGCTCCATCATACCCTGTAGTGTGAAATCTGTCGAGCAAATCCTCTAGCAGGGAAGCGTTTCGTCCATTCGGCAACAGCCGGATGTCGTGCCGCGTCCTTGCGGCGCGGCTTATGAAGTAGGAGTGCATATTATGCGCAACCTGGATGAGAAGCCGCACAGCGGCTCGATGTTGTGGTTCATGGCGGTGCTTGTCATCGTTTTGGCGGCTAAGGTGGATTCCACTGTAGCCAACTGCGTGATACTGGCCTTGGCTGGTTATGCGATAAGAACCGACAACGCAAGTCGTAAGTAGCGACACACTCAGCCGTCCCGTTCATGCACATGACCGGGACGGTCACTAACGGATTACGAAGATACGTCCCTATTCATTTTCCTGCTCGCTTAACGGTTCAGCGCGACACGCCCGGAATGTGGATAACTCGAAGCGTTCGACCACATGACCTGATTGGGGTGGACTGAGCGAGCGGCTACAGTCATCATGGCAGGTATGACAACCTTATTTCACATGCCTTTGCCGCAGATTCTCAGCCGACGAGATGGCCAGCCGTCTCCTCGCCCTAGGCTGCGCCAGCGCCGGACTATCGCCACGCTGCGACGCGTGCTGATACCGGTGCTGGCCGGACTCGCTGTGCTCTTCGCCTTGCACAGCGTAGCATCCGCCACAGCAACGCAGGAAGTGCTCGTAGCCGCCCGGTCGCTGCGCCAAGGCACGCGCATTCGCCCCGCAGACGTCGAGATGCGCACAGTTCCATCCGCAGCCGCATGGCAGTCGGCGGCGCGAAGCCCGTCCGAGGTGAACGGCCGCATCGCGCAAATCGATATCAAACCCGGGCAGCCGCTGCTGGACACCATGATCAGAGGGTCGCCTGTGGTGCCCAAGGGCTTCACCGTGGTCGAAGCCCGGCTGGCCGGCGCATCCTTGGGCATGCGGCTCGGCGACGAGGTGTCGCTGGCGGCATCAGCCGGATGCCCCGTGCAACAGGCAGCGGAGGCTGACGGCCATGCGCAAGCCGACGGTGCGCAGATCGGTGGCAACGCGCAAGCTGACGGCAACGCACAGGGCAACGGCAATGCTGCCGGACGGGATGACGGCACCTGCATGATCGTCGCAACAGCCATCGTCATGGGCGAGGCGCAGCGTGACGATGCCGGCGTGGGCGCAGGCGTTTCCGTACCGCTCGCGCTGCCGCCCCGCGACGCCGTCACCATGCTGTCTGTGCAAGAACGAGGGGCGATTATGGCCGTAGCCAAGTGATGACAACAGCGACTTGGCAGGAGGAATCACTACGACAGCTCGAAAAGACTGCTCAACGAGCGTGGACATAAAGAAAGGCTAACGCGTCTACGCCAAGATACACGGCGGCGACCCTTAGCTGCGCGACCCTCTGAAATCTCAATCAAGTCAAGAGCGCTACCTTAGCCGCAGAACCAAGCCAAGTCCAGGCTCAAGCCCTGAGCCCTGAGCCCTGAGCCCTGAGCCCTGAGCCCCACCATACCCTCAGTCGCGCTCGGAGAATACGCCCCAGTGCGGGGGAAGCTCGGTGAGTATGCGCTTGTCGTCGTCGGCCTCACGCTGGCGCTCGGTACGCATATCGCCAGGTTCGAGCTTGACGCCGTCCGCGTCAAAACGCTCGGATCCCGCCCGCACGACACGGGTGTGGGCGCGGGGCTTGCGACGGGAAGGATCGTACGCGCTCATCGCACATCCCGATAGATCTCGCTGATGCGTTCGACGACTCGGTCGACTTCCTTGTCGGGGTTCACGAAGGCGCCCACGCTCCATACGTTCATGACCGACCAGCCAAGCGCCTCCAAATCCTGCGTGAGGACGCGGTGACGCGCACGGGTCGACTGCACGCTCATGAAGCGCGAATCATCCGTGATTATGGCAAGTGCATAGGGCTTGCCCTTCAGGCCTATCACCAGCGGGATATGAGCCCCGTTGGCGAAGCCGTAATCCACCGCCACATTCAGCCCGCGAGCGCGGATGCGATCGGCCAGATCGTTGAACAGCACATTGTCCGACGTCTTCTTGACTGCAGGCCGTATCGGCTCGTCATCGTCCTGCTGCTCAGCCCAGAGCAGCACGGTTTTGAGCAGCCGTGGGCCGGGCTGATGCAGGCGTTCGTCGTCAAGGTCCTCGGCACCGAATGCAGAGACGATGTCGACATTGCGGTCAGCTAGGGCGAGCGCGTCAAGCAGCAGGCCACGCCCGCCTTCGCCTTCGAGATGGCCGAACTGCTGCAGGAGGCGACCATGCGAGGTTTTGGCGTAGCACAGGGAGATGATCACATCGTCGGCCCGGGCCCCGGTCACCTCGGTGATGCTGATGAGACGCACATGGCGCAGGAAACGGCCCATCGCCGGATTCTTCGTCGCCAGCGATTTGAGCTCGGCTCCCAGCCGCGTTCTGAACACCGAGGTCAATGTGATGACGCCCAGCACATAGCCGGCCGGCACGATGGTGAAACTCGAGGCGCGCTGCGTGATGAGACGTATGACCTCATCGATCTCCTGCTGGCTGCTCTCCACCAGCCCGCTGGACATCACCGGGACGCCGACCGCCTCAACCCTGTGGAAGGCGACGTGCCCCTGCATGGATTCGGTTGTCGGGTCGCTCGGTGCCGTCCCATAGCCTTGCCGCTCAAGCAAAGCGGCGAGCTGCGGCGAACGCCGCATCGGACGCGCTGCGGTCTTGACGGCGGGAAGCATATCGATCAGCACGGCCAAGGCATCGGAGGTTACGGTGTCGCGGTGCGCAAGCACCACGACCTGACGGGCGCGGCTGACAACCGACAGGAGCTGAATGGAAGGCAGGTGGGCGCCAGCGTCGATAATCGCCACATCGCACAGCGGTGATGGGTCGCTCAGCGCGGCGAGCGTGGACGGCGTGCCCACGATGATAGGCTTGGCCGCAGCGAGGACCTGCGGATGGTCACGCCACAGCCTGCTGAGCTGCACGGGCGAAGTGCCGGCCAGCACAGTATGCAGCTGGTTGGCCTCCTGGGTGTGCGAAAACAGCAGATCGCACAGCCGCCGCATCGCCTCCTGGCGAACCATCGGCCCGATCGAGCGCACATGCTCGACATCGACCTGCGCGAAACGATCGGCGGCGGCTTGCATCGCAGAGCCGTCCTGATTGGAGATGATCGCCGAGGAGCGCACGATGTCTTCGAAGACGGTCGTCCACCATGAGAGCTGCAGCTCGCCCTCGACCGCATCAGTGGCGACGCCGCGGTTGCGCAGATCATCCACGAGCTCCATGAGACCGACGGTCTGGAATTCGCGTTCCAAACGGCAACGCCCGGGCAGCGTGTCCAGCGCCAGATGGTCGTCATACAAGGCCTTGAGACGTTCTTCGAGCGTGTTGAAATCGAGCGTTTCCAGGTTCGCGCCAAGCGGTGTGGTGGCGAGCACGGCGTCGAGCGCCGTGATGTTCTCCATCAGCGCCTCCTGCGTTTCGAGCGTCACGTCGAGCTTGGCGGGCAGCACCGGCCAGCCGCCGTGCGGTACGAACATATGCCATTGCTCGGCCTGCCTGGCAACGACTTTAAGCGCCTCATGCAGATCCTCGATCTGCGCGCCGACGCGCAGCAGGCTTCTGGCCTCCTTGATATGCCGACGCCGTTCCCAGAAGCCCATCGACGTACCTTCGGCCTTGCGCACCGACTTGGGCTTGCTGGCCTCGATCATCGCGTCGATGTCGCGCTCGAAGATCTCGGGCTGGAACACGTCGAGCACGCGGCGCAGATTGCGCAGCACCATCGTCTGACGGCTCCACTCCTGAGCCGTGGTGGGAATCGGGAATCCGCAGGTCTGCACAGTGGAGGCGACTTGGGAGCGTGTCGCCGGCAGCAGCTTGCGCAGCACGTCGCCGACGCGACGGTATGCTGCAACGGCATCCCCTTCGCTCATCACCGATGCCTTGTACCAGGCGGTGTCCTCGGGCCCGACGGTGTACTCGCCCAGTTCGCCGGCCTGCCTGAGCTTGGCCGCCCATTCGTCCATATGCTCGCCGAGCGCATGGGCTGCCGTCTTGCTCAGCCGCACATGCGTCGCCGGATGCGTGGGAAGCATGGCGATGGTCGCCAGATTCTGAATAGTCTGGTAGGCAGAGACGCCCCACTGCTCGCTCACCCCATGCAGATCGCCCAGATAACGCGCCAGCCGCGATCTGACGCCGACCAGCTCGTCGGCGAGCTGGTTGAAGCGCGAGGTCGCCACGCCGGGCTGGAACCCGACCGCCTCGATCAGCTGCTGGTCCAGGCTATGGTTGATATGCTCGTCGGCGGCATCCAGCACCTGCCCTTCCAGTTCGCCGGCATTGATCGCACCGAGGAAACGGCGCTTCTGCTCGGCCACGCAGGGCACATAGAGCACCGAACGACCGTTCATCACGCAGCGCGAGGCGATGGCCGCCGATTCCAAAGCGGTGTCGCGCCCGGCGCAGACATCCACGAACAGCGAGTTTCCAGCGGCCACCATATTCGCCGCGTATCGCACGGTGTTGTCCACATCGCCGATCTCGTATTCGTTATGCGGATCGCCGTCAAAAGGACTGTACGACAGCGGTTCAGCGCCTTTGAGCGCAGCCGCCGCCTGCTCGTCGCCGGCGAGCGCGTCCAGCACGGTGCTGCCGGAACCGCCATGTTCAAGCTTGTCGATGATCCGGCGCGTTTCCAGCAGTATCTGCGATGCGGGATCGATGAAGCAGCCCAGCACAATGTCGCGTTCGATATCGAAATCGGCGAACACTCCGATGGCCTGCCGTGTGATGGCCTCGAAAACAGCCGAGGTCTCGGGAGTTCCGCTGGCATAGTTGCCGCCATCGAACAGCTCGTCCTCATCAAGGTCAACGCCCTGCTCATGCAACGCGGCCACGAAGCTCGGGTTGAGCCGCACACGCCCGGTGAATCGAATCGTGGCATCGGTTTCCCTGCCGTTCGGCTTGCGTACCACGTCGACCGGGTACATCAGCACCGGGACGCTTGCGCCGGTCCACGTCGCCACGCCTACGATCATCGACAACGGCGCGACGCCGCTGAGCCTGCGCTTCGCGGAGCGGTCATCCAAGACGCGCTCCAAACGCCTCCCTGCGGCGCGCAGCATGCCCGAGTCGCGGAACAGCGCGTCGAGCGTGGCCTGCCCGCTGGCGAACAGCTGCGCGATGCCGGAAGGATGCGCATGGGTCATATCCAACTGCGCGGTCAGCTGGCTCACATCCTCAAGCGGCGACGGGTTCAGGCCGGTGCGGTATTCCTCACGCCACCGACGGATGCGTTCCAAGCCTGCTCCGGAGAATCCGGACTGCATGGTTTCGCTCATACCCCGCTCACTTCCCTACCGCTGTGCGGTATTCCTCATATCCGGCGTTACGCGACAGCGCCGCGTCAATGTCCTTGTCTCCCAGTGCCGCCAACCATGCGTACAAATCGTCGTAGAGCGACGGATTCATCGCGAGGAAAGGCAGCAGTTGCGGGTGCTTCGCCATTTCAAATTGCTGCGTGAAATCCCCGGTGCGCTTCGCATCGTCCGAAGTCAGCCCGTCGATGTCGACCGCCGGCTCGCGTTTGCCGAAGTCGCCTTTGGACACCCGCTCGAACACCGAGCCAGGTTCGAACACCGGTGTGAACGCAGCGGTTTCATCGCCATACGAACCGCTTGACGCGCCTTGTGCGGGCTCCTTCACCGCTGCCTGACTAGGTTGCTCAGCCTGATTAGTTTGCGCACTCTGCTCGGTGCGCTCGTCAGCAGCGCCCCGATTGCGGTTCACGGCACTGAAAATCTCACCGACGCCAATCTCGCGCCCTGCGAATTCCGGATGCCCGGCATGATCGGCATGACCAGAAGGCGCTGATTGCTGCAAGCCCGACTGAGCTTCGCCGCGCGGTTCAGCCGCATTGCCAGCGACAGCACCAGCCTGAGCGTCATTATCGTCGTTGCCATCGCTGAGCGCGTCGACAAAGAGATCGCGCTGACGTACTGCGTCGCGCTGGCCTGGCTGCACGATGTTCACCGAAATATGCGTTGCGGCATGGCCGAGCATGGCATCATCCGCCGGCTGCCCGTCATGCGCAGCCGTGCTGCCCTGCGGCAGGGCGCGGGTCTGATCGTCAGACTTGCCGGCGTCAGCCGATTCGTCCGCAGCAGACTCCGCAGCCGCATGCCCCGCAGCTGCTTCCTCATACGATGCCTTCTGCGCGGCATTCTCGACCGGTGACTCTGCACCCGCCTCAGCCGAAGATGCCTCATGTGAAGCTCGCTCATGCTCAGCTACGCTTGCGTCCGCAGCCGCATCATCAGCAGCCGCCCCATCAGTAAACGCATCGTCCCCATCTGCATCATCCGCCGCCACATCATCAGTCGGCGGGAAGGAGAATGCCGCACTGGCTTTCAAGGCGTTCACTTTGCCGGCGACCGTCGCCGTGGAAATCGCCGTCGTGGGCTCGCCTGCGCGCAGGTTGAGGATGTCGTCTACGGACATATCCGCCATACCCGGCTCAGCGGGCTTCGGTTCGGCAGCCGCGTAGGAGAACAGATCCGGCGTCTGCTCGGCTGGCTGCTCCTCTTCCTCGCCATCGACCGCTTCCTCCACCTGCACGAAATCCACAGGAACATCGCCGAACTGCATGCGCATCGGCGACATGGGCAGCGGGAAGTCCGCGCCGCCCTGCAGCCGCATCAGCCCGCCGCGGTCGCCTACGACATAGCTGCCGTTCGTGGAATTGAGATCGCGCAGCACCGCAGCGCCGTGCTCGTCGACTGAGAATACGGCATGCCGCTTCGACATCGAGCGTGAGGAATCCTCGATCTCCATACGCTCGAAGCCGTCGTCGGCCAGCGGCCGCAAGGGCTTGCGCCCAATCTCCACGCTCTCGCCCACCGCCACTTCGGTCTGCTCGGCACCATTGGCCTTGACGATCCACCGCCGTGCAATCCGTTGCTCGCTCACCGTATCGGCCTTCCTTCCCATATACGCCCATATACGCACACTATTTGCTATTGTGTCATGTTTTCATCCGAACGTCGCGGATTACCCTCATGAATTGACAACTTTCACGCATTCGGCGCTGATTCTTCAGCTTCATCCCAGCCTTGTGCAGGGTTGAGGAACTACGACGCCGGGGCTGATCGACCGCCAACACGCAAAACCCCGCCGCCGTGAACAATCACGGACGGCGGGGTTTGCAACTCTGCAATCATGCGGCCAGAAAGCCGCGACGACTACTTGAGCTCGACGGTGGCGCCAGCCTCTTCGAGCTGAGCCTTGGCCTTCTCGGCATCTTCCTTCTTGGCCTTCTCCAGGACGGCCTTCGGGACGGAGTCGACCAGGCCCTTCGCGTCGGCCAGGCCGAGCGAAGTGATGGCGCGGACGGCCTTGATGACCTGGATCTTCTTGTCGCCAATGGAAGCGAGGATGACGTCGAATTCATCCTTCTCTTCCTCGGCCGGAGCAGCGGCACCCGGAGCAGCGGCAGCGGCGGCGACCGGGGCAGCAGCCTCGACGTCGAATTCCTCTTCGAAGGTCTTCACGAACTCGGAGAGTTCGACCAGGGTCATTTCCTTGAACGCGTCGAGGAGCTCCTCGTTGGAGAGCTTAGCCATGATGGCTTCCTTTCTTTCACGGCGGCGGGATGGTGGTTATGTTGACCCGTCGCCAACAATATGTTGTTTACTTATGCTGATTCGCATCGCGGCGCAAGCCACGAAGAACGGAATCAGGCGGCCTTTTCCTGCTTTTCGCGCAGGGCGTCGATCGTGCGCACGGCCTTGGTGGGCAGCGCGACGAACAGGTAGGCGGCCTTGGCCATCGTGCCCTTGAGCGCGCCAGCCATCTTGGACAGAAGCACCTCGCGGGATTCGAGATCCGCAAGCTTCTTGACGCCTTCGGCATCATAGACGGTTCCATCAGCGAAACCGGCCTTGAGCACGAGGGGCTTGTTGACCTTGGCAAAGTCACGCAGCGTCTTCGCAGCCTCGACGTAGTCACCCTTCACGAAGGTGATGGCAGTCGGACCGGCGAGGGTCTCATCGAGACCTTCGATTCCGGCCTCTTTGGCGGCGATGCGAGCCAGCGTGTTCTTAGCCACGGCATAGGAAGTATCGCGGCCTAGCTTTTCGCGCAGATCGGAGATCTGCGGAACAGTAAGCCCGCGGTACTCGGTCAGGTAGATCGCATCAGCATTACGGAATTGCTCCGTAAGCTGCGCGATCACCGCTGCCTTTTCGGGCCTTTTCATGGCGTTCCTTCCTAAGTCGACCATTGGCTGCAAGAAGTTCGGCGCGATGTCGCCTTGCAGGCATAAAAAAAGCCCTGCGCACAGGCAGAGCGAACATGGCCGCAAGCGGCAGACTCTCAGCGATACACAAGAGCCATTCATCTCAACCTGCGCTGGCTTGGCGAACCAAACTTCGAGAGGCTTGCACCTCTAACCAACGGTCTGTGGTTTACAAGATGAATACTTTATGCGAGCGCAGGGACTTTGGAAACACAACGACTGGTCCCACGGCGTGTCGTTGGCTGCACCGCGAGTCATCACGGCACACAACGGCACGCATGCACCGGCGTGCAGATGGCAGCACGCAGATACCAACACACAGATTTCAACACAGATTTCAACACACGGATTCCAACGCACAGACAGCAGCACGCAAGCGGCCCCAAGCAAAACCGCCTGCCACTTCCCGGTTCGGCAACGATGCCGGGAAATGACAGGCGGTTTATAGCCGCTGCGGCAGATATCTACGCCAGGTATCTACGACAATATCTACGTCAGATATCTGCGGCAGCCATCAGCTGGTCACAATCAGGCCGTCTGACCTTGCAGCGCCAAATCGCGCTTCTGCTTCGGGGTGAGCTTGTCATGGCGCATCTCGAAGAGGAAGTAGATCGCCACGATAAGCAGCTCGATGGCCGGCAGGATGAAGGAGACCTTCATGCCAGCGGCATCCGAGAGCGCGCCCTGTGCAGCAGGCAGCACCGCGCCACCGACGATGGCCATCACGATGATGGCGCCGGCGGTCTCGGTGTAGCGACGATCCTCGACGGTCTCCAAGGTCCTGGAGTAGATGGTCGGCCAGCCGGGTCCGAGGAAGAGGCTGACGCCGGCGGCCATCCATACGGCGACGACGCTGTGGATGGTAACGGTGCCGAGCAGCATCAGGGTGCCGAGAATCATGTACACGGACAGCACGCGGGTCTCACGGAACTTCGTGAGCAGCCAGCTTGCCAGGAAACGACCGACGAGGAAGAAGCCATAGCTCCACAGCATGAAGTCGGCCGCGTCACGCTCGGTGAAGTGCGGGAACATGTTGAGGGCGAGACGCATGGTGAAGGACCAGATGCCGGTCTGCGCGCCGATGTAGATGAACTGGGTGGCAACGCCCCCCCAGTAGCGGCGGTTGTGCAGCAGATGGGTGATGGTCTCGCCAAAGCCGGCATGCGCATCGGCGCCTTCGGCGGTCTTCGGGCGGCCGGAGGGGAACTTCGTCACGGCGAACGCCAGGATGAGGACGATGAGCACGATCAGCACGTACTTGTACGGCGAAAGCGTGCGACCCAGCTGCTCGATGCCGTAGGCGTGAGCGGCCTCAGGCGTCATCTTGGCCATTTCCGTCTTGAGGTTCGAGTCCTGGAAGATCAGGTACTTGCCCAGCAGGATGCCGATAATCAGGCCGACCGCATTCATCACCTGCGCGATGTTCAGTCGGACGGTCGCCAGTCGGCGCGGTCCCAGCAGCGTCGCATAGGTGTCGCCGGAGGTCTCCAGGAAGCTCAGGCCGATGGCCTCAACGAAGATGGCGAACAGGAACGGCGCGTACGTCGCCATGCGGGACGCGGGGAAGAAGATGAAGCATCCTGCGGCGAAGCAGGCCAGGCCGGCGATGATGCCCATCTTGTAGCTGGACTTCTTGATGAACAGCGAGGCGGGGATGGCGATGATGAAGTAGCCGCCGTAGAAGGCGCTTTGCACGAAGGCGGTCGCCAGATCGCTCAGGTTGAACACGACCTTGAACTGCGTGATCAGGATGTCGTTGAGGCTCGATGCAATCGCCCACATGGCGAACAGGATGGACACCAGCACGAATTGCAGGACCGGGGTGCGGTCGAGGTATCCGTCTGGCTGCTCCTTCCACGAGACTGATTTTGCTGCCATTGTTTCTTCTTCTTTCTTGAGCAGTTGCTTGACGATCGGACGAAGGGCGAATGCGTCCAAGGTCCGTCGTCTGATCAGGCGCATGACGGCGCTAGGCCGTGTTGGCGCGTCTGACCACATGGTGGGTAATGCAGTACTGGATAACCAGTGCCAGATAATTCAGGTTGCGCTGCGTCGCGCAGCCCGTACAGCTTTCTTGCCGCCGGTCGCTTTTGGCGAAGGCGGACGAAGGTTCAATATGCGCAGCCTCAAGCCCGCCCGATTACAGAATCTGGCAGAACTCGATGGTCTCGTGATTCGGGCCGAGGACATTGAAGTAGCGGATGCCCTTCTGCCAGAACGTCGGAATGTACTGTACCGAGCCTTCGACGAAGTCCAGGTTCAGCTTCTGCGCCTCTTCGAAGGCCTTGTCGATGTCGGTCACGTCAAGTGCGAAATGATTGATGGCTCCGGTCACGCCGGCCGCTTCGTCAACGGTCCACACCTCAAGCGTCAGATTGGCCAGGCGCAGGAATGCGCAGGTGCTCTCGCCGTTGGGATACTTGCCCGCGACTTCGAAGCCGAGCTTGTCGTAGTAGTCGATGGTCTTTTGCAGATCAGTCGTAGGAATGCCGACGTGCTGAACCCCATTGAGATACGTCGTGATATTCGTCATAAGTAGCTTCATCGCCCCTTTTGCATTGCACATCCGGCTCACGACGGTCTGGCGTGAACCTTACAGCATCACTGTAATACGAATCACATATTTTGCAAACGAGAGTGTCGGCGCCCAGCGTCGGCCACGTCCCCGGCGCCGTCTTCGCCGAGTACCGCTGCTCAGCTGTTGCGCGGCTTGTAATACCGTAATAAAGCCTGCTGGGAGACCTGCCGCGAGCCTACAACGCGGCGGCGTAGCGCGCGAGCGCGGCCACGGTGCCGGAGAGATATTCGAGTGAACGCTGCCAGTCGCCGGGCACCTCGATGGAATGATTCGCGCCGGGGAATTCATGGACGTCAGCGCTGAGCGCATGGGCGCGGTCCGCATCGTAATACGGGTCGGCGCTTCCCGCGCAGATAAGCGGCTTGCGTGCTGCCTCGGTCCCTGTCCCCGCGTCCTCTTTCCGGCTCGGCATGGCGATGCGCTGGCCGCTGGGGTCGAAGGGCGCCGGGTTGAGCACCGGCGTGAACAGCGCCATGGGGATGCCGAGCTTGCGGGCGTGGCCGTACGCCAGCGTGGTGAGCGATTTGCCGATGAGCAGCATGCGCGGCTGCGGCAATCCGGCGTCAGTGGCCTGTGCCTGTGCCGCAGCATGCCATTCGTCGATGGCGGTTTCGATGACCGGCGTCACTTCGGAGAGATCGTCCTTGGTGTTGTGCACATTGAGCCGGTCGACATGCCAGCCGGTCTGCGCCAGCATCTGCGCGGACCAGTACAGCAGCGGCCGGTCGCAGGTGTACCCGGTTCCCGGCATCACCAGCGCGTAGCCGTGCGGCGCGCTGCCGTCCACAGCATGGTTGTGCTTCCACGGCTTGATGGCGTATTCGACGCTTCCCGATGACACATTCCCTCCCGGATGTCTTGGCGGCTCCTGCAGATTGCAACCGTTGCGAATCTGCACGTTGCAGTCTCATATAGTCGTATATATTGCGAGTCTTATATATTGCGGCTTCACAGCCTGTCTTCACAGCCGAGTCACCAGCTTAATTGCGCGCAGTGACCGAATGCAAGCAGCGCCTATTCTCCACCTGTGCCTATGAGCTATGCCTATGAAATACGTATGCGTATGCCCGCGGAACGAAAATACCTATAGAAATGCGTATCGGGCCTCCTCGAACACGTCGAAGAGGCCCGATACGCATAGCACGCAGGCGATCAGGCCAGAATGGCCATGGTCACGAAGTCGAGGATGAACAGGGCCGAGACGATCCAGATGATCGGGTGGACCTCCTTGGCCTTCTTCTTGCAGGTCATCACGATGCAGTACATGATGAAGCCGCCGGCGATGCCGTAGGAGATGGAGTAGGAGTACGCCATGAACACGGCCGCGAAGAAGGCGGGAACCGCTTCGGAGAGCTCGTCCCACTTGACGTCCTTGAGGCTGGCCGCCATCATGCAGCCGACCACGACGAGCACGCCTGCGGTGGCCGCCGCAGGAATCGCGGAAACGACCGGAGCGAGGAAGATGGAGAGCACGAAGCAGAGCGCGACAATCACGGAGGTCAGGCCCGTGCGGCCGCCCGCGCCGATGCCCGCAGCGGACTCAACGTAGGTCGTGGTGTTCGAAGTGCCGAAGATCGCGCCGACCGAAGTGGCGATGGAATCGGAGAAGAGCGCCTTGTCCATCTTGGAGCTGAAGCCGGAGCCATTCTCCAGGGCCTTCTCATCCTCTTCGGAGAAGATGCCGGTGCGACGGCCGGTGCCGATGAAGGTGCCGATGGTGTCGAAGGTATCGGACATCGAGAACGCGAAGATGGTCACGATGACGAGCGGCAGCCTGGCCGGGTTGGAGAACAGCGCGGGGAAGCCCTGCTCGGTGAAGATCGCGCCGAAGGTCGTCGGCAGCTCGGAGAAGGTCTGGCCCAGGGAATGCGAGGCGCCGAAATTGGTCACGCCGAGCGGAATGCCGATGATGGCCGTCACCGCGATGGTGATGAGCATCGCGCCCTTGACGTTGAGCACGTTGAGCACGATGGCGAGAATCAGGCCGATGAGGAACACCCACAGCACGGGCTGGTTGAGCGTGGAAAGCGCGGGGACACCGGCCTTGAAGTTGAGGAAGCCGACATTGAGCATGCCGACGTAGGCGATGAACAGGCCGATGCCGCCGCCGATCGCCTGCTGCAGCGATTCGGGGATGGCCTCGATGACCATCTTTCGAATTTTGGTGACGGTGATGATGATGTTGATGATGCCGCACAGGAACACCATGCACATGGTCTCCTGCCAGGTGAACTTCAGACCGAGGCAGACCGTGTAGGTGAAGAAGGCGTTGAGGCCCATGCCTGCGGCCTGGGCGTAAGGCACATTGGCGAACAGGCCCATGACGAGCGTGCCGATGACCGCAGCGATGATGGTCGCCAGGAACACGCCGCCCCACGGCATGCCCGTTTTGCTCAGAATCTGCGGGTTGACGATGATGATGTAGGACATCGCGAAGAACGTGGTCAGGCCGGCCATGATCTCAGTGGAGACCGTGGTGCCGTTCTCCTTCAGATGGAAGAAGTGTTCCATTACTGCTTTCTGCTCCTTGGTTTGCGCACGGGCTGAACCGTGCCGAGGTTACTGCGACTCGTCCGCCGGATGCGGACAGAGAGACCATACCACCCACAGCAGTCAGGCATATTACATGTGGATTCCAGAGTTCTTTCATAGAGTGCGTGTATGCAGCTTACGCAGGCAGTTGCAGGCAACGCGAAGGGCGGGGCGAACGGATGCTGCAATAGCATCGTTCGCCCCGCCCTTTGACCGGTCTGACAGTCTCGCGATCACCCAAATCGTCCGGAGATATACCGCTCGGCCTCTTCGTTCTGCGGGTTGTTGAACATCGTGTTCGTATCCGAGAAGTAGGTCAGGTGCCCAGGCTCGCCCACGGCCTTGAGGTTGAAGAAGGCCGTGTAGTCCGCGATGCGGGCGGCCTGCTGCATGTTGTGGGTCACGATCACAATCGTGTAGTCGTTCTTGAGCTCGTTGATCAAGTCCTCCACGGCCAGCGTCGAAATCGGGTCGAGCGCCGAGCAGGGTTCGTCCATGAGCAGCACCTGCGGGTGAACAGCCACGGCGCGTGCGATGCACAGACGCTGCTGCTGGCCACCGGAAAGGCCGATGCCAGGATTGTCGAGACGATCCTTGACCTCGTTCCACAGGTTCGCGCCGCGCAGCGCCCACTCGACCAGCTCGTCGGCATCCGACTTGTTGATCTTGCGGTTGTTGAGCCTGACCCCAGCCAGCACATTCTCGCGAATGGACATGGTCGGGAAGGGGTTCGCGCGCTGGAAGACCATGCCGACGTCGCGGCGAACCTCGACCGGATCGACGTCCTTGGCGTATAGGTTGCGGCCTTCGAGCTTCACTTCGCCCTTGACATGCGCGCCCGGGATGATCTCGTGCATGCGGTCGAGCGTGCGCAGCACCGTCGACTTGCCGCAGCCGGAGGGTCCGATGAACGCGGTGACCTTGTTGGGCTGGATCGCGATATTGACATCTTCGACGGCCAGGAAGTCGCCGTAGTAGATGTTGAGATGATTGACATCAATGCGTTGTCCCATAATATTCCTTTTCGTATTTATCGCAGTCGACTCGCCGCTGCGGCATCTGGATGAACCGTGCGCGGCGCGAAGCCGACGTCTGCTGTGCCTTGTTCTCGCAGCATGGGCATCACCGTTCGGTCTTCACGGCGAAGACCTTGGCGACCAAACGGCCCAGCAGGTTCAGCAGCAGCACGATGACGATCAGCGTCAGCGCACCGGCCCATGCCCGTTCCATGGGGATGGTGGTGACGCAACTCGCGCTGGCAGATGCCGGGCAGGTGACCGTAAGCTTGCTGTACTCCTGATAGACGTACACCGGAAGCGTCGTCATCTGGCCGGAGAAGAGGTTGAGGTTCGTCGACGAGATGTAGCCGGCGGTCATCAGCAGCGGCGCGGTTTCGCCAATCACGCGGGCGATGGCCAGAATCACGCCGGACACGATGCCCGGAAGCGCGGTGCGCAGCACGATCTTGGTTATCGTGCGCTGCTTGGTGACGCCAAGCGCATACGCCGCCTCGCGCAAATCAGCAGGAACGACCTTGAGCATCTCCTCGCTCGATTTGACGACGGTCGGAATCATGAGCAGTGACAAGGCCACCGAACCCTGGAAGCCGCTGAGCGAGCCGGGGCCGAACACGATTGTGAACATCGAGAAGGCGAACAGGCCGGCCACGATGGACGGGATGCCGCTCATGACGTCCACCAGCAGCGCGATGGATTTCGCGAGCTTGCCGTTGTGCGCGTACTCGACCAGATAGACCGCGCACAAGAGGCCGATCGGGATCGAAATCAGCATGGCGCCGAAGGTGACCAGCAGCGTGCCGATGATGGCGTGCAGGATGCCGCCGTAGCCGCCCGAAGGAGTCGGGTTGCCGCCGATCACGCCTTCCATGTTGTACGTCAGGAAGTTGATGTTGAGCCGCTTGACGCCCTTGGATATGGCGGTCCACAGCACCGATACCAGCGGCACGAGCGCGACGACGAAGGCCGCGGCGATCAGCACGCGCATGAAGAGATCCTTGCGCTTGCGTGCGGCCGTGTAGGATCGCGAGGGCTTGAACTTATCGAAGTCGATGACCGGGGCGTCGCCCTGGGGCGCGGAATCGCCCACCGGTTGCGAAGTTTGCTGTGACATTTATGCAACTGCCTTTCGCGTGACGGCCCGCGCAAGCGCATTGACGGCGAAGGTGATCACGAACAGCACCAGACCGGTGCCGATCAGCGTGGAAACGCCAAGGGCGTTCGCCTCGGGGTATTGCGCGGCGATATTGGCCGCAATGGTTTGGTTCTGCGAAGCCTGGAGAATCTTGACCGAGTACTTGAGCCCCGGGGAGAGGATCATGAGCACGGCCATCGTCTCGCCAAGCGCGCGGCCCAAGCCCAGCATCGAAGCGGAGACGATGCCCGAGCGGCCGAACGGCAGCACGGCGAGCTTGATCATCTCCCACTTCGTGGCGCCCAGAGCCAACGCGGCTTCCTGCTGCAGACGCGGAGTCTGCACGAAGATGTCGCGCGACATCGAGGTGATGATCGGCAGGATCATCACCGCAAGCACCACGGCGACCGAAGCCACGGTACGCGAGGGGTTGGCGGCAGGACCAGCGAAAATCGGAATCCAGCCCAGATAGGTGGCGACCCAGTCCCAGAAGGGATGAATCGCCGGCACCAGCACCAGGCCGCCCCACAGGCCGTAGATGACCGAAGGAATCGCGGCGAGCAGGTCCACGACGTAGTTGAGTGCCGTGGCCACGCGCTTGGGCGCGTAATGCGAGATGAACAGAGCGATGCCGACAGCGATGAAGAAGGCAATCACCAGAGCCAGCGCAGCCACGAGCACCGTGCCGAAGACCAACGGACCGACGTACTGCCAGAAGTTGTGGGCGCCGCCGCCGGTGAAGGACTCTATGGTCGCCTTGTTCGCTCCCTGATCCCCTCCGATCAGTGGCCAGGCGCGGAAGAGCAGGAACAGCGTCACGGCGGCAAGCGCGACGAGTATCAGAATGCCGCAGGCGTAGACGATGGCCTTGAAGACATTGTCGGCGATTTTTCCGTCGCCGTGCGGTTTGGCACCGCTAGTTTGCGAACTCACCAGTTCTCCTCATTTCTCGCATCGCCATGCGCACCCGCCGAAGGTGCAGCAGCGAAGTGCTGCACCCGGCACGGTTCACGTCTCGCTGTTGCGAATCAGACGTGTCGCGTGCCATCGACGAATGCGCGGTGATGACGATCATCGGGACTTAAAGCCCGTGCTTACTTGGTGGCGATGGCGTCGATGGAGGTGGTGACCTTCTGGCGCAGGGAGTCGCTCATCGGGGCCGAGCCGGCGTTGTCAGCGGCGACCTTCTGGCCTTCCGCGCTCACGATGTAGGAGAACCAGGACTTGACGAACTTGGCCGTGTTGGCGTCCTTGTAAGCCGGGCAGGCGATGCCGTAGGAGACGAGGACGACCGGGTAGGCGCCGGCTGCGGTGGTGGCGTGATCCACTGCGACGACCACGCGGTTCTTCTCCGTGGCGGTCTTGTCGAGCGGCGAGGCGTCAACGACCTTCGCTGCGGCCTCGGCCGAATACGGCACATAGGCGTCGCCGACCTTGACGGCGGCCGTGCCCAGATCGCCGGCCTTGGAGGCGTCAGCGTATCCGATGGTGCCGTCGGCCTGCGAAACCGTGTTGACCACGCCATCGGTGCCCTTGGCGCCCTGGCCGATCTGGTTCGGCCAGTTCTCGCCGACCTCATAGTTCCAGTCGCTGCCAGCGACGTCCTTGACGTAGCTCAGGAAGTTCTTGGTGGTGCCGGACTTGTCGGAGCGGTGCACGACCGTGATTGGCGTGCTGGGCAGCTCCACCTTCGGGTTGCTGCTCTTGATGGCCGGGTCGTTCCAGGTGGTGATCTTGCCGTCGAAGATCTTCGCGATCGTCGGGCCGTCAAGATTCAGGTGCTTGCCCTTGCCGGAGATGCTCTTGAGGTTGAACACAATGGCGATCGGGGAGATGTAGACCGGGATGTCGAAGGCGGTGCCCGAGGCGCATACGCTCGCGGACTGCTTGACTTCGTCCGCGCTCAGCGCGGCATCCGAGCCGGCCCAAGCCGTGGCACCGGTCAGGAAGGTGGTGACGCCTGCACCGGAACCGGTGGGGTTGTAGGAGATCTTGGCGTCAGGGTTCTTCCCCTGATAGCTGGCGATCCACGCCTCGACGGCAGCCTGCTGCGCGGAGGAGCCCGCGCCCGAGAACTGTCCGGAGATCTTGGCTGTGGATTCGCTGGACGCGCTTCCGGAGTCGCTGGTGGTGGCGGTGTTGTTGCCACAGGCCGCGAGCGCGGCCATCATTGTCAGGCCGCATCCTACGGCGAGGACACGAGTCAGTGCATTCTTGCGCATTTCTTTTCCCTCATCAACCGGCGGCATATGCCGCCAACGTGTGCGAATCGCCTTCGTGTTGCCACGTCGTCATTCGACTCGCACGGTGTTTTCATGACATATCTAGCGTAAAACGCTTCATGCGGGGCCGTGGCCGAACTAGGTGAACGGGAGATGAACATTTGGGAATTGAGTGCGGGGGCTGGGTGTGATGGGATGGGGACAGAGGGATGGCTGAGGTCAGAGCATAGAAACAATTATCCTTCGCGGCCTTAGAGGCCGCTCACCTCGCCTACTGACAGCCCACTGGGCTGTCAGCTTAACGGCTCAGCAGAGAGCTTGTATCCCAGCCCTCGCACGGTGATCAGGTAGTGCGGATGCGCGGAATCCTCTTCGATCTTGCTGCGGATGCGCTTGACATGCACATCGAGCGTTTTCGTGTCGCCGACGTAGTCCGAGCCCCATACGCGGTCGATGAGCTGGTGGCGCGTCATGACCCGGCCCTTGTTCTGCAGCAGGTACTGCAGCAGCTCGAATTCCTTGAGCGGGAAGAAGGTCGGCTCCCCGTGCACGGTGACCTCGTGCCTGCCGACATGCATCGCGATATCGCCGCAGCGCAGCGTCACGCCGTCGTCATGCGCCTCCGAGTCCTCCTCATCGGCCTGATTGCGACGCAGCACCGCGTGGATGCGCGCCAGCAGCTCGCGGAAGGAGTACGGCTTGGTCACGTAATCATCGGCACCGATTTCCAGCCCGACCACGGTGTCGATCTCCGCGCTTTTAGCGGTGACCATGATAATCGGCACCCGACTCTGCTCGCGGATGCGCCGGCACAGCTCGACCCCGTCGATGCCAGGCAGCATAAGGTCGAGCAGCACCAGATCGACGCCGCCGCGCGTGAACAGCGACAGCCCTTCCTCGCCGGTCGCCGCAGCGCTCACCGCATAGCCTTCCCGGGTGAGCTGATAGATCAGCGGTTCCCGATAGGATTCCTCGTCCTCGACGATAAGAATTCTCGTCATGCCTAATGCCTTCCATGAGTGGCGAACCATTCCAAACCATTCCACAAGCAGTTATACAGGTACGGTGGACGATTGCGCTAATCGGACTCGTTACGCTTCCGTGTTTTCGGGAGCCGCCGGAAGCTCGATGGTGAAGGTCGAGCCAAATCCCTCGTGGGACCACATGCTTAAGCGGCCGCCATGCTCCTCGATGCCGTGCTTAGCAATCGAAAGACCCAGACCCGAGCCGCCTGTCGCACGCGAACGGGCGGCGTCGACACGATAGAAACGCTCGAAAACGCGCGCCTGCGCATCCTTGGGAATGCCGATGCCCTGGTCGACGACGCGAATGCGCACTGAGTGAGTAGGTACTGTGTGAATAGGCACTGCGTGAGTAGACGCAGCGTCAATAGGCTCAGTGTCCCCAGCCCGTTCAAGCACCACGACGACCGAACCATGCTGCGGCGAATAGCGAATCGCGTTCTCGACAAGATTCCTGACCGCCGTCGTCAGCGATTCCCGGTCGGCAAGCACCTCGAAGCGGCTGTCTGATGACGCCGAGGGCTGCATCTGAGGCATCTGACCATCGACCGTGAGCCGCACATCAATCTGCCTCTCCTGCGCCGACGTAGCGTTCAGCTCGATAGCCTCGCGCACTGCGACAAGCGCGTCGACCCGCTGCGTGGCCTGTATGGCGCTCATATCCTGCACGCGCTGCAAATCGATGAGATGGCGCACCAGCTGATTGAGCCGCTCTGATTCCTTCGTGATGCGCCCGGCGAAATACCGCACCGCGTCAGGATCATCGGCTGCGTCGCTGATGGTCTCCGCGAGCAGGGCGATGGCCCCGGACGGCGTTTTGAGCTCGTGCGAGACGTTCGTGACGAAATCGCGACGCACCTCCTCGAAACGCCGCTGCTCGCTGACATCGTCAAGAAACACCGCATACGCATCGTCATCGATGGCTCCGATGCGCACGCGCGTATGCGTGGCCTGCTCGCCGGTACCCGTCGTGAGCTCCCGCTCGCGCAGCACGCCATCCGAATCCACCTGAGCGAGCAGATCCATGAGCTCAGGCGCAGCCAGCCGGTCACGATCGACCAGCCCCAGCTGCGCCGCACCGGGACTCAAGTAGCTGACCAATCCCTGGGAGCTGCAGACGATCAGCGCGTTGGGCATCGCCTCAATCATCCGGTGCACGACATGCGGCGACAGCGATTCGTCGTCGAACAGCCGTTGCCCTGGGCTCCACGGCGTATCATCGGCGCGCTCGCTGTTGCGGTCCCGCACGGAGACGACAAGCCAGGTGAGCGCAATCGTCGCCACGACGACGATCAGCGCGGCAAGGACGAGGAACTGCGCCACAGTGATACCGGCCAACATGTGCAGCCTTACAATCGCTTGACGATGGCAATGGCGAGGCGGGCGGCGGTGTCGGCGTATTCGCTGATGTCGAAGTTCTTGAACACCTCGTAATCCGTGTCGGCATTGTCGCTCAGCGCCCGGATGACCAGCGCCGGCACGTCGTTGCGCGCCGCGACATGCGCCACGGCCGCGCCCTCCATTTCGACGGCGTCGGCACCGGTCTGCGCGATGACCTGCGTGATTTTCTCCGGCGTATCGACAAAGTAGTTGCCCGAGGCGATGGTGCCCGTGATATGCGTGATGCCCATTTCATCCAAGGCTTGTTCGGCCACGCCAAGCAGCTTCGGATCGCTGTGGAACTCCTCGGTCTGCGGCTTCCACTGGGCGATCAGGCGCATGTCGCTGTCCAGATAGCGCAAGATGCCGCCGAGCACGACATCGTTGATATGCAGGCTTTTGTTCAGGCTGCCGGCGATGCCCGAGAAGATGATCGCATCGGGGCGGTAGGCGTCGATCAGGCGCTGCGCGGTCGCGGCCGCGTTCACCAGCCCCATGCCGCCGACGGTTGCGGCGACGGCGATCTGCTCGCTGGATGCTGTCGACGCTGCCGTTGGCTCAGCCGGTTCAGCCGATTCAAGCGTGCCGTAGACGACATCCAGACTTGCGCTGTGGTCGTGGCGCACGTTGCTGAGCGAGGCCGCGATATGCGCGACCTCCTCCTCAAGAGCTCCGATGATGGCTATCGTTTTCATAGGCTTGCTTCCTTCTGCTCGCGCAAGATTTCACAGCATTTCGTGGCACTTCATAACTGACGGTATGTCTGGCAGCATGGCTCGCGGTTTGGCGAATGGCGGCTCACGGTCGCGGTGCATGAGTGCATGATCTAGCGCCAGCGCCGTGCGCCGACCGCGCGGGCGAGCTCGTGCAGCAGGTCGCGCGTGTCCGGCCACGCGATGCAGCTATCGGTTATCGACTTGCCATATATCAGCTCGCTCAACGGAGCCGCGCTCTGGTGGCCGCCTTCGATGAAGCTTTCCATCATCACGCCGACGATGCCGCGCTCCCCCGCTGCCAGGCGCTCGGCGATCTCACGCACCACCTGCGCCTCGCGCTTCTCGTCCTTGCCGCAGTTGCCGTGGGCCGCGTCGATGATCAGCCCTTGCGCGGCGGCGCTGTCGGCTGGCATCGTCTTGCGCACGTCGCGCATGGCCTGCGCCACCGAGTCGGCGTCGTAGTTCGGGCCGTGGCTCGAGCCACGCAGCACCACATGGCAGTCCGGATTGCCCAGCGTCTCGACGGCGCAGGCGCGACCCATATGGTCCACGCCGAAGAAGGTATGGCATTGCGCCGCCGCGAAGCAGCCGTTGACCGCCGCGCTCACCGAGCCATCGGTGGCGTTCTTGAAGCCGACCGGCATCGACAGTCCGCTCGCCAACTGGCGGTGAATCTGCGATTCGGTGTTGCGCGCCCCGATCGCGCTCCAGCTCACCGCGTCCGCGAGATACTGCGGCGAAGTGGGTTCCAGGAACTCCGTGGCGGCGGGCAGCCCCTCGTCCAGCACGCCGAGCAGGGTTTTGCGCGCCAGCAGCAGCCCTTTGCGAATCTGATTGGTGCCGTCGATGTCGGGGTCGTTGATAAGCCCTTTCCATCCCACGGTGGTGCGCGGCTTTTCGAAGTAGACCCGCATGACGATAAGCAGCTCGCCAGATACTTCGCGGGACAGCGCCGCCAACCGATGCGCGTAATCGAGCGCCGCAGACGGGTCATGTACCGAGCATGGCCCGACAATCACCAGCAGCCGGTCGTCCTGGCCGTACAGGCAGGCGCGGATCTCGTCGCGCGATGTCGCCACCAGATCCTGCGACTGCTGCGACATCGAGAGTTCGCCGAGCACCTGCGCCGGCGTCGGCAGCGGCTCGAGTTCGAGCACGCGGCGATTGATGATTCGACTGACGCCGACCTCATCCTCCCAGCGAGGCACATCGGTGGCGATCAGCGGATTCTTGCCCTCGCGCACGGCAGCGCGGATGGCATGCAGCTCCTCGGGGGTGTTCAACGGCCGGGGCGTTGGGACAGACGGCATCGCATTCTCCTTGACATTCATACTGCTGCCAAGGATAAGGCCATGTATGAACGAGAAGCGGCTCGCACTACTCGCGAGTCGCTACGAGTAGTGCGAGCGAAACGAACAGGCACCGTGGTAGATTCCTATCGCATAATGGCGCAATCTCAACGAATACCGCCATAACGAAGTGAACATGGTGTGTTCGTTTGATGCGCACTACTCCCGAGCCACTCCGCGTAGTGCGAGTCAGGCCGCCCTGCGCGAGGCCACCGCAGCGGCCAAGGTGTGCAGCAGCTCCTCGGTCCGGCCCCAGGGCACGCAGGCGTCGGTCACGGATTGCCCGTAGACCAATTGGCTCAGCGGAGCCGGCTTCTGATGCCCACCTTCGAGGAAGCTCTCCATCATGATGCCCGATATGCCCGGCTCGCCCGTGGCGACGCGCGCCGCAATCTCCTCCACGACCTGCGCCTCGCGCGTTTCATCCTTGCCGCAGTTGCCATGCGCGGCGTCGATGACAAGCCCGTGCTCGCTCGGCCCTCCGGCCTTCGAAGCCTTGAGCGCCGTCATGGCATCGGCCACGGATTGCCGGTCATAGTTCGGCCCATGGCTTGAGCCGCGCAGCACCAGATGACAGTCGGGGTTGCCCTTGGTCTCCGCCGCGATCACGCGCCCGTCCAGGTTGATGGAGAGGAAATGATGCTCGCAGGACGCGGCGTAGCAGGAATCAGCCGCCGCTTTGATCGAGCCGTCGGTGGAGTTCTTGAAGCCGACCGGCATCGACAGGCCGCTCGCCAGCTCGCGATGGACCTGGCTCTCCGTGTTGCGCGCGCCGATGGCACCCCAGCTGATCAGATCGCACAGGTACTGCGGCGTGATCGGGTCCAGCCACTCGGTCGCCGTAGGAAGTCCGAAAGCCAGCACGTCGGTGAGCACCTTGCGCGCCAGCCACATGCCCTTGCGGATGTTGAACTGCCCGTCAAGATCCGGATCGTTGATCAGACCCTTCCAGCCGATGGTCGTGCGCGGCTTCTCGAAATAGACCCGCATCACGATAAGCAGTCGGTCATCCAGCTCCTTGTTCACCGCCGCAAGCCGCGCGGCATACTCATGCGCCGCCTTGGGATCGTGAATCGAGCACGGCCCGACGATCACCAGCAGCCGGTCATCGCGCCCATCCAGCACATCGCGAATCGCCTGGCGCGAGGAAAGCACCAGGTCCCTCATCTCATCGCGCAACGGCAGCTCCTTCAGGAACGCACGCGGCGCGGGAATCGGGTCAAGCTGCCGGATATTCACATCCACGGTCTCCGGAAGCACCGCGCGATCGTCAAACCGCCGCTTGTCCTCGGAACTGTCCGGACCACGAAGACCTGCCATTGTCTTTCTCTCCTTGTCGCCATATGCGTAACGAACCTTCACAGTATATGGGAATGGCCATATATGCACAACGAGTGGTTGCATGGTGGGATTGCGTGCGGCGCGCCCAACTGCTCGCCCATGGCACGAATCGGCCGCTGACTATCCAGGCTGCCGGTACTGTTGTACTTTATGGATATTGATATCGTCAGCGTGTTCCCCGAATATTTCGACGTGCTGCAGCTCTCCCTGCTCGGCAAGGCCCAGAGCAATGGGCTGGTGCATGTGGCTGCGCATAATCTGCGCGACTGGACCCACGACGTGCATCATTCGGTGGACGATACGCCGGTCGGCGGCGGGGCCGGCATGGTGATGAAGCCGGAGGTGTGGGGCGAATGCCTCGATGAGCTGCTGGGGCTGCGTGGCAAGGACGCCGCGGACGCCAATCAGAATAGTACGGCAGGCGACGCGGTCGAATCAGCCGCCAGGCATGACGGCACCGTGCTTATCTTCCCCAACCCTTCGGCACCGCTGTTCACCCAGCGCGATGCTACCGAGCTTTCGCACGCCGATCGGCTGATTTTCGGATGCGGCCGCTACGAGGGCTACGATGCCCGCATCCCCGAGCATTACCGCGCGCAGGGCGTCAACGTGCGCGAATACTCGATTGGCGACTACGTACTCAATGGCGGCGAGGTGGCCGTGTCGGTGATGCTTGAGGCGATTACGCGGCTGCTGCCGGGCTTCATGGGCAATCCCGAGTCCATCGTGGAGGAGTCCTACACCGGCGGTAACGCCTTGCTCGAGCATCGCCAGTACACCAAACCTGCTCTCTGGCGCTCCTTGGAAGTGCCGGAAATCCTGCTCAGCGGCGACCACGGCAAAGTCGATCGTTTCCGCCGCGACGAGGCGCTGCAACGCACCAACGCGATCCGACCGGATCTCATCGAGGCGCTTGACTGCAAGCAGCTCGACAAGCCCGACCGCAAAACCCTGATGGCGCTCGGCTGGGAAGTATCCGGCGCGCATCCACGGCGGATTGATTAGTAGAACGCATTGCCCAGACGCGCTGCTTACCGCATCTGTATATCACTCCGGCTCGATGACGAACACCGCGGTTTCGCCGTAATGGCGCTGGTCGGTGATAGCCCAGCCCTCTGGCGACTTGGGGTCCTGCGAGCGTGTGGAACGTTCCAGAATAATGGTGCTGCGGGCATCGGTCGCCTCGCCTGAGGCCAGCGCTGCAAGCAGCCCTTCGCATTCGGCGGTTGCGAAGGCATATGGCGGGTCGATGAGAATCAACTCAAACGGCGCTCCGGCATAGTCCGCCACGAATCGCTCGGCGCGACGACGCACCGCACGGGCCGACATATCCGGCTGCCAACCGCGCTGATGGCGTAGATTGCCTAGGGTTGTTGCGAGCAAAGCCGCCGCAGCGCCAGCGGATTCCACAGCCACCAGCTCCTGCGCGCCGCGGGACAAAGCCTCGATACCGAGCGCACCGGTGCCTGCGAACAGGTCAAGGACCCGCGCATCCTCAATCAGGCCAAGCGCATCCAGCCGGGAGAACAGCGCCTCCTTCGTCCGGTCGGTCGTCGGCCGTGTCCCGGTTTTGGCGGCAGGCAGAGTCGCACCCTTGAATCGTCCAGCAATAACACGCATGCCTCGTACTCTACCGTTTCATAAAGAAAACCGGTTGCCAGAGTCATAAATAACTCCGGCAACCGGTTTTGGTTGTGCAAGTATGTCAGCAACGGACCGTCAGGCCCTTATGCTCACTTCTCAGCAGCGGCGGCCTCGTCGGCCACATCCGCGGATTCCTCGGCAGTCTGCTCAGCAGCGTCCGCCTCTTCGGCGACCTTGTTGAGTTCGACGGCGGCCTCATCGGCAGCGGCGGTGTCCGTGCCAGCCTCATTGGCTTCGACAGCCTGCTCGGTGGCATCGGCCGCAGCACCCTCGGCGCGAGCGGCATCAGCAGCAGCGTCAACGACCTGGGCATCGGCGTCGGCAGCGGTCTTGGCCGCAGCTTCGGCTTCCTTCACGATGGCCTGCTTGGGGCTCACCGGCTCGGTGACGAGCTCGATGATGGCCTGCGGCGCGGCATCGCCCTTGCGCGGGGCAATGCGGATGATGCGGGTGTAGCCGCCCTCGCGCTGCTCCATCTCTTCGGCGATCTCGGTGAAAAGCTTGTGGACGATGGACTTGTTGCGAATCACGCGCATCACGCGACGACGCGAGTGCAGATCACCGCGCTTGGCGAAGGTGATCAGGCGCTCGGCCAGCGGGCGAAGGCGCTTGGCCTTGGGCAGCGTGGTCTTGATGTGGCCGTTGGCGAACAGGCTGGTCGCCATGTTCGCGAGCATCAAGCGCTCGTGCGCAGGGCTCGAAGCCAGACGCGGGCCCTTCTTGGGTGTAGGCATTATTACTCCTTATTGCCAGGGGATCCAGGTGGGCATATGCCCGAGCGTCCGGATCCGACGGCGGTTTGATGAATGGCTGCGCGTCACTCGTCTTCCGGCGAGAAGAACGTGCCCCCTTCAAGGTTGTTGGTATCGAAACCAAGCGGCGAGGCCTTGAGCGACAGACCGAGCGTCTGCAGCTTCTCCTTGACCTCATCGATTGACTTCATACCGAAATTGCGGATGTCCAGCAGATCCTGCTCCGTGTGGGCGACCAGCTCGCCGATGGTGTGGATCCCCTCGCGCTTGAGGCAGTTGTAGCTGCGCTGCGTAAGGTTGAGATCCTCGATCGGCACGGCCATCTCCGGATTCGTCTCCTCGGCGACCGGCGCGGGGCCGATTTCGACGCCCTCCGCCTGCGTGTTGAGCTCGCGGCACAGGCCGAAGAGCTCCACCAGGGTGGATCCTGCAGAGGCGACCGCATCGCGCGGCGAAATCGCCGGCTTGGTCTCCACATCAAGGATGAGCTTGTCGAAGTCCGTGCGCTGTTCCACGCGCGTCGCCTCGACCTTGTAGCTCACCTTGAGCACCGGGGAGTAGATGGAATCAACCGGAATACGGCCGATTTCGTCGCCATCCGACTTGTTCATCTGGGACTGCACATAGCCGCGGCCACGCTCGACGGTGAACTCGATCTCGAGCTCCCCATCGTCCGCGAGCGACGCGATATGCATATCGGGGTTGGCAATGGTGACGCCGGCCGGAGGAGTGATGTCCCCTGCGAGCGCTTCGCCCTTGCCGCTCTTGCGCAGATACATGACAACCGGCTCGTCGTATTCGCTCGTGAGCACGATGCCCTTGATGTTCAGCAGGATCTCGGTCACATCCTCCTCGACGCCGGGCAGAGTGGTGAACTCATGCAGGGCGCCAGAGATGCGCACCGAAGTCACAGCGGCTCCGGGGATGGAGCTCAGGAGCGTGCGACGCAGCGAATTGCCGAGCGTATAACCGAAGCCAGGCTCAAGCGGCTCGATGACAAAGCGGGAACGCTGCGGATTGAGTGATTCCTCAGTTAATGTCGGACGCTGTGCGATAAGCACTATGGTTATCCTTTCAGCTTCTGATCGGTGGTGCACTCACCGGCCATAGGCGGGTTGGATGGATGGATTCTTGAGTGCTCAGACGCGACGGCGCTTGGGGGGGCGGACACCGTTATGTGCCTGCGGGGTGACGTCGGTGATCGAACCGACTTCAAGACCTGCGGACTGCAGGGAGCGAATCGCGGTCTCGCGGCCGGAGCCGGGACCCTTGACGAAGACGTCGACCTTCTTGACGCCGTGCTCCATCGCCTTGCGGGCTGCGGATTCCGCGGCCATGCCTGCGGCGTACGGCGTGGACTTACGCGAGCCCTTGAAGCCGACATCGCCACCGGACGCCCAGGACACGACGGCCCCGGACGGATCGGTGATCGAGATGATGGTGTTGTTGAATGTGGACTTGATATGCGCCTGCCCGACCGGCACCGACTTGCGATCCCGGCGACGCGGCTTGCGCGTGGCTTGCTTTTGAGCTGCCAACTGACCCTCGTTTCCTAGTAACGAACTATTTGGTTGTCCGGACGATGAGACGCATGAAGCCTCTCGTGGCCCAGATCATGCCACCGACTACTTGGTGGCCTTCTTCTTCCCTGCAACCGTGCGCTTCGGGCCCTTGCGGGTACGGGCGTTGGTCTTGGTGCGCTGACCGCGCACAGGGAGTCCCCTACGATGACGCTGGCCTTGGTAGCAATTGATTTGAATCTTGCGACGGATATCCGCATCGACCTCGCGACGCAGATCACCTTCGATCTTGTAGTTGGACTCAAGATAGTCGCGCAGCGTAATCAGCTGCTCATCCGTCAAATCCTTCACGCGCGTATCGGGACTGATCTCCGTCGCGGCGAGGGTTTCCTTCGCACGAGTGCGGCCTACACCAAAGATATAGGTGAGGGCGATCTCGATGCGCTTCTCATTGGGGATGTCGACTCCGGCAAGACGTGCCATTGCGATTCCTTCTGTTTTCCGCAGGTCTTGCACCAAGTCATCCGGATATCCGGCCCGAGCCTGCGAGCTCGGGGTTCAGCACTTCGAGAGTGCTGCGACTTAGCGTATTATTTGGTTGTCGCTGGGATTGCTCAGCCTTGACGCTGCTTATGGCGCGGGTTGGAGCAGATCACCATGACGCGACCGTGACGACGGATCACGCGGCAATTCTCGCAGATCTTCTTCACGCTAGGGCTGACCTTCATGGTTTTCCTTTTGCTGTGTACAGTTACTTGTAACGGTACGTAATACGACCGCGGTTGAGATCATACGGGCTCATTTCCAAAACCACACGATCCTGCGGCAGAATGCGAATGTAGTTCTTCCGCATCTTGCCTGAGATGGTGGCGAGCACGATATGCTTGTTCTCGAGTTCAACGCGAAACATCGCGTTCGGCAGTGCCTCCACTACCTGTCCTTCGACTTCAATCACACCGTCTTTTGCCATGAGCCTCAATCCGTTCCTTGGCCTGCTTACTTATGGGTGTTGCGAAAACACACCAAATTCAAAGCATACAGCAAAGCGGGGAATACTGTGCACCTGGCGTGTCGTATTCCCCGCTTTGTGGCTTGCTATGCTATAAAGCCGCTGTCAATCAGCCAAGCAGCTCAACGATCTTGGCGTTGATTTCCTTGATGTCGCCGACGCCGTTAACCGTGACCAGCTGCTTGCGGCTCCTGTAGATGTCGATCAGCGGCGCGGTTTCGCGCTCGTAAATCGCCAGTCGCTCCGCGATCGCCTCGGGGGTGTCGTCGGCGCGGCCCTCCTGCTCGGCGCGCTTGCTCATGCGCTCCATGAGCACATCGTGGTCGGCTTCGAGCGTGACCGCATAGTCGAGCGGGGTGCCGAGCGCTTCCAGCATCTCGTCAAGCGCCTGCACCTGGGCGGCGTTGCGCGGGTAGCCGTCGAGGATCCAGCCGTTCCTGACATCGTCCTGCGCCAGCCGGTCCTTGACGATGCGGTTGGTCACCTCGTCGGGCACCAGCTCGCCCTTGTCCGTGTAGGACTGGGCTTCCTTGCCGAGCGCGGTCTGGTTCTTGATGTTGTAGCGGAAGATATCGCCGGTGGAAATCGCCGGGATGCCGTAATGCTCGCTCAGCAGCGCGGCCTGAGTGCCTTTGCCCACGCCTTGCGGGCCCATGATCAGCAGTCGCATATCATATCCTTTGCTTGATGTGGTTCTTGTCATGCTTGTAACGCTTTGTAATGCCTTGCAATACTTATCGTTACGAATGAGGGCCGTTACGAACGCCGGTTCGCCACAGCCAAAGCCGCAGCGAACCGGCGCATCGTGCAGGTCAGCCCTCTTTGTGGTCGGTACCTTCGAAGAGGAATCCGGTGTATTGGAACTGCTCGGTCTGCGCCTTCGCCTGGCGCAGCGTATCGAGGCCCACGCCGGCGATAATCAGAATCGTCGTGCCGCCGAAGGGCAGCTTGGCGTTGAGCTTGAGCGCCATGATCAGCACCGTCGGAATCAGCGCCACGAAGAGCAGGTAGACGGCGCCGACCGTGTTGAGCCGGTTCATCACGTAGCTCAGGTAGCGGCTGGTCGCGCTGCCGGCGCGGATGCCGGGGATGAATCCGCCGTACTGCTTCATGTTGTCGGCGGTCTCATCCGGGTTGAAGGTGATCGCGGTGTAGAAGAAGCAGAAGAAGACGATCATAAGCGAGTACAGACCGATGTACCACACGGAGGTGGTGTTGGCCAGATTGGCGTTGATCCACTTGACCCAGGACTGGTCCTTGCCGAACTGCGCGATCAGCGTCGGGATGGCGAGAATCGAAGAGGCGAAGATCGGCGGGATGACGCCGCTCATGTTGATCTTCAGCGGCAGGTAGGTCGAGGAGCCGCCGTACATCTTGCGCCCGATCATGCGCCGGGTGTACTGCACCGGGATGCGGCGCTGGCACAGCTCCACGAAGTCCACGAAGATGAGGATGACCAGCAGCACCGCGGTGACGATGCCGAACTTGGCCCAGTCGCCGTTCTTGCCGTTGGTGCCCCAGCCGATCTCCCACAGCTGCGGCAGGAAGCCGGAGCAGATGGACATGAAGATAAGCACGGACATGCCCTGTCCGATGCCCTTCTCCGTGATGAGCTCGGCCATCCACATGATCAGGCCGGTGCCGCCGGTCATGACCAGCACCATGACGGTCAGATTCCACACCGAGCCGTCGGGGATGACCTGCGAGCACTGGTAGTTGAACAGCGCGCCGGAGCGTGCGGTGACCAGAATCGTGGTGGACTGCAGGATGGCAAGGCCGATGGTCAGGTAACGCGTGTACTGGGTAAGCTTCGCCTCGCCGGACTGGCCTTCCTTGTGCAGCGCTTCGAAGCGCGGGATGACGACGCGCAGCAGCTGAATCACGATGGATGCGGTGATGTAAGGCATCACGCCAAGGGCGAAGATCGACAGCTGCAGCATCGCGCCGCCGGAGAACAGATTCACCAGGCCGATGAAGTTCTCCTGGTTCGAGGACAGCGTGGAGACGCACTGGCGCACCACTTTGTAATCCACTCCCGGCGTGGGGATGAACGAACCGATGCGGTAGATGATGATCATGCCAAAGACGAACAGGATCTTGTTCCTGAGTTCCTTGGTTTTGAAGGCCTGGATTAACGTCCTCACCTGGGGTTTCCTTCCCTGTATCGTGCGCAGCTTACGCACCCATGCAAACAGACTCTAATCGGCGAGTCTAGCGTAGAGCATCTACGAAAGACGCATGCCTAGCCAAGGCGTGGCAAAAACGGATATGGCCCTCCCCGCGCAATGCGGGGAGGGCCATATCCTTTGCTTCATATCAAGCGTATCCCCAGAGGCACTCAGTCCTCGGAGATGGAACCGCCTGCGGCTTCGATCTTGGCTTTGGCCGAGGCCGATGCCTTGACGCCCTTGAGCGTGAAGGAAGCTTCGGTCTCACCGTCGCCGAGCACCTTGACCGGGTAGCCGGAGCGCACAGCGCCCTTGGCGATCAAGTCTTCGACGCTCACTTCGCCGCCCTTGGGGAAGAGCTCGGCAAGCGTCGCGATGTTGACGACCTGGAACTCCTTCTTGAAGGGGCTCTTGAAGCCGCGCAGCTTCGGCAGGCGCATGTACAGCGGCAGCTGGCCGCCTTCAAAGCCCATACGAACCTGATAGCGCTTCTTCGTGCCCTTGTCTCCACGGCCCGAGGTCTTGCCCTTGGAGCCTTCGCCTCGGCCCACACGAATGCGGTCCTTCTTGGCGCCGGGAGCAGGGTGCAGATCATGCATCTGCAGGATGCCATTTTCTTCGTTTGCCATAATCAGTCGACCTCCTCGACGGTGACCAGGTGACGCACGGCGTGCACCAGACCACGATTGGCGGGCGAATCCTCACGGACGACGCTCTGGCCGATCTTGTGAAGACCGAGGGTCCTGACCGTCTCGCGCTGTGCGGGCTTCCTGTTGACCAGGCCGTGCACGAGAGTGATCTTGAGCTGAGCCATCACTCACCATCCTTTGCTTCGGAGGCGGCCTTCTTGGCCTGAGCCTCTTCACGGGCCTTGCGAGCCTCGGCGATGCCGGCCGCACGAGCGCGCAGCATGGCATCGGGAGCCACTTCCTCAAGGGCAACGCCACGACGTGCGGCGATCTCCTCGGGCTCCTCAAGGTTCTTCAAGGCGTCCACGGTGGCACGCACGACGTTCACCGCCGTGGTGGAACCCATCGACTTGGTGAGGATGTCGGAGATGCCAGCGCACTCCATGACGGCGCGCACCGGGCCGCCGGCGATAACGCCGGTGCCGGGGGCCGCAGGACGCAGCAGGACCGTGCCCGCAGCATCATGGCCGATCACCGGGTGGGTGACCGTGCCGCGAACGCGCGGAACGTTGAACATATGCTTCTTGGCATCCAGCTGGCCCTTGGCGATGGCCGCAGGGACCTCGCGGGACTTGCCGTAGCCAACGCCGACCGTGCCGTTGCCGTCGCCTACCACCACAAGGGCGGCGAAGCTGAAGGTACGTCCACCCTTATGGGTTTTGGACACACGGTTGATGGTCACCACGCGGTCGAGCAGCTCGTCGCCGCGATTCTCCTCGCGACGGCCGCCACGGCCCCCACGACGACCATCCCCGCGGCCTTCGCCACGACGACCGTCACCGCGCTGGCCTTCGCCACGCTGGCCGCGACGTCCGTCACGGGAATCCCCGTGCTGGTCGCTGCTGCCCTGGGCGGAGCCTTGGGTGTTCTGCGTATCTTGCGCCACTTGAGTTTCCTTATCGTTGACGCTTACAGTGTTGTCACTCACAGTGCCAGACCTCCCTCGCGGGCGCCGTCTGCAACGGCTGCGACGCGACCATGGTACTTGTTGCCGCCGCGGTCGAAGACGACCTCGGTGATGCCAGCGGCCTTCGCCTTCGCGGCGATCAGCTCGCCGACCTTCTTGGCGGCCTCGGACTTGGTGCCCTCGAAATCGCTGAAGTCAGACTGCAGCGTGGAGACGCTTGCCAGGGTCATGCCCTTAGTATCGTCCACGATCTGAGCGACCATATGGCGGTTCGAACGGGTGACCACGAGACGCGGACGCTCAGCGGTGCCGGAGATGTGCTTGCGCAGGCGGGCGTGGCGACGAAGTCGTGCGACGTACTTGCCTTTGCCGTAAATCTTCACGCTCATATCACTTACCAGCCTTTCCAGCCTTGCGAAGGATGTGCTCGTCGCTGTACTTGATGCCCTTGCCCTTGTAGGGTTCCGGCGCGCGCAGCTTGCGGATGTTCGCCGCAGCCTGGCCGACGACCTGCTTGTCGGTGCCCTTCACGATGACCTGGTTGGCGTTCGGCAGTTCGAATTCAATGCCTTCCGGCGGCTGCACGGTGATGGTGTGCGAGTAGCCGAGCGAGAACTCGATGCCCTTGCCCTTCATCTGCGCGCGGTAGCCCGTGCCGATGATGTCAAGCGTCTTGGTGTACCCGTCATGCACGCCCTTGACCATCGAGGCGATGATCGAACGGCTCAGACCGTGGTATGCACGGGTCTGGCGCTCGTCGTCGGCCGCAGTCAGGATGACTTCGGAGCCTTCGAGAGCAGCGGTGATGCCTTCGGGAATCGTGTAGGAGTCAGAGCCCTTGGAGCCCTTGACGGAGAAGTTCTGTCCCTCGATGGAGACCTCCACGCCTGCCGGGATGGCGACGGGGAGCTTGCCAATATGCGATGCCATGTTCAGCTCTCCTTTCTCACCACACGTAGGCGACGATTTCGCCGCCGATGCCCCGGTCGAGGCATTCCTTCTGAGTCAGCAATCCCGAGCTGGTCGAGATGATGGCGATGCCGAGTCCGCCCAAAGGCATGGGCAGGGAGTCCGACTTCGCGTAACGGCGCAGTCCAGGCTTCGAGATGCGCTTGATGCCTTGCAGGGAGCGCTCCCCGGTCGGGCCGTACTTAAGGGCGATCTCCAAGGTCTGGCCGACCTTGGCTTCCTTCGCCGAGAAATCCTTGATGTAGCCTTCGCGCTTGAGGATTTCGGCGATATTCGCCTTGAACTTGGAGTACGGCATGTCCACGGTTTCGTGTTTTGCCGCACTCGCATTACGCAGACGCGTAAGCATGTCTGCGATGGGATCTGTCATTGTCATTGTGGGCGTACGCCCTTTCTCGCCGTGGTTTCCGCCGGTTCTTCGCTGCGCATGAAGCGCAGCGTCGCTCCGGACGGACCTTCAGCGTCGATGTTTACCAACTGGACTTCGTAACTCCGGGCAGCTCGCCACGGTGTGCCTTCTCGCGAAGGCAGATGCGGCACAGGCCGAATTTGCGGTACACGGAATGGGGACGCCCGCAAACCTGGCAGCGGGTGTAGCCGCGCACCTTGAACTTGGGGCTCGCGGCCGCCTTGTTCTTAAGAGCGGTTTTTGCCATATCAGTTCTCCTTGAAGGGGAAGCCTAGGTGCTTCAGCAGCGCGCTTGCTTCCTTGTCGTCCTTGGTGCTGGTCACCACGGTGATGTCCATGCCACGCTGGTGGTCGATGGAATCGGGATCGATCTCATGGAACATGGACTGCTCGGTGAGGCCGAAGTTGTAGTTTCCCTGGCCGTCGAACTGCTTGCCGTTGATGCCGCGGAAATCGCGGATGCGGGGCAGGGCGAGGGTCAGCAGACGATCGAGGAACTCCCACATGCGGTCGCCGCGAAGCGTCACATAGGCGCCGATGGCCTGGCCCTCACGCAGATGGAACTGCGCGACGGACTTCTTGGCCTTGGTGACCTTGGGCTTCTGGCCGGTGATCAGCGTGAGATCCTTGACGGCGCCTTCGATGAGCTTGGAGTCGCGAGCCGCGGCGCCGACGCCCATGGAGACGACGATCTTCTTCAGACGAGCGATCTGCATGGGGTTGGAGTGGTTGAACTCCTTCTCCATCTCGGCGATGATCTCGTCGTTGTACTTCTGCTTCAGACGCGGAGTCGCTGAGGCTTCAACTGCTGTGGCGCTCATGCCAGCTCCTTTCCGGACTTCTTGGCGACGCGGGTGCGCACGACCTTGACCTTGCCTTCACGCGCCTCTTCCTTGACCGCGACGCCCACGCGAGTGGGCTCCTTGGTCTCGGGGTCGATCAGCATCACATTGGAGCGATGGATCGGCGCCTCGACGGAGACGATGCCGGCCTGCTGGCCCTGCTGCGTGGCGCGCACGTGCTTCTTGACGATTTGCACGCCTTCGACGATCAGACGGTCGTTGGACAGCACGCTGGTGACGGTGCCTTCCTTGCCGCGGTCCTTGCCGCGGATGACCTTGACCTGATCGCCGGACTTAATCTTGGCTACCATCTCAGATCACCTCCGGGGCGAGGGACACGATCCTCATGAAGCGCTTGTCGCGCAGTTCACGACCGACCGGTCCGAAGATACGAGTGCCCTTGGGTTCACGGCCAGAGCCGAGAATGACGGCGGCGTTCTCGTCGAACTTGATGTAGGAGCCGTCGGTGCGACGGTGCTCCTTGACAGTGCGGACGACGACGGCCTTGACCACGTCGCCCTTCTTGACCGACCCGCCAGGGATCGCATCCTTGACGGAGGCGACGATCACGTCGCCAATGCCGGCATAGCGTCGCTTCGACCCGCCGAGCACGCGGATGGCCAAGATCTCCTTGGCACCCGTGTTGTCGGCGACATGAAGCCGCGTTTCCTGCTGAATCATTGATTCTCCTTAGCCGAGCTGGTTCTCCCCGAGCACCCTTGCAGGTGTCTCGCGGAGCCTTGCCGAACTTGTTACTTGGCGCGCTCGACGATTGATTCGACGCGCCAACGCTTGGTCTTGCTCAGAGGCCGAGTTTCCATGATACTCACGAGGTCGCCAACGTGGGCGTCGTTGTGTTCGTCATGGGCTTTGACCGTACGGGTAGTGCGCACGACCTTGCCGTACAGGGGGTGGGTCGAACGCTGCTCGAGCTCGACGGTGACCGTCTTGTCCATAGCGTCGGACACGACATAGCCGCTACGAGTCTTGCGGAAGTTGCGCTCTTGCTTTTCAGCCATGCTTACTTCTCCTCGGTCTTGGTTTCGCTTGCCTCAGGAGCCTGGCTGATGCCCAGCTCGCGTTCGCGCAGGACGGTGTACATCCTGGCGACATCGCGCTTGACAGCCTTGAGACGAGCGGAGTTGTCGAGCTGGCCCGTGGCGTTCTGGAAGCGCAGGTTGAACAGCTCTTCCTTGGACTTCTTGAGGAAGCCCTCGATCTCGTCATTGGTCTTCTCGTTGAGATTCTTGATGGTGTAGTCTGCAGTTCCGACTGACATCAGATGTCACCGCCTTCGCGAGCAATAATACGGCACTTCATCGGGAGCTTGTCGATCGCGCGGCGCAGGGCCTCGTGAGCGATGTCCTCGGTAACGCCGCCGATCTCAAACATGACGCGCCCAGGACGCACATTGGCGACCCAGAACTCCGGCACGCCCTTACCCGAACCCATTCGCGAGCCAAGCGCGTGCTTGGTGAGCGGACGATCAGGGAAGATCGTGATCCACACACGACCGCCACGCTTGATGTAGCGGGTCATGGCGATACGAGCGGCCTCGATCTGGCGGTTGGTCACGTATGCGGGGGCAAGCGCCTGAATGCCGTAATCGCCGAAGGCGATCTCGTTGCCGCCCTTGGACATGCCACGGCGGGTCGGACGCTGCTGTTTACGATACTTGGTCCTCTTTGGGATAAGCATTTAGCTCACTCCTTCACTTCTGTAGCAGGAGCAGCCGCAGCGGCAGGAGCTGCAGCCGGGGCTTCGGTCGCTGGCGCGGCGTCGGTCCTGTGCTGCGAGGCGGGGCGCTGTCCACGGCGCGGGCGGCGATCGCCACCACGGCGGCCGGGGCGGCTCGCACCCTGCTGGGCCTGCTGCTCTTCGAACTCGTGCTCGGTCATGTCGCCCTTGTAGATCCACACCTTCACGCCGATGCGGCCGTAGGTGGTCTTGGCTTCGAAGAAGCCGTAATCAATCAGGGCGCGCAGGGTCTGCAGCGGAACGCGACCCTCGCGGTAGAACTCGGAACGGCTCATTTCCGCGCCGCCGAGACGGCCGGAGAGCTTGATGCGGATGCCCTTGGCGCCAGCATGCATAGCATCCTGCTGGGCCTTGCGCATCGCGCGGCGGAAGGTGACGCGGTTGGTCAGCTGCTCGGCGATGCCCTGAGCGACCAGCTGCGCATCGAGCGCGGCGTTCTTCACTTCGAAGATGTTGAGCTGGACCTGCTTGCCCGTGAGCTTCTCGAGCTTGGCGCGGACGCGCTCGGCTTCAGCTCCGCGGCGGCCGATCACAATGCCCGGACGCGCGGTGTGGATGTCCACACGCACACGGTCGCGAGTGCGCTCGATGATGATGCGGGAGACTCCCGCACGCTCGAGGTCCTTGCTCATGACCTTGCGGATCTCATCGTCTTCGAGGACGAAATCACGGTAGCGTTCGCCGGCCTTGTTGGAATCTGAGAACCACTTGGAACGGTGGTCTTCGGTGATGCCCAGGCGGTATCCGAAGGGATTGATCTTCTGACCCATCTTTAGCGGGCTCCTTCCTTGTTGGCGACAACGACCGTGATATGGCTGGTGCGCTTGTTGATACGAGCGGCCCGTCCCTGTGCACGAGCGCGGAAACGCTTGAGCGTCACGCCTTCGTCCACATACGTCTCCGTGATATACAAATCGTTCTCATGGAACGCCTCGCCGGCCTTGTCGGCCTTGACGCGAGCGTTCGCGATAGCGCTCTCCAGAACCTTGCGCACCGGAGTGGCAGCGTCCTGAGGGGCGAACTTGAGGGTGGTGATGGCCTGTGTCGCCTGCTTGCCTCGGATGAGGTCGACCATGCGGCGAGCCTTGCGCGGCGTCACGCGTACGTGACGAGCGATTGCTTTAGCTTCCATAAGTCTCTGCTCTCCTTTAGCGGCGTGCCTTTTTGTCGTCCTTCACATGGCCTCGGAAGGTCTTGGTCGGGGCGAATTCACCGAGCTTGTGGCCGACCATGGCCTCGGTGACGAACACCGGGACATGCTTGCGGCCGTCATGAACGGCGAAGGTGTGCCCGATGAAATCAGGCGTGATCATCGAACGGCGCGACCACGTCTTGATGACGTTGTGCGTGCCCTTCTCATTCTGAACGTCGACTTTCTTCTGTAGGTGGGCGTCGACGAAGGGGCCCTTCTTGATGCTTCGAGTCATCTGCTCGACACTCCCTTACTTGCGGTTCTTACCATTCGGACGACGACGAACGATCATCTTGTTCGAAGCCTTCTTCGGATGACGCGTACGGACTTCACCCTTGCCCCATGGCGACACGGGCGGACGACCGCCGCGTGTGGTGCCACCGTGTGGATGGTCGACGGCGTTCATGGACTCGCCACGCACGATCGGGCGCTTGCCCTTCCAGCGGGCGCGACCGGCCTTGCCAAGCTCCACGTTGGCGTGATCGGCATTGCCGACCTCACCGACGGTGGCGCGGCAGCGGGCGTCGACGTTGCGGATTTCGCCGGACGGCATGCGCAGCTGAGCGTAGGCTCCATCCTTGGCGACCAGCTGGACGCCGGCACCTGCGGAACGCGCGATCTTCGCACCGCCCAAGGGGCGCAGCTCGATGGCGTGCACGATGGTACCGGTCGGGATGTTGCGCAGCGGCAGGTTGTTGCCCGGTTTGATATCGGCCTGAGCGCCCGTCTCAATCGCGTCGCCCTGGCTGATGCCTTCGGGCGCGATGATGTAGCGCTTCTCGCCGTCGGCATAGTGCAGCAGCGCGATGCGGGCGGAGCGGTTCGGGTCATACTCGATGTGAGCGACCTTGGCCGGCACGCCGTCCTTGTCCCAGCGCCTGAAGTCGATGAGACGGTACTGGCGCTTGTGACCGCCGCCGCGATGGCGGGAGGTCATGCGGCCGTAAGAATTGCGTCCGCCGGTTTTGGACAGCTTGCGAACGAGCGACTTCTCAGGCGTGGAGCGCGTGATCTCGGAGAAGTCCGAAACCGAAGCGTTGCGACGGCCCGCAGAGGTCGGCTTATATGTACGGATAGCCATAATGTAGTTCTTCCTTTGACTTTCTCGGCTAACCTTCAGTTACCGAAGATGTCGATCGTCTGGCCCTCGGCCACGGACACGATGGCGCGCTTCTGGCTCACGCGCTGGCCGAAGCCCGAGCGGGTGCGCTGGCGCTTGCCGGAGCGGTTGAGGGTGTTGACGTTCGTCACCTTGACCTTGAAGATCTCCTCGATGGCCTGCTTGATCTGCACCTTGTTCGCGGTGGGCGCCACCACGAAGGTGTACTGCCCGCGATCGGATGCCGCATAGCTCTTCTCGGAGACGACAGGCTTGAGGATGATGTCATGTGCTGGCTTGTGAATAGCGACCATGGTGATCAGACCTCCTTGACGGTCGGCTCGGTCTTCGCGGCGACGAAGGCATCGAAGCCTTCCTTCGTGAAGACGATGTATTGAGCGGTGACCACATCGTACGTGTTGAGCTGATCGGCGAAGATCACATGCACGGTGGGGATGTTGCGCACGGAGAGCCACTCGTTCACGCTGTCGCGCGAAAGCACGACCGTGGTGAACTTGTTCTCGGTCACAGGGGTGAGCGCGGCGATCGCGGTCTTGGTGGACGGGGCATCGGTGATGCCCAGATCCACGATGGCGATGCGATCGTTGTTGGCCCGATTGGACAGGACGTAGCGCAGGGCGCTGGCCTTCATCTTCTTCGGGGTGCGCTGCTCGTAGCTGCGCGGAACCGGACCGTGGGCGATGCCGCCGTGAGCCCATTGCGGCGCACGGATCGAACCCTGACGAGCACGACCGGTGCCCTTCTGCTTCCACGGCTTCTTGCCGCCGCCGGAGACCGCACCGCGGTTCTTGGTGGCGTGCGTGCCCTGGCGGGCCGCCGCGAGCTGCGCGATGACCACCTGGTGGATCAGCGGGACATGCGCCTGCACGTCTTCGTCGGAGATCCCGAAGATATCGGCAGGAGCTTCGAGCGATCCAGCGGACTTGCCCTTGGCGTCAGTGACGTTCAAAGTAACGTTAGCCATTGTCTCAGGCTCCCTTCACTGCGGAACGGACAAGCACGATAGCGCCCTTGGGACCGGGAACGGCGCCCTTGATCGCGATGATGCCATTCTCCACATCCGTGGAAACCACGGTGAGGTTCTGCACGGTGGAGGTGACGTGGCCCATGCGGCCAGCCATGCGCTTGCCCTTGAGGATGCGGCTCGGCGTGGCGCACGCGCCGACGGAACCGGGGCGACGTTCGTTCTTGTGCGAGCCGTGGGTACGGCGATAGGACTTGAAGCCCCAGCGCTTGATGGTGCCCGCGAAGCCCTTGCCCTTGGTGGTGCCAGTGACATCCACCACAGCGCCTTCGCCGAAGAGTTCGGCGCTCAGCTCCTGGCCGGCCTCGAACTCGGCGGCGTTCTCGGTGCGCACCTCGGCGAGGTGACGGCGCGGGGTCACGCCGGCCTTGGCGAAGTGGCCCGCGAGGGGCTTGGTCACCTTGGTCGGGTCGATCTGGCCGTAGCCGAGCTGCACGGCGTTGTAGCCGTCGCTTTCCTCGGTTTTGACGGTCGTGACCACGTTGGTGGAGACGTCGACGAGCGTGACGGGAACGAAGAAGCCGTTCTCATCCCAGACCTGCGACATGCCAAGCTTCTTGCCCAGCAGCGCGGTGCGATTAGTCTTTTGCGACATTGCGGTTTCCTCCTCCCCTACAGCTTGATCTCGATATTGACATCTGCAGGCAGATCGATGTGCATCAGGGAGTCCACAGCCTTGGGCGTGGGGTCCACGATGTCGATGAGGCGCTTATGCGTGCGCATCTCGAAATGCTCGCGAGAATCCTTGTACTTATGAGGAGAGCGGATCACGCAGAACACGTTCTTCTCGGTCGGCAGAGGAACCGGGCCCACCACAGTGGCGCCCGCGTTCGTAACCGTCTCGACGATTTTCTTCGCCGATTGGTCGATGACCTCATGGTCATAGGACTTAAGCCTGATGCGGATTTTCTGTCCCGCCATTGCCGTCCGCCCTTTCTAGCGATTCGTTTACTGTTTACCAGCCTGCTCTTCAAGGACACCGGCGCACGGGACCCCCGGGTACGACCCCGCGGTCCAACGCATCAGTGTGCAGCACGCGACGTTCACCATATGCATCCACACGATGAACCCGCCGCCGCACTCGCTTTTTTGATTCCAATATGCGAGCCCAAAACAGGCAACTTCTCTATTAAAGCATTGAGGGGGTATTAGCAGCATTCGGGCGTGTCGCCCGAATATGTTCTTTCTACCTCGTTTCCTTAGCGGAAACTCGGCGCCACCTACGAGCAACCCACAGGGTTGTCCGCTTAACGGTGTCGCGTGTCGCGCAAATCGTCTTTCTTACTTCGTCCCCTTAGCGGGGTCTCAGCGCCACCTATGGGCAGTCCACCGGACTGCCCACTTAACGGCGGCGCATGTCGCCCGAATACGTTCTTTCTACCTCGTTTCCTTAGCGGAAACTCGGCGCCACCTACGAGCAACCCACAGGGTTGCCCGCTTAACGGTGTCGCGTGTCGCCCTGTAAACCAGCGATAATTGGAAGAAATCCGCCGCTGACCAGCGCTTAGCGGCGGATTTCTTCCAATTATCGTCGGTTTTGATGGCATACCTTATATCGCATGGAGGAGGACCGATAGGGCGTGGGCGCGATGGCGGCCGGGCAGGGTGTCGAAATCGTTGGCGAGGTCAGCTTGCGCCACGAAGCCGCCGTGCAGCGCGGATTTGATGACAGGGAGCGCGTCATTGAGCTCGTGGTGCCGCGCGCAGTCGAATAGCGTCTGCCGCAGGCCAGTTACTTTGACCCCGTCGACGGTTTCGTAGCGGAGCGCGCATGCGTAATGGTACTTGATCGACTCACAGTCCCTAGCCCGACCGTTTCTCGTCGTGGCGACATGCAGCTGATTCATGTGCTGCGGCAGTGCAGCTGGCGACTCTGCACTACACCGTGACTCTGCACGACGCCGTGACCCTGCACCATGCCATGACTCTGCACGCAGCTTCGCATAGCTCGGCGCTGTGCTATCAGGGCTATCAGACGATGCCGCGTTTTCGGCCAGTGCCATAGTGTCCGCTGGCCCGACAGCAAGGCCATGCATCGCCGCCGCGGTCATATCGCAGAAAACCCAATTCGGGTGGAGCACTGCGTGCGATCGGATGACGTGGCGGTATCTCTCGCCCATGCCCAGCGTCTCCCAATATGCCGCTCGCGCATAGTAGTGCCCGTACAGCTGCACCAGCTCGCCGCAACCGGCTCTGCGCCGCAGCATCCGGCGCTGGGCGTCATTCTCGGCCCATAGGCAGCGGCGGCTCGCCTCGGCCCCAGCGAATATGGCTTCAAGTCTCGCGTTTCGTCTCATACCATGACGCTATCGAAACCGATCCTGCCCTACATAGCGCAACCGGTCAATGTGGTCGAAGGCTGGCCGATTCGACACGCCGAGGCCCCGCATCCAACGCAACCATGATGCCCAACACCGCGGCTGCTCATCTGTGCCACGCAGCGCGTGTCAGCGTACGTTTTCCTGCACGCTCACGCAGTCTGTATTGGAAAACGTACGCTCACCCGCGCTCAGTGTACGTTTTCCAATACGGCTTCCGTAATCACACCAGAAAACGTACGCTGATCGGCCGAGCCCGACGCCTGGTACGGGCAGAACATGCAGAACATGCAAGAGTCCCGTTGGTGTTGCCGGCACAGCGGTGACACTGTGCCGGCAACACCAGCGGGACTCAGGGACTCAGCGAGCTCAGGGTTCGCTGCGGCTAGGCACGCCTAGGCAGCGAACCCTGACTCAGCTTGACTCAGCCCTTGGCTACTTGCGAGGCCTCGACCGTGGCGGACGCGCCTTGGCGCTCGGCGCGCAGCCGGTGGCCTTCGGCCTGGGGCACGCCGTAGTAGGCGGCGATGGCGATGTCCTTCATGTCCTCGATCATCGGGACACGCGGGTTCGCGGGCGTGCACTGGTCTTCGTAGGCACGCATGCCGATCTGGTCGAGGATGCTCCAGAAGTAGTCCTCATCCACGCCGCACGCCTGGAAGCTCTTGTCCATATCGAGCTTGTTGCTGCGGTAGTCTTCGACTGCGCGGGCGAGATTCTCCACGCCCTCGGCGTCCGTGGCACCCGGGTCAACGCCGAGCACCTTCGCGAACTCGCGGTAGCGCGCCGGAGCGACGTACTTGTTGTACTTCGGCCAGCTCGTGGCCTCCTGCGGGATGCTGCCGTTGTAGCGAATCACATAGGGCAGGAGCACGCCGTTGGTGTGCCCGTGGGCGACGCCGCACAGGGCGCCGATCGTGTGCGCCATGCCGTGGCACATGCCCAGGAATGCGGATCCGAAGGCCATGCCGGCCATCGTGGCCGCATTGTGCATCTTCTCCTGCGCCTCGGTCTTGCGCAGACCGGGAGCCGCATTGACCGAATCGGCGAGATTGTCCCAGATCAGCTTCGCGGCGTGCAGCGCCATCGCGTCGGTGAAATCGTTCGCGTACACGGACACGAAGGACTCCATCGCGTGCGTGAGCGCATCGAAGCCGGAGTCCTGCGCCAGCGTGTGCGGCTGGGTGCGGGCCAATACCGGATCGACGATGGCGACGGTCGGCGTCAGCGCGTAATCGGTGATTGCGTACTTGTAGCCGGTCTTGTGATCGGAGATCACGGCGAACGGCGTCACTTCCGAACCGGTGCCGGACGAGGTCGGCACGCACACGAGCCGCGCCTTCTTGCCCAGCGGCGGAATCCTGAACGCGCGCTTGCGGATATCGAAGAACTTCTCGCGCACATCGTCGAAGGAGATTTCGGGGTGCTCGTAGAGCAGCCACATGATCTTCGCGGCGTCCATCGGCGAGCCGCCGCCTACGGCGATGATCGTGTCGGGTTCGAACTCGTCGCGCATCATGGCCGCGCCGCGCTCCACGGTCTCCACCGACGGCTCGGGCTCGACGTAGTCGATGATGCGGAAGGTGACGAGCTCAGGACGTGCGCGCAGCTGGTCGATGATCTTGTCGACGACGCCCAGCTGCTCCATCACCTTGTCGCAGATGATGACGGCTCTGCGGATGTTGTACATATCGCGCAGGTAGCGGATGGCGTTGGGCTCGAAATATGTTTTGGCCGGAACCTTGAACCATTGCATGTTGTTGTTCCTTCGTGCGATGCGCTTGACGTTGATGAGGTTGACGGCCTGGACGTTGCCCGCCACGGAGTTGCCGCCGTAGGAGCCGCAGCCCAGGGTGAGCGAAGGCGCGATCGAATTGTAGATGTCGCCGATGCCGCCCAGCGACGAGGGCTGGTTCCAGATGATGCGGCAGGCGTGCATGCGCAGACCGTATTCGCGCACGAGCTCCTGGTTGTTCGTGTGGATAGCCGCGCTGTGGCCCGCGCCGTGCACCAGCATCTGTTCGCACATCTCGAAGGCCTGCTCCTTGTCCTTCGCCTTGAGCAGCGCGTGGACCGGGCAGAGCTTCTCCATCGTCAGCGGCTCCATCTCGCCGACTTCGCGGCATTCGGCGACCAGAATCGTCACGTCGTCGGGTATTTCGAACCCGGCCTCGTGGGCGATGAACTGGGGCGACTTGCCCGGAACGATCGAATTGAGCCTCGGCGTGCCGCCGGAGTAGGAGGTGCAGCCGAACATGTACTGCTCGAGCTTGGCCTTCTCCTCCTCGTTGACGAAGTAGGACTTGCGGCGCTTGAGCTCGGCGGCCAGCTGATCGTAGATGTCGGCATGCGCGATGATGGCCTGCTCCGTGGCGCAGATCATGCCATAGTCGAAGTGCTTGGACAGCACCAGATCGTTGGCTGCGCGCACCACGTCAACATCGTTGTCCACGTAGGCCGGAGCGTTGCCCGGGCCGACGCCGAGGGCCGGCTTGCCGGAGGTGTATGCGGCCTTGACCATGCCCGGGCCGCCGGTGGCCAGAATGGTGGCGATGCCGGGATGCTGCATCAGCGCACCGGTCGCGGCGATCGAAGGGTGCTCGATCCACTGGATGCAGTCCTTCGGCGCGCCGGCTGCCACTGCGGCGTCGCGCACGATGCGCGCGGCCTCGACCGAGGACTTCTGAGCGAAGGGATGGAAGCCGAACACAATCGGACAGCGGGTCTTCAAGGCAAGCAGCGACTTGAAGATCGCGGTCGATGTCGGGTTCGTCACCGGGGTGACGCCGGCGACCACGCCGACCGGCTCGGCGACCTCGTCGATGCCCAGCACGTCGTCCTCGCTGATGATGCCCACCGTCTTCTGACCCGCCATATAGTGGGTCACATGCTCGCAGGCGAAGATGTTCTTGGTCGCCTTGTCCTCCACCAGGCCTCGCCCGGTCTCATCGACTGCCATCTTCGCGAGCACGAGATGGTTCTTGAGCGCGGCGACCGAGGCTTTGCCCACGATCCTGTCCACCTGCTCCTGATTGAGCTCCTCGAATTCCTCGAGTGCCTTCAGGCCTCGTTTCACCAAGGCATCGACCTCGGACTGAGCCGCAGCTTGCTTGTCCTCGGCGCTGGGTTTGGCTGCGGTGTTGTTCTTCTTCGCGTCGGTCACTTGTGTCCTCCTTTGGATATGGTCATACGACCATTCGCACGCAGTTTGAGAGTCCAGCCGCAGAGCATGCGTCTGTGACTTGCATCACAAATTAGCGAAGCTTCTGCACGTTGTCGAGGCTGCCATTTTTTGAGCGTGTCATGAGTGAAGCCGAGTGACATTTGTTCGTTGCTGCATATCTTTTGTTATGAAAAATGTTCATTCACTATCAAATATGAGCGGTTTCGTTTCATTTGGCATACGGTCTGTTGGAATAGCACCAATGTTCACGCTAACAGTTCACATAATCGCAACGGTTTCGCTCACGCCGTCACCTCGCCGCTGTCTCACCGCTGCCGCACCGCGCCGCACCGCGCCGAAACGCACCGAAAACGCCGCCAACGCCGCAGCTACGCCATGCTGCGGCAAGGTGCGGTTCCGCAATCTACAATGGGTGCATGCGCAATCCACCACTTCACCGCTACGCGACACGACCAGGACTGTACTTCACCGAGGACGACGGCGCCGATGCCATCGTCCGCTCGGAAACCTCCGATCAGGTATGGCTGTGCGTCTACGAGCCGGTCACCCGGCCTTCCGCGTTCTACTCCGACTCCATCCAGGTACTTGACGGCGATGCCGCCGCCATACTCAAACACATCCGCACCCACGACATCAGCACGCGCATCGTGCGCTCGCTCGGCGTGCGCGAGACGCTGTTTCGCATGAGCGGCCCCAACTACGGCCTGTGGTACGTCCACTTGCCGAAGGCCTGGGACGGCATGCGCTACGGCTACCGCGTGGACGGGGCCTGGGACCCGAAGTACGGCGTGCGCTTCAACCCTTACAAACTGCTGCTCGACCCATACGCCAAAGGCATCGACGGGCATATGGACCTCACTCCGGCGGCGTTCTCCTACGCCTGCGACGTCGTGGACAATGTGGTCAAAGGCTCCGCATTCGACGGGATGAGCACCATCGATTCGCTAGGTTCAGTGCCGATTTCCGTCGCCATCGACGACCGCGACACCGCCAAGCATGTCGGCGACCCCACGCACCCGCATGTGCCGTGGAGCAAGACGGTGATCTACGAGCTGCACGTCAAGGGCTTCACCGCGAACGCACCGTGGCTGCCCAAGGAACTGCGCGGAACCTACGCCGGGCTGGCGCACCCGCAGACGCTGTCGTACTTGCAGCGGCTGGGCGTCACCTCGATCGAACTGCTGCCCATCCAAGCCAAGCAGGACGAGCTGCACGTGCGCGAGAACGGGCTGACCAACTACTGGGGCTACTCCACGCTGGGCTATTTCTCGCCGGAGCCCTCCTATGCGACCGAGGCCTCGCGCAGCCAAGGGGCCAAGGCGGTGCGCCAGGAGGTCATCGACATGGTGCACGCCCTGCACGAGGCGGGTCTGGAAGTCATCATGGACGTGGTCTACAACCATACCTGCGAAGGCGGTCCGGAGGGGCCGACCGTATGCTGGCGCGGCTTGGACGAGCTGTCGTACTACCGCCGCATGAAGGACAATCCCGGCATTCTCGAAGACACCACCGGATGCGGCAACACCATGGACTTCACGAACACGCATGTCGTCACCTATGCGATTGATTCGCTGCGCTACTGGGCCAAGCGCATCGGCATCGACGGCTTCCGCTTCGATCTGGCGGCTTCGCTGGCCCGGCTCGACGGCGAATTCACCCACCACCATCCCTTCCTGTACGCGCTGCGCAGCGATCTGCTGCTCGGCAATCTCAAGCTCATCATGGAGCCGTGGGACCTAGGCAATGCCGGATGGCGGACCGGTCAGTTCGGCTCGCCCTTCGCCGAGTGGAACGACCGGTTCAGAGATGCCACGCGCAAGTTCTGGCTTTCCGACGCCGAAAAAGCCGCCACAGCTGGCACCGTGGGCATGCAGGATATGGCCACCAGGCTGTGCGGCTCAGCCGATCTGTTCGCCACCGAGCCGGGGCGCGGTGCCACGTCCTCGATCAACTACGTCGTAAGCCATGACGGCTTTACGCTGAGCGATCTGACCATGTACTCGCGCAAGCACAACCAGGCCAACCGCGAGAACAACACCGACGGCTCGGATATCAACAATTCCGCCAATTTCGGCGTGGAGGGCCCCAGCGACGACGCAACGATATGCGCGAGCCGCGAACGTGCTGCGTTGAATATGCTCGGCACGCTGCTGCTCTCGCTTGGCACACCGATGCTGGAGGCGGGCGACGAGTTCGGCAATTCGCAGCAGGGCAACAACAATCCGTACTGCCAGGACAACGACATCTCGTGGCTGCAATGGGACTGGCTCGCGCAGGGCGAATCCGGCGCGCAGACCCGCCGCATGCAATCGGTCGCGCGGCTCATCTCGATTCGCAAATCCCTTGATCTCTACCACCATGAGGACTTCTTCACGAGGCTCACTCAGCTGGGCCTGTTCAAACAGTCCAGTCGCGTGCAATGGTTCCTGCCCGACGGCACCACGCCGATGGAACGCGACTGGTTCGACAGCGAGATACGCGCCTTCACCATGCGGCTGACTGCGAATGACGAGGTGAACGTCCTCATCGTCATCAATGGCGATGCGGATGCGCAGCAGTTCCGCCTGCCCACGGACAGCGATTGGCGATGCCTATGGACTTCGGCGGGCGACGATGCGGCTACGGCTTTCGCTGGGCACACGCAGGGCTGGGCTATCCCCGGGCGCAGCATCAGCCTGATGCAGCAGATCGTGTAGAGGCGGCGTGGCGGCATCGGCGTCGACACGCCGGGACTGCTATACACAAGTCGGCAGATAGGTGATTTGCATCATTGCAATGATGCGGATGAGAAAAACTATCTACCGACTTGTGTATGGAATACTAGTCATGTCTATCCTCAACGACATTGGCCCCCTGCGAATGCATCGCAGGGGGCCAATGTCGTATTGCGTATAACGCGCGGAACTTAACGCTTCGAGAACTGCGGAGCGCGGCGTGCCTTATGCAGACCGGCTTTCTTGCGCTCGACGGCGCGGGCGTCGCGAGTCAGGAATCCAGCCTTCTTCAGGGCCGCACGGTTCGCGTCGCGGTCGATGCCGTTAAGCGCACGAGCCACGCCCAGGCGGATTGCGCCGGCCTGGCCGGTGGTGCCGCCGCCTTCGACGAGGACGATTGCGTCGAACTTATTCTCGAGCTTGAGCAGCACGATCGGCGAGTTGACCTCACGCTGCTGCAGACGAGAGGGGAAGTACTCCTCAAGCGTGTGCCCGTTGACGGTCCACTTGCCGGAACCCGGAATCAGTCGCACGCGGGCGACGGCTTCCTTGCGGCGGCCGGTGCCGTAGCCCGGTTCGATCGCCGAGGTGCCGGTGCCTGCGCCGGAGTTGGTCTCGGTGCTGTAGGAAGTGAGCTCCTGCTCCTCTTCGGTCTCGAGAACCGCGGAGTCGTTGGTGTTTCCAGCCATGTTTCTCTTGTCTCCTTTTCGGTTCACTTGGCCTGCTGCGAGACCTGGGAGATCTCGTAGTTCTGGGGCTTCTGGGGGGTGTGCGGATGCTCGGCGCCAGCGAAGACGTGGAGCCTATCCAGCTGCACCTTGGACAGACGGTTCTTGGGCAGCATGCCCTTGACCGCGGAGATGACGATGCGATCGGGGTTGCGCTGCAGCAGATCGGAGTAGCTGTCACGACGCAGGCCGCCGGGGCGTCCGGAGTGCGTGATGAGTTCCTTGCTGCCGAGCTTGTTGCCCGTCAGCGCGATCTTGGCCGCGTTGATGATGATGACATGGTTGCCGGAATCGGCGTGAGGCGCGAAGGTTGGCTTGTTCTTGCCGCGCAGCAGCGTCGCCGCCTGGGTGGCAAGTCGGCCGAGCACCACGTCGGTTGCGTCGATGACGTACCAGTCGTGAGTCAGATCAGCTGGCTTCGGTGTGAAAGTTTTCACGAGTGTACCTTTTCTTAGGTTATTGTGTTCCGGGCTTCGAGAGCCGTGGTGAAAAGTCACGACAGTTTCAGCCTCATTATCCGTGGGCTCCCTGAAAGTCCTCGGTTGCGAGTGGGAAAGCGCTTTGAAGGACCCCTTAGGGAAACACAACAATCCTCAAGTATATCGCGGGTCTTGACTTCACGCAACACGCACAACACGCCCGGTATGCCATAGCATGCGCAACCGTGCAGTGCCGCAGTTGATCGGCAGCCGATCGGCACCAGTTAGCGGCTAATCAGTGCCGTTTAGCGGCCAGCCGACAACCAACCAGCAGCCAATCAGCGGCCGATCGACGCTGCCGTCAGTCGCCAGAATCGCCCGAATCGACTGAATTGATAGTGACATTATTGCTCTCATTGGCGACGGTAACCGTGGGATCGAGCGATGCAATGAGGAAATTGGACGAATCGTCGCCTGCGCCGCCCGATGAGGTCGACTGGCCGCCGTCATACGAGGAGGAGCCGGAGCCTGAATCGCTGTCGGTTTGCGTGGATGCGCTGCCGGTCGGCACATACTTGACCTGCGCCTGATACTGGCAGGTCTGCAGGTAGTCGCCATCGGCGGTCTGCGAATTATCGTCGTTCTCCACATCCGGATAATAGAAGTCCCAGGTCATGGTCCATGAGACGTTATAGGTGTTCACGCCGGTCTGCTCGATGCTGTTGACGTTGACATCGCTGAAACTGATCGATTTCGGCATGAATCCGGGCAGCGGCGACTTGATGTTCGTCACGCCATCGCGGAAGTGGACATACGCGGGATTGCCCGTTCCGCCTTCGAACACCGAGGAGACATCGTCCGCCGATTCGTTGGCTGCCAACTGGGAGAAAATGCCCTGCGCCTTGGAGAAGAGGTCGTTGGCAGCGCTGTTGCTCAGCTCCTGGCCCCAATTGAGATAGAGCGACGACCCGTCGGCGATTGAGGAGACCGGCACTGACTTCGTTTTGACCACGCCATCGCGGAAAGTCCTCTGCACCTGAAGCTGCTGATCGACAAGCACCGGAATCTGATTGAATTTGTAGTCGCCGCCGTCCAGCGTCCCGATTTTGGAGTCGCCGATAAACACATCGGCATTGAGCACATTGGAATACAGATGGAAGGTGACGAACTGCAGATTGAAATCGGAATGCGTCCGCCCCTTCACGGCATCCACCGATTTCGCCAGATCGATTTTCACGTTGTTGACGGTGCCGCGCGCGCTGGCCTGATACTTGCCTGGGAACAGACGCTTGACCGAGGCGGAATACGATGTCGAATCGGATGTGCCGACCACTTTGCCGTGCAGCGCGAGGTCAAGCCCCGAGGTATCCGTCGAAACGACAACCTCCTGCGGCGCTACGGCAATCTGGTACTTGGGGAATATCAAATACTGCGTGCCCGTTCGCTGCACCGACGTACCGGGCAGCAGGCCCTGATTCGGCGTGTACGGGCTGATGGAGAGCGAGGACGGCAGCGTGGGCTTATAGGCGATATCGGATGCCTGCAAAGCCTTGCCGGTATCCTGCCACACATACCAGCCGAGCGTGCTCTCATCCAGCGGTGCGTGGGAATCGTAGTCGTCCGCATATCGCGTCAGCGTGCTTGACTGATGCGTCCAGTAAAAGCTGAAGCCTGTCGGGGAAGCGCCAAAATAGTTGAAGCAGAAGTACAATGCGGAGGCGATGATCCATAGCAGTACCGCCGCTGCAATGGCAAGCCACATGATGAGCCGCGACCGCTTCGTGCGAGCAGCCGTAGCTGTGGTCGCTCCAGCCGCTCCGGCGGCTCCAATCACATTTCCCGGCTGCAATGGCATCTGCGCGGCAGGCGGGTCGGGCAGCACATCGGACACCGCACGCAGATTGATCTGGTCGTCGCTGAGCACGGCTTCGATGATCGTCGTCGCAGCGGCATCGGCGGGAAAAACGGTGCTGGGCAGAGCATCCTGCGGCATGGCGACAGTGTTGTCCGTTGCGGCTGCTGACGGCGTTTGCTCCGATGCGCTGCTCTGGGCCGCACTGTTTTGAGCCGCACTGCTCTGGGTCGCACTGCCTGCATTGGGCATTTCCGGCTGCGCGTGCGCCGCAACAGCGTCCAGCACTGTGAGGTCGAAACCTCCCTGCTTGGCAAACAGAAACTCTTGCGCGGTCGGCTTCCTGCCCTGCAGCGTCTCGAACGCCTGCGCCCAGACGCGAGGAAGTGCTTCCTGACTGATATCCGTCAAGCTCGTTATCGGGAAGCCGGCCTCTTTCGCCGTGCTGAATTCCTCGATGGTCGGCTTGCGATCGAACGCTTGCGCGAATAACGATGCCCATTGCTGCGGATTCATGGTTTTCCTCACCTTATCGGGAATTACAGAAAATTACAGGGATGCAATCAGCGTGTGCAGCCCAAGCACAGACATGAGCAGCACCACAATGCCCAGAATGACGCTGGTCGTGACCAAGCCGAGGAGCTTACAGTAGAACTCGTCGCCCTTGCGATAATTCGTCGCTTGGAACACGCCGAAACTCGATACTGCGCCGACGATGACTATAGCGGCAATCAGTGCGAGAGCGGCCAGAATTGCAACTCCGATGAGAGCGAAGAACTCGGCCACAAGCAGCGCGAGCGCAACAAGCACATACTGCCGCGCAACAAGATCGAGAGCCCGGTCGAAGGTAAATGCCTTGTCGAGCAGAAAGACGCCGCGCACCATCCATATGCACAGCACCAACGCCATATTGAAGACGAAAAGGCCAATCACCATGCCGAAGAAGGCGCTGGTGACCGCGCCGTTGGCCGTCGATGTCCCTTGGTCGACGGACTCGCCGAGCCCCATCATCGATTCGCCGAAAAGACTGGTGAGGCTATTGCTGGCGTACGAACTGGCTGCAGAGACTGCGCGCCAAGCCAATGTGGCTGGAACCAGCGCGCCGAGCAGCGAGGTCACGACGATGGACACCCAGCCGAAGCCCTGCTGATCGGCATCGTGCCTATCGCGCCACGGAGCCTTGATGGAGCCGACGATCCACGCCCACAGACCGGTGAAAAACAGCCCTGCCGCGCTCGGCGGCTGGGCAGCGGCTGGCACTGATTGGGTTGGAATAGGTTGCTGGATTGGCACAGGCTGCTGGATTGGCGCAGGCTGAGTCGGCGGGACAGGTTGCTGAATTGGCGCAGGCTGCGTAGGTACAAGCTGCTCCGGCATTGATTGAAATGGCACTGGTTGGGCAGACACAGACTGTTGAGTTGACACGGGCTGGACAGTCGGCATGACTTGGGTCGCCGGAACCGACTGGACCGCAGCCACAGGCTGGCTGCCGGATTGCGCCCCTGCGAATTGCTGCAGCACCTGCGCGCCGCATTTCTTGCAGAATCGCCCTCCCGGCACAATCCTCGCGCCGCAGCTGGTGCAGAACTTGGCAGTCTGTGCAAGTTGAACAGTCTGAGCGCCCTGGGCAGAGACGGAAACTGGCATCGCCACAGGCTGAGCCGATGGTATAGCCTGCGTTGGCAATGCATCCTGCCCGTTATCCGCCAAGGAAGACGCCACGCTGGGAACGACGGCATCAGTGGAACCGGTGGAAACGGCAGCATCAGCAGAAACAGCGACATCGCTGGAAATGGCGGCATCAGCGGCATCACTAGGAGCAGCAGCATTGCTGGAATTCTCAGCGTCCTCCGGGTTGCTCAGCTCAAGCTCACCCTTCGCAACGCCCTCGTCGATATCATCCTGCGTAGGCTTTCGACCATTGACCGCCTCGAAATACTCTTCCCAACCGTGCTGGTCCACAATTGATCCTTTCACCCACCGCGTTACGAAGCGGCTTGAAGTCCCTCATCGCTCTTTCTACGGCAGCGCAAGCCGCCTGTCTCGATAGTACCCCCAAGAAAAACCAGCTCTTCACATCGGCTGAGCTCTAGTCTGAGTACTAGATATGCCGCCTCACAGCGAAGTGCTCAGGATATGCCATCCGAACACGACTATGAGCGCGAATACGGCAAGCAGCAGGATGTTGGCGACGATGAAGCCGAAGACTTTGAGATAGTATCCGTCTGCCCTGCGGCGATTGCTCGCGTCGAAGACCCCGAAGCGAACAATCATCTGGGTGAGGATAATAGCGACGAGCAGCAGGATGACGACCGGAATCGGAAGGTCGAGCAGAGCGAACAGCTCGGCGGCAAGCAACACGAGCAGCACAAGCACATACTGCCGCGCGACCAGGTTGAGCGCCCGGCCGAGCGTGAACGTCGTATCGTGCAGGAGGGCGCGGCGCACCATCCACACGCACAGCACCAGCACGATATTGAAGATGAGAAAACCGAGCGCGGCGACGACGAAGATGCTGGTGATATTGCTTCTGAGCGTTGACTCCCAGCGGTCCACGCGCCCGCCGAATGACGCCTGTACCGCGTCGAGCTTGTCGGAGAGCATGGTGGTGAGGTACGAAGCGGCAAAGTCGAACGGCATGGCGAGGGATCCGCTGGGAAGCGCGTCTCTGGCCGAGGATATCCCTTGATCCACATATCCGAGGACGAGCGCTTGCAGGCTGCCGGCCCTGTTGGTGGCATACGCAGCGAATGCAGAGATCGCTCGCCATGCCATCGTAGCTGGAATCAGCGCGCCGAATATCGAGGTCACGACTATGGCGAGCCAGCCGAAGATGCTCCGGTCGCTCTCGCGCATATCGCGGGACGGCGCCTTGAGCGAGCTGGCGAGCCACGCCCCTAGACCTCTGGGAGCGGCATTATCGGCGGCGTCAGCACTCGTAGCACCGGCATTCGTCGCAGACTCACCCAGTGCAGATGTACCCAGTGCAGAATCGGCTGGCGCAATCCTCAGTTGTGCGCTCTCCGTGTCAGCATCGCCCTGACTGCGCCTGCTTCCCTTGGCCTCTTTGTGAGCATCTTCCTCAATCCGCTGATCCACGATCAGCCCCTCATGCTCTCATGATTGCGGCGAGCGATTGCAGACGAGGGTTGTCGAATAGCGCTTCGAGCGGCACGACATCGCCGTTCTCGTCGGCCAACGGAATGCGCCAGTTCGGGTACTCGTTGTTCGTGCCCGGCTGGTTCTGGGTGCGGCGCTCCCCTACCGCATCGGTCAGCGAAGCAGCCAACAGCCTGCTCGGCGCGGCCTTGAGACCGCGGTAAAGCGCCTCGACGATCTGCTGCGTGTGCTCGGTTTCGTCGGTGATGAGCTCGGGGTCGAGGAAACCCTTGTCGACCAGCATCGCAAGCATCGCGTTATGCTCCTGCACGGCCCCTGCCTTGAAGTCCTCGACCGGCTCAGTGAGCAGGTGCAAACGGTCGCGCAGCTCGACATGCTCATAGCCCAAGTACCCTGCGGCCGGCGGCATGTCATGCGTATTGACGGAGGCGAGCGCATCGCGACGCCAAGTGTCAGGCGGCAGGAACTCGCCGTCCTTCTGCGCGAACCATTCGACGGTGCAGCCCAGAATCCCGTGGCGCTTAAGCGAATCGACCACGAATTTGGGCACCACGCCGAGATCTTCGCCCACGATCACGCCTTGGGCGCGCGCGGCCTCGATGGCCAGAATGCCAATCATGGTCTCGCTGTCATAATGCACGTAGGCGCCTTGGATGGCCGAGCGGCCCTGCGGTATCCACCACAGCCGGAAGAGGCCCAGAATATGATCGATGCGCACTGCGCCGGCCTGCGAGAACATGCCGTGCACCAGGCTGCGATATGTCTGATAGCCCGTGGATTCCAGCGACAGCGGGCTTAGGGGCGGCTGGCTCCAATCCTGGCCCTGCTGGTTGAAGTAGTCCGGCGGGGCGCCGACCGTGGCACCTTTGGCGAAACGTTCGGGATCCCACCACACTTCGGAACCGGCCGGATGCACGCCGACGGCCATATCCGACATGATGCCGATGCCCATGCCCGCATCCTTGGCCGCCTGCTGGGCGTCTTCGAGCTGGCTGATAGCCACCCATTCGAGCCAACGGTAGAAGTCGAGCGTGTCGGGGAACTGCGCGCGCACCTGCGCGATCGCCTCGGAATCCTTGGATAGCGCATGAATCCAGTTGCCCTGATCATTGTCGTCCGGGGCGCCCCACTTGTCGTAGCACAGGCACCAGGTCGCATAGGCCTCAAGCTCGTCGCCGGTCGCCTGCTTGAACTGATCGAACTGCGCCTGCCGGGCAGCGCCCAGACCGGCCTTGAAGATCAGCCAGAGCGCGCGCATCTTCGAGCGCCACATCGCGTCGCGGTCGATGAGCTGCGCATCGCCGTTAAGCGCCTCGGTCTGATTGTGCAGCTCGGTAATCTGAGCGCGCGTCTCCTCATCCAGTGCGTCGTATTCTTCGATGCTCTCAGGGCGAATGTAGGTGAAATTCACGAAGCGGCGCGAGACGGGCAGATAAGGCGAGGGCGTGAGAGGCGAAACCGGTTCGGCGGCATGCAGCGGATTGACGAGCAGAAAATCGGCTCCGGTCCTGTGCTTCGACTCAACCAGCAGGGTCTTCAGATCGGCGAAGTCACCCACGCCCCATGACCCGGCCGAACGAATCGAATACAGCTGGGCCATCCAGCCCCACAGCTGGCCGTCCTTGATTGGCTCCAACGGCTCGATCCGCTCCGGCGCGCTGATCAGCGTGGCATCCTGCTCGCGCTCACCGACCGTGACATGCAGCGTGTGGTAGCCCATCGGCAGGTCGGCGGGAATGAGAATCGAGGCCGTGACCACGAAGGCATCCCCGAGCGGGTAGGCCCCTGAGCCGTCTCCCGCGTCGATGGTCACCTCACCGTCGTACTTCTCGCCGTTCTCCAAGGTGATGCTGGCCGTGGGGACGTCGAGCACGCCGGTATTGACCGGAACCTCGCTCTGCTCGCCGACGGTGTGCAGCACGGTGGGAGCGACCAGGCGCCGATGCCGGTCGTCAAGTATCGCGGTGATGGATTGCGCCACTGCTTCATCGCTCGTGGCGTCAACGCCCAAGGCACCAAGCACGTCGACGAGGACATCATCATCGATCTCGTGATAATCGCTGGTCTGCCCGATGTAGCTGGTCTCCACCCCGACCAGTCGAGCCAATCGGATGAGCGGACGCGCCAGGCGTTCTTCGCTTTCGACTTTCTGTGTCATTCCTCCAGTGTAATCCCTAGCTTGGTGTGGTATGGCACTTGCGGCCATCCCAAGGCAATCATGTGGCGGAACTCACCTCATAGGCGTCGTATTGCCGTGTTGCCGCACTGCCATATTGCTGTACTTACCGCTCCTGCAGCCGAGAGCGGGCGGCCTTGGCAACTTGCGGCGAGGAATCCGCGGCAAGGCGTTCCAGCGTCGGCTGCGCGCATTGGGGATTGAGCGCGACCGCGCGGCGCACCATCGAGGCGAGCACATCGGAGGCATCAGGCTCAAGCTCGACTCCTAATTGTGCTAGAAAATCAAGCGTTTCCGCACCGGTCTGCGGATTCTGCGCGCCTTCCAGGCGCATCTTCCATGAGGTGCGGCCGTTGCGCAGCGCGATGTCGCGCACCTCGATATCCTCGTCCTTGGTGAGCCTGCCGACGAGCCAGTTCTTGTCATCGGCATTGCCCGCCACCGCTCGACGCACCTCGGGCGCGGGATCGACGGAGAGTTTGACCAGCACGTTCGGGAAGGGCATGGTCTGCGCCAAGTAGACGCGGTCCTCGACGGGGGTGCTGGGGTTGCCGGCCACCGCTTCGAGCAATGCGGTCGCGCGGGAGAAGGCTGCCTGATTGGCCTTATCAGGCAAGGGCCTGCGGGCGAACTCGCTCAGCTCGGCGCTGTCATGGGAGTGCCGCAGCCGCTCGTAGCTGTCGGTCAGCGGTTCGAAATCGTCGGGGTTGCCGGCGGGTTCACTCGCGTTGGCGTTAGTGTTGGTGCCGTCATTGTCATTAGCGTTGGCATCGTCGGTGGCGCTGTCGTCATCGTTGACAGGAGCGGCATCGCCCGCCGCCGCGCTGTCTATCTCGGCGTCTGCCCCGATACCCTCAGCGATATCAACGTCTCCTGTCTGCACAGCATCCTCCTGCGACTGATCGGCGTTTTCCACACCGGCCTGCGGCACCGTTTCCTGCAATTCGCTCATATCGCCCAGCATATCGCCTGCTGTGCGAACTCGCCGAGGCAGAGCCCTGGGGTGCAGCTCGCAGCGGTTTGCTCTGCCGAAGCACGGCTCATTGTAGAAACACAATTATTACAGAAACACAGTTTGCAGAAACACAGCTTGACGAGGCGCAGTTATTGCAGCGGCACAGCCTGCGACACGACATGATTGACCATGTCCAACGCCTGCGGTCGCACCGTGCCGCTGAAAGCGTCGCGCAGCCGCGATTCGAAGCGACCGCACTGCTCGCAAGGCACCAGCACCTCGCATACGACCCCCTGCGCATAGCTCGCATCCACTCTGGTGCCCTGCACCGATTCCAACAAATGCTCAAACGCGCCCAAATGCCGGTATTCCAACGCGACCCGATAGTGCCGGCTCGGCATCAGCGCGGCCATGTCCGCAGCCTCTACGGCCAGCGAGGCGGCTGTCGCGTAGGCGCGAATCAGGCCGCCCGAACCCAGCAGAATCCCGCCGAAATAGCGCGTGACGCTCACCACGCAATCGGTGAGATGCTTCGCGCGCAGCACATCCAGAATGGGCTTGCCGGCTGTGCCCGACGGCTCGCCGTCGTCGCTCATGCGTTCGCTCAGCCGCTCGCTGGCACCGCACACGCCCGCATAGGCCACATGCCGGGCCTTGGGATGACGCTCACGAATCGTCTGCACGAAGGCGAGCGCCTCATCGAGGGTAGCCGCATGGCAGGCATTGCCGATGAACTCGGATTTGCGCTCGACAAGCGAGCCCTGCGCCGGGCTCTCGGGCGCGTTAAGCACCGTGAAGTCCGTGGATGCTGTGGAATCCGCGGACTGTGCGTGGCCGGTGCGTGCTGCATTGTTCATCGATACCTATGGTGTCCACGACCCACGACTGCATGACCCGCAGCCCCCAAGCGTACGTTTTCCAGCATGCTGCACGACCCCGTATTGGAAAACGTACGCTGAGTCGTCGGCAGTGTACGTTTTCCAATACAGACCTCGCGAACGTGTCATACAACGTACGCTGACGAAACGCATGGGGGCACGGTATACGGGGGCGCGCAAGGCGCACGCTTGCGACACGCCGCGTACGGCCATATCGCAATGGGACGCGCGAATGCCCGCCATGAAATGCCTATAGACTGGCAACTGGAGGCGGACGGACAACGGCGTACCTCCGGCTCCACTTCACGCAGCACGGTATCGAAGAACGCACGAATATCATCACGGGTCCGCCATGCGGTTACTGGAACGGTCCCAGCCACCGCATGCTCTCAATCGACGCACGTCGCTCTGGACCGCAGCCAGCGGCGCTGGTACAATCGGCAATCGACACGGGGTGTCGCCGCCGGCGACTGAGACCACACCCGTTGAACCTGATGCAGATCATGCTGACGAAGGGATGTCATGAACGATTTTTCGCGACCGCAGACGCAATCACCATCATTATCACCATTATCGACCGGCCCGCGCTTCACCGATGAGCTCTGGGAGTCGATAGCCCCCGAACTGGCCGCCATCCACAGGATGGAGTTCTTGAACCTGCTGGGTTCGGGCGAGCTGGACGCCGCCGATTTCCAGTTCTACATGCATCAGGACACGCTGTACTTGCGCGGGTACGCGCGCTCGCTCGCCCTGCTCTCGGCCCGAAGCCCCACGTCCGAGCTGACCGCCAGCTGGGCTGATGCCGCACGCAGCGCCAGCGTGGAGGAAACCCAGCTGCATCGCAGTGTGCTGCCGAACGGCCCCGATCTGCTCTCGCCGGCCGATCAGCTGCCGTCGCCGGTGTGCCTGGGCTACACGTCATTCCTCGTAGCGCAGACCTCGCAGGCGCCGTATCCGGTAGGCGCCGCAGCCGTGCTCCCCTGCTTCTGGGTATATGCGCATGTCGCCGAACGGCTGGCTCATCAGGCCGGCGCATTGCTGGAACGCAACCCTGACCACCCCTATGCGCAGTGGATCGCCGAATACGACGGTGAGGAGTTCCATGCTTCTGTCGAGCAGGCGCGCGGCAATGTGGACCGCGCTGCAGCCTCCGCGTCGCCCGAGGAACGCGACGAGATGCGACGCGCCTACCGCACCGCGACCCGGTACGAATACCTCTTCTGGGATTCGGCGCTGCACCGCAGACCCTGGCCGGATTTTTCTGGTGAAAATACACAGCCTGATGAAAATGCACAAGCTGATAACGATAACGCGCAGACCGATGCGCAGCTCGGCACGCAAGGAGGCCTTCGATGAGCAACCCAACTACAACAGCCGCCGTTTCGGCCAACGCTGCATCCGATACCGCACCCAACACTGCCGCCAACATGCCATACGACAGCTTCCGCGCCTTGGCGCACGACGAATGGCAGGCCGCCGTCACCCACCGCTTCGTGCGCGAGCTGGTGGCGGATCAATTGCCCGACGATGTGCTGCGCGACTATCTGATTCAGGACAATCAGTTCTCCTTCGACTTTCTGTCCCTGCTCGGTCAGGCGCTTGCCTCGGCTGACACGATGCCGGCCAAGAATCGGCTCGCCCGGCAGCTCGGCTTCATCGCCAACGACGAGGACGCGTACTTCCAGAACCGGTTCAAGCAGTTCGCAGTGCCGCAGGCCGAAATCGACCATCCGCAGCTTACGCCGTCAGCGCAGGGATTCCGCCAGCTATATCGCTCGACGCTCGAGACGCGCTCCTACGCCGACGCGCTTATCGTGCTCACCGTCGCGGAATCGCTCTACCTCGACTGGGCCGAGCTGCAGACCGAGCACGGCACCCGTATGCCCAAGCTGGCGCAGAATCGGGGCTGGGTCGATGTGCACCGAGGCGAGGATTTCACTGAATGGGTGGCATTCCTGATAGGCGAACTTAATCGCGTCGCCGACCCCGCCGACCCCGAGCAGCGCAGCCGCTTCGAGCAGGCCGTACATTACGAACTCGGCTTCTTCGACGATGCCTTCGCGGGGAGGGACTAAGGCCGCAGGCTGTTTGCGCGGCCAGCCAGGTCACTAGATGTCTGGTTGGGTTCGGGCATTTCAGCCTTTGAAACGCACGAACCTAACCACTAGCGCGGACGCGCTGCGGCGACTGTGCGCGCCTGCTCGGCCGCAGCGTCGATGCGGGCCAGATCGGCGCGCTGCTGCTCGCTTTGCTGGGGCTGGAACGCACCGTAGCGGCGTTCGACGGCAGTGCGAATGAGGAAGTCCGATATGGCCGGGTTCTTGGGCAGCAGCGAGCCGTGCATATAGGTGCCGATCACGTTGCCGACCCTGGCTCCTTCGGTATGGTCCTCGCCGTTATTGCCGGTGCCCTCGGCATCCACGGCGCCCAGCGGCTGCACGCCCTCGCGCAGGAAGGTCTGCCCGGAGTGGTTCTCGTAGCCGATGACGTCGCCGAACTGCTCGGCGTGCTCGACCAGATTGCCAATCATGCGCACGTCGCGGCCCTTGGTGTACACGCCGAAGATGCCGATGCCGTCGAGCCTCGTGCCGTCAATCGTCTCGAAATACTCGCCGAACAGCTGATACAGCCCGCAGATAGCCAGCATCGGCGTGCCGTCGGCCGCCAGCGAGCGCAATTCGTCGGCACGCAGGAACAGGTCCTCGGTGATTTTCTTCTGCCCGTTGTCCTGACCGCCGCCGCCCAGAATCATGTCGACGTGCTCGGGCCATGCGTCGCCCTGGTTGTAGACGTGCAGGCGCGGCTCGTAGCCATACAGCGCGAGGCGACGGGTTATCGTGAGCACATTGCCCCAGTCGCCGTAGATGTTCATATCCTTGGGGTACAAGGACATGACGTCGATTGCCTTGGCCATCGCGGTTCTCCCCTCGTTCAGCGTGTTCGGCGCGTTTCGATTGTATGCGTTGTTTGCGTTGTTATCGGTTGTGCTGCCTGTTCAGCGTCCGACGCCCGCGTCGGCGACCTGCGCGATATGCGACAACGCCGACCGCGCGCGCAGCATGGCCGTGTACGTGCAGTACATGTGCTTCGGCCTGCCCGGATTCGCCGTGACGAAGCGCTCGACGGACTGCTCCAAGTCGGTATCGGTCTGCCCGACCGGCACTTGGTCGTATTCGAGTCGCAGGGCCATATCCCATGCCCTCGTGCCGGAGACCATCGCCACGCCTTCGCCGCGCAGGGAGCCGAAGTCGACATCCCACAGCCAGCTCATATCGCGGCCGTCGGCGTATTCATCGCAAATCGCGATCATCGTGTCGTGATTCTCAGGCGGGAACGACGCGAGCGAAAGCCTGAATCCCATAGGGTTCTTGACCAGCAGCAGCTCGACCGGCGTGCCGTTCACATCGACGACCTCGCCGCGCCCGAAGGCCGGCGTGACCTGCGCGAGCGCGTGCATCAGCCGTTCATCGCTGGCGTCGATGGCACTGATGTTGACGGCACTGGCGTTGATGGCATGGTCATTATCACCGGCACTGTCGCCATCGCCGGCGCTGCCGGCAGCACTATTAGCACTGTCAGCGGCGACTGCACGCACCACGGCGAGCGCGGCTGCGGCGTTGAACAGATTGTAGACGCCTTCGAGCTTCACCGAAGTGCTCACCGCGCGCCCGTCAATCAGGAATTCGGCCTCGTGATCGCCGACATGCTTGAGCACCACATCGGCCGGCTGAGCGGTGGATTCGAAGGCCGCGCGGCCCAGATTGAGGCGCGGAGAGCCGGTGTCGCGCACGCCGGGGGCGGGCATGCCGGATCGGGCGCTCGCGAAGACATCTGAACCCGTGCGGACGCTGGCACTCCGGTCGGCTGCGTTCGGCTCGCCCTGCGCCATGTCGGAGGCATGCATATCGTCGTCGGAGGGGAAGAACACGCGCAGGCTGTTCACTAGGCCGAAATAGGCGACCTTGGTGTTGTGCGGCACGTCGGCGGCCAGATGCGCGATGCGCGCGTCCTCGCGGTTGAGCACCACCGTGCCGCTCGTCGCCTGCGCCACGTGGCTGAGCAGCCGCGCGGTGTTGTCGATTTCGCCGAAGCGGTCGAGCTGATCGCGCATCACATTGAGCAGCAGGGAGTATCGAGGCCTGAACTGCTTCACGAAATGCACCGCGTAGGCCTCGTCCAGTTCGAGCACGGCGATATCCGCATCGAGCTCACCCTTGAGATTCACCTCGCCGAGCAGCGCGGAGACCACGCCGCGCGTGAAATTGGAGCCGGTCGGATTCGTGAAGACGTGCAGACCGAGGCTTTCGAGCACCGAGGCGACCATGCGGGTCGTCGTCGTCTTGCCGTTCGTGCCCGACACGAGCACCACGCCGTACGGCAGTTCAGCCAAGGTGCGGGCCAAAAATCCGCGGTCGAAGCGCTCGATGACCTGCCCGGGCAAGGCACTGCCGCCATGCCGCGACAGCCGCGAAGCCCAGCGCACCATCTTGCCCAGCGTCGGGGTCGCGAAGGCATACCAAGGGGCGCGCGGAGGCACGGTGGCTTGCTGCTGCGCCGAGGTCTGCTGCTCCGAAGACTGCTGTGCGGCAGACTCCTGGGCTTCTTCGGATTCAGGTTCAGGCACAACTGCGGTTTGGGTCGCCTGGGCGGAAATCGTGCGGGCAGGACGACTCGGCACAGTCGCCACGTCAAGTGGAATGCTCGACACGTTATCCGGCATGCCCAGCGATATAGCCGACTCGGCCAGCGTGTTCGTATTAATCGGCACGTTCGCCACATGCACCAACCCGTCCGCGTCTTTGCCGCGCTGCGTATCGGATTGTTCGGGTTCTGCTGGCATTGCCGACATTGCTGCCGTATCCTCGTGGTTCTCCATCGACTTCACACCCCCTGCTGGTAGTCCTGCGGCATGTCCTTGAACTTCGACGTCGCGCCGAGGAACGCCAAATGGAAGGTATCGGTCGGCCCGTTGCGGTGCTTCGCCATGATGATATCGGCTTCGCCGGGCCGGTCCTCCTTGTCGTAGGCGTCGGGCCGGTGCACGAGCAGCACCACGTCGGCGTCCTGCTCGATTGAGCCGGATTCACGCAGATCGGAAAGCTGCGGCTTGCGGTCGTTGCGCATTTCCGGTCCACGGTTGAGCTGGGACAGCGCTATGACCGGCACCTCAAGCTCCTTGGCGAGCAGCTTCAAGGCGCGCGAGAACTCGGAGACCTCCTGCTGGCGGCTTTCGACGCGCTTGCCTGAACTCATGAGCTGCAGGTAGTCGATCACGACGAGCTTCAAATCATTGGTCTGCTTGAGCCGCCGGCATTTCGCGCGGATCTCCATAAGGCTCATATTCGGGCTGTCGTCGATGAACAGCGGCGCCTCCTGCAGCGTGCCCCAGAAGGTATTGAGCGTGTTCCAGCGTTCGGGTGTGATCTCATCCGCGCGGCGCAGGGCGTTGAGCGGAATGTTCGTCTCGGCCGAGATGATGCGCTGCGCCAGCTCCACCTTGCTCATTTCCAAGGAGAATATGACCGCTGTCATGTTGTGATGCAGCGCGGCCGAACGCGCGAAGTCGACGCCCAGCGTGGACTTGCCCATCGCCGGGCGTCCTGCCACGACGACCATCTGGCCGGGCTGCAGGCCCTGGGTCACGTCGTCGATGTCGCGGAAGCCGGTCGGCACACCGCGTTCCAGCTCGTGGTTCTGCAGCTTATCGAGCTGATCGAGCGCGTCATGCACCACCGATTCGATGGGCGAATAATCTTGGCGTACCTTACCCACACTCATCTCGTAGACCTCGGACTGCGCCAGGTTGACGACGTCCTCGGCCTGCGAGCCCTCGGCGGAGTAGCCAAGCTGCGCGATCTTCGTGCCGGCGGCGATCACATTGCGCAGGATGGCGCGCTGGTGCACGATTTCGGCGTAGAACGTGGCGTTCGCGGCGGTAGGCACCGAAGCGACCAGACTGTGCAGGTAGTCAGCGCCGCCGACCTTGTCGAGGTCTCCGGCCTTGAGCAGCTCGTTGGCGACCAGCACCACATCCACCGGCTGGGAGGTGGAGAAGAGCGTGATGATGGATTCGTAGATGGTCTGGTGCTTGGGCTGGTAGAAGTCGGTAACGTCGATCATCTGCGAGACCTCGCCGATGGCGTCCTTGCTCATCAGCATGCCGCCGAGCACCGCCATTTCCGCGTCGTCGTCATGCGGCGGCACGCGGTCGAACAGCGCATCGCGCACCGCCGTCCCGGTCGCGCCCGAAACGTACGACGAACCTCCGGAATATGCGCCCTGCCCGCTGCCGGACCGCGATTCGTCCCACGAATTTCCATCTGCCATACGCACGAGTATAGGGAGACCGGCGGAGCGCATCCGCCGTTTCCCGGCATCGCTCACGCGACACGCACGGTATCCTCACGGTGGACAATAAAATCGAGTTATCCACATTGCAGGCGTGTCACAGGGGATAATCCATTCAGTTATCCACATGATGGGGATAAGTCAGTGCATAACGTGGGGATAGTTATGTGGCAGTCCAATCTCGATTTGCATATGACCGCCGTCGATGATATGCGAGTCGAGTTTTCCGGGGGCGGTTCGCTGAGGAGGCCTCCTTAAGGATTGCCGGATAGTGGCATTCATCGCGTTCGTCTCGGTCTTGCCTGAAGTACAATGGGCAGGTTCCTCCCTTCCTGATGCCTGCGATGGCTCAGTATGCTTAGTACGATTATGGAAACAGCTAGGGAATGCATAATGAATGGCGATGAATGAATTGACTCACGATACGACGCAGCAGCGGGATGACGCTGCCCAATCGCCCGAACAGGCAGGTCATGTCGACCGCAGACAGGCGACACGGCAGTTGTTCGCGCTGGCGCTGCCGACCTTCGGCCAGCTCATCGCCGAACCGGCCTTCGTGCTCATCGACACGGCGATTGTGGGCCATATCGGCGACGCGGCGCTGGCCGGGCTTTCCATCGGTTCCACCATCATCCTCACCACGGTGGGGCTGTGCGTGTTCCTGGCCTATGGCACGACATCGAGCGTGGCTCAGCTCATCGGAGCCGGGAGGCGGCGCGAAGGGCTTGAGGCCGGCATCGACGGACTGTGGCTGGCGCTGGCCATCGGCCTGCTCGTATCAGTCGCCCTGTTCGCCGCCGCGCGTCCGCTGTGCTGGGCGATGGGGGCGCGCGATGCCGTGCTCGACAACGCGACCGCGTATTTGCAGGCCATTGTATTCGGGCTGCCCGGCATGCTGCTCGTGTACGCCGCCAATGGCATCTTCCGCGGGCTGTCCAAGGTCAACATCACCTTCGTCGCGGCCGTGGCCGGGGCGGTGGTCAACACGGCACTCGATGTGCTGTTCGTCTTCGGTCTGCACTGGGGCGTGGCCGGCTCGGGAGCCGCGACCCTGATAGCGCAATGGTTCATGGGGCTGTTTCTCGTCGTGCCGGCGCTGCTATGGGCGCGTGCGGATGGCGCGAGCTGGAAGCCTCGCCTGGCCGGCATCCTTGGCACGGCTTCGGACGGCGTGCCGCTGTTCATCCGCACGTTGGCGCTGCGGGCCTCGCTGGTCGCCACGGTGATGCTGGCGGCCCGCATGGGCACGCAGGTGCTGGCGGCGTATCAGACCGTCAATTCGAGCTGGAACTTCGTGCTCAACATGCTTGACGCCATCGGCATCGCCGGGCAGACGCTGGTCGCCACGCAGATCGGAGCGGGTCGGCGCGATCGGGCGCACGCTATGACCTCGATCGCCGGCAGATCGGGCCTGTTCGCGGGCGCGGTCATCGGCGTGGGACTGGCAGTTGCAGGGCTTGCGGCGACTGCCCTGTTCAGCCCCTCCCCCGAGGTGCAGCATCTCATTATGGTCGGCATGCTCGTGCAGGGCGCGTTCCTGCCGCTCGCCGGATGGATGTGGGCGCTCGACGGCATCCTCATCGGCGCCGAGGACTACCGCTATCTCGCCCTGACTTGTACGATTACCGCGCTGGCATATCTGGCGGCCCTCGGCGGCGTCAATACGCTTGACGGCGCGATCGACCTCAGCGACGCCTGGCGCATGGCCATCCTTTGGGGCGTGCTCAACCTGGTCTTCATCGACCTGCGAGCGCTGTTCAACGGGCTGCGCGTACGCAGCAACGTCTGGATGAAATAACGGCATGCAACACGGGACGCATTCGACGCTATGCCCCTTTTGTGACTGTTAGCGCAACTCAGCGTCACGAAAGGGGCACTGGGCTGGGGGCTCTGCCCCTTTTGTGACTGTGCGGGGCGGGTTTGCGTCACGAAAGGGGCATAACGCAGGCGCGGGCGTTCTAACTGCGCGGCATACGGGCGCGCGCGGCGTCAGCCATAGCGCGCACGAGCCGTTCGCGCCAGCGCGACCAGCCGTACTTCTTCGTGATAGCCTCGTTGGCGGTGGCTCCCAGCGACGAGCCGTCGGCGCGGGTCAGATCGAAGAGCATGTCGAGCGTGAGCGGGTCGTAGTCGACGCGCGCCGCCAGGTCCTCGGCCACGGCTGGATCCGCAGGGTCCTTGCCCGTGGCAAATTCCGAAAGCGTCAGATGCTCGCGCACCAGCAGCGTCGCGATGCGCACGATATCCTCGCCGAAGCCCAGGCGGCGCAGTATCACCGGCACATGGCGCGCGCCTTCGATGGCGTGGTCCGGCACGCCAGGCCGCTTGCCGATGTCATGCAGCAGTCCGGCCAGCAGCAGCGCGGCATACCGCATATCGTCATATTGCGTGCCGTCAGGCGCAACTCGCCCCAGCTGCGAAACCACATAGATCATATGCTGGTCGATGGTGTAGCGGTGCGCAGCGGACGCCGAAGGGCGGTTGCGCACGCCGAGCCATTCGGGTATCCAACGCCCGGGAATATTGATGAAGTCAAGCTCCTCCCATACCCGCGGAAGCACTGCTCCCGAACCGAGCAGGCGAATCAGCAGCTCGCGATCCTCAGCGCTCCAATCATGGTCATGCACCGGGCAGCGCTCAAGGTTGCGCAGCGTCATCGGATTGATCGGCAGTCCGGCCTGCGCCGCGGCGACAGCGACACGCAGCGGCAGATCGGTCTGCTCGGTCGGTTTCGTACCGGCAGCAAGCGACACCTCGCCCTCGTGCTCCACCACGCCGGGCGCAAGCGCACGAAACTTAGGCGCCTCCCGCTTGCCGCCCGAACGCGGGTCGAGCAGCTGGAAGAAGGCGAAACGCGGCCGTTCATGCGTCAGCGCATGCTTGGCCCGCGACGAGGTGAACTCCCACGAGAACGCTATCTGCCGCCCGATGCGGGCGAGCAGCATCTGCAGGT